>JBGQGG010000080.1:0-3581 GCA_041497335.1 Pyrinomonadaceae bacterium | reverse complement strand
CGCCGAGGGTGATGGTGTTTTGCAGAAACTCATCGGTCAAAGGATTCAGAGTCTCTCCGTCGTTGAACAGTGGCGGAGTTGGCGTAACGTTCGACCTGTTCGAAGGCCCGGCCGGGGTCGCTTCAGCGTGGCACCAGACGCACGTGTTATAAAACACACGTTTGCCCTGCGTCTGCTGGTAATTGAGCGGGATCACGCGTTGCGGATCATTCGCGTCCTGCTCCACGTCGTATGCTTTTAGCAGCGGATTGGTTGTCGCTATGGCGGCCTTTTCACGGCAGGCCTGTAGAGTCGCCATCGCCGAAATAGCAAAGACCAGGATCAAGGCTCGCCAGTTCATTGCGCCCCTCCTGCCGCGGTTGCGACCCTTGCAGCAGCCTTGGGTTGGCCGCTTTGCTTGAGCGTCACTATATAAGCAGTTAAAGCCTGGATCTCTTCATTGGTGAATGTGCGGCGTGGTTCAATCGCGCCGGGAACGAGAGCCTGAGGATTCTTCAGCCACTGTTCTATCCAAGCGGCGTTCAGCCAGTTCCCCGCGTTGCTCAGGTTCGGTCCTACGTATCCGCCCGAAGACCCGATGGTATGGCAATTCTGGCATTGATATTTCACCTCGTAGAGTTGCTTGCCCATCGCAGCCATCTCAGGCGCGAACTGCTTGAGGTTTCCGCCGGCCACGTTCACAAACTGGCTCTGGGAGGCCATTCCAAGGTAGTCGGCAATTGTCGCCGCTTCCTGATCGGTCATGTTGAACTGCGGCATGCGAAAGATCAGCGTCGGGCGCAACGTCTGAGGGCTCTTCATGAAATCTATCGTCCACTTGCGCTGCGCCCTGCTTCCTTCAAAAGAAAGGTCGGGCGCGAGAGTGCCGCCATACCCGTTGAAACGATGGCATACGTAGCACTTGTAACGCTCGTAGACTTCACCGAATGCACCGGCGGGACGAAACTCTGCTCGTGGCCGGGGAACGATGAGCCGCTCGAGCCCGCTGCTGGACGGGTTGCCTGTCATGCTCAGCAAGGCCGTGGTGATTGCGTCCAGGTCGGCAGGAGTCAGGCGATATTGCGGCATGCGCGCAGCCGTATTCACTGAAAGCGGATCGGTGATCTTGGCTTGAATGTATGCGAGTATGTTTCGGGGAATCTTCGCGCTGCCGAATTCAAGTTGCGAAACATTCTTACCTCCCAGGCTCGAAAGGTCGGGGCCAAAATCCTTTTGCGAACTTACGCCTTCAATAGCGTGACAACTCGCGCAACCTTTCTCCAGGAACAGTCGCTGGCCGAGTTGAATATCTTCCGGAGCCGGCGCTTCAAGCTGGGGGACATTGCTCAGAAGATCCGGGTCGGTGAGCTTCTCGTTGATGTACTGAGTCACTTTGTAGAGGTCTTCGTCCGACCACTGGTAACGCGGCATCAGCGCGTGGGAGAGGTACGACTGTGGGTCACGCAGCCAGGCGATCAGCCAATCGGGATTGACCTTGCTTGCAACCTTGGTGAGTTCCGGCCCGATGTCCCCACCTATCAATTTGGTCTCATCGCCACGCGTGACCGCAAGCGAGTGGCATGTCGTGCAGAACATCTGGCGGAAACGTTCTTGGCCCAACTCTGCCAGGTCCGGCCTCTTTTCTAGAGCGGCCACAACGCGCGGATCGAACTTGTAAGGCTCAAAGGGATGGCTCTTGAGTGAACTCAGATAAGCAGAGAGGGCGGTGATCTCCTGATCGGTCAAACGAAACTGGGGCATTCTCGGCTCTTCTCCGGTCTGGTAGCCATCCACAACCGTGTTGCCCGAGGCATCGACAACTATGTGCGGTTCTTTGAGCCATTTGTAAATCCATTCGCGGGTCACTTTGTTGCCTACGTTGCTGAGGTCCGGTCCAAGCATCGCGGGCCGCTCGATTTCCTGCATCCGGTGGCATCCAGCGCAGTTCAAATCAGACAGAAGCTGGCGACCCCGGTTCAACTGTGGCGTCTGTGGAATGTCTCCGCGATGGCACGACCCGCATGAAGCTTGAATGTATTTTGTGGGCAAGATGGGCTGCTCCCACGCGAGGGTCGTTTCGTGCGCCTCCGCCACTTCTGTTGCAGGCCCCTGGCCGCGATGACATACAACGCATCCCCATTCTTTGACCGCGTGCGGGATAAATGGATGCGCGCGGAAAGGCTGCGGCACCGAAGAATCGCCGAGGCTCGCTTGAGTGATTCCCTGATGGCAAGTGGTGCAGCGGTCAACGACTTTCATGCCGGGAAGCCATATTTGATCGATGCCGGAATGAAAGTCCGCCAGCAGATGCTTGGTGTCAGGACGGGTCTGCGCGAAGCGAACGTAATCCTTCTCGTGACGCTTCCACTCCTCGAAGTAATCTTTCACGGGCGAAACTGCAAGGACCGCCACAAACGCGACGCTCGCAATCGCAAAGCTGACGCGCAGCCGCCTTGAAACTCTTCCCATCTCCTCAGCAGTCATGTCATCTCCACGGCCAGACCCAGGACCAGCCTGGACCCCGGAAAAAAGTTCCTACCACCGTCAAGGTGACCGCGACGGCGATGAACCACGTCATCACCCACCACCTGACAGGCCGCGTTCGCAAGAACTCTGCAGGCCGTGGCCCACCGGCAGGGGCAAAGTAGGAGATAAAAACCAGGAGCGCAACGGCAACCGTCGGCGCAATCACAGTCCACGCCTCGAAAACTCCTAAGAAGACGAGCAGTGCAGCGAGTATCGCAACGAAGATCCAAAAGCGTCGCGTGCGGTTTGCGGCCCAGAAAGGTTCGCCCTTGATGTTCACGTTGAAATACGGAATGACCACCAAAGCCAGAATCACCAAAGCCGGAATGAGTATGCCGGCCACAATCGGCGGAAAGTAATGAAGCAGCTCCTGCAACCCTAAGAAGTACCACGGAGCCTTGGCGGGATTCGGGGTCACCAGCGGGTTTGCGAGTTGTTCGAGCGGCGCATCCCAAAAGAGCGAGAGAATCACCAGCGCAATCACCATAACCTCGAGGGCGATGGCTTCGCGCAGGAGGAGATTGGGATACGACATCACCTTCTTTCCGGCATCCCCTTTGACTTTGGCGGAAGTTTTTGGAGTAATGAACACAACGCGCTGGGGGTCTTTGAGCGCGTTCGAGCCAAGCCCCGCCTCGTAGTTAATCTTGTCGCTCATTGTCTTCTCGCTCGTGATTCTCTCGAAGTGTCAGCCCGCCATCTTTTTGAATTCGCCAGAAATGGACGGCAATAAACATTCCCGCCACTAGCGGCAGGATCACGCAGTGCAGCACATAGAACCTCAGCAATGCGTTCTCGCCCACCAGGTTCCCGCCAAGCAGCAGGAAGCGCACATCGTGGCCAAGGACCGGCTCGGCTGAGATTATGTTGGTTCCGACAGTGATTGCCCAAAAGGCCAGTTGGTCCCAGGGCAACAGGTAGCCCGTGTAGCTCAAAAACAGCGTGAGCAGCATTAGCACTACGCCCACGACCCAGTTGAATTCATGAGGAGGCCTGTACCCGCCGCGATAAAAAACATGAAACATGTGCCAGAAGACGGCGATCACCATCGCGTGCGCTCCAACCCTGTGCAGGTT
>JBGQGG010000079.1:0-7237 GCA_041497335.1 Pyrinomonadaceae bacterium | reverse complement strand
CACTGCTCAACACCATCCCAAAACCAAATCAGACCGCTCAGCCTTGGCAAACCGTGCCCCACTGCAACCGCCTCCCCACCAGCCAACCCAAACGCCCATCTCTTGCTCACCTCTTGCCTCTTCATGAATAATGCGGGCTAGATGACGCCCTTAGAGCTTTGGAGCATGAAGATCCGCGTAAATGCCGAATTGTGGAGCTGCGCTTCTTTGGCGGCATGAGCATTGACGAAGCGGCCGAGGCGCTTACGGTTTCGCCTGGCACGGTGATGCGCGAATGGACTTTCGCCCGGGCTTGGCTGCGCAAGGAGATGAGTGCGTCCTAAGACTTTCAGCGCACATTTCCGTGAGAGGTTCCCGACGAAATTCGCGCATTAAGGTATAGGGACAGATCCATGGCCACGGCTGAACAATGGCAACAGGTTCAGGACCTGTTTTACGCTACGCTCGAAAAGGAACCTCAAGACCGCATGGTCTTTCTCGACCAGGCTTGCGGGGGAGACCAGTCGTTGCGGCGGGAAGTCGCGTGGCTTATCTCTGCCCACGAAACAGAAGACCACTTCATTGACTCGCCCGCGTATGTAGCCGCACGTGACGTGCTGGCCGACCATCACTTCGAACCGGGCGAGATGCTGGCTCATTACAAAATTCAAGCAGCTCTCGGTTCAGGCGGCATGGGCGAAGTCTATCTGGCCGAAGACACGCGGCTGAACCGAAAGGTTGCACTGAAAATTCTGCCGCCGCATTTCACGGTAAACCCTGACCGCGTGCGTAGGTTCGAACGCGAGGCGCGCGCCGCGTCAGCGCTGAATCATCCGAACATCGTCACTATTTACGAGATTGGACAGTCAAACACGCCGCACTTCATTGCGACTGAGTTCGTAGATGGGAAGACGCTCCGTCAACTGATTAATGAGAATCCGTTTACTCTCAATGAAACGCTGAACGTGAGCATGCAGGTTGCCGACGCGCTCAGTGGAGCGCACGTAGCCGGCATCGTTCACCGGGACATCAAGCCTGAGAACATCATGATCCGAGAGGACGGATACGTGAAGATTCTCGACTTTGGTCTGGCGAAACTGACCGAACAGCAGACCACTGACGGCGATCTCGAGACGCCCACGCTGCTCCAATCCAACCCCGGCCTGGTGATGGGCACGGTCCACTACATGTCGCCGGAACAGGCGCGCGCAAGGAATGTCGGCACAGCCACGGACATTTGGTCTTTGGGAATCGTGATGTACGAGCTGTTGGCGGGGCACGTGCCGTTCTCAGGCGAGACGCCCAGCCACGTGATGGTTTCGTTAATGGAAGATAAACTTCCGCCGCTCAAAGACCAGGCGAAGGTTCCGGAAGAGTTGGATCGATTCGTTACAAAGGCGCTGCGCAAGAATCAAAAAGAGCGGTATCAAACAGCAGGCCAACTCGCCCGCGAGCTAAAAAACCTTAAGCAAACATTGCAGCGCGATTCGCGGTTGCACGAATGGCTCAAAGCAGTGCCCAGCAGAAAAGAAGGACCACAGCAAATGTGGCCAGTCACACCGCTGGGAAACCAGAAAAGCGGCACTCCTTATCTCGAAACACTCAAGCGAAGGGGATTCCCATCCGTTAGGCGTCAAACTAATCCGGCAGTTACTGATCTACCCGAATCGCGGCGGGACTGGTCCTTGCGACGCTTGTCATTTGCTGCGATTGGGGTAATAGCTCTTGTGGCCGCTCTGGCGCTCGGCTATAGGTATTTCTTCAACAGTCGTTCGATCAACAGTCGTTCGATCGATTCGATCGCCGTGATGCCTTTTGTCAACGAAAGCGGCAATGCCGAACTCGAGTATCTTTCCGACGGCATGACCGAGACGCTCATCGCGAGTTTGTCGAAATTGCCCGACTTGCAGGTGAAAGCCAGTTCCTCTGTCTTCCGTTACAAAGGTAGTACCGACACACAAACCATCGGAAAGGAGTTAAATGCTCGTGCAGTCTTGTACGGGCGGGTCGTTCAACGCGGCGAGGATCTTGTCCTGCATGTCGAGTTGGTTGACGCTCAGACGGAAAACAGTTTATGGGGACAGACCTACAACAAAAAATTGTCGAACCTCATCGCCCTCCAGGGAGAAGTCGCACGCGACCTTGTTCGTGAACTTAGCTTAAAACCTTCGGGGGCGGACAAGCAGAAATTGGGGAAGAACTACACGGAAAACGTCGAGGCATATCAGCTTTTTCTAAATGGACGTTTCCATCATCGCAAACTAACCCCGCCGGAGATCAAAAAGGGCATTGCGTATTTACAGCAGGCAATAGATACCGATCCGTCCTATGCCCTCGCTTACACTGAGATCTCCAGGGCGTACACTGCGCTTGCTTTGGCCGGCGACATGAATCCGGGTGAGGTTCTGCCGAAAGCGAAAGCAGCGGCGCAACGGGCCGTCGAAATTGACGATGCGCTCGCCGAAGCCCACAGCTCATTAGGCTCCGTCCTTTTTTGGTACGACTGGAACTGGAAAGAAGCAGAGGAACATTTTAAACGAGCCCTGGAACTCGATCCGAACAGTTCGATTGCTCACTTCGGCTATGCTGATTTCCTTTCCAAGATGGGGCGACCCGAGGAAGCACTCGCCGAAATAAAACGTGCCAGGGAGATCGAACCGTTCTCTCCATTTATCAACACCTTTGAGGCATGGTTTCTTGCCGCCGGGCAGCCAGATGCGGCAATGGAAAGAGTAGGGATCGCGATCGACCTCGATCCGAATTTTTTCTTTGCCCATTGGATCGCGGCCGAAATTTATAAAGGAAAAAAAATGTATCCCGAATCTATCGCCGAATCGAGGCTGGCGAAATCACTCTCACCCCACCAAACCTGGTCAGACGTCGGGCTCGCCTACACCTTTGTAGAGACAGGCCAGCTCAATGAATCGCGTGCGATCCTTAACGAAATGCTGCGGCTTTCGGAGTCGCGTTGGGTTCCGCCCTATCACATCGCGCTCGTTTACAACGCACTCGGTGAGACGGACCAGGCCCTGGCCTGGCTGGAAAAAGGTTATCAACATCGCGACCCGAAAATGGCTCTTTTGAAAGAAGAGAGATGGAAAAATCTTCGCGGGGATCCGCGCTTTCAGGACATCCTGCGCCGTGTCGGTTTGGTTGGCGCTAAATAACGCAACAGTTTGATATTCAACCCATGTGTACGAACTGGATCTGATCTGACAGCTCGATTCCGGTCGGGAGGGACCTATCATGAAAACATCTCAAGTTTTGCGGACAGTCTTTCTTTCGATCGTGTTAGGCTGTGTTGGGCCGGCTTTCTCCCAATCTTCAACGGGCAGCATTTCGGGCACCGTAACTGATCAGAACAATGCGGTTGTACTGGGCGCTACAGTTTTTGGAAAGAACACCGAGACGGGATTCGTGCGTTCGGCGGTAACGAATTCATCTGGCCTTTACCGCCTCACAGACATTCCATCCGGACGATATGAAATAACGATCGAAGCGGCAAGCTTCAGGAAGCTTGAACGGGGCGGCATCACGCTCGACGTCGGTCAGATCGCCATCATCGATGCAGTTCTGCAGCCGGGCGAGATCGTGGACTCCGTTACCGTCAACGAAAACGCGTCGATGCTGAATTCCAGCACTGCCGAGGTAAGCACGCGCTTCGACAGCCGTCGCCTCTCTGAACTGCCGATCTCCCCGAACCGTAGTGTTTATAACGTACTACTGTCCACACCCGGCGTCATCCAGCTGGCAACCGGCCAAGTGAATTCCGTGACAGGTCTGAGTTTTTCAGCAAATGGCGGACGGACTCGTTCGAACAACTTCATGCTCGACGGCCAGGACATGAACGACCCAACGTTCACAGGCGCCGAGGTCGCTCTAAACAATCCGGATGCGATCCGGGAAGTCAGTATCATCACAAATCAATTTAAGGCTGAATACGGTCACAACGCGGCGTCGATCGTAAATGTCGTGGGTAAATCCGGCACAAATAATTACCACGGCTCATTGTTCTGGTATCACAACAACGAGTATTTGAATGCGTGCAATAACCTCGACAAGGTTGCAACGGGTGCACCAACCGGTTTTTGCAATAATTACGCCGCTAGCGACGCCAGAAAGCGGGCTCCACGACGCAATGAGAATCAGATCGGCTTTACTTTCGGCGGCCCGTTGACACTTCCGGTGTTTGGTGATGGGGGCGACCGGCATGTTTGGAAAGGTACCGATAAAACTTTTATTTTTGGTGATTATCAGCGATGGTCGGATCGGGCTCTTGTGTCTGGTCCCACCTTAGGTGGAGCGCCGACCGCTGCCGGGCGAGCCGTATTGCAATCAGTCGTCGGCGATCGTCCTCAAGTTCAGGCGCTTCTGAGATCTGTGCCCGCAGGTATACCAAACGGCACGTTCGCGACATTTACGATTCTGGGGCAGCCACCTGGGCAGCCGCCCCATCGCGTGGAGCTCGGCGATTTCACAGGCTCGTCGCTGTTTGTATTTGACGACCACCAGGGCTCGTTGAGACTTGATCACAGGTTTAACGAAAAGAATCTGTTTTACGTCCGCTACCGATTTGATTCGCAAGACTCGTCCGGAGGCGGTCAGGTGACACCGCCCGGGCTGACAACGGTTAACGAAACGAGATCATCGGCTCTTGCGACAGTCCTAAACACCGTTCTCACGAGTAGATCTTCGAATGACGCCCGACTCGCATGGGTACAATTCAGTTCGCGAGGCGATGCTGAGTTTCCGTTATCAAAGACGATTCCTGCTATGACGATCGTGGGCTTGGGGATAGTGGGAGCGAACGCGCAAGGGACCAGGGTGGGACTAGGATTTCCGTCCAATTTGCCCGGCTTTCGAGAGCATGACACCTATCAAATTACTGATGCCTTTTCATATGTCACCGGCAGGCACAGCGTGAAGTTGGGCGTTGAATTGCGCCGGACTGATGCCAGGCTTCTTGGGATTTTGAATACGAGAGGAAATTTGAATTATGTCAACATCTCGAACTTCGTCAACGATATCGCGCAATCGGCTACCAAGAACTTCCTGCTGGCGGGCGGCGAGAGCGAAGGTTTTTATCGCTGGTATGAGTTCTATGCCTTTGCTCAGGATGAATGGAGGATCCGGGATAACTTGACCTTGACTCTTGGAGTTCGCTACGAGTATCCGGGTGACCCGTTCAGTTACTTGAGAGAACTAAATGGCCGGATCCTGGCTGCTAACGGCAACAACCCGGTATTCAGGCTGGGCCCCACTCCGGAAACCGATGCGAATAATCTGATGCCGCGGATTGGCTTCAATTGGAATCCGCGCACGGGCAAAAAAGGGATCAGCGGCTTTTTTACGGGAGGAGACAAGCTCGTGGTCAGTGGCGGTTATTCGCGAACCTATGACCCGATCTTTATGAATCTCTACGTGAATATGGGTATCTCGTTTCCCTTCGTTGCTACTCCAAGTCTCTCGACAAATGGGGCCTACGTGGCTATCCGAGATACGGAAGTGCCGGAATTGTCTCAGGCGAATCTTTTCACCAGAACGGTCGTTTCGGCAGACATTCGCTCTCCGGCTACAGATCAAATTTCTTTTGAGGTCCAACGCCAGCTAGCGAGAGACCTCGTAATGAAAATCGGATACATACGGACTCGCGGAACCGGCTTATTGCAAAATATCGACGGAAATCCTTGCCTTCCGCTCCCGACATGCACTCGCGTGAATCCCAACCTGGGAATAATCGCCTTGTATTCAAATTCTGCCAGCTCTGCCTACAACGCTCTTCAGGCAAGTTTGACAAAGCGCTTGAGTCGTAGTTTCAGTGCCGGCCTGCATTACACATGGAGCACGCTCATAGACGATGTGACCGATGTCATTGCTGCTTCTACGTCGGAATTTGCCCGCTCGCAAGATTCTTTCGATCGTCGCGCTGACCGCGCCCGTTCGGGGTATGACCGCCCGCACCGGTTGACGGGGAACTTTGTGTATGAGCTTCCGTTCTATCAGCACCAGACCGGATCAACGGGCAAGTTTTTTGGCGGGTGGCAGCTTAATTCATTCTTCACTTTTCAAAGCGGAGCACCCTTTACCGTTACGCTTGGTTCGGATCCTACCGCGTCCGGGAATCCGATTCGTCCGAATCTGAATACAAATTTGGATCTATCGACCATGACGATCAGCGAAATTTTGGCCGCTGGTGGCGCGAACCTTTTTCGAGGGCTTTCCCCGGGGCAGCGGGTAGGAAATGCAGGCCGAAATATTCTGCGGTCGGACGGCCTTAACCTGGTCGATTTTGGGATCATCAAAAACACACGCTTATCAGAAAATGTTCGGATCCAGTTACGAGCGGATATGTTCAATTCCTTCAACTCTCGCAATTTCGGCATTCCAAATGGCGCATTTAATTCAGGAGCCAATTTCTTAAATCAATGGGCGACCAACGGCGGTAACCGGCGAATTGTTTTATGCGCGAGGTTGGCGTTCTAGCGTTCGGGCGGATTTCACGTATTCCAGCAACCACTGAGCTTCCCACGCTGACTCTATGATGTACTGCTCGGCTGAGATTAAAATCTACCAATCGTATGAAGTCTTAAATGTTCGGCCCACGATTCTGTAATGAAAACCTCAACGTATCTTTCCGGGTCGGCGGAGTCACGAAGCAGGTTGCAACGAATCGCGCCGTCGCGTTGACCTATTCGCTTCATTTCTTTCATCGCTTGCAGGAACTCTTCAGCAGTCTTGGGATCGATTTTATATTCTATCGATGTGATTGCCGGCCCTTCATTGGCGTTGGTGTCAATCACGACTACTGGTTCCGGCCAGTGCAGCGAAGGAGCGAGCGACAAACTCTTCTTGCCACCAGACGATAACGCCACGTCAACAGAAGACCAGCGATCAAGCCCACTGCTGATAACAACAGCGCGTTCGAGATGCCAAGTCGCGCGGCTATGAAGCGGCACAGAGCACTGCCGCCGGCCGAGCCGATTCCCGCCGCCAAAATAGGTAGGGCACCGAGTGGACTGTCCAGTCTCCTCTCGGTGCTGCTCGTTACCGGGAACCTATGTTTGGAAGTTGTGCCGGGATCGCGTCAGTTATTCGTCTGACCGTCCCGACCGTTTAGCGCCTCGTATTCTGAGAGATAACTTTTGTTCCTTCTCCTCAGAATTAATTCTAATTAACCTTCAACATGATTAAGAAAGTTTCTTGCGGTATCTCAACGCATTCGCGCGGTTACAAATTGTGCGCAGCCACGCAATCCCAT
>JBGQGG010000078.1:0-7416 GCA_041497335.1 Pyrinomonadaceae bacterium | reverse complement strand
CTGCTACCTGCCGTTGCTCGGCTTTCTTAGTTTCAATGACGAGGCGGAACAATATTTAGTGACGGCCCTCTTGCAGCCCGGCAACGCCACCGAGAAGACTGGCGTCGTCGTGGGTCTGCTAACGCGTTTAGTCTCTTTGGTGCGCGCCGCGTTTCCCCAGGCGACTATCAAGCTGCGGCTCGACGGCGGCTTTGCTTGTCCCGCGATGTTTGACTATCTCGACAGCGTGCCGCGACTCGAATATGTCTGCGGGCTAGCCAAAAACGCGGTGCTGGCACGCCAAGCCGAGCCGCTGTTGGTCGCGGCGCGGAAGCTGGCCCAGCAGACTAACCAGAGCGCCCGCGTCTTCGGCGAGTGCCGTTATCAAGCCCAGTCCTGGGCGCAAGCGCGCCGGGTGATCATCAAAGCCGAGATCGTTTACAACCTGCGCGGCGAGCCGAAAGATAATCCTCGCTTTGTCGTCACCAACCAACGTCAGACGCCAAAGTTCATCTACAAAAAGGCCTACTGCTCACGCGGCGAGATCGAGAACCGCATCAAAGAACTGCATCACGGTCTGGAACTCGACCGCACCAGTTGCCCCCGCTTCTGGGCCAATCAATTTCGCGTGTTGCTCACCGCTGCCGCCTACGCCCTCATGCAGGAGATCAGACGGCAAGCCCGCCGCACCACCCTGGCCCGCGCCCAAGTCTCTACCCTGCGCGAGCACCTGTTCAAACTCTCTGCCCGGATTGAAGAATCGGTGCGCCGCATCGTGATCCATCTGCCCCAAACCTTCGCTTACGCCATCGAGTGGACCAGCATCGCCCGCCTACTCGGCGCCGCCCCTACCTAACGGCCATCGCTCAACCCGAAAACCAGGGCTAACTCCCGGGGGCCGCCGCCACCTTGGGCCAACTCGCCTCTAAAACCACCACCCAACTGCTCAACCCCATCCCAAAACCAAATCAGACCGCTCAGCCTCTGCAAACCGTCCCCACTGCAACCGCCTCCCCACCAGCCAACCCAAACGCCCATCTCTTGCTCACCTCTTGCCTCTTCATGAATAATGCGGGCTAGAAGAATGGCGCGACGGTAAACTCACATCTTTCACCGATATCGATAAACTCCGAGACTCCCTATCTAATAGCTAAGGGCTTCTTCTTACGTTCGTCGACATGCGTGCACAGATCGCCGACCGGCGTCCCTATCGATCCGTTGCCGCCAGGATGCTGTGGCAGTATTATTTGGCTGATAAGATGGCGCACGATCAAGAGATTAGGACGGAACCAAACAAACTACTAGAGCTGAGGAGCACCGCTATGGAGTCTCACACGGACGGCGTAACTCGTTGTTATACAAAATATATATTCCTCGATGTAGTCCAATTCAGTAAACGGAGCGCCGAGGCGCAAACTGAAATTGTTTCGCGGTTGAATGAGTTGGTTCGCACGTCGTTGGACGCCGTAAACATTAACTATGATGACGACACGATTCTAATACCAACGGGAGATGGCGTGTGTATTGGATTGATTAGCCCCAGTCTGCCTTACGACATCCACATTCAAGTCGCACTAACTACTCTTGAGCTACTCTCCAATCACAACGAGGCGACTCAAGACGAGAGTAGACGCTTTGAAGTTAGAGTCGGTATCAATCAAAACACGGATATTCTAATTACTGACATTAACGGAAGAAGGAATATAGCGGGCGCCGGGATCAACATGGCCTCTCGCATAATGGACAAGGCTGATGGTCGGCAGATACTTGTTAGCCAGGCTGTGTTTCATGAACTACAGCCGAGCGAAAGGTACATGGACAAGTTCAAGTCATATCCGGCGAGCGGTAAGCACGGCACCTCCTTTCAGGTGTATCAATACTTGGGCGATGGACATGCCGGCCTGAGTAAGGAAATTCCGAGCGCTTTCGTGGCCAGCAAGCCGAAAATGAAAAGACTAACTGAGGAAGCCGCGCACTATGTTGCCCAAGCTATTGTTCATCGTGATGATCTGATGAGAATAAAAGCGAACGTCGGGCATTTTTGGGAGGACGCCGCCATTATTCTGTTGAGATTTCTTGCGCATGACTCATATGCACTATCAAGAGTGGGCGAGTTCGGGGATCAACCAATCACTTTCACCAAGGGTGCGGGCCACAACACTCTTGATGAACAGTATGAATACTATGCTTCACAGGACGTATGGGTAAGAGGAGATGCGGAGGCGCATATAGTAAGTGGACCGTTTAACGAGGGCTTCGACTTGGCGAGATACTCAGAGTGCTTTGAAGGTGAAAATGATTATTCAATGCATTACGCTTTTGTAAACAAGACCGGCGTAAGGCGATTAAGCGAAGAATGGCCGGACGTGTGGAATCAATTTGAGCTAGAAAACCACACTTAGTGGCGGCACAGGCAGCAACAATTTCAATGATTCTCTTTCTACTTCGCGATCGTCGACGGCGCGGTGGCGAATTTGCCGACGTTAAGATCCACGTTACGTGGGACATTTTCCATCGTCAACTCCATCAAGCGATCGACGACGGCTTTGAGGTCGTTGGTTTCGCCGTAGACGCGGAGTTGTTCGTCGGCTGAGGTGCCGCGTTCGAGGATGGTGTGGATGTGCTCGACCTCTTTGCGCGAGCCCAGATCGTCGAGCACATCGTCAACAAAATCCAAAAGCTCGCGTATCAGATCCTTCGTCGGCACTTCCTTCTGCTTGCCGAAATCGATCATCATGCCGTCGAGTCCCCAACGCACGGCGCGCCACTTGTTCTCCTGAATCAGCATGCGCCGGTACAGCCGAAAGCCGAGGTTCTTCTCCATCAGCCGGGTGAGCTTAGCCACGATAGCCTGAAAGAGCGCGGCGATCGCGATCGTGTCATCCACCCGCGTGGGAATATCGCAGATACGAAACTCCAGCGTCGGGAAAAACGGGTGCGGGCGACAATCCCACCAGATCTTCTTGCCGTCATTAATGCATCCGGTCTTTACCAGCAAGGCAACGTAACGCTCAAAACCGGGATAGGAATCGAAATGATCGGGGATATCTGTGCGCGGAAACTTCTTAAAGATTTCCGAGCGGTATGATTTCAATCCTGTGTTATGGCCCACCCAGAACGGTGACGAGGTCGAAAGCGCTAAAACGTGCGGCAGAAAATAGCGCGACGCGTTCATGATGTGTATTTGACGCTCGCGATCGGCAATGCCCACGTGAACATGCAACCCAAAGATCAGGAGCGAGCGCGCGACGGTTTGCAGCTCCTCAATGAGCAGCTCGTACCGCTCATCATCAAACACCTTCTGATCCTGCCAGCGTGAAATCGGATGGGTCGAAGCGGCCGCAATCCTTAGCCCATTCTTCTCAGCCAGTCCTGCAATGATACCGCGCAGGTTCGATATGTCAGCCCGTGCTTCCTGAATGTTCTTGCAAACGCCCGTGCCGACTTCGATCTGCGACTGGATCATCTCGGGCTTGATCTGTTCGCCAAGCAGCCTCCGGCCTTCCTCCAGAAACGCAACCACGTGTGAACGCAACTCGCGCGTCTGCGGATCAATGATTTGAAACTCTTCTTCGATTCCGAGTGTGAATTGGTCGAACATTCTTTGCTTCTGGCCCTCTGGCGGGCAGTAGCCCGCCTCTAATCAGAATCCGGGCTGGGGCAGTTCGCTTCCATCAAGGCGCGCACTTCGTCCGGCAAATGGTGAAACCTCACGCCTACTCCATGCCCCGGAATGCTGTAAACAACGTCGCCTTTGACGACCACGTGGACACCGCCCAGCGGAATGCGCAACGTAAGTGTCGCTCCTTCCGGAATCTCAGACTGGGTGCTGAGGTAGAGTCCGCCCAGGCCTATGTCTTTCGTACTGGCTATGCCGGTTGAATCCGCGCCATCAAAATGAACGTCCACAATCAACCGCGAGCGATAGAATTGCCGGCGCTCGTCTGGTGAAATCTCGTCAGATCGGTCTTCGTCAGTCACTCAGTTGCCTCCGCTCACCTCGGGGGGGGGAAATAGTCGAAACAATCACAGTTCGCCCAAAGACTGTGTCGATCTCCCTTTTTTCCAAGCCGGCTGATTCGCCTCGATGATACTCGATCCTGCCCGCGCCGGAAACCTGATTTGATCGCCTCGACGCTGGTAAAGACCCGCCGCAGCCTCACCGAAAACAGTTTCGGCGGCACGGAAAGGCGTAGTCTTTTCGCAATATCATGAGATCTGATTGCAACGCAGGCTGCTATTTTTCGATCTTTATGAGCTTGGGCGGACGCACTAGCAAGCTTCCAGTGAATTGACACTAAATTCATACACAAGCTACTATCCGTCATTCTGATTCCGCCTTCTGAATTCTGATTTCAGGACTTCCTGGATTCTTTATATGGGTTTTGCTACTACTGCTATTCACGCTGGACAGGAGCCGGATGCGGCCACGGGGGCCGTCACCGTTCCGATTTATCAAACCTCGACCTACGCGCAGGAAGGCCTGGGCAAGAACAAGGGATTTGAGTACGCCCGCACGGCCAATCCCACGCGACTGGCGTTGGAGCGCAACCTGGCGGCGCTGGAAGGCGCGCAGTTCGGCTATGCGTTTGCTTCCGGCATGGCGGCGATTGACGCGACGATGCGGCTGGTAAAAGCCGGCGACCACGTGATTGTTTCCGACAACACTTATGGCGGCACCTTTCGTCTGTTCAACCGCGTCTTGTCCAACTATGGTATCGAGTTCGACTTTGTGGACACTTCCGAGCTCAACAACGTCGAAGCAGCAATCAAAGATAATACGCGCATGGTGTTTGTCGAGACGCCTACGAACCCGGTGATGATAGTCACCGATCTCAAGGCCGTGTCAGAGGTAGCACACGCTGCCGGCGCGCGCGTTGTTTGCGACAATACGTTCATGTCGCCCTACCTCCAGAGGCCTTTGGAGTTTGGCGTGGACATTGTCGTGCACTCGACCACGAAGTTTCTGAACGGGCATTCGGATGGGATTGGCGGCGCCGTTGTTCTCAATAATGAAGACGACGCCAGTTGGATTGGCTTTATCCAGAACAGCGCCGGGGCGATCCTTTCCCCTTTCGATTCATGGCTGGTACTACGGGGGACTAAAACGCTGGCGCTGCGCATGGAACAGCACGATAAGTCAGGACGGGCGGTCGCGGCGTTTCTGGAAGATCATCCGAAGGTCCTGAAGATTTATTATCCGGGCTCGCCTTCGCACAAGCAGCACGAACTTGCCAAGCGCCAGCAGAAGGGATTCGGCAGTATGGTTTCGTTCGACGTCGGCTCTCTGGCCGCCGCGCGCACGGTCCTTGAATCAGCGAAGCTTTGCACCCTGGCGGAGAGCCTGGGTGGCGTCGAAACGTTAATCTGTCATCCAGCCACGATGACGCACGCTTCCGTGGCTCCTGAGGCGCGCGAGCGTCTGGGAATCACCGACGGACTGGTGCGCATCTCGGTGGGCATTGAGGACACCGACGACATCATCGCCGATTTGGATCAAGCACTAGGCGCGGTAACAAGTGACAAGTGACGAGCGACAAGATAAAATCCTGACGTACCCAAAGTCTTTCGGAGTCGTCATTATAGATCCCCAATATGCTCGTTGAATTGCATGCAAAGTCTGACGTTGGCCGCGTACGCCGCGGCAACGAAGACAACTTTCTCCTCCTCGATCTCGCCACCGCGCGAATGTGGACCGGCTCTGACGGTGCCGAGAATCCTGAAGACATGCGCCAATTCACCATTGGTGATAGGGGCCTGGTGCTGGTGGTCAGTGACGGCATGGGCGGCGCGTTGGCCGGAGATGTCGCCAGTCGGATGGCCATTGAGGCCGTGCGCGATGTGCTCATGGGCAACAACGCGGAAGGGCCCGGCTGCGAGCCGGACGCTACGCTGGTTGATTGTCTGAAACACGCCACGATGCAGGCCAATCGAAATATTCACTACAAGAGTTTGGAGGACAGCCGGTGCAGCGGCATGGGCGCAACCTTGACGGGCGCAGCGGTCAAAGGCGATAAGCTGGACCTGGTGCAGGTCGGTGACAGCCGGGCCTACGTAATGCGCGGCCAGCAAATTCGGCTGGCGACCAAAGATCAATCGCTGGTGCAACAACTGGTGGATGTTGGTCAGATCAGCGAAGAAGAAGCTGAAACGCACATGTTCCGAAACGTGATTTTGCAGGCGCTGGGCGCGCAGACGGAACTGGCCCCGGCAACGGCCCGTATCCAGATTCGGCAAGGCGACATGTTGCTGCTGTGCAGTGACGGACTTTCCGGCAAGCTTCGCAACGAAGAGATTCGCCAGATCGTTTCCGATTCAAACGAGGACCTGGCCGCAGCCTGCCACGCCCTGGTGGATGAAGCAAATTATCGTGGCGGCGAAGATAACATCACCGTCGTGCTGGCCCGGTTCACGGGCGATGAGTTGCGCCAGGCCAGTGAGGAGCGAATCACAGTGGAACTACCACCGCTGGAAGAAGACAAAACGCTTGACGAAACTGAAGCTGATACTGAAAACCCTAATAAGTAGCGCTACCCATGGCGTGTAGTGTGCCCTATACCTTCCCTCACAACCAGCCTCAACAACCAAAGACCTACCGCCGAGACCCATAACAATTAATATCACGTGCCATGGCTGAGCGCCGTACAGCGTGTTATTGAGAAGCGTTGGCGGATCAACGCGGTTCGCCTAAGACTAACCCGCATTATTCATGAAAAAGCCCAACCGTAATTCGCAGCCTGCTGTAAAGTAGCTTTTGACGAAGAAACTTTGCGCAGAAAGGAATTAAGGTTGAGCATGGAAAAGATAACACAGCGTTTGATCTTTCCAGAACTGTTTGCCAAGCCAATTCACTATCAATTCGATGAGCCGCACAGCAGTTCCGACGGGGGCGCGTTGCTGCTGAAGGCGGCTGATCAGAAACTGCAACTCACGGCGGCTTTGGCGGCTAGTCTGGTTGATGGTCGCCAAGCGGCGAAGGTTAAGCACAGCCTCGAAGATCTGTTGCGCCAGCGCATCTATGGGTTAGCGAGCGGTTATGCTGACGCGAACGATGCCGCGCGCCTGGCCCACGATCCGATTTTCAAGTTGCTGCTGGGCCGCTCACCCGTGGCTGGTGCCGAGCTTTCTTCACAGCCTACTTTGAGCCGCTTTGAGAACTCCATTGGTTCCAAGGAGAACTATCGCTTAGCTCTGGCGTTGGCCCGCTCCGTAATCGAGCGGCAGCAAAAGCGTTTGCGCGGCAAGGTGCGGCAGGTAACCATCGATCTCGATCCCACCGATGACCCCACGCATGGTCAGCAGCAGTTCACTTTCTTCAATGCTCATTACGATACTTACTGCTATCTGCCGTTGCTGGGCTTCCTTAGTTTCAATGACGAGCCCGAACAATATTTAGTCACCGCGCTCTTGCAGCCCGGCAACGCCACCGGGAAGACT
>JBGQGG010000077.1:0-7684 GCA_041497335.1 Pyrinomonadaceae bacterium | reverse complement strand
GGTGCCTATGAAGGGATCGACATAGCGGGTCAGATCCCGCTGAGCCAGAATCTTCACCGGCAGGACCAGTAGCAGACAGCATAGACCGAGGACTTTCACCGTGGTGACCGATTAGAAACCAAACTTGGGGTGGCTGTCGAGCATGAAGTGGCGTGGCCGTCGAGGACGACAGAACCGCTACTGAAAAGATCGGCGGGTGACTACCTTGCGGACCGCTTATGAATCAGCGGTAGTCGCCAGCAGGAAGTTAGCAGCCGCAGCCACACGCCACTTTGCGCCCGGCTCGCTTCTCGCCTGCGCCGCTTTTCGTGCGGCGCCCATTTCCGTCTCAGTGACGAAGTTGCCACGGACAGTCATCCCGGGAGGCTTCGACTTGGTTGCGCGACACAAAGCGGACACTCCGGCGAGCAACGCGAACGCAAGAAGCAGAGTGCCAATCACAGAACGTTCATGGGCGTGAGTCTCCTTTCAGAGCAAGGGTCTGGCAAGAGTCGGCGGCCGGGCGGATTCGATCACTCCACCTGTTGGAGGTTTAAGTTGATCCGCACACCGTTGACCAAGACAACGCTTTGATTGATCAACTCCTGGTTTGTAATGTCCGCATCTGCGAACTTCCGTATGGCTCTGAGCGGACACACGAACTCCACCGCTTCGGACGAGTGTCCAGCAGTTCCAGTCAAGTCATTCAGAACAGTGATGTCGAGACCGCCAAGTTCTACGTCATCCGGAACGCGTTCAAGGATTGACTTAAGTTGCGGCGCCAGAAAAAGATCAAAACTACGCGCTGCCCGCTTGTAGATCGACGTAGCTTCCTTATCGAAAGTATTCGGATTGCGGAGCGTCAATTGAAGAACTATCTGGTTGCGGAAAACTGCAAGTGACGGTGGCGCATACTGCACAAAGTGATAATTGGTCAAACCCGCGGCGGCCAGGGCATCAAGTTGGGACTTGTATTTTGCTTCGAGGCGTTCGGCGTCGGCTTGAGTGCGTACCACCGTCGCTATCCCCGGCATGCTGGCGGTTTCAGAAGTAGTACTCTCGTCCTGCCCCGTTCGCGCAAAATTCGCAGGGTCAGACGAAGGTGAAGAACCACCTCGCTGGTTTGCCGGTTGCTTCACCGATCGTTGAAGTGTTGCCACGTCCAAGGGATCACTTCCGTTAAGCGCCAAACCAAATGGCTTTCCGTTGAGGAATATCTCTGAGCGGTTCAGCAGTTCCTGCCGCTCGGAGTCGGTTGGCGCCTTGGCATAGCGCAAAGCATCGGCCTTACTTAGAACTGCGACCAGGATTTCCTTCCCTTCGTATTCATAGTGCGCGGCCTTTCTGCGCACGTGGTAACAAATCTCAAAGCCAACCGCGTCAAACTCATCGGCGGCCTTGAAATATCCCGGTAGAACTTCGAGGACTTGGTAGACGACGTCAGTGAAGACCCGGCTGCTGCGCTGATTGGGTGTCAGACGATCGGCATCGAACGCGGCCTGGTAGTTTCCCGTCACTTTTAGAACTACTTGATCGTGGAAGTTAACAAACTCCAAACCGCGACCATCCACACCGGTTGGCGATTTAGGATCCGAGCCAACATAGCGGTTTAGCGAAAAAGGAAAAGGATATGTCAGTAACGGTACCGTCTGATTAATCGCAATCAGCTTGCTCAGGTGAGTTTGCTCGAGGGCCTTGAGTCGAGGATTGAGAATCTCCGCGGGACTAACCTGCGCAAAGCTTCGCGCTGTCCCAAAGAGCAGTAAGAGTGCGCAGGTTGCAACGAATGCGACAGTTGATTGGATGTTTGATCTCATGGCTATTTCTCCGAGTATTGTGACGCGGGCCGAGCTGAGGCTTTGTACGGCGGCTGAGCGACCGCGCGAGCGTAAGCTATAACGGCTCGGATCTCGTCTTGCGTTAGCGTTTGACCCCAGGTCGGCATGATGGCGGATTTCCCCATTGCGCTGCCGCCAAGCGTAATAGTGTTTCGCATAAAATCATCACTCAGGGAATTGAACGTTTCTCCGTCAGTAAAGAGCGGGGGAGTGGGAGTCAAGTTCGATCGGTTGGACGGTCCGGCCTGAGTTGCGTCGGCGTGGCACCAGACACAGTTGTTGGTGAATATGCGCTTGCCTTGCGCTTGCTGGTAATTGAGCGGGATCGGGCGTCGTGGATCAGTTGAACTCTGCTCGACATCATAGGCGTTAAGAATCGGATTGGCCTGGGAGACCGCCGGCTTGTGTTGACACGATGAGAGGATGATGAGTGCCGGAATGATCAGTAGCAAAATAATTCTTCGCCGCCTCATTGTGCGCCTCCTGCTGTCGTCGTTCCAGAACTCGTCTTGGCAGGTGCCTGGGCTTTCTGTTTCAGCGTCAGGACATACGCGGTCAAGGCTTGCACCTCTTGATCAGTAAGGCTGCGCCGCGGTTCGATTGTTCCGGGGACAAGTGCCTGAGGATTCCGTAGCCACTCTTCAATCCATGCAGCATTCAACCAATTCCCGGCGTTGCTCAAGTTGGGCCCGACATACCCGCCCGCAGAACCAATCGTGTGGCACGCACTACATTGATACTTCACTTCATAGAGTTGCTTTCCCATTTCCGCCATCTGAGGCGTGAACTGCTTCTGGTCAACAGCCGACAGCTTCACGGCAGGACTCTGCGTGACCATGCCCAGGTAATCAGCAACCACGGACGCCTCCTGGTCTGTCATATTGAATTGCGGCATCCGAAAGATCAGTGTTGGCCGCAGCGTTTGAGGATTCTTCAGGAAATCTATTATCCACTGACGTTGTGCCCGACTACCTTCAAACGACAGTTCGGGCGCGAGACTTCCGCCGTCACCATTGAAGCGATGACAGACGGCACATTTGTACCGGTCGTAAAGTTCGCCAAAGGCGCCGGCGGGATGAAACGCACCCTGGACTCGCGGCACTACGAGCCGCGCGAGGCTGCTGTTAGCGGGACTACCTGTCATGCTAAGCAGCGCAGTTGTAATCGCGTCCAGGTCTGTTGGGGTCAGACGGTATTGTGGCATGCGTGCCGCTGGATTGACCGATAGGGGATCGGTAATCTTGGCCTGAATGTAGGAAATGATATTCCGCTGAATATTGGAATTGCCGAATTCGAGCTGTGAAACGTTTTTGCTACCGAGAATGGCCAGGTCTGGGCCGAAATCCTTCTGTGGGCTGATACCCTGAATCACGTGGCAACTGGCACAGCCCTTTTCCAGGAATAATCGCTGGCCCAAACGGATCTCTTCTTGCGTCGGCTCCTCCAGCGGCGGGACGTTGCTCAAGAGGTCGGGGTCAGTCAATCTCGTATTGATGTACTGCGTGACCTTGTAAAGGTCTTGATCCGACCAGCGATAACGTGGCATCAAGGCGTGCGGCAAGTAGCTTTGCGGATCGCGCAACCAGGCAACTAACCAATCTGGGTTAACCTTGCTACCGACCTTTGTAAGTTCTGGTCCAATATTTCCCCCGATCAATTTGGTCTCGTCGCCTTGTGTGACGGACAGTGAGTGGCAAGTTGTACAGAACATTTGACGAAAACGAACTTCGCCCTGGTCTGCCAGGTCAGCGTTCTTTTGCAAACTTGCTACTACACTCTGATCGAATTTCGATGGCTCTATAGGCTGACGTTTGAGTGTCGTCAGATAGGCTGATAGGGCCTTGATCTCTTGATCAGCCAAACGAAACTGAGGCATCCGTGGCTCTTCTTCGGTCTCATAACCGTCGACGACTGTGTTGCCTGAGTTATCCACAACCGTATGCGGCTCTTTCAGCCACTTATAAATCCACTGGCGGGTCAGTTTGTTGCCGACGTTGCTCAGGTCCGGCCCTAGCATTGCGGGCCGCTCGATGTCTTGCAGGTGGTGGCAGCCCGAGCAGTTGAGTTGAGACAAGAGCTCGCGCCCTCGATTGAGCTTAGGCGTCTGTGGGATGTCCGCATGATGGCACACGCCGCACGACGCCTGGATAAATCTGATCGGCAACAGTGGTTGCTCCCAGGCCAGCGTTGTTTCGTGCGCCTCTGACATCTCCGTCGCCGGCCCCTGGCCGCGGTGACAGATTACGCAGCCCCATTTTTTGACATCGTGTGGGGTGGCTGGATGAGCTCGAAATGGTTGCGGCACTGATTCGTCGCGGAGACTGGCTTGCGAAATGCCCTGATGGCAGGTAGTGCAACGATCAAGCACTCGCATTTCAGGCAGCCAGATTTGATCGATGCCGGTATGAAAATCTGCCAGCAGGCGTTTAGTGTCTGGCCGGGTCTGCGCATAGCTAACGTAATCCTTTTCATATCGCTTCCAGGACTGGAAGAAATCCCTAACGGGTGATACCGCGAGGACGGCGACAAAGGCTACGCTTACCAGCGCGAATATCGCTCGCAGCCGCTTTGAAATCTCTCCCATCTTATTCGCCGTCATTTCATCTCCATGGCCAGACCCATGACCAACCAGGCCCTCGGAAAAAAGTTCCCACCACGGTTAAAGTCAGCGAGACAGCAATAAACCAGGTCATCACCCACCAGGACAGAGGCCGCGTCTGCAGGAAGCTGGTCAAACGGTACGACCTTTTCCATTGGAAGAAAGAGACAACGGTCAACCCGGCGATGACTACTGTGGGAACCAGAACAGTCCAGGCTTGGTAAAGACCTAAGAAAACAAGCAACAACGCAACTGGCACTATGAAGATCAGAAATCGTCGCGAACGATCTGCCGCCCAGAGCGGTTCACCTTTGATGTTCACGTTGAAGTACGGAATTATCACCAGGGCCAACACGACTAATCCCGGAATCACAATGCCGGCTACCAGAGGCGGAAAATAGTGAAGCAATTCCTGCAAGCCCAAAAAGTACCAGGGTGCCTTGGCGGGATTCGGCGTTAGCAGCGGGTTGGCCAACTGTTCAAGCGGCGCATCCCAAACCAGCGCAACAATCACCAGCACGCCTGTCAGCACTTCAAAAGCAATCAGCTCGCGCAGCATGAGGTGGGGATAGGACATTAATTGCCTGCCCGCCTTTTCTTTGACTTGGGCGGAAGTCTTGTGAGTAATGAAGACAACACGCTGCGGGGCCTTGAGCGCGTTTGATTCGATTCCTGCCTCGAATTTATTGTTTGTCTCGCTCATCACTCTCCCCCACCGTCAAGCCGCCATCCTTCCGAATGCGCCAGAAGTGGACTCCGATCAGCATAGCGGCCAGCAACGGAAGGATGACGCAGTGCAGAACATAGAACCGCAGCAGCGCGTTCTCGCCCACAAGATTTCCGCCCAGCAGCAGGTAGCGGAGTTGCGGTCCAGCAAGAGGCGCTGAAGAGAGGATGTTGGTACCGACTGTAATAGCCCAGAAGGCCAGTTGGTCCCACGGGAGCAAATAGCCCGTGTAGCTCAATAAGAGTGTGAGCAGCAGTAGCACTACGCCGATTGCCCAATTGAACTCGTGCGGTGGCCGGTAACCTCCGCGATAGAAAACGTGAAACATGTGCCAGAACACTGCGATCACCATGATGTGCGCCGCCACCCGGTGCATATTGCGCAGAAAGACGCCGTTTGAAACGACGAACCTAAGGTCTTTCATGTCCAGGTACGCCTGCGGCACCGCGGGGTGGTAATAGAACATCAGCAAAATTCCCGTCAGCGTCAGCACCACGAACATATAGAAACTAATTGTGCCAAGGTAGTAGGTCGCGTGTACGCGTAGTGATTGCTCGCGAACTTTTACTGGCAGGAGATGCAGGAAGACGTTACCGAAGATCGCCAGGCTGCGCGTCCGGTTAGTGCGAGCTGGACCACGGCGGAAAATGGATCTCCAGGCCCGCGTAGCGCGCAAACGATCCAGTATTGCTTCGGTAGTCATAGTCAGATCTCAGACTCGCAACGCCTGTCCGGCCTTTATCGTTTCGAGCTTGTCCACCAGGAGTTCACCGTCAGGCGTGAGCGTGATAGCGAAGTGAGGGAGCGATCGCGGCGCAGGACCTTCAACCTTGGTGCCATCACTTTTGAATTTGCTACCATGGCACGGACAAGCGATTAAACGCGCCTCCGGCTTCCACTGGGTATTGCAGCCTAAATGCGTGCAGATCGCTGAAACTGCATAAAACCCGTCCCCGGTGCGCACGATATAGACCTGCTGGTCCGGCATATAGGTAACCGAATCGAGCGGATAAAGATCTGGAGTACCGGCGCGAAAATTCATTGACGGCTCGAACAAAGCATTTGGCAAGAGGTACCGATAGGTCACAACCAGGGCGCCGAGTCCGGCAATACCAAACGCGCCCGCCGCAATCGCATTGAAGAAATCACGGCGTCCGATTTCTCCACCCTCGGATTCTTCTGGCCCTCCGGCTATAGTTGTCGCCAGGACGTCAGTCATGCCGCTCGCACCTCCAGCACCGATTGGTTTGGGTCTTGATCGAAAACCTGAAACGCTTCCATCGTAATTGTGTGAGCGGGACAGCGAACGGCGCAGAGTCCACAACGGATGCAAATCGTTTCGTCCTTTAACATCATCGAGCCATGAGTGGCCGGCAGGTCTGCCGGGTCCAGATGTTGCAAACTCGTTTCATGAAATTGGGCCTCACTAACAAGTTGCGCTTTAACCTCTTCCGAAATCGTCAATTGGCTGAGCGGTATCAGTTGCAGGCAATTCTCCGGACAGACATCCACACACCCGCCGCACAAAATACATTCCGTACCCGTCGCCTCATTACCTTCAAAGATCGTGTTGATCCAACATTGCAGGCAGCGTGTGGCCTCGCGACGCGCCTCGTCTTCCGTGTAGCCTGCTTCCACTTCGACCACTCCAGTCCGCCGGTCAATTGGAATCACGGGAACTGGAAGGCGAGAGTACTCATCGTAGGATTCGGCCATCTGGTGGTGATCGAGAACTGTGATTTGCACAAACCGCGGCCGCGGTTTCCATTCTCCTTCTCGCAGATAGTGATCTATGGTTTCTGCAGCCTTCTTGCCGTCGGCAACCGCACTGATGATCAGACGCGGACCAAAGGCAATGTCCCCGGCGGCGAAGACTCCGGGAGCGCTGCTCATCAGCGTGTCTTCATCTATCTTGATAGTGCCTTGGCGAGTAATCTCAATCTCATCAGCCTGAGTGAGAAAGGAAAGATCGGATGCCTGACCGATGGCTAGAATGACGGTGTCGCAGTCGATCACCGCTTCTGTCCCCTGCTCGAAGGTAGGATTGAAACGATGCTCCGAGTCAAAAACCGAGGTGCACCGAATTGTCTCAACTCCGATGACTTTGCCGTTTCTGCCGAGGAACCCTTGCGGGCCCAGCGAAGGATGTAACTTCAACCCTTCAAGCTGGCCCTCCTCGATTTCTTCCGCGAAGGCCGGCATTTCTGCCCGCGACTCCAGACAGATCAGGTGGACTTCGCGCGCGCCCAGGCGCAACGCAGCGCGCGAAACATCCATCATCTCTTTCATTGCCACCTGTTGTGCGCCGGCGCTTAGGCTCTCTGGCAATTCGTGGGCGGTAAGGTCTTCGAGCATCAAGCGCTGCTGCTCACGCAGGGCAGAGCGCGCAACATCGATGGCCACGTTGCCGCCGCCGATCACAACTACTTTTTGACCGATCGAAAAGCGATAGCCAAGATTGACGTTCAACAGAAAATCTATGCCTTTGATTACGCCATCAAGCTCGTGGCCCGGCACCGTCAGGTCACGGCTCCGATGCAG
>JBGQGG010000076.1:0-9150 GCA_041497335.1 Pyrinomonadaceae bacterium | reverse complement strand
TGGCTGCCACTGCCCAGGCTGCATCACCCTTATCCGCTCAGGCGACTTGGCGTCATCACCTAAGGCAGGAGCCGGATGCGTTAGCAGCGCTCGTCCGGATCTGTGGAGGGGGTGATTAGTAATAGTCATTCCTACTCCGACACGATGAAAATTGACCAAAGAATCTATCGACGCAGACATCACATTCGCTGGGTGAACGATCTAGGTCGAGCACGTGGGCGGAAGTGTTTCGGTCCGTTCGCCTCATTTATGCGATCACGCCCCGACTTGTCTGCCCGCCCGCGTTATGAGAAATGACAGGATTGCCTCACTGGCTGCTTCGGGCTGATCGGTCATGAACATGTGGCCGGCGCGGGGTATCATGACGACCTTGGCGTTGGCAATGACATGTGCGAGTACACGGCCATTCTCAGGTGGAATCAGTTGATCGCTCTCACCATGGATGATGAGCACGGGCGCGGCGAGGCTACTCAGCCGGTTGTGTGATCCCGCCCACGACACGATGCCTAGAAGCTGCGCTACATAGCTCTTTCTTTGTAGAGGAGTACGAAGGCTGGCCGCAAGGTCCTCCTCAATACGCGTTGGCAAAGTTGACGGGTCGTAAAGGTAAGAAGCCATCATCCGGAACCCCTCTTCGGGTGTCTTCACCCCTCTCGCCTCAAGCGCCACCAGGACCTCAGGAGCCGCCCGCACGGCCTCTTTACCCCCACAGGCTGTGCCGGCGAGAATGAGGCCCTGGACTCTTCCGGGATAGTGTAGCGCAAGCTCCTGAGCGATGAAGCCGCCCATCGAAAATCCGAGCACATGGGCTGAGCCTACACCCGCGGCGTCCATGACGACTGCTGCATCGCTCGCCATCGTCGTGATTGAGTATGGTCCCGGGGGCGCATCGCTGCGCCCGACGCCACGATTGTCGAATAGTATCGTTCGGTAGTGTGCCGAAAGCGTCGGCAGGAGGCGATACCACATATCGGACGTGGACCCCAGCCCCATGATCAGCAGGAGCGGCTGACCCGCACCACGTTCATACCAATAAATCTTTGTCCCTTCATTCTCGGCATATGGCATGAATCGGGTCCCCTTTGAAATCACCTGAGATTATCGAATTACAAGTAAGACAAAAAAAAGGGTACTGGTGCAGTTTGCGTTCAGAGTTCAACCTCTAGGTTGTTGATTACAGGCGCAAGCTAACTAAAGCTTGAACTCTAAACTGCACTTCTACCAAAAAAAGAGAGATGGGCCGAACAGGTCAACCTAAGATTGAGCCACACACCTTGGGTCTGATGTCTTGCCGCCGAGCGCGGCTCGCAGCGCCGGGGGAATCTCCGTCGGCTTACCGTTCTGCAACACCACTACTACGGTCATCGTCCCTTCAATCGCTAACTCTTCACCGGCGTCGAAAACCTGATAGTCGTAACGGATCGAGGTGCGTCCAAGCTCGCCGACTGAGAAACGCAGACGGAACGGAGCGTCGAGCGCGAGCACGCGGAGGAATCGGCACTCCACATGTACGCGCGGGAAATCGTAATTCTTGCGCCGGACATCCATCGGCCATTCGATGCCACGCAGCAGTTCGCTCTCAGCTTCTTCGATGATCTCGAAGATGCGCGGGAAGTGCAGACGACCGGCGGCATCTGCGTCAGCCCAACGCAGACGGCGGTTGAATTCTATGAAAGCAGGCGCCATGTGTTCGTTATTTCTTGTTCGGCGAGGAAGCGGTTCGTCTTCGCGCCGGAAAACTCCAATTGGTCGTGATTGCCGTTCGTTAAAGAGTAAGGAGAGCCTCATTGAACAGAGGCTCTCCTTGAAAGCTTCAGATCTCAGGCCGGTCGCTTAGAAGCTAAGGCGCACACCCAACTGAAATTGCCGCTTGGGAAACGCCGAAGTAAAGCCCAACGGCTGGCTCGGAGAGAGCGCGCTGCTGCCCCGCAGGTTAAAAGGTGGAGCGATGACCCCCACGACGTTGTTGACGCTTCCAAAGTTCGTTCGGTTGAAGATGTTGAATCCTTCCGCCATGACTTGCAAGGTGGCCTTCTCAGTCAGTTTGAAGCGGCGAGCCAAGCGCATGTCGAAGGCGAAGTAATTCGGCCCAATGCCGGTGTTGCGCCCCGCCCCCGGCGGACGGTCAGTGGTTGAGTGCCGGTCATTATTAACGTTAGTCCCAGCCAGCAAATTGAAAGGATGTGGACTGTTGTAGCGAACAATCGGGGACAGTTGGAAGCCTGATAATGCGCCCTTCCAGGGGCTCTCCAGCACGGCCGCGACGACTATCTTGTGCCGCTGATCAAACGTAGAAAGCCCGCGTTCGCAACTCAGGCACGTCTGATCGTTCGGTCCGTAGTCACTGTTGAAATCGGTTACCTGGTCAATGGCTTTACTGTAGGTGTAATTCCCGAAGATGGCGGAGCCCTTACTGAAGCGCTTCCTGATTTCGAAAATGCCACCATGGTAAACAGCTGCTCCCGCTGACGAATACTGGTCGGTCTGCAGAAGCGACGGATTCACAAAGCAGTTGAAGATATTTGCGCCTAAACAGTTCGGATTGCCGGTACCCCACTGCCGAATCGGGACGCTGGTGGTGCCGTTCGAAAGCGTGACGGTCGCAAATTGCTGCGCGAGGGGCAGGTTCAGAATCTTGGAATTGTTTGTATCAATAGCAACCGGGAGGTGGAGTGTGTGGACGTAGATATAGCTGGCAGAGATAGACAGGCCGTTGGAAATCTCACGTTCAATTCCAAACTCAGCCTGCTGTGAGTAAGGGTTCTGGTAGCCAGGCTGGCCGCTGAAAATTACACTCAGCGCCGGAATCGCACCGGTATGAGTAACCGTGATGCCGAACTGGGTCAGATCAGCCGGCGTGATGCAAGCGTCTCTCCCTGGTGCCGGGGTTGTGCACGCAATCCTTCCTTGTCCAAACAGCGTCTGGAAAATGTTATTCGCGCTGGTAATAACGGCGGGGCTAGCGTTAAAAGTCGTAAACACCTGAGCAATCTGCCGGAAACCATTGACAACGCCCAGGCTCTGCACCACATTGGGAATCTGGGCATAAACTGGCGAGTAGAAGATCCCATAACCTCCGCGAACCGCCGTCTTGTGGTCTTTGAATGGGTCCCAGGCAAACGAAACACGGGGAGCAAAATTGTTCTTATCGGTATTTAAGTTTCCGTATTGCTGGTCCAGCTCGTACCGGAGGCCGAAGTTAAAAGTCAGGTTTGGCCGGATGGCCCATGAGTCCTGGCCGTAAAAGGCGACAAACGGCCTGTTGGAGTTGTAGACGGGATTGTCAAAGCCTTGCTGATAAAACTGAGGCAGACCCAAAGACACCGTCTGCAGCGAGTCGAGAGTCGCCGCATTTACTCCGGTAAGTCCGCAAGCAGCCGGCGAGGCCAGACACGGGCTAAGCAAGGCCCCGGTGAGACTACCAAAAACAAATCGTCCGGGGAAGAACGTGTGCGACTCAGTGTGGTTGCCGCGCATTAGCCCGTAACCGCCAAATTTCATGCTGTGGTGCCCACGAGTCATCGTCAAGTTGTCGGCAAATTCGTAGCGGCGCGTGATCGTCAAGCTGGGTAGAAAGATTTGAGTTCCCAAATTCGCGAAGCCTGGGATATCGAGTCCTGCCTGCCCGGGCTGATTAGGGATAACATCAAAGCTGTTGTAGGCCCACTGCGCTCGGGCTTCGTTCACGGTGTTCGAGCTGAACAGGTGGAACCAGGAACCCTGGATCGTGCTGTCATATGTGTGGACCGAACTGCCCCGCGAAAAGCCCGTCAGAGATTGCACATCGGGATTATCCTCCACGTCGTGTCCATAGCTGTAACGGAGATAAACCTGGTTTTTGTCACTAAAGCGATGATCGAAGCGACCCGACACTTGGTATTGCCGCGTGTCGAACGGAAATAGTCCGCCGTTGGTTTCAAACTGGCTAACAAGGAACGCATTCCGCGCGGTCTGAGCCGCACTCAGACCCGTAGACGGAGAGATCGTCAAGGCGCTGGTCAGCGTGGAGGCACAGGCGGAGGCAGAGATCGGGAGCTGCGGTGGGTTAAGACACTGCACGAGCGCCGCGCCTCGGGCCGTCAGCGCGTTGATAATTGCCACCTGATTATTCAGCGGATTACTCTGGGGGCGAAAAATATTCGTGTTCGTCAGCAGGGGAACTGCGCTCTGTGCGTTCTGGCGCAAGCCTTCGACAGCGAGAAACAGAAAGGTCTTGTCTTTCTTGACCGGGAAACCCACTGTTCCCCCAAACTGCTGGCGATTCAAAGAATCCTTAATAGGCACGCCTTGAAGGTCGGCTGCGGCCGGATTGAATATCTGGCCTGGCTGAAGCGCCTGGCTAAAGGAAAATGGGTTGCGCGCATCCAAGCCCGTGAAGCGGAAAAAACCATAGAGAGTGCCGTGCACCTGGTTGGTGCCGGTTCTTGATACGATGTTTATAGACGCGCCGTTCGCTCCACCCAACTCGGCCGTATAGTTGCTCCGGTTGACCTGGAATTCCTGCACAGCATCCTGGCTCAGGTTGAGTCGGACACCGCCGGCGTCGTCGTTGAACTCGCCGCCGTCCACAGTCACACTATTACCTCTGCCATTGCTGCCATAGAAAGAAAGCCCCGTTTGCGGCGTCTGTTTGACTCGGAAATCCTGGTCACTAGCCACCCTGGTGGAATCAGTGACTCCGGGCATCAGCAACGTGTAGGTCAGATAGTCACGGCGGTTGATGGGCAGGTCGCGAATGTATTTCTGTTCAATGGTATTTGCCTGGGCAGCTCTTTCCGTGTCAACTACGGCCGCTTCACTGGTCACGTCGACTACGCTCGACATCCCCAACACCTCCAACTGAAAATCCGCTAAGACCGTCTGGCCGATAGTGACGGTCACGCCCGTTCGAACGGTTTTATCAAAACCATGGAGTTCAACGCTTACGTCGTAAGTGGCAGGCGGCAGGTTCGTTACTCGATACTGACCGGCGTCGTCGGTCACCGCCGTGCGCCGAAAACCCGTCTCCTTCCCCACTACAGCGATGGCTGCGTTTGGCAGGACGGCGCCCTTGGGGTCTGTGACAGTTCCCTTGATGTCTCCTGAAGAGCCTACGCCCTGAGCGTGGGCGCCGCCGAATAGCAGCAGGCACAACAAGCCAGACCCGAGTAAGCAGATGAACTTTTTCATAGGTCCTCCTTCGAGCATTCTCTGAGAAAACGGAGATCGCGATTAAGATGCCTGATGCTTCGGCCGCTTTTGGGCCAGAAGTTAAGTCCGATCATATCGACTTCTGGATAAAAGGAAATTGACAAAGCCCACTAGCGAAGTATGATAGCTACCGAACGGTCGGTAAAGTAGTATCAGGATCGAAAAATGTCAAGCTTTATTTAGTTTCATTTCCAGGCAGTGACTCTCTTGGATTTGGTAATGGTTTTTTGTGGATGTTGGTAGCCAGACTGGGAGTGCACCCATCAGGTCGGGCGCATTTTCTCAATCCCAAGTGTCATCAGGCTCCGCTGCTATCCACGGTAACTGATCTAAGGTGACGCGTATTGAAAGGGAAACCTGAATTAACCTGAATGAGTGTTCACCGATCAAATGCAAGGTTTGCGCTATGGGTTTTGTTTGCCATCAACGCGATCAACTTCTTCGACCGGCAAATCCTTGGTGCCGTCGGCGAGCCTATTCGGAAAGAATGGGGACTAAGTGATAGCACCCTGGGCGCACTCGGCACGGCTTTCACTTTGCTCTACGCATTTGTCGGTGTGCCGTTCGGTCGTTTGACAGACAAGGCGAAGCGCACGTGGATTCTCTCTGCCGGAGTGTTCGTCTGGAGTCTAATGACGGCGACGTCCGGCGCAGCGAGAAATTTCTGGCAGCTCTTCACCTGCCGTCTCGGCGTGGGAGTTGGCGAAGCGTCATGTGCGCCGGCCGCCACCTCTCTCATCGGCGACCTTTTTCCGGCAAGCCGGCGAGCCCGGGCCCTTTCCATTTTCATGCTGGGGCTGCCCGTCGGCATCGCCCTGAGTTTCGCCGTGAGCGGGACGATTGCGCGTTCCTACGGATGGCGATCCGCGTTCTACGTGGCGGGCATTCCGGGGCTGCTCTGCGCGTTGATGGTCCTTTTCATCCGAGAGCCGAAACGCGGCGCGGCCGAGACACACAAGATTGGCGGGCGCCAGCGCGAAGGCTCGCCTTACCGTTTGGTGTTCTCGACGCCGACGATGCGCTGGTTGATCATTTCGGGCGCGTTACACAACTTCAACATGTACGCCATCGGCTCGTTCATCACCCCTTTTCTGATGCGCTATCACGGCGCGGACATCCGCACAGCCAATTTCGTTTCGATGGTCGTGTACGGCCTATTTGGCGCGCCGGGTTTGATTCTTGGTGGCGTCGTAGGCGATGCCGTCATGAAACGGCAAGCGAACGGACGTTTGCTCGTCGGCGCCCTGGCAATTCTCGGCTCAGTGCCATTAATCTTCCTCGCGCTCGGGAGGACGGGTGGCGACATTCTCGGATTCATGATTCTGATGGGGGCCGGGTGCGCGCTGATGTATGCCTACTACTCCACCGTGTATTCGACGATCCAAGACGTGATCGAGCCCAGCTTGCGAGGTACGGCGATGGCGCTCTATTTCTTCGCGATGTATGTCCTTGGCGCGTCGCTCGGGCCGTACGGGACGGGACTTGTGAGCGACTTCTACACCACTCGCGCGGCCAGCGCGGCGGGGATGACAAGTCTGACGCGCCAGGCGCTCGAACCTTTTCGCGCCGCAGGGCTGCACTCGGCGATGTACATCATTCCCGCACTCGGCGTGTTACTAACTTTGGTGTTGTTCACCGCTTCGGGGACCGTGACTAAAGACATGGAGAAATTGAAGCACTGGATGCGCGAGTCCACCGCCGCAGATGCGCTGGCCGAATCCGCAGAGGTCGAAGCGGCAGGCGCAAGTGCGGCAAATAACCTTTCTTCCTCGTAGATGGGTTGGGGGGGACGCTGGCGACTGAGCTTGTAAAGGTATACGCCGCCGGATTTCTAGTGATCGCGAGCTAAAGGCAAAATGCTAAGGAGGCTGTAGTGATGCCTGCACTGCCCGCCAATACTTCCAGCTATGCTTTGACGCCGATGCCTTTCCCGGGTGAAGAAGGCCTACAGCCTGTTCTGCAGTTTCCACACAGCGCGGGTGAAGGAACGCCGTGCTTGCGAGTTACCGAGAAGGCGATTGCCCAGGTCGCGCAAGCCGTCTTTACTACGCGGGCGTGGCTCACCCGTTACGGCTCTCCTCACTACGGGATCAACTCCCTGAGCCGCGTCGTCCGGCTTTGTGAGGCGGCGCAAGGAAGGACCAGCTCTCAAAAGCTCTCAAGCTTGCCACTTGGGTGGGATGCCCGGCGCTTAGGATATTACTGGTACATCTTTCACAGCAGCGAACTTGGAGCAGAGAAAGCTGAATGCGCATGGCCCGAACGCGCGGCCCGGAGAGGGCGAATACCGCCCGAACTGGTCGAAGTGATTCGGCGGGAGGTGACCAAGGACCTTAAGCGCGGCGACCAGAGGAAACTAGCCGCGCGGATCGGTGTATCGGAGTCCCATGTCTCGCGGATCATCAACGGCCTGCGCCGACGGAAGGAATGCTCAAGCCCCTTAACCGAGAACTTTGTACATCCGCGCCGGCTTGGCATAGCTGCCATTAGCCCGGCACTGGTGGATTCCGTTTTCGAGGTCCTGATGACGGTTAAGGAGTGGCGGGACCATGTCGGGAATCCGATCTATGGGATTAATAGTATTTCTTGCGTGAATCAAAAGTGCAGCGGAAAGCTTTGGGAAAACTCAAAGCGCCCGGCAAGATTGCCCGAAGAATGGTTCACGATACACATAGGCACGTCTTGGTTGATCTATCATCGCTCGCTGTCGCCAAGAAAGCAGGTAGCCTCGCGTGCCTCTTGCTCATGGACACGAGAGTGGTCGGAGCATGCAGTGCCTGTTTGGCGGGAAATTTGAACACACCGATGAGACCTTGACTCAGTGCGGCGCGGCAACGTTGTGAGACACGCTGGCGTCGCGGCCAGCAAAACAAATTTAGCTTCTCGGGGAGAAAAACAATGCACTTCGATTTTTCGGAGAGAGCGAAAGATTTCCAGAAGCGCCTGACTGCGTTCATGGAAGAGCACATTTATCCCAATGAGCAACGGTTGTACGACGAGATTGAGCGCGAACGATGGTTGCCTACACGCGTAATCGAAGAGCTCAAGCCTAAGGCGCGTACCGCGGGTTTGTGGAACCTGTTCTTGCCGGATGACGAACAGGGTGCAGGTTTGTCGAATCTCGAATATGCACCGCTGTGCGAGATCATGGGCCGCAGCCCGATGGCGCCCGAAGTGTTCAACTGTTCGGCGCCGGACACCGGCAACATGGAAGTGCTCGCTCGTTATGGCACGCCGGAGCAGAAAGAGCGCTGGTTGAAGCTGCTGCTCGCGGGTGAAATCCGTTCGTGTTTCGCTATGACCGAACCCGCGGTAGCCTCATCAGACGCGACGAACATCGAGGCGAGCATTATTCGGGACGGCGACGAGTATGTCATCAACGGGCGGAAGTGGTGGGCTTCGGGCGCTGGGGACTCGCGCTGCAAGATCGCCATCTTCATGGGCAAGACGGACGCTTCTGCTCCGCGGCATAAACAGCAGTCGATGATCCTGGTGCCGATGGACGCGCCCGGAGTGAAGATCGAACGGTTACTAACGGTGTTCGGCTACGACCATGCGCCGCACGGCCATGGCGAGATCACGTTTGAAAATGTTCGGGTTCCGGTCTCGAATATCTTGCTCGGCGAAGGACGCGGATTCGAGATTGCCCAGGGACGGTTGGGTCCCGGGCGCATCCATCACTGCATGCGCTGCATCGGCGTGGCCGAGCGAGCCCTTGAAACGATGTGTAAACGCGTGCAAGCGCGCGTGGCTTTTGGCAAACCGCTCGCCGAACAGGGCACCATCCGTGCCGACATCGCGACCTCTCGCATGGAGATCGAACAAGCCCGCTTGTTGACACTGAAGGCGGCCTACATGATGGACACGGTGGGAAACAAGGCGGCGCGAGCCGAGATCGCGATGATCAAAGTTGTCGCTCCGAACGTGGCCCTGCGAGTGCTGGATCGAGCCATCCAAGCG
>JBGQGG010000075.1:0-9178 GCA_041497335.1 Pyrinomonadaceae bacterium | reverse complement strand
GACGTTGGCGGCCAGGTTGAGGGTGGTCGAGGCGGTGCCATCTCCCCAATTGATGACCACCGTGTGTGTGTCCTGTAGCCCGGGATCACTGAAAGTGCCGTTGAGCGTAACGGTTCCTCCAACACTGAGCGACGCAGGCGAAGGCGTGACCGTTTGCCACGAAGGTGCGACGTTGTTGACCCGCACGGTGGTTGCACCGCTCGCGCTGGCACCCGGATTGTCGGTAACGGTGGCGCTGATGTTGTAGATGTTAAAGGACGTCGCGGTCGGGTTGTCGTCGAGATACTGATGGCTCGGGCTAAAGACCTTCACGCCGGCGGCGAGATTGAGCGTAGTAGTGCCCGTGCCGTCACCCCAATTGACGACCACCGTGTGCGTGTCGGCAGCGTTCGGGTCGGTGAACGAGCCGTTAAGGGTTAAGGACGCGCCCTCGTTGATCGGGCTGCCACTGGTGCTCAGGTTCACTGACGACGGCGGTGTGTTGGGCGTTGGTGTCGGCGTGGCCGTCGGAGTCGGCGTCGGCGCGCCTCCGATCGCGGTATTCATGTCCGTTTGGATCTCTGTCGCGGTTAGCCCGCGGTTGTAAACCCGAACTTCGTCAATCTGCCCCGCCCAATACTGTCCGTAGATGCTATCTCCGCCGATCTGTAACGGGTTTGCCGACGGCGCTATGTTCCCCGTCTGAGCCTGACTGGCCACCTGCACCCCGTTCACATAAAAGCACATCGTCGTCCCGTCATACGTTGCTGCCAAGTGCGTCCATGTGTTCGCAGGCAAGGTCGCCGTTCCAAGGACCTGCCCCAAAGAAGTGGCTCCCATCGCCGGCACTCCCCCGTTAGAAGATGTCCCTTCCAGGTAGTAGTTGTCGTCCCCTTTGAAGATTACATCGCCCCAGGCACTGCTCACCGTCGTTGCGTATACCCACGCTTCGAGCGTCATCCCAGTCGTGAGATCTAGCGAGGCCGAATCGTTGATCGTTATTAGCGCACTGGTCCCATTGAATGAAAGCGCGCCCCCGTACTTGCCTGCCGTCGTCCACGTCGCTCCGGTGATCGTGCCAGTGTTGTTAGTGCCCGACCCATCCGCCACCATCGTTCCGCTGCCTTCGTTGAACCCATACGCAGCAACGAGCCCGGCGAGCGTCGGAGTCAGCGCCGATGTGGCGTCGACCCCGAGCGTTGGTATCGAAGATGTGGCCGGTGTTGGCGCCCACGCAGAATTGCGCACGGGTTCGATGTCAGTGGGCACAAAGGTGGGGTCGTTTGAGACAACCAGACAGTCAAGCCAGGTGTTGGCTTCCCGTGCGCGAAAGACAATCGTGTGTTCACCCCGTGAAAGACTGAAGATGCGCGGATTCAGCGTTAATGGCTTTTTCCCCGCGCGCCCATTTACTTCCGTCCATCTCCATTCGGTTGACCAACTCTCCTGGGCAACATCGTAGACATCTTCGTCGCCGCCATCGACCGATACGAAGAAAGAATCTTCACTAGAAGTTGGGCCGAACACGCGGCCCCAGAAGATGTAATCCCCGCCCGCTTCAATGCTAATTGTAAAAGTGACGCTGCCTGTGTTCGCTAGAGGGGACGTCACGTAGAGATTGCCGAATGCGTCCGCCCTGGGCGCAACGGTCATCGGGAAACTAACCGTGCCCGACTCAGCCTCAACCATGAAGGTGTTCGTGGAGCTGTTCGTTTTAGGCCGGAAGTCGTCGAGTATGCCAGACAGGGAATTCAATGCCGGAACACTTGGACCAAGCAACACACTTGGGACCTGGGCATTGGCACTGAAGCGGTCACTCAGCCTCGCGGTGTGACCGGCGTCAACCAGCGCACAAGTGAGTAAAGTGAGCAGCAGGAGTATGGATAACCTTGATGAATACCAACGTAGATATTCCTTCACGTGACTGTTGTTTTGATTTTTCAACTTCGATGATTCCTTTTCCCTTATTAATAAAATTAAATGAAATTCTTTTTGACCCAGCCCTTGCGTTCGTTGGACAAACCTCTACCCTCACGCGCCTGGGCGCGTACCCAAAGACTCATCACTTGTCAGCTAAAGGGCGCGAGGCTTAAGAGATGCGATCTAGAGCCTTTCCTTCTTTGCCTAAAGTTCTAAGCTGCCGTGTCGCAAAGTATGATGCTCAAAGGAGTGTCAGATTCTCACGAAACCGCAACGACAACGAGACTGCAACGACATTGTACGATTGTGTGCGCTAAGTCTTTGCCAGGCTATGATTTCAGTGCCCAAGCTGTTTGCTCTTCGAGACAACTCCGGGAACAGCGAAGTGAACTTGCCAATTTTTTGGCAAGAAACGAAGACGAGCTGCGCCTAAGAAACTGCGATAACACACCTTTCGTAGCCATTAAGAACTTAGTTAGGAGCCCAGCAGGCAATCAATCGGGTGGTTGACATCTCCCCGTCGCCCGCTTCACGTTCTTAGGAAAATCGATAAGTTTTCAGTCCCACCAGTCGCGAGAATAGTTGTGTATGTTGTCCCTGAGCCGAGCCAATAGTCCGAGCGTTTCGGGTTAACCATGAAGAGCGTAGCTGGGCTATATAGCCACATCTCGTGTTTTGGTTAATGCCAAAACCATCTAAACTGTGGAATTCTTCTTGTGCGATTGTAAGATTGCCTCAATCAAGCACTGTGAGCGCGTATGTCAGCAAACGGAGTCTTAGCGATATTAGTCGGTGGAGGGCCGGCGCCAGGAATCAATGCCGTTATTTCGGCTGCCGTTATCGAGGCAGTTAATGAGGGCCTCGAGGTTGTCGGAATCGCGGATGGTTTCAAGTGGCTTATCCGCGGAGACACCTCAAAAGTGCGTCCGTTACGGATTGAAGATGTCTCGCGTATTCATCTTGAAGGCGGCTCAATCCTCGGCACGGCCCGGGATAATCCGACAACTTCTGAACAAGCCATACGAGCGGTGGTTGAGGCCTTCCGTGCCCTTGGCGTTACTCATCTTGTGACCATCGGCGGTGACGACACTGCACTTTCATCCAGCTTCGTCGCGGAACGTTCCGGACACCAAATACGCGTAGTCCATGTCCCCAAGACTATAGACAATGACCTGCCGCTGCCCAGCCACATACCTACTTTTGGTTACCAGACAGCGCGTCACTACGGTGTCGAACTGGTTCAGAACTTGATGGAAGATGCACGCTCAACGAAACGTTGGTATGTGGTTGTCGCCATGGGCAGGAAAGCCGGCCATCTCGCCCTGGGGATTGGCAAAGCGGCGGGCGCCACATTGACCGTGATCGGCGAAGAGTTCAGTCGGCAGACTATAGCGTTTTCCGACATTTGCGACATTGTCGAAACAGCGATCATTAAACGACGGGCAATGGGCCGCCACTTTGGGGTAGCAGTCCTGGCTGAAGGTCTGATCGAAAAACTGGAATCACAGGAACTTCAGGAGCTACAGGATGTTGAGCGAGATGACCACGGTAACATACGGTTCGCCGAAGTTGACCTGGCTCGGAAGGTCAAAGTCGAAGTGCAGGGCCGCCTGACCCAGCGCGGTATTCGCGTGACTATCGTCAACAAGAATATTGGTTACGAACTTCGCTGTGCTGATCCTATTCCCTTCGACGCCGCCTATTGCCGCGATCTCGGTTATAGCGCGATCAGATTTCTTTTGGAGGGCGGAACCGAAGCCATGATCAGCGTTCAGGGCGGACGCATGGTGCCAATGCCATTTGACCAGCTTCGTGAGCCGGGAACAGGCAAGACGCGCGTCAGAATGGTCAACGTTGAAAGTGAGGGCTATCGTGTCGCGCGCGAATACATGATTCGACTTGAGGCGAAGGACTTCGAAGATCCCTCCTGGGTCGAAAAGATGGCTGCCGCAGCCAATATGACAACTGCCGAGTTTCGCAATAGGTTCGGCTACTTTAGCGGGCAGGTGCCTTGATTCGATCAATGGCTCGAACCCGACAAACCGGGTTTGCCCAAATGTAATGTGCCAGTCCGCGCAGCGGACGACTGATGTTACAGAACCGGGAGCGGTAGCGACCGGATGCGAGTACTCAAGTTGCGGTAATCGCTATGAAGTTCCGACATTCTTCGCAAGTTGAATCTAGCATCCCTTGGCTCTGTATTCAGCCGTCCGTTTCACGGACTGGCCTGCAATATTGATGCTCGACCCGGCAGTGAACTGCCGGGCTATTGTCAGTAATCCGCTGCGCGGATTGCCGGAAAGAACTTTTTGGTCAAGGCTTGACATGACTCAAAGCCCTTGAAGTTAGAGCTCAATCCTGATGGCACTTAAGAGAGTAGGCATTCTGGTCGGCGGTGGTCCGGCGCCAGGCACAAACGGAGTGATCTCGGCGATTGCAATCGAGGCCATTAAGAGTGGTTGCACAGCGATTGGTTTTCACGATGGCTTCGAATGGCTTGCTCAGCGGTATACGGATGAGCAACACGAGCTGACGATAGATGAGGTAGCCCGCATACATCTGCAGGGTGGCGTCATGCTGGGCACGTCGCGCACGGACGTAACAAGTCAACCGCAATCGCTGGAGAACACCATCGCGGCGCTCAAGAAACTCGGACTGGAAGCACTTGTCACCATCGGAGGCGACGATTTGGTGCGCAGCTCAGCAGCTATTGAGCGTGAAACGCATGGATCCATCAAGGTGGTGCAGGTACCCAAGAGCATAGACAACGATCTGTTGCTGCCCGGCTCAGTGCCGACGCTCGGCTACGAGACCGCCCGCCACGTCGGAGTTGAGCTGGTTAAGAGACTTATGGAGGACGCACGCACGACCGGGCGTTGGTACCTGGCTGTGACCATGGGACGGCCGACCGGCCATCTAACTCTCGGAATCGGTAAGGCCGCGAGTGCGACGTGTACCATCATCCCCGAGGAGTTTGACCAGAAGATCTCACTTGCCGATATCGTTGATATTGTCGAAGGAACGATTATAAAGCGCCGAGCAATCGGACGACACTACGGCGTAATCCTGCTGGCAGAAGCTTTGGTTGAACATTTTGATGCGGCCGAAGTCGCCGAGCTGCAGGATGTCGATCGGGATGCTCAAGGTAATATACGCGTGGCTGAGATCGATCTGGGCCGCAAAGTCAAGAATGAAGTGCAGCTCCGTCTGGAACGGCGAAACATAAAAGTAACAGTGGTGGATAAGAGCATCGGCTACGAACTGCGTTGCGCGTCTCCTATCCCTTACGACGCCGAATATGCGCGCGACCTCGGTTACGCGGCGTTTAACTATCTTCTGCGCGATGGCTCGAATTCGATGATCACTATTCAGGGTGGCGAATTTCAACCCGTCCCCTTCAGCCAGGTGATGGATCCTGAAACAGGCCGCGGGCGGCAACGTTTTGTTGACGTAGAGACTGAAAGTTACCGGGTGGCGCGCGACTATATGGTCAGGATCGGGGTAAGAGATTTTCTCGATGAGGCATCGATCACGAAGTTGGCTGAGGCCGGCGGCCTGACGCGATCCGAGTTCATCTCACGTTTCGGCAAGTACTCACAGGAAAAACTATGCGAGCACAAATAAAACTTGGCCGCGTCTGGGGTATCGAGATTGGGCTGCACTACAGTTGGTTCATTATTGCGCTCCTGATTACATTCTCACTCGCCGAACATTTCCGCTTGCATAACCCGGAGTGGGGCGAGGGCTTGAGCTGGGCGCTGGCGGTCATCACTGCGCTACTCTTTTTCACTTCCATTGTCGTTCATGAACTCTCACATGCAGCCGTGGCGAAAGCACGAGGGCTGCCGGTCCGTTCAATAACGCTCTTTGCCCTCGGCGGCGTGGCCCAGATTGAGAAAGAAGCAACGGATGCCAAGACCGAATTCTGGATGGGGATCGTTGGTCCGATCACGAGTCTTTTGATCGGCGTCGGTTGTTTGGGTGTAGCGCTGGCTTTGGGATGGACGCCGTCGGAGTCTCCTGCGGCGCCATCGGTGGCAATGCTGATGTGGCTCGGCTACATCAACATCATGCTGGCGATCTTCAACATGATCCCCGGCTTTCCGCTCGACGGCGGGCGTGTGCTGCGAGCTATCGTCTGGTGGATCAACGGTGATGCCAATCGAGCGACGAAGGTCGCCGCTCGTGTGGGTCAGTTTGTTGCTTTTGGTTTCATCGTACTTGGTATCTGGCGGTTCTTCAGTGGCGCAGGTATCGGCGGTCTGTGGGTTACCTTTATTGGCTGGTTCTTGCTCGTTGCGTCCCGCGAAAGCTATGCGCAGGTAACAACTACCGAGACTCTGCGTGGCGTGCGTGTCACTGACGTGATGTCGCGCGACTACCCTACAGTGGATGGTTACTCCAATCTGCAAACGTTCGTTGAAGAACATCTGGTACGAAGTGGTCGACGCTGCTTTGTGGTGACCTTGAATGGCCGCACCGAAGGAATCATAACGCCGAAGGAAATTAGCGAGGTTGAGCGTCCTCGCTGGCCGTACACTACTGTCGCTGACATAATGCGGCCGCTGGATCAGGTCCGAACGGTTGCTCCCGACACGCCGGTTACTGATGCGCTTGAAGTGATGGCCCGCGAAGATCTGAACCAGTTGCCGGTCATAGTAAGTGGCGAGCTCGCTGGATTCATTTCGCGGGCGCACGTTCTGCAATTGCTTCAGACTCGCGCCGAATTGCACGCGTGAGATGTAAGGCGAGCTGCGATCCGTTCCCTGCCTCCTAAAGCTGAAGCAGATCGTGCTGGTCAGCGCAATTGGGAAATTGCGCCCGGCGGGACGCGAAATATGTCGCTCCAACCCGGAACTGATGAGGATATGCACCTTTAAGTATTAAATAGCATGCTCTTGAAGTCTTTCATTTTCCGGCTGGCCGTTCTGACTTTGCTCGCGGCGTTGCCTTCCGTCACCTTTGGACAGTTAGCGAAGCCGGCGGCTGAGTACCATTCGCTGCTGAATATGCGCTTCTCTGAACTCAATGGTGAGTTCCTGATAGAGGGTTTGCAGATCGTCTTTCCGCCGGGAGGCGTTGAACGGGCAATGGTTACCGTCAACAGACCGTCAGGGAGAGAAGTGGTCAGCCTTCCTTTGCGGTTCGAGTCGCATTCGAGCTCTCCCCTATTTGGCGATCTGGTGCCCAGTGACAAACCTGGAGAGATAAAACTTGGGGAGTCTGGTGACTTTGTGTTGACGGTCAAGGTCGCTGATCGCGTGATTACCAGATTGCCCTTCACTTTGAAAAGTGAGCCGGACGGTGACCCCTATGATTCGCCAAAAAAATTCCTCCGCGAAGGACCTTGGCGAGATTTGGCTTACTTTTCAGTCCCTATTGACAATCCGAGCGCTAATGTGGACTTCAACTGGTGGATGAGTCTGCGAGAGCTTCCAATAGGCATGACCAATCCGCTGGCTTCGATTCATCTGATGCAGGGTTCGCGGGAAATCGCGAGCAGCCGCGAATCCGTGGCGCTTAATAGCATCGACTGGCAGTTTTTTACCAGCGAGCTGATCCAAACCACAAAGTCCGGCACGCAGCCACTCACTCTGGAAGAGCTGGCCAAGCGCGACGGGCATTTTCTGTTGATAGTAGAGGCGAACGGTCAGCCAATAAAATCTTACCCGGTAGAGGTTAAGGGCGGCAGGCTGAAGCGGGCCGATCAAAGCCGACTAGATTTCGAGCCTCACGCTGATTTCCTCTCGCCGCGCCTTATCGATACTTCGGCCAGGTCCGATTCTCACTATCTCATGCGGGACGTCTACTGGGTTAGAAGAAGCGCGGTTACAGGTACGTTCGCGCAGCACTGGGATTCAAAACAGCCGTTAGCCACGCCCATGATCACAATCAAACAAATGAATCGCGCTGTGGTTCAACGTCACTGACAATCGTGCGGTGACTTGCCTTGTTGTGAATTTGCAGCAGGGAATACGCCTGCCGGTAGTGTCTCAATGCCATCAAAATTCAGCCTGAGTCCCACGGTTTTGTTCACGCGCCTTCCGATAGACATGCGCGGCGGCGGCGAGATCTTCGATTCCCAATCCGAGTGATTTGAAGAGCGTGATTTCGGCCGCGGAGGTGCGACCGGAATTAGCGCCCGTTAGTATGTCGCCCAATTCCGCTCGGATGTGTTCCGGGCCGATAGCACCCTCTTCCGCGGCGATCAAATAATCTCCCGCTTCATTCAAAGCCGATTCCCGACGGTCAACAAACAGACTAGCCGCAACCATGGTCGCGGTATCGATCTCGCGGGCATTGAACGAGAAAGTGCCAACGGCATTGATGTGGGTTCCCGCAGAAATCCATTCGCGCATGAGCACCGGTTCACGCGCGGTCGTTGCCGTGACGATCACATCAGCGTCGCGAACGGCGGCTTCGACGGTGTCCACCGCCTCGATGGGAGCGGGGAATTGAGGCTGCATATCATTCGCGAGCCGCTGCGCGTTGTCCAGGCGTCGAGCGGCAATGCGCACGCGCCTGATGTCACGAACACCGGTGATCGCGCTTAAGTGCGCTCGCGCTTGCACGCCCGCGCCTATGATTGCGAGTTCGGCTGCGTCCTCGCGCGCGAGCACACGTGTGGCGAGCGCGCTGACCGCTGCAGTGCGAATGGCCGTAATCGCTGACGCGTTAACCAGAGCAAGCAATTCGCCGTCTCTGCCGTCGAAAAGCAGAACACCTCCCTGATGCGCGTCTTTGCCAATCTTAGCGTTGCCGGGGAAGACACAGATCGCCTTCAAACCGAACAACGGAGACTGGCCGTCGCGAAAGGAGGGCATCAAGGCCAGGACGCCGTTGATTTCGGGCGGCCTGAAGATCGTGCGCAATGGTTGATGAGCCTCGCCACGAGCAAGCGCAATAAAAGCTTCTTCCATCACGGAGACGCATTCCGACATGGGTAGAAGCTCATGGACTTCAGTTTCGTTGAGAATTAGCACCTTCATCTCTTTTTGAACCATTTTCCATTTCTCGTTTGACATTTCTCATTGGTCATTTGGGGTTAAGCATCGCAGCTCCGGGTACCGACTCCATTGCGGGTCAATTCTGTTTCAATCGCTATTTCTCGTCATCGATGGCACATGATAGATGACAAATCACTACTGTCCCAACGTTAGTTGAACAGAATCAGTTGTTTGCAAAGATCGTCTAAGTTGGTTTGATCGTCTACCAAAGAAAGAGCCCGTAAAATGGGGGTTTTCTCGAAAAGAGTAACGCTGCAGATCTGTAACATTCT
>JBGQGG010000074.1:0-9662 GCA_041497335.1 Pyrinomonadaceae bacterium | reverse complement strand
TCCTTCGCGATTGATCGCACAAGAGTAAGCCAGGAAAACCCCGGACTCGTATTCAAATCGTTTAGCTCAATCATCGGGTTTATTTCTCTGCACCACATTAACTTAGCGTGTAACCAAAATCGTTTAACCGGACACTAGTGAACCGGCATCGTTAGAAACAGCGGACAAAAACTGATCGCCATCAACGGAATGTCTGACCACGTTCACATTCTGATCGGATTGAAGCCCGCGATGGCTTTGGCCGATCTCGTTCGGGACATCAAGGCCGACTCTTCGAACTTCATCAACAAGAAAAGATGGGTTCGCGGCAGGTTCAGTTGGCAGGAAGGCTATGGCGCGTTCTCTTATGGCCATTCGCAACTAGACACGATCATTAGCTACATCCGAAACCAGGAACGACATCATCGCCGGGCGATCATTCAAAGAGGAATATCTGGCCTGGTTGAAGAAGTTCGAGGTTCCGTTTGAAGAGAAGTATGTTTTCAAAGAGCCCGCTGCGGGAAAACTGCACGCCGGGATCTGTGCGGGGGCTGTTGGGTAACTGGCAGTCCTACCGCGATCTAGCGGAGCGAAAGCCGCGCCCGTGTTGCCAATCATGCCTGGCGCGAGGTTTCCAATGCGCCCGTCTCCCAAACAACCATTGCTTCGCGCCCGTTTTTCCGCGATAATCCCTGCGGAGCGTCCGTTAACTGCTGGCTGGGCGCGACTGTCTGTGCGGCCCCTTTTCAGGCAATTGATTTAGGTTCCGAAACCCGACTGATAGCGCGGCGGATCGTCCCGGTATCAGAAGGTGGTCGACTACTACATAGCTCATGCTAGTGCTGCTGCTGCCATTGAAGGAATACGTTGTCAGATTGGCGGAGCTGCGATCGATCGTCGACATCGTGTTCGTGTTTCTGGTGGTGTATGGCGTGCTGAAACTCGTGCGCGGCACCCGCGCCGCACCTATGGCCGCCGGAATCGGGGCCTTCGCACTTTTGTACTGGCTCGCCGTGACTGAGAGCCTGGCGACGCTTGAATTTGTCTTGCGCGGCGCGCTGCTTTACATCGGTGTAGCGATTATCGTTCTGTTTCAAGCAGAGATTCGCCAGGCGCTCATTAAATTTGGCAATCGTTTCCGGATGCCTTTCACCCGGCGTCATCGCGGGCAGTTTGGCGAGAGCATTTACGACGAAATTGTTCTGGCTGCGACGACCCTGGCTTCGACCAAGACGGGAGCGCTAATCGTCATCGAGCGCAACGTTGGATTGAAGGGAATCGTGGATGCCGGCGTCAGGTTGGATGCAGAACTCAGCTACGATTTGATCGTCGCGATCTTCAATCCGCCTTCGCCGCTGCACGACGGCGCGATCATCGTGCAAGGTGATCGAATCGCCTCGGCATCCTGCTTCTTACCGCTGTCTTTGAATCCGATGTTGTCGAAAGATCTTGGCACGCGCCATCGCGCGGCGCTTGGCGTCACGGAAGATTCAGATGCGGTGGCAATCGTAGTTTCAGAAGAAACCGGCCTGATATCATTCGTGCGGGCGGGGCGAATTATGCGCGCGCTCGATGCTATTCGCCTGCGCGCCGCGATCTTCCAGGCGATCGAGGGCCGCGATGTTGCCACGGCCGCTGTTAACGCGGCGCGCGCGGCGGAATCAGAAAGAGATAGGGAAGAGATCGCTTCGATCTGAGGTTGACATGCCTTTTCGCGAGAGCAATCGATACACGAGCGCGCCGGGTTCTGTTGAGCATTATCTGCACCGGATCTTTGTCGAAGATTGGAGTCTGAAATTACTGGCCCTGGCCATCACCCTTGTGCTCTGGTTTGTGGTATCCGGCCGAGAAATTGAGCGCGAGCTTGCTGTCGAACCGAGCGTCGAAGGCAAGCCCGCCCCGACCTATGAAGTTAAGGAAGTCTTAGTCACGCCGGCCAGGGTTCGAGCGACCGGACCGGCAAGCAGCGTTAATTCACTTGAGAAAGCCCGCACCGAAACGATATCTATTGAAGGCCGCAGTGAAAGTTTTGACGCTCCGCGAACCGCGATTCACTTTGCCGATCCAAAGGTCGTAACGCGCGACCACGTTAACGTTCACGTGACGATCGTAGCTGTCGGAGAATCGAAACCAAAATCCCGAGACACCAATTGAAGCCGGAAAACACAAGTAGGCTTTTCGGCACCGATGGCATTCGCGGCGAGGCCGGTAGGTTCCCGCTCGATTCGCGAACTGTGCGGGTCATTGGCGGATCGCTCGCGCGGCACCTGGCCGAAAGAACCGGCAGCGCTCCCCGAATTGTCACCGGTCGAGATACCCGCGAATCCGGTCCCTGGATAGAACGCGAATTGATCGCCGGAGCGCGGGAGTCTGGCGCAGAGGTCCATTCCGCCGGAATTATTACGACTCCAGGCGTCGCGTTTCTGGCTCGCACTTTACCGGCGGACGCAGGGGTGGTAATCAGCGCTTCTCACAATCCTTATCAAGACAATGGCATCAAGGTTTTTGATCCCTCCGGGCGAAAGCTTGACGAGGCCACAGAGCGCCGGATCGAAAAAGACATCGCTGCGGCAGCAGCCGGCAGGAGTGTGAGCGAGTCAACAAGCGGCCTTGCCGGGCAGGCTTCGGAATCAGAGCACGCCGCCGACTTGCAGGAGCGCTATCTGAATTATCTCCAGTTCGATGTTGCTCACGATCTCTTGCTCGCCGGCCTCACGTTGGTTGTCGACTGCGCTAACGGCGCCGCATATGAACTCGCGCCTGAACTGTTCGGCCGTCTCGGCGCTCGCGTAATTGCGATCAATAACGAACCTGACGGCCACAACATTAATCATGATTGTGGTTCGCTGCACATAGAAGGTCTGCAACGCCGCGTTGTGGAGGGGCGGGCGGATCTGGGCATAGCGTTCGACGGGGACGCTGACCGTGCTCTTTTTGTCGACGCCGGCGGGAACTTCATGGACGGCGACGCGAGCATGTGGGTATTGGCGAATTACCTGAAAGCGCGCGGCGAACTAAATGGTGACACTGTAGTCGCAACGGTAATGAGCAACATTGGTTTGGAGGTCGCGTTGCGCTCCCATGGTATTAAACTAACGCGCGCGGACGTCGGCGACAAATATGTTCTCGAGGAGTTGGTACGAACCGGGGCAGTCATGGGTGGCGAGCAGTCCGGCCATCTCATCTTTCCGCGTCTGAGTTTGGCAGGCGATGGAATGATCACAACAATAAATCTGCTGCGGGTAATGCGCGATCACAATAAAACGCTCGCGGAATTAGCCTGTGGTTTTCAGCGTTATCCTCAAGTGCTGGTGAACGTAAGAGTCAGAGAGAAAAGACCTTTTGAGGATATTCCCGCGGTTTGGCAACTAGCACGTGAGGTTGAACAAAGGCTGGGTGATCGCGGACGGCTGTTATTGCGCTACTCGGGCACCGAATCGCTGGCACGCGTGATGATCGAAGGAGAGAGCGAAAGCGAGGTCAAGGCGCAGGCCAACGCCCTGGCCGAAGCGATCAGAGCTGAACTCGGGACCGGTTAATTTCGACTGACTGTCGGCTGCTTCATTGTCATCTTTTCTTGAACGACTTTCCACGGGGGGCTGTGATCGAGAAATTCTTACAAAGCGGACAGTGAAGAAGTTGCACCCTCACTCCTGGTAAGGCGCTGGCAAGACAGGCAAACGCACGAGTTTTGCTGCATTTCCGACTGCAAGAAGATAACTATTGCGCGGCATAAGTGTTGCGAAGTATATTGTGGGGCAAGAGAGACGGTTGGTGGATCCTCCGTCTCAAGTGGTTGCTGGGGTGAGGACAGTAACCACGAAAATGAATGGGCGCTGCGACCCCCACGTTGCAGCGCCCATTCGGTTTTTTTGAAGCCCTAAAACCTGCCATTCATCCACCGAAATCCGTTTGGTAATTTGACTCAGGATTGCATTTCGGCGTAGATACATGACTGCTTCATGGATATGCCTGCTGCAATCTTGTCGAGTGTGCGAAAACTTCTCGTCGTCACTGTGGCTCTGTTACTGGCCCTGGGGATCTGCGCGTGTCGGCGGGGTGGCAACAAGAATGCAAACGCCAATGGCGCCTCTACATCGGCGGGCAACAACGCCGACCCCGAAAAATCAAAGCGCGAGGCCCAGGCGCTGGTCGATCAGGGTAAAGAGCTTTACAAGAACGATCAGGATGAGCAGGCCGCTAAGGCGTTTGAAGAGGCGATCCGTCTGCACCCGGATCTAGCGGAGGCGCATCTTCGACTCGGCATGGCTTACGCGGCGCTGGAAAGAAAGCCTGAGGCCGACGAGTCATATAAGAAGGCAGTCGAACTTTATAAAAAGAAAGTCCAGTCAGATCCGAAAGATGCGGACGGCTTTTTCAACCTGGGAGAAGCACATAGTTTTCTGCATCAGGATGAGGAAGCCACGCGTGCCTACCGGCAGGCAACGCGCCTGCGACCTGAGGACGAAGAAGCCTTTTATCAGTTGGGAATGGCTGAAACTCGGTTGGCTCACTATCCCGAAGCGACCGCGGCTTTTCAGAAAGCACTAGAGCTTGATCCCGATGATTATCGAGCGACGGACGCAATCGAGAACGCGCGGGAGGGGGCAAAGCGAATCAAAGAAGGCAAGAAGCACGCGGAAGAAATGCTCAAGAAGCAGCAGGAAAATGAAAATGCGAACGGGAACGCAAACGGAAACACTAATGCAAACAAGAAGGGAAACAAAAACGCTAATTCCAATTCGAACCGGCGGCCGGTGCCCCGGCGCAGTCCAGCAAATCCAGGGTGATCGTCGGTAGCGATCAATTTCGCTGACCGGCCTGTTTTTTTGGAGAATCCTAATGGCTACTTACACACCGCCTCCTTATTTTCCACAAAGCTCGCTATCGCCGCCTGACGAGAAGCGTTATCGAAAGTTCAAGCTGGCAGTATTCGGCGCGGCTGTTTTGCTGTTGCTGATTGTTGGCGGTGTTGTCGTCGGCGCCGTGTACCTCTTGAAATGGCTGTTTTGATCTAACGAGCACTGCAGGTACCCGTCAGAAGCGAGATAGTGGGGTAATTCTCTGGATACCCCACCATCAGAAGCGACCCTCGCTTGACACAAGTAAGCCCCGCCCCGTATAGTTTTCCGTTTCGGACCCCGGTCTGAATTCCCCACGTGCAACGCTGCAACTGGTTCTGTCGGTGCGGAGGCGTTGCCCCGGTTGGTGCTCAGGGCATCAGCCGTTTGACATTATTGTGGCGTAAGAGCTCGCGCTGGCGTGGCAGAGACCCGCTGAGGTGAGTGCGCATGAAGTGAAACCGCTCACTTCTGCGACGCTACAGAAAAGTTTCGGCTCCAGGGAAGCCACGATCCGCGCCCGCCCTCAAAAGCGACGTCAGAACGTCCCTAAACCAGAATTTAGTAGCAGGGCAGTTGCCTGCGCTGACTGCCGGACTAGTTCCGGAAAGAGGCAGGCTCCGGCCCTTCTGCGCTTTATTCGCGAGGAAAATCAACAGTGCCGACGATCAATCAGCTAGTTCGCAAAGGCCGCCAGCAGGTTAAGTACAAGACGGCGAGTCCGGCTTTGCAAAGCTCACCGCAAAAACGTGGTGTCTGCACTCGCGTCTATACCCAGACGCCCAAGAAACCGAATTCGGCATTACGAAAAGTCGCGCGCGTGCGGTTGACCAACGGCATCGAGGTGACAACTTACATTCCGGGCGTCGGGCACAACCTGCAGGAACACTCCATTGTCTTGATACGCGGGGGGCGCGTGAAAGACCTGCCGGGTGTTCGTTATCACGTGATTCGCGGCACGCTGGATTCAGTCGGTGTCAGCGATCGCAAGCAGAGCCGATCGAAGTACGGCGCCAAGCGTCCGAAGGGAGGCGCCAAGTAACCCAATGCCGAGACGCAGAGTTGCAGAGAGACGTGCGGTTTTGCCTGACCCCGTTTACAACAGCGCCCTGGTGACAAAGTTCATCAACGGCATCATGTGGGGCGGCAAGCGTTCGCTGGCAGAGAAAACTTTCTACGATGCCTTGCGCCAGGTTGGCGAAAAGGCCGGCGACGAGCCTTTGAAAGTATTCAAGCGCGCGATCGAAAACGTTCGACCCACAGTTGAAGTGAAGTCTCGGCGCGTCGGCGGATCAACTTATCAGGTACCGGTTGAAGTTCACCAGGAGCGTCGTGGCGCCCTGGCGATTCGCTGGATCGTCGCTTATGCCCGAGGGCGCGGCGAAAAGACGATGACTGATCGTTTGGCGGCAGAGCTGCTCGACGCGGCAAACAACCGCGGCAATGCGGTTAAGAAGAAGGAAGACACGCATCGCATGGCCGATGCGAACAAAGCGTTTGCGCACTATAAGTGGTAATGGCTAAGCACGACCTCAGCAAATTTCGGAATATCGGCATCATGGCGCACATCGATGCCGGTAAGACCACTACGACCGAACGTGTCCTTTACTATACGGGTGTCTCGCACAAAATCGGCGAGGTGCACGAGGGCACGGCGACCATGGACTGGATGGCGCAGGAGCAGGAGCGCGGTATCACGATTACCAGCGCCGCCACGACTTGTTTCTGGGAACGAAACGGGGTCGATCACCGAATCAACATTATCGATACGCCGGGTCACGTCGATTTCACGATGGAAGTCGAGCGTAGCTTACGCGTGCTCGACGGCGCCGTGGCAGTATTCGATGGCGTTGCCGGAGTCGAGCCGCAAACTGAAACCGTCTGGCGTCAAGCTGACAAATACGGCGTCCCGCGCATTTGTTTCATTAACAAACTGGATCGCGCCGGCGCATCTTTCCAGCGGTCCTTTGATTCGATTGTTACCCGCCTTGGCGCGAATCCCGTCGCGCTCCAAATTCCCATCGGCCTGGAAGATCAATTCAAAGGCGTCGTCGATCTCATCTCGATGAACGGATTGATCTGGAACGATGAAAGCAAAGGCGCAGAGTACGAAACCGCCGACATTCCGGATGAATTAAGGAAGGAAGCAGCGGCCGCCCGAGAGAAGTTAATCGAAGCCGTGGCCACCGTCGACGACCACCTGATGCGCAAGTACGTCGAAGGTGAAAAGATCACGGAAGGTGAGATTCGCGCCGCGCTGCGCAAGGGGACCCTGGCGCTCAGGCTCGTACCCGTCGTCACTGGTTCAGCATTTAAGAATAAAGGAGTGCAGACTCTGCTGGACGCGGTCGTCGACTATCTGCCGTCACCGCTCGACATTCCTCCGGTGGAAGGCGTCAATCCAAAGACCGGCCACAAAGAACAGCGCCCCGCGGATGCGAGCGCGCCGTTCAGCGGTCTGGTGTTTAAGATTATGGCCGACAAGCACCTTGGCCAGCTTTCGTTTGTGCGCATTTATAGCGGGACGATCAAGTCGGGCTCTTACGCCTACAATTCAGCGAAAGATACGCGCGAACGCGTCGGCCGCTTGATGCGCATGCACGCGAACAAGCGTGAGGACGTCGAAGACGCGAGTGCCGGCGAGATCATCGCTATTGGCGGCATGAAGCAAGTCACGACCGGCGACACGATCTGTGACGAGAATAAACCGATCGTTTTGGAAGCGATTGATTTTCCGGCGCCCGTTATTCGGGTGGCCGTCGAGCCCAAGACGCGTGCCGATCAGGACAAGCTGGGCGTGGCCCTTGGCCGTCTGGCGCAGGAAGATCCTTCTTTCAGTGTTTCGACCGATCATGAAACCGGACAGACGATTATTGCCGGCATGGGCGAGCTGCACCTTGAGATTATTGTCGATCGCATGAAACGCGAGTTCGGGGTCGAGGCCAACGTCGGCAAGCCGCAAGTTGCTTATCGCGAGACGATCACGCAGGCCGCGCCCGGCAAAGAAATCTTTAAGAAGCAGACCGGTGGCCGCGGCCAGTACGCACACGTCGAACTCGAGATCGAGCCGGCGCCGGGCGAGGGTTTCGTTTTCGAGAGCGAGATCAAGGGCGGAGCAATCCCGCGCGAGTTCATCAAGCCGACCGAGCAGGGTATTCACGACGCAATGGAGCGTGGTTACCTGGCCGGTTATGACATGGTGGACATAAGAGTGCGGCTGATCGACGGCGGCTTTCATGAGGTTGACTCCGACGAGCGAGCGTTTATTATTGCCGGCTCGCTGGCTTTTCAGGATGCGTTGAAAAAAGCGAAACCGGTATTGCTGGAGCCGATCATGCGGGTCGAAGTCGTTACGCCGGATGATTACATGGGTGCGGTCACCGGCGACCTGAAACGCCGGCGCGGCCAGATCGAGAAGATGGAACCGCGCCCCGGAGGGGTGCAAGTTATCACTGCATTCGTGCCCTTGTCGGATATGTTTGGATACACGACTGACCTGCGTTCCGCAACGCAGGGACGCGCTACTTCGACGATGCACTTTGAGCGTTACGACCAGGCGCCCAAGCAGGTAGCCGAAGAAGTAATCGCGAAGGTGCAGGGCGTAGCTAAATAAAGCCGCACAGACTTTAGTCTGTGCGGTTTTACATGACAACTCAGACACAGACTGCAGTCTGTGCCACGTGAGGAACAGACAAAGATGAGCAAAGAGAAATTTGATCGCAATAAGCCGCACGTGAACATCGGGACAATTGGGCACGTGGATCACGGGAAGACGACGTTGACGGCGGCGATAACGAAGATTCTGGCGAAGACGAATCCGAAAGTGCAGTTTGTGGCCTTTGATCAGATCGACAAGGCGCCGGAAGAGAAAGCGCGCGGGATAACAATTGCCACAGCGCACGTGGAGTACGAGACGAAGAACCGGCACTACGCGCACGTGGACTGTCCCGGGCACGCCGATTATGTGAAGAACATGATCACGGGCGCGGCGCAGATGGACGGGGCGATCCTGGTGGTGGCCGCTACCGATGGACCGATGCCGCAGACGCGGGAGCACATTCTGCTGGCGCGGCAGGTGGGGGTGCCGGCGATGGTGGTGTGTCTGAACAAAGTAGACGCGGTGGATGATCCGGAGTTGCTGGAGTTGGTGGAGCTGGAAGTCAGAGAGCTGCTCAGTGCTTATGAATTTCCTGGGGATGATATACCGGTAATCAAGTGTTCGGCGTTGAAGGCTTTGGAAGGGGACGAGACGTGGGAGAAGACGGTTTTGGAGTTGATGGATGCGGTTGACTCGTACATACCGACCCCGGCGCGGGACGTGGAGAAGCCTTTCCTGATGCCGGTCGAAGACATCTTCACGATTCAGGGACGGGGCACGGTGGCCACGGGCCGGGTGGAGCGGGGCAAGGTGAAAGTCAACGAGAGTGTGGAGATAGTGGGCATTAAACCAACCAGAACCACGGTCGTCACCGGGGTGGAGATGTTCAAGAAGCTTCTGGACGAAGGCACGGCCGGGGACAACGTGGGGTTGCTGTTGCGCGGAGTGGAACGCAAGGACATCGAGCGGGGGCAGGTGATAGCGAAGCCCGGGAGCATCACGCCGCACACAAAGTTCAAGGCGGAAGCCTACGTGTTGACGAAGGAAGAAGGCGGCCGGCACACGCCGTTCTTCACGGGCTATCGGCCGCAGTTTTACTTTCGGACGACGGACGTGACGGGAATAGCGCACCTGCCGGAGGGAGTGGAGATGGTGATGCCGGGCGACAACGTGGAGATGAACATCGAGCTGATTGCGCCAATCGCGATGGAGAAAGGCCTGCGGTTCGCTATTCGTGAAGGCGG
>JBGQGG010000073.1:0-9883 GCA_041497335.1 Pyrinomonadaceae bacterium | reverse complement strand
CACTTGGACGTACACCGATATCAGACTGTTCGAAATCCTCTCGCCAACGAGCGTACGCATTTGGACCTACAAGGACCGCGCGCTGCTGCTGGGCCGCGATCAAAGCCTGACGTTCAAGATTATCGAAGGACAAATCGATCAAAAGGTCAGCGACTTTCTCCGAGAGCGCATCGCACGTCCGTTCGTCACCTCTTTCGCTGAAGAAGATCAAAACGCGCTGGCGCAAATACCGGTGAAGCACTCTCATCGTTTCGGAGGATGCGAGGGAGTGCTGAAAGTATATCCAGACCGGCTGGTGTACGAATCTCAAACTGGACATGACTCGCGCAGTTGGCGCTGGACCGACATCCGGTCAGTCGGGCGCTCAGACATTTATCGGTTTGATGTAGAGACGTTTGAGCCACAGCTGGGTGCGTCAAGCCGCAGCTTCAATTTCATTCTCAAGGAGCAGATGGCCGACAAGACCTATGACCTGATTTGGAGTCAGGTCTATCGTCCGACTCCGCTGATCAGGGCTGAAAGGATGCCTGTTAAGTAAATCAATGAAAGTCTTCTTTATTAAAAACCGCAGCCGCTTGCTGTTGTTAATATGTTCAGTTTTATTACTCGCGACCGGTGCGCTAGGACAGGCGCAATCGAGCCCTGCAAAAGAGCGAGAGAACACGTCTGAATCTCCTGACATCGAGCACTATCTCGACCGGCTGATAGCGACTGCTGTGGTTGCTGGAGATTCCGCCAATGCAGTCAAAGAGGCGGACGTCTATCGGGGGCAAGCAAATCAAAAACTGAAGAGTGGTCGTCGTGACGAAGCGCGCGCGCTGCTGAGACAGGCGGGCGAAACAATCGCTGCCGCTGCGCCTGAAGGAGACGCTAAGCAACAAGACCCATTCCTGCGTGAGTATCTTCGCGAGATTACCAAGGAATTAGTAGCACTGGATGCGCCAACCCGAAGTTTCGGCGTGGCTCCGATCGACGGAGGCTTTGTAGCAGGTAATTACTCCGCACAGCCGCGCGTAGCCGCATTTCTAAACTACTTCCAAGGCCGGGGACGATCGCGTCTGGAGATCGGACGCGCACGTCTTGCCTCGTATCGCCCAATGATGGCTCAAGTTTTTCGCGAGGAAGGCGTGCCTGAATGGCTACTCAGCGTCGGCTTCGTCGAGAGCACCTATAACACCGGCGCGCATTCACCGAAAGCAGCGCACGGAATTTGGCAATTCATTCCCGGCACTGGCGATCGCTATGGGCTAAAGCGAACAGCATGGACAGATGAAAGAGGTAACCCGGAAAAGTCCACCCGCGCTGCCGCTCGGTATCTGCGGGATTTACATGCGCTGTTTGGCGATTGGCTGCTGGCAGTAGCGGCTTACAACACGGGCGAGAACCGCGTTGCCACAGTGATGCATCGCACCGGCATCCGTGATTTCTGGAGCCTGGCCGAGCGAGGTCTCTTGCCGCAGGAAACAATCAACTATGTGCCCGCCGTCCTCGCTGCCTCGCAACTGCTACTCGGGAATACCGGAGCCGTTGCTAAGTCCGGACGGCAATCAAATCCTTCCGAGAGCCGGACTGCCGATTCCATTAAAGGGAGCAGCGACGAAACTGACGAGCAGATTTCCAGATTGCGCGAACAACTCAGAGAACTGCCGGACCAAATTGTGAGTGGCGGAAAAAGAATCACTAATCCCGAAGTAATGCGGATCAATAAAGAGATCAATCGCCTGACGGCGGAATCACGTCGACTAAAAAAGGCCAACCTAGCCGCCAGCCAGGAATACGTCGAGCCAGAGAAAAAGTAAAGCAGTCCCCGAAAGGAGGACCAGCAAAATGCGAATCAGAATGAAGCGATTAGCTTGGATAATTCTGATGGTGCTCTGTGTGTCCGCGCTTGCCCAGGCACAGCAGGAAGGTCCGCTTGAGACCATCAGAATCGATACGAATTTGGTTGTGCTGAGAGTCACTGTCAGCGATCAGCAAGGCCGGGCGGCAATGAATCTCAAGCAGGATGCTTTCAAGGTTTACGAAGACAGCGTTGAGCAGCGACTGGGTTTCTTCAGCGCGGAAGAATCGCCGGTCAGTTGGGGTCTGGTCCTGGATCGCAGCGGCAGCATGATGGACATGATGAGCGACGTTTACGACGCCGCGCTTCATGTGATTGATGATGGCACCAGTCGAGATGAAACTTTCATTGTCACCTTCAATCGGCGGCCTGAACTGGTTATCGATTTCACGTCTGACCAACACCGATTGGAAAACTCAGTCATTGGCCTGAAGGCTGACGGCGAGACGGCTTTGTATGATGCGGTCGATTTCGCGCTTGACCATTTGAAGCACTCGAAGAATCGCAAAAAAGTCCTCGTCGTTGTTACCGACGGCGAGGACAATGCGAGCCGCTTGAAACTGCGCGAATTGATCGAGCGCGCAGAAGAAGAAGAGGCGGTCATCTATACCGTGGGCATGTTTGGCTCAATGGGAAGCAGCTCGGGATTGTTGGCGCGACTGATGGGTGATCGTGATGCGCGTGGCGAATTGAAGAAGCTGGCGGAGGTTACCGGCGGTTCATCACACTTTCCGCAGAACGTGGACCAGTGCCAAGCCGTCATGAAGGAGATTGCCCGCGAAGTCAGTCAGCAATACAGCCTTGGCTACTACCCTCTGAACAAGGAGCGCGATGGCAAGTGGCGGAAGATAAGAGTCGCGGTTAGCCAGGCAGGAAGCTCCGCGAAACTCGTTGCGCGGACGCGCTCTGGTTATTACGCGCGCAAAGGGGAACCACAGAATTAGGAAGAACGGAGGACACATGCGAGCACAAATAAAGCTAGGGCGCATCTTCGGTGTAGAGATTGGCTTGCACTACAGTTGGCTGATCATCGCCTTGTTGATCACGCTTTCGCTCGCGGGACACTTTCGCACGCATAATCCAGAGTGGGGCGACACGCTGAGTTGGAGCCTGGCAGTCATCACGGCACTGCTCTTTTTCGCAGCCATCGTCGCGCACGAACTATCACACGCGGTTGTGGCGAAATCGCGCGGTCTGCCCGTCCGTTCAATCACGCTGTTTGCGCTGGGTGGCGTGGCGCAAATTGAGAAGGAGGCCGAGGACGCAAAAACTGAGTTCTGGATGGGGATTGTTGGTCCCATCACGAGTCTAGTGATCGGCATCATCTGTCTGGGTATCGCGTTCGCGTTGGGCTGGACGCCGCCGGAATTCCCCAAGAGGCCACTGCCGGCGATGCTGATGTGGCTTGGCTACATCAACATCATGCTGGCCATCTTCAATATGATTCCAGGCTTCCCGCTTGATGGGGGACGCGTTTTGCGAGCCAGCGTCTGGTGGATCACAGGTGATGCAAAGCGCGCCACCGGAATAGCCGCGCGCATCGGTCAAGTCGTTGCCTTTGGCTTTATCGTTCTTGGCATTCTGCGTTTCTTCGGCGGCGCGGGCTTTGGCGGCTTGTGGATCGCGTTTATTGGCTGGTTTCTACTCAGTGCCTCGCGTGAGAGCTACGCGCAAGTAGCGATCACCGAGGGTCTGCGTGGCGTGCGCGTCGTTGACGTGATGTCGCGCGACTATCCCACCGTTGATGGTCACTCTAATCTGCAAACGTTCGTTGAAGAGCATCTGGTACGCACTGGGCGACGCTGTTTTGTCGTGACGTTGAATGGGCACGCCGAAGGAATGATTACCCCTAATGAAGTCAGTAAGGTTGAACGCAATCGCTGGCCCTACACTACGGTTGATGAGGTAATGCAACCACTGGATCAGTTGCGAAGAGTTGCGCCCGACACGCCAGTTACTGAGGCGCTCGAAGTGATGGCCCGCGAGGATCTGAATCAGTTGCCGATCATGGCAGATGGTGAACTCGCAGGATTCATCTCACGCGCACACGTTCTGCAATTGCTCCAGACTCGCGCCCAATTGCATGTTTGAGGGGTAAAGATGGATAACGCAGTCGCACTCGTCCAAGCTTATCTGCATGTGAACGGATACTTCACGGTGGCGGAGTATCCAGTTCTGGAAGCCCTGAAGCATGCGGGTTATCGAACGGTCACCGATCTCGACGTCTTGGCGTTTCGCTTCTCGGGAGCAGGCAGGGTAATGCGGAGTGGGGGCAGCAAGCGCGCATCACAGATGAACGAGGAAGCATACGGTCCAGATCCGGCGCTTGGCGTTGCTGGCGACCAGACCGACATGCTGATCGCCGAAGTCAAGGAGGGGAGTGCCCAGATGAATATAGAAGCGACCGACCCGCTAACGCTGAAAGTCGCGCTTGCTCGTTTCGGGTGCTGCGCTTCGACGGATGCAGAAGAAGTAGCACGCACGCTGCTGAGAAAGGGTCAGATCGTTCTCTCGTCAGGACACAACCTTCGGATCGTCGCTTTTGGATCTGTCAAGGCGGAAGTTACTAAACCGTACCTGATGATTTCACTGGGGCATGTACTTGCTTTTCTTCAAGACTACATTCGCCAAAATTGGGAGTTTGTGCGTTACGCGCAGTTCAAAGATCCGGTATTCGGCTTTCTGGTAACGATCGAGAAAGCCATGCAAGGAACAATCTGATTGCTTACAGAAATACGGTAATACCGGCGGAAGGAGAACGTTATGAGGGGCATATTGTGGCTATTGGTGAGTGCGGGGTTGTTCTACTTCATGATGCGCTTCGGCTGTGGCGCGCACATGGTGCATGGCGGCCATGGCGGGCACGGCGCCGGAAGCGGCGGCGGAATGAACCATCGCGGTCATGGGGAGTCTGTTGCGGAAACCGGCAAGGACGTCATCCGAAGAGATCCGGTGTGCGGCATGAGTTTCCCGGCATCAACCGGCTATAGCCGGATGTATCAAGGACAGGAGTATCGCTTCTGTTCAAAAAAATGCCTGGATCAGTTTGATGCTGAACCGGTGCGCTATGTCACTTAGAAAGGATTCGACAAATGAAACAAGGAATTTCACTCGTTGCGCTCGGCCATGCGACCAGTCTGTTTCTGGCGATCACGTTTGTCTTGTGTGTCGGGTTCGATCTGTTGTTTCCGGCCCATGCGATGTTCCAGGCGTGGCAAAAACTGCTTCCCGGATTCCACTGGCTGAGCTTGGGCAGTTTCTTTCTTGGCCTGATCGAAAGCTATGCCTACGGTTGGTACGTAGCGCTCATCTGGGCGCCGCTCTACAACGTCTTTGCTCTGAGGAAGCAGCGCTAGTTCGATACTACGCCTATCAAGTGGACAATCAAGGCATTGTGATCCCGGAAAATATTGATGCGATTCGCGCGCTCGCGGGACGCGAACAGAGTGCGCAGGCTTCTATTGAACGCACAAATCAAACTCTCGGTGTCAGGCAGCGATTCGTTTGAGCCCTGACGGATCTCTAAATAGAAGAAAGAAGGAAAAAATGAAAACATCGAAACCTGTAACCAAAGATCCAATCTGCGGAATGACCGTGGACGAATCATCCGCTCTCTCTGCCGAGCGCGATGGACAGACATTCTATTTTTGCAGCGACCATTGTCGGCAAAAATTTATGTCCGCGCCCGCCGGTGCGAAGCCTGAGAAATTGGAAAATGAGCCGTCCTAGCTAGGGGACTCGGTGAGCAGATTATGAAAGAGACGACGGTTCAAATAGACGGGATGATGTCCATCTTCGACGATGCAGGCGTCGAGAAGCAGATCAAGCGCCGCGACGGTGTGGTGAAGGTGGACGCCAACTTCCTGAGCGGCACGGCGACCATCGTGTACGACGAGATGCGCGTCGCGCCACATGACATCGAAACATTCATCGCCGAATGCGGCTACCACTGTCGCGGCGAGGTAATGCCGGCCCACCTCTGCGAGCCGGGCAAGCCGAATGGGACGCCGACCGTCCGAGCGATGGAGCATAAGGATCACGCCGTGCCGGTGTCTCCGGCGCCCTCACCAGTCAAACCAGTGGAAGAGAAAATTAAGGCGGAAGTCTCTCCGCCAGTAAGCGACCCGAAGTCTGAAGCTCACGCCGGTCACAAGGCGGAAGGGATGTCGGCCGATAAGGCGGAGATGGCCCAGGAAATGGGGCATGGAGCGGGAAAAGACATTGAAGGGATGGTGCGCGACATGCGTAACCGCCTTCTCGTGACACTTGTCCTGACGATTTTGATTTATCTCTATGCGCCGATGTTCGTGAAGCTCACCGGACTTGTGCTGCCGGTGCCGTTCGGTCTCTCGAAAGATGTCTTGATGTTCCTGCTTGCCACTCCAGCCGTTTTCTACGGTGGCTGGGTTTTCTACATCGGCGCGTGGCGGGCGCTCAAGAACGGAGTCTTCAACATGGCCGTGCTCGTTTCGCTGTCGGTGCTGGCGGGCTATTCGTTCAGCGTCGGAGCGACCTTCTTTTTTAAGGCAGAGGTCTTTTATGAGGCGCTCGCCATGCTGCTTGTCTTCATCCTGATCGGTCACTGGCTGGAGATGCGAGCGCGCTCCGGTGCGTCGAAAGCGGTAAAGGCACTTTTGAGCCTAGCGCCGCCGAAAGCGACGGTGATACGCAACGGTCAGTCCGTCGAGGTGCCGACCTCTGAAGTGCTGATGAATGACGTCGTGCTAATTCGCCCTGGCGACAAGATTCCCGTGGACGGCGAAGTCACTGAGGGCGAGTCCAATGTCGACGAATCGATGATGACGGGCGAGAGCATGCCGGTTAAGAAGATTGTGGGCGGCAAGGTGACTGGTGCGACGATAAATAAGACCGGAACTTTCCAGTTTCGCGCAACTAAGGTCGGCGCGGACACTGCCCTCGCACAGATTGTAAAACTGGTGCAGAAAGCTCAGAACTCAAAGGCCCCCTCGCAGCGGTTTGCAGACGGAGCCGCTCAGGTGCTGACCATCTCGGCCATCGTCTTCGGCATTGCAACTTTCGCCGGCTGGTTCTGGTTCGCTGGAGCGACGCTGGTCTTTGCGATGCTGCTGGCAATAACGGTCGTCGTCATCGCCTGTCCCGACGCGCTCGGGCTGGCCACGCCAATGGCGATCATGGTCGCCAGCGGCAAGGGCGCGCAAAACGGCATTCTCTTCAAGGATGCGACAGCGCTCGAAGAGGCGGGCAGACTGCAGGCGATCATCTTCGACAAGACGGGCACGCTCACTATCGGGCAGCCGCAAGTAGTAGAGATCGTCGCCGATGGAAAACCCGTCACCGATAAAGAATTGCTCCGGCTCGTCGCCTCGCTCGAACAATCGAGCGAGCATCCGCTGGGACAAGCCGTCATCGAGAAAGCGAAGGCTGACGGCGTGACGCTCAGCGCGCCGACAAATTTCGAGGCGGTTCCGGGGCAAGGCGCCCGCGCGACAGTTGACGGACGCTCGGTGCTCGCGGGCAATCGCAAGCTGATGGACGAAAACAAAATCGCTCTTGATACGCTTAACGAGCGGGCCAAGGTACTTGAGGGAAAAGGCAACACGGTCGTCTATTCCGCGGTCGATGGTGCTCCGGGCGGACTCATCGCCATCGCCGACGCGATTCGTCCCAACGCGAAACAGGCGATTGACCAACTGGCGGCGTTAGGCATCGAGGTGGCGATGTTGACGGGCGACAATCAAGGCACTGCAAACCTGGTGGCCAAGGCACTCGGCATCAAGACGGTCTTCGCCGAAGTCCAGCCGGGACAAAAGGCTGAGAAGGTCAAAGAGATGCAAGCGGGCGGGCTACGTGTCGGCATGGTCGGCGACGGCATCAACGATGCACCGGCGCTGGCGCAAGCCGAGGTCGGCATCGCCATCGGCGCGGGCACCGACGTGGCGATGGAGACGGCTGACGTGGTGCTGATGAAGAGCGACCCGTTCGACGTGATCGGCACGGTTATCCTCAGTCGTGCCACGCGGCGCAAGATGCGGCAGAACCTTTGGTGGGCTGCCGGGTACAACATCATTGCCTTCCCGCTCGCCGCCGGCCTGCTCTATCCCTTGACCGGGTGGCTGCTGAGTCCCGAGGTTGCCGCTCTCTCGATGTCCGGCTCGACCTTGATCGTGGTCGCTAACGCGCTGTTGTTGAAGCGCGTGAAGATGAGCGAGTCCGCGGCGGCGTGATACGAAGCGAGGCAATGCAGTCAAAACCACAGAAGGAAAGAAATGATGAGAATACTCTTAGCGACTGATGGTTCTGAACATAGCGAAGCGGCGGTTGATGAAATCGCCCACTGGAACTATCCAGCCGATAGCGAGGTGCGAGTTATTTCGGTGGTCGAAACGCTGATGCCGCCATCCGCAGAATGGCTGGCGACTTCCGCTGGTTATCACGGCGAACTGGAGAAGACTGAGCGGGAGCGGGCGCGGCGCGCGACTAAGAAAGCGGCGGCAAGACTCCGCAAGAGCCTGGACGGGGGCAGTGTGAAGATCACGACGAAAATCCTCTCCGGCTCGCCAAAGCGAGTCATCCTGGAAGAAGCCGAGGCGTTCGGCGTTGATTTGATCGTCGTCGGCTCACATGGTCATGGCGCGCTCGAACGTTTCCTGCTCGGCTCGGTCTCACAGTCTGTGGCACTACACGCAAAATGTTCGGTCGAGATTGTGCGTAGCCCCAAGTCAGGAGAGAAGTGGAGAATACTTTTGGCAATAGATGGTTCTGAACATAGCGAAGCGGCGGTTGATGAAATCTCCCACCGGCATTCGTCGCCAGGTAGCGAGTTGCGAGTCATCTCGGTGGTTGCGCCTTATTTCCCGACAACGCCCACGCCTTGGGACGGCATGGATATGACCATCTATGACCAGATTGAAAAAAATGCACGTAAGGTGGCGCGTGCGGCGCTCAAAAAAGCGGCAGCCAAACTCCTTGCAGGTAAGAAGAGCCGCAAACTCAATGTCACGACGAAAGTCCTTTCCGGCTCACCAAAAGATGTGATCCTGGAAGAAGCCGAAGCGTTCGGCGCTGATTTGATCGTCGTCGGCTCGCACGGTCACGGGATGCTCGAACGTTTCCTGCTCGGCTCGGTCTCACAGGCGGTGGCTTTACATGCCAGGTGCTCGGTCGAGATTGTGCGTAGCCCGGCAACGCAGACGAGTGAAAGTGAGTAGCACGTGCGTGGTACGGACCCTTTTAGGGCAAACGGAAGGGTCCTGGCGTGATCAGTAAACACTTATTTGTACTTCTCGCCTGCTTGTTCGTCGTCATGATCGGCTTGGGCATTACGATGCCCGTGCTGCCCTTCTACGTCGAGCGACTCGCACTGGCAGAAGGAGCAACGCGCCAGTCGGTGGTGATACACGTCGGCTTGTTGACCGGCGTCTATGCGCTGATGCAGCTCATCTTCGCGCCCTTGTGGGGGCGCTGGTCGGATCGCATCGGCAGAAGACCGCTGATTTTGATCGGCATCGCCGGTTACGTCGTCGCACAGGTTCTTTTCGGTCTGGCCACATCGCTATGGCTGCTCTACGCGGCGCGTATTCTCGGAGGCGTTTTGTCCTCGGCAACTCTGCCGGTATCGGCAGCTTACGTTGCTGACTTGACGACGGAAAAAGAGCGCAGTCGTGGGATGGCGTGGCTCGGCACGGCGGTGAGTCTCGGCATCGTTGTGGGAGTCGCGCTCGGCGGGTTGCTGTCGCGGCGAGACTGGCATTTCAATTGGAGTGCCGGGCATTTCAGAGTTGACAGCTTCTCGATTCCGTTTTTCGCGGCGGCGCTGTTAGGACTGCTGACGCTGCTCGCGGCAATGCGCTGGCTGCCGGAATCAATGCCGCAGACTTCGGCAACGGACACCAACCAGGCACAAGGTACGAGTGACAAGATGAAGACGGAATGGCGAACTCTCGTCAAGAATCTGTCTCCGCTGCTTGCTTTAACACTTGCCGGACAATTCGCGCTGACGATCTTCGAGGGAACGTTCGCGCTTTTTGCTCAGGCAAAGTTCGCTTTCGGTCCCGCCAAAGT
>JBGQGG010000072.1:0-13586 GCA_041497335.1 Pyrinomonadaceae bacterium | reverse complement strand
CAGTTCTGGAAAAATCAAACGCTGTGTTATCTTTTTCATGCTCAACCTTAATTCCTTTCTGCGCAAAGTTTCTTCGTCAAAAGCTACTTTACAGCAGGCTGCGAATTACGGTTGGGCTTTTTCATGAATAATGCGGGCTAGATTATTTTGAGCATTTGTTGAAGCAGCGCGAATAATCTTTCGTTCTGAAGCGGGGCCTGCATATTATTCCAGCCGACACTGAGCGCATACCATTCGCCTTTGGTTGATTGCAGCAGATAGGTCATATTCAGCACGCCGGGTTCCGAGCCGCCTTTGAAGCCGACATATTGCCACTTGTCGCGGGGAATACTAAGTCCACTACCTGGGTTAATCGCAAGTATCTGCCTTGCGGTTTTGTCGCCCTCGGTCTGCTGTCGCAGCCAATTCATCACCCGACACAGATCGGCAGCCGAGGCGAACCACTCAATCTTATCCACATAGGCCGGTTTGCCGTCCTGAAACGGTTTGGTGTCCTCGTTTTTGACCTTCGCGATGGTATCCGCGAGGAAGACGCGGCGACCCTTAGCGTCAAGCGCAAGATATGCGGTCGCCGCCTGGCCCGTCGGCTCACCCTTCAGCTTGAACATTTCCAGCGTTGAGAGGAATGGTACGTTGAGTTCGGGTTTAGTATGACCTGTCCCTGCCTGGATCGCTTCCACTCGCTCGCGGCCCAGAGTCATGAGCAACTCGTCGGCCGCTGTATTGTCGCTAATCGAGATCATCATACTGGCCAGCGTGTGCAGCGTGACTGGCGCGCCCGCGGGCCATGATTGCAACATGCCCGAAGGCAACGATGCGATCTTCCCATCCAACGGCACGATATCCGCCCATTTGCGCTGGCGCGCACCAACTTCACGCACCAACTCGCTCAGAATGTAGAGCTTGAATGCCGAGCCGATCGCCATCTCGCGGTCAGCATTGTACGCAATGATCGGTCGGGTTCCGTCCTTGCCTAAACTGATGATCAGCAGGCTGGTCTCACCTGGCAGAGTTTTCAGCTCGTTTACGATTTCGTCGAGCGTTGCGGCGTTACGAATGGGTACGCCGAGGAACATGGTGTTCAGCAGGCGCGGCTCGTCAGCGTCGATGCCAAGCGTGGCGGGCACGGTGTAACCCTTCTCAAAGATGAACTCGAAGCGTCCCGCATTGGCGCTGAGTGGTGCAGTTTGTTTTGACTGCGTGCAGCGGCCCAGTTTCGAGAAGTAATCGGCGAAGATTGCAGTAAGCCTCGGGGCAGGGACTTGCGCGAGAAAACTCGGCGCAAACATCTTGTCGTAATCACCCGGCGTCTGTCGAAACTGTGTGCAGACCTCACCGGCCCGTCGTTCAAGCATGGTGGCGGTCTGGGCCCGGGCCCCTGGGGCGGCCATCAAGCTCAAAACGAGGATCACAAAACTCAACCGTATATGTTTCATCCCTGGTGTAAGTGATATCTCGTGGCGTTGGAGCTACTAGACTGAAAGTGCGTCATTAGTATCTCACTGTGAGCGCTCTTTAAGTACGTGGGTGTACATTCTCGCGAATGAACTTCGCGATATCCTGAGTCGAGGTGCCGGGAAGAAAGATTTCGGCGACGCCTTGCTCCTTGAGTTTGGCGATATCTTCCTGAGGAACGATTCCTCCCAGGATTACCAGGGTGTCCTTCATGCCTTGCGCGCGCAAAAGGGAAACGATTCGGGGGCAAAGCGTGTTGTGCGCGCCGCTCAGAATCGACACCCCCACTGCATCAACGTCCTCTTGTAAGGCGGCCGCCGCGATCATCTCCGGGGTCTGACGCAAGCCCGTATAGATGACTTCCATGCCGGCGTCACGTAGCGCCCGCGCGATCACCTTGGCGCCCCGGTCGTGACCGTCGAGGCCGGGCTTGGCAACCAGAACACGAATCTTCTTTTCGTTCATTTGCACTTTTCCTTACTACTTGAAAACGCCGAGCGGTCCGTTGCGTTTGATGTAGGGGCGCAGTTCAGCGTAGCTGAAAAAATAGCGGCCCTCAGGCTCGAGGGCTTGGATTACATGCGGAAACCCTGCGTCATACAAGAAAGTTACGCCTTTGTCGCTAATTGAGAACTCGTCGCGGTTTTCTATTGTGAGTGTCAGTTGTTCCAATTGTTCCTTAAGAGAACTCTTTTGATCAGCATCGGAGTCTTTATCGGCTTCGGCCTCTATAATGCGTTCGCTCGTTTCGGCCTTCAACTTTTGATTTGCCATCTCAGCCAGAGTCGCGAGTGAGTCCTGATTGAAAGCGTCTGCGGCCTTAATCACTCGACCGGTTCCCAGGTTAGTCAGAAAGTGCCTCGTTTGAGTGTCCGGATAAGCGCCCATTCCGCTCTGCGAAAACGTGATATCCAGAAGATAGTTCTTGTTGTAATTAACTTTGTAGTCGAATTCGGACAACCAGCCGTCCTGACGATATTCCTCTAAAGAAGAGTCGAAGATATTCTTTATCGCCAGAGTGTTCTGGATTCGTCTGAGAGCGGCCGCGTCAGAGAGGCCCCGCACGAGCGGATACTGGACAATCGCTCTCTTGCGTTCCGGGAAATCGCGCGCAACCTTTCCGCTGCGAAGCAAGACAACCTTTCGGGGCTGGATGACCACCCGATCCTGCCCGATGGCGCCAGGTGACTGCGCGACGACTGCGCATAGAGTTATCGCTACGACGGGGAGTAATGCAGGCAACCGAGTGTGGTTCATCTGAGTCTGCGGGAATAGCCCTCTCAAGCTAGATGGCAGGTTCTTCGTAGATCCCATAGACGTCTCTGAGCGCGGAGCAGATTTCGCCGAGCGTGGAATAGGCGCGCACGGCTTCGATAGTCGCCGGCATGGTGTTATCACCCTTTCGTGCGGCCTTCTTTAAAGAATCAAGGGCGTTGGTGACCGCGCCGCAGTCCCTTGTGTGGCGGGTTCGTTCAAGCCGCTCGACTTGATGTTTGCGTACTGACTCATCGATTACCAGGGTTGGGACTTCCTGGATCTCGCCTTTCATTTCGTACTTGTTCACGCCGACGATGGTCTGATCGCCGCGTTCCAGAGCTTTCTGATACTGATAAGCGGATTCTTGAATCTCTCGCTGGGGGAAACCCTTTTCGACGGCTTCCACCATACCTCCCATGCGATCGATGCGGTCGAAGTAATCCAGCGCGCCCTCTTCCATCTTGTTCGTCAGCGCTTCGAGGAAGTAAGAACCGCCCAGAGGATCGACGGTGTTCGCAACGCCGGTCTCTTCGGCAATGATCTGTTGCGTCCGCAGGGCGATAAGCGCCGCGCGATCGGTGGGCAGTGCGAGCGCTTCGTCGTATGCATCAGTATGCAACGATTGCGTCCCGCCCAGTACTCCCGCAAGCGCCTGAATTGCGACGCGCACGATGTTGTTCAGCGGCTGCTGCACGGTTAACGATACGCCGGCAGTCTGCGTATGGAAACGCATTTGCATTGTTCGCTCGTGCTGAGCGCCAAAGCGATCGCGCATAGTCCGCGCCCAGATGCGCCGCGCCGCCCGATACTTTGCTATCTCCTCAAAGAAGTCATTGTGGGCGTTAAAGAAGAACGAGATGCGCGGCACGAATTGTTCAATATCGAGCCCGGCGCGAACACCCCATTCGACGTATTCGATTCCGTCGCGCAAGGTAAAGGCTAGTTCCTGTAGGGCGGTGGCTCCAGCTTCGCGAATGTGATAGCCGCTAACGGAAATCGGGTTGTAACGAGGAACGTGGTTCGTGCAAAACTCAAAGGTATCGATGACCAGTTTCATGGCGGAGCGGATCGGATATATCCACTCCTTCTGGGCAATATACTCCTTGAGAATGTCGTTTTGCAGTGTCCCGGAGACCTTTTTCCAATCTGCACCTTGTTTCTCGGCAACCACCAGGTACATTGCGAGAAAGACTGACGCGGGCGCGTTAATCGTTTGAGAAACGGTTACACCTTCCAGCGGAATTCCTTCAAACAGCGCTTCCATGTCAGCGAGCGAGGAGACGGCGACACCACACTTTCCCACTTCGCCTTCCGAGAGCGGAGAGTCCGCGTCATACCCCATGAGCGCCGGAAGATCGTAAGCTACCGAGAGCCCCGTTTGTCCTTCTTTCAAGAGGTATTTGAACCTAGCGTTTGTTTCTTCAGGGGTGCTGAAGCCGGCGAATTGCCGCATCGTCCACAGCTTGCCGCGGTGGCCGGTCGCATGAATCCCTCTGGTATAGGGAAACTCACCCGGGAAGCTGAGGTCGCGGTCAAAATCGATATCGGCAATGTCCGCAGGAGTGTAAAGCCGCTCGACTGTTTCGAGCGAGACGGTTTGAAAGCCAGGTTTCCGCTCTCCCTGACGCTTCAGAGCGGGCTTCAAGGTTTCCTCTTCCCAACGCTCTTTGGCTGAGTGGTCGGAAGAGGCTTCTTTTATCTCTTGCATCGTCGGATTCGCTGACGAAAGATCGCGGCATCGCCGCTATGGAGAAATTTATTGATTAGTTGGATATTAGTGGATGGCTTTGGGTGTGTCAATGCAGGGTGAAAACGCAGCGCCGGTGCTGACACTCAGAATTCCTTAAATCAAAAGAAGGGCGCGCGGCTGTGGTAAAACTGACAGCCGCGCGAGCTCGGAAGGACCCGGAATTCGTGGACACAGTAGCAGGGTAAAGCGGTTGCTATTAGCGGACAAACGATACCGTTCCGAAATTCGAAGCTGAACGAGTCGATTCGATGGGCACGACGATTTCATTCGGTCGCACCATTCCTAATCTTTCGCGCGCCGCTGACTCAATCATGCCTGGGTCGCTCGCCATCCGGCGAATTTCGACCTGCAGCGACGCGTTTGAGCGGCGCAGGGCATCGACTTCAGAAGTCATCCGATCGAACTGCAGCGATGAAGCTTTCAGCTCAGCCCTTGACCGCTTGACTACGGTCGAGCAGATTCCGAGCGTCGCGATTAGGATCATTGCCAGAAAAACCCATGAAGGAATCAATTGCAGCCAGCCCAGCGCTGCAGGGAATAATTCACGAGAAAGTTCGCGAACCGGCAGCGTTGGAAGCGCTTGCACGGCAACTCGTTGGGTTACCTGTCGATTACTGAGCCAGTAAGTATTTCCTACGCTATTCAAGAGAACACCTCCCCATCTTGTCTCTACGTACCTTGTGGTTCTGATTCAGTTTGCTCGCTTCATCAAATGATCTGTTCGGTTATAGGATTCAGACTGACAGCCAATAGGGATTGAAAGCTTGCGCCGTCAGCGGTACTAGTTTCCCAGTTCAGACACAGCCCCGTTTGGCGCCACTCAATTCAGTTGGGACTTGAACAAAAAGAGCGGCGCTGTTCCTGCAAAGTCGCGATGTTCGACGTAGGCGCCTTCGCTGCAAGCTGACACGGAGAGATGCCATCTTTCTCCGAATTGTAACGCTGGGCCGCGACTGGCGCGGTTCCCCCGGCGCCGAGACTGATTTTGCCTTCATCGCATCGTTCTCCATGATTCGTCCCGAGACTGTGCGTTAAGCTCGCGTAACCACCATATAAACGGCTGGAAACTGACCAGACACCCAAGATACAGTGGCTGTGATCCTTTCAATTCCTTGCGCCACAAGGCTTTACCGCAAGTGCGCCCGACTCTAACATCTGAGTGGATCTCAGGCAAGACCATTTCTTTGCAACACTTTAACAAGCTAACCTCAACAGTTACATCAGGTAGCAGCCATTAAGCGCTTAAATCGGCGTACGCGCGGCGAACGGAAAAGGCTTTTCATTACTGAGCGAGGCCCGTAAGGCGTCGGGCTTGAGGGCAAAACCGAGGAAGAAATAGGTGTCTCTCTCGCGTGTCACGACGCATCGCTGGGAGCTGAATGCCCCATGATGACACAAAAGAGTTACGCACGTTGAGGTTCTGTCTAGGGGCTAACTACTAGCGCGTCAGGTGCTTGCGTCCTGAGGACGGCCCGGCACACTCGTTGCGAAGGGATTTGCGAGTCAGTAGTGTGCGAAACTCTCTGTTGGAGCAGCATTCCCTATGAAAGCTATCAAGTACGCGGAGCGGGGCTTAACAGCAGTGGCAGGTGGACTGTTCGACGCCATTCAAGTTGTCAACAAGTACAAACCGAACCCGTCGTTTACGCCGAAGTGGTCGGACAAGCCTCTGTTGAAATCGTGGCAGAAGACAAAGCCAACGTTGGGCTGGCCGAGGGTTACTGACTCTCTTTGTCCCAACTGCGTCATCGAGGCCCGGGAAGAGATCTTGAGCGGCAAGCAGGACGTCTCGGTTCTTTTGGACGAGAAGGTTGGTGAGATTAAGGCCCGGATCATAGAGCGTGCTGGCGAGATCTGGATGGTAAAGGATTGCCCGATTCACGGTCACTTCGAGGATATGATGGCGATCGATTCGAAGTTCCTGACGCACATCGAGGCAATGTTCCCCGGTCGGGACATTCCCGCGCACAACGATGAGAAGCTGCACAATCACGGCTCGAGCACAATCAAGTACGGACGGGGCGCGGTGTTGACGGTCGATCTTACGAACCGTTGTAACATGATGTGCGATCCTTGCTTCATGGACGCGAACCAGGTGGGCTTCGTCCATGAGCTGAGCATGGAAGAGATCAAGGAGATTCTGGACAACGCCATCTCGATAAAGCCTCGCCGGCAGATGTCGGTACAGTTTTCGGGTGGCGAGCCAACGATCTCGCCGCATTTCATCGAGGCGATTCGTTACTCTCGCAAAGTCGGATATAACTCAGTCCAGGCCGCGACGAACGGAATTGAGTTCGCAAAGAGCAAGGAGTTCTGCCGCCAGGCGGCAGACGCTGGCTTGCGCTATGTATATTTCCAATTTGACGGTATCGGCAACGATGCGAATAGCCACCGGCAGGTGGGCAATCTCTTCGATGTGAAACTACGGGCGATTAATAACCTCCACGAGGCGGGCGTCGAGATCGTTCTGGTCACCACGCTGGTTAACGGCATCAACAATGATCAGGTCGGATCGATCATTCGCTTTGCGTTGGATAATCCAAAGAAGATCGCCTTCCTTTCGTTTCAACCGGTTTCGTTCACCGGCCGCGATGAAGCGATCACTCCGGAGAGGCGTCTACAACAGCGATACACACTTTCTCATCTAGCTCACGATGTGAAGAACCAGGTCGGAATTACCGAGCCCACCCGCGACTGGTTCCCTCTGTCATTAATGGGAGCCTTCGCGGATTTCGCGGACCTGGTGCACGGACCAAACTCCGAATGGGGACAGGTCTCGTGCGGTTGCCATCCGAACTGTGGCGTCGGTACTGCAGTAATGATCGACAAGGAAACGAAGGAAATGAGTCCGGTGCCGGCCTTCCTTAATATCCCGGGACTTGTTAAGGATATGCGCAAGATAACGGATGCAGCGCGCGGAAAGTGGGCCTCCAATGTCATGATGGGTCTTGCTCTGTTGAAGAATTACTCACCTAAGAATGCTCCTTCGCAGTTCAATCTGTATGAGTTGTTTAAGAAGTTCGACAAATCGTTCGGCCTGACCGGGAAGGACTATGGGAAGGTGAGCGGCGATCGCGGCAAGGACGACATCGAAAAGCGGCGCGCTGACCGCTGGAACTTCCTGTTCATAGCCGGCATGTGGTTTCAAGACCTATTTAACTATGACTTCCGCCGAACCGAGATGTGCATCATTCCCTATGGAACGCAGGAGGGCGAGATTAGCTTCTGCGCATATAACACGGGTATCGGCTGGCGGAACATCATCGAGCACATGCATCAGAACGCAACAGTGGCGAAGTGGTATGAAGAGCATGGCCGGCACGAGATTTTTGCCGGCGGAAAGACTGTTGAACTCGCGGATGCTTCTCACGGTCTGAAATTGAACGAAGTTGACCTGATGCGTCCGAATAAGCCTCATATGGAAGGCCCGAAGACAGCGCACGAAGAAACCGTGATGATGCGGAAGCTCTATCAGGAGATGGTGCTCAAGCAGCAAGACATCAAGTCGGACGCCGGTGACAGACCGGTTCAGATTCAGGGCTTGGGCCGGAAGAAGGAATTGGCGGTTGTCTCCGCTTAAGTCTGCGGACAGGTTTTGGCGAGCGCCCCGCGAATGGCCCGACTGTTCGCGGGGTTTTCGTTGCCTGCCTGCTTGACCGTAATGCTCGGTGACGTGTTAAATAGGGATTCGAAAAGCGGGAATATCAAAACTGATCAATTGGAGAACTAGATGGCAGTAGTGAATGTTAACCAGGGCGAATCAATTGAAAGCGCACTGCGTCGTTTCAAGCGCAAGGTGATGACCGAAGAGATAATTAAGGACGCAAAGAAGCACGCCTTTTTCATGCCGCCGGGCCAGAAGGCGAAGCTCAAGTCTGCTTTAGCTCGCAAGCGCAACAAAAAGAAGGGCCGCCCGCGGCCGCGCCCCGTGAGCGCAAGATCTTAATCGCGCAAGGCTCCAGACCGCGAGACTCACCGAGTTGTTCACAACTAAAAGTGAGGTCGGCCAAGACGTTTTTGAACGGCGAGCGCACGTGTGTTAAGTCAGCGTGACGAAGGTTAGCATTTCGGTAAACGAGCGATGACGCGCATTCTGCTGACAAACGACGACGGAATCCATTCCGAAGGTCTGGTGACTCTTGAGAGGGCCTTGGGCGAGGTCGGAGATGTCTTTGTCGTTGCGCCCGCGGCTGAGATGAGCGGTGCCGCACACAGTTTGACTCTGGCTCGGCCTCTTCGCATTCGCCGGATTGATGATCGTCACTGGACAGTAGATGGGACGCCTACCGACTGTGTAACCCTCGCCCTTCATAAGATTCTCAAGGATGATGAGCCGCCTCATCTATGTGTATCAGGGATTAACCACGGCGGTAACCTCGGCGACGATGCTACTTATTCCGGGACCGTGGCCGGCGCTTTGGAAGCCACGATCCTGGGGGTCCCGGGAATTGCGGTCAGCCTCGTTGGTCGAGAGAACCTTGATTTTACGGATGCCTCCAGGTTCGCTTTACTGGCCGTCAGGAAAATACTAAGTGAGGGACTGCCTGAGGGCACGCTTTTGAACATGAATGTTCCGCTGGGTGAGATCAAAGGCGTGAAAGTAACTCGCCAGGGGATCAAGAATGCCAGACCGGTGATAACAGAGCACATAGACCCGCGCGGTAAACCGTATTTTTGGATCGGAGAACAATATTTCCGTTCCAACGCGGAGGACGGAACCGACTATCGGGCCATCGAGGATGGCTATGTGTCGATCACGCCGTTGAAAAGCGACATGACTGATCACGAAGCATTGTTGGAAATCGGTTCCTGGAATCAACTGGTTTCTTCTGAGCTGTTGCATACTTAAGAACAATCGGCACGACCTTCCGTTTGCAAACAGTTGAGTTCTACACCATCACGGCAAAACGTACTGCAGGCCGAGTATCGCATTCCGCGCGAGCGTATGGTTGAACGCTTGCGGGACCATTACAGCATTCGCGATCCCAACGTACTGGAAGCCATGCGCCGGGTTCCCCGGCATTTCTTTGTTTCTGAGGCCCTCCGTGGACGCGCGTACGGCGACCACGCTCTGCCGATCGATTTCAATCAGACCATCTCGCAACCATTCATCGTAGCGCGAATGACTGAGTTACTTGAACTGGACAAGAAGAGCCGGGTGCTGGAAATCGGCGCGGGCTCAGGCTATCAAACCGCTGTGCTTGCCCAGCTCGCTTCCCAGGTTTATTCAATCGAGCGTATCGGTGAACTCGCCCGCCAGGCACAATCTCGTATTCGTGAACTTGGAATCCACAATGCTACGGTCAAGGCCTTCGACGGCACGCTGGGATGGAATGCCTACAGTCCATACGATGGCATTCTGGTGGCGGCCGGCGGACCGCGCATCCCGGATCCTTTGATTGCGCAATTGAAAGCGGGCGGACGGCTGGTAATTCCGATCGGAGAGACGCGCGAGTCACAGAAACTGATCCGTGTGATTAAGACCGAGAGCGGTCACAAGGTCGAGGAACATGGGCCCTGTCAGTTTGTGCCCCTGATTGGCCAACATGGCTGGGCGGCGGGTCAGTAGGCAGTGTGCAGTGAGCAGTGGGCAGTAAGCAGCAAAGAAGTGTCTTGACGAACACGGACGTGTGAGTGGTCTCGAAATGGTAGCTAGAATCATCGAAATACTTTCAGTATTCATTGTGGCCACGATTTCCAGGCTCGGCTATGCAGGTGTCGTGTTGCTGATGGCTATTGAATCAGCCTGCATTCCGCTCCCTTCGGAAATCATCATGCCTTTCTCGGGCTACCTCGTTTATACCGGACGGTTCAACCTTTGGGCAGTGGGGGTGGCGGGTGCCTTCGGCTGCGTCGTAGGCTCGCTCGCGGCCTACTGGGTTGGGATGTATGGTGGCAGGCCGCTGATCGAGAAGTATGGCCGTTACATCCTTATTTCGCGGCATGATCTTGATCTGGCTGATCGCTGGTTTGATCGGTTTGGCGAGGTCATTGTTTTTGCGAGTCGCCTGTTACCGGTGATTCGCACCTTTATTGCGTTTCCGGCGGGCGTGGCACGAATGAACTTAAGAAAATTTGTGATCTATACCTTCGCAGGATCGCTGCCGTGGTGCATTGGTCTGGCTTACGCGGGACAGAAGTTGGGAGAGCAGTGGGACAAGAATCCGACGTTGAAAACTCTCTTCCATCGATTCGATTTTGTCATAGGAATCATCCTGTTCGCGGCGGCTGTGTGGTGGGTGTGGCGGCACGTGAAGCACATCCGCAGTGACGCAGAAAAAAGTTGAGTAGTGGTTCGGTGTTAGTTCAGAGTTCAAACTTTAGTTTGCGCCGTCGGAGATGAACAAGCTGAAGCTTGAACTCTAAACTGACCCGCTACAAAAAGTAAGCAGGTTTGACAGTGACGTGGCCGTCACATAGAATCCAACACGTTAGTTCGGGGCGTGGCTCAGCCTGGTAGAGCGCTCGGTTCGGGACCGAGAGGTCGGAGGTTCGAATCCTCTCGCCCCGACCAAAAATTCTTAAGAGGCAAAGGGAACCACTCAAGCGGGTGGTTCTTTTTCGTTTTGTGACGTGGAATGTGTCGTAACCCTGGCCTTCGCGGGTTTCTTGAGTGTCCGGCCAAGAGCCAAAGACCGGGCGTACAAGGGGAGTGGAAGGTTTAGGATTGTCTCTAATCCTAAGATTGTGGGTTTCTGGGTTTTGCATATAGTAGGAACCTAGAAAACCCAGAAATATAGGTGAGAATAAGGTGGCAATAGACTCAAACCAGAAAAGTAATCTCTCGGACTGGGTGGAGGCGACCGTCAAGGTTCTAAGCCAGGACGTAGAACGCTATTGGGATCGCGTAATAGAAAGCGATGATGTCTTTTGGCGGCGCGGTTATGTGAGGGCTGTTTTTGCGTATGTTGAGGGTCTTATTTCTACGCTAAAACTAAAGGCGCTCCTAACGAACCTCGCGCAGCAACATAAGTTGGCCACGGGTCGAATAGAACTCACGAAAGGCGGCGGGTTTAAGACCTTAGTTCCCGACATGTTCCGTCATTTCGAAAAGGTCCGGGCCGGAGCGGGCTTCTCGGATGCCGAAATCCTGCTCCTGAAAGACTGGACGTATCGGCTCACAGACAAGGGAGAGGTCGAGTTTGAGAGAGCTAAGCTATCGCTAAAGTCTAATCTTCAGTTCGCCTTTCGAATGTACGCGAAAGCTGCCGGCGTCGAATATTCATTGCCAAAGGGAGAGGCGGAGTGGGATAAGTTCAAGCGTTCGATCAAAATTCGTGATCGACTAACTCATCCCAAAAAGCCCGCGGATCTACAGGTGTCCGACGAGGACATGAGGATGGTAGCGGAGGCCTATGTTTGGATATTCGACTGTCAAGTGGCATTCCTGGAGACCTTGAAGGAAAAGCGTGACCGGGAGAATCCTGGTGATTCGGTTGCCGGTTCCACCTCTGAATGAAACCCGGACCCAGAGGTGGCCTGCCTTGGTGTCGGCACCGTCGATGATTGTTTGGTTACGGGTTGCGCAATAGTAACCGGCCTGGGCGGTGAGCGTCATGATGTGCGGGCAGGAGTGACGCGCGGCGTCTCCGGCGATCTTGGTCGCAATCTCATAGCGGAAAGAAAGACCACGCCGTCATATGACACGCAAGAAACTTTTTTGATAAAGAGGGGCCACACACTAGGTTGGCGCTTCTTTCGCTTTCCGTTTGTTGCACGTTGACACAGCAGACGGAGTGGCCTTACTTTTAGTTTATGACATCAAACATTGAAACCAGCCTTAGCGAGAGCGAGGTAAAGGCCAAATACCAAACGATGCTCAATAGCTTCTATCAACTTCCCGCTGACAGGCTACACACGATCTCCATGCAAGACAGAGAGTTTGCGGCGCGTGAAGGTACAATGGTTTTCTTTAAGCGCCGGGACGGAATAACCCTCTCAGAGGAACAGCTCTTAGCCATCATAGGCTGACCCAAACCTAACACCCTGTCATATAAAGGCCGTGTGCCGTAGTTTGTGACGTAACCCTTCCGCTCGCGCACTTAAACGCACCGTATGACACCGAGCAATCCTCCGGCCGTCGCACGAGCCGATCGCGGCCTCCCTTGGTTCAACGGCCGGAGGCATCAGCCAGGGCGCGCACAGTCTCTACGAGTTCGGTACCCGTGCGGGCGCAGAGCACGCCGTTGACGAAGATGGTTGGTGTGCCCGAGATACCCTGCATCACGCTCTGGTAATAACTCTTGGTGATCTGTTCGGTGTAAGCGTGGTCGTCCATCTCCCGGTCGTACCTCTTCATATCCAGCCCGACCTTTTGCGCATGCCTTCGCAGATCGTGGTCGGACAAGTGGTTCGGATTCATATAGAGTTCCCGGTTCATTTCCCAGAACTTACCCTGGGCGGCGGCTGCTCCGGCCGCCTCAGCGGCGCGCAGGGCGTGCGGATGGGTGTTAATCAGGGGGAAATGGCGATAGACGAATCGGACTCGGTGTAACAGCTCATTGAACATCTTCTCGATCGCCCGGTGACTCTTCTAGCAATCCGGGGATTCATAGTCACCATATTTCACAACGGTGACGACGGCGTCGTCCGGTTCTGCTGCATGATCACCTGGGCTGATCGGCGTCGGTAATCTAAACTGTTCCTTCTCGACCATATGATCTCCTTTCGGGCTCAGATAGAGGGCCTTGTCTTGGTTTAGGCTATCCGAGAGCATTTCGCACCCTCCTCCTAATTGACACGGGTTGACCTAGTTTATCACTGACCGAGAATTACTCGCGACGTCAGACAGAGCCCAGACTTTGGTAGTACGTGGTGATAAGCGGGGCTACTATTCGGGAGGAGGTCGGAGGTTCGAATCCGCTCCCCCAGAGCTTAGATTTCGAATAAGCCGCGACGATCACTAGCCGCTCTTGATTTTAGCAGCTGCTGCTGATCGTTGACACTTCATAGCGTAAGTATGGCCGGGAGTGCCCTCTCGACCCTTTACGCCTCTTCCATTTCCCGCTACGCTTTCCAAAACATCATGCAGTTTCAGCAAGCGCCTCCGACTCTGGGCAATCAATACGAAGATGATTCGGTGCTGCGCTCGTATTTGATGCGCAGCGTTCCCGCCGACGTGCTG
>JBGQGG010000071.1:0-14169 GCA_041497335.1 Pyrinomonadaceae bacterium | reverse complement strand
CGTTCTCGCCGGTCAAGGCCGGTAGTCACCACTCCTCCCGCATACTTCTTTCCACCCAATCACCACCGACGACAACGATCGCCATGACTAGTCTTCCCTGTTGTGACCAACTAACTCTGAGTTTTCACACGCCCTGACGATGCGTTGGGCGTCGTCGGCGAGAGTCATTGGGGCAAATCATAGGAACCGCCGCGCACAACCCCCGAAGTCAGTTCGACCGCGAACGGTTTCCACGCTTCGCCCATTGGAGTCCAAGCTTCGCCAACAAGTTCGTCGCCTTTTATTGTTACGCTGCGGACACCATCCCACGAAACGCGGCGGCTCCGCCAGAGAACTCCGGTAGGACCATACGCCAGAAAGTTTGTGCAGTCACCGAAGATGATTACGTTTTGATTGGGCACGTGAAACATTGAATCGATAATGCCGCCGAAGCATTCAATCAATTGCCGGCTGGCGATATCAACGACGTAACCCTGTCCGCTGGCGGCCACGATCGCGTTCGTGCCGTTTGGGTGTTCGATCGCATCAGAGAAATCTGTCATGCCGCGCTGGAAGTTGCCCACCCAAGCAGACTGGCTGTCTGGGTAGAACTTCACGACCAATCCCTCCCGGTGCGCACCCATTCCAGTGGCGCTGAATTGTTCGGGCCAGTCACCAGAAGTGGGCAGTCCGGCAAGGATTTCGAATTTCATTACAAATAGGTTAGACGCCCAACGTACGTATTAGACCACACGGTGTGGCCTAAGTCCGCTATAACGAGTCTTATACCCCTCCTGCCAGCCCAACCGCAAGATTCTTGCTATGCCCGCCGTTGGCGCTCGAGACGGACGTGTTCACCGACGGTGTCGCGGTTACCCAACGTTGTCCATCGTGCGAACCACCAGCCAGCAACCATTCTCTTTGCGCCATAGCTCGAGATATCGCCGGTCGATGGTTTGGGGTTCGCCTCCGGATTTAGGCGTGAGCGTCACGCGAAAGCTGCCGCGCGTGACGGCCAACTCTCCGCCGACAAGAATCTCATCGTTGCTGACATCAACTCGCGAGTGGAAGGTGTTGAAGACTTCCGCAACTCGCCGCGCTACTTCGGACTTCGTTTCAGCCGGCGCGTCCTGGCGCAGCTTGATCAGATCGTAAACAGGGGCGGGAGCAAGCCCCCTTTCTGACCTTGAGCTGCTATCACTTGAGAGATTGCTTTGAAGTTGAGAGGCTTTCAAGTGAGAGGAATACTAGTCTGGTTATGAAACCTCGCAGGTCGGGAAGGGGGCTTGCCCGCAACCGAATGGAGACCGCGCACTCTGAGTTTTGATCGAAAGGCCTCAGTTCAGGCGTGATTAAGAATTACCGCGTCCAATCCCAATCCCGAAACGTAACATTCAAGTTACTTCCCTCAACGGCCAGCGCCGCGACGTAGTTCTCGGCAACTGGAATTTCTTGCAGGGTCCAGCGACGGGTTTCGTCGAGGTCGTCGCGGACGCTAAGCAGCTTTGCGGCAGCGCCGGGAGCTACTGAGACGTCGAATTGCTTCAAAGGAAACGAGAGGCCTTCGCCCCGCGCTTTGACGTAAGCTTCTTTGCGAGTCCAGCAGTTGTAGAAACCTGCAACGCGCAAACTTTTGGGGAGGCCGCGGAGGGTGGCCAACTCTCCTTCAGAGAAGCTGGTTTCGGCGATCTCCAGCACCGGCAAGTCGGCGCGAATTAACTCTGCGTCGACGCCGATTTCGCGACCGCGCGTGACCGCTACGAGTGCGAGTCCGTCACGGCGAGAGAGGTTGAATCGCAAACTACTATCCGCGTGTCCGTTCGCTAAGGCCGGCTTTCCCTGAGGCCCAAAGGAGAACTCCAGTGACTGTGGATTAACAAACGAACACTCGGGACCGACGTTCAGATATTCGCTGAGAATGAATCTCAGCGCTGCTCGCGCCTGAACAAACTGGTTTCTGTCTTTGTCGAAGTGGAAGCGTGCGGCTTTCGCTCGCTCGTCGGGTGAAAGGACTTCCAGCGAAAGCGCGGTTCGTTCGGGACTTTGGTTGAGGGGGACGCGCCAGACGTGGACATCGTTGTCGAATAAGACCCACCCGCTACCGCGGGTGGTACCGACCTCAATTGTGGGCGAGGGCGCCCGCGTTCCCAGTGAACAAGGGGCCTCCATATTCATATCGCAAACTGCTCTCGCTCCCCTACATCCACAGCTTTAGACTCCTGGTCCAGGGAAGGAGCGGCGGCGGCTTGTCGCAACTGTTCCGCGCTGATCCAGCCGATGAGCAGCCACCCAACCGGCGCCACAGAGTACAGTGTGAAGGTGTTGCCAAACAGGCTGTTCAGAATCAGCACCGGCATCAACGTCGCCGCTATCCGCCACACTCGGTTCTCAGACGAGCCGGGTTCTGCACGTCTAAATGCCCGCCAACTCATTCTCGTTGCCTTAATCAAAATCCACATGAAGAGCAGCGCGGTGGGAAGACCACACGTGACCACCGTCGAGATAAAGTAGCTATCGATCGGCGGCAGATCCATCTCACTATTCCAACGCCACGCGCCCAGAGATGTTCCTCCCAGCCCAATGCCAAACGGCCGGTACGGAACCAAATCGGTGGCGAACCAGGTCCAGTTCGTAAACCGCTCCTGCAAACTGCCTTCCTCGGTCGGACGCAGTGTCCCTCGGGCCGTGTGCGACAGCACCGACCCTACTCGATCGTTTTCATCGTGGCTCAACATGTCATCATTGGTGGGCGCTTTTACCAGGACAGCTATGAGCAGCGCCGGCGCCAGCACGAGTAAGACTCGACCGAAAACTGCGCGCCATGTGCGCGCGCCCAGGAGCAGCAGGACCACACAACCAAGAATCAGACCGAACATCGCGGTACGCTGGCCCGTCAAAAGCAGCATCACGGTCAGCGTCGCTCCCGCCAGAAACCAACCGGCGCGGCGAGCCAGATTTGCGCCGGCGGCTGCAAAACCAAAGGCGATGATCGCGCCAATTTCAATATAGCGACCCCACTCTTCCGCGCTGCTATAGGTTGCCAGAGCGCGCTCGACATGGCCGACCGAAATCGAAGTATAGAACTCTGTATTGTCGATCCAATATTGTTCATAGCTGGGGAAACCGAAAGCCAGTTGGTACACGCCGTAGAGCGAAGTGATGATGCCCAGCACGACGATGACCTTGAAAGCGGTCTCAACAAAACTCGTCTTGATTGTCTGTCCGAAATAGAACCAGGCCACCGGCACCAACATGAACAACGCGCCTGAGAAGCCAACGCTCAAACCACCCTGGAGCGGATTGAAGATCTCAAGAAAGTAGATCAATCCGAGAATCGAAACCAGACCTGCCAGCGGAGTCGCGCGGAGGATGCCCAACTTACGGCGCTGCAAAAGCATTGCGAAAGCCAGCATCGTTACTATGGGTGTAATGATGTGAATGGGATCGGTTTGGCTGTAGGGAATGAACATGTACTGCGCCCGTCGGAGGAAACCGCGCATCGGCTCGAACAGCATCATGGCGATCAGGCCGGCTTCGAGACTGACTAAGAGAGGCAGCGCCAAAAGCCATCCCAATCCACTCAACACGAGTCCCCTCAATGCCTGCCCGCCGGCCGTGATCGCCCACGCTGTCAGCGTGGTTACCGGAAGCATAACGGCCGGCCAGAGTGGAACATGGCCGGACCATCGTCTTGGTAATGATTGGATGTTGGTACTCACTATTGAATCATTAGGGGGCGTTAATTAATCCAGCCGGAGTTCATCCAGCCAGCGCCAATCTGGGCCATACGCGCTGTGAGAGATTATTTGAGAGCAGCCGGGCACCGGTAAGCAGTTCGTCCGCGCATGAGGCTGGGGCGACTGAGCTGAGGAACTGTAGGACGCGGAAAGCAAAGACGGTCCGGTCAAATTTTTCAGCGTGATGACGCAGGTTCTCTTGTCTCCATTTCAAGCCTTCAAACTCTTCGATTGCTTCAGCCAACGACAAAATGTTCTGCCGATCAAAGAAGACTCCGGTGACGCCTTCGACAACTGTTTCGACTGCGCCGCCGCCACGAAACGCAATCACCGGCCGGCCGGCTGCGTTAATTTCCAGGGGCGCCATGCCAAAGTCTTCTTCGCCGGGAAACAAAAGCGCGCGACAACGAGCTGCGTAGTAATTGACGATCGCATCGGGCTGACTTCCAAGAAACTCTATGCGATCGTCAGCCAGCTTTTCGAGGCGCGCCCGATCAGGTCCGTCGCCGATCACGATCAGACGGCGGTTCGTGCGCTTGCACGCTTCGATCGCCAGATCGATTTGCTTGTACGGCATTAAACGCGATAACACCAGGTAGTAGTCGCCGACCTCGTTCGCCATCTCGAACCTGTTCACATCGATGGGCGGCGGAATCACAAACGCTTCACGGCCGTAAATTTTCTTGATTCGTCGCGCGACCAGACGCGAGTTCGCGATGTAATAGTTGGGTTGACGGGACGCGCGCAGGTCCCACTTTCGCAGTCCCCAAAGAAGTGATGGCAGGGTGGCACGCACCGTTGGGCCGAAGCCTTCGCGCGCCACATAATCGTCATAGCGCCAAACCCAGCGCATCGGTGTGTGGCAATAGCAGACGTGAATCGCGTTGCGCCGGCGTCGCACGCCTTTCGCGTAGCCGGAACTGCTGCTGAAGATCAGGTCGTACTGAGAAAGATCAAAGTTCTCAACCGCGAAGGGATACAACATGAAGTAATGACGAAAGCGGCGCTCGAGAGACGGCAGATGTTGCATCGGCGAGGTGCGGATGTCAGCTGTGCGCAGGGCTCCCGGCAAAAACTTCGGCAGGGCCACGGTTGTGTAGACGGGCGCGGAGGGAAACGAGTCGTGCATTGCCTCGGCGACGCGCTCGGCGCCGCCCATCTCCACAAAATAATCGTGTACTAGTGCTATCTTCGACACTTATCAGGAACCTCTGGCACTTATCAAAAAAAAAGGGCGGAATCGGGCCTTTGTTTCAGCCGTTTAGACCCTTTCCAGCCAGCATTCTCGCCAAAAGAGAAATGACTGACGCGGACACATGCGATGACAGAGGCCATCGCAGGTTGCACCCTCGAGCAGAACCGTGTCCTTCAGTCTGCGCTGGCGCGAAGTACCTTCCAGCACGATGTTCTCGACGCGATCTCTGACGCGCAGGACCTGGCCACAGAAATCTTTCATCGAGGGCGCGAACAGCAGGCTGCGATTCTTACCCGTAGGATCGAGCGTGCTCTTAATCTCGGCCAGCGACTTAACGCGGACTAATTCACCGGGTTTGAGATTGAGGGGCTGAGCCGGGGATGTAGTGGCTCCGTTTCCCGTTATCAGGCCCCAACTGCGAAAGCGGCCGTGATGAGCAATCTTGTTGTAGACCGCAATGAACAGGCTGTGGAGGAAATCTCCATAGGAGATTTGGTTGTACTTAACGTCCCAAAGGTACTGTTTCACCTGCCACCACGGCAGAGGCTTGGAAGCCTGGACAATCTCGCTTGACTGGCAAAAGAACTCGCCATTACGCATCGCCAGAGAGACCAGATCCGATCGGCTGACTCTCGGCGCATGAAATCCATTCTGTGATATGGAATCGTCAACCTGCTTGAGCCACGCTTCCTTCCAAAAGATCAAACAGGCTCGCCCACAACCACCGTGATTGCTGCCATCGCACCTGACCTCTTCCAAAAAGACTGTGCTGTCCAGTTGCCGTATGTCCTGATCGTCGACACACGTCTTGAGCGCGCGACGAGAGATGCGAAATCTCTGGCCACAGAACTTCAGCATCTCTGGCATGAAAGGAAGATTTTCCAGCCTCCCTTTCTCGTCCAGAGTTAAGAGGATTTCAGCTTCGGAACGTACCTCAACCAGATCGCCGGGCATAAGTTTCGCGGTAACGGTGTCATCGCGGGAGCGATTGCGCATAGTCATCATCTTTTAGGTTGCTCCTCTGGCGAGAAGAATCGCCGGAATAGTGCGGAGGAGTATTCGCGCGTCGAGTTCCAACGACCAGGTATCTATGTACTGAAGATCGAGTTGCATCCACTGCTCGAAAGAGAGGTTGCTGCGCCCCGAAACTTGCCACAGGCAGGTCAGGCCCGGCTTTACGCTGAACCGTCTTTTCTGCCACGCCTCTTCCATGCGCAACGCGTCGCGAACAGACAACGGTCTTGGCCCCACGATGCTCATGTCGCCCAGGAGCACGTTAACGAGTTGAGGCAGTTCGTCAATGCTGGTGCGGCGCAGCCAGCGGCCAATGGTAGTCACGCGAGGATCGTTGCGAATCTTGAAGATCGGACCGGTCTTTTCGTTCAAATGCTCGATGTCTTTCATGCGCGCTTCGGCATCGCGTTGCATGGTCCGAAACTTGATCATCCTGAAACGCCGTTTGTTGAGGCCTACCCTTTCCTGCACAAAGAAGATCGGCCCTTTCGACTCAATCTTGATCGCGATCGCGACCAGGACCAGGGCCGGAGCGGAAATCAACAGCAGGAACGTCGCGCCGACAAAATCGATGACGCGCTTCGCCTCGGTCCGCCAGCTAAACAGAGGCGCGCTATGCAGCGAAACGATCGGCACTCCATCAAAATCGGTGGGCTGTGATCGCGCCAGCTTTCGCGGAAAGAGATCGGACAACAAATGCGTCGTGATTCCCTGCTCTTCCAGCAGCATGATCGCCGCCTCGATTTGCGTATATTGCGACTTGATCGGCAGCGCAATTGCGACTTCATCTATGACTTCATTGGCCAGGATGCGGGGCAGTTCTTCGACTTTCCCCATCCACGGCGCGTCGTCAATGCCGCTGGCAGCAAAGGCGGGATCGCTATCCACGTAACCAAGGACTCTGTATCCCAGGTCCTGGCGCAGGTTGAGTTGCGCGGCAAACCGTCGACCACGAGAGCCACCGCCGACAATCAACAGAGTCTTTACGTTATGGCCCCGCTGGCGCAGTCTGCGCAGGTTGAATCGCAGGACCAGGCGCATGCTGCCAATCAGTGTGAAGCTCACCAGGCCGAACATCGCCACCGTCCGCACGTTAATTGTGGGCCAACTGCCGAGGTTGCCTGCGACCAACAAGGTCAGTGATGAAATTAGGATCGCCCGGCCAATTTCCTTGGCCTCCAGACGCAGCGGACGGAGTCGATGTGAAACGTATAGGCCCTGGACGGCTAACGCGATATGCCACGAAATGACCAGGCTGAACCCCAGTAGCGCATTCGTGACCTTGATTCGTTCCGAAAGATAGTCGATGACAAAACCCGGATTCTCCGCCGGCGAATAGCGGTGCACAATCGTCAGGCCGAGCGAGATTAGCAGCAGAGAAAGGTCGCTCAGCTTGAGAAAGAAATTAGAGAGTGATCCGTTACGATCGGTCATCGAATCTGTTGGTGTCTCGGTAACAGCAGGCGGCTAGAACCTTGGCGCCATGAAGGCGGCCACGCTTGCCAACTTCATGAAGCGCTCGATCTTTGAAATCTTGTCACGCGGCACGAACACCATGTCGCCGGGCTGTAAAGTCAGATCGTTTTCCAGATCGGCAGTACGGCGAATATTCTTTAGATTCAGAAGCTTGACTTCGGCCGTGTCGGAATTAATTTGGCGAAAGACTACGACCTGCGAAGACTTGGCGGCTTCCTTCATGCCGCCGGCAAGCATGATCGCCTGGAGCGCGGTTACTCGTTCGCGCATTTCAATCTTGCCCGGCAAGGCAACCTCACCCGCGATCACGAAGTAGGGCTTCTGGAATTCCTTCAGGACGATGGTCGCCACCGGATCCTGCAAACGCGTACTCGCTTTTCTCAGGATGGCCTCGCGCGTTTGTTCGACCGTGAGTCCCGCGACTTTTAGATCACCACCAATCTCCAAAGAAACGTAGCCGTCCGGCTGGACCGTCACAGTCTGGTTGAATTCCGGCGAATAGCGGTACTGCACTTCGAGCACGTCTCCGGGCGTCAGGCGATAGCGCTCTTCGGTGACAGTCGTCAGCCGCGGCGCTCGCTGTTGCTGCGCAATTGCGGTGGTTGCGCCTGCGAGAATGCAAATGGCGATTAATAAGAACAGGCTTTTCTTCATTAGCACTCCTCAAAAACGTCCGACATCCCTTAGATTTCCGATTGGGTGGTACAGGCTTCAACCTGTGTCTGCTCCGGCGATTCACAGACTGAAGTCTGTGCCACTAAAGTCTCTTGTACAGCCACTCAGGAACCGGGTAGCGGCGCTTGTTCAAGACAAACCCCAGGAACTTTCCGCCCGCGTTTTCGATTGTCCTTTGGGCGTTCAGGATTTCTTCCCGTCGGGTCTGGCCGGCTTCGACAACGACTGCTACGCCGTCAACACTCGAGCTGAGAACGGCCGCTTCTGAAGAGACTCTGAGCGAACGGCAATCAATCAAAATATTGTCGAAAGCAACGCGCAGGGCATCCACCGAATTCAATCCGGTGTCGATCTGCTCACCTTCTTTGCTGACTCGCACCAGAAACGATCTCTGTGGTAGTTCCGGGGCCGCGTCTTCATCGGTTTCGAAGCCGTTGTTTCGGCCATGCTTTTTAGCGGGCAACATCCAGACGTTTTCAATGTTTGTCGGATGACAGTTCCAGGGCATCTGTAGATAATCCTCGACTCCGAGGCTCTGCATTCTTTCGGCGCTGACGATCAACGTGCGTCGTCCGGTGTGGCGCGCCAGTTCGACCGCGAACAGTTGCGTAACATGGGAAACGCCCTCGCCGAGCGAAGCGGAGGTGAAAGCGATCGCCGCGCCCTTACGCAGTCTTTGCGCAGAGTTTTGCAGATTCGCCAGCAGCAATTGCAAATTATGTCGGCGATGGCCATTGCCTCGGATTCGTGCCTGCGGCAACTGTCCGTTGATTTGTTCTTCTATTTGCACGATTCGTATCAGTCCGTTTAGCTCTCTAATTGAGCCAACGGGTTGTTCTCAATCTCTCTTGGTTTCGCCCTGCGCCGGCCCACGATCTTGCGGCTGTTCTCCGGGACTGTGGCGAGGACCGTCGCACCGGTGAGCGCTTCCAGTTGACGCGGCGTATACACAGTGTCCCCCAGCATTTCAGCGGAGAATACGGTTCCCAGACTGAGAAACGCCGCGATAAAAACGCCGAGCACTAGGTTCAGAGGACGATTTGGTGACGAAGGAATCCGGGGCACTGCCGGGGCCTCAGCGATCGAGACGTTGGTAATCTTCTGGCGATCAAGCTCGTCGGCGATGCGGGCTTCTTCTCGCTTCTTTGCATAGAGCTGATAATTCTCTTCCGCTTCTTTCACCTGACGCTGCAAGTCGTTGTGCCTGGTGGTGTCACCCTCCAACTTTCGCAGCGCGCCTTCATATTCGCGCAACTGGCCGGCGAGCGTGTCCCGTCGCGCTTGCGCTCCGGTCTGCTCTAACCTGGCGCGCGACAACTCGGTCTCGAGCGTCTGTCGCAGAGGATTCAAGTCGGTAGCTTGCTCGACCGCGGTTTGCCCCTCAGCCTTTGCCAGTGCTGCCCGAGTAGTGCGAATTTGATCGTCAACCTCGCGCACCAGGCGATCATCGGGGCGAAACTTCGTCAGCAGTTGAGTGCGACGGTTCTGGAGCTCGACCAACATGGTGTTCAGGCGCTCGGCGGAGTATTGCGCCGGGATGGACTTGCTTTGCGTGACGATTCGCGCGGGCGTCGAGGCAAGCTGCTGCTCGATACGTTTGATCCGGTTCGTGGCCTCGTTGACTGCCGCCTCGCTCTCCAAAAGCTTCGATTTCGCTTCGGCGGTTTTCTGCAAGGTCAGATCTTTTTGTTGGCCCAGCACCACCAGGTTGTTGTCCTGCTGAAAATTGGTTAGCTGCTGTTCCGAATCGTGCAACTGCGTTCCGTATTGATCGGCTTTCTCTTTGAAGAAATCCGACGCGCCCGTCGGATGATGAAGCGTTAGGTGTTTTTCCAGATAGAGCTCGCCAAGCTTCTTCAGCACCGCGGCGGCAACCTCCGGAGAGTTCGCCGAATAACTGATCGAAATGACGTTGGCTTTCTTTACCGGCGTTATCACCAGATCCTTCGAGAGGTCAGTCGCCGCCTTTTCGATCCGCTCTGTTTCAGGAATCGGTTTTTTCCAAAACGATGGGGATCCAGCCTGGCCTAACCCAGTTTCCTTCGCGACCTGCGTTAGCAGATCCCTGCTGGTTAAGAGTTCGATCTCAGAATTGATTTCGTTTTCGCTGACCTCGCTCTCCATCCCGACCGGCGCGCCCCCGGTAGCCCCGGGCGTGATCGCCACGTCAACGCGCTGGTTCTTCACCAGGATCTTCATCCGCGATTCATATTTGTTGGGAAGGAGGTAGGTGACGATCGCTGTCCCGAGGACAACCGCGAGGAAGGTAAACAGAACTAAGGCCCTGCGACGAAACAACGCGCTCGCGCCGTCTCGCAGAGTGATGGAATTACCGCCGAAACCTGAGGTCAGTTCACCCTTCATAAACTAACTTACCGAAGGGTTTAAATGTTGAATTGGGCGATAATTCCAAGGATCGGGCTGGCAGTTTGGCGAGAGAAGACCCCGCGCCGCCAGCGGCAATGCCCTTTAGGTGAAGAGTGGCTGGGTAATGATCGTTGTCTTCCCCATAAGTCGTCCGACAGGTCGCCTGCTGCCGCGCAGGCCGCCCATTAAGTGATCGATTTCAAATCGTAGCGCCTTAGGCTCACAGGAACTCATATCCGCTCATCTAGTTAACGCTAGTACCGGCAAACCAGCACCGCGAAGCTCCTGATTTAGTGCCGGGATGTCCTGTGACTTGATCGTCTGCCAGCTTTCTTGAAGAGAGCCGGACTCCTTCAAAACATCGGGAACCGCGGCCGCGGCCTGCGGCGTCGGCGCGACGTCCACGCCCTCCATGAGGTTGAAAAGCGTCCTCAGTCTCCCGGTCGTCGCCGCAACGGTTATGCGCGTGCCACCGCCTCCGGCGCCGCCTCCGCCCGGCCCACCACCACCCGCGCCCATCAGAGTCTGAAGTTTTTCAGCCAACGCATCGAGGTGCGTTTTGAGATCGCCAGCCGGCACTCGCTTCCCTAATTCAGCGATTTGCCCTCGAATGAACCTAACGCTCTCAGAGATAGAGTTCAGCGCTAACCATTCGTCATAGAGCTGCTTCGATAGCTTGAATTGCTCAGCCAGATCACCAAGCGAAGTCTTAACACGCGGATCCATCAAGAGCGTTAGCGGTTGCTGATAAGTCTTTCCTCCAACCGTCAGGACAACCGTGTATTTGCCGGGCATCGCCCACGGCGAAGTAGGCGCCGGCGCAGTGTTGCGATACACAGCAGCTATCGGATACTGCGGCTGTACACCGGGAACCGGAGCGTAATGCACGTCCCAGAGGAAGCGATGAGGCCCCGGTTCGCTGGCGAGTTTTTTCGGTGGCCGCACCCAGTACGGTGGAATTGAGAGAGCCGGATCGGGCGTTGGCAGCGGATCGGCACTCGAATAACGCCGCACAATCTGGCCGACCTCGTCTTTGATCTCCAGGGTCACCGGAGCCGACGTGGGCGAACCAATGTAGTAATCGATCATGGCGCCGTCGGGAGGATTCTCACCGGCAGCCACATCGGGTGGTAACGGAGTGTCGCTGTTTGTGTTCCAGTGCACTCGCAACGCAGTTTGCGGACGAAAGAGCATTGCAGGTGCGGACGTTATCGACGACTGCAACTGACGTAGCGGCGTTATGTTGTCGAGAATCCAGAACCCTCGTCCGTGAGTTGCCACGCATAGATCGTCGTCCTTGATAATCAGATCACGAACCGAACTGGCGCCCATGTTTAGGCGCAAAGACTGCCAGTGATCGCCATCGTCAAATGATACATAAACGGCGCGCTCAGTCCCGGCAAACAGCAAACCCTTTCTTTCCGGGTCCTCTCTGACGACATCGGTGTTTTCGTTGTCGGGAATGCCGGCGCTGACTTCGGTCCAGGTTGCTCCCGCGTCGCGCGTTCGATAAATGTGCGGGCGCAGATCGTCAAGCCTCAACGTGTTCACGGCTGCGTAGGCGGTGTTCTTATCGAAGTGGCTGGCTTCAAGGATCGAAATCTTCTGCCAGGGCTTGAGTTGCTTTGGCGTCACGTCACTCCAATGGGCGCCCCCGTCGGTTGTGCGATGAATCAAACCATCGTCGGTGCCGGCCCAAATCAAATTGACATCAAGCGGCGACGGTGCGACCGCGTAGATCACACCACGCTGGGTAGGCTGCGCGGTCGGTTGCGAGCGATACTTGCCAATGGTTTCGGGAGGGTCGAACGCCTTCCGGGTCAGGTCCGGACTGATTTGTTCCCAGGTTCGTCCTCCGTCTTTCGTCGTCCATAGAGTATTGGTCGCAAAGTAGAGCACGTGCGGATCGACCGGCGAGAATAAGACCGGCTGAGTGCGCACGACTCGAAAATCAGCCGAGCGAAAAGGCTTCGGCATGATGTTCTGCGCTTGCCCCGTGCGGCGATCGTAACGGGTAAGCTTGCCCCCATAGACAATATCGGGGTCGAGTGGATCCGGTGCTACATAACCATATTCTTCAGCGCCTACCGGATGCCATTCGCGGAAAGTAATCTCGCCATCGTTGCCGCGGCTGGCTACACAAGCTGAGCCGCTCTCCTGCTGGCCGCCGCACAATCGATACGGAAACGCGTTGTCGGCGCTGACGTGATAAAGCTGCGCCGTCGGCTGGTTGTACCAACTGCTCCATGACTTGCCACCGTTGACAGTAATGACCGCGCCTTGATCGCTGCCCAATAGAATCACTTCAGGGTTGTTCGGATTGATCCAAACATTTTGATAATCGTCGCCGCCCGGAGCGCCGCGAAATGCAGCCCACGTCTTACCACCGTCAGTCGACTTCCAGCTTACGGTGCTAGCGACAATCACGACGTCAGGATCTTTAGGACTGAATCTGGGAACCGAGAGGTCGCCGCCGCCAATGCGGCCGGCCGGGCGCGGGTCCTTGGTGATGATGGCCCAGCTCTCGCCGGAGTCATCAGAGCGATAGAGGTTAACGGCATTCGGGGATGCTACGGATGCGATAAGGCGATTCGGAGCGCTGGGTGCAATAGCCAGATTTGCCTGGATGACTCCTTCCGGAAGTCCACCTTTCAACTGCTGCCAGGTCTTTCCGCCATCCGTAGATTTGAATATCCCGCCGCCAGTCCCGTTCCACGCGCCGTTTTCCCATGGGCCCTGGCGGGCTTCCCAAAGCGCGGCGTACGCGACCTCCGGGTTAGAAGGATCGATTAACACATCTGCGCCGCCCGTGTTCTCGTCTTTGTAGAGAACTTTCTCGAACGTCTTGCCTCCATCGAGAGAACGAAAAATGCCTCGCTCTTCGTTTGGGCCATAGGGATGTCCGGCAACCGCAACCAGGATGCGATTCGGATCACGAGGATCGACCGCTATTTGTGGAATCTGCTGACCGTCGCGCAAACCCATTTGCGTCCAGGTCCTTCCGGCGTCACTCGATCTATAGATGCCGTCGCCGACGGAAAGATCCGGGCGCTGCAAACCTTCGCCGCTGCCGACATAAATAATGTTTGCATCGGAAGGCGCCACCGCGATGCACCCGACAGAGCCGGTCGGTTGATCGTCAAATATCGGCGTCCAGGTGCGGCCATAGTCGTCCGTCTTCCACACGCCGCCATTCACCTGGGCGATATAGAAAACATTTGGTTGTGACGGCACGCCGGCGACCGCGCGCGTTCTGCCGCCGCGAAAGGGACCAATGCTGCGCCAGTGCAGCGACTTGAAGAGATCGGGGCTGAACTGCTGCGCCATTGCCGCGGTAGGACAGGCAACGAGCAGGAAACCGAGTACGAACATCGGTAGGAGTTGGCGTCGCGCGAAAAGGCAGAAGTAGTTTTTCATCATGGGAAATTCTTCGTGGATCTTAGATTGAGCTTAATACCGTTCAGGCGCTGCATAGTATCGCCATAGCCCCATCAAAGTCTAACTATTGAATGGCGCCTCTCGCGCAGAACGAGGTTTTGCAGATTGAGTACGACCTTTCAAATCATTTTCCATTTCTCATTTGTCATCACTACTGTCCCAACGTTAGCTAGGTCATTGTCTGTAGGTTGTTGAAAGTGAGAAAGTTAAGCCCGATGCACAGAGGGATCGATTTGAAATCAAAACCAGTCCAGCCGCTGCATGCGCGACTATTGCGGATGCGGAGGG
>JBGQGG010000070.1:0-14987 GCA_041497335.1 Pyrinomonadaceae bacterium | reverse complement strand
ATCAAAGAGATCGTGCAGTTCGACGATGAAGAGCTGACCGAAGAGAAGATCGCCAACAAGACCAAGCAGACGCTGAGGTACATCGACAAGATCGCAAAATTGTATGAGACCGCGCTGAAGCAGGCGGCCAAGCTCGACAATACGGCGAAATCGAAAAAGAAGCCGTATATCCGCGCAAAGTGGGACGTGGCGCGGACACGCGTGGAGATTTCCGTCGCGATTCGCGCGATCGATTTCAATCCGTTCGAGAAGAAACGGCTGATTGACAAGATGCGCGGCACGGTCGAGCGGCTGCAGTCTCTCGAACGCGAAGCGGGGCGGCTTGAGCGCCGCGCCGACGTGGCCAAGGGTGACGTTGCGGCAGAGGCGCGCAAGGAACTGCGCACGCGCCGCACCGAGCTGAAAGACATTGAAGAGGCCAGCGAGGTTGGGCTGACCGAGCTGAAGCGCACGCTCACCTTCATTCACCGTGGCGAAGCAGAAGCCGAACAGGCCAAGAAGGAATTGATCGAAGCCAACCTTCGATTGGTTGTTTCCATCGCCAAGAAATATACGAACCGCGGTTTGCAGTTCCTCGACCTGATTCAGGAAGGCAACATCGGCTTGATGAAGGCCGTGGACAAGTTCGAGTGGCGCCGCGGATACAAATTTTCGACGTATGCGACCTGGTGGATCCGCCAGGCCATCACCCGCGCCATCGCCGACCAGGCGCGCACGATTCGTATCCCAGTGCACATGATCGAGACGATCAACAAACTGGTGCGCACCAGCCGCCAGCTCGTGCAAGAGCTCGGCCGCGAACCGACCAGCGAAGAGATCGCCAAGCGCATGGACATTCCGGTGTCCAAGGTGCGCACGATTTTGAAAATCGCGCAGGAGCCGATTTCACTGGAAACTCCGATCGGCGAAGAGGAAGATTCGCATCTTGGCGATTTCATCGAAGACAAGTCTATTCTGAATCCTTCGGATGCGGTGGTCGCTTCAAATTTGCGCGAGATCACCGACGAGGTTCTCGCCACGCTGACGCCGCGCGAGGAGAAAGTGATCAAGATGCGTTTTGGCCTGGGTACAACCGGCTCTGAGCACACCCTCGAGGAAGTCGGACAGCACTTTGCCGTTACCCGCGAACGTATTCGTCAAATCGAAGCCAAAGCCCTGCGCAAACTGCGTCATCCCTCTCGATCGCGGAAGCTGAAGGCGTTTCTCGAAACCGTGCAGCATGGATGACTTCTCTGTGGTTCTCTGTGCGATCTCTGTGACTCTGTGGTGAATGTTTTTCGCGTAAGACTCACCACAGAGACACAGAGCAACACAGAGGTTGCACAGAGAAATTCTTAGAGCTGTTCCGCATGGAATGAAAAAGATCATCGAAAGCTACAAGCGGAAGCTAGCCGGCGAAGAAGGCTGGGTGCTAAAGCGTGGCGCAGACCTGCGCATCGCGCTTTGCTATCCAAACGTCTACGCGATCGGCATGGCCAACCTTGGCTTTCAGGCGATGTATGAAATCTTCAATAACATTCCTGAAGTTTCCTGCGAACGGGTCTTCCTGCCGGACGCGCAGGAAATGCAGGAGTACGAGCGCACGCGCACCTCGCTGCTCTCACTCGAATCACAGACAAAGCTGCGCGACTTTGACGTGATCTCCTTCTCGATTTCGTTCGAGACGGATTACGTAAACATGGCCCGCATGCTGCAAATGAGCGGCGTGCCAGTTTGGGCCAAAGATCGAACCAAACACGATCCGTTAATAGTCATGGGCGGCGCCGCGTCGTTTCTCAATCCCGAACCGATTGCCGAATTCACCGACGTTATTGGGGTGGGCGAAGGCGAAATTCTTGGACCGAAACTGGTCGACACCCTGTTGGAAAACGGAACGAAGGAAGAGACGTTGTTGGCGCTGGCGCGACAAGGCCGTGGCTTCTATGTGCCATCCCTGTATGACGTAAGCTATCACGACGACGGAACAGTTGAGGCCTACACGCCGCTTGACGAGGGCGTACCGCTGCGCGTCGGTCGCGCGGTTTCGGCTGAGAATCCAAAAGAAGGCAGCCTCCGGCGCGCAATTCGGCGTGGACAAACTGAGATCGTGGCGCAACTGAAGCGCGATAAAGTCTTCGCGCCGTCAACAACTATCTGGGCGCCGCAAGCCGAGATGGGCGATCGCTTTCTAATTGAGATCTCGCGTGGTTGTTCGCAGGGTTGCCGTTTCTGCTGGGCCGGTTACAACTATTGGCCGCCACGGGTGGTGCCGGCGCGTGACATCCTGGCCAGGGCGGCGCAATGGCGCGGGAGGACCGACAAGATCGGTTTGGTTTCAACTGCCGTGTGCGATCACCCGGAGATCAGCGAGATTCTGCAAGGCCTGCGCGCGATGGACTATCGCATCTCGGTTTCGTCCCTGCGTCTCGATCAGATTTCGGAAGAGCTTTTGGATGCGCTGGTTGAATCGCGCGATCAGCAAATCGCCGTCGCGCCTGAGACGGGATCCGATCGCCTTCGTCGCGTCATTAACAAGAACCTGACCAACGACGAGATCGTCGACATCTGCGGCGCCGTCTTCGATCGCGGCATGCTGACGGTGAAACTTTACATGATGGTTGGCTTGCCGACCGAAACGGATGAAGACCTGGCGGAAATGATTACGCTGGTCGAGCGCATCAAGGACCGGATGTTGGAAGCCGGCAAGCGTTTCGGCAGGGCCGGCAAGATCATTCCCTCGCTTAACGGCCTGGTGCCAAAGCCGAACACTCCGTTCCAATGGGAACCGATTTGCGGCGAAAAGGAATTGAAGCGTCGCTTGAAATGGGTTTGCAAGAACCTGGCCCGCATTCCCAACGTCGAGGTCCGCGCCATGTCGGCGCGCATCGCTCACGAACAGGCTCTGTTCTCTTCCGGCGATCGACGCATCGCGCGAGTCATCGAAGCGACGGCGCGTTTGAAAGGCGATCTGAATGCGGCACTGCGCGAAACGCGAATCGATCCTGAGTTCCACACCAGCCGCCGGCGCAGTTACGACGAGATTCTTCCCTGGGAGATCGTTAACTCCGGGCTGTCCCGCGAGTTCATGCAGCGTGAAGACGAACGGGCGCACGAAGCCCGCTCAACCGCGCCGTGTCCTTCCGTAAACCAGTGCACGCGCTGCGGAGTCTGCCCGACTACGTGGCTGGCTGAGGCGCCCGCCGGGCTCGTGCAATTGCAGGCCTACGCGACTCAACTCACGGCTCCAGTGACTATTTGATTTGAAAGAAAGCCGTACTCTTCGCGGTGTAATCAAAGTCGTAATTGTAGGTGTATCCGGGGAGTGAAATGGGGCGTGTAAACTGCACGCGCACTTCCACCCGGTTATCCTTCGCCGTAGGTGTGATGATCGCATCGGGGGGAACGTGATACTCCGGACCGCTCTTCACCAGTTGGTCCCTGACCCAGACTGTTTCATAGCCCTGGGTAACTGCCATGTCGACCTTGTTTTGCATCACGTCTTTGAAATAGTAAGCGTCATACGCGACCGGGACATAAAGGTATCCCGCGTAAACCACGACCGCGAAAACCGCGACCACGATTATGAATTTGAGTCGCGCTCCGCCCCGTTCGCCTTGCCTGTTGAGAAAAGCTTTTTTGTCCATTTTGTTTTTCTGCCTTAAGAGTGGGATCGTAAGCCCGCGCGCAGAGAGGATCGCAGGGTCGGTTTGTCAATTTCGTTTCCATCAACGATGCGCGCCCGTCCGATTCGCTCCAGCAGGACCCACTTCGTTACGCCGCCGACCGATTTCTTGTCGTGTCTCATTGCCCGGGTTATTGCATCGATCGCAAGATCGTCAGCCCGCGGAAGAGGTCCGCAGAGCCGAACCGCCGCGCGCAACGATTCTAACTCGCCGGAGCCCATCATGCCTAGATTTTTCGAAATCTCGCCGGCAACCAGCATTCCATAGCCCACGGCCTCGCCATGGCGAAAGCGTCGATAACCTGTCAGTTTTTCAAGCGCATGCGCTGTTGTATGGCCAAAGTTGAGAATGCGCCGCGATTGGCGGTCCGCACGACTGATGTCTTCTCGTTCGTCGCGAGTCACGATTGAAGCCTTAAAGCGACAATGCGCGGCGATTACTTCATCCAACTCAGTGGCACAGACTTCAGTCTGTGATCTCTGTTTGTTGGCCCACAGATTAAGGTCTGTGCCGCCGCCGCTTCGGAGAAAACGACAGGTTTGATCGAACAACTTTCGACTCCCAACCGCGCCTTGCTTCACCGCCTCGCACCACCCGGATGTCAATTCCCGCTGCGGCAGACTTTGCAATGTCGCTGGATCAATCATGACGAGATGCGGCTGGTGGAAAGCGCCCACCAGGTTTTTTCCGGCCGGCAGATTCACGCTCGTCTTCCCGCCGACGGATGCGTCGATCTGCGCGAGCAATGTCGTCGGCACTTGCACGAAAGCGACGCCGCGCAAGTATGTCGCCGCCGCAAAGCCCGCCAGGTCGCCAACCACACCGCCGCCCAACGCCACTACCGCATCGCTTCTCTCGAGTCCGGCTTCAGCTAAAAATTCGAGCGCCTGTGCTAAAGAGCGAAGTGACTTGTGTTGCTCGCCCTCAGGCATCAACCAGTGCGCGGTTTTGAAATTCCCTGCTCTGAGACTTTGAAGGGCCGGCTTGCCGTAGTGCCCGAACACGGTTGGATTCGAGATCAGAGCAACCCTAAGTGAGTTTGGCCCAAGCACGTCGCGAGCTTCGCGGCCGAGGCCTGACAGGAGGCCCGCAGCAATCTTGATCTCGTATTTCTGCGGGCGCGCTCTCAAGCTCACTAAGACTTCTCGCATTCTTAGACTCTACAGCGAGCACTGGCCCGCAGGTCAAGCCGGTGCGCCCTCAACAATCGATTCGTTCTGGCTGCGTCCGCGCCGGGGACCCCGCAAATGGAGTACTCTCAACGTGCCCCAGGCTCACTCTTTTGCTGACTAATCATGAGGATTACGATTGGAAACCCGTCGCTATTGGCTGTTTTACTTCCTTGTAGTTTCTGGATCTAACAGTGCCGGGAGTCTAGACTTCCCGAAAAACGCAAAAGGCGTGGCCCGTTGCCCGGCCACGCGACTACGAAAGGGTAAATGATGATGCCTCGAAAGAGTCTTCGGTTTGGCCTTGCCCTCGCGACGGTTGTCGCCATGTTGGTGCTTGTGTCCGCGGACGCCAAGCCTCAGAAACAGAAGGAAGCTGCCCGAGCATCAGGACCGCCGTCGCTTTCGCTGGCGGCCGATTCCACAGTGATCAAGGGTTGCAATGACGAATCGGCCCGCGTCCGACTGGCGGCCACGGCGCGCTCCGTCGACGGCGCCCCGCTGCGTTATCGGTGGACCACGAATGGCGGAAAACTCAGGGGCGATGGTGCAAACACGAGCTGGGATCTGGCGGGAGTCCGCCCGGGCGTCTATCAGGCGTTCGTCGAGGTTGATGATGGACGCGACCTTAACTGTGTCGCTTTTTCATCTGTCGCAATCGTTGTCACCGACTGTCCGGCGCCGCCGCCAGAGATCGTTTGCCCGAACGTAACTGTTTCATGTCCGGATGCGGCCAGTGAAAATGCGCCGGCGACCTTCACGGCGACGATTAGCGGTGGCACACCCGGCATCACGCCGACCTACAACTGGACGATTTCCGCCGGCCGGATCATCAGTGGGCAGGGCACGACGAGCATCACGGTCGATACCAACGGCATGGCCGGCCAGACCATTCGCGCAAACCTGGACGTGGGCGGCTACGGAATGGGCTGCCCGGCAAGTTGCGCGACCTCGATCCCGATCATGAACAAGCCACGGAAGTTTGATGAGTACTACGACATCGCTCGCAATGACGAGAAGGCACGACTCGACAACTACGCAATTCAGTTGCAGAGCGAGCCCGGATCGCAGGCCTACATCATTGTCTATCCGTCGAAGAAAGCCACTGCTGCCCAGGCGCGAGCACGCGCTCAGCGGATCTCGGATTACCTGGTCAATTCGCGCGGCATCGATTCGCAACGCGTTGTGATTACCACTGCCCAGCCGCGAGAGGATTGGTTGTTTGAACTCTGGGTGGTTCCGGAAGGCGCACAGCCTCCGAGTCCTAACCGCTAAACACGAATACTTCAGTATCGTTCACTAGAAAAACCGGCGCGGCTCAATGACCGCGCCGGTTTTTTGTGCTCACAAATAATGACTTGAAGCAGCCCATGATTGATAATCAAGTGGGTCGGCGCTTCCACATGGAAGCCAGCTCCAGCTGCCGCAGGAAAGAACCAGGATGGATCGGAACAAACTCTCTGCGATCTTACTCATGTTAATGGCGGTGCTCGGCGCGCTGGCATTTCTTTTCATACTCGGTGGCGGATTAGTGCGAGCGTTACTTGGCGGGGCTGAGACCTCGGGAATTGTGAGTGTTGCCGGAGGATCGAGTGTAAGGCTCGCCTTGGTATTGGTATTGGCAGCAGTAGTGATCGCGGTTGGAGTCGTAATCTATCGAAGAGTCAGACGCTAACCCGCTTTTTCAAACAGACTCACTGTTCTGATTCTAGTTAACGTTCGACGGTAACACTCACACTGGTTTCCTTCGGCACGTAGACGATGAACCGTTTGCCTTCCGGCAGGATAGCGTCCTCGCCACGCTTGAAGGCGCCGCTGATTACTGCCAGAGGCGCAAGTGGCCAGAACACGCTCATCATTACTGTTTTCGCGGCAACTTCGCCGCCGTGACTTATCCCTCTGATCCGCTCGCCGCCTCCGGGAAGCTCCTGATGCGGTTGCACCGGAACACGCGAGAGATCAACCGCAACCACGTCCAGCATGATCCAAGAGAGTTTGCCGGCCTTACCCCACCTGCCACCGCGCTTCGATTCGACAACTCGCCCGGTAACCAAAGCGTCCTTATCAATGAGCGTGACGCCATCGACCTTCACGGGAATAAGTACTCGAAAGCTGAGGAAATCGTTTGGCCGCATGTTGACGGACTTCACGGTGTTAGCGGCTTCGATTTCGAGGCGCGTGCCGGCGGGAATCTTCAACTCGCGCCGCGCGGGCATGTCTGAAGTGTCAGGCGCCTTCGGCGTGTCGGATATGGGTTGCGCCTGTTGGACTGATTTTGCTGCGCTCGTTTCAACCACAGGGCTCTGGGCGAAACTCATTGCCGGCAAAAGAAAGGCTGCTAATAATCCTGAAATCAGTTTTTTCACTACGGCAATCCTCCGGATCATTGATTGGGAAGTTGAATGCACCTGGCCCACACTGCAAGGCGAATGCCGCAGAAACATTTTGGCAAAGGCGGACAAGCTTTTCTGATGACGTGAATAGCGGGTGCAGATGGATAGGCTTGTGGGGAATGGTAAACTCTTAAGCATGGCTGCGAGAAAACGTCCCGCCGCAAACAACCATCTTCAGGAAGCCATGGCTTTGCTGATACGGAACCAGGCTGCGTTCGTGGAGCAAATTGCCAGAAACGATCAGGAACGGCTTGCGCTTCAGCGCACTGGCGACGAACGTCAGCTCAGGATCGAGGAATGGCAACGTAAGACGGAGGAATGGATGCGCAAGAGCGACGAGCGATTCGATAGGATTGAGGCCAACCTGCTTCAGCTACCGAAGACGATTCTGCGAACGATTCTTGATCAGATGCCCGCGATTAAGAAGGAGATTGGGTTCAAGTCTCGGAGGTAGAGGTCCGAGGCGCTACAACATCCGAGAAAGTACAGGGCGGCGATCTTACCTCATACACAAACACGCCCCAGCAATCGAAAAAATAGGGAGAACAAAGGCTGGCATTAAACACGGATAACGCCAACCTGGTAGCGATCTTTGGCTACCACTGCCGAAATACGTACCCGATAAGGACGCCTCAGTTTTTCTAATTCAACCGCGCAGATTGCTTGTTAAATTTTGCAGGATCCAAGGGTGTGTCCGCCGCCACATACGCCGGAACTTCGGTTCCCTTCGGAATGGTTATGTCTTTGCCGTGCATGAAAAGAAACAACGGAGCTGCCGGAAAGAACACGAGGCTGGTGGCGACCATCGCGCCCGTCATCGCGGCGATATGGTTCCCTCCGCTACCGCCTTTCACTGCGCGCAGCAAGACCTTCTCTCCGTTGACCAGCCGAACGTAGTCGATGTTTATGTTCAGCTTCCCCGCGCGCCCCATTCTTCGTTTTGGGTGAGCTTCGGTGACCGTGGCAATAGCCATGGCCCCACGTTCAACTACTACAACATTCCCCACCTTGACGTCTTCGAGGACCTCGAAATCCACTCTCTCGTCAACCCTCGCATCTCTGGAGGACATGGTTCGAGCCAATCTGATTCTGACCGGCGTGTCTTCGGCCAAGCCAAACGCAAGCGGTGGTTTGGGCGCCGTAGCAGGCGCCGAAGTCTGAACCTGCCTCATCTTCGGATCGTTCGTACTCCCCTTCTGTTGCGGAAGCGCCGATGACGAATAGACCAAACAGAACACGACCAGTGCAGTAATTCGCATGACTGCCTTCATTGTTTTTCTCCTTTAGTCAGACCGAGGAGAGAAGAAAAGCGGAGGAGAGAACCGGGCTTGACGCGTTTGCCAAACCCTGACGGAGTTACTTCTGGAAAGCTATGGAACCCTTTGGATCGTGGCGCCTTAGACTGTTAGGACTTGTTCCTCTTGCTCTTCAATCAGATACGGAGAAACAGACGCGGGTTGTACGACTATGGAACTTTCTCCAAGGTCGCATCAACCGTAACGTTTCCATTAGTGCTCACAGTTATCGTACGCTGCCACGGCTTGAATCCTGATTTCTCTATAAGAATAGTGTGTTCGCCAGGCGCGAGCCGTAAGGTAGAGGTTGTGCTTCCCACAAACTTTCCATCGACTGTAATGTCACCCGCATCGGGGCTTGACTTAACTAGAATTGTTGCGAGACCTGATGTCTCGTCGGCTGATCCTGAGGGCGGTTGTGGAGTACTACTTGCCGAAGATACCGCTTCCTTGTTACCAAACTTAGCTGGATCTATCGGAGTATCGGCGGCAACAAACGCACTGATTTCGGTACCTTTTGGGATAACAATATTTTTGCCCTTTATGAAGAAAAACAGCGGGGCAGCAGGGAAAAATACTATCGCCGTTGCGACTACCGCTCCAGTCATGGCTGCTGTATGACTTCCTCCGCTTCCGCCTTTCACTGCTCGTAAAGAAGCCTTATCTCCATTAGCCAACCGAACATAATCAATATTGACGTTTAGTTTTCCTGCTCGGCCGAAGCTTTTCTTAGGATGTGCTTCCGTTACTGTGCCAATGGCTGTCGCGCCTTGGGGTATCACAACAAGATTACCAACCTTAATGTCTTCGACCACTTCAAAGTCAACTTTATCATTGAGCTTCGCTGTCCCCGATGAGATGGTTTGCGCAAGACGGAGCCTCACCGGTGTGTCCTCTCCGAGAAAACTGGGCGAAACAGGTTGATTCGTGGCGGTCGCTTGCTGTTGAGTTTGTGAAATAGCTTCGTTGAAATTCGTCGTGACAAGAATGGCTGCTAAGACGGCCAGGGCAATGAGGTTATTTCGCATGCTGGGGCTCCTTTGTTGAGGATAGGTGTCCCGTGCCGGGGTGAAAGCCCGTACAGGGGAAATCAGGCCTTCTGTTTTCCGCGGTGACTCTTGCGGGGGCACCTGGCGGGAGCGGCCATTGCACTAAACAGAAACTGCTTCTTTCTCGATTTCTTCTACTAAATACGGCGTTCCGACTACGTGCTTCTCATCGGCGTCTTCTTCATCCAGTACGGCTTGGATGATCGGCAGACTCAACGAATGTTTTTTGGAAATTCCCGGAACGTTGTGGCCGGCGGCGTATACCGCGTGGCGATCGTTCTGCTGGTACCAGTCCGCGAGGTTCGCAGTCTTGTGCATGTTCTCAATTATCTGCCGCCAGCCCACGCCGGTGTTGTAAGCGCAGAACGAGATTTCGCCTTCCTGGGTACCGTAAGGAATCACGCACATCTCTGTGCGCCGGAAGTCATAGTTGAAAAGGTCCTGAAACCACATGCCCTCGACGCAGAGTACGCGCCACGCGTCGCTGGTGGTATCTTGACCGGCGCTGGTCATGCGATCGTTGCGATCGGAATTCGCGTTGGTCGAAGAAGGTTTGAAGAGATTAATGATTTGCGAAATCGGAAAGCCTTCAGGCGCTCGCGACGCGTCAAAGTTGCGCATGATCGCCATGCCCAGTTGCGCGTAAGAAAGCTTCTTGCCGCGCGCCGTGTCGGTAATCACCGCGACGTCTTTCATGAACTGTTCGTAGTTAAAGAATTCGAACAGCGAACTGAACTCACCGGTCTTCTTATTAACTACCGCGAGGGTAAAGATGCCGCAGTTAGGATGGCAATTACACGACGACCATCCCCAGGGTGCGTCCGCGCCCTGCAGCATATCCATCACACTGGTGAAGGCTGAGTAAGACGAGAGCGGAAACCAATCACGCAAAGGCTGCATGCGGCCGCCAAGCTGGTCCTTCAAATCGTGGGTCATCCCCGAGAGCGTGTACCGCTGACTGATGCGCAGATGGTCAGAAATGTCTTCATCGCGACCCGTGAAGGAAACCGGCTGGAAGGCGATCGTCTGGACCTTGTCGATGTTCTTTGCCGCGAACTCAACGATCTGGCCGATGCCGTCGTTGTTGATGGTGTTGACGATGGTAACTACCAGAGTGACCTTGATGCCGACGCTCGCCAGGTTTTCAATTGCGCGCACTTTCACGTCAAACAAATTGCCGACGCCACGATGCTTGTTCTTCTCTTCCCCAACACCGTCGAACTGTAAATAAACACCGTGCTGGCCGGCGGCCTTCGCAGCTTTGCAAAACTCAATGTCTTCGGCGAAGCGAATTCCGTTCGTCGCGGCCAGGATGCGATAGAACCCTATCTTCTTCGCGTAAGCGACCGCGTCGAGATAATAAGGCGAGATCGTCGGTTCGCCGCCCGAGAATAGAATAATGACCTGCCGTCGGGGCTTGAACGATACGGCGCGATCCAAAATCGCCTTCGTGTCTTCGAAGGTTGGTTCGTGCACATAGCCAACCTGATTCGCATCCATGAAGCAAGGATTGCACATCATGTTGCAGCGGTTGGTTAGATCGACAGTAAGCACTGCGCCGCGGCCAAACTTGATATTCGATGTTCCGTGCTTATGCACGTGCGAATCTTCGGCGGCCTTAAAGTCGCGGCCAAAAAAGAGTGATTCAATCCGCTCGAGAAACGCCGGATCAGTGGCCATCACGTCGACGAACTCTCCGTGCTTCGGGCAGGTCTTGCGCATGACGACCTGTCCGTTCTCTTCCACAATCTGTGCTTTGATTTCTCCCGGATGTTCATTCATCAACGACTCGAGAGACGTGGTGCCGTCGATCACTGCGGTGCGCACTTCCTTGACGCAGCGCGGGCAAAGCGAATCAGTCTCTCTGGGAAAACCAAGCGGCGGCGCCGAGCGTTCGTAGGATTTCAGCAGGGGGCCGGGCGCCCATTTGGGACGAATGGCCTCGCCTTCGGGCAGGCGTGTGTTAAGGGACTGGAAGGCTTTCCAGGCAACGTCAGATAGCGTCGAGACGATCTTCGAACCGGTGACACCGGTCAGTTTACTTTTATCGGTCTCGCCTCGACGGAATTGATCACTAAACAATGAAAGCTTCTCCTCAGCGGCGCTCTGGCCGTGTTCAGACGCGTCTGAATTATCAAAGGTTAGAGAAATTCAAAACGCTGCGTGACGGGTGTTCAGAGTACCAGCTTTAGTTGGGTTCTTTTCGGAATCAGCAAGAGCCCGACTGAAGTCGGTACTCTGAACACCGTTATCCAAAGGTACACCCACCTTGAACAGCGCGAGTCATGATAATTGGCCGGGATAGTCAAAGGCAAGACAAAAAGCCCTTCGCGATGGCCGCAAGGCGCAAAACGTCAGTGTTTTCCAGTGCTTTAGCCAAATCTGAGTTCGCCATTTGCCGTCGGCCCGTTGTACTATCTGGCCTCAAACTTCGAGATATCTCATGAGCCCGACTGCAAAAACAGTTTTTGAGCTGGCGAAACATGTCAAGGGCCGAGTGTTCGGCGACGGAGCTGTTTCGATCCTTCGCGTGGCCGGCCTGGACGCAGCCGGTGAAGGTGATATCACCTATGTCGAAGACGAGAAGTTTTTTGAAGCCGCGAATAAGACCAAAGCTTCGTGTGTAATCACGCCAGAAGGCGCCGACGTGGGAGCTCCCTGCCGGATCGATGTGAAGAACCCGAAACTGGCCTTTGCTTTGATTGCTGAAGTTCTGCACCCGCGAAAACAGCGCGCGCCTCAGATCGACCCCACTGCGGTTATCTCGATCGACGCAAGGATTGGCGACGACGTTTTCATCGGCGCTTTTGTCTGTATCGGCGAGAATTCGGTCGTCGGTGACCGGACGCAAATTCGCGCGGGCGCAAAAATCGGCGACCACGTAGAAGTCGGCAGCGATTGTGTGATTCACCCGAACGTTTTTCTCGAGGATGGCGTAACAGTTGGTCGTAATGTGATCTTGCACGCGGGCGTGGTCATAGGCGCGGATGGCTTTGGTTACGTGCGCGGTGAAATGAGTTATCACAAGTTCCCGCAAATCGGAACGGTGGTCATCGAAGACGATGTCGAACTGGGAGCGAACACCTGCGTCGATCGCGCGGCGCTGGGTCGCACGCGTATTGGCCGTGGTACGAAGATCGACAACATGGTTCACGTGGGACACAACTGTGACATCGGAGAACGGGTGGTGATTGCGGCGCAAACCGGCATTAGCGGCAGCGTGATCATTGAAGATGATTGCGTCATCGGCGGACAGGTCGGGTTCGGGGATCACATACGCGTACAGAGCGGCGCAGTAATCGGATCAAAGGCCGGCATTCTGCCGGGGAAGATCGTCCGCCCGGGCGTGTGGTGGGGCATTCCGATTCAACCTTTGGATGAATACAAGCGCCTGAATGCTCATATCAGTCGCTTGCCGCAGGTTCGCAGGGAATTGAAGGAGCTGATTGAGCGGGTAAAAATGCTCGAAAATGAATCGCGCTCCGGCGAGGAATAGGCTCGTGATCGCGCGCTTTTGGGCGCTTTTCGGCGCTCTTGAAAGAAACTGGAAGCAATCACGAGCTCTTCCAAAAAAAGTGGTTGACAACCAGGAGAGGTTTACGCGAATCTGAAGTTGAGCTTCGCACGCAGCGAAGTCCTTCCCCCCAGAGAGTTGCCATCGTGAAAAAGCCCTTCATTCTTATTGTTCTCGTGTTCTTCGTGGTCACCGGCGTTCAAGCTCAATCATCCAAATCAATCGACCCCATAAGCCGTCCGCGTTTGGTAGCGGGTTCAAAGCCGGCCACTCCCGCGAAGGCCAGGTTCCAGGATCCGTCCACTCAGACGCCCTCTCGGCCCGCGGAACCCGGAACCAAGCCGGTTGATAAGGCGCCCATACCCGCCAGACAGCAGCCGGAAGAATCAAAATCATCATCCCGTGAGGAACCCAGCGCCTCTCTTCGTCGTCTTTCCGCAAACCGGATCAGGTCGCGCATTAACGAAGCAGCGCGCTTGATGAAAGTCCGGCCATTGCCCACGGCGATGACCGTGCCTTCGCTTGATTACGTGACACTTGCAGCGTTATTGCCAGAGACGTCGCAGATTCATTTGATCCGCATTGCCAAAGAAACTTTTCTGACGAAAGGCTCTGAGCTTTCGTCGACTACTTCGCTGGGGTTGCCGGTCCAGATGCGCATCGTGCGCGCGAACGGCGTCAACACCGCCGTGACGGTGTTTGACGAGAAAAATCGATCATTACTGCCGCTGGTAGTGGAGTTTCCGATCGAGCGCCGTGGCGTTTTTCGCGAGATGGCTTACTACACGTCGGCGCATCCGGCACTGCTTTCGACGGATCTACTGAACGCGGGCCAAACCTACGTTAACTCGATGGTCGATTTGGCCGCGAAGAGGTTGCGCGACAGAGGCGTGTCCATCACTCCGAACCTGATCGAGGTGGCCAAGCGCCTCTGCATCGTCGAGCACGTCGACCACGAGCGCTTCCGAAATGAGAATCGCATCGCGCTATTCGAAGAAATCTATACTCTGTATGCGCTGAACGAACTCGACACTTATCGCTATTCGGTCAGTTCGGCCGGCGCGGGTGGCATGGTGCAGATGATCCCCTGGACATACGCGCTCATGCGCCAGCGGCATCCGGGCGTGGGATTGAATCCAGACTTCGTCGCCGGCATGCGCAACCACGGTAATGCGCTCGAAGCGATGCTGCTTTACATGCAGGACACCTGGAACGACCTGTCCGCGAACGAAGACATTCAGTCAGCCCTCAGTTCCAGGCAAGCGACCGTCACCGAACTGCTGGCCGCCGGCTACAATTCAAATGCCGCGAAGTTGCCCGGCTACATCCGCCGCGCTGGAGGCAGTTGGCGCACCTTGATTCCCCGCGAAACCCAAATCTACCTGCAAATATATCAGTCGCTGGATAGCTTGATGAAACCGAAGGACAACCACGCGCGCCAGAAAAGAAACTGAATAAGCCTCACCGCGTTTCGGTCTTTCAGCACCCGGCTCTAATGCCGGGTGCTTTGCTTTGAGCGGTTCAGTTTGAAGTCAGTACGTCTTTCCTCGGCACCAGGGTGTGAAGGAAACTACTCTTCGCAGCTCTGTCACATCGGGAGAGGGAGTTAGGCTCGGATCAACTCTTGAGTCTCAGAAACCAACACTAGCCGCCGCTATTGCATCAACCGATCATTTCGGTCTATAACAGCGTGCCGTTATGCTGGTCTCCCCAGGGACAGGTACGCGGTGTTTTCTGTGCCCGGAATTCTTCTTTCGGGCCCGCACTAGCCCGCATTATTCATGAAGAGGCAAGAGGTGAGCAAGAGATGGGCGTTTGGGTTGGCTGGTGGGGAGGCGGTTGCAGTGGGGCACGGTTTGCCAAGGCTGAGCGGTCTGATTTGGTTTTGGGATGGTGTTGAGCAGT
>JBGQGG010000069.1:0-15930 GCA_041497335.1 Pyrinomonadaceae bacterium | reverse complement strand
GGCCACGGCCAGGTGGGTCTTGCCTACGCCCACGGATCCGACGAACAGCAAACCCCGGCCGTCGATGACGAGATAGTCGTTGATGACCCTATCGGCCTCAATCTTGGCGACCCACTTGGAATCGGAATCGCCGGCGTCGTAGCCCTGGAGTGTACAGTGCTGGTAGCGTGCGGGAATGCGCGCGGACTGGAACAGGCGCTGACGATGGTCGGGCGATTGACACCGGCAGCGTCGGGCCCCCTCGCCGGGCACGACTTCCATGCCGGTGCCGAAACAGTGCGGACAGGCGCCTTCGGATTCGGCGGTCGCATCTGGAGCAGCGGCTTTCGCTTCTCGCTGCAGGCTCTGGTCGCTTTTTACGACCCGCAACCTTTTGCTCTTTGGCTTTTCCGATTGGCTCATTACTGGTTTTTGAAAGCGAACCTTATTAAAGGATAACGATACCAAAGTATACCATCGCGATGGGGATTTTTAATTAGGGCCGGCCTTCGCACTTGTTATTTCTGATCCGGTTCGTCCTCACGGAGCCATAACACTTGATACCTACTGTGATCCGCCGCTCGGTGTGATATCCACCGAAAGGTTTACTTACTTTCTCATGCTGCTGGTGAAAACTGTCCAGGGATGCGATTTCATGTCGCGCAAAAGTCCTCTCATCCATCCGTATTCCGGATGTTCCTTCAAGAAGGTTGCGGCGATGAAGTCATAACCACAGGGATGCCCCATGGCCGCCCAGACCTGCATAGTTTCAGCCATATGACCATCGACTGCCTTAGCCTGGACCGTTCCACCCGGATAGAATTTGCCCCAATCCCATTCAGGGATGCCGCGCGGCGAACGCTCGACCAAACCACACAGGCTGCGCTCGTTCGGTCCCTCTTTTTTCTCGAATGAGTCGTAGGTGTCGCCTTCCATCTGCTTTACCGTCTCAACGTCAATAGTGCTCTTGGCTTTCGCTACCAGTTGTTCCCAGCGCGCTTTTCTGGCGAGGGGTGAGCCCTGGAGATTCTTGAAGTCAAAAGTGGTTTCGATTTTTGCCAACTTTGGATCGACCGGAAAATTCGAGCCAACGAAATAGCCGTCTTTTGTCCGGCGCACGCTGTGTTCTTTCAGGCCTAATTCAAACAGGGCGATCTCACCCGTTTTGTTGTCCCCAACCAGCCAGTCGTTTGCATAGCCGCCATTGTTCCCATCAAGCATGATGCGGACGTAATCATCGATCGAGTTACTGTACTGCATCGCTTTGCGAGCGCGATAGAACTCAGGCGAGCCGGCCGGATCGAACAAGGTAAAACCTGTAATGGTAGTCTCGGTAATCATGATACCCGCAGAGTTAATGCCGAAATCGTCGTCGCTTGTGATTACCCCGGGCAGGCCGTCCATCAGAAGGCGGAAGCCACGTGCAGGTTTGATGTCGAAGATAATATTCCAACGCTCGCCGACTATGTAATTCGTCCAGGTGTTGTGGCCCATGACGATGCGATTGTCTTTCGTATAACTTCCGGTGGCGATAATCGCGCTACAGTTCCCCGGCGCGTGCGTAGTCGGCAAGCGGCCCTGTTGTTTCTCCAGCCAGGGCAGGTAGTAGTAGGGCAGTTCCTCGAGGGCGTTAAGCGCCACAATGTCCCAGCGGTCAACCTTGACTCCGGCGTCGGTCAGCCCTCTAACGATCCCGTCGATCTCGCGTTGAAACTCTGAATCGATCTTCGGCCACAGGATGTCGCGCGAGGCTTTGCGATAAAACTCCCAGTCGCGCTTTGTTTCATGATGAAGAAAGGGCTTTAGGACTCTCAGCAGATCGTCAATCTCTTTTGACAGAAGCTTTCCGTGCTGATAACCGATCTGCTCGGGCGCGCCTTCCAGGTGGACATAGATCCATCCATTGCTCTCAAAACGGTAGCTTCCTTTCAGCCGGTCGTCTTCCGCCGGGCCGGGTTTCCACTGGGCAAAGCGAAACGCGCTCATACAAAGCAGAGCCAGACCGATAACCGCCGCCTTAAGGAGTTTTCGTTTCATGGTTGAGTCGTCCCTTATTCTTCGTTTCGGGAAATTGATCAGATCGTGAACCACTATTAGTTTGTCACATCAAACCCGGTGTGTTCGAGTTTCCCATTTTATGCATCTTTCTGTTAAAGTACAGCGTTTGTTTTGGGAGTCTAAACGCAGCCTGTGTCTACTGTGAAGGACATTATTGCTACAGACCGGGCGCCGCGCGCGATCGGGCCCTATTCGCAAGCTGTGCGCGCCGGTAATCTGGTGTTCGCTTCAGGTCAGATTCCGATCGATCCGGCCACCGGCGAGTTTGTGACGGGCGGGATCGCGGAACAAACTGAACAAGTCCTACGAAACTTGACGGCTGTGCTTGAGGCCGCCGGTGTGGGAATGGATCAGGTGATTAAGACGACGGTTTTTTTGGCGGACATGGACGACTTCACGGCGATGAACGAGGTTTATGGCAGGTTTTTTGGCGCGGAACCTCCGGCTCGGGCGACAGTCCAGGCGGCCCGTTTGCCGCGTGATGCCAGGGTCGAGATAGAAGCGATTGCGGTGATGGCCTAGAACCGGGAGCGGTGGCTAACCGATAGATCTAATGAGGCTTGCGCGGCGGAGGTCAGGCTGCTTTCGCCACTTTGCCGCCCTTGATACAGCTGGCGCACACTTTCATTCGCTGTACGCCGCCTTGCGGCAACTTGATGCGGATTGACTGCAGGTTCGGATTGAAAACGCGAGGCGTACGATTATTCGCATGCGAAACATTATTGCCAAACTGCGGCCCTTTGCCGCAAACTTCACAACGCTTAGCCATGATAACTGATCTCCTGTGGACACGCGCACGACGTCACAGTGTGGGTCGGCACTAACACTTGAAACGAAAACTTATAGCAAACGAATTACCGGGCGGTCAAGGCAGCGCGCCGCGCGCACTCGCCGATCGAGAGCAAGCAACGCGATCCGGAGAGTCCCGCATCATTTCTTGATTACTCAAGGAGCAAAACAAAAGTGCAGAGAAGACATCAACGTTTTATGTGGCTTACAGCCATCGCGTTCAGCGCAGTGTTGGTCACGGCTTGTAGCTCGGGAAGCGAGAGCCCCAATAACACTGTGGCCGCCACCGTCAATGGCAAGAAGATCATGCTGCAGGAAGTGGAGCGTCTCATCAGTCAACAGACGCAGGGCAAGCAGTCGCAGCTTTCGCCGCTCGAGTTGGCGCAGGCGCGTTTGCAGGTGCTCGCCAGTATGATCCAGCGCGAAGTCCTTTTCCAGCGCGCAGAGCAAGAAAAGGTGCTGCCGACTGAAGATGAGATTACTTCGGCGATCAACGAGCAGAAGGCACAGACCGGAATGACTGACGAAGAGTTTGCCCGTCAGCTTAAAGAACAGAATATGTCCATGGAGGCGTTGCGCGAAGAGGCAAAGAAGGATCTGGCGATCAAAAAGCTCCAGGACAAGTACGCGGGCCGAATCACCGTCAGTGATCGCGAGGTCGAAGACTACTACAACGCCAACAAGCAGCAATTCGTTAACGCCCGGGGCGTGGCGCTCGCGATGATTGCTGTCGATCCGGCGGACAATGGACTCAAGAACGACGACGCCAAGAACGAAACCGACGCCAAGGTCAAGATTGACAATATCTACCAGCAGTTGAAAGGCGGCGCCGATTTCGCCAGCGTCGCGCGCGCCAAGAGTGAAGACCAAAGTTTGGCCCGCGGCGGCGACATCGGGTTTGCGACAGAAGAAGAGTTGAAGACGACCGGCTTTCCGCCGGATGTAATCGCGCAGCTCTTCGGACCCATGCAGGCAGGGAGCTTTACGAATCCGGTTAAGTTCAGTTCGCCACAGTATCCAGGCGGTCGCTGGTACATCTTCAAGTTACAGGAGAAGCGTTTGCAGACGGAGAACCTGACCCTCGAAAGCCAGGGCGTACGCCCGCAAATCACCCAGGCGCTGACAAATCAGCGCAAAGAAATTCTGAACGCCGCCTTGCTCGAAGTAGCCCAGACGGACGCGAAGATTGTAAACAATCTGGCCCAGAATATGTTGAATAGCCCGGGAAACCTCGGTTTGCGTCCGGCTTCAACTGATGCGACGAAACCGGCCAGTTCCCCGGGAGCGGCCGCGAGTCCGAGTTCGTCGCCTGCCGCCAAAGCAGCGTCGTCTCCGGCCAGCGCGGCATCGCCGGCGAAGAAGTAATTTGAAAGGGATTGTTTTCCCCATCGAGCGGGTGCGAGCGAGAAGTTCAAGTTCGCACCCGTTCTAGCTTTTGGAGAGTGGTGACTTGTCACCGCTTTCCGTTAATCATTAACTAATATTAGAAAGCTGCGACAAGTCGCAGCACTCCAAAAGAGTCGAGTGAATGCTCTTTCGCCTTTCCGAAGTCTACAAATCTTTCGGCGCGCAGGATGTCCTGCGTGGCGCCTCGCTCCAGGTTAATCCCGGTGAGCACGTCGGCCTGGTAGGTCGCAACGGCGCCGGAAAGACAACCATCTTTCGTCTGGTTACCTTAGAAGAGACACCGGACAACGGCGAAGTTGTGCGCGCCCGTGGATTGAAACTTGGTTTGCTGGCACAGCACGTTCACTTCCAGGCCGGCTCGACCGTACACGAGTCGGCGCTGGGCGCCTTTGGTCGTTTGCAATCGATCGAACACGAGATGCACGAACTCGAGCACCGCATGGCCGATGGCGGCGACCTCGAAAAGGTGCTGTCGTGCTACAGCGATTTGCAGCACGAGTACGAACGCGAAGGCGGTTTTGAATACTCTGCGAAAGCCGAAGCGATCCTGCAGGGCCTGGGTTTCGATCGCGAAACCTGGCCCATGGAAACTGAGAAGCTTTCCGGCGGCCAGCAGAATCGCCTGGGACTTGCGCGCTTGCTGCTTTCGGAGCCGGACGTCCTTTTGCTCGACGAGCCTACGAATCATCTCGATGTCAACGCCGTCGAATGGCTGGAAGAGTTTCTGCAAACCTACGCTTCGGCCTTTGTAATCATCAGCCACGATCGTTACTTTCTCGATCGCGCCTGCCGCCGCATCATCGAGATTGAAAGTGGCCGCGCCACCAGTTACACCGGGAACTATTCGGATTATCTGGTCGAGCGCGAGGAGCGCCGCGAAACACAACAACGAGCTTACGACAATCAGCAACGCTTAATCGCCAAAACCGAAGAATTCATCCGCCGCAATCTGGCGGGACAAAAAACCAAGCAGGCAAAATCGCGTCGCACCATGCTACAACGGCTGGATCGTGTCGAAGCTGTGCGTGGCGATCAATCGTCCGGCGATTTTCGAATGCAGGACATCGAACGGGCCGGCACGCACGTGCTGACCGTGACCGAAGCGACGATTGGTTATCCGGATAAAACCCTCGGCACGGACATCTCGCTGATTCTGCGACGCGGTGAATGTCTGGGTGTCATTGGCCCGAACGGATCGGGAAAGACGACCTTTGTACGAACAATTCTTGGCCAGCTTCCACAGTTGTCGGGCGAGGTGCGCTGGGGCGCGAAGGTCCAGACTGGTTACTATGCACAGCAACTCGAAGACCTCGACGAGCGCAACGAGATCATCATGGAACTGCGGCGGGTCGCACCCTCAACTGCTGCTGCGGGTGAGCTGCGATCCTTCCTGGCAAAATTCCTGTTCTTTGGCGATGACGTTTACAAGCACGTTCGCGATCTCTCAGGCGGAGAGAAGGGAAGACTTGCACTGGCCAAGTTGATTTACTCGGGCGTGAACGTGCTGGTTCTGGACGAGCCTACGAATCATCTCGACATTCCGTCACGGGAGGCGTTGGAAGAAGCGCTCGAGGCATATGAAGGCACAATTATCACCATCAGCCACGATCGTTATTTTCTGGATCGCGTGGCCACGCAGATTCTGGCGTTGGATGGCGCGGGCGAAGCCGAACATTACAACGGCGACTATACCGAGTATCACGACTGGCGGGCGGCGCGGTTGAAGGGGGAAACTAATGAAGCTGCCTTAGATCCAGATGGCGAACGCCGCGTCAACCGTAAATCAGCGAGGGCCGCTTCAGCGGGTGAGTCACGAAGCGGCAAAGGCAAGTCAGTACCACCCGCGTTAGCGGGTGGGTCAAAGCGCGGCAAGAGTAAGGCGGCGCAAACGGCATCAGCGAGCGCGTCGCCGCGAATCAAAGTTGTCAAGAAGCCGCGCGATCCCGAGATAATCGAAACTGAGATATCAGAACTGGAAAAGCGAATCGGTGACCTGTCGGCGGAGATGGCCCGTCCAGAGGTCGCCCGCGACATTTCCAAACTGGTTAAGACTAACGACGACTATCAACGAGCTGAGGCGCGCCTGGCTGAATTGATGGACGAGTGGGAGCGGTCCGAAACGACCTCGAGTTCATCTAAGCGCTAGGCGAGCACTAAATCGGTAGTTTGAAAACGGGGGGTCAGAGTACCGACTTCAGTCGGGTTTTGGCGGCCGTGAAAGAGCCCAACTAAAGTTGATGGTACTCTAAACACCTGTGAGATTAAGACAACTGCTCCGAATTTGAGTCGCTTGACACCCAACAGACCGTTTGTTAATTTCGGCTTTCGCTCGGCGGGCTGTTAACTCAGCAGTTTGAAAAGTTTCTTGTAGGCGCGTAGCTCAGGGGTAGAGCACTACCTTGACACGGTAGGGGTCTGGGGTTCAAATCCCCACGCGCCTACCATTAGAATCAACGACTTGTGAGGAAGGCGGCTGCTTGGGGCCGCTTTTTGTGTCGTTGATTGTGCCATTACCCTTGCCTGAAAGGGCTTCTAAGGCGCTCTGTTTGGCCGCGAGGCCGATGTGAGCATAGCGGTCAACCATGCGCTGCGAGACGTGTCCGGCCACGGCCTTGACGGTCTGGACGGAGACGTTAGGGTTAGTCAGAAGCGACGTGATCGCAGAGTGTCGCAAGTCATGGAACCTCAGACCTGTTAGCCCTGCTTTGGCTGTCAGCTTGCCCCAGGCCTTTTTCCAGCTACCTATCGGCGTAGTAGGGTCGAAGGCTGTTATCCGCATCCCGGTAAGCTTCTTATCCTCGAAAGTCTGTACAGGCTTAAAGGTGGCGAATACATAGTGGTCCAGAGCCACGTTGCCGAATAGCTCTGCTCGTGTGCGGAGTTGTACGAATACCTCAAAGGCATCCGGCGTTAATGGAATGACTCTTACTCCGGCGTCAGTCTTGCTCTTGCGAATCGTCAGCGTATCGCCTAGAAGGTCAACGTCAGACCAGCGCAGGCCCTTGATCTCGCAACCCCGCATCGTCGTGTTGAGCGCAATCTGTGCGGCAAAGAAGGCCGTTTCCCACTCAGGCTTGAGTGCGGCGGCTTCCAACAGCGCTGTTCTTTCTGCGGGACTAAGGGCGCGTCCGATGGTCGCAGGTTCTTTCAGGGGCTTGAGGTCATCGGCCATTGAGTGCCAGAGTTTTCCACGTTTGAGCACTCGTCGCAGCACTCCCGTTTCCATATTGATGATCGCCGGGCCGCAATCTTGTGCTGCGCGCCATTCTCGGTAGTCAAGCACCTGTTCGGCGGTGATTTTATTGAGCCGAGTAGGGCCGAAAAACTCTTTTAGCTTAACCAAAAGTTGAGCTTCTTTTGTGATACTCGACTTTGCAAGTTCAAGTTTGCGGGTCAAAAGGTACTTTTCGGCGGCTTCTTTGAAGGCTAATCGGGCAAAGTTTTGGCTGCTAACGGAGAGTTTGCCTTGTTCGGCCTGGGTTAGTTTCTTGTTTGCGGCGGAAACGGCATTGCGCCGGTCCGTAGTGTCGAGACTGAGGCGAAACCGTTGACCGTTAACGCTGAAGTCCGCCCACCATGTTCTGTTGCGTTTGAATAGGTTCACAGTGCGCCTCCCTTCACTCCGATCACGTCCGGCCATTCGTTGAGAGTGGCCTCCTGTTCAAGCCGATAAATTTCTGACTCTAGCTGAAAAGCGATTGCCTCGTTCTCAGGGACGCGTTCAAGTCGGGCGAGTTTGTTGCGGAGGTCTGTGAGAGTAGGGCTCTTCTGGCTCTCGCGTTGCTCAGCTTCGATTTCGTTGCGGGCTTGTAAGGCCTCCTCGTAAATACCAGCCTGTTGTTCTCGAGCCTTCATTGATTCCTCGTTGTTCCCATGATAGATCATGTCAATCTGCTCAAAGCGAGCCTGAGAGCATCCGTTCATTAGATCGCGAATTTGCTCGAATGCCGTTTGCGCGGCCTCGTAATTCCACCGTGATTTCAGCGACGGCAAGGCGTCATGAATAGCCAGATAGTAAGCTCTGACAAGTTGAGGATGCGTGGCATTGACCCCGGCTTCGTTGCCGATATCGAACAAGATATCTCCAATCAGTTCCGCCCGATCGGCCATTTCTCGGTTAAGCTTGCCGGTCTCATATTGAATCAATACCGATTCAATTTCCTCGGCTTCCCGCAGGACCACGTTTTTAGGCGACCGCGACAAAGGCTTAGGCGGTTCGCCTATCGGAAGCCCGGCCTTCCGTAAAGTTGCCCGTATGCTTCTGCCAGCCGACTCTAACCGCTGATCCATTCTCTTGGCTTCCCGAAAGAGCACAGGAAGCTTATGGGGCAGCCGATCTAAGGCTTCCTGGACTTCATTACGGAACGCAGTGCTATAGCAGCCGGTTGCCTGGATGATGCGTTCGGCGCGGCGTCGCTGCTGCTTGGCGTATGAGCTTTCGGTTTTAAGTTGTCTGGCTGTGCTATTCTTTCGCATGTCATTGATCCTTTCGTTGTAAAGGGGTTGATGGTTTAGGGCCGGTTTAGCGTTTTGGCGCTAGGCCGGTCCGCTTCTTTTTGCTTCTTATTGCTCGCACTTTTGGGTCTTTGCGATCTGCTCTATCTCGGTCTCGCTTTCGCTTTTTACGAATGGCGCTGCCATGCGCAGGTTTGCAACCGACTTGAGTCTTTCTGCTTGCATAGAAGACATCGCCGCAATACTCACATTCCCGCAGATATGACAATTCAGCATAGCGAAGGGACACGATGAAGGACTCAAGCCGGTCTAGGGTTCCTTCAGCCTCGGGCCGGGCCAATAAGCGGACATAGGTTGCGGCAATTTGAATCCGAACGAAGTGGTCATAGGTGGCGAGCACGCGCCCCATGTCAGGCCGGTCTTTAAAGTATTGCCAGTCTTTGTCATCCTCGCGCAATTCAGAGTGAGCAAGCAGTTCCGAGCGCAGCGGATCTTCCAATTGAGCAATCCATTCAAGAACGATTGGCCATGAGTGTTGACCGCTAACAAACTCGGGCAATTGTTTTCCCGGTCGGATTAGGTTTGCCAGCCGAATCCACTCGCTTAGATCTCGCGGGGGACGCTTGGAGCCCTTAGCAGTCCCGGGGGACGCTTGCACCTTGTTCTTTGCTGCATTTCTGGGTGTTTTCTTAGGGGCTCTCGGCATGCGGGCATGATAGCATGAATTTCAATGCGCGCATAGTTTATTTTGAGAGGTAACAAAAGATGGATCGAAAATACCTGGGATTCAAAGAAGCGGCGCTGGTTTACTCCGTCAGCAAGTCGCTTTTAAGGCGGGAAGCGGAACTTGGCAGACTGCGAACCAGGCGGGTTCACACCCGCGTACTCATTAAACCGGAAGACCTTGAAGCATGGTTCGAGAACACGGCTCAGCCAGAGATTGACCGCTCACAGCAAGAAGTCGAGGCCGCTTAGCCGGAGGATCGCCCGATGGCTACAACAAGACCACAGGTCAAACGTGAGGATCTGCGCCGCGCTGCTGTCTATGGATTTTTTGTGCGCGAGTGTTTGAATTTTTACGTCGCCACGTTCCGCGATATTGAAACTGTTTGGGGATTAAACGAGCAAGACGTCTCCCGCTTGGGCATCGCATCGCCTCCGACTTGGGTAACGAACATGATCGGGGCGAATGCTTGTGCCGAGAAGTTTGGCGGCGACTTATCCGACATTCCCGGCTTCTACAAGTGCAACGATCTTTGGTGGAGCGACATTGACCAACGCCTTGCGCGCCGTGGCTTGATCGTTCCCATTCGCGATCCATTTCAGCCGGGCCTGATAACCGACTTGCAGATTTTCAGGCACGTGCGAGACGCGCATCCGTTCTTATTGCGCACCCGGCGAGCGGAAAGGGCGGCTGCATGAATGGTTTTCCTCCTATGAGCGTCACGCGCGAGCTAGAGAAGCAAGAGGCCGCGAAGCATCGCAAGGCACGCGTCGATCAACCTAGCGCGGGTAGGATCTCTGAGAATTTCGCCGAATTTATTTCGCGAGACGAATGCGACGGCGAGGTTATAAGCCATGAAGCCTTCCCGGGCGAGTTGGTAATGATTCAAAGCGTGACTAATAAGGGCAAGTCAACCAAGGAACGAAATGTTGCCCTCTGTCATGCGGCGGGCCGGGCGTTTCCGCCCCTTGTCCCTTCAGCGATAGAGCGCCGGGTTTGGCTTTTGAACTTTGAAGGTGCAGGCGGGCGATTGCGATCTGATCTGCGAGTCATGGGGCGAGTCTTTAGTGAAGCGGAAATGGTTCGCATACGGCAAAATCTTTTTATTTCCCATGCGCCAGAAATCAACGACGAGCCGCTATCACTTTCGCGACACTTGGAAATCGTCAAAGCAGAAGCGCACGCGATTGAGCCTGACGTGATCATTATCGACACCGCAAGCGCGGCGTTCAATATCAGAAATGAATCGGACAACTCGGAAGTCGCGCAGATTATGAAGTCGCTAATCCAGATGGCCCGCCAACTAAATTGCGTCGTGGTCATTGTTCACCATATCGGCAAAGCGAAGGCAGAGGACGGACAAACCCGCGAAGCCGCGCACCGTGGCCGGGGTGCGTCAGCCTGGGCCGATTTCTCATCGGCCATATTTAACCTTGAGCATGATCAGGTAAGCGGCCTCGACACGCTGACGTGCGCCAAACGAAAAAGCGGCACCGGGGAAAATTACGAGATAGTAATGCGGCTGGATCGCGAAACGAGGTGGTTTTCGCCAGTCAACGAAGCGCCGCCCAGGGTGTTGTCAAATCGCGAGTTGGTATTGAGGGCTTTAGGCGGGCTCGACACCCCAATAAGTACCGCCGGAGTCGAGCAATTACTTGAAGGGAAAATGAGCGAGCGCACCGTGCGGAATTGTCTAAAGGCATTAGTCACGGATGGCCTGATAACGCAGCCAAAACGCGGGTTTTGGAAGGCTCGCGAGCGCATAACGCCAGAGTTAGGCAAGTTAGGCAACGGACATAAGAGTCTGCCTAGTTGCCTAATTCCTGCTGAGTCCGGCGATTTAGGCAAGTTAGGCGAACCTCTATGTGAGTTGCCGGATCTGCCTAATGGCGAGAGTGGCCGGGAGTGGGGCGATCTTACCATTGAAGAGCAAGAGGCCCGCGCCATTTTTGAAGAGGGCAACAAGATTGGGTTTTTCGCTGAAAGGGTTGCATGAAAAAGTTTGGCCCGTCATCACGGGGAATCTCCGAAACTTCCGGGCGCACCGGAAAGTGTTTGCCATCCTGGCGGTGATGACGGGCCAAATTCAAAACCGAAAGGGGAACTTAAATTGGCAATAAGATCCGTTCAAGAGCTTACGTACAGGCCCAGCGAAGGCCATGCGAAAGATGAAGAGCATAACCGGCTCGAATTCATAGACGAAACCGGCGCGATCATTTTTCGGATTGAATCAAAAACTGTCTTCGTCAAAGTCGAGGGCTTTGATGAGCCTTTTGAAATGCGAGAGACGACTTATGGCTGAAAACTGATCCATGAAACGAAAGGGACACGAAAAATGACTACCGAAATGGAAAGGGCCAAGGCGAAGCTTCTGGCCCAAATTGAAGCCTTGGACGAGCAACGCAAGGCCACGCAAACGGAACTCGACTTGCTTGAAACGCAAGAGGACACGCCGGTTTTGAACATGGAGGCTTTTCGCAAACTAGAACCATCGGCGCAGATGTCTTATAGCAGTCAAGTCCGGAAGGGCGAGGCGAAACTGATCGACTGACTAGGAAAGGAAACACGAAAATGGACGAGGCCAAAACCCACGAGGTTCGCTGTCGCGTGGCGGCGCAGGCCGCTCAAGACGGGCAAAAGAATTATCAAGCTGTTGTTGCTCGTTGTCGGGCGCTAAGCGATCAACTTTCAACGACACAGGATAATCTTAATCGTGCGCTCACTGATATTAAATCGCAGATGCGCGACGCTGAACGTGAGCGCGAGGGATTGCGGGTCGAGCTGGAGGTTACTTCTCAACTTTCCGCGCAGTTGGAAGGTGAGAGACTACGCCACCAAAAGTCGCTAGAACTGCAATCGCTGGGCGGGGCTCCGGCTCCGTTTGAAGTGACTGAGGATGAAAAGGTGAAGTCTGAAGCGCGGTCTAAGGTGAAGGTCGCGTAACGTGAGTCGAAAGAAAATTCCCAGCCGTGCGGCGCTTGTCGAGGCGTTGCGTGAGAACGATGGCAACATGGCCGCGACTGCCCGGAGGTTTCATTGCACGCGCCAGCGTGTTTGGGATTTAGTCAACGAAGATGCGGAGTTGCGGGCGCTTGTCGAAGAGCTAACCGAAACCTTCATTGATGAAGCGGAAAACAAACTCTATGAAGCGATCCGCGCCGGAAACGTCGTGGCGACGATCTTCTTTTTGAAAACTAAAGCACGTCATCGCGGCTATAGCGAGCGGTTGGAATTGATACCGCTAAGCAGGCAAGAAATCAAAATCGAACTCGGTGTGCCAAGTAGTGAAATCGAAAACAATCACACTCAAACACTCGACATCGACCGGACCGCAGTCGCGCTTCTGGAACAGTAACGCGCCCTTCCGTTTGTTCGTCGGCGGTGCCGGTTCTGGCAAGACTCGCGCGGGATGTTTGGAGATCCTGCGTATGCCTCCTGAGTCAACGGGCATGGTCGTTGCTCCCACGTTTCGGATGTTGGCAGATTCTACGCTTGCCACTTTCCTTGATCTGACGCGGACCGGAGGCGTTCTGCGTTCTTTCAATAAGTCGGACATGACCGCGCAGCTTGTGAACGGAACAAACATCTTGTTTCGCTCTGCCGATGAACCTGACAGACTTCGCGGAGTAAACCTGGGATGGTTCTTTCTTGACGAAGGGGCGCTATGCGCTTACGAAACCTGGCTGATTTTGCTTGCTCGTTTACGTGAGTCACCCGGCAAGGCATGGATATGCACAACGCCTCGGGGCTTTGACTGGCTGCACGAGACGTTTGTTAAGGCGGCTAACTCACCTGATTATGCCGTAGTCCGGTCAAGCACTCGCGACAATACTTTCCTTCCGCCTGACTTTATCGGACGCCTCGAACAACAGTACACGCACCAATGGCAGCAACAAGAGATTGAAGGCGAATTCTGCGAATTGGAAGGCACGTTATTCAAACGTCACTGGTTTCAGATTGTTAACCATGCGCCGGAGGGCTTGCGGTGGTCGCGCTATTGGGACCTCGCCGCCTCAACGAAAACTCAAGCAGACTTTTCCGCGTCTGCCTGCGTGGCCCTCTCGAAGGAAACCGGGGATCTCTACATCCGTGACGTGATTCGATTGAAAGAAGAATGGCCGATAGTCAGACGTTGCATTATCTCAACCGCCCTGGCTGAGCGCGGGGTCGAGGTGGGCGTGGAAAGCGCCGTGCATGGCTTAGCAGGCTTTCAGGAACTACAACGCGAGCCTTCCCTGGTCGGTACGTCCTTACGGTCAATCCGAGTGGATAAGGACAAGATTTCAAGAGCGCTCCCGGTTGCAAGCAGAGCAGAAGCCGGCAAGGTTAAACTCGTTCGCGGGAATTGGCTGTCAGACTTTCTTGACGAAACCAGCTCTTTTCCAAACGGTGGTCACGACGATCAAGTTGACGCGGTTTCGGGCGCTTCACAGATGATCATGGAACCGCGAGGGGTGTGTAAGTTCACGCCCGGCAGGCCGTTTTGATCCGCGAAGTACAACTAGCAAAACTGAAAGGAAAGTTATGCCTAACCTTAAATTCGTTACCAGCGGCCAGAATGTGGATGATGCCCAGATTATCCCCTTTATCTTGAAGGGGCGTAGTCTCCGCACCCCTCCACCTTTAATGGTTGGGTTCTTTGATGATGCAAGCGGCGATCTGTTGATCGAGATTGCCGGTCGCACCTACATCATCGACAACAAAGAACAGTACGAACTACAGATGCGTGACAATACCGATACGTCAACGTTGAGAACTCAGATCATCAATCCGACGTTAAGTCGTCCATTGCAGGAATATGTGATCTGGGATAGCGCGTCATTTGTAGGCGGCGGAACGATGACCTTGCAGTCGAATGGAGGGGTGATATTTTCGACTAGTGGGGGCCAGGTTAGTTCCAGCGCAAGCGCCGAAGTTGTTGGTGGCCTCGTGGTTGAGTTTGGGGTTCCTGATTCATCGGTTCTTCCGGCTGAGCGGCTAGCGATTTTTCCAGTCGATGCTTCTGGAATTAGTAGTACTGAAGCCTTTTTCTGGACAACAAGTGGAAGTTGGCCTAACTACACCGCCCAACCTGAGGGGGCATTTACTGATAGTCCCGGCCCAACGATAAGTATTGGCGGCGGCGACCGTTTGGGAATTGTCGTGCGGCCTGACGGGGTAGTTGAATACCATTTGAACTATACCCCGTCCAGTAAGCCAATTTGGATTTCAAGTAGACAGGTTCGCTTGGACGTAAAATACAAAGTCTACGTCAAAGGATTCACAGTTACAAAAGTCTCATGGCAACGCCAAGGGCCGGAATGGAAGTACACGGCAGGAGCGCAGCTTCTTGATCGTGGATTGCCCGTAGGCGATCCATTGCCTGCGACAATCAAGGCGCGAGTGCGGCAGCTTTGTCCGGTTGCAGGTGGGCCTCCGAGTAGTTGGACTAATAAGGTTTTCACGCGATAAGTATCCCGCGCAAACTATGGGTTTTCCTTTATATGGGACCCAACAAACAGAATTATTTCCTATGGAAACAGTAACAGGTGAACAAGTAGTACAGGCCGCGAGAAAGTACCTTCGCGTCCCTTTTAAGCTGCACGGCCGAGACTCGCGCGGAATGGACTGCGTTGGGCTAGTCGTTGCTATAGCAAAGCAGTTTGGCCTGGATATTGATATGACAGACTACGACTCGAAAGGGGTGGCTTACGCGGAAGTCGAGCACTTCTTAATCTCACATGGCTTCACTTCTATTAGCCACGAGTATTTGGCGGTCGGCGACATCATGACCGGCCTCAACCCAACCGACAAAAAAGCGACCGCCATTGCTATAGTCAGCGGAATCGGCGTTAGCGAGTTCGCCGGCATTACCAGGATCATACATTGCGATTCGGTTGGAGCGTATCCGCGTTTGCGCGTTGTCGAGGATTCAATGTTGCCATCTGATGTTCGAAATATTAAGCAAGCGCTTTCTTCTCAGGGGCTCTCAATGTCCGACGCGTTGCAACACCTCAAGTCCTTTCGGTTTCCGTTTGTGGAAGTAGGCTTGCCCTGTCCCTCACCGGATAGGCGCCTCGCAACTCAAACCTCACACCCTGTCTTATAAAGGTTTGTGACGTGCTTTGTGCCATAACCCTACCTCTGGCGCATAGAACACACTAGGCGCACGGGGTAGTGTGTTAGCGGTCGAGTGAGTTAAGTTGTTGCTATGTTTAGGTCTGTGTGTGCTCAGTGCGCGTAATAGCAGATAGGTTTAAGAATTGACACGGTAGGGGTCTGGGGTTCAAATCCCCACGCGCCTACCAATTTCCTCAAATCACTCTAAACACCCACTTCAATGTGCACACAAATTTCCTTGTGTCCGTTGCAGACCTGCCATGAGCCTTCGGGCGCAAATGGGATTGCGTGGCTGCGCACAATTTGTAACCGCGCGAATGCGTTGAGATACCGCAAGAAACTTTCTTAATCATGTTGAAGGTTAATTAGAATTAATTCTGAGGAGAAGGAACAAAAGTTATCTCTCAGAATACGAGGCG
>JBGQGG010000068.1:0-16709 GCA_041497335.1 Pyrinomonadaceae bacterium | reverse complement strand
GGCAACCAAGGCAAGAACTTTTTATCTGGACAACCGCGCGGCAGGAGCGTAAAAGACTTTCACTTACCGTCCCAAGCGGCTAATCCGTTGGCCGGTTTTGACCCGACCACCATTGGCCGGTTTTGAGGTGACCACCGAGGCCTGGAATGTCAGCAGTACCGGATTCGTCAACGTAGCAGAGGTACATGAGGAAGCCTTCAAAAGAAAAGCGACTGGGGATGGGGCTGTAAAAGCCCCAACACGAGACGATCAAGCGACTCTCCCAGACGCATAACTATTCTTTAGGGCTTAGATGCCCTTGTCAAGGCACTGGAGTTAAATTTCCCTTGACTCCAGAGAAATTTAACATATTAGCTAGGCTAATAGCTCTCTGATAGTCCATACATGGCCCGTTATGCCGCTTTCCATTGCGGGCGTACAGCGAATCGAAGAGTGAATCCGGCAAGAGTTGTAATAAGCGAAGTAGATCGCTAGCATCGCTTTTAGATGTTCCCACTTTTTCGAGAATGCGTTAGTCAGGCGCGTGAGTCTGCGGATCGATGTTCTCATGCTGAGGTTTGAACGCTCCACGATTGACGTGCATATTCGGCTAGGGTCAGGGTCTCCAATCATTATCTTCGTTACAGTTTCCACCACAACGGGTGGCGAATACTTCTGCTCGCCATCAGGATTCGCGCCGTAGACTTTAATCAGCATCGCGTAATCAACGCGAGTGCCGAGTGAATAGGACACGGCGTTCTCATAAGGCTTCCAGCCGTCTGTGGTCAACTGGAAATAACCGCTGGTCGCGTCGTTTAGCTTCTCGGTGAAGGCTTCAGTATCTTCGATTCCACGCGCACCTAAATGCCACGCGAGAACGAGCTTTGTATTGCGTTCGATGCCCACGAATGTATACGCATCGCCCTTGTGCGGGTCAGTGATTCCCTTGTTTACCTTGTGGCGATTTTTATAACCCACAAAGCCCCAGATTTCGTCGGCTTCCACGTCTTTGACCGCAACGCCTTTGATCTTCCGGTTCATTAGTTGTTCGCAATGCTCGCCAGCATTGAGTAGCACGCGGGTGATCGTTTTCTTTTCGACGCCCGTGATCCGTTCAATGCTGCGGATGCTATTACCCTCAAGCAAGAGCCTGAGCACCATCAAAGACTTTTCTTCTGCGAGGTACATATTGCCGAGAAGTCTTTCCTTGTATTCCTGAAACGTCTTGCGACATTGACCGCAACGATAACGCTGATTGCCGTTGCGGTGTTTGCCGAATTTCTTAGCTTCGATTTTGCAGTTGTGGCAGGTCATTGCGAGCCTTGATTCTTTCTGCGATTAGGCTCACAATGTCTTTGTCGAAGCTTGATGCGAGCAATCGCGTTAGGTTTTCAAAAGAGGCTCGGTGGTTAGCGCCATCGGGCCTTTACTATGTCTGCAAGCAGTTAGGGCTTGACAACGCATGCTTGCAAGTCCTACTATGAGGCTTGCAAGCATGAATGTCAATGGTGCAAGCATAGAAATCTTATGGAAAACGAAAAAAACTTAAACAAGGCGAAGGGTGGCCATGCGCGATCCGAGGCCCTAACCAAACGTGAGAAGGTCGCTATTGCCAGACAGGGAGCTGCGGCCCGATGGGGAGAAAAGATCGTCTGCGATGGCACTCTTGATCTGAATGGGATTCTAATCCCTTGCTACGTGACAGAGAACGAAATTCGGGTGCTATCTGGGCGTGGTATGCAAGACGCGCTAAGGCTCGTTGACGACACTTACGGGAGTGTTCAAAAGCCCGGTTCTAGGCTGGACCGCTTATTTAGGTATAAGTTGCTGCAACCCCTTATTTCACAAGCAAAAGAGGCGGGCCGCTTTGAGCCAGTCAAGATGACTTTTAACGGACAGGTTCTTCATGGATACAGAGCTGAGGCACTTGCTGATATTTGCGTCTTGCTGGTCGAAGCGCGGGCCCAGGGACTACTTCGAACTCAGCGCCAAAAAACGATTGCTGAACGCGCCGCCAGTTTGCTTGCCGCGTTCGCGCGAGTGGGGCTAAATGCGCTGATCGATGAGGCTACGGGTTTCCATTACATAAAAGCTCGCAACGCACTAGATGTGATACTCGTCAAATTCGTTCAGCAGGACTTGCGCAAGTGGATCAAAACGTTTCCCGACGAGTTCTATTTTCACATTTGCAGGTTGAAAGGATGGAATTACAGCGAAGAAAATAAAAACGTGCGCGGACCGTCATGGGGCAGGCTCACAAACCATTTAATCTATGATCGGCTGGCTCCGGGCGTGCGCGAGGAGCTAAAGCGCCTCACACCGAGAGATGCTAAGGGCCGTCACAAGCATCGATTGTTTCGCAGGCTAACCGAGGATGTGGGCCACCCCCGGCTACGGGAACTCCTAGCATCCGAGATCACGTTGATGCGTATTTTTGATGATAACGACTGGGACGCCTTCGAGACTGCATTGAACAGAGCTATACCTATTTACAGGCCGATGCCTCTGTTTGACGATATCGAGAAGTTTAAGAACGACGCGGCTAAGTTGCTGCACTAAGGGAATGCACACACGGCATCATATCTACAGGCGAGCGAACCAAATCAGAGGGCCACCAAATCAGCAACGCAACCTTACCCCACTACCCGGCGCCTTAGTGCATTGACGGGAAGCAAGACTTCACATATTGTTTGGTGACTCCCGGGGGATGAGAGCCATGGACTTTTTGCTTGGATTCAATGACAACGCCGCCCTGGTCGGAGATCTGGAAGGCCGGGTTCGCACCGAGAAGCGCCCCGCGCACCTCTCATCGCAGGATTGGGAAGTGGGATTGAGCAATAACTACCTCGAACCAGAGCGCGGATACAATGAAGCAGGAATGCCGTTTCAGAACATGACGGGCGACTTTCGTTTTGAAAATGGGCAGGTGAAAGTTGTAAGGCTCGAGGGCGTGAAACCGTACGAGACGTTCTCTGACGAGGCTTCGGGCCTTTCCGTGCGGGCCGTCTTTCTCTCACACCTGAATCAATGGACGGTCGCCGATTGATCGTTGTGGCACGCGCATCTTGCGCGTGATTCACGGGCGGGACACCCGTGCTACCTTTCAAGCTGACGCACTACACGGCGCTCAATCGTCTTTCTAACAAATCCCTCAATCACCGTCTTCCGGTTTTTCCGGCTTCAATTCAGTAACTACTTCCGTACCGCGATCCGGTTCTGCCGACGGATCCTGATAAGCGAAAACAGCATCTTCTTCAAGTGACGGCGTCAAGCGCGAGGCCAGGCGTTCAAGAAGTAGACGCACCCGTCCAGGATTCTCCTCCACAGCTGTTGATTCGGTCTCAGGATCGAACTGAGATTCGAGGCGAATCAATTGAGCCGTTGTATGCCGGCAAGACGTGCATGCGATCAGGTGCGAGACCACCGGGGATGATTCAGCCTCTTCGAGTCGGCCTTCGACGAAGGCGCAGATCGCATCCTCGTCGAGATGGGTTTCTGCAGAGGGCGATTCAGCCGGCAGACGGGTTTTGAGACGCTGGTGGATCATGTAGCGAATGGTCTCTGTCTCTTTGTTTGCTTCTGGTCGCGTCACGGTTTACGTTTCGAGGCTCCTTCGACCTTGGGCTTTCCTGCTTCTTCCCTATGGAAGGTTTCGTTCACCGCCGGGCCGCGATCAAGCCTCACGCCCTGCACCGAATCCTCGGTTGCGAGGGTCTTGCAAATCTCGATTTCAGCGGCATTCAGGCCATGTTTCTCCGCCAGTTCGACCTGGAAACGGTCCGAAACTTTTCGGTACACTTTCTCCAGCCAACGCATCACGGTCGATTCATGTATTCGGCTTGAAGGAGCACTTCCTCGCCGCCGCTGAAACCAACGCCGAATAGGCGATCTGGGCTGCTCAACGATGCGCGCTATCTCTCGGAGCTTCAGGCCCTCGACGTGATAATAGAGGAGTAACAGCGTCTCGTGATTGTCGAGGGCCGCCAAAGATTGATCGAGAGCTGCTATTGTCGCTGATCGATAGCGATCGCGCACCACACTCGTTAGCATTAGATCCTCAGTCCCCCGCATCTCGGCGGGCCAGGCGTGTCGCTCAACAATTTCGTCGCCGTTTCCCGACCAATCTTCCAGAGGGACTTCAACCTTTCGCCCTCGATACAGATCTACCACAGTATGCAATATGACCGTACGCAGCCAGCCACGTAATGTGCCGCGGCCCGTGTAAGTCCTGAACTTCGATTGCCGCACACCGTCCAGGACCCTGGTTCCGAAAAGCTCAACGTAAACCGAATCTATTACCTCATCAGCATCCGTCCCGCTGCGAACCAGATGACGCGCCCAGCGTTCTATGAACGAGCGGTACTGACGATCAAATTCCCACCAGGCGTGTTCGTTGCCGCGGGCGCAGGCAAGCGCCAGGTAAAGATCATGATCCTGAAGCTCGCCAAGGAATCGAGAGAGCTCTTGAGTGGATGGCATTGCACTTCCGTCTGTGAAACCGATCAGATATTTATTGACGGCCCCGATCACCGCTTCGCGAAAGTCTGCCGGTGACAAGCCAAAGTCTGAATAGGTTTTCGCACAATCGGCATAGATTGCATCCAGTTCGGCTGCGCACGCTTCTAGCCTACTTAGAAGTTCTGTTTGAGATGACTTGGTCACAGGGCGAGTGCAATTATCGATCAAAGTTCGCCCATTATATTGACAAAGAGCATTTGCAAACAACCAATACCGGATCCAACCGGCGCCAAACCTGTCGGCGCGCGGCAGCTTGAACAAAAAATGCGATGGTCCCGCACATACCCTACTCGCGTTCTTCTGACAGCCTCGGCACCTGCATGTATAACTGGGATCTAAGTCATGTGCCTATTGCGGCTGCTGTCTGGGGACGCGCTAATAGTAGGGTTTTTGCCGAGAAATAGGCCTCAAGAGACTCAGGAGTGGAAAAAATCAGGTTTGGACAGCGTAAGCCTGCTGATTCGAGCGGATGGTGGTGGCTGCCTGGGGAGCAATCAGCCTTGCTGCTTACTGGAATCACTATTTTGAGCGAGCGCGGCCGCCCTTTCTCGGTTGCGCTGAGCGATGGTGAAAAGAATAGACTTAACTTGAAACGGCGTCAGGTTCGGATACGCTTCCATCAGCAGAGCAATGATGCCGACTACGTAGGGACAAGCAAAGCTGTTGCCCGTCAACTGCCGATAGCCTCCTCCCGGCCACGTCGTCTTCACCTCAACTCCCGGGGCGACTACTTCTATCACCTGCCCGTAGCGATAGCCGAAGTTGAACGGATCACCACCGGCCCTTTTGACCACCGACACTACCGAGGAAGAAAAAATTGAAGGATAGCTCGGGTAGGGTAGATTGTTAGCCGCAGACACCACAACGCAGCCCGATTGATACGCGCGATCCAACAGATCGTGCAGGGGCGCAAAAAAATCGCGCTTCGTCGTCCCTAACGACAGGTTGATGACTCGAAACTTTTGTTTGATAGCGTAATCAAGTCCTACCAGAAACATATCGCCTGAGCCGGAAGCTTTTGGGCCGAGCACTTTTACGCTATAGAGATCAACGTCTGGCGCTATGCTGGTAATGATTCCAGCGCAAGCGGTGCCGTGGCCGGCTTGATCGCCAGAAGTAGAGGGACGGAACTCGATCCGGCCATCCTCCGCCACCGCTTCGACTGATTCCTTGACCTTCCCTTTCAAATCCGGATGTTCAGTATCGATGCCGCTGTCAACGACGGCCACACGGACACCGCGCCCGGTGCACCCCTTCCAGATCTCTGGCTGGATGGCAGCCCAGAGGTCACTGTTCGCATCCGTCGCTTCTGCGGCAATATCAAGAGCCATCTAGCGGTCTCCTTATTACAATTCCGGCCTAAAACCCAAAATTGCTTCGTTCACCCGATTGCCCCGCCGTAAATCGCGCAATCATCTCAAGCAAATCCCGACAGAATTTTCGTTCGGCCCCGCCGCGACCGACAATCTCGCGTAACGAAACCCACAACATCAGAAGATCGCGATGCTCAGTCGCCGCTGGACTGCGTTCGAGCCATTCGCGCAAATCACTTTCACGGATGCCCGGCGAAGACGGTGTGAGAGAGGTCTTGATTGAGTAATTGAAGAGAGACTCAACCAGTTGGGCAATCTCATACGCATCGACAAGCTGAGCTATGGCGTCGGCAAAACGCGAAGCGCTATCCATTTCTGCCGGTGTGAAGGGTGGATACGGCGGATCGCCGGGGCGATTGACGAACTCCAGCACACCGACCATCTCACCATTAGCCCGCAGTGGAGTGGCCAGCAACGTGATTGTTTTGAAGCCGGTACGTCGATCTGCCTCTGACCAGAAGGAACCCTCATTGGATACATCAGCAACCGCCATCGGTTGGGTTGTCGAAAAGACTAACCCGGCTATGCCGGCGCCCGGCGGCAGACGCAAGGCCAACAACTCATCCGAAACTCCGCTGGTTGCAGTAAGAAATCTTAACCCGCCCTCATCGCCATCGCGCACCAGCACCGAAGCCACCGCCGACCCAACGGACCCCGCTGCCAGTTGCAGGATATCGTCGATAGCCCGCTTGAGCGGCACAGCCAGTGAGTTCGAGACATCTATCAAGTCTATAACCTCACTCACCAGTGCCGAGGAAGACTTGTTCCTGGTGCCAGCTCTTGCTGAGGACTTTTCGCTCTCCTTACCTGGAACTTGTTCGCTCATGTCGTCTCTTTCTCAGGCGCTCCGCGATCTAATAGGTGTTGAAAAAAAGGAAGAATGCATCGCACACAGAGTTGGGAGGCTAAAGCCACTCGACACTTTCAACCCTCTCAACCATTAGGCCGCGCAACGATGATGGTTTGCGCGACGACGCATTATACAGTTGAGACTGACTCTTGCAAGAGGACATTTGCCGGCCTGGTTCTTCTGGCTCGTCCATTTGAACGCGTCTGGAGCACGGTTGGGTCCGAGCCGTTCGTGGAATTGAGATCGCTTCCCCGCTTGCCCTCATTTGCCCAAGACGGCTATATTTCGTGTCCTTGAACGGAGTCAACTGAAAGAAATGAGTGTTGAATCGGAAGTTTCCACTGAACAAACGATTACCCCGCAGATCCATGTGGCCGCTGGCCTGGACCTCGCGGCAACGTTGCAGCGCAACGGAAAACTGAGTGAAGCAGCATCTGAGCTGGAAAGAGCGCTAGCCAGGGCGCGAGCTACGCCCTATGAGATTGAGTTTCAAACACGCATTCGACTGGGAATGACGCTTTCGGACATTTACCTTTCGCTTGATCAGATTCAAGACGCGCGCGATATGCTGGCAAACGAAGTCACGTTTGCTAAGAAGATTTCCGAGATCATGCAGGCGACGGGGACGCCGGAGCAAAGACGCTCCGCCACCAGCGGCTATCTGCAAGTACGCGACCGCGCCACCCAATTGGCGCTCATTGGCCAGGTGGCTCCTGATATCTCGATCAAAACATGGATTAAGGGCGGACCCGTCGCATTAAAAGCGCTGCGGGGCCGAGTCGTGCTGCTGGAATTCTGGGCGACATGGTGCAAACCATGTCAAGAGATGTTTCCAAAATTGAACAAGCTCCATGAGCATGCGGCCAAGCGCGGTCTGGAAATAGCCGCGATCACCCGCCATTACCTTGCCTATGGCGGCACCGAAGAATCAATGGCGGAAGAGTTGCAATTGATACGCGCCATGGTCACCGATCACGGAGTGCGTTTCGCCGTTGGCGTCGCAGAAGATGAGCGTTTGCAAGCAATTTACGGTGCAAACGGGCTTCCTACCATCGTGCTGATTGATCGTCAGGGCATGGTGCGCTATGCAGGACCCGGTGGAGAAGATCCGGGTTTTGACGAGACCCTGCAACAGTGTCTCAACGAATCAGCTTAGAAACTATTGCCTAAGGGGCGCAAAAAGGCTTGCCCGTTTACGTCATGCCTGTTAGGATGCGTTCGCTTCAATACTTTGATTTTGTTAAGTCTTTGCTCTGAGCTGGGCGCCGGGAACCTAAAGGCGTGGTTATCGCTGTGTTTTGCGCCCAGTCTGGAGCAAGTTTATCAGATTGAAGTCGAGATCGAGCCAGTCTTTGATCGCAATTGGATGTTTCCGCAGACTGGCTCGAGGCGAATGTGAAAATGGCCGCGTTGATGAGGCCAACCAGGCTCCATTAACCAGGACGGTTCAACAATTGAGGAAGGCATATTCCTCCAGACTGTTTCAAAGGAGAAACGATAATGGCGATTTTGACTTCAACCCCAGGAGCGGACAATAAAGTAGGTATATACGACGTCCCTGACAGCGTACTTTCTCAGTATGCGATTACGGGCGACAAGGCAGCGCAGATGTTTCCCGAGAGCGGGAAGACTGCGGGCGCCGAAATTCCTAAGAGCGGCGCGAATGCGGTCAGGGTAGAGAATGCCGAGAGCCTTGGTGAGGTGCAGGCCTACGGCGATATCTGCGTTTGTCGCGAACTTCTGTGCAATGCCTACGGCTGCTGGTGGCATTACTACTACTGCTACTGCTAAGAACGCTCGATGTTTGGCTGAGCCAGAACAGCGGCGACCAAACAAACGTTTCGGCGGTGGCAATTTTTCACCCGCACGGCTAGTGCGGCGAACCATCTAGCAGGCGGGCAAGCATTCAAAACTTGCCCGCCTGCCGTGTTATGTTTTAGCTTCACTCAGGTTTTCTAATCTTTACCACTCCCGCGCAGACGAAAGAGGTTAATCATGTCGAGTTCTCAGTCTCCCCCTCCCGGTCCCGGTCGGCCGGTGGGCGGATTACCACCCGATGCTGTTCCGTCCGATGCGCTGACACCCGATGCTGTGCCACTCGATGCCTTGCCACCCGGAGCTTTACCACCTGGGGCTTTGCCGCCCGGGGCAATTCCTGAAGGACTCAGCGGTGAACTGCCACCGTCCGGTCCTGGCAGCGGCAACATCCGCATGAAAGAAATGCCTCGCATGAACGCGCGGCCATACATCATGCGGGCCTTCAAACTCCTCGGCGCGCACAAGGCAATGGTGGCCTTGTCGCTGTTCCTTTCGCTGGTAATGTTCCTGCTTCCGTTTGTGGCGGCGGCGGCCTTTGGTCCGCTGATCAAGCTCTTTGGCGACATCGCAAGCGACGTCGCAAAAGGCAGCAATTGGAACAACGTGTGGAGCGCGACCGGTTCTTTCTATGATAAGTCGGGACAAGCCGGAGCGCCGGCCGGGGCGTTTTCTTTTATCAAAGACTGGCTCGCGACCCCGCTCTCTTTCACCACCATCTTTATTATCTGGACCTTCTCCATCGTATTCCGCAACGTGTTGGATATCTTTCGCGCCTGGGTGGATGCGATCTTAGACCAGCGAATCCTGATCGGGTTCCGACAGAAACTCTACGAACACATTCAAACGCTCTCTCTCGACTTCTTCATGGGTGGACAGACGGGCGCACTGATGCAGCGCGTGCTTTCAGAAACCACCGCCGTGCAACGATTGCTGACGCAAGTCCTGCTGACCCCGGTAATCGACGCAATCGTGCTGATCATCGTGATCGGTTATTTGCTGGCGTTGAGTTGGCAGATGACGCTGGTGCTCTTCGTACTCGCTCCGTTCACGGTGTTGATGTTCCGTTTCACCAGCGGCAAGCTGCAGCAGGGCGCGATGGGCATCAATTTGAGTGCTCGAGATTTGGGGTCGGAACTCGAGGAGACCATCAATGGCATCTCTGATATTCAGGTTTTCAATGCGCAGCCAAAGCGGAATGATCGGTTCCGCGAAGCCTCGCGCATCGCCGCCAAAAATACTGCGAGCACAACTGCCTGGATGAGCCTCAGTAACAGTGGCGCGCAAGTACTTATTTCCCTCACCACCGCCCTCATCCTGTTGTCCTCGATTATGCTCGGCCAAAAGTGGGGGCTGACATTTGCGAGTGCGCTGGTCTTTATGCAGATGGCGCCCAACCTGTTTACGCCGGTGCAAAGGCTTATTAGTTCGTACACGATGTACCAGTCACTGGTGCCGGGCATCGTCTCGACCTATGAATTGTTCGATACGAAACCAACCGTGGTTGAGAAGCCTGGTGCCACAGCTCTCGGCGAGGTGCATGGCGACATCAGCTTTGAGAACGTGAGCTTCGGCTACTCGCCAACTCAGAAAGTTCTGAACGGGGCTAGTTTTGAGATCAAAGAAGGGGAAACCATCGCCTTTGTTGGTCCGATTGGCTGCGGAAAATCCACGATTCTGAATTTGATTCTGCGCTTCCTCGATCCGCAGCAGGGACGCATTTTGCTGGAAGGTAAAGACATCTCGGATGCGACTCTGAGTTCCCTGCGCGAACAGATTTCGAAGCTCTCGCAGTTTCCGTTCTTTCTCAAGGATACTATTCGGGAGAACGTCGGGCTCGGTCGAGCCGGCGCCACCCACGAACAGATTGAGGAGGCGTGCAGGCTGGCCCACATCCACGACGTCATAGTGGATCCGCAAAGAATGCCGAAGGGTTACGACACAGTGGTCGATGTGCAGGTGCCGTCGGGTGGGCAAAAGCGTCTAATCGCTCTGGCGCGTTGCTTGTTACGTAAGCCGGAGGTGCTCTTGCTGGACGAGCCGACCGAGAATTTAGATGCGGATCAACGCAACCGCCTGATTCAAGTGATTCGAGAATATGCAAACGAGCGCACCTGTCTGGTGATTAGTCATGATCTGAATTTTGTCGCCGCGGTGGCGGACCGGATTCTGGTGATTGATAAAGGGCGAATCGTGGATCAGGGCACGCACGATGAGTTAGTCGCGCGCGAAGGTCTCTATAAGACGCTTTATGAACTGAAAAACGTTGATCCGGCCCTGCTGCGCACTCGTGGCGAAGGCGGTGGTCAACGCCCGGCTCCCGGAACCCCGATCGAAGGAATGTCGATGCCCGGAGGAGGAATGCCGCCGGGAATGTCTATGCCGATGTAAAAACTTACCAGTGATAACCTTTGGGTCAAAAGAGGAGACGACGATGAGACTACAATCCCGGCATCACGCGGTGCTGGTCTTCGCGCTGTTGATTGCGTGCGTGATCGGCTGCAAATCGAGCGGCAGTTCTACCTCTTCGACGACGACGAAGACAGACGCTCCGAAGAACACTAACAGCACGACGACTACTACTACCAACGCGCCTGCTCCGCCCCCGGACATCGCGGGTAAGTACAACGTGGCCGGCAGCAATCCAAATGGCACCGGTTATAAAGGCACACTGGAAGTGATGGCCCGGGGAGACGTCTATCAATTTCGCTGGGACGCCGGTACGCAGTACGACGGTGTGGGCGTAGCAAACAGCAACGTCGTAGCGGTAGCGTTTGCCAGTGGGGCCAACGGCAAAGGCTGTGGTGTGATTGACTACAGCATTCAGGACGACGGCGCGCTGGATGGTAAGTGGGGCTATTGGGGAGTTAACGAAGCCGGGAGTGAAAAGGCAACGCGCACCAGCGGCTCAGGTCTGGAAGGTGAGTACGATGCCACGGGCAAGAATCCCAACGGCAAAGAATACAAAGTGAAGCTTACGGTCGAGCCCGCCGGCAACCTCTACAGATTTGTCTGGAGCAACAATAGCGACGGCGTTGGCATCAAGCAGGGCAACAACGTGGCCGTGGGAATCGGCGGCGCGCGCTGCGGATTTGTGGCTTACGAGATCAAGTCCGACGGGACGCTGGACGGAATCTGGGGCGGTTACGGTAGCGACAAGACGGGAACTGAGAAGGCTACGAGGCAGTAACAACGCGGCCACAGATGAACACGGATAGACACCGATAAGTCAGAACGGACAGAGCTGGCAGTCTGGAGCTTCGGCTTATCCGTTTCGATCCGTGTTATCTGTGGCCTATTTGATCTTCGCCCAGCAACCGGTCTCGTGGGCACGCCGCGCGGCATCCAGCACGAGTTGCGTGCGGTAACCATCTTCGAACGTGGCTGCATCCTCGACGGTGGCGCGGCCGGCGCGCAGGGCCTCGACGATCCGTTTTGAGAAGGCAGTAAAGCCACGCGCCCAACTGCCATCACGCATTCCCGGAGCCAGTTCGCCTCGATCAGTCTCCACTCGCTTCCATTCACCCGCGCTTATTTTCGACTGCCAGAGTTCCCCGCTTTCTTCTATCATCAACGCGCCAGACGAACCGAAGATTTCCAGGCGATGTTCGGGCTTTCCCGGCTCAACCAGAGACATCGAGGCGTTTCCGGTCGCGCCTTCAGTCAAGTCGGTTTCGCCGAATCGCATGAGGAAATTCGCTTCGTCGTCGGTAGTCACCTCGCGAACTCTGCCAGATTCATCCTTGCGCTCGCGAATGTGCGTGGCGAGTTCGCAGAAGATTTCCCGCACCTCCGCGCCGAGCAACCAGCGCCAGCCGTCGATCACATGCGAACCGATCGCGCCCAGGGCCCCGCCGCCCTGCGTTTTGTCCGACCACCAATTCCACGGACGGTTAGCGTCGGCGCGCGAGTCGGCGCGAAAAGTCAGCTTCGCGTGCCGCACTTTGCCGATGTCGCCGCGTTGGACGAGCTCGCGCATCTTCATGCGGCCGGGTAGAAAGCGCAGCTCGTGATCGATTAGCGCCAGCACTCCGGCTTCGCGCGCGCGCTCAGTCATGCGCAGCGCCTCCGCGGCATTCATGGCCATCGGCTTTTCGCACAGAACCGCTTTGCCGTGATCCAACGCGGCCAGAGTCATCTCAGAATGCGTAACCACCGGGGTAACGATGCTGACCAAATCGACATCGTCACGGGCAACCAGCATTCGCCAATCGCTTTCGACGTTTTCGATGTCGAATTCGCGCGCCACTTCTGCGGCGTGTTCACGACGCGCGCTGGCCAGCGCGACGATCTTCGCCCCCTCGCAGGCTTTGAAAGCCGGAATCTGGGTCGTGCGCGCAAAGCCGGCGCCGATGATGCCAATGCGAATGATCTGGTTAGCCATCGCGTCCTTCATCCAACGTTGTGCCAATGTTAGCAGCCGGGCCATGTTTGTCGCCAATCTACGCGGCCCAGTTTTCACCCCGTCAGGGGTGAGTTTATGGATTACGAGTTTAGTCCCTGGGTTCTCCGTTCGGCGGAGCGGAGTGCGCTTGCGGGTAAACATCTAGTTGGTTTCCGCTCCGCCGAACGGAGTGAGAACGACATTGCTTTCCATCTATAAATATCTCACTCCTACGGAGTGAACGCCCATGTTGATGAAGCAGGGCGAATACTTCGATTTGACGAACTATTTTCAGTTTCTATAATCGTCGGACGCGTCCGCTCTTTGATTGAGGCCGGTGCCTAAAGGAGACCAGAATGAGGCGTCTGATATTCATCGTCGTGGGAGTTTTAGCCGGCATAGCTTTGCTTGCCGGAGTCGTGGCGTTGATTGGTTCACGTCTGCCGCGCGGGCACATCGCCTCTCGCTCAATTCTTCTGCATCAGTCCCCGCAGAACGTCTATGCCGTGGTCCGGGACTTTGGCTCAGCGCCTACCTGGCGATCAGATGTGAAGCGTATCGAGGTTGAACCACAACGCAGGGGCCCACTTCATTTTCGTGAAGAAGGAAGCAATGGGACGGTCAATTACGAATTGGCCGAAGATGTTCCCAACCAGCGGATGGTGACTCGGATTCTGGATACTGATCTCGGCTATGCAGGCAAGTGGACCTACGTGTTCGCGCCTGAAAACGGAGGGACGCGGGTGACGATTACCGAAGACGGAGAAGTCTCGAACGTGCTCTTTCGTTTCATGTCGCGTTACATCTTTGGACAGACGGCGACACTGGATGGGTATCTCACCTCGCTGGCGAAGCGCTTTCGGGAAACTGCGAAGCCGCAGTAGCATTTTCGCTGCGTACTGCCTCCTGCCTACTGCTTTCTGGTTTGGTGTCCCCGCAGGGATTCGAACCCCGAACCAGTGGGCAAGTCAGGCAGCGCCGCGGAACGCTTGAGTGGCGACGATGTACTCTTGATAAAGGCTGATCTCTGCACTCGTGCGCTCAGGCGACCACGCGAGTTCTTCGGCCAGCAACGCTGCCGCGCGAGCCACCGCGCTTCGTCCCTGATCCTGGCTGAATCCAAGTAACGTGCGACGCAACAGAAAATCAACGAGGCGAGCACATTGCTCGGTGGTCGCGGCGAATACAACTTGCGCCGCGACATCAAGCGCGTACGGCGAAAGAGGTTCGCGCAAATGCTCCCCTGAAGCGGCGAGTTGAATGACCTCGGCCGCCCGCCAGCCATAGAGTTCAGAAAGGTGCGTGATCGTTTCGCTCTTTAATCCGGATTTTGATACATCCGAGGGCATCGTTCCTCCGCGCGCACCGGGAAGCGCAGTGGTAGCCGTTACGCATGGTGCGTTCACATTCAGTTTTCCGCATACCGCGTCAACCACTTCTTCGGCGATTGCGCGATAACCTGTGATTTTTCCGCCCAGCACGGACATCAGGTTTCCAGCGCCTGATTGCGCTCCGTCCGCGATGCGGTGCCTACGCGAAACGGATGATTTCGAGCCTTTTTCTTTGACCAGCGCGCGCACCCCCGCGTTACTGAAATAAATTTGGGTTGTATCGAGCGTCGGGAAGTATTCCGTGACGGAACGTAGCACGTAATCAACGTCTTCTGAAGTTGCCTGAGCCGTCGCCGGGTCGGCCGCAAAATCCGTGTCGGTCGTTCCGATCCAGCTATAACCGAGCCACGGAATAACGAACATCAAGCGACCATCAACGCGAGAGAAGACGACGACGGCTCGGTTGGTAACCGGCGGGCAAGCAAGGTGTACGCCCTTCGTCGTTCGGATTTGCGTGGCCCTGCCGGGGTCGGTTAATCTGCTGGCCACGCGATCAAACCAGGCGCCGGAAGCGTTGACGACGACCCGGCTTTTGATGCTGACTTCCGTCCGATCATCACTTAGCAAATCGCGCACCCGGATACCGTGAATCACCTCGCCCGTGTAAAGTGCTCCGGTGACTTCGGTATAGTTGAATGTCTGCGCGCTGTGTTCGGAGGCATCGATAATGTTTTCCAAACACAGTCGCTCCGGCGAATTGGCTTGGGCGTCGAAATAAACCAGCGCTCCTTGTAAGTCTTGCTGGCATAAGTTCGGTTCTATCGTTTTGAGTTCTGCGGGAGTTAGAAAACGATGACGCGGCAAGCTCTTGCCATAGCTCAATAAGTCGTAAAGCGTCATGCCCATCTTCATTTTGCAACGGTAAAAAAGGCTGCTACCGTAAAACGGCATGATGAACTCAAGCGGTTTGACCAGATGCGGCGCGATGCGCAAGAGCGTTTCGCGCTCGCGCAAGTCCATACGTACGAGGCCAAAATCAAGCATCTCCAGATAGCGCAAGCCGCCGTGGATCAAGCGCGTCGATCCGGCAGTTGTGCCGCTGCCGAAATCATGTTTTTCAAATAGCGCGACCCGGAGACCACGAATGGCAGCATCACGGGCAATGCCTGCGCCGATGATGCCGCCGCCGATAACAACGACATCAAAGAGTTCGCCTGCGAGGGCCGCCAGCCTGGAAGTAGGGGTTGGTGAAACGGGCATAGGGAAAACGTTCGGCGGTGTCGACCCGCACGGACTTATTTAGAGAAGGACGTTAATAGCAAGGCGGAAACCGGGTGTCAATTATGACTCGATACGTTGGCGCAGTTGACCAGGGCACGACGAGTACGCGTTTTATGGTTTTTGATCACGCTGGGCGAGAGGTCGCGCGTCACCAACTGGAACACGCGCAGATTTTGCCGCAAGCCGGGTGGGTGGAACATGACCCCGTGGAGATTTACCGGCGTGTCTGCGAGACGATCGAGGGCGCGCTTTCCAAAGCCAATCTCACGGCGCAAGACCTCTGTGCGGTCGGCGTCACCAACCAACGCGAAACCACCGTCGTCTGGAATCCCAAGACCGGTGAAACCCTTTACAACGCCATTGTCTGGCAAGACACGCGCACGGACCGCATCATGCGCAAGCTGGAACAATCCGGGGCAGGCGAAACGATTCGCAGGAAAGCGGGATTGCCGCCCGCAACCTATTTTTCTGGCGGCAAGATTCAATGGATCCTCGACAACGTCGACGGCGCACGCGCTGCTGCTGAACGAGGCGAAGCGATCTTCGGCAACATCGACACGTGGGCCATCTGGAACCTGACCGGCGGAAAAAGGGGCGGAGCGCACATCACGGATGTGACGAATGCCAGCCGCACAATGCTCTTCAATCTCGAAACTCTTGATTGGGATGATGAACTGCTCGGGCTCTTTAACATTCCGCGTTCGATGCTGCCTGCCGTTCGTCCTTCTTCGGATGCAAACTTTTATGGCTTGACGCACTGTAGCGGCCCCTTCAAGGGCGAAGTTCCTTTGTGTGCAGACCTGGGCGATCAGCAAGCCGCGACCGTCGGGCAAGTCTGCTTCACTCCCGGCGAAGCCAAAAACACTTATGGCACGGGCAACTTCATGCTGCTCAATACGGGGACGAATATCGTGCCCTCGCACGCTGGTTTGCTTACCACCGTCTGCTATCAATTTAGTGGCGCTCCTCCCATTTATGCGCTCGAAGGTTCTGTAGCCGTGACCGGTGCCGCCGTCCAGTGGCTCCGCGACCAACTCGGTATTATCAAACAAGCGAGCGACATCGAAGCGCTCGCCTGCTCCGTTCCGGATAACGGCGGCGTCTATTTCGTGCCGGCTTTTTCAGGACTCTACGCTCCATACTGGCGCGCCGACGCGCGTGGCTGCATCGTCGGGCTC
>JBGQGG010000067.1:0-17048 GCA_041497335.1 Pyrinomonadaceae bacterium | reverse complement strand
GTTTCTCCACTCCAACAACTCCTGCAATCTCGGCTCAATCGACGTCAGCAAGTTCTACGATCCAGAGCATCGCGGCCCGCGCAACATCAACTGGAACCACCTGCGCCACGTCGTTCACTACAGCACTCAGTTTCTCGATAATGTAATTGAAACCTGCGCCTGGCCGCTGCCGCAAATCGCAGACACGGTGAAGGGCACGCGGCCAGTGGGCCTGGGCATCATGGGCTTCGCCGATCTCTGCCTCAAACTCCGGATCACCTACGGCTCGCAGGAGTCCTGCGACGTGATGGACGAAGTGATGGGCTTTGTTCGGCGTGAAGCGTGGATCAAGAGCCTCGAACTCGGCGCCGCAAAAGGAGTCTTTCCCGAATTCGACGCCAACCGGGAGGCCTATAGCGCTTTCATCTACGAGACGCTCAACATCCCGCGCGGCATTCCGCTCACCCCACGCAACTATGAAACGACCACTTGCGCCCCCACCGGCACTATCTCCCTGGTTGCTGAAACCTCCAGCGGCATCGAGCCTAACTTCTCCTGGGCTTTTGTTCGCAAGGACACTATCGGCACCCGCACTTACGTGCATACGCTCGCGGCCGAAGCCCTGGGCATCACCGTCGACCAGACTAGCCGGGAATCGATCCACGCGGCAGCCGCCTATGTCGTCGAACACGAAAGCGAATTGCCGGCGCACTTCATCTCGGCAATGTCAGTCAGTTCGGAACAGCATGTCCGAGTCCTCGCGGCCGCGCAACGAAACGTCGACAACTCCGTTTCCAAAACCTGCAATGGATCCAAGACCGATACGGTCGAAGCAGTCGCCCATCTCTACCGCCTCGCCCGCGAACTCGGCTGCAAAGCTGTCAGCTACTACCGCGACGGCTCACGTGAGGGGCAAGTCCTGACCACGATCAAAACTGAAACCGCGCCACCTGCAACCTCAGTCGAACCACCTGAACCTGTGGCAATCGAACCACCGGCGCCAGTCTTCGAAACCGAACGCGCTCCCGATCGCGAAGACCGGCCCAAGGAGCTGCTCGGCGCCACCTGGCAAATCACCTTCGAAGGACAAAACCTCTATGTGACCGTCAACCACGACGACCATCACATCATGGAAATCTTCGTCACCGGCCCCATCTCCGGAAGCGTCGGCAAACTCGCCTCCAAGATGATGCGCGGAGGTTTTCAGGCAATGGAAGTGGCCCGCACGCTCGACACTACCACCGGCACTCATGCCGTCTGGTTCAACGAACGCCTACTTACCTCCCCTGAGCAGGCCGTCGCCGAATGCATCATGATCATGCAACGCAGACTAACCAGTCAGCCCGATTCGTGCAGAGAAGTAAAAGTAGTCGACAACCAAAATCAACAGGCCTCTTTAGCAAGAAACCCACTCAAAGAATGCCCGGATTGCCACGGCCCGATGCGACGTGCTGGCGGCTGCGACATCTGCCAACATTGTAGCTATTCAAAATGTTTCTAAAGAACAAGCGGGAGCCAACGGAATGACAGAATTCGATTAACCAATTTTCAGTTCACACCTCTACCTCATGCCAGCCCGTAAGACAGACACGAAGCAATCCAAGCCTCGCCCCACTCCAGCGCGGCCACCACTCGTGTCAAACGGCTTCCGCAAAGTCACCACCAAGCGCCCGTGCCGCATTTGCCATAAACCCGACTGGTGCGGCTACGCGACCGACGAGCGCACTTCCATCTGCATGCGCGTCAGCGATGGCGCCAAAGGCACTGCTCGTAACGGCGGCAACATTCACGTTCACAACGGCGTTCCACCAGCCAACACTCCACGAAACAAGACCAAGCCGGCTCCGCCTTCAATCGAAATAGCCCCAATCGAGATCCGCGACGCTGTTTATCGCGAATTTATTCGCATCTCGGCCGCGCAGAAATACTATCCTCACCTGGTAGACGGCCCGGACGGATTGCTATCCAGAGGACTGCTGGAACGAGAAATACACAACTACGGCGCTCTGCCTCCTACGCAGAAAGAACGCGCGCAACTCGCCCGGCAACTGCGGAAGTTCGTGATCGACAGATTGCCCGAATACGGACGCCGCTATTCATACGCCGGCGTCGTTGGCATACCTGGGTTTTGGCAGGACGTTAACGGCATCGTCCAACTATGGAAGCCCCGCGAGTACAAAATGCCCATGCTCGTCATTCCTTACAAAGACAATCGTGGCCACATCCAGGCCTGCCAGCTTCGACTTCATAAAGGCGACATTCCGGAAGGAGAAAAACGATATCGCTGGCTGGCATCACCATTCGAGCGCCGGGGCAGTAGCTCCGGCACTCCAATTCATTTCACCTTCAAGCCATCAACTCTCTCCCATGGCAAAACCGTGGTCATTACCGAAGGCGCTCTGAAAGCAGAAACACTCGTCAGCCTCAGACCGCAGGTTCGCGCCATTGCCACCAGTGGCGTTAGCTGCTCACACGCGGAAATCATCGAAGCGGCCTGTACCTATAACGCACTGATTGCTTTCGACTCTGACCACAAAACCAATCCAGCCGTTTGCCGGCAACTCGCCAGGCTGATCGCCGCCAGAGAACAAGATGCGTCAAGTCGCAATCTGTCTACCACCACCAGAATAGTTTATTGGGAAGGATATAAAGGAATAGACGACGCCGCTAAAGCAGCAAATGTGACCTTTACCACGCTCTCAATCCCTGAGTGGTTTGCAACTCTAAAAGGCGATCCCATTGACGAAGTTAACAAGGTCTGGAATGAGATTGGCTACCGCCAATCAACTAGCAGTTAGACAGACTTAGGAAAAGCACTCCACCAGCCTACTGCAACTGACACGGAGACGTCCGCCGAGGCTATAAGAAAGTCAAATTCCATGAGTGTTCAAACACCTCGAAGAAGACCAATGGGAAGCCACTGTTGCCATTTAGTCACTATCGCCACCATCAACCCCTGACCTAAACGCGCGCCAAGACTAAGGTCTCAATTCATTGTTCGCCACAAACCCCCTGAAACAGCCCAAAAACGCCCGAATGCTGACATTCAACTATGGCACACCGGATGCTCCAAGAGGGATGCCGGACGACGACACGGTTTAACCCGAGAAGTCAGTAAGCCCGTCCGGGGGCGACCGGGAGGCTCAACGTTATGCCCAAAGACCACCTCCGATGGCGCAGCAAACACGATGACCCCAATAGAGAACATTGTCACGAATCTTCTCACGGAAATTGATCGGCTAGTCGATCAAAAGGTCGAAGAAAAGCTGCCTGAAATGATCCGTGCGCTTGGCATCCGCGAAGCAACTCCCGACTCAGAAGAACTAATAGACGCAGTGGAAGTAGCAAAAATGTTAGGCCGCAACACGTCCACGGAAGAAAATATTTCGCGAGCAAAGCAACATGTGTATAATCTGGCCCGTCGAAAGTTCATTCCGTCTGTACGGCTCAGCCCGCGCTGCTTAAGATTTAATCGAGCAGAAGTTAAAAAAGTCATCGATCGGGGAGGGCTTGGCGACGCTCTCAACCAAGCAGCATGAAAGATGCGGATGGCAAAAAGCGATAACGAAACAAAAGCCTTCATGTCTTAAACCACAATGCAAATAATCAAACGCGGAGACAATAAGTGGTTAGTTCGAATCTTCATTCGACGGAACGCCGAAGGCAAAAGGCTTTATCACAACAAGCTTATCCGGGGAACAAAGAAGAAAGCGCAAGAGTACGCGCGCGATGCCGAAACAAGACGTGATTTAGGAACACTCGACAAGCCACCGAACGACGATCCCACTCTAAATAAGTTCCTCGACGGTTGGCTCGCCGATTTCAAAAAAGGCACCGTCAAAGAACGAACATACGCTGGCTACGAATACATCCTCGATCAATATGTCCGGCCTTACATTGGCAAGGACAAATTATCTGAACTTACCGCCCGGCGAATTCAAGGCCTCTATAACCAACTATCAGAATCCGAATACTCCCCAAGGACGATCTCCTTTGCCCATAGCCTGATTCGCGAGGCTCTAAATCAGGCCGTCATCGACGACCTAATTCAAGCGAACCCCGCACTACCAACACGAAGGCCGCCAAAGAAAAAGAAACCCATCGACGTATTCACCGAAGAAGAAGCGGAGCGCTTTATCAAAGCCGCGAAAACTGACCGACTCGGAATCGTCTTTTGGAGTGCGCTCGCTATTGGCGCAAGGCCCGAAGAGTATCTCGCACTTCAATGGCCTGACATCGATCTTAAGAAGCGGGAGGTTAACATCCACAAAGCGATATGGTGGCCAAAGGGAGGCGGCTGGAAAATTGAAGAAGTAAAAACCCAGTCCAGTCTGAGAACCATCAACTTTAGCTCAGTACTAGCGCGTGCCTTCCAGCAACATAAGCGGTCTCAAGCAGAAACACGTCTCCGACTTGGCAAAAAATATGCGAACCACAACTTGGTATTCGCATCAAGGATCGGAACGCCCCTAAACTTCCGTCACTTAACTCGAAGACACCTGCAGTCAATTATGACTCGCGCAAAAATTGAAGGACCGGTAAATCTATATCGTCTAAGACACTCATTCGTTACGTTATCCATCCTCTCTGGCGCCGACGTTAAGAGCGTCAGCCGAGCAGCCGGACACTCAAGCGTTGCTTTTACAATGGACACTTATCAACACGTATTGCCAGCAATGCGAAAGGACGCTGCCGAGAAAATCGGAGCGCTGCTGTTTGGAACAAGGTAAACTCATTACTTGCGGATTCTGGTGTGCCTATAGTGTGCCAACTCAGCCAATCACTAGAAACTGTCGTCAACTACGCCAAACAATATCGAGGAATTAGCTCAACAAAAGTCAACAATTTCAGACTTACGCGATTGTACTCAACTCCCCAAAACAGCCCAAAAATGACTTCGAATCAGAAGGCCGCAGGTTCGAGTCCTGCTGGGTGCACCAGAAATCTTCGTAGAGCTTTGCGCGCAATCTGTGACTAATGATGAAGATCGTCGAATGTCTGTGGAAGGAACAATTCATCGAAAAGCTGGAACGGAAGCATAACGTTTCCGCCTACGAAGTTGAGGAGGCCCTACTTAACAATCCGCACTTCGACTTTGTTGCCAAAGGTCATGTAGCAGGCGAAAATGTCTACTGGGCGCTGGGCCAGACTGAGGCCGGGCGGTATTTGACGATATTCTTCATTTATAAGCGGGCCGGGCGGGCAATGCCGATCTCCGCTCGCGATATGAATGCCAGAGAACGAAAGCGCTATGAAAAAAAATAGAAAGAGAACGCGAGATCCACTTCCGGAGCAATTCAGCAGTGCTGAGGAAGCCGGCGAATTCTGGGACACGCACAGTGGCGCCGATTATGAAGAGCACATGACGGAAGCGCACTTCGAGGTGGAGTTGAAACGCCGCGCCCACGATGTCCGTGTAACGGATAACTTGCTGCGTGAGGTAAGAAAGATCGCCCGCCAACGCGGAGTAGCCACCGAGACGCTGGTTAATCTCTGGTTGCAGGAAAAAGTTGCCGCCGCGGCACGGCGCTCCGTTTAGGGCCTTCGAATCAAAAGGCCGCAGGTTCGAGTCCTGCTGGGTGCACCAACAATGATTGAGAAAAGGACCGGCAAAGGTGCCGGCCCTTTCTTACTGCTCGCGCCTGTGAACTGGATCGAATGTCACCACGCCCTTGCTTCCGCGGGCTACTGTACGGTGCTCTTCGCGCTCCTGGACTCCAAAGCGGGCTTCGCGGCTTTCTCAGTTGCCTTCTCTGTTGCCGCCGCGGGTTTCTTTTCATTCGAAGCAGAGCTGGCCGCGGAGTTGTCCCCACGCGTTAGACGCACATTGCCGTTGATGCTGCTCAGCGTAATCGGCGCGCCACCGGTTCCGATGCGGGCGGAATAGCGCGAGCCGGGCCCGTCTTTATCGACCGTAACTTCCGGAATTTCTGATCGAACATTGCCGTTCATTCCCCTGGTCGTGAGATCGGCATTCAAACCGTTTGCCAGACGCAGCTCAATGCCGCCATTAATTCCGCTCAGGCGCGCGCCGCGTTCGCCAAGCTGCTTCAGGCCGACTACGACACTACCGTTGATGCTGCTAATCTCGGCGTATTGACTTGCCGCGCCCAGCTCGACGCGTCCGTTGATCGCCTTCACTTCCAGCGAGCCATCGATGTCTCCGGTGGTGACCCCGCCGTTGATGCCCTTGAGCGCGAGCGCGATTGCCCGCGGCGCTTTGATAGTTACTTCTTCTTTTGGATCGTGGCCAAACAGGTGTTCCCAGAATCCAAGATGGTTTTGCTGGCCCCGCACCAGCAAACCGTCACTCGTCTGTTCGATAATCATTTCACGGCGACGGAGAGAGCTGGGGCTATTCGCAGTGCGCCGCACGTAGACCTCAGCCGTTGTTGTATCCGAGGTTAGAATCTCGACTTTGCCGTTGATGCCCTGGACCTGTACCCGCGCGCCGGGCTTAAGCTCGAAACTCTTTCGCATCTCGTCGCCAGTCACGCCCTGCGAATCATCGCTCGACACGCCCACGGCTTTGCTCAGACCCTGACGAACGCCGCCGTGCGATCGCCAAAGGCCCAGCACTGCCGCGGCCACAATCAGAATTACAACTATCAGTACACGTCTCATAGTTCGCTTCCTCTTTTTGGAGTTTTCGAATCTTCTCGCCGTCCCGAGAACTTTAACGACAAAACTAATGCCCAGGTTCGCCCTGATTTTGAGTTGTTTATTTTGGAGTCCGGCTGTCACGAATACAAGTCCAGCCTTGACACAGACTTTGGCAGAGACATACGCTCGATCATCCCTCAAAACTCGTAGCGCAGCTTTTTCGAAGCCCCGGGAAGAACGCGTTTGTAAAAGGGCTGCTATTAGTGGCAAAAAGATGCCTGAAAATCTAACGATTCTACTAGTCGAGGACGACGAAGACACCCGCTACATCATGAGGTTGGAACTGGAGCAACGGGGTTATCGCGTCATTGAAGCTGAGGATGGCGAAAAGGGCGTTGAGCTGGCCCAGCGCGAATCTGCGGACATTATTTTGATGGATCTGTCCTTGCCGGGAATGGATGGCCTCGAAGCAACGAAGCAGATCAGGAGTGATGACCGCATGCGCAGGGTTCCCGTCGTAGCCGTCACGGCCCATCAGGAAACGGACTTCCGCCTGGGAGCAAAGGCATCGGGCTTTGACGCTTATGTCACGAAGCCGATTGATTTCGACTGGTTGAGCGAACTGCTTGCCGGGCTGATCGGCTAAATCAACTTGTTCCATGTGATGCGACGGGTCTTCCGCTCGAGCTGAACCAACCGAGCGATCGCGTCCCAGCGGTAAAAAAGGCGCGGGCCGGAGATCTCTCTCCGGCCCGCAGCCTTCAAATCAATTGGCTCTAAGTTAGAACTGCCAGCGCAAAGCGAACTGCATGATGCGTCCAGCCTTCGTCTCTCCCAGAGGCTTCTGCGTCGTCGAAAACACTCCGAAGGTCGGCGGCGCGGAAGTGATTGCCGGTAGTCCAAACTGTCCCTGAAGAAACGGATCAATGGGACTTACGCCGAATCCCGAGGGACCGGTCAGACGCTGCGTATTAGTGACATTGTAGACCTCCCAGCGGAGAGTGATACTCTGACGGCCATCCTCTCCGAACTTAAAGGTCTTATACAAGCCGCTATCCAGAGCGAAATAGCCCGGAAGCCGAAGCGAGTTGCGGTCCCCGCCCTCGCCCGGAATGGCATCGCGATAGCTTAGAAAGGCCGCCAGCGGATCACTAAAGAGGTTGGGACCGCCGGCTGGGGCGTTTGTGGGGCTGCCCTCGACCGGCCTGACTGGAACCAGGGTAGACGAGATCTGCCAGTTGGTCGGCCACCGTTGTGATCCAAACGGAGTTGCGACGGGGAAGCCGGAGTTCCAGCGGAAAATCCCCGTCAGTTGCCAGCCACCGATGACGCCGTTGACCCACTTATTGGCATCGTGAAACACGCTTTTGCCGCGACCAAAAGGCAGGCCTATTAGCCAGTTCGCGTTAATGATGTGACGGACATCAAAATCCGAATTGGCATACTGGCTATCGGGATCCAGCGGGTTGAAGATGAGCGCCGCGGTCGAATAGTTCCCCGCATTTTGCAGACCGGAGGCGTTATCCAAAGAGTGTCCAACTGTGTAGTTAAAGTCGAACGTAATGTCGTGCTTCAGCCTTTGCGTAATCGAGATTTGACCCGAGTGGTAATTCGATCGGGCTATGGTGGTCCATGTAGTCAGGGCCGCATACTGCGGATGGATGAAGATGTTGTTCGTAAACGCGATTGGAGCGTCGTCCCACTGGAGTTGACGGAATGTATAGTCGGCAAAGCCTCCGGCTATTCCGCCCACGCTCGGATAAGCTATGCGTTGGTAGGCACGCTGCGTGGCAGTGAGTTGTCTGCTTACACCCAGTACGCTGAAAGTGCCGGCCAGACCCGGCAAGATGTTTTCGAAAAATGGAATGGCCGGAACTGACGTAACCGCGGTTCCGGCGTAGCGCAGGTTAATCAGTTGGGTCATCGCCTGGTAAAAGGTGATGCCGGATTTTGGATCTCGGATGTTATTGAACGTGGCCACGTCACGCTGGGCCAAAAGGTTTCGCGCGAACCTGCCAACGTACGCAACCTGGATCTTCAAGCCCTTTCCAAACTCTCGCTCATACGAAAAGGCGGCACTGTAGTTGTACGGTGTGGTTATGGCGCTGTCCAGCGAGGTCTCAATTCGCTGGGCCTGGTCGGACGGTTGCGTCAGCGGAAAGGTAAGCTGACCGCCGAAGTTTCCGGCTATTCCCTGAAATGTGCGCACGTCGATGGCGCCGCCGGTATACAACGGCCCGAAGGAAGTGGTGACGTTGTAGGTATTCACCGGAATGCTAAGGGCCGAGGCGAAGCCGAGTTGGTTAGACGCGTCGAAATTGACCGCCAACTGGCCTCCTATGTGGTCGTAAGTCATCCTAAGGCCGCCGCGGAACACGCTCTTGTCGTCGCGACCCAGGAGTTTTCCGAGGAAGTTATTGAAATTCGGCGACCAGGCAACAGCGACGGAAGGAGCGAAGTTGTTCCAATCCTGAGGATAAAATCCGGCCTTGTGATAAAACTTGCCGCCCTTATCCAGAGTGATCGGCGTATTGTACGGCGTTCCATTGAACGCGCCCTGCTTGCGTAGCTCGAAAAACTGACCGAGCGGGGTGGTCGGTACCACCTCGAAACCGTTCCTCTCGTAGACTGGAGTCGAAGTAGAGTATCTGACGCCGTAGGTCATCGTCAGATTCTGCTTCAATCTCCAAATATCCTGGACATAGGCGTCATACTCCTGCGTGGCGAAGCTTCGATTAGAACTGGTGCCGCTGGGCAGAATCTTGCCGCCGGCGTCGTACAGAAAGTTCGCCGTGTACGATGAGAACCGCCCGATATACGCGGAGACCGCGTTGCGGAGAGAAGCCTCAAAGTTAGGATCCAGGTTGGGAAAGATCTGAGCACCGGTACCGTCAGCGCCGGCCCTCGTCAACACAGCGCCGGAAGCGTTGTAGCCGGACGGGTTCGTCTGCACAAAGTCGTACGAATTACCAAACGAATCCGAGGTGTTGGTAATGAACCGAATATTCGGGCCGAACTGGAAGACATGGTTTCCTTTGGTCCGCGTAATATCGTCGGCAAAGTTATGCACTGGCGTAAGGCGCGTACGCGTCCGTGTCGGCGCTATGCCATAGATATTTCGGAAACTGAGCTGAGTGTCCGCTGAGTCTCCCAACTGACTGAAAGAAAGCCGTGTCAGGCCGTACACGAAATTATTGATCATCCGGTTTGAGATGGTCCAGGTATGACCTATCGCCAGTCCTTTCGGATGGTTCCAGATGGCCGGAGCCGGTGTGTCGGGAAATTGCGGGGCCTGGCCGATGATGTCGTTTTGATAATTCGCGCGCACGAACATCGTCTGTCGATCGGTCAGGATAAAATCAAACTTTGAGATGTAGGTATCATCGGTAGTAGGCGTTCTGGCGTTAAAGCGATAGCCTCCGGTATTGGTTAGATCGCCCTGCGTGGTGTCGTTCGAAGGGTATTTGAGCGCGGCGTCCCGTAAAGTAGCCACGGCCGCTGCGCTAACGCCGGGAGTAAGGCCGCCGTTTGCAGTTGCGAAGCCGGCACTGACCTGGGCCGGCGTCAATGAAAGACAACGCCTGCTGGGTTTGCTTGCTATCGGACATGCGAATCCTGCCGGATTGGGACTTCCTCCGACGGTGCTCTCATACCAAATAACACCTTGTCCGAGCGAGGCTGCAAGCGGAACGAGTCTGACAACACTGGTGGATGTGGCCTCGCGAAAACCTTCATAGGTGAAGAAGAAGTAAGCCCGGTCGTGTTTGATCGGTCCGCTGGCGTAACCACCGAAAATGTTTCGGAGCAGGGCGGGCCGAGGAACGCCGGATCTATTATTGAAAAAGTCGTTGGCTGTAGTGACGGTGTTCCGATGATATTCGTAAAGCAATCCGTGCCAGTCATTTGAGCCTGACCTGGTCACCAGCGAGACCTGAGCACCAGAAGATCGACCCTGATCGGGATTAGCGTTTGTGGTAGTTACGCGAAACTCCTGGACCGAATCAGGCGTGACTCGCAACACACTGGAGAAAGCATTCCCGGTCACCACGTCCAGGCCCCGTTGCTGTTCGTTAACATCGACGCCGTCAAGCGTGACGTTGGCTTGATCCGCTCGACCACCGTTTACGTAACCGCTTTGCGTGACTCCCGGCTGAAGAGAAAGCAGACCAACCACATTCCTGGCATTAAGCGGCAACTCTGATATTCGTCGGCTATCAAAAGTGTTGCCAATCGTCGCGTCTGTCGTGTTGATTGGCGCTTCGCCGGCTGACATGATGTTTACCGTCTCGGAAACGTTTCCTACCTCGAGCTGCACATCTATATCAGCCGCCGTATCAACTTGTGCCTGAACAGTATTTACTACTGACTTCTTGAAACCCCTGCTCTCGATTTCAAGCCGGTAAATGCCTGCCGGGACTGGCTTGAACAGGTAGTTCCCGTCAGTATTGGTAGTCTGTGAACGACTGAAATTTCTTTCCGAGTTAGCCAGAGTGACAGTTGCACCGGCTACCGGGCTGCCTTGAGGATCGGTGACTAGTCCTCTTACCGATGATGAACCTGATTGCGCCAATGAAGCGGTGGCAAGTAACACCAAAACAAAAGACGCAGCCAAAAACAACGAGATTCTCTTCATGGGGTTCCTCCAGTTAGTTCAAGCCAGGTGAATTAGCGGCCTCCGCAGACGCCGCTACGATTACGCCCTAAAGCAAAAGGCGTCGATTCGTTAAGACACGAATGCGAGTAGTCGCGGATGAATTTCTACTGGTAAGCAAATCCTGGATAATCAATGGGCTGATTAGACCGGCGAGCAAGTTATGTGAACGTAAAATTGCGCAGGCACTTACCGTTCCAATTAGGGACGCCAAAGTGAGAAATCAGAAAACCGGCGCTTTTCGCTCTATCGCCAACCCGACAAGTTGTTAGCGGTCACATTCTGATCCAAAACTCTGGCGCTTCTATGCAAATTTTTGGATCGATCACAAACTCCATCAAGAGCCTGACTGGCAGGCTGCGAAGAGCCGTTGACCTATCTGCTATTGAGAAGGCTTGAGGCCGTCCAATAGAATTAACGACAGACGGGACATCAGCAGGTAGCCGGGGTTGTCCACCGACCAGTTGGCCTCCGGCATATCGTCAACCGTGATGGCCATTGCGATCTTGCCGTGCTTTGAATAGACGATGGCAACGCAACTGCGCAGCGCGTCAAGCGCGCCGTACTTACTGGCCATGGGGACATCCCAGATGGTACGACCAATCGCAAAGCGCACCTGCTCGCGTTTCATGAGGTCGATCATTTCCTTTGATGCCGCCTTGTTGACAATCTCGCCGGCATCCAACTTTTCAAGAATCTGAACCATCTCGTGCGGTGTGGTGGCGCCCAATCCGAACCGCTTGTTGTCCGGTTCCTTCCCTTCCTTGCTCTCGCCGCCGCCACCAATCCGCCGCATGATGCGAGTATCTTTGAAACCGAGGGTGTTCATCCGCGAATTGACGGCGTCCGTCGTCAGATAGTCGAGCACCATATTGGTTGCGGTGTTGTCGCTGACCACCATCATCAGATTTACGCAGTCTCGCAACCTAAGCCGCAGCCCGTCGGCGAGTTCCGGCAACACCCCCGAACCGCCGTACCGGGCTGCCTTGGTCAGTACCAGTTTGTCAGTCCATTTCGCGCGGCCTTCGGCCACGCGCGTGAAGGCTTCGATCATCACGGCGACCTTAATGGTGCTGGCAGTTCGCACACGCTCGTCGCCGTTGAAAGAATAGGTCTCGCCAGTGTCGAGATTCTTTGCAAATAAGGACACCTTGCCTTTGAACGGAGTGGCCTCAGCACGCACGCGAGCGTCAAGCGACGGCGCCAAAGCGGACTGCGCTTGAGTTCCGGTGAAAGCCGTCGCCAAAGCCACAACGATCCAGGCGGTCGCTATTCGAACTCCAAATTCCATCTCTTTCATCAAGGGTCCACCGACAATTGTTTTGGGAAACTGAAACGCCGCCGATCTAACTAGGGAGTGCGAGCGATGTCAACAAAAAACATGGCGCAAGCTTTGCGGCTTGCGCCAGATATCCGTTACCGCTCCCGGTGTTGCGCCTGCGCCTAATAACGCACGCGAACACGATAAGCGAGAGTAGCTTCTCCGTCCTTCGCCACCGGCACGTTGAATTGCGCCGCAAAGGCCGCAGCCTTTTTCGCCTCGAAGGTTGCGGAAACCATCTCCCAGTCGCCGCCAATGGGTTCATTCACAACCACCGTAATCGGGCCATCCTTGTGGTTGCGAATCTTGATTTCATAAGCGTACTCATACATGTGGCCAGAGACGATTACTTTGTAGTCGGTCTGTTTTCTTTCCGCCACGATGTCAAACGCGTCGCCGACTTTCACGCGCACATCTTCATCTTTCGGCGTGTGGTCGATGCGATCTTCGCCGATGAACTGCTGATTGCCTTTGTCGTCTTTCTTGTAAAGACGAACCGTGCCTGCGGGCAGAGGCATCCCAAGTTTGTTCGGTTGCGAATTCCGAAACTGGACATACACGCCCACTTTTTCCTTGATCGGTTGGCCGGGTGAGTTGTAGCCGGCGTAGTAGTAATGCCGGCCATTCACCACGAATTCCTTTTTCACTTCAAAGCCGGCCGCCTCGAGCAAAGACACCTGTTTGGTCTCGCTGTCGCGAATGGTCGTGGGCCGCTGAAGTGTGTACATGTGATATTCGAAGAAACCCTGCTCCTGAAATTGGGACTCGCTCGCCATATCTTTTCTCGCCATCGCGCCCGCCAAAGCATAGTTCCGATCTTCCGAAACTCGATTCACGTCTCCAGCCACCAATTGCAGGCGCGCATCCTCAAACGTCGCGCCGCTGGTGTTGGTTAACGTGACCCATCCCTGCAAGTCGCCCTTCGTGTCGTCGGCATTCACCAGCAGAACGTAATCAGCTCGCCAGTTCATACCGGAGGTCAGATAGCTCGCCTCGATGTTCTGGGATCCGCTCTCGCGATTCTCGACGTCCCAAACCAGCGTGGGCGTCGCCACAAGGTTTTTCGGCAGATCAGGAAACCGCATTTCAGTGATGTTGGTGGGGTTGATTACGATTTGGCCGTTAATGCGCCAAACCTGGCCGCCGTTGTTCGACAGCAGGGTCGCCTGAACCGGCTCAAAGGTCTCGGTGTTGTTCTGGTAGCGGCGCAACACCAGGGTGATCTCCCTGCCCACAAATTTATCGAGCAGCTTCGCCGGGTTGAGCAAGTCGTACTGGTAGTTCTGCTCCAGGATTCGCAGCGACGCCGGAGCTGTCAGAGAAGCGAGATGGACCGTCTCCGGACGAATCTGCGCCGTGACGTCTGCAAATCTCAGGGCAATTCGTCCCGGCGGGAGCGTCAGCCTGCGCGTCTCACGCACCAAACCGAGATTAGAGTTGTAAACCGTAATGTTGACCGTCTGGCGATCGCGCGCCGTCGTGGTTTGTTCTGAAGTCTGTGCTATGGTCGCGGTTATGCTCGCGCAGCACAAAGCAATCGCAAAAAGAATTTTGTTTAAGCCTGACATCGAAAGTGACCTCCAAAGCAAATAACAATCACAGCGCTTGAACTGGATGCGCTCGGGGTTAGAACGCCCGACTGACCCTAAGCTTGCGCGGAATATCAGAAGAGGCCCTGAACGTAGGACACAGTCTTAGAAGATGTCGGGGTCAATCTTCTATAATCAGCTTCGCAGATTGTTGATGTCGTTGCGGACTGAGCAGGCCCGGCAACTCCAGCAAAGCAAACGAGGTGATGAGCTGAATGTCTGACCATGCCAAGCACCGAAGACGCATCGTGATTGAAACTCCGTCTGCGGACCACCGGCGAAGCGCGGGGCCAATCGGCCGGCAGTCACGACCAGGGACGCGGGAAGGAATTGTGGCCCTCACGGTAATTGCCGCGGCCGCGCTGGCCACGTTCGTCGCCTTGTTGATAACCAGCCGGCCATACGACCCGATGAACTCGACCGTAGCGCCACTCCAAACTGTTCCCGCAGAATCCATCGCAACGCAGCCTTCGCCAAAACCTTCGCCGTCAGTTTCGCCCCTGCTTCAGCCGACTCAGGCCCCAGCCGCAGGGCAATCGCCCGAGCCCGCAGGTGAAACAGCAACGGTTGTTGATGACGCTGGAATCCAGGCGCAGATCGAAGGAACGATCGCTGCCGATTCGACCCTCTCGAAACTGGACGTGAGCACGTTAGTAGAAGGCGGCAAGGTGACGGTCGTAGGCTCAGTAAAATCTACGGACCTGAAACAGCGAGTAGAGAAGGCCCTGCGCTCAGTCAAGGGCGTGGTCAGCGTGGATAATCAATTGGTAGTTACGGAAGCAACGCCCTAGTGGCAGGGACAATCAGTGTCCGACAAGTTTCAGTTTGCCGGACATCACAGACTAGAGTCTGTGCCACGGAGCATCACGGGATGCGCTCACGTCCAACCGCTGCTATCATAGTTGCATCGAACTTTTCCAGGTGGAATTCATAGATAACTCAAGGATTCTCGCAATGATTCAACAGAAACTGGCGATCTTGCTGATGGCGGTGGTGCTGGTTCTTTCCTTACCTGCCGCCTCGCAGAATGCGTCAGCCCAGACGGGTTCAGCGGTTGAAATAGTACTGGTACTTCCTTTCGAGAATGTTTCAGATCATCCGGAGTACAACTGGATTGGCGAAAGTTTTGCTGACTCGCTCTCGGCCTTGCTGAGCAAACCCGGGCTGATTGTAGTGACCAGCGAAGAGCGCGCCGTCGCGTACCAGCGTCTGCGGCTGCCGATGACCGTGCTGCCCTCCAGGGCAACTGCCATCAAGATCGCGCGCGAGCTCAAAGCTTCGATGATCGTCTTCGGGACCTATAATGTTGTGGTTCCGCCCGCAACCTCAGATGACAAGTCAAAACCTCCAGTCGATAGGCCTTTTGCGACCATCGCCGGCGAAGCGCGAGTGATTCGAGTCAACGAAGGTCGGATGGCCGGCGACATTTTTGAGGGGGCATGGGCGCCGCGCGTCTATGACTTTGGTGGCGAAGTCACGGACCTGCAGAAAGTCCACGGAGAACTTGCCTATCAGATACTCTTTCAACGCGATCGGGCACTTTCGTTTTCGCGCAACCAGCTGGTACAGGAAGCTACAAAGGTTCCAGCCCAGGCGTTTGAAGCCTACATGAAGGGACTGCTGACCAACGAACGCGATCCGACGCGAGCCATCTATTTCAAGAATGCCATGCGGCTCTATGGAAAGGAGAACGGCGGTGCGGTCTATCCCCAGGCAGCATTCGAACTAGGTCGCTTTTACTTCAGCCAGTCCCAATGGAAAGAAGCCATCGAGTACCTTACGATGCTGCAAAAAAAGGAGGCCCACTACGGCGAGGCGCAATTCTACGCGGGCCTGGCCTATTGGAAGACCGGCGATATTCCGAATGCGCTCTCCACGCTGGTTCCGCTGGCGGACGACAAAGTGATGCCACTGGTGGGCGTCTACAACAACGCCGGTGCGGTGTCGGTGGAAGCAGCGCGCATTGAGAAGAAGACCGAGGAACGAACCCGTTTGCTGCTTCAGGGCATCACGTTGTTGTCACGCGCCGCGGATTCATCACCCGATGACACCACGGTCCTGTTCAACTCTGCGTACGCGTTGTTTCTAAACGAGAAGTACGCTGAAGCCGCCGAGAAACTTGAAAAAGTGATCGCCGCCAACCAGCGCGACGGCGAGGCGTATTTCCTGCTGGCCAAGGCGCAGGATCGAGCGAATCATCCCGAAGCTGCAAACGCTGCGGACAATCAGGCGCGAAAGAATTTGCAGACGTACGCGAAATGGCAAACTGACTGGCAGAAGTCACAATCAATTTCGACTCTGGCTTTGCGCTCGCGCGACGTTCTCAATCAAGTTGACATATCAGACCTCGGTCGTCGACAGGCTGTCGATGCCGCCAATGCGAATAACACCCAGGAAGCGCTTAACAAGATTCGCGATCTATACCAGCAGGGTCGAGATGACGAAGCCCTGACGGAGATCAGAAAGGTTCTGATAATCGAGCCCACCAACGCGGAAGCCTTTTTGCTGAGCGGTCGAATAAATCAGCGTCGCGGCGATCAAGAGGCCGCCATCGCTGCCCTGAAGACCGCGATCTTCTGGGATCCTCCGCCCAAGATGATTGATGCACATATCCTGCTGGGTCGGATATTTCTCGAGCGTGGTGATCTCGGCGAAGCGCGGAAGTACGCTGCCAGCGCAATAAACATCGATTCCAGTAACCAGGAAGCAATGGCCCTTCAGCGTCAGGTAACCATGGGCAGACCTTAGGAATGTCGAAGGCGGAATTCGCAATCCGAACGACAGGTGGCACGGGAAGTGCTGAACACTGAGGCGGCTAGCACGAAATGAAACGTGCCCCCGCCGCCATCACTTCTCTGAGCGCTGCATGCCGCTGCGCCAGCCGCCCGCCGAGCGATCCTTCAGT
>JBGQGG010000066.1:0-17769 GCA_041497335.1 Pyrinomonadaceae bacterium | reverse complement strand
TCGGCCGTCGCCAACAGCGCTTTCCCGCTGGCGGTGGCCATTGCCGCGCAGTTTGATGCCATCGTTCATTCGGTTCACATCTCGACCGGCGGCGATCCGCACATCACTGAGACTTCGCGTTATGAGTTCCCTGGCCTCCCCACGGGTTCGTCTTCGGTGCGAGTGATCGAAGCGATTATTCCCAAGGGCGACGATGACCCGGCGCAAGTAATAATGTGCGCTGCCGAGGAACGCGGCTGTGATTTGATCGTTATGGCCTCGCACGGCCGTTCCGACGTAGCGCAGTTTTTCCTGGGTCGCAGCGTAGCTGAACAAGTCGCTCGCGACTCAAAAACCCCCACTATTATCGCCAGGTTGTACGGACCGCGGCGCACTACCCGGCCTATCGATCGCTTCAAACGCATTCTTTACGTAACAGACTTGAGGGAAGAGTCAAAGCACATCCTGCCCGTCGCTGCATCGATCGCCCAGCGAACGAAGGCGACCCTGGAAACGCTACGCATGTTCAACGAAGGCGATGAAGAGCCCGCCGATGGCGGTCAGGCTACGCTCGAGAGGTTTTTTACCGAAGCCGGCTCTTCGTGTGGAAAGTTTCACCGGTTGCACGGCGGCGTTGGCGAAGAAGTCGTCGAATATGCCGGGCGTCACAAGGCCGATCTCGTGGCGATCACGACTGCGCTCGGCTCCGGGGGCGATCCGAACTTGACCGAGACGGCTGAGTTCATCATTCGGAATGCGCCTTGTCCGGTTTTGTGTATGCGACCGTAGTTTGGACTAAGACATGAATACACCATTTGCAAAGAGCGAGACACTTCTGGGCGTGGCGTTGGCGCCACTTGATGTCGTGCGTCAGGTCGGCTTGGTGATCGGTTTTAGTTTGCTCACCGCCCTCGCTGCCCAAGTCGTAATTCCCATCGGGCCAATCCCAATTACCGGACAAACATTCGCAGTGTTGCTGACCGGCGCGCTGCTGGGATCACGTCTGGGCGCGATGGCAATGATCGCTTATCTGTTTGAGGGTGCCAGTGGCCTGCCATTTTTCTCGGGAGCACACGGCGGCCTGCTTCATCTGATGGGACCGACGGGAGGCTATCTGGTCGCCTTCCCAGCGGCGGCTTTCATTACCGGCGCGTTTGCGGAACATGGTTGGGATCGCCGCTTTCTTACGGCCGCCGCCGCGATGGCGATCGGTTCGATGGTGATTATGTTAAGCGGCTGGGCCTGGTATTCGGTAGTTATGCGCACGTCTCCAATGCTGACTCTCTTCGATACCGTGCTTAAGTTTATTCCCGGCGACATCATCAAGATCGCACTCGCCGCAGCCGTGCTGCCTTCGGGCTGGAAACTGATGGGACGATGACTATCGTGTCAGAAGCCCGACCGTCAGGGAGGGCAACTCTGGTATCTACGTTGTCTCGTCGTCAGCAAAACGGCTCATCACCCTGGCCGTTTATCACGTAATCAATAGCTCGTTGAACCTGTTCTTCCGTCCAAAGATAAACCGTACTACCGTGTCTGGCCCACGGCTTGATGTCTCGGCCCAACAGATGTGTTTCGCGGAGCCGCCTTGTTGCATACGCCTTGAAGCTGTCCATTACATGTTCGGGCTTGCATGAAGCGGTCACCAGACAGTGCACATGATTTGTACGGACGTTAAGCGCGTAGAGCACATATGTGCGGTGCTCGCACACTTCTCGGATCGCTAACTCGACAACGTTTCTTTGAGCGCGATTGAGCAAGATGGCTGGGTTCTTGAGTTCAGCTCTCTCGTCGTCTCCTAGCCTCGTGTTCGCAGGCATGTCCGACGTACCATAAACATGGTATTTCCGCCGGTCGACCGCACCACGCTTGTCACCGTGAAGCCAAGTTCCATAACAACGGAACGTGATCAGAAACGCCAGGGGCTGAGTTCTGCTCTGAAAGTCTATGTAGTCAACCTTGCTCATGATGCGTGGAAATCAATGAGGCAAGCACCCTCATAAATGCAACGTGAAATGAGATCACCTTTTGTCGCAAATCGTCAATTCGTATCCACCACTCCTCAAGTAGACTCTGAATCTTGCCGTCCTCAGTCTCGTATGAAAGAGAAGCGTAGATGAGTAATATGCCAGCGCAACCTGAAATGAAAGGAAGTAGGACGCCTAGAAGGTGAAGCATGGGAGCATGAGTATAACAAACACGAGGCGATTCTCTGCGGCACGTAATGACAGCCACCCGTGCAGCCTATTCGTCAGGCGTTTCGCTGTCGCCGCGCTCAGCGATCAGCCGTCTTGGTGGGCGCGATAGCCGATAGAGACGAAAGTCGCCCTTGCTTACGCGCGGGCTTCTGACACTTATCTCAACTTCAGCTCCATAAACTTTGCGCCGGGTACTGGATTGTTGTAGTAGGGTTCGATCTCCTGAAACCCGAGTGAGCGGTACAGCGCGACCGCATCGTTCATCTTCGGCGGCAACGTATCCAGCCTCATTCGTTCATAGCCAAGTTGTTTTGCCTCTCGAATGATCGCCTCCGCCAGTTGTCGCCCCAGCCCTTGACCGCGGAACTCCGGCCGCACAAACAGCCGCTTGATCTCGCAGGTGCCCTCGCCTATTTTCCGCATTGCTACGCAGCCGGCGATTCCCGTATCTGCGCTCGCCAGAAATAAGCAGCCGTCTGGAGGTGCGTATTCACCGGGCAATTCAGCCAGCTCTTTCTCGAAGTTTTGAAAGCACAGATCGATCTCGAGCCACGCGGCGTATTCTCTGAATAGCCGGCGCGCGTGTTCGATATCGGCGCTGGACTGGGCACGGATGATTCTCATCGGTGAAAACTCATTCATCTCTTGGCCATGGTTTAGAAGCGGGCTAACGCCCGCTTGGTCGGGCGTTAGCCCGACTCGAAATGAATCGATTATCACAGACTGAAGTCTGTGCCACTAAAGCAAAAAAGCGCGGTAAGCAAAAGCGGGCTCGGCCTTCAGTCCAACTGAATCAGGCCGAGCCTCGCTGCTTAACCGCGCCATGCGCGTTCTTTTTGAACCTGCTTTAGGCTGTGAACGAAGAGCCGCAACCGCAGCTTCCGGTCGAGTTCGGGTTCTTGAAGGTGAAGCCTGAGCCCATAACGTTCTGGACATAGTCGATCTCAACGCCGTTCAGGTACTGAGCGCTGAACATATCGACGAACAGACGCACGCCCTTCTCTTCAAGGACAAAGTCGCCCTGGCGCGATTCCTCTTCGATGTTCAGGCTGTACTGAAACCCTGAACAACCTCCCGGAACGACGCGAACGCGGAGGCCGGCGGTTTCGGGCAGGCCATCTTCGCTGCTCATAAACTTCTTAATTTCGCCCGCCGCCGGTTCAGTGACATTCAAAGCCACGGTCGGCGCTGCCGGTACGTTGGGCGCCGCGGTTGTAGGGGTGGTAGTTGCTGGATTCGCTGACATATTTTAGTTAACTCCTGTTTTCAATTTTCGATTGCTAATCGCGAATTATGTTTGCCGAAGTCATCTTACTGAGATTTCCTTAAAACGACAAGCTCTGGCTTCATGGCCTCGATCGAGACTTGCCGGGCAACTTCCTCAGCCGCTTTGCGGAAGGCCTGAGCCTGCGGGGATTCAGGGTGACCCACAACGACCGGCACGCCCTTGTCGCCTCCCTCCCGCACCTCGATTCCCATTGGAATTGATCCAAGAAGGGCCACGCCGTATTCCTCCGCCAGTCTCTGGCCGCCGCCTTCTCCAAAAATGTGGTAGCGATTTCCGGTATCCGGCGCGATGAAGTAACTCATATTCTCGATCACGCCCAGCACGGGCACGGCGACGGTTTCGAACATACGTAAAGCCCGGCGCACGTCGATGAGGGCGACTTCCTGTGGCGTCGTTACCAGCACAGCTCCCTGCACCGGGACGAGTTGAGCGAGACTTAGTTGCACGTCGCCTGTTCCCGGTGGCATATCCACGATCAGATAATCCAGTTCGCCCCACTTCACGTCCGAAAGAAACTGCTTCACTAATCCATGCAGGATCGGGCCACGGACGATCAAAGGTTTATCGCCCGGTTGCAGGACCGCCATCGAAATGAGTTTCACGCCGTACGCTTCTATCGGAATTAACTTGTTGCCTTCGATTTCAGGTCTGGCCTGACTGGCGCCCAGCATGATCGGCACGTTCGGTCCATAAACATCAGCGTCCATCAAACCGACCCGCGCGCCATCGAGCGCCAGCGCGACCGCGAGATTCACGGCGACCGTTGATTTGCCGACGCCGCCCTTGCCTGATGAAACCGCGATAATGTTTTTGACGCCGGGCACCGAAACTTTGTCGGCGAGGCCTCGGCCCTTTGGCACTTCGGCATCCATTGTCACCTTAACCGACTGGACACCGGGAATCGCACTAACAAGTTCACGGGCCGAGCCTTCCATTTCCTCTCGTACCGGGCAGGCAGGTGTCGTTAGCACGATACGAAACGAAACGTCAGCACCCTCGACCTTAAGGTCCTTAATAAAGCCGAGCGTGACGATATCTTTGTGCAGATCCGGATCTCTTATCTGGCGGAGCGCGTCAAGGACGGTCGTTTCATTGATCTGTGTCATTTGTTATCAAATGATTCCATGCCGGGCAGGCGTAGCGCAAGCTGAGAGCCTGGCGACCTCAGAAGATCCAATGCCCTTCCACGTAAAGGCCGGTGAATAGAGCCAGGAAGAGGAGGGACCACACGGTGATTATTCTGCGCCAGCTTCGACGCTTCGAGAGTAGTGAAAAAAGAATGAAGAGCGGAAACATTATCAGGGTAAAGCGCGTCACCCCGATAATAAAAGTCGTGCTGGTGAAGAGCAGCCAGTTGCAGGCCATCCACACCGCGTACGACGGCCTCAGCTTTATGAACGACCAGATTGTGGCGGCGAAGCCAAGAATCAAGAACAGAAAGTCCTGCATACCCGTTATTGCTCCGCCTTCGCCGGTCCCGTGCCAAGCCATGAGAATCTTCTCTCTTACGCCTATCCAGGGCCACGATACGATCTGGAACCAGTGCTCCCGTCTGTAGGTCATGAATATGAATGGATTGCCGTGAACGCCGTAGTTAAGCAACAAGTAGGCGACGATGCCGAATCCGATGAATCCGATCCAGAGCCACTGCCAGCGCCATCGTCGCGTGGTCCAAAATTGATGACCGGCTTCAACAGCCAGTGCCGGTATCAATACCAGGCCGTTAATTCGACTTAAACAAGCCAGGGCTCCTAACAATCCAGCCGCCGGCCAGCGATCGGTTCGCGCTGCCAGGAACGAGCCGATGGCCAAAGCCAACAATACGCTCTCGGTGAAGGGAAGATGCAATGCCGCACTGCCTGGGAAGATAAACATGAACCAGACGGCGCGCTCGGCTACCTCGTCTCCGTAATCAAGCTTGACGAGTCGTTTCAACAGCAGCCCGGCGGCAACCGAGGCGATTGTCACTACGATCAAGGCGCTAATGATGTAATTGCGGAAGATGAGTGCGGCGATCCGGATTAACCAGGGAAAGAGAGGATAGAAGATAATCAGAAATCTCGCCTCGCCAGTCGCCTGATAACCGTTTTCTGCCAGGCTGACGTAATGGATTGCGTCCCACCGACTCCAGAGCTCAAGCCAGCCTTTAAAACTTCCGATCGAGGAATTCGTAAGCACCTGATAGGCTTGTGTACCGTAGAGGTAGAACAATCCCTTGATAGCGAGGATCATTCCGATCAGCTTCCAATCGATGCGTCGAATGAAAAGCTGTAAACGGTCTCTCCATTCCGTCACACCATCCTTTAGCTCAGTACCTGTTTCGTCTTGCGGCTGTTCCGAGATCCGGCGTTCGCCGGTCTGGTCTACGTCTGATTTCTGCGGCTGCGGCAGGGATTCGTGAACTTGTTGTCCGTTTGTTTGCGCTTGGTTTTCTGGCGGTTCCGCGTGCTGATCGATCATGGAAGCCCGGCCTTTCCTGGAGATTGCGCGCCAGCCGTAGGTAGCCCTGCTAACTGCTCGCGGGGCGGAGCAGTTCGGTGGGTATTATCTGCTCAGGACGTCCTGCTGGTGTCCAGAACAATCTCACCGAACCACCGAACAGGATATTAAAGTATTTCACGTGGATCGAATGAAAGCCCTGGGAAAGATTGATCGTGCCGGATGTCTTTTGCAGGAGGACGGTGCTGGCATCAACGACTACACGGCCGTCAATCTCGAGCAGAGACCCATCGTCGGAGATTAACGCGAATTGGTAATCGCCCGGCTGATCAATCAGAATATTGCCCGTCCAATCTACGCTGAATGGTGGCGGGTAAGGAAAGCTCTGAGACCAATCGAAGTCTATTGTCGGATCCACTCTTACTTCCGCGGGCTCTCCTTCCCACTTTGCGCTGCGATAGTACTTCCCTCTTAGCCCGGTGCTGCCTTCTTTGGGCCCGCTACATCCGTTGTATAGAACAGGCATCAAAACGATGGTCGCAACGAATACGAACAACGAGGCGACCGCAATTCGCTTGGAATAGGCGGACTTTGGAGGCGCGTGATCAGATCTCCGGGTTTCCATCTTCAGGTCCTTGTTTTGTTGCTGGAGGTCGGATTGAAGAATCAGCCAGTCCCGCAAAGTCTGGTTGAGCCAAAGAATCGTTACGGGCGGCGGTAACGAGGAGCGCGCTACCGATTACGAGCCACCAAAGCATTAGCGGCGCAAGTTGATATGAGCCGGGCAAGCGCGCAACCTTACCGAGATTGAAAGCCGTTGAATCCTTCGTAAGCTTGCGGTGCTCAGGATCAAAAAGTGTATCCGTATTCTGCGCCAGATGCCCGCGCAAGTAGTCGGGAAGAAACGAATCTCGCGCCGGATTCTCAAAGGGATATGGCACCCGCGGCTCTACCGCCGTTGCTAATAGCATGTAGAACACCGAGATTGCTAACAAGGGATAGAAGACCAACCTAAACTTGCGCCCGCCATAATAAATTGGAAGCGCCAAAAAAGGCAGCAGAGGAATAATGTGTCTCGGACCCAGATAACTCGCGCCAGACCAATCGTAGATCGAGTCGCCGTAACTCGTAATAAATAGAACATAAGCGACTATCAGTGAAAGGACCAGGAGCCCCTCGGGTCGGAGCTTGCGCTGCCAGAGCATTATCGTCATTCCAGGTATGACGAGCCATAGAACCGGATTCGAAGCGTAAACGCGCCACTTTTCAACCCCTATGTAGAGTATTCCGATTGGCGGGTAAATCGTAATCGAAGCCAGCGCGTGTAGGAAGTGCGGCATCCCCAGCCATCGCAGTCCCAGAAGGCCGCGCGAATATACCGGAAATGAAGAACCCGCCTTCGCATACGCTTCGTAAGGAACGTAGAATACCTTGCCGAAAGCGGCTATGTTGTACATCACGAGGACGCCTGCGCCGATGCCTAGTCCGAAGAAGAAGGCGGCTGCCAGATACCCCTTTTCTTTTCGGCCGAATGTCGCGCGACTTACCGCCCAGCCGGTGTAAATCATGAGAACTGCTACCAACAATCCAGTAGGATATTCCGTGGTCACGGTAAAGCCCATTAGAATTCCGGCCGCACCGAGAAGCGCAACCGCCCGCCGAAAAGATCTAATCTCATCCCGTCGGAGCATGAACATTAAATAGAAGCCGATCGAAAGTAGTGCGGCTGCGAGTTGGTGGCTAAAGAAAAGAGTCGAAAATGGGAAGGCCATTGTCCCGAGCCAGATTGCCAGAACAGCGAATACAGAAAAACTGGCATCATGAGTAATGCGCATCAGCACTTTGTAGATCGCGACGGCAGCCAAAGCCGATAACAGGCCGATCGTGAAGATGATCGTCAAATAGGCAACCAGGTGCCAGTAAACCCACTCGGGCAAACCAACAGCCTCGAAGGGCCTGAGAACGTGGGTCACCACCCAGAAAACCGGCACGGCCAGCAATGTTGTTCCCGGGGCCTTATTCGGATAGATGTTGTCCTGGCCGTTTTTTGTATAGCGAATTACGTCGGCGGAGTTCCACCAGTAATTATTGATCGCCAGAGTGTGATCCTCGACAATAGCGCGCGTTTGATCAAACCGAGCCGCTTCGTTTTGCTGCGTCGATTGATAGAAGTATGCGAACGTCCCCCATAGCAGGAGGAACAAAAGTAGCTCGACTCGATGTGCCTGCACCCACTGGCGCAGAGGTGAATACCGTTGCTTCAAAGAAGCTGGCAAATCTTTTCCAAATTCTAGTTTCATTGAAATAACTGGAAACGACCCCGCTGTTCAAGGCTTGGCTACGCTGCGCCTGATGAAATATGCTCGCTTAGGTTAATCGCGCAGACCAGGAAAAGACAATGCTTAACGGCAAAAGAATTGTTGTTGTCATGCCGGCCTACAATGCCGTCAGGACGTTGCGCCAAACATACAACGAGTTGCCGCTTGATGTTGTTGATGAGGTCCTACTTGTCGATGACGCCAGCTCCGATGCAACGGTCGAATTGGCCCAGGAATTAGGTCTAACGACCTTTCTACACGAGAGAAACCTCGGCTACGGCAAGAACCAAAAGACCTGTTACCGAGAAGCGCTCAAGGGAGATTGCGACATCGTGATCATGTTACATCCTGACTACCAGTACTCTCCAAAGTTGCTTACTTCCCTGGCCGGAATGATCGCCTCTGGACACTACGATATAGCCTTGGGCTCACGGATCTTGGGCGTTGGGGCTCTCCAGGGCGGGATGCCGCGCTACAAATATATTTCTAATCGATTTCTTACGGCAGTACAGAACCTCCTGCTCGGCTACAAATTGTCGGAGTACCACACAGGATTCCGGGCATTCTCTCGTGAGGTGCTCAAGTCGCTGCCTCTAGAAGAAAACACTAACGACTTTTTGTTCGATAACGAGTTGCTCGCTCAGGCCATCTACTTTAAGTTCAGTATTGGCGAGATATCCTGCCCAACGAAATATTTTCCGGAAGCCTCCTCCATAACTTTCAGGCGGAGCGTGAGATATGGACTGGGCGTTTTGTTGACTTCGCTGAAGTTTAGAATCCAGAAGACTGGTTTGGCCAAATTCAGGATTTTTGATGCTGATCGCGCCAAGTTGTTGCCCGAGCATTACAAGCAACTCATCAGATAGCGGCAGACTGTAACGCAGTCTCTGTAGATGGTAAACCGTTCACGCGTTCGCGTATTGTTATGGCTTTTGGGCATCGCGTTGCTCTTTGTTTTCTACACCTCAGGGCTCTCCAGTAATCCACCAGGGTTTTACGTTGACGAGTCCGCAATCTCTTACAACGCTTACTGCATCGCCCATACCGGCGCCGGCGAGTTTGGGGATCGATTTCCGTTGTTTTTTCCAGTCTACACCGACGGTTGGATTCAGTATGCCAACCCAACGCAGATATACCTCCTGGCAATTCCCTTCACTCTCTTCAAGCCGAGCATCCTGTCGGCCCGCATATTCAGCGCGACCTGGGTCTTTGCCGCTTCTGTGCTGCTTGGCTTACTGGCGAGACGAGTTTCAGGCCAGCGACGGATTGGCGTCATCGTGGGCGTGACCGCGATTCTTACTCCGTGGCTCTTTGAAGTGAGCCGGTTGGTAATGGAGACATATTTTTACCCGATGGCAGTGGTTTTGTTTCTCCTTGCTGTCCACCACGCACAGTCAAAGCAAACGTGGGGCTGGCCGACGGCAGGAGCGATCGCCGCAACGCTGATGCTTTTGACGTATACGTACACAATTGGGAGATTGCTGGGACCCTTGATGGCCGTCGGTCTGGTCCTCTTTGCTACGTCGCGGCCACGACTGATCGCCGTGATCAAGACGTGGATACTATACGGCCTGACACTTGTTCCCCTGTTGATCTATAACTCAAAGCATCCCCAGGCGTTGACCCAAAGATTCTATCTAATCTCCTACATCAAACCTGATTCGCCCTGGAGCGAAATCGCGCCAATATTTATCCGGCGATACCTGGAAGACTTTAGTCTGATCAGTTTGTTGATCGACGGGGACGGCAACCCGCGTCATCACGTGCCGGGCTCACTGGGAAGTTTTCTTATCGCAGCGTTCATCCTGGCGATGCTCGGACTTTTCGTGGTGATCGTGCGTCATTGGCGCGACGCCTGGTGGCGCTTTGTGATCTTTGGAGCGGCGGTTTCAATCGTGCCCGGCGCTCTCAATGCCGAACAGTTCCATTCACTGCGCATCATCGCGTATCCCGTTTTTCTTTTGTTATTAATGATACCTGCGCTGACATTTTTGCTTGAGCGACCTTCTGAAGCCGCTGGTAATGGCAATGAGGAAGCGGAGGTTCAAGCACAGACCACCGCCTCAATCGCGTTACCGTCACTGACGCGCCAAACTATCCTCGCAGTGCTATTGGCTGGGATCGCGCTGCAGGCGGCTTATTTTCAGAGGGTGTTCCGCCGCGAGGGTCCGGAACGGGGATATGCTTTTGACTCAGCATACAAAGACGTCTATGACGCGGCCACTGCGCTTCCCGACAGACCCATTTATTTGAGCGACGGAGTCCAGCCGTCCTATGAACATGCTTACTGGTACGCACTGGTAGAAGGACGCAACCACGCCGAGTTCATTCATCTCGATGAGGGAGTGCGTGCTCCCGCCGGCACCCTCGTCATCAGCTCTGAGCCCAACTGTGGTTACTGCCAAATCATTAGGAAAAGCGGAGACTATATGGTTTACCGGTCCTTTTAGCCGTTCTCAAACAGCATGATTTATCTCGACAACAACGCTACTACCCAGGTCGCCCCGGAAGTCTTCGAGGCCATGCAGCCTTATCTAAAAGACTTCTATGGTAATCCTTCTTCCGGGCACGCGTTCGGCCGCCACATGCGGAGCGCTATAGAGGAAGCGCGTGAGCAAGTCGCTGATCTGTTGGGAGCGAACGACGCGAGCGAAATCGTCTTCACCTCCTGCGGCTCTGAATCCAACAACTGGGCAATCGGCGGCCTCCTGGAACAGAACCCAACGCGCCGTCACATTATTACCACCCGCGTCGAGCACGAGGCGGTGCGAAATCTCTGCGAACATCTGGTAGAGTTTGGTTGCGAAGTAACCTGGCTGGATGTCGATCAAAACGGCGAACTTGATCTCGACGACTGTCGGAAGGCGTTGCGACGCGACACCGGAATCGTTTCTGTGATGCTGGCCAACAATGAAACCGGCGTCCTGTTTCCAATCGCGGAGCTCGGCCGCATCGTGCGCGAGAATTCAGACGCCGTCTTTCATGTCGATGGCGTTCAGGCGGTGGGAAAGATTCCGATCAATTTGCGCGAGTGGCCCGTCGATTTGTTTTCCGTGTCCGGACACAAGCTCCACGCACCGAAAGGTGTCGGTGCACTGTACATCCGTCGCGGCGTGAAACTCCCTCCATTCATCATCGGGGGCGGGCAGGAACAGGGCAGGCGCTCTGGGACTGAGGCAGTACCCAACATTGTCGGGCTCGGGAGTGCTTGCCATTTGGCTAACCAGTTCACCGAACTACAACAGATCCGCACACTAAGAGACAGGTTGGAAGATGAAATACTGGCTCGTTTTGCGAATGCACGGTTGAACGGTGTGGCAGATCGCGCGAAGCGCCTGCCTAACACCTCAAACATCTCTTTCGTGGGTATGGAAGGGCCAGACATCCTGGCAAGGCTGGACAACGCCGGTGTCTGTGTATCGACAGGCTCGGCGTGTAACTCAGAATCCGAAGAAGTTTCCGCGGTATTGCGAGCGATGAAGGTTCCTCACCAGACAGCGCGCGGCTCGATTCGCTTTTCGCTCGGTCGTTACAACACCCGGACGGAAATTGATCAGACCTTGAGCGTGCTCTCCGAAATCATCGGAGAGATCGGTTGAATAGTCGCCGTTTGAGAAGGACCCGCTATCCCTATTCATTCGGTAGAATGAATCGCATTCCTAACCGATTGTCCGGCAAACCAGCTCGGACCACAGCCTTGGATCAAGCCCTGGTTGTGGATGCCGCGGCTGCGCCTCAAAGAAGACTGAGACGTTTCGCTCTGAAGGCCGCGACCGCGATTATCTCGCAATCGTATCGGTTCCAGTTCTGCTAGCCGTGAAGCCCTGACGTGTCGGCGATCACATCCAAACGTGCGGCACTGTGGTAAAATCGCCGTCCACTCTCGCCCGAGGGTCAATTGAGTTAAGATAGAATAGCGCGAGGAACCCTAAGTACCTGAAGACGGTCAAATGGATCAACTTCGAAATGCCTGTGACCAGCGCGTAAGCGTTTTGCCAACTGACGATTACGTCGCTGTCTCGCCCTACACGCCGCTATCGCAAGCCATCGAGGCCATGAAGAACGACGAGGGTGGTTGTGTGATCGTTTCCGACGACGGTCGTGTGGCCGGTATTTTTACGGAACGCGATCTGTTAACCAGGGTCCTGGGCGAAAATGTTGATTTAGAGTCACCTATCAGTGAGTGGATGCGACCCGCAGTAGAAACGCTTTCTCCCGAAGCAACCATCGGCGACGCGGTGCGTCTGATGAATGAAAAGAGCTTTCGCAACATTCCGCTGGTGAAGAGGGGCGAGTTGGTGGGCTCGATTTCAGTTTTTGACATCATCACTTATCTGGCAGAGTGCTACCCTAAGGCGACGATGAATCTGCCGCCACTGCCGGCGCAGGTGATGGATACCGTGGATGGTGGATAGGAGCATTTCCGATTTTCGATTTCCAATTGCCGATTGATAGTCCGAGCTTCTAATCGGAAATTGGCAATGGGAAACTGACAATAGACTAATGGAAAAGGCACAAGCGAATAATCATGAGCGCAGTCATAGAACCACCTGTCGAGACCATCGACAAAAACCTTGAAGAGCTGGACACCGTGACCATTCGGTTTGCTGGTGATTCCGGTGACGGCATGCAGTTGACCGGCACGCAGTTCACCAACACCTCGGCCATAGTGGGCAACGACATCTCGACGCTGCCGGATTTTCCGGCTGAGATTCGAGCTCCCGCCGGCAGTCTGCCCGGCGTCAGCGGATTTCAGTTAAACTTTTCCAATCACGACATTCGCACCCCCGGCGATCAACCCAACGTCCTGGTGGCGATGAATCCCGCGGCGCTGAAGGTCAATCTTCCGGACCTGGAAGAGGGCGGCACGCTGATTATCAACACGGACGAGTTCACGAAAGACAATCTGGAGCACGCCGCTTACAAGTCGAACCCGCTCGAGGACGGCTCACTGGCCGGCTATCGCGTGCATCAGCTACCGATTTCGACGCTCAACCGCAACGCCCTCAAGGGCAACGTGCAGCTTTCGCGCAAAGAGATCGATCGCAGCAAGAACTTTTTTGCGCTCGGCGTGTTGTACTGGCTTTACGATCGTCCGCTCGATCCAACCTTGAACTGGATCAATGCGACGTTCCGCAAGAATGCGGAGCTGGTTAAGGCAAACGAAGTCGCTCTGAAGACCGGTTACAACTTTGCCGAGACGACTGAAGTTTTCACTACGCACTACACCGTCAAGAAAGCTGCGATCGCGCCGGGCCGGTATCGCAAGATCACCGGCAACGAAGCCACGGCGATCGGGTTTGTGACTGCTGCGCAGTTGGCGGGGCGGCCATTGTTCTACGGTTCGTACCCCATCACGCCGGCGTCCGACATCCTGCACGAGTTGGCACGTCACAAGAACTACGGCGTGAAGACATTCCAGGCGGAAGATGAGATCGCCGCTGTGTGCGCCGCGATCGGCGCCAGCTTTGCCGGGCACGTCGGGTTGACGGGAACATCCGGCCCAGGCGTGGCCCTGAAACAGGAAGGGATCGGCCTGGCAGTGATGACTGAATTGCCCCTGGTAATTATCAACGTGCAACGCGGTGGGCCATCTACTGGATTACCGACGAAAACGGAACAAGCCGATCTTTTCCAGGCCGTGTGGGGACGCAATGGGGAATGCCCGGCAATTGTCATTGCGCCGGCCACGCCGGCAGACTGCTTCAACATGGCGATCGAGGCGGTGCGGCTGGCGTTCAAGTACATGGCCCCGGTCTTTTATCTATCTGACGGTTATCTGGCGAACGGCGCTGAGCCCTGGGCCGTGCCGGAGATCGACAAGCTCCCGAAAATCCACGTCCAGTTCACGACCGATCCAACTAACTTCATGCCGTATGCGCGGAACGAAGTAACGCTCGCACGGCCCTGGGCGCTCCCCGGAACTCCGGGTCTGGAGCATCGCATCGGCGGAATTGAAAAGCAGCACATCACCGGCAACGTCAACTATGATCCTGAAAACCATCATTTAATGGTCCGCCTCCGTCAGGAAAAGATTGACCGGGCCGCGAACGATATTCCGCCGCTGGAGATTTTTGGAGATAAGACCGGCAAGGTGCTGGTCCTCGGTTGGGGATCGACTTACGGTTCAATTACCTCAGCGGTCGAAAAGATGCAAAGCGAAGGCAAATCGGTCTCCAGCGCGCATCTGCGCTATCTGAATCCTTTCCCGAAGAACCTTGGCGAAGTGCTTTCCGGATTTGAAACTGTGATCATCCCCGAGATGAACCTGGGCCAGCTATGCACCATGATTCGGGCCAGGTTTCTGATTGATGCGGTTGCCTTTTCGAAGGTCAAAGGCCGGCCATTCCAAATTCGGGAGATCGCCAGGAAGGTCGAGGAGTATTTGTGATCTCTGGTTCGCCATCAGTCACCGAGGTCTACGCCGAAGGGCAGCGTTATTTCATGGGCGAAGGAAAGCTCAACAATGCGCTGGTCCGCCTGGTCGCGGATTTGAATGAACACGATATCGATTATGTTGTGATCGGCGCGATAGCCCTGATGGCGTACGGCTATCCGCGATTCACGGAAGATATTGATCTGATTCTGGACTCGGAGGGTTTGGATAGGTTTCATCGTGAGCTGGTAGGACTCGGGTATTCTCCGGCTTTCCAGGGAGCAAGGAAACGGCTCCGATCGACGGGGGATGGCACGCCCATCGAAGTTATTGCCGCAGGCGAATATCCCGGCGACGGCAAGCCAAAGCCCGTTAGTTTTCCGAAGCCCAGTGAGGCTTTTGTTGAAATTGATGGAGTGAAATTCCCGACGCTGGAGAAGTTGATTGAATTGAAACTGGCCTCGGGCATGACGGCGCCGGATCGCTTGAAAGATCTTGCCGACGTGCAGGAGTTGATTAAGATTCGTGACCTCTCCAGCGAGTTCGCAGAGAAGCTTAATCCCTACGTTCGCGGAAAGTATTTAGACTTGCTGGGAGCGGTCCAACGAGGCCGCGGAAATGATATCGAGGAGCACTTATGAGCACACAAGGTAACGGATCAGGCACCGGACACAATGCAGCGGCCGACACTTTGGTCTCGGCGGAGAGCGAAGGCGGCGCCGCAATTTTTGGCGCGGCGCCCCCACCGGGACAATTGACCAAGAAAGATTTCGTTTCGAATCAGGAAGTACGTTGGTGTCCCGGTTGCGGCGACTACGCAATCCTGAACAACGTGCAAAAGGTGATGCCCGAACTCGGCATTCCGCGAGAGAAGGTGGTCTTCGTTTCCGGCATCGGGTGCTCTTCGCGCTTTCCTTATTACATGAACACGTATGGTTTTCACAGCATTCACGGGCGCGCCCCGGCGATTGCGACTGGAATCAAATCCGCTAATCCCGAACTCAGCGTTTGGGTAGTCACCGGCGATGGCGACGCGCTTTCGATCGGCGGCAATCATTTCATGCACGTGATGCGGCGTAATCTCGACATCAACTTCATCCTTTTCAATAACCGCATCTACGGTTTGACGAAAGGCCAGTACAGTCCCACCTCTGTCTTTGGCCAGAGGACCAAATCAACGCCGATGGGCGTGATCGACTATCCGGTCAATCCGCTGTCGCTGGCGATCGCGAGCGAAGCGACGTTCGTAGCGCGTTCGATCGACATCGATGTGAAGCACCTGGGTGCGACGGTCGAAGCCGCGGCAAGACACAAAGGCGTGTCGTTCCTCGAGGTCTATCAGAACTGCAACATCTTCAACGATGGCGCGTTCGACTATTTTGCCGAGCGCAGCGTGCGGCAGGACAAGGTCCTTTATTTGGAACACGGGAAACCCATGATCTTTGGCAGGGACCGAAACCTTGGTATTCGCATGAACGGCGCGCATCCGGAAGTAGTGACCATCGGCGAGAACGGTATCACCGAAGCCGACATTCTGGTTCACAACATTAATCTTGAGGATCCTTCGGTGGCGTTCATGCTGGCGCGCATGGAACAACCCAGCTTTCCCCAGCCGGTCGGCATCTTTCGTTCAGTCGAGCGGCCCAGCTATGACCGGATGATGGCCGACCAGATTGAGACCGCAATCTCAAAGTCCGGTCCCGGCACGCTGGAGAAACTGATCTACAGCGGCGATATGTGGACGGTGGAATAGAACCATTTCCGATTTGCGATTGCCAATTGCCGATTGGAGTCTCCAGCTAAAGTGAGATGTCCACCGGTAGAATGGCAAGCGCAAGTTGCGCGATCGAGAAATCGGAAATTGGCAATTGGAAATCGACAATGATCTGTCCCTCTTGTGGTCATGACAACATCGAAGGCGCGGACCGCTGTGAAGAGTGCGTGACCTCTCTCCTTAACCTCGACGTGCCCCAGGCCGGGAGCGAAGGCCTGGCGAGTTCGGTCATGGAAGATGATATCAGCCAGCTCGATCAGGAATTTCTCGGCGTTTCGCCAGACGCTTCCGCACTCGAAGTTATCGGGAAAATGAAGGCAGCCGGCGTAGGTTGCAGCCTGGTTCTGGAAGATGGAAAGCTTGTCGGTATCTTTACTGAGCGCGATTTGCTCAACAAGTTGACCGGCAAGAACGCCCGGCCCGACAACACCGCAGTCAGAGAGTTGATGAGCCCGAACCCGGAATCTCTGAGGGAGAAGGATTCCGTGGCGACGGCCGTGAACAAGATGTCAATAGGCCGCTATCGCCACGTCCCCGTGCGGAAGGCTGACGGCTCGTATAGCGTCACTTCCATCAAACACGTCCTCAAATACATCGCCAAAGCAGACTGGTAGCAGTTGCCTTACTAGGTTGCCACGGGATCTTCGGGATGAAGAAACACATCCTTATCTACGGTCTCTGCGGCGGAGTGCTGATAGTCATTTTGAAGCTCGTCGAGTATCGCTTTCTCGTCGTCGAGCATTCCGTGGAAATCTACGGCGGACTGATCGCCTTGTTATTCGCGGTGCTCGGCATCTGGCTCGGACTTAAACTCACAAAGAACAAAGAAACGATCGTCGTCAAAGAAGTCCTGCTTTCGCCTCCCGCGCATTTCACATTAAACGAGACGAGACTGCGTGAGTTGGGCATCACTCGGCGCGAGCTGGAGATACTCGAGCTGATTGCCGGCGGCTTGAGCAATCGCGAGATTGCCGAAAAGCTCTTCGTCAGCGAAAACACCGTCAAGACCCACTCCAGCCGGCTGTTTGACAAACTGAGCGCCAAACGTCGAACCCAGGCGGTGCAGGTAGGAAAAGAGTTGGGATTGATTCCGTAGAGTGGCACGGGCGTCCCGCCCGTGAATCACGCGCAGGATGCGCGTGCCACATTTCCGTCATCCGAAAGGATGATTCTTACTCAGAAACAGCAAACTCACCCGAAAGTATGACGACAAACCCAGCGCGGACGGCTATCTTCACGCCCGAAGTTCAAACTACTTAGTCGGAGTAGGAATGACTATTACTAATCACCCCCTCCACAGATCCGGACGAGCGCTGCTAACGCATCCGGCTCCTGCCTTAGGTGATGACGCCAAGTCGCCTGAGCGGATAAGGGTGATGCAGCCTGGGCAGTGGCAG
>JBGQGG010000065.1:0-18213 GCA_041497335.1 Pyrinomonadaceae bacterium | reverse complement strand
GTTCTGGAAAAATCAAACGCTGTGTTATCTTTTTCATGCTCAACCTTAATTCCTTTCTGCGCAAAGTTTCTTCGTCAAAAGCTACTTTACAGCAGGCTGCGAATTACGGTTGGGCTTTTTCATGAATAATGCGGGCTAGGTACTTCGTACCAGCTCATTTCTTCATAGCCAGCTTGATTCAGGACTCGTGTTAACCGCCCCGACACGTCTCGTAAATTAGTCTGGCCATCTGGCTTTTTCAGGAACTCATATGGGATTGTCACTGAGGCGGACGCTCTGGGAGGTGGCCAGGGGAACTCCACTGATTCTTCCGTACCTCCTCCGTCCCTCGCCTTCCGCCTGTGCTTCCGCGGTGCCTTTGCCGCTGCACCTGCCGAGACAAACGAAACCTTCCGCGGCTCGCCCGTTACGCTCGTCAGCGTTAAGCGATCGCCAACCTTCTTAGCGCGCAGCGAAACTGCCGTGTGCGCCGCCGCCATTGCCCCTGCCGCAGGCGGCGTCATGTCACCAGACATCATCGTGACGGCGGTATAGCCGCACGTGGTGACCGCCGTGATCCGTCCCGACATCGCTTCTGGGCCGCCAGTCAAAGTGAAGTTATTGCCCGTGACCGTCAGAGTCACGTCGTTACTCACGCTGCCGTCGGAATGAGTGGCCTTCCCCGTGTACGTGCCGGAAAGATCAGTCTGCTCCTGCTGCATTGGATCGCAACGGCCGGTCGTCTGGGCTGCCGCCTTACGATGTTTCGGTTTAGGTTTGGACGTTTCAGGGACCATCGTCGTCGACGAGTTCGTATTCTGCGCGGATACCACCAAGCCAGCGCAGAGGATCCACGCCATGAAAACCAGCACAAACGCAAGCAGTACTAACTGGCTGCTTCTCTCTCTCACGGCCTTTTTCCCGCTTTCGTAGATCAACGACGAAGGTAAGTCTCTGCTTACGATAACGTGAGTGTTAGCTTTGCTGGCATCGGAGGGATGCGGCGATCGCAAGGCTCTGAGGACCAGCCCAATTGGCTCGGCTCGGCTAGACGGCAAACTAAATATCTCACTTTCGAACCGGAGTCAAGAGTTTTTGCACAACTCTGTGCTAATGGCGGTTGTTGCAATAAGAACAGTTGAATAGTCGCAGCCTACTCGAGTTGGACTGGATCTCTCACCGCCAGGCTGATATGCGTGAGGCCGTGCGTCTTAATCATCGATCCCTCCAGTCTCAGCGCCTTTAGCTGGAACCAACAGTTCAGTGGTGCGATCGGTGACTGTGGGCACGGGCTCACGATAGACATCCAGTTTTCGCGTTTCGTCAGACCCAGGGAGTTCAGCCGCGCGAGGCAGAGGCGGATTTGCCAGCTTCTCTTTCAGAGATTTCGAGTATGTTTGGAATAGGCCCATCACTCCAGCGCCGATTGCTAACAGGATTAAGAGGAGTCCCGGTATGACGATAGCGCCGCCCTTCAGGATCATCTGATGAAACACAACGACGATCAGGAGGAGCAGAATCAGGCCGAAGGTTACGAGCCCCGCAATACCGCCCCATTTTTCAAACTTCCGTTGCCGCTCGCGCAAACGCGCGCGTTCGTCAATTGACGGTGATGATTCGACTGCCAGCTCGTCGCCCAGAAGCTCCGCAACCTTCTCAAGATTGAAGCCACAGGACCTACAGAACTGCTGACCTAACGTGGCGTTGGTTCCACACCTGGGGCAATGCATAGTGTCCTCAAAAGAATTCTCTGCGGACTAATACGTCGTCGTGCGGACAGAGTTCACTGACGGGCCACACACTTAAGAAGACTTTTGATCAAGTTCAGGTTTCGGTCCAGCAAACCGCGAAGCGGTTAGGGCAACAGCCCAGGGTTGCCGCGCTTCGCGCGGCTACCCTGGGTAAAGAATCAGAAAACGTAACAACCCCAACGGGGTTGCGTCGGTGTCCTGGCTAACCATTTGTCTCGCTCATATTTTGGGAAAGAAGACGACCATCGGGTTCCAATCCCACTGCCCGAACCATGAAAATGTCACAACCCCGATGGGGTTGGCAGTCATTTTCTAACTCAGTTCCCAGGGTAGCGGCGAAGCGCGGCAACCCTGGGCTATTTACGTAACCGCTTCGCGGTAGACGGTTACCGCAAATGGCCACTGATTAATCAGAGTTTCCCTCAGTGCAAGGCCACAACAGTGAATCACAGCTTGGAGGATACAGGCGCGTCGCAACCACTCCAGGTTCTGTACCCGCGGGCTAGAAGCCGCTCTCGTCTGCCGACGGCCCGTAGATCGATGGCACCGGCACGTCGAGCAAGCGCAGATAGACCCCAAGCTGAGCGCGATGATGGATCAGGTGGTTCATCACAAAGCCACGCATTACCGCCGTCCGTGGCAGCGTGAAGATCGGATTGCCGGCGTGCAGCAGCGACCATTTTCCCTGCCAGTTTTCATCGCTCGCCGCCTCCAGCGCCGCCCGCGCGGACGCGACATTCTTATCAAACGCTTCGAGCAGAGCATCGCGCGACTTCGCTTCTTCCAGACGAAACGGGGGCTCGCCCGGCGGCGCAATATCCAGATCATCCCGATCGAAAGTATGAGCAGTCCAACTGGGAATGTTGGCGAGGTGAGTAGCCAACCCTCCCAGTGAAAAGGATTTCTCGTGTGGCTTCCACGCAAACTTGTCGTCGGGAACTCTCTCCAGAGTCTTACGCGTGTTCGCCATCTCGTGATCGAATTCGGGCAAAATCATTTCACTGAGCATCTTCAGTTCCTCCGAGCTACGCAGGTTAGATAACAACAACGAATTGTCAGGGCTAGTGATTATAAGTATGCTAGCCAATCTTCATCAAGCTAGTTCTCGGAATGATGACCCAAAAATACGACGTCATTGTAATCGGCGGCGGGCACAATGGCCTGGTTAACGCCGCGTATCTGGCGCGCGCGGGCAAGCGTGTGCTCGTGCTCGAGCGCCGGCACGTGCTCGGCGGCGCGGCGGTGACGGAAGAAGTGTTTCCCGGATTCAAATACTCGGTTTGTTCGTACGTCGTATCTCTCCTTCGCCCGGAGATTATTCGTGAACTCGATCTGCCGCGGCATGGCCTCGAGATCCTGCCGCTCGACGGCACCTTCACGCCGATGCCGAATGGGGACTATCTCTGGCGCGTCAACGACCACGCGAAGACGCGACGCGAAATAGCGCGTCATTCAAGACTCGATGCCGAAGCTTACGACGAATACGGTAAGGCAATGATCGATATGGCGCACTTCGTCAAGCCCGTAATGAACATGACGCCGCCTGACCCGGCGTCGCTGAATCCCAAAGGTCTGTTCGATCTGCTCGGCATGGGCAGGCGGTTTCAGAAACTCTCGGCCGACGACAAGTACAACCAAGTGCAGTTGATGACGATGAGCGCGGTCGACTTTCTCGACCAATGGTTTGAGACCGACGTGCTCAAAGCCACCATGTCCGCATCGGGAATCATCGGCACGTTCCTGGGTGTGCGTTCACCGGGCACGGCTTACGTCCTGTTGCATCACTACATGGGCGAGATTGACGGCGCGTTCCGCTCGTGGGGATTGTCGCGCGGAGGCACGGGCGCCATCTCGAATGCGATTGGCGATGCGGCCCGTGAAGCCGGCGCTGAGATTCGCACGGAAACGCCGATCGCAAAGATCATTTTGAAGAACGGCCAGGCCAAAGGCGTGGTGCTTGAGAACGGAGATGAAATTTATGCAGACATAGTTTCATCCAGCGTCGATCCGCGTCTGACGTTTATGAAGATGATCGGCGAAGAGCATTTGCCCACCGACTTTGTTGACGACATCAAGCGCTACAAGTTTCGCGGATCGTCAGGCAAAGTAAACCTGGCGCTGGACGGCTTGCCGGACTTCAAATGCAGGCCCGGATCCGGGCCGCACCTGCGCGGAGCGGTTTCTTTCTCTCCGAGCGTCGAGTACATGGAGCGTGCTTACGACGATGCGAAGCACGGTCGTTACTCGCGTCGTCCTTACATCGACATGGTGATACCGAGTCTGACCGATCCTTCAATCGCGCCGCCGGGCAAACACGTCATGTCGTGCTTTGTGCAGTACGCGCCATACAACCTGAAAGAAGGCTCGTGGGACGATAAGCGAGAAGAGTTTGGCGATACAGTTATCGACACGATCGCCGAGCATGCGCCGAACATCAAAGACATCATCCTTCATCGACAGGTCCTGACGCCGCTGGATCTCGAACGCGAGTTTGGCTTGTCGGAAGGCAATATCTTCCAGGGAGAGCTCACGCTCGAGCAGCTTTTCTTTTTGCGACCTGCGCCGGGATGGGCGCAGTATCGTTCACCAATTCGCAATCTATACATGTGCGGCTCAGCCACGCATCCGGGCGGTGGCATCATGGGCGCGAGCGGGCGCAACGCCGCGATGGAGATTCTCAAAGACCGGAAGTAAGTTTCAAGTTTCAGGTTCCAAGTTTCAAGTTCTGGTCATGCAACCTGGACGGTGAAGGCGGGACCTGAAACTTGAAACCTGAAACTTGAAACTAATGGATCGAATCATCATCATCGGCGCGGGCCATAATGGGCTGGTAACCGCGTTCTATCTCGCGAAGGCTGGATTGAAACCACTCGTGCTCGAGCGACGCGAGATCATCGGCGGCGCCTGCGTCACCGAAGAGATTCATCCAGGGTTTCGTTGCTCGACGCTTGCCAACAGTACGGGTCCGCTGTCACCCCGGATCGTCAAAGATTTGCAGTTGGAACGACACGGTGTTGAATTCATCGAGCCTACCGTTCGCGTGCTGGCTCTGAATCCAAACGGAGAGTCTCTCTGCATCTATGACGATGCGAAACGCACGGCTGAGTCGTTGAAGCAGGTGTCGGAAAAAGATGCGCAGAGCTATCCGGACTTTGTCTCAACGTTCGCGCGCATCGGTCGTGCGCTCTCGCCACTGCTGCGGATGACTCCGCCTAATATTGATAAGCTTTCAACCGGAGAGCTGTGGGGTCTCGGCAGGCTCGGGCTGGCGATTCGTGGGTTGGGGAAAAAAGACGAGTACCGGTTGCTGCGTTATGGCCCGATGGCGGTCGCCGATCTTGCGGCTGAATGGTTTGAAACAGAACTGCTGCGAGCGACAGTCGCGGCGCGTGGCATCTCTGGCGCATTTGCCGGGCCCTGGTCGGCAGGAACGAGTGCGGCGTTATTGCTGCAATCGGCTAACGACGGCCGGGCGATTGCGCCCACAACGTTTGTTAGAGGCGGCATGGGCGCTCTGTCTCAAGCGCTCGCCCACGCGGCGACCAACGCCGGTGCGGAAATTCGCACGAATGCCGAGGTTGCGAGCGTTAGTGTCAAAGATGGCAAAGCCACCGGAGTAATACTCACGAGTGGAGAAGAGATTGCGGCCCGCGCTGTTATCTCAAACGCCGATCCGCGAACTACTTTCCTGAAGCTGGTCGATCCATCCGAATTTGATCCGAGTTTCCTTCTTAAGGTCCGCAACTACCGCGCGCATGGCACCGTGGCGAAAGTGAATCTTGCGCTGTCGGGATTGCCAACGTTCCGTGCCATCACTAACGGAGATTCGGTTGAGAGACTTTCCGGCCGCATTCATCTCGGGCCGGATGTCGATTACCTCGAGCGCGCGTTTGATGCCGCGAAGTATGGCGACTTCTCGCCCCAGCCATACTTGGACATTACGATACCCTCGCTCACGGATCAGACGCTGGCGCCCGTTGGCGCACACGTGATGTCGATTCATGCGCAGTTTGCACCGTATCAATTGAAAGAAGGAGATTGGGATTCGCGACGGGAAGAACTCGGCGACGCGGTTGTGAATGTGCTTTCGGATTACACGGCGAACTGCAAGGAGTTGATCCTGGCGCGAAAGGTCATCACGCCTCTCGATCTCGAACGGACTTACGGTCTCAGCGGCGGGCACATCCATCACGGCGAAATGTCTCTGGATCAACTCTTCGCGTTTCGGCCGTTTATCGGCTGGGCGCGGAACCGCACTCCGATCAATGGTCTGTACCTGTGCGGGGCGGGAACGCATCCCGGCGGCGGCGTGACCGGAACACCGGGAGCGAATGCCGCCAGGGAGATCGTCAAGGATCTGAAGCGTACCTAATTTCCGACAAACTTCAGTTTGTCCTGACTCCCTCTCCTCTGGGAGAGGGTTGGGGAGAGGGTTTGAATGTCGAGCCGCCCCCAGCTAAGCCCCCTCTTCCCCGGCCCTTCTCCCAAAGGGAGAAGGGGGATAATTAATCAGAAACGACAAACTGAAGCTTGTCGGACATTAGAGCAGTTGCTAACCATAACGCCTACTTCTTCTCTTTGGTATTATCTTTCTTACACCTACACTCCAGGCCTATGAGGTATTCACGTCCATTTACAATGATATTTTTTTTGACTCTCACGGCATCGGTGTTCTGATCGTAGCTTACTTCTGTTATGGCTGCGTCCGGAGCAGAGATAGCGTCATCATATGCCTTTGCTCCAACTGAAATCGCGAGCAGCATAGAATCTGCATTGCCTGCTGATACCATCGACTCATCAGTGTAAAAAACGCTCGCGGTAATTACCTGTTTCCCGTTTGGGAAAGGAAAAGTCCTGGTTGTTAGCTCCTCTTCACCGACTTTCGTCGCAAATTCATCGAAGGTTTTTCCTAATCCGGCTGTATTAATGATCGCCTCCTGCTCACTCTTCGGCTTCCGCATCAGAGCACCCAAATCCGTCTTTTCTCTAAACTGTTGCGTCGCTTTTACATCGACAACATAAACATGACATCTATCTGATTTTGATTGAGCTGACCCAGGGTTCGCCGCTAACAGCAGCCATAAACAGGCCAAGGTAGTGACATGAGACTTCATAGCGCCTCCTTGCAGGAATTAGACGTTCCTCAGCAGACAGCAACAAGCGCGCCAGGCAAGGGCGCGTGATTTTCAGAGTATGAGGATTAACGCACGAGCCTAAAGGTACGACAGATGACAGGAGATTCCTGCAATTGCTACCGAAACAAAAAAGGATCTAACGCCCGAATGTCACGCAAAAAGCAGGCAGCATCTGATCATTCTGCTGGTCGTCGCAACATCCCCACGATCGCCGCAATCACTGATAACGCAAAGCCAATTCCGATCGCGCCGAATGCGATGATCGTCCGTTTACCTTCAGCAAAGCCGGAGTTCAACTGTTTACGGAGTTCGTCCAGGCCTGCGTCGTGCGGAAGAACCAACAGTCCCACCGCGATCAGAAAAGATCCCAATCCCAGGAAGGCCAACCACCAAGGCGTAACCTTAGGTCGCCCTAGGGTCGCCCCGATTGCGCTGCGGGTGTAACTGTAAGAGAGATAGATCGCCAGTCCGATCATCAGCCACGCGACAAACCGCCACCATGAAGTCGGCGGCAGGTAGTACATCAGGAAGAGGCAGGAGACCGCGCCGAGCATGGGCAGGAACCACGCCCCGAGAGGCACTCTAAATGGCCGGTGCCGGTTCGGGTCTTTGTACCGGAGAATGGTAATACCGACACAGACGAGCACGAACGCGAACAGCGTGCCGATGTTCGTGAGGTCGACCATTTCGTCGATACTCATCACCGCGGCAAAGCCGCCGACGATCACGCCGGTCAAAATCGTCGTAACATGTGGTGTCTTGAATTTCGGGTGGACCCTGGCAAAAACGGGCGGCAACAAGCCATCGCGCGCCATGGAAAAGAAAATGCGCGGCTGGCCCAGTTGAAAGACCAGCAACACTGCCGTGTGAGCTATCACCGATCCAAAAGCCACGATCGCGCTGGCCCAGCGCGCGTTCGGCGCCACGTGATTGAGCGCCATCGTCAGGGGTTCAGCCTGCTCAGTGGACAACCGTCGCACGAGTTCGTGGTATGGAATCAGACCGGTAAAGACCGCCGCCACGACCACGTAAAACACCGTACAGATAATCAGTGAGGCGATGATGCCGATGGGCAGATCCCTGGCCGGATTCTTCGTCTCTTCCGCGACGGTGGAAACGGCGTCAAAGCCAATGTACGCAAAAAAGACCACCGCAGCCCCGGCGAGGGTTCCTCCCCAACCGTTTGGCTGAAACGGTTGCCAGTTTACGGCCATCTTCGACGGCGAAACGAAGTAAAGAGCAATGATGATGAAAAAGAGCAGCACGAGAATCTTAATGCACACCATCACGGCGTTGAACTCCGCGGACTCTTTGATACCCCATACGAGCACGATCGTGATCAGCATCACGATGCCCAGTGCCAGCAGATTGAAAACTATCGGAACGCCAAAGATGTGCGGCGCGCTTTCGATCAGTCCCGGTATTTTTCTGGCGGTGCGAAAGTCGGTCGAAAGCCACTGTGGAATATCGATCCCAAAGGCATCCTGGATAAACGAGCGGAAATAATTGGCCCAGCTAATGGCGACCGCCACGTTTCCAATCGCGTACTCGAGTATCAAGTCCCAACCGATAATCCAGGCGACTAGTTCCCCCAGCGTCGCATAAGAATACGTGTAAGCCGAGCCCGAGATCGGCACCATCGCCGCCATCTCAGCGTAGCAGAGCGCGGTAAAGGCGCAGACGATCGCCGTAATTCCAAACGAAACCATCAACGATGGACCGGCGCCCGGGCGCGAAGCGTCCCCCGCGGCGGCGGTACCGACGGTCGCAAAAATACCGGCCCCGATGATGGCGCCGATCCCCAGCAGCGTGACGTTGATGGGACCCAGCGTGCGCTTTAGCGTATGACCCTTCTCCTGCGCTGAAGCCAGAATGTCGTCGAGGTTTTTTGTGCGAAAGATCCCGCGAAGCATTCGCGGAGTTTAAGGTTTCATGTTTCAAGTTTCAAGTTTTTTCCCAGAGCTCGGACTGTTGGCCGTTCTTCAGGACAATTCTCCGTAAAGCCGCGAACCGCGAAGATGGAGTCAGTACCACCCGCGTAAGCGGGTGGGTCAAATAGTCAACGCGCCGGTTGACCGAGAGACCCACCTGCTGACGCAGGTGGTACTGACCTCATGACTCAAGATGCGCGTGACGCTCAGATTTCGGCGTCGTACGTTGCGTTTTGAAGGAACGACGGCCGTTGACGAACCTGAAACATCGAGCCTGAAACTTGAAACTGATTGACCGATTTTGCCTTTTTACTTTTGCCTTGTTATCCTCCGGCCATAACCGAAACCAGTCGGAAACTAATCGTCCCATGACTCCGGAATCGAAATCGCGCGTCCTCTACGAGAATCTCGATACGACCTTTGTAAATCTCTGGGCGTTGCTGCGTACTTTGTCTCAACGTGGATTTATCGGGCGGGTGCGCGTCGAACTCAAAGATTACACCGCGGACGTCTTCATGACCGGATCGAACACGCCGCTGGTACACGAGGTAGACCGCGCGGCCGGCATCGATACTCTTGAAGAAGCCGCGCTCCATCGCCTGGTTTTGCGCGCGCGTGAAACGCCGGGCACGATCAGTGTCTTTGAAGGCGCCGACGAGGCCGTCGCCGTGCAAAGCACTGCCAGTGGCACGGGCTTGCGGGATCCCCAGCGCGGAAGCCCTGGGGTGCTCGACCCGCCCGTGAATCACGCACAAGATGCGCGTGCCACAACTGACACCGAGGCGGCCAGCAGCGAATCTGAAACGCCCGCCTATCCTTCGACCGCCGTAGCCAAACCGCCCGTAGTGGATGACACCCCGATGGACGAGACAGAATGGAGCGCGCTTGTGAAGGCGAGCGGCGAACTGGTCGGTGGAGTTGAGCGTGCCCTGACGAGCGTCGATGCCGACTTCGCTGCGCTGTTTGGCGCCGCGCGTTTGGAATTGGCGGATGACTACACTTTTCTTGATCCAATGTCTGACGCGTTCAAGTATGAGCGTTCCGTCGTGACGTTAACCGGCGAGCTGCCGGCCAACTCTTACGTTGCCGGAATAAGCGAGGCGCTGCGACGGGTGGTTGACAGAGTCGCCACTGGAGATCGCGCGCGACGTGTTCGAGAGCGGGTTGCGCTCGAGTTGTTTTCGGTGGCCCGAAAGCGCAATGAGATTCTCGCTCGGTCAGGCTTTCAGGCGCAGCTTGACCGGATCGCGGGAACGAAAGTCATCTAAAACAAAGTCAGTTGTTAGTGGTCAGTTGCCAGATGTTCTTTGTGCTTAGTGCTTAGATCTTAGTAACTTAGCACTAGAATCCTGGTTGTGACCTGGGGCCGTGGGAATTGCGAAGAACTAAGCTCTAAGCACTAAGCTCCAAACTCATCGGACAGCAACTGACCACTGACCACTGACAATGTCTTTCCGAAATATTCTTTTCCCGACCGACTTTACGCCCCACGCGCGTTCGGCGCTGAAGTACGCCGCCGCATTCGCGCGTGATGGAGGCGGCCGGGTCGTTCTATTCAGCGTACAGACGGCCGAAGTGCCGGCCAATCTAATGACACTCCCTGAGCACCTGCTCGCAGATGAGGAAACGCAGTGGCTGCGTCAGGTCCGCGGCCAGGTAAAGGATTTGCTCACGGACCCGCTTTTTGATGGATTGGAGATCGAACCGGTCATTGTTGAGGGTGAACCCGCGCGCGAGATAGCCAATGCGGTGCGCGACTATGACATCGATCTGGTTACGGTGGTCACGCACGGACGCCGCGGACTTTCCCGCGCGCTGTGGGGCTCGACGGCAGAAGAGATTATCGCGGAAGCGCCCTGTCCGGTGCTAACGATCCGGCCGCCCCAGCACGACTTTGTCGAACATCGTGGTCAGCAAACGGAAATTCGTCTGAACCGCATTCTGCTGGCGACCAATTTTCGCCCCTCGTCCATCGCCGCTACGCATCTGGCGCTCGAGTTGGCCGCCGCGACGAACGCTGAACTGCATGCAGTCTACGTAATTGGCGATTACTTCGAACAAATCTCGGTGATGTTTCCTGAAGGTGGGCGATCCGCGCTTTCACGTATGCGCGCGGAAGTTAAAGATCGTATGCAAGTGTTCGCCGGTGAAGGTGACGGCACCGTCTTAACGCATATCGCGGAAGGCAGGCCCTACGCCGAGATTGTCAGGCTGGCCGCGGTAACCGATGTGGATTTGATCGTGATTGGCACCAGCGTTCACGCCTCGTTGTTTGGTGGCGCGCCGGCATTGGGTTCGGAAATTGAACGGGTCGTGCGCAATGCTCCTTGTCCGGTTTTGTGCGTGCCGTCAGGCCGCGTCGTCACTCCGCTGCCGGCCTTTGCCCGATCGCAACCCGTCCCGCAGACGTAGGCAAGGCAAAAGTAAAAAGGAAAAAGTTAAAAGTAAGATCACGAGCGAGACTCTTGCTCGTTTGGAGTACCGACTTCAGTTGGAATCTTCATGAGCCACAAACTAAAGTCGGAACTCCGAACTTCCGTCTTGCCCGTGCTTACTCTTTCCTTTTTCCTTTTTCCTTTTTACTTGACGCTGCTTCCCTCAACCGGATAACCGGCGCTCTTCCAGGCTGCCAGGCCACCCAACAACGCCGCCGCATTATCGATTCCTTTGGTTTTGAGTTCGAGCACCGCACCGGCGCTGGTGTGTTCGGCCGGTCAAGTACAGTAGGCCACGATCATCTTGTTGCGTGGCAGTTCACCCACCCGCGCCAGAACACTTCCCGTCGGCATTGAGATCGAGCCTTTGATGTGCTCATCCTTGTAAACCGATTCCGCGCGCGTGTCGATAACTACCACCTCTCCTTTTTGCCAGAGGGTGTGCAACTCGGCGGCAGTGATGCGGCGCGCATTGTCAGTAGGTGGTGGCGGTGGCTGCTGCGGACTTGGGGCCGTCTTCGGAACCTGCGAGAGGATCGCCTCTTTCGAATTGCACGCTATCAGCCCGCCGATTGCTATCAAGAATGCTAACAACGCCAAAGTGATGAATCGCATATGAATAATTCCCTTCTCCCGCTTGCTTCGAAGACTAATTTACAACTTTGCTGAAGAGATGCAAAGCGCTCGGACGGTTGCTCGTTTCCTTGGACTACGGGTGTTAGAGTACCGACTTTAGTCGGGATCTTGTTCGCAAAAGAAAAACCCGACTAAAGTCGGTACTCTGAACACCGTTAACGAAACTGCACTACTCTTGGACTACGGGCGTATAGAGTACCAACTTCAGTTGGGCTCTTCGTCGCAAACAAAACCCGACTGAAGTCGGTACTCCGAAACACCGTTAATCAAGATCCCACTTCTTACCGTAGTCCAGAATGGGATACTCACGCCAAATCTTCGCAGCGGTCTCGTGGCCGACGCGTTCAATCAAATCCGCCGCGCTGGACCACGGCCAATCCTGCCATTTCTCCACATAGCCGTGATGCACTGGATTGTGATGAATGTAGTTCACGCTGGCCCAGAAATGGCCATGTGATTTGACGCCACGATCCAGGCAATTGTGCCAAACTTGACGTCCTCGCCGATTGTCTTCTCCATTCCATTTGAACGACGTACAACCATGAAATTTTCCCAGTTCGGCGCGGAGCTCCCGGAGGCGATCCGTCTGTACCAATAGATGATAGTGATTAGGCAGAACACACCAAGCGTAAACGTTTGTCGCAAACTGCTCGCACGCATCCAGCAATGCGCTTTCACATTCAGTCATTCTTTCCGGCGTGACGCCGATTATGTGATCGTGCTCGTAACACGCACTGGAGATCATGAATTGAAGGAGTCCCGCGAATTCCCAGTGCGGCGGCGAGTGCCAGGGACGCTCGCGCAGGCGACGATATTCAACGGCTTCACGTCGCTGCTCGGGCGTCATCTTGCGATAGTCGTACATGGGCAGAGCAACTTTGGGATAACAGCGGATAAAGTGCCAACTTCAGTTGGGCTTTCCTCGCAAAACAAAACCCGACTGAAGTCGGTACTCTGAAACACCGTTAACGAATCTACAATGCTCTTGACTACAGGCGTATAGAGTACCAACTTCAGTTGGGCTGTTCCTCACAAACAAAACCCGACTGAAGTCGGTACTCCGAAACACCCTTAACGAAACTATCCCGCTGCCATCACGATTAGACTCTCACAGCACAATCCGCCGGTCGCCTTCGCGTCGCGTGACGCGCTGACGGTCGAGATATTCCAGCAGTGGGATCGCGTACTTGCGCGAGATGCCGGCGAGTTCTTTGAAAGCAGCCACGTCGATTGCTCGATCTGTCTGTTTCGCGCCGTGCTCGCGCACCCTCCTGGTTAGATCGTCGAGCGCCGCCCGATGAAAAAACATTTCGCCGTGGACCTTAACCAGCATTCCTGAATCGATCAGCAATTGCAGAATCTTGCGGCCCTGTTCGCCCGAAGCGCCGGCCTGATCCAGGGCTTCCTTTAAGCCAGGGGCCGACAGGCCCGCGTCGCGATAGATCTTTTCCAGGCGATCGCGCAGGCCCGAGTCTTCGTTGGAAAGCTCGCGAGTATGTTCGCGCAGGCGCACAATTTCTTTATCGGCGACCAACGCCCCTGCTTTTTCCAAATTCGCGAGCACCCCACGAAAAAGCTCGGCCGGGGCATGGGCAAAGAATCGCTCGCGCAAAATCTCTTTCGCTAATCCGCGCAAGAGTGGCTCGTGCCTGTGATGTGCGGCGATTTCGTCGAGCACCAAACGCTTCAACTCATCAAATCGTTCTCGGCCCAACAGGACTCCCTCGGCATCGACGATCGCGTTGTCTGCCAGAGCCTGCTTTGTCGCCCCATCGATTACTTCGTCGCGCCAGCCGGTGCGCGCCGCCAAATCCGCGCGCCGCAAACCGCTTCGATCCGCCCCGGTAACAAAGACGGCGAGCTGCTGCGGACGATCGCCATCTGAAAGACTATTCAAGCGAGCACGCGCCGTGGCCATCTCTCGCGAGCGATGCTTTGGCGGAAACGCATCCAGGATCAGGCCGCCTCCGATTGTGACTTGCGGAGAGTAGGAACGCAGAATGAAGCGATCGCTGAGCACGGCCACGATCGGCGCCTCGGTACGAAGCTGGACGAACCCGTTTTGCCCGGGTTTTATTTCGCCGCCGGGCTCCAGCACGCGCACGCGGGCCAGCACTTCGGCCGCGCCTATATGCACGCGCACGCGCTGACGTGAACGCAGCGGCCGCGGCGCGCTCGCAAGTAGCTGAACCCGGACATCGACGGCTTGCGTCGGCCGCAGACGCGAGGCCGGCGCCAGCACCATTCCGCGTTCAATGGCCGCGGCTTCGACGCCGCTGAGGTTGATCGCCGATCGCTGGCCGGCGTGGGCCCGCTCGACCTGTGAACCGTGGACCTGAACTCCGCGCACGCGGACTCGCGTGGCCGAGGGCAGTAGTTCCAACTCGTCACCTTCCGCGATTTCGCCGGCGATTAAAGTTCCCGTCACAACTGCGCCGAACCCGCGCATGGTGAACGCCCGATCGATTGGCAGGCGCGTCACGAATTCCGCGGAGCGCGCCGCAACTTCCAATCCAATTTCGCGCAGTGCGGCCTTGAGTTCTTCAATTCCCTCACCCGTCCGTGAACTGACCGCGATGATCGGCGCATTCTCGAGAAACGATCCGGCTACCAGCTCCTGCGCTTCCGCGCGAACCAGTTGCAGCAAGTCCTCGTCAACCAGATCTTTCTTGGTGAGCACGACCAGGCCTTTGCGCACATCGAGCAGCCGGCAGATATCAAAGTGTTCGCGCGTCTGGGGCATCACGCTTTCATCAGCGGCAATGACCAGCGCGACGGCGTCAATGCCGTGCGCGCCGGCCAGCATGTTCTTGACGAACCGCTCGTGCCCTGGCACGTCGACGAAACCCACGCGCACGTCGCCCAGATCGAGATCGGCAAAGCCGATGTCGATGGTGATCCCGCGCCGTTTCTCTTCCGGCAGGCGATCCGCGTCGATGCCGGTCAACGCGCGCACCAGGGCCGTCTTACCGTGGTCGATGTGACCGGCCGTGCCGATGATGATGGATTTACCCCGTGAGATAGTTTTTGTTTTTTATCTCACGGGGTGAAGCCGCGAGATTTCTCCTCTCCTAGCTTTTGGCTTTGTTTCCTCTCTCAACGCCATGAAGATAATTCTTCAGTCGATTCTTAATGTACCGCTTACCCCACGCAGTTTTTAGATATTTTTCCGCTGGGCCGCATCCGCTTGGTTAAGGCATCCTTCCCAATACACTAGCTCCAACGGCCTTCGTCGCTTTGTCGACGGTACTTGCCCGCGATTATGAGCTTCCAATCTTGCTTTGAGATTCTTCGTGAAACCAACGTAGAACAGCTTGTCTTTCAGAGAGCGCAACCCATAAACGTAACGGTACTTGCCCATAGTTCACCCCGTGAGATATTAACGACTTATCTCACGGGGTCAATCCAAAGGGCTTCGCACGCCCTTGCCGCCTCGGTTCAAAACGTGGGTATAGATCATCGTTGTGCGGACGTCCTTGTGACCCAACAGCTCTTGTACGGTCCGGATGTCATAGCCATCCTCCAGAAGATGCGTCGCGAAGCTGTGACGAAGAGTATGGCTGGAGCCGTGTTTGGGAATTCCTGCCTGGCTGATCGCGCGTTTCAAAGCGCGATGTATGCTGTCTTCGGAGAGGTGATGTCGTCGCCTCCTGCCGGAGCGAGGGTCAACGGAGAGTTTGGCTGCCGGAAAGACGTATTGCCACTTCCATTCCTTTGCCGCATTCGGGAACTTCCGGTCGAGAGCGTAGGGCAAGTAAACTTCTCCGACGCCGCGACGCAAATCGTCTTTGTGCAGAACCTCGACTCGCCCCAGGTGCTCTTGCAGTTTTCTCTTAATGGCGCCAGGCAACATAGTGACGCGATCTTTCGCGCCCTTCCCTTCGCGGACGACGATTTCATTACGCTCGAAATCAATGTCTTTCACCCGCAGACGCAAAGCATCCATCAACCGCAAGCCCGAACCATAGAGCAAGCCGGCGATGAGATAAGGAATTCCGTCAAGCCGCGATAAGATCTCTGTTACTTCCTCCTTGGTAAAGACCACAGGCAGCCGCTCTGGCTTCTTGGCGCGCTCGATCCCTTCGATGAAGGGCTGGTCCCTTTTCAGCACGTCGCGATAGAGAAAGAGCAGCGCGCTCAGGGCCACCGTTTGCGTCGAAGCCGCCACCGATCTTTTGCTTGCCAGGTCAGAGATAAATGTTCTAATCTCAGCCTCACCCATTTCCGCCGGATGCCGCTTGTCATGAAAGAAGATGTAACGCTTGATCCAGTTGACGTAGGCTTGCTCAGTCCGCAGGCTGTAATGTTTCATCCGGAGGACTTCTCGGACCTGATCGAGGAGCTTGGGCACGTGCGGGATTCTACCACCAAATCCGGGTTTATCCCGCATTTCTGCGGATGAATACTTGTTATGCGGCGACAATGCGCCACAGTCTTCAGTAGAAAGTTCAAATGTCTAACACATTGATCACAGCACCAATCCTGCACGTTTTATTTCTCGATAAATATTGGGATTCATCGCTTGTCGCCAAACTCCTTAACAATGTCAACGATGTCGTTGAAGGATTATGCGAGGCTCTTGGAGAGTCAGATGTGGCAGTGCTGCGAGATGTGTATAGCGTCGTCGTGCCCCTCAAGGGCGGCGTTCAAGACGAACTCTTATCCAACGCAGTGCGGGAGTTCCAAGCCAAGGGCGTCTCGTTTAAAACCCGCCAGGATACGGTACAGACCTGGCTATTCAACGGCGGAAAGGCAGGCTTTCTTAGGCGCTCAGGCACAACAGGCTCAACACCTTCCGTACTCCTGCTGAACGATTGCCCTATTTCGCAGCGTGACGCGAATGAAATCCCCGCCATTGTCAGTACCATTGTAGAAGAGGATTATCACTTGGGTGTTAAGAGGGCAGGCTTGTTTCGTAGACGCTATGGCTTCTCTCTGGTTTCCCGTGAACACATCGGCGAGCTTCTCAATGGAATTCGTGAATGCAGCAAGCAGCTTGAATTTGAGAAGGATTGCCGATATCGAAATAACTATCGCGATTTGGATCGGGACATATTTTCTCTTACCGAACTCATTCAGTACATGGAATCCAAGTGCCCGCGCGAGCAACTGCTGGTGGCATAGACAAAATACGGTCGAAGCGCCGCATAACGTATTAAGAATTAGTGTGGCGCGGAGGGAAGAGACAAGCAGGGGTAGAGTCAACGAGCCGCCACACAATTCTGTGTTGAACTAAGCCGGGTCAGGGGTTAGTTAGAGTTTGAATGATCGAGTGGAGCGGGGGCGAGGTGCGAGCAGGGCGGCGGCGGAAGCAAAACAGGGGGTGAGTGGAGACCAGCAGAGTCGGCAGGAAGCGGAGGCCAGCCACGTTGGCTGGTTTTTTTGTGCTGGGAGACAGATTGCGTGGGAGCGCGGAAGAGAGTTTTGTGGCGGCAGACAGAGTGCGGCGGTGACGGCGAGAGTAGTGCGCCGCAGTGGCTGGTCGGAAAAGCAAGACGAGCATAGTGAGCAGCGGCAGTTTCATGGGGCGCGACCTCTGGGTGCGAGCGGGCCGCGCAGCGTGAGTGGTCCGCGACACTGTGGACAACTGAGTAGCGCGGGCGGTGCGGAGGTTTTTAGCACAGCCGTGTCTGCGGGCACTGGCTTGCCGCTGGTGACCGAGAGCAGTTGCCGGGCGTGCGCGAGCAAAGGCCGATTACTGGGGCTGAGCAAACCGTAGTAACGAACCTTGATGAAGCGTGGTGGCAGCACGTGCTGGAGGAAGCGACGGATGAACTCTTCAGCGGAGACGGTGCAGCGCTTGAGTTGGTCAGTGGCCGACTCTTTGTAAGAGAAAGTGACGTGCCCATTTTCCAACTTGCGCAGGCGGTTGTTGCTGAGGGCCACGCGAAAGATGTAAGGGGTGAGATACTGAAAGGCCTGTTCGCCTGAGCCGACGGGTTCGCAGTCAACTACCCAGCGCTTTTTCCAGACCCGCCGGTCCACTGAGGCGAAGAGGGCGGCCTTTTTCAGGGCGTCACGCAGCTTGGCGCGAAAGATCACGGCCAGCGCTCTTTCAGGAACCAGAAAGTCTTTACGTGAGGAGCGCCAGCGGCCATCATCAGTCAGACCGCCGCCGGTGACGAGGTAATGCACGTGCGGATGATAGAGGAGTTGGCGGGTCCAGGTGTGCAACACGCCCACCATGCCGAGGCGAGCGCCGACAAAGCGCGGGTCGTGGGCCAGTTGCAGCAAGGCCGCGGATGAGGCGCGAAAGAGCAGATTGTAGATCGTCTTTTGATTACTGCGAGCCAAGGCGCGCAACTCTGCGGGCAAAGTGAAGGTGACGAGGAAGTGATGAATGGGC
>JBGQGG010000064.1:0-20822 GCA_041497335.1 Pyrinomonadaceae bacterium | reverse complement strand
TTCGCGCTGACTGACCTCTACGGATTCTGGCTTCCGCTCTACCAGTTCGTTTGCGCCGTCATTAACGTCTTCGTCGGGAATGGTTTCTATACGGGAAAGATTGTCTCCGCGATCTTCGGGGTCGGAGCCTGTCTTCTCATTTACAGCATTACTCTGCGGCTGACAGCGAACCGCACTGCGGCCCTGCTGGGGTTTGCGCTCATCGCTTTGAATCCGCTGCACATTTTCTATTCCGCGTCGGCGATGACCGACGTGCCGCATACTTTCTTCGTCCTGGCCGGTCTTTATTTCGTCTTGAAAAGAGGTTGGGTCGGGGCTGCGATGTTCGCCGCGCTGGCAGGTTTGACCCGCGTTGAGAGTTGGATGCTCATTGCCCTGATCCCGGCGATTCTGTTCTTAAGGGAGCGCCGCATCTCAATCGTCACCCTGGTCATCCTTTTGATCCCGCCGTTGTTCTGGTTCTACATCTCCTGGAAAGCGACTGGAAACTGGCTCGCATGTTTTGAATCACGGCAGCAATATCACGACTGGCTCCTCCTAATGAATCCAGCGCTGGCGCACTTTTCTCTATCGAATGTTCTTCGTGATGGGGCCACTCTGATCGTCTCAACCGACACCGCCGTGTTAATTGCGGCGTTGGTTGCGGGGTGGTTTGTCTTCAAGCGTCTTGCTCGCAACTTGCCTGGTCTGACCATGTCGGACGATCTGCGCGAGATTCTGCCGCCCGTGGCCTTTTTCTTCGCCTTTCTCGGCCTCTTGCTGGTAGCTTACCTGACGCATCAGCAGCCGATGATTTTTCCACGCTACGGTTTGATACTGTTCAGCCTGGGAATTCCGGTTCTGGCGTGGACGTGTTTGAGGCTGAGACAAAAGCGACCGGAATGGGCACGGCGTGTTTTGATATCAGCGGTCATGATCTGCGTCTTTGATGCGAGCATCCAACTCACCGGCGCAGTGGGAACGCTCAACCAAATATCGACACAGCGAGCCGTCGCGAATTACCTGCGCGATCACTTTCCACCCAACTCGAATGCTCGAATCTTCAGCGACGAAGGTACGGTGCAGGTGATGTCCGGCATTCCACCCGAAAGGTTCGTGTCATCCTCTGACGCGCCGCGGGACCGTGAAAGTTTTTTGAATTATTTGAAGGAGAAGAACGTCGAGTATCTGGTCTTCATCAAGAAAGAAGATTCAACGCCGGCAAAGCTGTTTCCTGATTTGGAGAATGGAACGGGCAACGAATTGATGCGACCGATCTTGCATGCGCGAGCAAGATTCTTGCGGACGGATATCTGGGTGTATAGATTTTCAAAATCGCTAAGATGAATCAAGCGTCCAGCGTTTCAGCAAGGCTTCATTCGCCGGCGCGGGTAGCACAAATTGAGTTGACACCCGTGATACAAATAGCGAGAGTGACCGAACGGAGGAAGGTATGCGGAAAGCCAAGGCAGTAGGCGAGATTAAGATCGAGCGCCCACCACGCGCGGTCATCACAAAGAAAGAAGCTCTAAAGCGCATGAAGGAGTTCTCCAACCGAAAGGAGAAATTCATTGCCGCTATTAGAACGAGCAAGAGTGGAAGCGTACGTCCCTGATCTCCCGTTAGAAGCGTACCGTAATCTGTTCGAAGCCCTCGACCGGGAATTTACCTATGCGTTTGGCGAATGCACCATTTCTCGCGGGCTCGAGGGAAGTTATCTTTCTCGGCTGGGCGTTAAGACTCGCGATAGAATAAATCTAATCTACACTGATCTGCCCGTTGCTTTCTCGACCGACTTTCAGAGCGTTGCCCGTTATGTTGATGAGGTGAAGATAGCAACCTTTGAGGCGCTCACGGAGGAGACGATCCTGGTTGCCGTTACTCAGGTCTTTCACGCGGTATGAATTTTCACCTATGAACAGTCCGCGCGTTCACTACTTCGAGCAAGAGGACGTACTTTATCTCGTCATTACGGACGAGTCGGAGAGCGGCAGCGTGGAACTCAATCCAAACATCACCGTAGAGCTAAACCACAAGAATGAGATGATCGGGGTCGAGATTCTCCACGCCAGCTCCTTCTTGCGTGATGCCGTGCTCGACTCGATTCAGGCCAAGACTTCGCAATTGATAGAGGCGGGAGCATGATCGTTGAAGTCAGCCACATTTTGCAGCACGGCACTTGGTTGTTGCTTCACGACCGGGAAGTGTTCTTACCGTACGAGGACTTCCCTTGGTTCAAGGACGCACCTGTGTCGGCAGTCTTGAATGTTCAGCTACCTCAGCCGCAGCATCTGTACTGGCCTGATCTTGATATTGATCTAGCAGTCGAATCAATCGAGCATCCAGAACGGTTTCCGTTAGTCGCCAAATAACACCTGACCGGTCGATCAAATCAACCTCCGCCTCAACATATCCAAGGCCACCTGTGACGCGCGCCAGCGAATCAACTCACGATCGCCGGGAAGCACAAAGCGCTTGTGTTCAGTGTGCGCGTCGTCGGCGAGCGCGATGTAAACCAGACCGACAGGCTTTTCTTCGGTGCCGCCGTCGGGGCCGGCAATTCCGGTGACTGCCAATCCGAAGTCAGTCTTCGCGCGATGGCGAACTCCGCGGGCCATGTCACGCGCCACTTGCTGGCTGACCGCGCCGAATTCGCGAATCAGTTTTTTGTCGACGCCGAGCAGGCGTGTCTTTGATTCGTTTGAATAAGTGACCAGGCCTTCGATGAAATACTTTGAAGAGCCGGGAACGTTGGTCAGGCGTTCAGCGATCAAACCGCCCGTGCAACTCTCAGCAACGGCAAGCGTAAAACCAGTGATGGCGAGCCGCCGCCCGACAACTTCTTCCATCTTCTCGCCGCGGAAGGAAAAGACAGAGTTGCCCAGTTCCTTCTCGATCTTCAATGACAGATCGTCAAGCAGCGCTTCAGCATCCGCTTCCGTGCGACCGTGCGCGCGAAGGTGAACTTCGATCTCGCTGCTGTTGAAAAGAATCGTCGTCTGCGGGTTTTCGTACTTCGTGTAAATCGGCGCAATCCTCTCATCAACCGCCGATTCACCCATGCCGGCGACGCGCAGAACTCGCCGGGCAAAACGGATGTCGCCGGCTAATTTCTCCAGCCGAGCCTGCACATGATTTTCGAACATCGGTTTCATTTCGCGCGGCGGCCCCGGGAACAGAGCAACCGCGCACTCCTGGTGTTCGAGATAAAGACCCGGCGCACTGCCGTTCGGATTCGGAAGCACTTCGGCCCCGTCAATCACCATAGCCTGCCGGGAGTTTCGTTCCGGCATATTCATGCCGAAGCTCTTGAACCGCTCGCGGATCTCGGCGAGGACCGTTTCGTTCAGCGTTAGCCGGCGTCCCAGAGCGCGGGCCACGACTTTGCGCGTGATGTCATCTTCGGTGGGACCCAGCCCGCCGGTAGTGATAACCACGCGTGAACGCTTGACGGCGTCTTTAACCACTTCTTCCAGACGCGCATCATCGTCGCCCACAACCGTCTTGAGCTTTACATCGATGCCCATCCGATTGAGTTGATCAGTGAGCCAGAGACTGTTGGTGTCGGTGCGATCAGAGGCGAGGAGTTCGGAACCGATGGCGATGATTTCAGCGGTTAGCATGAATGACGAGTTTTACCACAGAGGACACAGAGGAAGAAAACGTAAAGGAAGAAATCCGGATGGTGGCGTCCTCCTTCGACCGTCATGGAGTCAGTACCGGGAGCGATAGCGACCGGGTCTCAATCCACCCCAATGACGGAAATGGCCGGAACCATAACCTGGTCGCTACTGCTCCCAGTACTGACTTCATCCCTCCGATTAGGACGCTACGCCTGGTCCGAGCAACTCTGAGACAAAGAGATCGCGTCCTTCTTGTCGATTCTTCGCCAGGTCGCTTATAGTCAACCTTCGTCAACAGGAGCGATCATGCCGAAACAATCCTATTACATCGTAGCACTGCCGGGTGATGGAATCGGGCCCGAGGTCTTATCGTGTGCCCTTAAAGTCTTGAGCACCGCCAGCCAGTTGTTTCGAATCAATTTCCAGGTCGAAGAGATTCCGTGTGGGGGCCATTACTACGTCGAGCACGAGACCGAATGGCCCGCGGGTTCTTTTGAAAAGTGCGAGACGGCCGACGCGATCCTGCTGGGGGCAGTTGGACATGAGGTTGATGGCAAGACGGTTTTCACCAAACCAGGCAAGCCCTATCCCGAACCACAGTTGGCAGGGTTCGCCCAGGTAATTCTCAATAGACAGAAACTCGATCTGTACGCAAATGTCCGTCCGGTGAAGTTGTATCCGGGCGTGAAGCACAAGATTCATGGCGTATTGAAACAGGTTTGGGACGCGGACAAAGTCGACTATGTCGTGGTGCGCGAGAATACCGAGGATGCTTATACGGGCGAGACCAATTCGATTGCGGACGGTCAAGTCACGCCAATACGAATCACGCGCCGAGCGACCGAACGCGTCGCACGTTACGCCTTCAATCTGGCGCGACGCCGCGGCAAGCAGCACAAGGTCACGTGCGTGGACAAGTCAAATATAATTGGCGCGCACCGCTTCTTCCGCGAAGTGTTCCGCGAAGTGGGGCAGCGGGAATTTCCGGATCTTACGCTCGACTACGCCTACGTAGATGCCTTCTGTCAGTGGCAGATTCGCAACCCCGAATGGTACGACGTGGTCGTCGGTCCGAATCTTGTGGGGGACATCATCAGCGACAACGGAGCGACCACAGCGGGTGGGCTGGGGCTTGCAGTCGGTGGCAATATCGGTGATGAACACGCGATGTTTGAGCCGATTCATGGCAGCGCGCCCAAACACGCTGGAAAGGACAAGGCGAATCCCCTGGCGGCAATTCTCGCGGTGCAGATGATGCTGGACTGGTTGGGCACGCGACACGAAGATTCGCGATTGCACCGGGCCGCACATCAAGTCGAAGCTGCGGTGGCGGCACTCCTCAGCGAGGGTAAAACCCTAACCTACGACTTGATCGGAGAGGCGAAGGCGGCCCGCTGCAGCGAAGTAGGCGCCGCAGTCGAAGAGAAGCTGCGAACGATGGCCTGAAGTGAATAAGACGGATTCACCTTGTGTTCACCGCTTGTTCTGTAACCGTTCTTCAATTGTCGGCAAGCTCACGATCACGGCATCCCCGACCATCTTCAAGCTCTTCGGGGAAATCTTGTCCAGCGTATCTTCCTTCGTGTGCCAGTACTCGGTTCCGTTTGAGTTATAGGTGCTCAACTGAATGATATCCAAAGCGTCTATGCCGGCACGCAGAAACGGCCCGTGATCGTCGTCGCCGACACCTTCGCGGGCATCAACAAACTGCTTGCCATAGCCGATCTGCTTCGCTGTTTGCCAAACGATGTCCTGCAACCAGGTCGTGCTCATATCGTCGCGGCCGAGTCGCAAATTCTTGTAACCCATCATGTCCAGCAGAATCATTGCCCGCACACGTTTCAGTTCGTTCTTCTCAATAAGCTGGGCCACGTATCGGCGGCTCCCGTAAGTATGGTCGGGCAGCGGAGTTTTCGGATCGGCCGGATTCGGGTTATGGCACTCGTCCCAATCAAAACAGAACGCCTCTTCGCCATCGAAGAAAACAAACCAGTAGGTCAGCCGGGGCTTTTGTTTGCTCGCCGCCAGCACGCGGGCGATCTCAAGCAAGGCGCCGGTGGAAGCGCCGCCATCGTTGGCCCCGACGAACTTGAATTCCTTGACATACTTCGTGTCATAGTGGCTGGAGATGATGACGACGTCATTCGATTCGCCGGGCAGCTCGGCCGTGACGTTGGCCATCTTGCGCTCGCCTATTGGCGTGGTCGCATTAAACTCGTCGGTCGTAATTTTCAAGCCGTACGACTTTAACTGATCGATGATGTAGTTACGCGTCTTCTCGAGTTCAGCAGATCCAGCCGGCCGCGGACCGAACTCTACTTGTTTCCGTACCTGCTCGAAGGCGCGGTCGCCGTCAAAGTCCGACTTGGCCGGAGCCGCCGGCGCCGGTGATGACGTCCCATCGCCGGGCTTGGTCGTCGTGCTGGGACAACCAAGCAACAGGAACGGAACAATCAGAACGAACGCGAGCGCCAGGAAGCGAGATGAGTTCGGCAGTGGTTCGTTGAGTGGAGGTCTGAGGTCAGTGGTCATAGTAGTCTGCGAGTCAGAGTTCAAGCCGGCTTGTCCTCTTTCGGCGTTTCCGGCTGGTCCTGTTTCGCCCGGTCCGTATTAGGCAGAACACTGTCGAAAATCTTTTTGCCCAGCGAAACGGAAGCGTCCGCGATGGTGTCGAAAGCCTGCGTCGCTGCGATGGTTTCAAGCTGCACCAGGGTTGCAAGCTTGCGTTCGAGAGACAACTCGCTAAATTCCTTTTTCAGGTCGCGTGTCTTTTCTTGCGAGGTGCGAGGGCGTTCAGTCTGCGCCACCAGTTTCAACACCAGTTCACCGCTTCGCTCAACTTTGCACTGACAAGCCAGTCTCTCGCCTCCGGCCAGACGCTCAGCGCTCAACTGCTGACGTTCGCCATCGGTCAAAGCAGAAAGCAAGGTCGCGCCCGTGATGATCGTGACGGCACAGGCACCATCGCACTCTCCGCAGTCCGGAATCTGAAAGCCGAGACGCCGGGCCGCATCCAGGATGGATGTGCCTTCGGCAACCAGACCGCTCGGTCCATTCGGTTCAAACCTAATCTCAACGCTCATCGCAATTTCCCCTTTTGTCAGCGGCGTGATCCGCGGGCGGCGGCACGCGCTTCCGGCCGCTTAATACTTTCTCGTTTTCGCTCGCGCTCCTGGCGTCGACAGTCAGCACAGATGCCAATCATACGTAACAGGTGCGAAGTCAGTTCAAACTTATGCTTCGTGGCCATCGCCTCCTGAATAGCTTCCAACTCAGGCGAATAGAACTCAATGATCTTTCCGCATGCCGAGCAAATCATATGGTCGTGATGTTGATGTTTGTAGTTGTGCTCGTAATGCGCGCGCCCATCGCCGAATCGCACCTCGCGAGCAAGGCCGGCGTCAGTCAGGAGCCTGAGCGTGCGATAGACGGTGGTTTGGCCGACAGTCGGATCCTGCTCATGCACCAGGCGATAAAGGTCCTCGCCTGACACATGGCCTTCAGTGCGCAGAAACACATCGAGAATAAGATCGCGCTGCGCCGTGCGCTTCAGACCCTGCTTCTGGATATGTTTGAGGAAGACTTCCTGCTCTTCGGTCATGAAAGTTCCGTCAGGCGACACGCTCTTGAGAAGACGACGGCATTCTACACCCTGCCTATCGCTCAAAGAAATGTGGCAAAGAAATTGAAGTGATTCAAGTCGTGGTTAATCTCAGAGAACAGAGGTCGGTGCGTTATTGGGTACGTTTTGGTGTTTCCTGCCTAGTGCCTCCTGCCTGGTGCTTCCTGCTCTCCTGCTCCCTGCTCACTGCCCGCTGCTTTATGTTATCTTTTGTCGCGGCGCCGGGGTGGCGAAATGGCAGACGCTACGGACTTAAAATCCGTTGACCGCAAGGTCGTGTGGGTTCGACTCCCACCCTCGGCACCAATCATTTCAATAATTTACAGACAGACATAGCAATTGCATGTGAAAAAGACAACGGACTCAGAGTCCGTTGACCATGCAGGCTCGAAGCCCAGACTCGATTCAGCTTCGTCAGCCAGAAATCGTAACCCGTGTAGTCCGCGTCGGGAACTCGGTTTCATATTCTTGTTCTCATCGACCCGTCAGGTCGAAGCGAAAAACATACGGTAGATCACGGGTGAATTCGCCAGCAGCATCATCAGCCACGCGGTCTTCTGATGTTTGTCTTCAATCAGAAAAATGAATCGGGGTGAAATGTAGAAAATCAAAACGCCAAACATGAGCCAGCCAAGTCTGGCAGCGATGGTGGAATTCCTGCCTGGGATAAAAAGATTTCGATATCGAGCAGTATCCCGCGATTCTGCGGCAAGAGAATCGTTTTGAAGTCAACCTTGGCCATGACTCTAAAGACTCCGGAGGTCTACTCCGCGATCCTCTCTGTGTCCTCTGTGGCGATATTTCTCTTTGGCGCTTGCCGTCCAGGTTGGCCCACTCGCCGGATTGAATGAAGTTGACCCAGTAGAAGGAATGCAATTTTCGGGTTTCGCAGCTGAACTCCCATCGCCGCAAAATCCGTGCTGGCCGTTAGTGACTAAGCAATTACTTGCGGAGACGCATTACAGTTCCCTGCCAATAGTTGGTCCAGTAGATGCTTGTGGCATCAACGGCGAAGTTGCTTGATTCCAGATGCTGCGGCACCAGGAGCGCTGGTTCGCCACCATTCTTACTGACTCGATATATTCCCTTCACGCCAATCGTGTATATGTTCTTCTCATCGAGTGCAAGACGGTCAAAATCATCGAGAGGATTCTTACCGCCTATGCGCGTAATCAATGCGCCATCGGTTTTTCTAAATCTCACTATTTCGCCGAACCCTGTGCAATAGACACTGCCCGCGTCCACGGCGACCGCGTGAGGCTGGTTGCAAGTCCCAAGCGTGCCGATCGCACCACCATTTATGTCCATCTTTTTCAGAGTGTCGTCACCAAAGTCAGCCCAATAAACATTTGCTCCGTCCGCAGCTAAGCCACCTGGGCAACAATCATTTGAGACCAGGGTCACCGGATCGCCACCGGCTTTGCTGACTTTCATTAACTGGCTTCTACTGGAGGGACTACTCACGTAGTAGACATTTATCTGGTCCACAGCCAAATCGAAGTATGCTATATCGGCGATCGGCGCCAGGGTGGTCGGAGTACCACCAGTCTTGTTGACCCGCCTGACCTCGTCATCTGTATTGAAGTAAATCTGATCTCCATCAACGATAATCCGGTGTATCTTCTTCTGCCCCGCGACGATGATCGTCGGAGCGCCTCCGGCCTTACTCACCTTATTAATCGTTGAGCGTGAATCACTCACCCAGTAAACGCTCGTTCCGTCAACAGCGATTGCCGCAGGGTTAATCTGATCGCTCACAATAGCAACGGGCGTGGCTCGGGTGTTTCTACCGCGATGCATCTGCGCGTTCGCGCTAATGCCGGCAAGACATAACAAAGAGAGAAGAAGAGATGTTTTCACGATCATGGCTTCCTATGCATGCCTGGCGAAAAGTTCACTGAACGAAGCGACGCTGCAAGAGCGCTATCCTGAGTTTGGCCCAGCGGCTGTTGATTGATGTTGGCGATGAGCATCAGTGAATCCAAAAGCACTCACGCCGCGGCTCAACTGCGGCGTGCAGGCTGCTTCCTCTTGCAAAGCAACGGGCTGGTGGTCAATTGAGTATGGTTATCTCGACCGAGTGGAATGACCAGCCCGTGCGGGAGAAAACTTCGATGGAGTCAAACTCCGACGCGATAAAAGGAACCAGAATATGGCCCCGAGTCACACCCATCTCCATGTGGGCGGCCAGTAGTGGGCGGCCACTAACCAATCTTGTACTTCGACCGCCCCTTCTCGACGTAAAGTCCCGTACTAGATTGACCTCCATCGGAGTTACGCTTCCACCGCCGATTCGAAATTGATCCACCGTAAAGTCTAGTAGTAAAGTCTGACCCCTGTGCCCACCAATGTCCAGATCGAGATCTCCGTCCGCGTTGTCTCCCAACCATGTGGCTGTTTCAAATCCTAAGGTAGCTACCCTGAACGCCTTCATAAAGGACAGCGCGAAGTACTCAAGGTAGGATTCCTTCGGGTGGTCGGTTGTAAGAACAATTCTTCTAGCTCCAGGAGGAATTGAAGGTGTAACCACAAGTGGGAACACGTTTTCCAGTTTCAGCGTCGGGTTCGCTTTGCTCTGCTGCTGGAGCGACGTTAGCACCGATTGCAGCAGGCGTTGTTTGTCCGCGGGTGACAATGGAAACGGCGCGTCCTTACTCGGTATGGTCGGTAGCGGCGCGACAGGCTTCGCTGGTACAATCTTGACCAGGACCTGATCAATGTCAGTGGTGGTCCCCTTTCGCGGATCAACCTCAGTGGTCCGCTTTTGCGGATCAACGTCAATAATCCGCTTTTGCCCCTGCACCTCCAACGAACCAATTTTTGCCGGCATGATTCCAAGGATTGCCAGCGCGATTCCGATCACCATCAGTTTGCCAAGTGTGCCACGTATGCTCATCTTTTTTGCCTCCTGAGAAAGATCACGGCAAGACCAGTTTTTTCAAAGCGTCAATTTGTTGCGCTTGTTGTTTGAGCTGTTCTTGTTGCGCTTTAATCTGCTGTCGTAGTTCCTCGATTTGCGCCTGCTGCTCTTTGAAAGCGTTGATAAAGATGACGTTCAGATTCTCGTACTTAACGCCTTCGATTTCGTCTTTATCGTTCTTGTAGGTAAAGAGCGGCTCGACCTCGGCGACATCTTCCGCGATTAAGCCGATCTCACGCATGCCGGTGTTCTTCCAAGCGAAGTTATACGGCTTTAGACGGTTGATAACATTAAGACCGCCCAAAAACGGCTGCAAATCGGTCTTGTAGCGTAAGGATGATTGGGACGACGTACAGGTAGTAAGCAGAAGGCCCGGCACTCCATCGGGGGCAACTCTCCAACACAGGTGAGCTGGTGAACCCGGTTGATCGAGTTGGCGGATGTAGAGATGGCTGGCAACTACGCCGCCGCCGATGGCACTATTTACTACCTCCAGGCGACCGTTGCCCACGTTCAAAGCGCCGGGAATCTGTACCGTTTGCGCGCTCGTGCCGAGAACAATGGGATCAGGCTGCGCACCTTGTACACTTTGCGAGCCGGGAATTCGCTCAACGCGGGTAGGTTTCTGCGCGAGCGTTGCCGTCGGCAATGCCAGTAATACAAGCAATGACAACAAAGCAATCCACGCCAGGCCTTTTGTTCGCACCAGCGCGCGTAGGCTGCCGGACTTCCTGTCGCAGGTAAATAACGATTGTCCATCGTAGGTCGTCTCATACAGATTCATCTTTTTTCCTCCTCTGGAAAGTTGCATGATCTTTTGGGTTGGCATCCGTGTATTGCCGAATCAACTTGCGATTTGGGCCGAGTGTTCGAGATGCGTTCTGCGCAGCCCGCTGGAAAACTCTGCTGAGTGTAACCGCCGCTCAGTAAATCGCGAGGTGAGTGTTTCTTGAAGATATCGTCACCTCCAGACTACAAACCCCGTTACAAGGGTCAACCTCGGTTTTACTACAGTAAACGGCGCTGCCAAGCGTAGTAACTTTACATTTCCCTTTTGGAACGTCCGCAGAACAGCTACAATCGAATGAACCGGCAATGTTACCTCCCCCGCCGTTGTTCCTAGCAGCCGCAACTGTGCCATCGGGCTGAGTCACGAACTCAAAGCCCGGTTTTGCTCTGAATATCCCGTCCTTAAGCTCAACTCCTTCCAGGCTATCAGGCAAACGCTTCACCAGAACCTTCTTTGCTTTGGCTTTTGCCATCTGCTCTTTCGTGGGCTGATCATTCGAAGTTTGGGTTGATTGATTGCCAGATTGGCGCGTCTGACTGTACGCGCCGATCAACAACGTCAAAGTCACAACAGCAACAAGAATCATCGAGATGCGTTTCATGACATTCTCTCCTTCTTTTTGTTTCCCTTACAGGTTCGTTTCGTCTTTCACTTTGTTGAGACATTTCGAGAACAACATTTCATCGAGGCAGCACAATATCGACCTTTCGCGTTGCCGGCAGTTGTGGCAGTTCTTTTCTTACTGTGTCCACCTGGACCCGAAGCGGGCCAGAGATGTTGCCGAACACACGGTACTGTCCTTTGGCATTCGTAAAGGTGCGGTATCTGACACCGTTGGCGACGACAATGACTTCTTTTCCGCTAACCAACCGTCCTGCGCTCGTTGCGACTGATCCTAAAAGAGGGGGAGATGTCGTCGGTAGTGGAGCGAAAAGAAATGTCTTGTAGATCACGTCATAGTAAACCACCATGTCGGTCGGTCCCTGGTAGCCGAAGGCGGGTCCACCGACGGTCACCGAAGCAGACTCGGTTGTGCCGGTCGAACTTGAACGCGTATCGGTGCTCGTCCACGTCCAATTGGCTTGATCCTTTAGCGTCAATTTAGCCAGACCGAAAAAGCCGCCCGTGGCCTGCAGCTTGAGTCCAACGGTGTATTCGCTCTGCGCTGTGAATGAAGTGCCCGCGGTATTCGTGTACGTTGTGGTGAACTTAAACGTGGGCACCGGGTCTCCCGGGCCGAAGGGCGGCTCGTATGGGAAAGTTGTGAATAGAGGCTGGAAGCGCCGCGGATCGGGAACTGTGTCCGTGCGCAGCACGGACGAAAACCTGGATGTATTCGCAAACGGATCGGCCTTCAACATTTCCGGAAAGTCCTGGGGTGTAATGCCGTATCTTTGCAGGAGCTGAAGCTCTCCCGGGGGGATCTGGGACGGGTTTTTCAGCCATCCCACATAAACATAGGTAACGACTGTTTGGCTCGTATTCACAGGTTGCCAGACGACCGATGAAACTGTGCCCGACACTGTCGGAAACAGCTTGAGCTGGACCGTTGGATTGAGCCACAAATAAATTAGATCGTGATCGTGGTTGATCCCGTCGGCGGCGGGACCGACGTCGTTGATCTCAGACGTGCTGGACCTCTTGATATCAAGGCTAGAGCTATTCGACGAGCTATGTGTTACCCCAAAACTTGCCTCGGCCTGTGTCCCGACAACACCTGTAATGCCTCCCTCGGTGGTGGCGGTAATGGTATTGCTCTGCTTGAACGAATTGCTTGCTGAGACTGTCGAGCCTGTCGAACTCCCGGATCCATAGCTTACCGAGCTGCTGCTTTTCCCGCCATTCGTCCCTGGTGGAGCGTAAATAACTGTAAGTATGTAGTACTTCGGGGTGACCGTGCCGGACACGGGCGGCGGAGGCGGTGGAGGGTTGGCTTTGCAAAATGTCCACACACCACCATCGCACAACTGTTGTCCGGGCTTGCCATTGGCGGAACAGCCCCTGGTCGCTCCTTGTGGTCTACACGGAGGATTTGTTTGCGCTCGAGCTGTCGGAATAAAAGAAGCGTTGATCAATACAGCAAACCCAAGCGTCACCAGTCCCACCAGAACGAGCAAGCCTGCAACCACAGCAAATCTAACTGCCTGTTGAGTTGATGAACGGCGTTTCATGGTGTTCTCCTTTTCAGACGAAGGTTCGAGTTACCAACGGCGCCGACTGGAACGAGAGTTCCGTTTCTTGTGCAACTGAGCTCAAAGCCTAACTCGGAGTGGCCTGCAATCAGACTGTGAATCAACTGACACAGCGGATCCTTGGCGTTACAATAACAATAGTAACTGCCGGTGTAAGAGTATGTGCGGAGACTGAACACACCCCAATTCTCGGCCCTGCGCGGGTCCACATTCTCGTCTTTGAATGTATAGCCTTCTTTCACACCAACGCCGCCATATACCCACTCGCTTCCTTCGACCAAGCGACGTTCGACGCTTACGAGAACCCACGCGTTCTTGACCCCTTTGCACTGATCGCCAGTGCCGTCGTCATGCCCCCAGTATCCGTTGTCGCTGTAGTCATCATCCTCATAACCGAGCCACAAGTGCGTGTCCGATGGCACAGTTAATAGCGCGCGATCGACATAATCCTCGATCCGCTTTGGATCAGGGGAACCGCCCGCAGCCGCAGTTCCCCCGATGAGACCAGGGATCCAGATCAGGCCATGATACAAGCGAAAGTTGTCGGCACCGGGATTAACATATCGCTTCCACGTACTGCCATGCCCTCCGGTTTGCGCACAGCCGCCGGCGTGAATTGTCACTTTGTCACCGGGCTCGAACCGGATGGTTTTGTATTCAGTGATGTGTTGCTTCACATTTGGTTCGTCTATGAGCCAGTCTCCGCGCCAGGTCCCAAGAGGCCGCCCGTTATTGGTCAGCGTCAGGGTTTCCTGGAAGGCTTCGGGAGCGAGCGACTTATTAACTCGACTTGGAAATGCAGCTCCTAATATGACGGAGCCCGCGAAAACGAACAGCGACAAGCCTGGGATCAAAAATGGATTCTTTTTCTGCATTGTCTCATTCCCCTTCACAGTTATTGACTCAAGGTTAGAGCGGATCCTGTCAGTACGACGGCGCTTAAGTCATCACTGTGACCAGCCTTGATATCAATCCTGGGGGATCACGGGGACTGCGTGGTGTGTGGATCGCATCGCGCAAACCCTACCTGCCAAGTGTTAAGCGCATGCCGAAATGAATAACGTCGCAGCCCGCCGGCTACTCCGGTCGACGGTTCGCGTTGACCTTTGCTCTTGGCACGAGCAGGATTGGTTTTAGCGAACAACCGCATTCGACTATGGGTTTCTGCCACTCAACGCTAAGGAACACGCTAAAGATCCCTCCCTTTTGTTCATCAGCGTCCAGCGTGTGCGTTCCGCTTACCGCCTCGGCGGATGGCGAGGTCCGGTAAAAATAGTAAATCTTCGTGCCCTTCGCCAGCGTATCGGGTCCGTCGTTTCTGATGTCCAATATCAGAGCAGAATCTGACTGCTTTTTCTGACACTTGAATCTTACGTGCGGGGCAGCTAACGCCAGCGCACTAAGTTGAAACACAACGGCGAGGATTAAGCTAACAAGAATTTTGCTCTTCATTGACGTGCTCCTTTTTGGTCAATTTGTTGCTGTGCGATCGAAAGCCTGGAGCAGTTGCACGCGCCGTCTTGCGTTTTGCCGGGTGTCCGGTGATTGATTCGGCGATGAGCACCAGTGAATCCAAAAGCATTCACGCCGCCGCTCAACTCGGCGTGCAGGCTGCTTCCTCTCGCGGAGCAACGGGCTTCGGCTGGTGATCAATTGAGAGCGGGTATCTCGACCGAGTAGAATGTCCAGCCGGGCCTGGAGGTAACTTCGATGTCGACGGCAGACCCCAACGCGATAGCAGACCTTTCGCACTTCCAGAATCCACGGTCTGTTTATGATGACTAACCGTAAACTGTTCGAGCTTCGTTTTGCGCGGCCCGCTGGAAACTGAAATTCCGCCCAGTGTAAACGCCGCTCAGTAGATCGCGATGCGGGTTGTTGCTAAACCTGTAAAGACCGTCAGAGTACAAGTCCCGCTACATTTGTCAGTATCGTGTGATACACATCCCATAGAGCTGCCCTGCGTAGCAACGACACATTTCCCTTTCGCGTCTGTCCCAGTACACTGACAATCGAATGAACCGCCTAGCCCTGCGCCACCGTTGTTCCTGGCAGCCGCAATTGTGCCATCGGGCTGACTTACCCACTTAAAGCCCGGTTTTAGTCTAAATATCCCGTCCTTAAGCTCAACTCCTTCCACGCCTTTGGGCAAACTCTTCACCAGAACCTTCTTTGCTTTGGCTTTTGCCATCTGCTCTTTCGTGAGCTGATCATTAGAAGTTTGGATTGATTGATTGCCAGATTGGCGCGTCTGACTGTACGCGGCGATCAGCAACGTCAAAGTCACAACAGCAACAAGAATCATCGAGATGCATTTCATGACATTCTCTCCTTCTTTTTGTTTCCCTTACGGGTTCGTTTCGTCTTTCACTCTGTTGAGACATTTCGAGAAAGACATTTCAGGCGTCTTCGCACCGACACAAGCAGACGTTTCCTGCAGATAAGACAATTCGCGGCTCGGGCCCATTCCGACATTCTTTCTCTATTCAACTTTGACGAGCTTGCAGAACTTCAATTCCGCGCCGGCTTCGCCGTTGAAAACGCCTTTGACCGTGACGTATTGGCCGCCCTTGATCTTCGAGAATTCCGCAGCCTGCTCCTTACTAAACCAGCAGGCAACTTGCCGGCCCGGGTCGCGGCCCTTTTCTTCGAGCAAGACTGAGCCCTGGTCATCGCCAGGTCGCGGCATTGTCGCGGCAATCAACGTGTAGCCTCTGACGGTGATTTCTTTGCCATCGTATTTGCTGCGCACGCCAGCGCTCGACTCGTCGTATTCTTTGGTCAAGTTGCCCGCCGAAACCGGCTGTTGCGCGCCCGACGACGCGCTTTGACAGGCCGTCAGCATCGTCAAGCTGAACCAGACAAGCAGGGTCTTCATTGATTTCGCCACGACTGAATCGGTGCTAACATTTGGGCAATCCACCGCTTGACTCTTGACTGAGGCGTAAGAGTAGAAAGTTCTGCGTGAGAAGTCTTGAGATTGAGGTGAGACTTTGCTGAGAAAGTTGTGAGAGCGGTTATGTCACCGGAAACAGGACATTTCTACGAGTTCGGAGACTTTCGCCTTGACCCGTCGGCGAAGATCTTGTTCTGTGAGAATAAGCCGGTCTCGCTCACGCCAAAGGTTTTCGAAACTCTGCAAATCTTTGTCGAACACGCCGGACGCTTGCTCGAAAAGGACGAGCTGATGCAGAAAATCTGGCAGGATCGTTTTGTCGAGGAAAGCAACCTTACATTCAATATCAAAATGCTGCGGCGGGCTTTGAAAGATGACGCCCATGAGCCGCGCTTTATCGAAACCGTGTCGCGTCGCGGATATCGTTTCATTGCCGAAGTCAAAGAAAGTTTTCCGGACATCCCAGCCAAGACTGAATTAAGCAAAACCGGCGCTGACCTCTTGCTACCTGCGCCCAAAAGATCGTATGCGCCGATTGCGGCGTTAGCAGTCTTTATTGCCGGTTCGATTGTAATCGCTTCGTGGTTTGCGGGAAGCAGGCATGCCGCTTCAGCGCTGTCCGCTCCGATCCTGTCGGCGCCGTCCAAGTCCGAAAACTTCTCAAACTCTTCAAACACGGCGAACCTACAGGCCGTGATAACGCCGGACGGCAAGTATGTAGCCTACACCGGCGAAACCGGAGGCAAACAGAATATCTGGCTGCGGCAGCTTGAGACTTCGGAAAACATCCAAATCGTGCCGCCGTCTGAACACGACTATTTGGGACTGGCAATTTCACACGACGGTAATTCGCTCTATTTCGTGCGCCGGAATCAAACCGACCAGACTCCGGCGGCGGTTTATCGCGTCATGACATTCGGCGGAATTCCGGTCAAGATTACGGAAAACACGGAAGGGTGGATTAGCGTCTCGCCCGATGACCGGCAGATTTCTTTCGTCCGCTGCAAATACCAGGACGATGATTTCTGCTCGCTGTTCGTTGCCGGCGCAGACGGCACAAACGAACGAAAACTTCTGACGCGGCCAAGACCGATTCGCATTGGAGCCAATCAATTCTCGCCCGACGGAAAATCAATTGCCTTCGCGGCCGGACAATCATGGAACGGCGGAAACGATTTTCGATTGCTTCGGGTTGACGTTGCGAGCGGCGCGGAAAGCGTGATTTCACCGCAGACGTTTTTCAACATCAAAGATTTGAAATGGTTGCCCGCCGGCGACGGTTTGCTTTTGACCGCGAGGGAAACTCTGGAAGGAAGGTTAAGAATCTGGCAAGTCTTAACCGCGACGGGAGAAGCCCGAGTCTTGACAAAAGATGCGGCAAATTACGTGAGCATCAGTTTAGACAAAACCGCCGACAAGATGATTGCTACGCAAATCAGCAACAGTTTTCGCTTGTATCTTGCGTCAGCCAGCGATTTGAACAATCCCAAAAATTTAACCGCCGCAAACGGCACCTTTGCTTTCGCACCCGGCGGAAAAATTGTCTACTCCGGAGACGACGGAGATATCTGGACGATTAACCGCGACGGCGGCGAGCAGCGTCAGCTTACGAATAATTCTTTCACCGACTTTTCACCCCGAGTTTCACCCGACGGTCGTTACATCTATTTCGCGTCAAATCGCACCGGCTCGAATCAAGTCTGGCGAATGAACGCCGACGGAAGCAATCAAATTCAGCTTACAAGAACGGAAGGTGGTTATCCGCGATTTTCCACGATGGACGGAAAATGGATTTATTTCGAGTCGGGACTTCATCAAACACTGTGGCGAGTTTCAACCGACGGCGGCGAAGAGATTCAAGTTTCGGAAGGAAAAGTTTCGTGGCCGGCGTTTTCGTTCGACGGGAATTTCGTCGCCTATTTTTTCCGCGCTAAAGAGAGCGACAATCGAATCAAGATTGCCGTGATGTCAGTTGAAAACCGAAAAGTCTTGAAGACTTTCAGCCTGGCCGACGATAGATCCAGTCCGATCATAATCGCCTGGGAACGCGACAACAAAAGCTTGAACTACATCACTGCAAACGGTTCGAAGAATTCTCTCTGGCGCCAATCGCTCGACAATGACGACCCACGCCTAATCGCCGATTTAGGTAACGAAGGAATTGAGGATTTTGCGGTGTCGCCGGAGGGAAGTAATTTCGGCTTCATTCGCGGCAGATGGATTTACGACGCGGTCCTCATTGAAGGTTTGAAGTAGATCCGGAAGAACGTACCTGGAAGACGAGCAGCGCGCAGACCCTTGCGCACTCGTGCAAGATAACCCAGAACGAATAGACCCTCCGGATTGACGCTAAGATGACGACATTTTGTCGCGAGACCGAACCGGACGAAGCATGACTTTGACGGCTGCCAGTCCGGTAAGTATTGGTTCATCTCGTTTGCTGAGATCAGGTAAGATGGCCGTGGATGGACTTAAAATCCGTTGACCGCAAGGTCGTGCGGGTTCGACTCCCGCCCCCGGCACCAATCATTTCAATAACTTACAAAGATTCATCATTTTAGTCTGAATTTACACAACGGAGTTAACTCCGTTGCGAGGCTCATTTTGGTTGAAATCATTGAGGAAGATCGTGTCGCCATGTAACTGGTAGTTCCCTCATCAATCAAACTAACAGAAGTCTCTCGTTTGAATCACGAGTACCACAAAGCGTTTGACGTTTTCCGCGCGGGTGAAGGCGACAACGCCGGAAATTTTGAGCCGTTCCGGCAAAATTCCGGCAAATGCAACTAGTGCTCGGCTCCATCGGACTATTCCAATCCTCTTTAAGGGAAGCGTTTCAATGCACATCACTAGCAAACCGATTCTCACTTTGAGCTTGCGACATATGCCATAGTGACGTAAAACAACACAAATGGCAGAGCTATCCCCCGACACGAGCCTTTCCCATTATCGCATCGTCTCCAAGATTGGTGCGGGCGGCATGGGCGAGGTCTATCTTGCTCAAGACACGAAACTCGATCGCAAGGTAGCGCTAAAGATTCTGCCTGCTGATCTCGCGGCTAATCACGATCGCATGCGCCGCTTCACCCAAGAAGCAAAGGCCGCGGCGGCGCTCAATCATCCGAACATCGCCACCATCCATGAAATCGGCGAGAGCAACGGTGTGAACTTCATTGCGATGGAGTTCATAGACGGGCACACCTTCGGTGATGTGATTCAAAGCGAGACTGATCTGAGAAAGCTTGTGCGCTACCTGCAATATGTTGTCGAAGGTTTATCGAAGGCTCATGCTGCTGGCATCGTCCACCGGGATCTCAAACCCGACAACATCATGGTGACGCGCGATGGTCACGTAAAGATTCTGGACTTCGGCGTCGCGAAATTGATCGAGGCAAAAACACTCTCAAGCACGTCGAGTGAAATCGACACCGCGATCATCCCGCAGCACTCGCAACCCGGCACGGTGCTCGGCACTGTCGGTTACATGTCGCCGGAACAAGCGCGGGGGAGAACAAACGATATCGATCGACGTTCAGACATTTTTTCTTTCGGCTGCATTCTGTTCGAGGCAGTGACGGGTCACAAAGCTTTTGCGGGAGAAGACACGATCGATACGCTGAACAAGATCATTCGTGGGTCGCCGCCTCCGATCACCGCCTTACGGCCCAATGCTTCAAACCGTCTGCAAAGAATTGTGCGTCGATGTCTGGCGAAGGACCCGAAAGATCGCTATCAAACAACTAAAGACTTAGCCATCGAGTTGCGGGAACTGCGGCGCGAACTCGCGAACCCTGCCGGAATCGACATTACTGGAGCGCCCGCATCGATCGAAGCGGCGACTGGCGTCCACCTGAAGAGCCCCTCGCCGGAAAGCGCAGGTTCGAGTTCACCGCCGGCGCCCGCCTCCAGTGCAGAGTACCTTATCAGCCAGGTTAAGCTTAATAAACCCGGCGCCATTGTAACGATGGGACTGCCGTTACTGACCACGGCGCTAATCTTGTTATGGTACTTCAAACACACTCGCGCTGCCGTTTTAACGATGGGACTGCTGGCACTAACACTGTCGCTAATGTTGTTTTGGTATTTCAGACAGACTCGCGCTGTTCCACTCACTGATAAAGACACCATCGTGCTCGCTGATTTTCTCAACACCACAGGCGATGCAGTATTCGACGGCACGCTAAAGCTGGCCCTGGCGGTGCAATTGGGCCAGTCGCCATTTCTGAACATCTTTGGTGACGATCGCCTCCGTGAGGCTTTGCGCTTTATGGACCGCTCGCCCGACGAACGAGTAACGCGAGATGTTGGCCGTGAGATCTGCCTGCGACAGGGACTGAAGGCATTGCTGGCCGGCTCAATTGCGGCATTGGGCAGTCACTACGTAATCACGCTCGAAGCGATTAACGCGCTGACTGGCGACGCGATCGCGCGCGAGCAGACTGAAGCGGAAAGCAAAGAGCAGGTGCTGAAGAAACTCGGCAAGGCAGCGACCAGGTTGCGCGAGAAAATGGGCGAATCGCTGGCTTCAATTCAGAAGTTTGACGCGCCGATTGAGCAAGCTACGACATCATCGCTCGACGCGCTCAAGGCCTATTCTATGGGACGTGAACTCGCTCTTGGGAACAAAGATCGCGAAGCCATGCCGTTCTTGAAACGAGCAGTCGAACTCGATCCTAACTTCGCCCAAGCCTATGACAAACTGGCAGGATCATATAGTAATACCGGGCAGCAAGAGCTGGCCATAGAAGCCTTCCAAAAGGCGTTTGATCTGCGAGAACGATCCAGCGAGTATGAAAAGCT
>JBGQGG010000063.1:0-21230 GCA_041497335.1 Pyrinomonadaceae bacterium | reverse complement strand
GACGTACGGTTTTCATCCTTGGGTTGACCAAGTCGATGCTATCGACCTGCTCGTGGCCGAAACCGGCGAAAAGGAATCCATCATCCTCAGAAGGCTTGTCGACGAGGCGCTCAAAGCGCGACGCTTGAAAATAGCTGAACCTGAGACTGAGACGGCCGTGTCAGGTGGGTTAGGCGATACCCTCGAAACGATTCAGACCATATTGCTGAAGTTGGTCCGACAGGGAGATACCTCATTAAGAATGGGAGATGTAAGTCTGGCACTTCTTCAAGACACTCTAGCTGAGGCCCGAGCGGGTCGGAAATTTGCATGGGACCGGGCCGTGCCGCAGATGAAAGACGAAGGCCTGAGTGCCAGCGAACTCACGAAGCGCTTCGAAAAAGAGACGGCGGAGGGCAAGCGCTTTGCCTACGGCGTTGCCAAGGAGATCAAGAACGAGCCGGATTGATTGGCGAGAATCTGTTCAGCACAACCTCACCCACTAGGTGCCGCAAAATGGCCAAACGCCTGACGCCTTTGGGAGCGCTTGTTCAATCAGTCCGTCACCGAACCCACACGGCTCGTTCGATTGCTTCCACCAGTCGTTCTAAGATCTATGTGGAAAAGCCGTCTATTACGAGGCGTGTTCAATTAAATATTGCCTGCCGACTCTCATGCACTTTGATGGCACGGTGATTGACATATCCCAAAGCTCCCGAACATCGCCTTGAGTGAAACCAAGACCTTTTGAACGTCTGATTGAAGGGTCGTATGAGTCGAGAAAGCATGAAGCGCAAATCCGAATTTGAATCAGCGGACATTGCAATGCTGAACGTAAAGGAGCTGGAAGCCTTTCTTAAGATAGACCAGAAGACGATCTACAGATACGTCTCTCTAGGTCTGATTCCCTATGTTCGCATTCAATCAAACATACGCTTTGTGAAGCACCAAATCGTTGCCTGGATCGACGAGCAGAACTACCAACCGAAACCACCTCACTTTCACTGAGCGGTGTGATCGCTAACCCTTTAGTGATAAGCGATCCGTAGCCCGCCGCTGAAGTGCATCATCAGGACTTAGATACTTTCGAGTTGTCTCGATGTCGGAGTGGCCGAGAAGATGTTGGACCGTCACGATGTCAGCGCCCTGCTCAAGGAGCCGGGTGGCGTAGGTGTGACGAAACTTGTGCAGAGTTGCGTTGCTAACTTTAGCCCGAGTTGCTATTCGCTTCAGCCGGCGGAGCATTTCATTGCGCCCGAAGCGATTTCCGTTTAGAACTGGAAACACCCATTCCGCCGCTCTCGGCAGGCCTTTGAGCAGAGCGATTAGATCCGGCGGCATGGGAATATCTCGCTCTTCATAATCCTTCGGTATGAAGTCCTCTTTTGCCCGGACGCGGATCATACTGTGGCGGAAATCGACATCATCCCACGACAAATGAGCCAGTTCCTCTTTACGGAGCCCGGTTAATAGGAGAGTGCCATACATCGCACGACTTGCGGGATTGCACGCGGCCAGTAGCCGATTAATCTCATCCTGAGAATATGTGTGCGGCTTACTCTTGAGACGCTCTTTGGCAGCTCGCAGCATCTTGAAGTTAGCGCAGGGATTCTCCATTTTGATGCCGCGCTCGCGGATCAGGTAGTAAAAGAACGAGCGCAGCACTGTTACTTCAAAGTTAATCGTACTGGCCGCAACTGGGGTAGTGACCTTGCCCTTACCCTTACTCTCTTTGCTTCGGTCAATCTTATAATCGTCGATGTCCAAGCGGGTGATCGCCTCGATGTACTTCCTCCTCCCAATAAGTCGCTCGAAGTGGCTGAGCACTTCTTTATAGCGTTCGAGAGTACGGGGTTTGGCTGGAGAATGTGTGTGTATGTGCGTAGTGAAGAATTCGACGGCATCTGGAATCCGAGTAAACGCATCCTGTTCGTGAGACGGACCAAGCCTTTGCCTCCCGCCGGTCGCCATTTCACCGATCAGCTCGTTTCGCTTTCTTCGCTGAGCTTCAGTTGCTTGAATAGGAGTTTGTCCCGCGATTTGTCGGCAACGCTTCCTTCCTTCCCACCATTCAATGTAGTAGTAGCCTTCGCGCTTGTCCCAAACGTAGCGATTGTTAACCCGGGGCAGAGAGATGAACTGCCAACCTTTGGCGGTACGAATCTTTTTGGTGACGCGAACCTGCTTCTTGAGGGACCGCGAAGCGGAAGGCGGGAGTGTGGAAGATGGTTCTGGCTGTTCGATAGATCGGCGGTACACGGATGCCTCCTTGGTGTCTATTTTGTCGTTTTGATAGACACCAAGAGGATATTACAAGAGCTAAGTCATTGCAAACAAAAACTTAAGGAAGGTATTGGTGCCGAAGGGGGGACTCGAACCCCCACGAGTTACCTCACACGCCCCTCAAACGTGCGCGTCTACCAGTTCCGCCACTTCGGCTCGTATGGGAAGGGTATCTGGTGTCCGACGAGCTTAGCGTCGTGTGCGAGCGACAAACTTCAGTTTGTCGGACATTTGCTTTTGCGCCTCGGTTATTTCTTTTTCGTTGGCGCAGGTGACGGCGTCAAGACCGTCGAAGTCGGTACTGCCACCGGCGCAGCCGGCGTTGGGGTTGCGGCCGGTGTCGGCAGCGCTTCCTGCTCAGGAACGCCTGATTGCAAAACTGAATTTGTGCCCGTGACTATCGGCAGCGAGAGGATCAGCGCAAACAACATGAATCCGGCCGCCGCGCCGATCGTGATTTTAGCTAGCAGTGTCTGCGTGCCTCTGGGCCCAAACGCCGTGCTCGATACCGAGCTGGAAAACAACGCCCCTGCGTCAGACTTTCCTGGCTGCAGCAAGACCGTCACAACCAGGATGATGCACGATAAAATAAATAGCCCGTAAAAAAGGTAAGTAAGCAAATCAATTCTCCAGTTACTAGTCAGTCGTTAGTTGTTAGTAGTCAGAGCCGGTTTCGCGTTGCGCCTACAACTGACAACTAACAACTGACTATTTGTAATTGACAATCTGCGCGAAACTCTCGGCGTTCAAACTCGCGCCCCCCACCAGTCCGCCGTCAATGTCGGGTTGTTTCATCAAGCCGGCGATGTTGTCGGGCTTAACTGAACCACCGTACAAGATTCTAAGAACCTCGGCCGCCGGCGACGAATGCCTTTCCGCGAAAACGCGCCGGATAAACGCGTGCATTTCCTGCGCTTGCTCCGGCGTCGCGGTGCGTCCGGTCCCGATGGCCCAGACAGGTTCGTAAGCAACGATGATACGGTCGAGATCCGAGGCTGTCAACCCGCTCAATCCGCCGGCTAATTGCTCGCTCACAACACGTTCCGCGTTTCCCTGATCACGCTGTTCCAGCGTCTCGCCCACGCAAACGATAACCATCAATCCCGCTGCGAGGCCGGCTTGCGTCTTGCGACTGACAATTGCGTCGGTTTCAGAGTAATATTGCCGCCGCTCAGAATGACCGACGATCACGTGCGAGCATCCCGCGTCGCGCACCATAAAGGCTGCCACTTCGCCGGTAAAGGCGCCTTCCTTTTGCTCTGTCGCGCAGTTTTGGGCCGCGACGTGGATGTTCGATCCTTCCAGGCGATCAGCAACACTCTTCAGAGCCGTGAAGACCGGTGCGATTACTACTTCACAATGGTTCGCGTTAGCGACCAGTGGTTTTAGAGCAAGCGCGGCAGCAACAGACTCGCCCACCGTCTTGTACATCTTCCAGTTCCCTGCGATTACGGGTTTGCGCATAGTCAACTAATAGATAACCACGAAGTCACAAAGAGCACAAAGATTTCCCCTTCACCACTTTGTGACTTCGTGTCTTTGTGGTTAAGTCCGGTCATTCAGCGCCACTACTCCCGGCAGTTCCTTCCCCGCCAGAAACTCCAACGTCGCGCCGCCGCCGGTTGAAATATGGGTAATGTGATCTGCGACGCCGGCCTGCGTGACTGCGGCCACCGAATCACCGCCACCAACGATAACGATCGCGCCGCGATCAGCGGCTTCGGCGACCGCATGCGCAATGCCGATCGTTCCCTGATTGAAGGGCGGCTCTTCAAAGACGCCCATCGGACCATTCCAGATAATCGTCTTCGCGTTCTTCAGTGCGTTTGAGAAGAGGGCCACAGTCTCGATGCCAATGTCCATGCCTGCGTGGCCGGCATTGGTGAACTCGATCGGAATCGTCTTCGCCAAAATCCGCGCGCCCTTGATGGGCTCGTAGCTGTCAACGATCTGGTGATCTGTGGGCAGCAACAACTCGACGCCGGCTTCTTCGCAACGCTTCTTGATTTGCAAAGCAGTCTCCAGCTTATCATTTTCCACCAGCGACTTCCCCACCGTGAAGCCTTCGGCTTTCAGGAAGGTATAAGCCATGGCGCCACCGATTAGTAACCTGTCGACTTTGCGATCGATGAGTGCGTTAATAACCGGAATCTTGTCGGAAACTTTGGCCCCGCCCAGGATCGCTACGAACGGGTGCTCCGGTTTGCTGATAACGCGACCGAGATATTCGAGCTCTTTCTCCATCAACAGGCCGGCCGCGGCCTGCTTCACAAACCTGGTAATTCCCGCGGTCGAGGAGTGCGCGCGATGCGCGGCGCCAAAAGCATCGTTCACATAAAGCTCGCATAGCGACGCGAGCTGTTGCGCAAACGCTTCGTCGTTCTTCTCTTCTTCAGGATGAAAACGAAGGTTTTCGAGCAGCAGCACATCACCGTCCTTCAACGCGGCAACTTTTGTCTGCGCGGCTTCGCCCACACAGTCTTCGGCAAAGGCAACGGGTCTCTTAAGCAGCTTCGAAAGATGATCCGCCACCGGACGCAGGCTGTACTTGTCCACGTGCTGACCCTTCGGCCGGCCCAGGTGCGACGCCAGTATTACTCGGCCGCCCCGATCGATTGCGTAGTTAATGGTGGGAATCGCGGCGCGTATGCGCGTGTCGTCTTCGAGGGCGCCGTCTTTGATGGGAACGTTGAAATCTACGCGAATGAAAATGCGTCTGCCGGAAAGATCCAGATCTCGAATGGAGAGCTTAGGCATTGTCAGTAATGAGTCATGAGTGATGAGTAATGAGTGGGTAACCGGCCACGCGCCTTAGAAACGAATTGACTCATCACGCATCACTCATTACTCATCACTTGTTTAGAGTCCCTTTCCCGCAATGTACTTCACCAGATCACGCACGCGGCAGGAATAGCCCCACTCGTTGTCGTACCAGGACAGAATCTTGATCATGTGACCGCCGATCACCTTCGTGTATTCGGCGTCGACAATCGACGAGTTCGAGTTGCCTTTGAAGTCGGCTGAAACCAGCGGCTCTTCGGAAAACGCAAGTATCCCCTTTAATTCTCCGTTGGCTGCATTCTTCAAAGCCTGGTTTACTTCCTCGCTGCTCGTCTCTTTCTCCACATCGATCACCACGTCCACCAGCGAGACATTCGGCGTGGGCACGCGCACGCTGATTCCGTCGAACTTTCCTTTCAATTCAGGCAGCACGAGGGCCACGGCTTTCGCCGCACCGGTCGATGTCGGAATCATCGAGAGGGCCGCGGCACGCGCCCGGCGCAAATCCTTGTGTGGCAGGTCGAGCAGTTGCTGATCATTCGTGTACGAGTGAATCGTGGTCATCTGAGCGTTACGAATGCCAAATGTTTCGTGAATAACCTTCGCGATCGGCGCCAGACAATTGGTCGTGCACGATGCGTTCGAGATCACATGATGAGCGGCGGGCTCGTACTTGTCTTCGTTCACACCCAGCACGATCGTGATGTCTTCGTTTTTGGCCGGGGCTGAAATAATTACTTTCTTGACGCTGCCGCGCAAATGTTTCTTTGCATCTTCCGCTTTGGTGAACCGCCCGGTGGATTCAATTACGATCTCGGCGCCCACGGATTCCCAGGGGATAACTGCGGGATCGCGCTCGGAAAACACCAGGAACTCTTCGCCGTCCACCTTGATTCCGTTTTCAGACGCCGAAATGTCATGGTCGAGATTCCCCAGCACCGAATCGTATTTCAACAGATGCGCCAGCGTTTTGGTATCAGTTATGTCATTCACCGCGACGAAGTCTATGTCCTGGTCGCCCAGCGCTGTGCGAAAGATGTTTCGGCCGATGCGACCGAAACCATTGATGCCGACTTTAACTGCCATTATTGGATAGACCTCCTGAGTTGTTGTCTCGACGATTCACACACGTCAACCGCGGCAGTTTCGCAAAGGTTTGACTGAAGACGGTTGAGCTATAAAGAAATTGGAAGATAATGCCCGGTTGTGGGCAGTGTCAAGCGAGCATTTGCTAAGCTTTTTGAAACCGCACACCGTTTGCTGACGTAGTACGGAATGATCCGGCGCTATCTGTCTGCTCGCCAGCGAGGGCGCCTGTTCGAAAAATTTCCGTTCAATTTTTTTAGGAGCACCTTCGATGTCGAATCAGTTGTCTCGTTCATTTATCACAGCGCTAGTTCTGGCGCTTTTTGTTCTGGCATGTTTCAGCGCGACCCTGGCCCAAACGCCGAGTCCGACGCCGGTGAATCCGGCCACACAGCCTCCAGGCCAGCAGGTTCCGCCCGCCACCGCGCCACCGGGCACGCAACCGCAGAACCCGCAAACGCCGCCTGGAACTAACGTCGTGCCTGCTGCACAGCCAACCCCGGTCGACCTGAATATACAAGAGCCGCGGCCGCCTAATTTTCCAGATGTGCAGCCAATTCCTGTGCCTCCGCTGCCGGATCTCACGCGGGTCGGGGTCGTTAGCAGTAATGTGCTCACGCTATCGATGAACGACGCCATTCGCAAAGCTTTGCAGAACAATAACGACATTGAGGTGGCCCGCGACGACGTGCGCTTCGCCGAAACACAACTGCGTTCGCTGTACGGCGTGTACGATCCGATATTCAGCGTCACGCCGCAGATCATCAAGAATGTGACTCCGCAAACGAGTTCCTTCCTTGGGGGGGGCGGCGCAGCAGGAACCACGAGTGTCACCACCTTCAACGTTAGCCCGTCGCTGACGAAATCGTTCGAAAAAGGTGGCGGCAACTACTCCCTGACTTTTGCTAATACGCGCACCAGCACAAGCTCGACCAACAGCTCGCTTTCTCCGTTCTATTCTTCAAATCTTTCTCTCCAGTTTAATCAACCCTTGCTAAGGAACCGTGAGATCGACGCCAGTCGCCACGCAATCAGGGTCCAGAAAAAGCGGCTGGAACAGACTGACTCGGACTTTCGGCAGCGCACGATTACGATCATATCGCAGGTGCAGGCCGCCTATTGGAATTTAGTGTTCGCGCTGCGCAATCAGCAGAACCAGCTCGATAGCCTGAACCTGTCTCGCCAGAACATGCGAAACATTGAGGCCCAGATCTCAGCAGGCGCCAAAGCTCCGCTCGATCGCGCGCAGGTCCAAACCGATATCGCGACGCGAGAATCGAGTCTTTTTGTCGCCACCCAAACGGTTTCAGTGGCAGAGAACACTCTGAAACAGCTCATGCTGCGCGATCCGATGGCGCCGGAGTGGTCAGCACAGCTTACGCCGACCGACACGCCGGCGCTTGACCTCTCGCCAGTCAATCTCACTGCGGCGCTGGAGGATGCGCGCAAGAATCGAACGGAACTCCACCGGCTTGATCTCCAGAAAGAGATCAACGGGCTCGATGTCCAATACTACAAGAACCAGACGAAGCCACAGATAGAATTGACGGGCACGATAGCGACGACTGGCTTGGCGGGCGCTCCGTGTATCCCGAATCCCGCCGATCCAAACAATCGATGCACGGCGCCTCCCACGAATCTTGTCGGCGGTTTTGGAAAGGACATAAGAAATCTAACTGGTCTAAACACGTACAACATCACGGTTGGGGCGGCAATCTCTTTCCCAATTCACAATACGACGGCCGAGGCCAACCTCGCAGGTGCACGCATCCAACACGATCAGCTCGCCGCCTCGTACCGATCTCAGGATCAGGCAATTGAGATGGACGTGCGCAACGCGGCCCAATCTGTCGACACGGCGCAGAAACGCATGGTGGCTTCGCGCCAGGCCAGAGAGAGCGCCGAGCAGCAATTGGCCGGTGAACAGAAGCTCTACGAAGTGGGTCGCTCAACCACTTTTCTCTTGCTGCAACGGCAGAACGAGCTGACGAATGCTCGCACGAGCGAACTGGCTGCCCAGACTGACTACAACAAGGCGCTGGCTGACTTGCAGCGTGCGACCGCCTCCACACTTCGGGTCAACAACGTGGTCGTACAGGATCCAACCAAGCCGTGAGATCTTAAATCTCAAATTTGAGATCTGAGATTGCCGATCGTCGATTGCCGATTGCCGAATTGAGCCGTGTATACTTGAGTACACCGGCGAGAATTGGCAATTGGCAATGAAGATCACGGCTACCATCATCACCCTCAACGAAGCTGAAAACATTCGCGCCACTTGCGAGTCCGTCGCCTGGGCCGACGAAATTCTAGTAGTCGATTCCGAATCAACCGACTCAACTTGTGAGATCGCCGCTCAGCGCGGCGCGCGAGTTATCGTAAGGCCGTGGGCGGGCTTTGCGGCTCAGAAGCAGTTCGCCGTCGACTCAGCCAGCCACGATTGGATTTTCAGTCTGGACGCCGACGAACGCGTTTCACCGGAGCTGCAAACCTCGATCGCAGCGCTGCAGAGCACAAATGAAGCGATGCTCGCCGCCGGATATCGCGTGGCGCGACGCGCCTTTTACATGGGTCGTTGGATTCGCGGTGGCGGCTGGTACCCGGACTATCAACTTCGTCTTTTTGATCGCCGGCGCGGGCGCTGGGGTGATCGTGTTATTCATGAATCCGTCACTATGGATCAGGGTGCGCGGGTGGAAACCCTGCGGGGCGATCTCCTGCACTACTCGATGCGCGATACCGAACATCACCGGCAAATGATCGAAGAGCGTTATGCGCCACTCGGCGCGCGGCAGATGTTGAAGGACGGCAAGCGTACTTCCCGCTGGCAGATTGCTCTGGCCGGACCTGCCGCTTTCCTGCGCAGCTTTCTTTTGAAAGGTGGCTTTCGCGACGGCCACGCCGGTCTTACTATTGCCAACTTTGCCTGGCGTCATGCCTCTCTGAAGCACTCAATTCTCTACGACCTGCAAAATCAGCACCGAGACCATGCAGCGAGAGAATGAAACGAACACGATCGCGACGGGTGTTTAGAGTATCGACTTTAGTCGGGTCGTTTCGCCCCAAGGGCCCGACTAAAGTCGGCACTCTGAACACCTGCGAGCTGGAAAACCAGTAGGCGCTGTATCCGAGCCGCGCTACAATGCTCTCCTGAATGAACCTGTCGATTGAGAACGCCCTCGCTCCACCACTGCCGGTCGCTTGCGCGTTGATGGGCGTTCTCGGTGCGATGATTGGCAGCTTCCTCAACGTAATCATTCACCGGCTGCCGCGCGAGCAGTCGATCGTCTTTCCAAATTCCACCTGCCCCAAATGTCGCGCCCGTATCAAAGCCTATGACAATATTCCCGTTCTGAGTTTTCTTATTCTGCGGGGGCAGTGCCGGGCATGCGGCGCGCCAATATCGCCGCGCTATCCGGCGGTCGAAGCCCTGACTGCTTTATTGTTCGCCGCCGTTACGTGGCACGATGGTGTGTCCCTTGTCCTGGCCTTCGATCTCGCCCTCACGGCTTCGATTGTGGCTCTGCTTTTCATTGACGCTGAGCACATGATCCTGCCGAATGCGATTACCTACCCCGGGATTCTTTTCGCATTGATTACTCGTGTCGTGGTTTCATATGTGGCCGGACCGTCGCACTTCGACGACCTGCCTAACCTGATTACACATTTTCCCCCGACCTGGCCGGTGCCGCTCGTTTCATTAATTGGGGCGGCCATCGGAGCGCTCGCCGGCGGCGGATCGCTATGGCTGATGGGTTTCCTCTGGGAGAAGTTACGCGGCGTGGAAGCCATGGGCTTTGGCGACGTGAAGATGATGTTAATGGTGGGAGCTTATCTCGGTTGGCGGCTGACAATTCTGACGATTCTTATCGGCGCTTTCACCGGTTCGCTGGCCGGGATTGCCGTTATGATGAGGCGAGGCCGGAATTTGCAGATGATGTTGCCGTTTGGAATCTTCCTGGGCATCGGATCAATCGTCTCATTGCTGGCCGGTTCACGGATCATCGAATGGTACGCTGCGCAGTTTCGCTAGCTTGAACATGCAAGCCAGTCGTCTTCAAATCCTGCTTACGATTTTTGCCGGCATCTTCCTGTTGGCCACGGTGTTGATCTTCGCGGTATTCGCGCTGGCTCCCGGCACCGCAGTCATCTACCGTCCGTTTCTGCTGACGGCTTTCGTCGTTACGCTCTTTGTTAGTCTGGTCTGCATCGCCTGGCTCCTGCGTGGCCTGCTCCGTCCTTACAGCCAACTGGTCGGAGAAGCAAGACGCGCACCCGTCGCGCATTCCGGCAAGACCCAGAACGAAGCGGCTTTTGTGCTCGAGACATTTCAATCAGTCATCGCGCAACTCCAGGACCAACAGCAGGAACTCAAGCGCCTGAGCGACCAGGCGAGCCAGCGCGCGGATTCGGCTGAGCGCTTCAGCGATCGCATCGTCGCCAGCATGCCCACGGCCTTGATCGCGTTTGACTCAGCGGGCAATGCCACGGTCATGAACCGGCCGGCGCGCACCCTTTTCGAAAGCACGCGGGGCCGTTCTGAAAATGCGCACATCCCTTCTAAGAACATAAGCGCTGCCTCAGGTGAACATTTCCGCGCGATCTTCTCCAACGTTCCCATGTTGGCAGATCTGGTTGAGGCTTGTCTTACCAGCGGCCGACTGTTTCGCCGCGAAGAAATTGAGGCCACAAACGGATCAGGCTTGAGTAGACGACTCGGCGCCACCGTGGCGCCAATCGATCCCGCTTCTGAGTCCGGCTCTCGCGGGGTGCTGTGCCTGATTACCGATATCACGGAAGTCTCGCGCCTGCGTGAACAGGTGGCGCTGAAAAGAAATCTGGAGAGCCTCGGCGAGATGTCCGCCGGGTTGGCTCACGAGTTCAAGAATGCCATGGCCGCGCTGCACGGCTATGCGCAGTTTCTTCAAAGCATCGATCACGATGAGCAAGGTAAGACGGCCGCCGACGCTTTGTTGCAGGAGGTCAGGAACCTCTCAGAGATGATCACGGCGTTTCTCAACTTTGCCCGGCCGCAACCGCTACAGTTGGAAGAAGTCAATCTCGATGAGTTGATCACAGAGTGTGCACGCGAGTTGGCGCCGCTATTTGAAAGACGACGGGTGAATTTGGTTCTTGAAGGATTTTCCTCTGCGCCATCTCAGCGCTCTCTGCGTCTCGGCGGTGAATCTGCCAACACAAGCGCTCACCGCAGAGACGCCGAGAACGCCGAGGAAACGCGGAGGATTGAAGTCCAGGCTGACATACGGATGTTGCGCCAGGCCCTTTTGAATCTGCTGCGCAATGCCGCCGAGGCAATTCCAAACGATGAGTCCGATCGCCGAGTCACGGTCCGCGGTTCAATTGAAAACGAACAAGGCAAAGAGTGGGCAAGCATTTCGATTCACGATACCGGCGACGGCATTGCCGATTCCGACACGCAAAAGATCTTCATTCCCTTCTTCACCACCAAATCCGGAGGGCACGGCATCGGCCTGGCGCTGGCTTATCGCGTCATTACTGAGCATGGCGGGACACTCACGGCCGGTACCGCCCCGGGAGGCGGCGCGGTATTTACGATTCGCATGCCGCAATAAGAGGTGTATAGAGTACCGACTTTAGTCGGGTTCTTGATGCCGAGAAACAGCCCAACTGAAGTTGGTACTCTATACACCCGTACTCCAGGAGCCGTGTGGTTTCGTTAACGGTGTTTAGAGTACCGACTTTAGTCGGGTTTTTGTTGAGCGAGAAAAGACCCAACTGAAGTTGATGTTCTAAACGCCGTCAAATCAGGACACCACCCGACTTCAGTCGGGCTTTCTACGGAGGAACAACTCCCATGACGCCTCAGACAATCGATGAAGTCCTGACCGAACTCGATCAAATCATTCTCCGCGCCCGCAACGAGAGAGATCGTCTCGGCTTCTTCGCCACCCTCTATCGAAACGTCACGATCAAGGTCAAGGAAGGCATCGCGACCGGTCTGTTTGAAGATGGGTCGCGAATGGAAAGGTCGATGTAACGTTTGCGAATCGTTACCTCGCGGCGCTCGACAGCTTTCGGCGCGGCGGACCTTTGAGCAAATGCTGGCTGGTCTCTTTTCGAATCGCCGCCACCTGGCCGCCGATCATTCTCCAGCACCTCCTCACCGGAACGAACGCACACGTCAACTTTGACCTGGGCATCGCCGCGCAAGCGGTCGCGCCGGGGTCCGAGCTGGCTTCGCTGGAACATGATTTCAATCAGATAAACGATATTCTCGGTGGCATGATCATAAAGGTCCGGTCAGACATTGAAGAAGTCTCGCCCTGGATCAAGCTCCTCGATCGCTACGCCTCGCAAACAGAAGATCGGCTTATCAACTTCAGTCTCGGGAAAGCCCGCGAGAGCGCGTGGCTGGTCGCCAACATGATCAACTCAACGCCGACCGATCGACTGGCCCGCGAACTGAGCATTCTCGATGAAGGCGTAGCCAAACTCGGCTCTTTGATCGGCAGTCCGAAGGAATGGCTGATCAGCCTCGGCCTTTACGTCATACGCATTCGCGAAAGCAACGACGTTCCGCATGTCATCGATGTGCTGAGTCAGACGTGATGCATACCACCACATTTGGCGGTATGATGGGGCGGTTTTGATTAGATACCTAGTACGTTAGGCCTCTCGTAAGCGAGTTGAATGAGGAATAAAGGGAAGGATGTCTTATGTCTATCTTGCTAGTGGAGGTAATACCTCAAGGGATCATCTTTGGTGCGGACCGGAACGTAACTATTAGGAGGGTCGTCCCACAAAGCCCAGGAACGGTTGGAAACACTAATATCAATATCATTCAAGAGTATCGCGGTCAAAGCCAACGTCCCAAGGTTCTCAGATGGCCGCAGCGAAAAGCCTTAATCGGCTATGTAGGTGAAGCTAAAATTAGCGGGGTACCAACAGATGAATGGCTATACGACTTTATTGGCGACAATCTCAATTTTCAAAATTTTGAGGTCTTATCTGAGTCTCTCCGTCTCAAGGTTGAGGAACAGCGCCGAATTGATGAAGGGAACAGGCAGGCTGCTGCCCTAATTATCCATCTTGGGGGTTTTGAAGAAAGGGATGGCGTACAAGTGCCCACCATTTATGTCATACGCAACGTATGGCATCACAGTCCGACAGGTTATGAGGACATCCGCAAGGAGTTTCAGAAGGTGGAAGCATTTGGAGAAGCGTTTCAGAACACCCTTCCACAAGAAATCCGGCGACATATCGAAACGCTAGCATCTCACTATGAACCTTTCTGGTTTCATCAAGGCTTCGACTTGGGCACTTTTAACGTGATCGAAGAGTTTCTCAAAGCTGCTTTTAGAACTTTGTGTGAAGGTTCCAGCAAGCACTCTCTTCCTCAATCATTACAAGGTTGGGAGCAGCAAGTTCGCATGTCGATCTTGACATACGGGGCCTACTTTCAAGCTTATAAAGGACCAAGCGAGCAATTCGTCGGTGGTGGAGTAGATGTTGTGTCAATAGAATGGCCATAGATACACATCTGGATCGGCCTATCGTCGTTGAAGCGGAGCGGAATCAGCTTGTCTCCGCGTCCGCTGGACTTGAATAATTGATACAATGCTTCCCGCCCGGTTAACTCAACGTTGGGCGGCTTAAGCGATTCACATGGTTGATAGAAAAAGAGAAAAGCCAATCCGCTTCGTAAGCGATTTCGTGGGCCGACTTAGAGAGACTTCAACCGGTGCACGGCGATTGTTCCGCGGCCAAGCCACCAAAAAAAGTTTGCTTCCTAGAATCGTGAGACTAGCAAAGGAAAAGGGCATCACTCCCATCCAGATGGATGATATTGAGCAGAAGATGTTAGAGCGATTTAGGAAGGAAAGTGCTCAGATGCTCAAGGTCACTAGCTAGAAGATTATCCGACTACGAGCTACTGTCAATTGCTCAGCACTGGGGCATGCCAACTCGCCTACTTGACTGGACCGCCAATGCGCTCGCCGGTCTGTGGTTCGCAGTGTCTAGTGATCCTCCTAATGACAAAGGCCATGGTGTTGTTTGGGTGTTAGAAGGCCCTAATGAAAAGAAATTCGTATCCGGCGATAATGTCTTCAATCTGGATAAGACATATTTTTTTGAGCCCCCTCATTTAGAACCCCGAATCACTGCGCAGTCAGCTTGGTTCTCGGTTTACAGGCACAATCGAAGCGAATTTCTGTCTCTCGAACACCAGATGCGGTACCAGAATAAGCTGAAGCCATTGATTATTCCGCACGGTTCGTTTGTGTCGCTCCGGCAGGAATTGCGGCTGTTAGGCGTTACTCAGGCGTCACTGTTTCCGGACCTCTCAGGCTTAGGTGCAGACATTCAGGTGGAGTTCATGGACTCTTGGAGATCTCTCCCCACTATTTGAAAGTCGCCGCCCAACTTCGTTGGAACCGGAGCGGATTCAGATCGTCTCTCATCCGCAAGACTTGAAATGCTTGATACAATGCTTCCCGGCCGGTCAACGTTAAACCTAGTGTCTTGGGTGTGTGACCGACGACTGCCTCAGCAAGTTCCCGGAGTTCGGGATGAAACAGAATGCGAGCCTAGAACTCTTCGACTTTGATTTCGCCCAGATCGTTGGTCCGAAGTCGTCAGCGGCGGCCAACTTCGAGGAGTTGGTGTCCGAGCTGCTTGCGCGAGAAGTCGGCGCCGAGGCCATCGATGGGTCCGGTGGGGATCTGGGTATTGATTGCTACGTCGGCCGGTTCCGCGGACGATTGACCGCCTTCCAGGCGAAGTATTTTTTGGGTCGACTGCGGAAGAGCCAGCGTGCGCAGGTCAAGAAGTCCTTTGAAACAGCGAACAACTACCATCAAGTCACCACCTGGATTCTCTGCATTCCTCTGAACCCCAACCCCGATGAGCGGGAGTGGCTTGACTCCCTCGGCGATCAAACGGAATGGTGGGGTGAGACCAAACTAAGATCGCTCCTTGCGAAGTACCCGGATGTCGGCCGGAAGTTTTTCAGAGAAACTGTGATTTCGGCTCGGCTGGCTTCGGTCGAGGGTGAGCTATCACGTCTTCGGGACGAGTTACTTCCGCGACTTGACCGGCACCACTCTGCTGAACAAGTCGAGCGTTACATTGCCACCGCTTCGAACGACTGCAGAGCCGCCTCCGATGACCTTCTGTCGCTTCATGGCGTGCAGGACATACCCTGGGTGACGATTGATTTCAGCGAGTTGTACGCATATCTGAGCGCCGATCCGTCTCTCGTCGTGCGCCGACCTCTGATCGACTTCTGCCTTGGCCATTCGCCTTGGCCCATCATCCTCCCGCCGGGCACAGTTTATGAGGTGGGAACGTTCGTCCAGCGGTCGCCCTTTCGATGGGAGGCGGAGGATTTTCTGCAGCGGCTGAGACGAACGCCAGAAGCACGGGCGTTCGTCCAAGAGTTCGGTGCAGACCCAACGACCTCTCAGGCCGAGACGGCATACCGACGTTTCGTCGCACGGATGCGATACTCCGGAGTCCAAGATAATCTTGAAGTCTCGCGACTAGCGAATTCTCTCCAATCAACGTCAATAAGTGCGGCTCCGACCGAATACCGTTGCCTCCCACGAGACCAGTTCGCTAGAGCTCTTCAGTACTTCAACATGCTCAGACCAATGAAGCCTCGGCCTAACTCTGCCGACGCTGCCAACATGGTCTTCCTGCTGATGTCGGAAGACCACTTGAAAGTGCCGAGCCGCATGATCTCTTCTGCCTTGAGCATGGCCACTGCTTCCAGAGAGCTCTGTTCCGGACGAGCGCTAGTCCGGACGCCGCGCCAGTTCACTCTTTTCCTCACGGCTGGGCGGACGCGAGAAGAAGGACAACGAAGGCTCCTGAAAGCCCTCGACGAGATCCGGGGATTGACTCGGGTGTTGGCAGAACCAAGCGCCAGTGGGAAACAACCTTTGACCAAGCGCGAAGAGCTTCTACCAGCGCTCCGTGGCTTTGCTTCAGCCTATCGAGAACTGCTGCGCCCAGTTGACGAAATGATCGAGGACGGGTTCCGCGCGGTCTCACGATCGCCGGTAACAAGAGAGTACTACGAGGTCCTTAGAGATGACGCGTTGCAGGTCGCAACGTTTGGAAGGTTTTGGAATAGAGTGGCAGCCGACTATCGGGCCATTGACACCATTCTGCGGGAACGGCATGGATACGATGAAATAGCAGATCAGCTAGAGCCAGGCGACAACTAACTTCCCACATGCACCGTAGCCGCAAACTACGCGGCACGGATGATGCGGAGCGTTAGCCAATACTCGCTAGCCAAGAACAAACGCCCAAGCTCAATCACGGTCATCAGTTGGATCTTCGTAGCGTTCGGCAGCATCGCACTTCTTACTGGCTTGCTGCCAAACGTTAATACAACCGCCGCTCAGCGCATTGCCGAGATCAAGGGACATTGGTACGTTCACGTCTCGCGGATGGTCATGGTGCTGGGCGGCGTGTTTATGCTCTACGGGTTCAATTGGGCACGCTGGCTGCTGGTTGTTTGGATGGGATTCCACGTCATCCTCAGTCTCCTGCATTCGCCATTACAACTGTTAGTGCACAGTTTACTCTTCGTTGTAATTCTATATTTTCTTTTTCGCCCGCCGGCGTCGGCGTATTTTCGAAGCACGAGGGCAGAGCCGCAGGTTCCAAGAGGCGGATGAGGAGGGTTGCATGACACACGCTGGAAAAACTCATCATTGTTGGCGGTGGCATCGGGGGTTTTGCCACAGCTATCGCCCACTGAGACAGCGGGGATGCGAGGTCGCGGTCTTCGAGCAAGCGCCAGAGTTGCGAGAGATCGGCGTCGGCCTCTCTGTTTGGCCTAACGCCACGCGGGTGCTCAGCCAATTCGGCTTACTCCCGGAGATCCTCATCGCGGTGAGGTTTTTAGAGCGGCTTCAAGTTCAATTTGTTTTTGTGCTTTCCACGTTGTTGATAATCGCCGCGCTCGGTCAACTGCTATGGTCGGCGCGGTTGGTACAGAACCGAGAGCGGTAGCGACCGGATCATAAACTCAACTTGAGTGGCAGCATCCCGTCGCTACCGCTCAGGGTTCTGTAACAAGGGCGCGTTCTTCAACTTGCTCCTTTGATTCGACGTTGTTCATAATCGCCGTGCTCGGTCAACTGCTATGTTGGCCGCGATTGAGGTTCATCTATGAAGAAGGCATCTAACAACGAAAATGAGTCAAGGATAGTCACCGGCGTGGCTTGGTATCGCCCGGAGCAATGGCAAAGGCTCCGAGAAGTTGCTGAAGACGTCGATAATCTGGAAGAGAGCTACGAAGCGTGGTTACAAACGGCTGAAAGACTGATCCGAGAGGACATACCTTCCAACCTCACGGTTGAGAAGGTCGACGTTGAGGTTGAAGATCTCCTGGCTTGGTGTAACGCGCGCGGCCTCGCAGTCAATGCAAAGACGCGATCCCAGTACGTTTCGGAAACACTTCGCGAAAAGTACGAAGCCTCGTGAAGCGCCGGCCCGACAAATCGTTGAACCCGAGCGCGGGTAGTGCACTGCTTGATTTGTCCTTTTCGACGCTGTTGCTAATCGCCGCGCCCGGTCTCTGACGTTAGATTTGCGGGTGTGTGATCTGATAACAAAAACAGCCGGAAAAGCGAACTCGATAGAAGTCAGAATCGTACATCTGTTTAGCGATTATCACGTGAGGAGGCAGCCATGTATTGCCCCAGCTCCGGAAACAAGACTTCGGCAACGCAAAAGTTCTGCCGCTCTTGTGGATTGGGTTTGGAGAAGATCGCGCAATCGCTCGCCGAGCAAGCTCCGACAAGACTGGATGAAGATCTTCAAAAGCGGAAGCGTAGAATTGAACGCTGGGCTTCCATCGCATTCGTGAGTGGCTTCACACGCTTCACGGAACACACAACTGAACTGTTGGTGGCGGAAAAGAAAGATAGTGCTGAAGGAGGTTGAGCGGTTACGCGCAAATCTAACAACGGCATGCCGACCGCTCGATAGCGTGCTGCTCATGCTAGTCCTCTCCGATTTGCTGGAATGCTGCTCGGTCGCAGGTGGGTGATGCCGGCGTTAGGCCTCATGAACTGTCTGCATAGCGCAGAGGATCGGTAGATGAGTGGAGGCTGCTCTATGAGCCAGGTTGGAGAAAAAATCCTCATTGTCGGCGGGGGCATCGGGGGTCTGGCCACAGCTATCGCACTGCGACAGCGGGGATGCGAGGTCATGGTCTTCGAGCAAGCGCCAGAGTTGCGAGAGATCGGCGCCGGCCTCTCTGTTTGGCCTAACGCCACACGGGTGCTCGACCAATTCGGCTTACTCCCGGAGGTCCTCAACCGTAGCGAGGTTTTAGAGCGGCTTCAACTCCGGACATGGAAGGGTAAATTATTATCTGATATCAAGACAGTAGCAGATTTCGAAACTCCGTCGGTGTGTATGCATAGGGCTGACTTGCTCTCAATTCTGGCAGAACGAATACCTGAACGTTGCATTCACCTCGGAGAGCGGTTTGAAAATCTTGAACAGCGTGATGGAATTGTCATTGCCGGTTTTTCCAGTGGCCGGAAGGTCGAAGGACACGCCTTGATTGGCGCTGATGGCCTCAACTCAACCGTCCGCGCACACATCCTGGGTCCATCGAAACCGATCTACAGAGGATACTGGGCGTGCCGCGGCATCGCACACTTCACCCTTCCGAAACAACACTCTCACACTGCGATTGAGACATGGGGGTCTGGCCAGCGATTCGGCATTGAACCGATGGGACGGGGGCGCGTCTTCTGGTACGCGACGGCCAATGCGCCCGAGGGCCGGCTCGGGGATCAAACGAGGTGGAAGGACGAGTTGCGTGAGAAGTTCAAGCAATGGCATAGCCCAATCCCGGAAGTGATCGAAGCTACTGAGAGGGAAGCGATCCTGAAACATGAGATTGTGGATCGCCGACCCGTGCGCCGTTGGGGCGAAGGCCGCGTCACACTCTTGGGAGATGCGGCCCACCCGACCACTCCAAACCTGGGACAGGGCGCATGCATGGCGATTGAAGACGCCCTGGTACTCGCCCGATGCCTGGCGCGGAAAGGTGAGATGCAAGCAAGACTCCGCAACTATGAGTCGCTCAGATTCAAACGAACGGAATATATCACTCGTGAATCCCGGAGAGCCGGGCGAATAGGCCAAATGGAAAATGCGCTGGCTGTGGCGCTCAGATCAGTTTGGTTGAAGACGCTGCCGACCTTCCTGGTAGACATGATCCATCGCTCGTACTACGCGTTTGAGGCCTAGCACTTCGTTGTGTTGTACCGGAGAGAATCGCCGCGCACAGTCAACTCGGACGGTCGGCTGCTTCGTTAACCATAGACAAATTCGACTGCTTACTTCAAGCGCGCTAAGTAAGCCTAATCGGGGTAGCGTCTTTCAGCGCAGTCGCCGTCGCTTAACTAACGCTGGCAGCTATGCGGCTGCCTCTTTTGGGCGTAATGGGAGTCGTTAAAGGAGACCTCACATGAAAAGTCTTACCGCTCACTTAATCGTTGCTTTGCTCACATTCATTGTTGGTATCGCTGCCGCTTCAGCCTGGTCTGTCCTTCGTCGTTCACCCACTAAATCAAACAAGCCTTTGTCCGGCATTCCGTGTCGTCACGGTCTTGTATCCGTCGAGCCAGGTCTTAATGTGCCGCTCCGAATCTCAATTTCAGAGGCGGTTTGCGATAATCCTCATGGAGCCAGTGTCCACTTTGTGGTAGAAAACGTAAGCTCTAAACCGATCAGCAAATATGACATACGCAGTCACTACTGTCCCAACGTTAGTTGAACAGAATCAGTTGTTTGCAAAGATCGTCTAAGTTGGTTTGATCGTCTACCAAAGAAAGAGCCCGTAAAATGGGGGTTTTCTCGAAAAGAGTAACGCTGCAGATCTGTAACATTCTGTAGAGACTGCCCGCGAGGAGCAACTCCTTTTTGACGATGGCGACCAGCACATAAACCGAGATGGCGATCCAAATTTGAGTCCGCAAGGCGTTCTCTGAAGTGCCGTAGAAATTCTTGATGCGCAGGTGCTGCTTGATCCATTTGAAGAACAACTCGACCTGCCAACGGCTGCGATACAGTTGGGCAATAGTCAGTGGTGGCAAGCTGAAGTTGTTGGTGAGAAAGACGAGTCGTTGATTGGTTAGCGGATCGTGATAACGAATGCGACGCAACTTCTCGGGATAGCCTTGGCGGGGGACAGGATTGACGAGCGTCACTATCTGATCGCAGAGCACACCGGTAGTTCGATCCACTGGTTGTGAGTAAAGGCGCTGGAAATCGAAGCGCTTCTTGGCGCGGGTAACAAAGAAGGCGGAGGCTAGGTGCAACTTGTACAAGCGCGCGAAATCGAGGTAGCCGCGATCCATTACATAAAACGCGCCGGCTTCGAAGCTGAGTTGATCCAGAATATTGACCTCGTGAACCTTGCCATGTGTAATGATCACCACAGTTGGGATGTTGCCGCGCAGGTCGAGCAGCGTGTGCAATTTCACCGCTCCTTTGTGCTTGCGAAACTTGGCCCAGGGGAAAAGCGCGAGACACAAATCGATGGTGGTGGCATCGAGCGCGTAAACAGTCTGGGCCAATTCGATGCCGAAGTTGTCGTCCGCATAGAGCACGCGGGCGCGCGTTATCAGCACTTGCGCGAAGTCGGCGTAGATGCGCCAATCGCGGACCGTGTTCGCATGGGCCAGGGTGTTGCGCGAGACTTGGCCGCGAATGCCGAGATGGTAGAGCTTGGTCTGTTGCGCGCGCAGGCAAGCTTCGATATCGCGCAAACTCTCGCGATAAGTTAGTTGGGCGAAGGCCATGCAAAGAAACTGGTCCCAACAAGAAAAGCTCTTGAGTTTGTAATCGCCCTGGTAGCGAGTTACACAGCGCCGAAAAGCTTTTGAGGGGAGAAAGTCCATCAGTTGTGCAAAGATCGATTTGCCAGAATTCATCAGCCCTCCGCATCCGCAATAGTCGCGCATGCAGCGGCTGGACTGGTTTTGATTTCAAATCGATCCCTCTGTGCATCGGGCTTAACTTTCTCACTTTCAACAACCTACAGACAATGACCTAGCTAACGTTGGGACAGTAGTGAT
>JBGQGG010000062.1:0-21373 GCA_041497335.1 Pyrinomonadaceae bacterium | reverse complement strand
GCCCCGCGCCGACAATGAGAAGAAAGATCGATCCAAGCAGCATCGCATAATCGACGCGCGCTTCATGAGCCATCGCCCAGAACCCACTCTTGATCAGTATGGGAATCTTGGTCGTCGAGATGGCGACCAGCATATCAATGACTAGTGGGATTGCAGCCAATCTTGTTATGAGCCCAAAAATGAGCAGCGCTCCGCAAACGATCTCGACCACGCCGACGAAAGGAGCCATTATTTGCGGCGCAGGAATTCCGATCTTGATGAAGCGGCCTACTCCGAGATCATTCGGAAAGAGAAACTTCTGAATGCCTTCTGAGAGAAAGACACCTCCCACCACGATACGGATCAGGACTACTGATGCAGGGGCAGTCGTAGTCATAAGTCTTCGAAGTGATCTCATAGAACTCATCCTCCCAAATGTCTTACACCTTTGGTGGAGGGGGCGCTGTGAACTGGGAGATATCAGCCAGTCCAAGGCTGCTCTCGATTGCGGCGATCTGTTTGACGGCATCTTCAAAACCGTCCTCACCAAACTGCTCATGCTCGATGTCCTCAAACTTATCGTTCATTTCGTCGAGTTGTTTACCCGTCATGGTCTGTTTCCATGCAGGAAAGATGATCGTGTCTTCACGCGCGGCATGATTGCGATACATCAGCACGAAAGCTTCCAGAGACTTCGCTAATGCTTCAGCATTACTCGTCCCTAACTTCGCCCCCTGCGTCACGCTAATGATGTAATCCGTGATCTCACGTCCGCGATTGTGCTGTGCGATCAGAATGTCTGGATAACTTGCCGCCTCGCCGCCAACTTTCTTGACTGCTGGAAAAATGTAGGTCTCCTCGAATTTCTTCTCGTGATACTCCTCACCAAACGCCTTGAACAGCTTGGCCGTTTTCTGAAGCGCGTCGGGAGCGATTGAAGAAGGATTGCCACGAAGTCTGATTGCTGTTGCGCTATATACCAGCAAGGCGCGTCGGAGTATTCCGTGCTCGCGCATTAGATCCTCAGTGGCGGTGACCTCTCCGCCCATTTTGTTCTCGTCCGCTGTAGGCGAGGTTACTTCCTTTCCCGTCGAGTTCGTCTTGCTTCCCGCGCAACTGCTAAGTACGAGTCCGGTTCCCACCACCGCCGAGGCGCGCAGAAAGTCGCGCCGTGTCTTTCTTGATTCCATAAGGCGTCTCCTCTTTGTTTACATAATCCCGAAAAGCGGCGTCCCTGAGATCGCACACTTCTCACCCTTCCTCAAATAACTCGCCCACAAGCTCGCGAACCTTTTCTTTAGCGCTCTTGAGTGCCTTTCGTCCTGCCGGTGTCGCTCGATAAAAGCGCCGAGTCTGCCGACCCTCTCTTTTTTCCGTCGAGCGGAGATATCCTCTGCTTTCAAGCCCGTGGAGGATCGGATATAAGGTGCCGGGACTCAACTTATAGCCATGCCGAGCCAGCTCCTCGATGATCCAAAGCCCGAAGACAGGACCCTTCGAAGCGTGATAGAGAATATGCAGTCGGATCATTCCCGAATATAGATCTTTATCACTCATCAGGGTTCTCAAAACGACGTTATCGGATTTCGACTACGAAGAGCGATAATATCAACTCGCCTATTCAGTCGTCAAAAATGCCATGAACGAAATCCTGGCCTTGAGGGCTACTGAGTTGTATTATTCGAAACTCCGTATGAATCACAGCTAACGATTTGCAACAAGGTAGCCACTTGGAGGAACGATGGACCGCAGGAACTTTCTAGCGCTCTCTGGCGCGGCAGTCGTTCAAGCCGCCGTCCCCCGAACAATCTCTGAGCTTGCAGACTATCAACGAAGCGCGGCAAAGACTCCTAAACCTGATTTCACGCTTCGCATTGCGCCGGTCTCGCTTGAGATTGCCCCAGGTCAGATCATCAAAACACTCGGATACAACGGCATGGTTCCGGGTCCGATACTGCGAATGAAGGAAGGCGTCAAAACAACTGTTGAAGTCCATAACGATAGTGATCTTAGTGAGCTGGTCCATTGGCATGGACTGATGATTCCTGCTGAGGTTGATGGCGCAATGGAGGAAGGGACAAAACCAATCCCGGCGCACGGAACAGCGCGTTACACTTTCGTTCCCAGACCCTCAGGCACCCGCTGGTATCATACTCACAACTCCGGGGGTTCTACTCTTGCGAGTTATAATCTTGCTCAATCTACGTTCAACGGTCAATTCGGATTCCTGTATGTCGAGCCAAAAAGCGAGCCGGGTCGTCACGACCGCGAGGTCTTCATCGCCATGCATCACTGGGAACCTTCGCTGGCCCACATGGGACCGTCCAACAACGGCTTTGAGATCGACTATCGCTCCGCATCCTTCAACGGGAAAGCGCTTGGTCACGGCGAGCCGATTCGAGTGCGACGTGGCGAACGGGTGCTCTTCCGCATACTGAATGCCAGTGCTACTGATGATGTCAGCATTGCCCTTCCCGGTCATCATTTCAAAGTAATTGCCATGGACGGCAATCCGGTTCCAAATCCGCAGACCGTGGATGTGCTCTTGCTCGGAGTTGCGGAGAGAATCGATGCGATTGTGGAAATGAATGAGCCGGGCGTTTGGGTCTTTGGTTCCACCCGCGATGCAGAGCGCGCAAAAGGCATGGGAGTCGTGATTGAGTATGCCGGGCAGCAGGGAGAGCCGAAGTGGATCGCACCGGCTAAGACAAAATGGGATTACACCATCTTCGGTAACGACACCGCTACGCCCGAGCCTGATGGTCGTTTCGAAATGGTCTTTGAAAAAGTTCCCGGAAATCGCGTTGACTTCAACCACTGGACGATCAACGGAAAATCTTTTCCCGATACACCCGAACTGGTCTTGCAGCAAGGTAAGCGTTACCGGCTTATCTTCAACAACAAGAGTGGTGATAGCCACCCCGTTCATCTGCACCGGCACAGTTTTGAAATCACGAATGTCGCGGGAAAGCGTACCGCCGGAGTAATGAAGGATGTCGTCAGTGTTAGCCGTCAAAGTACAGCCGAGGTTGATTTCGTCGCTAACAACCCAGGGCTAACACTCTTTCACTGCCATACTCAGATACACATGGACTTCGGCTTTATGCAGTTATTGAAATACGCCTGATGGCTAGTCAAGATCCCGTTGGGCCACACCCATCGTCGCAGCAGGTCTCGCCGCGTAGTCCCTCTATTCCCTCTTTCACAATTATCGGGACCATCACGAGAGCAGCAACGGGATCGGCCCACCACCAGCCAACGAGCGCATTCAATAACAGACCGGCCAGCAGGATGGCCGAGAGATAGGTGCAAAGCTCAGTCTGTTTTGAGTCAGCCATAAGGGCGGCACTGTTTATGCCCCGCGCTACCTTTCTCTTGGCGCGAACGAGTAATGGCATGACGATTAGAGATGCGATGGCCAGGACAATGCCGGGGATGCTCTCGCGCGGCTGTTCGCGCCATATCAGCGATTTGATTGAGTCATAGCTGACATACGCAGCCAACAGAAGGAAGCAGACACCGACAATGCGGAGCGTAATTTTCTCGATCCGTCCCCGCCGTGACTCGTCTGCGTCCGAATGTAGCCGCCAAAGCAAAGCAGCACCGGAGGTGACTTCGATCAGGCTATCAAACCCAAAACCGACCAGCGCGATGCTACCGGCCATTAGACCAGCCACGACTGCTATGAGTCCTTCGAGGCTGTTATAGGCAATTGTGAAGTATTCGAGCCTACGGCCCTTCTTTACTAACGCCGCGCGATTGGGACCGCTGATTTGAACTAGCTGACTCATACTTTTCTGGGCCAGTACATAATAATAACAACACCCATCAGCGCGAGAACCGCTCCGACCACATCGAATCTGTCAGGCCTAATCCTGTCGATCTTCCAGCCCCACAGTATTGAAAGAACGATGAAGATCCCACCATAAGCCGCGTACACTCTGCCAAAGTGAGCAGGTTGCAACGTGGGAATGATTCCATAAAGGACAAGCACAAGAGCGCCAATAACAGCCAGGCCGACGCTCTTGCCCTCGCGCAGCCAGAGCCAAACGAGATAACCACCTCCGATTTCGCACAACCCGGCGATGACAAAGTAAAAAAGAGATTTGGTTACTTCCATTATTCTTACCTCAATCGTCCCCGCCACACTGGCGATCTAGTGGGCATGTCGATGATGTATATCTGGATAGTGGTGATGGCTGTGCACCGTTCTTTCATGACGATGTGGATGGCTGTGGGGCTCGCCCAAAGGCGCTCCCTCATCATGCTCGTGTTGATGGTGTTCGTCGTGAACGTGTCTATGGTCGTGCTCGATCGCTTCATGCTCATGCTGGTGCTCGTGCCGCTCAGTCAGGTGCAGCCAAACGCCAACGCCCATCAGGGCGGCAGCAATCATGAATTGATAGGTTAGACTGTCGCGCAAGATCAATAGAGAAATCAGAGCACCGGCGAACGGCGCCAGTGAAAAGTACGCTCCGGTTCTCGCCGTGCCGATGTGCCGCAGCGCCAGAACGAACATGGTAAGACTCACACCATAACCAAAGAAACCTACTAAAGCAGCCAAGGTCACGGTACGCAGCGCAGGCAGGGACGCGCCGGCCACCAGTGCGATCGTGAGATTCACCGCACCAGCGACGAGTCCTTTTATCGCGGCAATTTGGACCGGGTCTCCCGCAGAGACTTTTCTGGTGAGATTATTATCAATCGCCCATGCGAGGCATGCTCCGCCAATCGCGAGAGTGCCCCAAAGCGCGCCCACCTCCAAACGGCCTGCCCAAGTGAGAAACAGGCCACCGCATGTGATCGCAGCCATCCCCAAGGCGATACGGCGGTCGAAGTTTTCTTTGAACACAAACCAGGCCAGGAGCGCAGTAAGGACGCCTTCGAGGTTGAGTAGTAGCGAAGCGGAAGACGCGGCCGTGATCGCCAGACCAACCATCAGTAAGACGGGACCGATGATCCCGCCGGCCAGAATAGCGCCAGCCAGCCAGGGAAAGTCAGAGCGTTTCAACTGCGCCTCGCGCGCGTGCCCTCTTGACTGTGAACGAAGCAACGCCCAGATCGTCAGGCCGCTGCCCGAACCCAAATACAACAGTCCGGCCAGCAATACAGGCTCTGTCTTGCCCAATAGGATCTTGGAGAAGGGTGTGCTTGCGCCGAAGAGCACCGCCGCCAGCATGGCGAACGAGATCCCGGTCAGAGATGTCTCTCGGCGCAGTTTAGTGTTCATGGCTCGCACTCTGATTTTCAGAATCGGGTGAGCTATGGTCATGGGCCTTTCCGGCAGCACCACCGGCGACTTTCATTACGCAAAACATATCGTTTGGCTCACAACCCCCGACCTCGATCTGAATCGTAGTATGCGCAATCCTGAAATCGTGTTCCAACTTTTTGGTGACGGCGCGCAGCACGTTCTCCCCGCTCCTCACGCTTTGCTCTTCCACCGTGATGTGGCAGCTACAACAAATCATGCCTGAGCCGACTGTCCACACGTGGAGATCATGCACTGCCAAAACGCCATGCACATCAGTGATCGCTTGCTCGACCGTCCACATATCCATTCCTTCCGGAATCCCTTCGAGCAACACATTGACGGACTCTTTCAGGATGCCCCACGAACTCCACAGGATGAGCAGGCCAATCAGAATCGAGACTATTGGGTCTGCAATCGATGCTCCCGTGAACGCGACGACCAACCCGGCGATCACCACGCCCACGGCTGACACCGCATCGCCTACCATATGCATGTAGGCGCTACGCACGTTCAAATCGTCCTTTGCCGCTTTGCGGAGCCAGAGACTAATTAACGTGTTCAGGAGAATCGCGATGAGGGCAACAATGATCATCGGCTTGCTCTGTACCGGCTCAGGATGGCGCAGCCGAGAGATGGCTTCCCAAAAGACGAACAAGGCAATAACGACCAAGGCGACCGCATTTACCAGGGCAGTGAGAATGCCCACCCGGTGATAACCATATGAGTGCTTCTCTGAAGATGGCCGGAGCGCGATCCAAAGGCCATACCACGAGAGGATCAATGCGAGAGCGTCCGCGAAGTTATGCCCCGCGTCCGACATCAGCGCCAGAGAGTTTGAGAAGTAGCCGGTGACAGCCTCACCGATGACAAAGGCGACTGTAATGATGACTGAAAAAACCAAACGTCGCCCAGTCAGTGAAGTACCATGATCGTGTCCGTGTCCCATAGTTGTTTCCTCTAACCAACCATCCAATCGTCAGCTATGGCCGCAAACCATTTCATTGATATCACGATGCTCTCGGCGCACGTTCACGCTCAAACCAACCGTAAAGAGTCGGCAGAATTAGCAGCGTGAGCAAAGTGGACGTGATCAGCCCTCCGATCACTACAGTTGCTAACGGTCGCTGGACCTCCGCGCCTGCACTAGTGGCAACCGCCATGGGGATAAAACCAAGGCTAGCGACCAGCGCCGTCATCAATACGGGTCTGAGACGAATCATCGCACCTTCTCGTACTGCGTCCGAAATGTTCCGGCCGTCCTCGCGCAATTTATTGATGTAGCTGACCATTACCAGGCCGTTCAAGACCGCGACGCCGAAGAGCGCGATAAAGCCCACGCCAGCCGAGATCGAGAATGGCATCCCGCGCATAGCAAGCGCCAGCACGCCACCGACGATTGCAAACGGAATGCCTGTGTAGATCAGCAGCGACTGCTTGACGGAACCGAATGTGCTGAAGAGCAAGATGAAGATCAGGAAGAGCGCGAGTGGGACCACAATCAGCAACCGCTGCGTCGCGCGTTGCAGATTCTCAAATTGCCCACCCCAGGTGACGTAGTAACCGGGCGGGATCTTGACCTGCTTATCAATCACGCCTTGAGCTTCGTTGACGAAGCTGCCAATGTCACGTCCGCGCACATTAAGCTCGACCGAAATGCGGCGCCGTGTGTCCTCTCGCGAGATCTGCGCCGGGCCTTCCACCACAGACACGTCGGCGATTTGAGACAGCGGAATGCGTGCGCCGTTGGGAGCAGCCACCATCAAGTTTTTGATCGCCTCCACATCGCGCCCGGACTGCGGGTTGAGCCGAACGACCAAATTAAAGCGTTGCTCGCCCTCGTAAACCTGACCAGCCTCCTTACCGGCGACAATCGACTCGACCAGACTATTTACGTCTTCGATGTTGATTCCATAACGGGCGATTTCCGCGCGGTCAGGTTTGACTTGTAGTTGCGGCAGACCGGAGATTTGCTCAACCTTCACGTCCTCTGCGCCGCGTACCTTTCCAATTGAGCGCGCAATTTGGTCAGCCGTTTTTCTAAGCGTATCCAGATCATCGCCGAAAAGCATAATCGCTACATCGGCGCGTGCGCCGGCGATTAACTCCGACATCCGCATCTCAATGGGCTGCGTGAAGCTGAAGGCGACACCCGGGACTTGCTCATTCAGCGTCTTGTCAATCTTGGCAATCAAATCGGTGCGTGTGCGGGCGCTGGTCCACTCCGACGGCGGTTTGAGAGTCACGTAGATATCAGCCTGATCCACGCTCATCGGATCATTAGAGACTTCAGGACGCCCAATGCGCGAGACCACTCTCATCACCTCCGGGAAGGTATGCAGAACACGTTCTATCTGAGTGTGATTGCGGGTGGATTCGGCGAGCGATACGCTCGGCATTTGTCGGGAGCCAATCAGGAGCACTCCTTCGTCGAGACGCGGGATGAACTCGGAGCCAAGCAGTGGCAATATGAACCCGCTTACGATGACCAATACCGTTGCAACGGCCAGAGCTGGAACGCGATGGCGGCGCACGAACTCAAGGCCCGGACCATACCAGCGCTTCACTCGTGAAATTATGAAGCTCTCCTTTTCCGAAACATGTCCTTTCAGGATGAATGACATTGCGGCTGGAACATAGGTCAAGCTAAGAATGAGCGATCCTGCCAGGGCGAAGACCACCGTCAGCGCCATCGGTTTGAACATCTTTCCCTCAATCCCTGTCAGCGAGAGGATCGGCAAATACACAATCATGATGATAGCGACGGCGAAGACAACCGGACGACCCACTTCCTGACATGCTCCAAGGATCGTGTTAACGGGTGACTCTTCATTTCCTGAGTGTTGCGCTTCGGCTCGTCTACGCACAGCGTTCTCGACCATCACGACCGCCCCGTCCACGATTAGCCCAAAGTCGAGTGCGCCTAGACTCATCAAATTCCCGGAGACATTGAAAACTCGCATGAGGATCGCCGCGAAAAGCATTGACAGCGGAATGATGGTCGCGACCAGCAGACTGGCGCGCCAATTCCCCAGCAAAAGAATGAGCACGATGATCACAAGGATCGCGCCTTCAATCAGGTTCCTGGCGACCGTGCGAATAGTCCGGTCGATTAGCTCAGTTCGGTCATAGTACGAATCAACTTCAACGCCCTTCGGCAAAGACTTACGGATTTGCGTCATCCGTTCCTTTACTCGCTCCACGACAGTGCGCGAGTTCTCGCCTTTCAACATCATGGTGATACCCGTGACGATCTCACCCTGTCCGTCTGCGGTTACGGCCCCTTGCCTGAGCGTCGCACCAACTACTACCTCACCCAGATCGTGAACAGTGATTGGGGCTCCGCTCTTGCCCGTCTTTACGATCACCTTTGCAATATCGTCGGCAGATTCTGCTAGCCCGATCCCGCGCAACAGGTATTGCTCTCCGGCGTGCTCGATGTAGCCACCGCCAACATTTGCGTTGTTTTTAGTAACTGCCTCTAACACATCGTGCAAGGTGAGGCCGTAGGCTTGCAGTTTTGCCGGATCGAGTTGCGCTTGATATTGCTTCTCAAGACCACCCATGCTTACCACTTCGGTAATGCCTGGCACTCCCAGCAGCTGCCTGCGTACGTTCCAGTCTTCAATCGTGCGTAGCGAGGTCGCATCGTAACCACTTCCGGGCGCGGCTTTGATTTCGTAGTGATAGATCTCTCCCAGGCCAGTGGAGATTGGGCCCAACTCGGGAGAGCCAATGGAAGCAGGGATTTGTTCGCGCGCCTGCGACAATCTTTCGGCTACCAGCTGTCGCGCGAAATAGGTATCCACCGAATCGTCAAAGACCACGGTGACTGCGGACAAACCGACTTTCGACACGGAACGAATCTCCGCGATGTTTGGCAAGCCTGACATTGCCACTTCCACCGGAAAAGTGATCTGCCGTTCAACTTCAAGCGGCGCGAGCGCTGGCGCAGAGGTCAGTACCATCACCTGGACGTTCGTAACGTCGGGAACCGCGTCAATAGGCAGCCGCTGAAAGCTATACAGGCCGGCGCCAATCATGATCGCCACCATCAACATGACCAGGAGGCGCTGCTTGACGGCGAATTGGATGATTCCGTTGATCATCAGTTTTCATCCTCCCCGAGCTGACTCTTCATGAGTTGCGCCTTGAGAGTGAAGCTGCCTCTCGTGACTACTTTGTCCTCAAGTGTGAGTCCGCCGAGCACCCTTAGGAATCCACCGACCTCTGCTCCGATTTCAACATCCCGCACTTTGAAATGGCCGGGCTCCTTTTCGTCGGGGACAAAAACGACGGTGCGGTCACCAATCTTCTGGACGGCCTCGGAGGGAATAACTAACTCTTCGCCGGTTGCTTTGCCGGTGCCCGCTTGGAATCCAACCTCGACGAACATCCCTGGCTTGAGGCGCTCGCCAGCGTTGCCGACTTCCACGCGGACGCGCGCGGTATGTGTCTCCTGATTGATTTGGGGATCGATATAGCTCACCCGTCCGGCTACTGCGGCAGCTCCTAAAGCCGCCGAGCGAATTTCGGCCGGCGTTCCATTGTGAAGATTTCCGAGTTGTGTTTCGGGAACGTTGGCAATTACCCACACTGTCGAGAGGTTCGCGATGGTGAATAGCGGTTTGCCTGCTTCAATCCCTGAGCCTGGATTTACGAAGCGTTCTGTAACCGCACCACCGGTAGGCGCACGCACCGCTATGAGCGCAGTACTGGCTCCAGCACCACTTGCAGATGCGCCCATCGCCTGCAAACTTTGTTCGAGGTGCGAAACTTCAGCGCCCGCCGTATCGGCTTCGGCCTGCGCTTGTTGCACTTCGCGGTTTAAGGAAATGTTACTTTGAAAATCGTATTCGGCTTTGGCTGTCTTATAGGCTGCTTCGGCGGCTACGAGATCTTTGCCCGCGCCAACGCCCAGTTCGATGAGCCGTCGCGTGCGCCTGAGAGTGGCTTCTGTTTCATCGAGCTTGGCTTTGGCTGAGAGAACGCCAACTCGATTCTCCGCCCGCTGGACGCGCTGGAGATTGCGCTGGGCCAGTTGCAGTTTGGTTTGGGCTTCGCGGAGTTTGCCGCGCATCTCCGCAACTTCAGGACTGGCGATTGTCGCGAGGACCATGCCGGTCTTTACGCGATCTCCCAGCACCACATTCACCCGCTCGACCCGGCCACCGACAAGCGGCGTTACTTGTTGCGTTTGCTGCTGATTGGTTTCAACCGCGCCGGTCACCGTCTGTAGCGCCACGGCAGGACGTTGAGTCACACCAACGACTTCGATACCAGCGGCCTTCAGCGCTTCGGGCGATAACACGACTTCGTGCGATTCGCCAGCGTCCTTGTTCTCGCTTTGCTTGGCCTCATCCGAACCTGCTTGCGGCCTCGTTTGGCGACCACGTGACCAAAGCAGCAAAGTTAGGATTGCAGCCAGAGCGACGATGGCAACAACTACGATGATGACTAAATTTCGCCGGGGAGATTTCTGCATCATTCGGTTTGTGCTTTCCAACGAGTCAGCCTGTTTTGTGGCTTCGTTCGATGAGTCGTTTGTCATGATGTTTTGTCGTCCCTCACTTTGGTTGGGCGGACACGCCCATTGCTGACTGAAGATCGGCTAACGCTCGATATCTCTCAGTTAACGTTTCGGTGAAGTCGCGCTGCGAATCAAGCAGCCGGCGCTGCTCGGCCAACAGATCTGTAATCTTGAATTCACCGATCTGGTAGGCTGCACGAATGGCCCTGATGTTGTCGTTAGAGCGTCCAATCACTCCTTGATCAAAGATGAGGAGCGCCTTTTGCACGGCATCGACACGGGCATAAGCACTGGCCACTTCCGAACGGATGACTGTTTCCAAGAACTCTCGTCGCCGAGTTGCTTGAGTGATGACGAGTGCCGCTTCTGCCTTCGTGCCCGAGTTTCGATTGAAAACGGGAATACCTACGGATACTCCGAACGTCAGCAACTTGTCACGATCTCTGATCGGACCAACCGGTGTCTCGTCAAAAACTGAATGGACTTGGGAATACTTGGTTGACGCCACCACGTCCGGTGCTGCTTGCGCGCGCGCGAGTCTCAGACCAGCACGGGCAGCCTCTTCGTTTAGCCGCGCGAAACGAAGATCGGGGCGAGTTCGCAAAGCGATCTCGATGGCGGCATCAACTGTGTCAGGCCGCTGCCACGGAGACCGCGTCGTCGAAAGACTCTCCCGCAGGCGCAATGGTTCAGTGAGCGCGATACCACTCAGGCTCCTCAAACGAAGTAGACCTGCCTGCAAGCGGCCTTCGACAAGCGCGCGCCGTGATTTGAGGCGATCAACTTCGACCTGCAGGAGGCTCAACTCGATTGGCGCTGTTTCACCTTCGTTAACGCGCGCCTGCACGAATCGTGTGGTCTGTAGATCAAGGTCATTCAATCCTTCTGTGATCTCCAGTTCCCGCAGGGCTGAGAGTGCCTCGGCGTAAGCCCCGAGTACTTCGCCAGCCAATCTTCGCTCGCGCTCGGCGACTTCTGCTTCCGTGGCTTCCAGCTCAGCCTGGGCTACATCGATTCGCCGCCTCCGCTGACCCGCAACTTCCAGTGGGAGGGAGACGCCGATGCTTGTCTCGCGCTCCCCGGCCGATCCCGTTAGGCGACCGGTCTTCTGCTCAAAATCCAGCGTTGGGTTTGGTCTGACGCCCGCCTGTCGCAAACGGGCGCGAGCGCGCTCGATGTCGAGCCGAGCGGCTGCTAGTTCACCGTTCGACGAGATCGCCCGACGTACGAGATCTGAGCTTGATTCGCCCTGGAGCGGGTCAAAGTAGAGAGCAAGAGTCGGCGTTACTGTCGGACTTTCGTTCGGCGGAGTCTCAGCCGGTCTATTGATGGCTACTCTCGTCCTTAGAAGATCCTGTGCCGGGACTGCTGTCGAGCCGCTGACAACTATCGACAGAAAAGCGAGGTAACGGATTCGGCGCGCGCCTTTCCGTCCAAGAGAGAACAACATCATCACTAACCTTTCGAATGGTATGGGTGTGCGTCTACGTTAGTGCCCAAAACCTCGCTCCATGAAAGAAGCTGAGACTTGAGCTGTCCAACGTGCGATAACGGCCTTGGAGATCAGGCAAGCCGCGGAGGGTGATCTGTAAGTCGTAGTGGAGGTGCTGGTACAAATACGGCTGATGGAATCGCGCTGCGGGACTTTAGATCAAAGACGACAATGCCGGTGAAGGCGTTTATCGATAGCATGTGGGCGCAGCCAAAACAGCAATCCTCATCTCCGCATTGCCGGTCAGGCGAACGCTTCGGACAGGGGGCATCGTTGGCAACTAAGGTTGTCGCATTCACGGTATTGTCATAGTTCGCCTCAGATGTAGAGACGCTGCGGTGCGTGGCGCAATCGTCCGAACAGGGCGGCGGAAAGACAACGTCGGCCAAGGTAAACAGCAGAAAGAACAGCGCCATCCCGCGAAGGAGGCCTTCATTTAATAAAGGACCGCTGTGTGTGCCACCTCTCATTGCTGTGCTTAGAGACTTGGGTTTCTAACATAAGTGCGAAGGGCAGTCAAAGCTCAATTGCAGGGACTTTAATTCTGACACTTCCACTTTCGCACTCAAGATTCAGCGATTGGAGTAAGGCGAATGGTCTTCCGCCGGAACCATCCGCAGTCGACAGAAACGAAGGATAGAACCACTACCGTACTGAGGTAGTCTCTAGCGAGAAAAGCGCATAGATTATTGATGGCATAGACACCAAGGAAATCAAACAGTTGCAATCAAAGCGGTTAGAGGATTGGTGCCGAACGGCGAACTCGAATCCCTCTTCCCATGGTCAGGCTGCCCCGATGAACGTTCAGAGCAACCATTCTGGCTCGGCCGGAATGAGAATCATCGGCGCTTGTAAGTGCTTGATAGGGCTGGATTTAGAGTGGTAATGCCGAAGGGGGGAATCGACTCCGCGGTTCCCTCTAACTTATTCTGCCCACGGAAGTTGCCCGGAACTAGTTCATCGAGCTCACCTTATGAAGTTTCTCCTAAGTACCCCTAATTCTCTATAGTCTCTCTGGTGCTCTCCAATAATAGACACCAAACAGACACCAAAAACATCTTTGATCATTTCTCTTGGTGCCGAATTAGTACTTCGGCCCACAACGCCATCAATCAACTGGACACTGCGTGATCGAAACCAACATTCCGTAGTCCTCAGCAGATCGTTGCCGGGATGGGGATTCGAACCGTCCGACCCCTACCGTGTCAACGCCGTCACAAGTCACCGCGTGTTGCGCGTAATCGTTCCGAAGCCCGTAAACATTAACTAGAGCGGCTAGAGAAGTCGCGCTCACGCCCTACAAATTGATTAGATTCCAAGCGTAGTCTGCCAAAAGTCTGCCAAAATGCAGCGCCACCTAATAGCCCGTCATTTTCCTAATCACCCTAAGTTCATGAAATTCCGCCGAGCCTCTCTATCTACCGTTAGACTCTTTACGCCGAAGTCTTTCAATTTCTATTTTCGCCGCTTGGATAGCAACACGTTGTGAGAACTTTGTTATTTGAGACTCAAAAAGCAGTTGGTTAGAAACTCTCACGACTGGCTCCGCAGTCGAATCCGATGGCTCCCACTTAAGGTCTTTCGCCGAGGTTTCTTAGGAGTTCGCGGAGGGTTATCTCTGCTGTCCGGTCTTCGACCACCGCTAGCAGCGTCCGTGAGTGTTCAGCGATTTCCGCATCACTCAATCCACGAGTATACCAAGCAGCAGCCAGGAATGCGGGTTGTTCGCGCCGACGACTCAGTTCGGCATAACGACTAAGCAGATGATCGAGGTCCGAACGTTCTACCAACACACAGCGCCGACCGTCATCACGCTTGCAGATTGGCTGTCTAGCCAAAGCCCACGCCGCCATGCGCCGGACCTCGCTGTTTGGGCTATGAAGCCAAAGGGTGAACAAGCGGCCCACTAGGTCTGGCTCGACTGGCGGCGCCCAAATTCGGAGGGTAGCTAGTTCCACTAGCGCCCATGCCGCCGCCCACTGCTCGGAAAGCTGATCCGAAAACACCATAGGAACAAGAGCCGCACCGCTTTGACGGAGTTGTTCAGAGCAAGCTACACGATCACCTTTGTGACCCTCATCATGCAGTCGCGGGCAAAGCGCCGCGATCCCAAGCGCCCCAGCGCAGCGCAACCTAGGTTCCTGCGCGTTGATGAGATCCCTAAACGAGGCTGCTGCGCGCACAAGAGCTGAATCGTCTTCGCCAATTGTTTGCCAATAGACGGCCGCTGCGAAGGCGTGTCCTGTTCCCCTGAGGTCCGACGCCGAGAGAAATGCGTCGCTGGCTTCCTCGCGCAACTTGCGGCCATATCGGCCCAGGGCAAGCATACGGCCAAATGGAGCATGGTCCAGGGACCCCAGTCGCATTAGTTCTTTTATAGCGGAGCGAATCGTTGCCGGTCGTGCCGGTGCCTCATCGGCCAAACAATTACCTAGAGCGAGATAGAGCGGCTCTGTCTCAGGGGATAGTATGATCCGATCACTCAACCCATTTCTGACGCGCTCCGTTAGTTGCTTGATCAAGAGGTCAGTGGCTTTCCCACCCAAGGCGGCTGCTAACGGCACCACCTCACGCCATGCATCGTCTTCGAAATGGGATTCAAGGACGCTTGCGAGCGTGTCTGTCTCCTGAAACCCGGAATACCATCCCTCTACAAAAGCTCGTGCCGCAAGGAATTCCTGGAACGTAAGATGCCGGAACTCAAAGTTCTCAACCATCCGACCGTTCTCAATCGAGTGCCCCGTCATCATCAAGAGACTACTCCTGTCCTCGACTCGGTTAATGAACTGATCCACGGTTTCCCGAACGTAGCCTAGTTCGGCAGGCAGTGCTTTGCGTGCCTCTTGTAGCAGTGCTGCTAGTCGCGACCGGCTGACCTCCTGAACCCCGGAGTCCATCATCGCCGAAGCAATGAAGCAGAGTTGTGGCAATGCTTCATCCTCTGGAATTGGCTCGTGGCCCTCGACGTTCCAAGTTGTGAGGAGAACCTCGACCGCCTTGCTATATAGAAGAGCTCTACGGGTTGGAAGTGCTCCCATCCACCGTCTGACCAGCAGGAGCGTAGTCAGGAGGAGTGGGTTGATTGCCAAGCGGAGTATCCGATCATTGCGAATAATGGCCGCCGCTAGTTTTTCAGATTCCGCACGAACTTCCTCCGTGTCTCCACTAACTTGGCAGGACCAAGCAATCGTCAAGCGAGTTATGTCCTCTGCGTCGAACGGTGCAAGTCTGACGCGAGTGCAAACTGTCGCAAGGTGTGCCGCAACATGACGGAAACCGGCCTCTCGCGAACTGATAACGATAGCAATATCTGGATACGCGAGAAGGGCAGCCCTCAGCATGCAAACAAACGCGGCTCGATCGCCAGCATTTGAAATCTCATCGATTCCGTCTACCAGTAACAAGACTCGTCCAGCCAGGAGCTCGCAATCAACATATGCCCGAAAAGCGTCGGCGTGTGGGCGAATCGGCTCGTGCCTAGCAAGGGCATCTAACAGGTCGGCGAAGGAGCCTCTAGCAATGGCCCGAACGTCGCGGCATCGAAGGAAGAGTGGGAGCCACTCGCGAGCTGGAAGATCATCGTCGGATTGATTGCGGCGCTCAGGGTCCGAATACGCCACTGCGAGGCGCTTGAGCAGCGTGGATTTACCACCGCCAGGTGGGGCGAGGAGTGCCAGTCGTGAATACTTCGAAAGCACCCTTCCGACCGGACGATGCTTTCTCTTCTTCTTTCTTTTTAGCGCGTTCGGTCCAGGTAGTATATCGACATACACCGGGACAAAGAGAGACTCGAGTTGAGGAGAGCCGACTTCGTCGCCTGCAGGTAACCCGTCTAGGTGAATAGAACCGCATTCGTTCAAAACATATTGTTTGTAGGCGGATATCGCTTCATTGAAACGGCTTTGGTCGCTCACAATCACTTCAGGATTCAGGCAGCAGAGGGCGTGCAACTGGCCTTCGCAATCGCGGTCCAGAACAATCAACTCATCAGCGATTGTCTTTGACAGCACTCCTCCATCAGAGCGGATCAATGCGAAGTGAGTGCGGACCGAGGCGTGAGCGTAGTAGATAACCCAAATCCAGCCACGCTCGTAGGCCAGTATCTCAGCATGTGGGTCGAGGTCGAGGTGTTCAAACTCAGCGCACATCCGGCCTGCAAGCTCAGCAGCTTGGTGCTTAGGTATCAGGATGCCGCCCTCAATTAGTTGGTTTACAACTTGTGAGGCGTCGAGCAGAACAATCCTGGTCCGGGGTCGCTGCCGTTCCTGCTCAACGGCGGTTTCGGTAAAACCATTCAGTGAGATGAAATACCCAGTGACCGGCCTGTCATCCTCCTGCTCGGCATCCAGAACACCCACAAACTTGTTCAGGTCGGCACCACCAACTGGTTCCTTAGTGGCTTTGCATTCCGCGATCGCGCGGCGCGACTCTACCCTGTGGTTAGCCACGAGGTCTAACTCTCGACCTGGCTTCTGGATCGTGAGACGTGGTGCGGCATAGCCAAGCGCAATAAACAGATCGGACATCAACCGCCCGAACAGATCACCACGACGGTTGTTTGCCGGTTCGAGGATACGAATCGGTGTTCTTCCGTCATTCTGCAGCCGCGTAAAGACTATGTGTTTGAACGGCGATGAGTTTGCCATATCGCCAGGCTTTTTTGCCAATCCTCCTCGCCCTTGCCGATTTCAATTGCTGATAATCCTAAATCGGTTCGACGCCATTTCTTCCAAACCCCATTCAAATATGCGACACAGCCAAGCATAAGTCACCCAGGAGCACTTTGGAAATCATGTCGCTGGTTTTGATGCCCTACACGCCAGTGCGGGTCGCCCTCTTCAGGGTGTGCTGCAAGAGCCGGTGTGATCACGCACCACCTGTCAAATCAACCGTGTTCTTGCCGCCTTGTAACTCCTCTAGCCAGCATCGGCATTTGGGATAACAGAGAGTTATGAGGAATCCGGTAAGAGATATTGCCAATCAGTTCTTGCACCGAAGTCCAACGGCTTTGCTCAGCTTCGGGATCGCCGTTTCACTTATCGATTCGTTAGCTCTTTACGGAGCCGCCGCCAAGGACGGTGTGCTTCATATCAACCAGGGCGTCGGACTACTTAATAATTATGGGCTTTTTTCGACAATTGCTGGGAATGCGATCTCGTTCTATGTGGCAAGGAAGTACTACGACAGTGTCTGTTCGATTAGAACGAGCAAGGCGCTCATCAAGAGTGCGCCCGTCGAACCGTCACTATCGAAGCTCACTACTATCATTCAATTGCACGGCAGGTATAGTTTCTTATTATATGGATTGGTCACTCTTGGCGCTCTATGCTGGCTTTCGAATTTTAGTACCCATGTTTTTGGCAACCCCGAGGTTAGATGGGGACACAAGGTATTCGACTCTCCAGATCACCCGTTGAGCTTTCTTGCCAGTCGGCTACATAACTTTTATACGTGGTTAATTGTGATGCCCTTCGTCGGACATGTCATTTTCTTTTCATCACTTCAGTTGAAACGGGCGATGGCGATCGCTACGAGCGAAGATGCGGTCAACTATGATTTGCTAAATCCTGACCAGCGCGGCGGCTTTGGGTTTGTCGATAAAGCGAACATCGTATTCAACGTGATCGTGGCACTCATTTATGTTCAAATCACTTTACACATTGAAACATTTGCCAAAATGAACACTGAGCACGTAATCGGGTACATCGTCCTCACATTGTTTCTAATTGGGATAAATAAAATGTTCTTTAGTGGTATCTATGCAACCATCAAGACGCTAAGGCTTGAGTCACTTGATCGGATGAAAGAAAAAGCCTACAACGACGACAAGCAAAGCTTTGAGATTCTTAAATACTGCTACGAACGAAGGACAAGTACAACCTCAATCGTGAACTTCATTATCAATCCCGGTGCTATCATAGTCTCCGGCATAATAAAACTCTGGCCTATCATCGCGAAAGCCTTCACTCGAGCTTGAGGAAGGAAATTATGCTGCCAATACCGAATACTAGCGCGGCGTAAGCCGAAATCTGCATGTATGGGTGGATCGTGAATCGAAGGCCATTGATTTCGGCGTACATCCGCGACAATCCGAGGATGATGGTGATGTACATGAAATACCCGTGCCAATTGGTCCAAGGCCGAATCTGCTCAATTTTGGGAAGCTTTTCAATAAACAAAACTCTTGTGATATAGAGGGCGATCTCACGAACAATCAGCGCCCAGCTAATCAGCGGGCCTAGATAGCCTTGCGCGTTGAAAGCAACAATGATCGCAGCATAAAATGCTTTGTCTCCCAGGCTGTCCCAAAGGCGACCATGTATCGACGCTACCTGCATTCGTCTAGCGTAGTAACCGTCAAGTACGTCAGTCGCTAAGGCCACCACACAAGCTGAAACTGCCACATAAAAGAGTCCTGCTTGCTTCTGAAAGCAGAGGACGAAGAGTAGCGCCATGACTATCCGCGATAACGAAAGAACGTTGGGGACGGTTCTCGAAGCGGTCATAACTCTCTGTTATCCAAATCAAACTCTAAACAGGATCGATGAGACTGAGATTGCTTATTATCATCCCAAATCCAAGTTACGACAACTGATCTAGTTGACAGCAAGCCCTTTTGGAAGTTAGCTGGCAGTTGAGATTTGGACTGGTTCGCGAATGCGCTAATAAAAATGCAGAGGCATGGCCGTGCAGAAACCGCTTCACCCGTTAGTGGGAGAAGTTCATGTTAGTCGAACCCTATGCTGCAGCACAGTCAGCACATTGCGGAAAGCTCATCTCAGGCTTACGCTGTGGGTACTTGTCAGCCAATTGACGAACGAGTCACCGCGCGGCAATGCAGTGGACATCAAAGCTCGCTTGAGTCAGGAGATAAGGTGCAGAAGATGCGAGACGAAACAAACTTTGCGTCAAAGAGATTGAACGGTCGGCGTGCACTTGTCACTGGGGCGAGCAGCGGTATCGGTCGCGCAATCGCCATTCGACTTGGCCAAGAAGGCGCGACCGTTGCGGTAAATTATCTGGTTGACGCAGATGCAGCGGAGGTCGTTCGCCAAATCGTGGACGCCGGAGGCGAAGCAATCGGTATCAAAGCTGATGTTTCTGATGAGGAGCAGGTGGACGCTATGTTCCTTAGAGTTAAGAAAGTGTTAGGTGGTGTTGACATCCTAGTCAACAATGCCGGCATCGGAGAATTCCATCCATTCCTGGAGCTGAACCTTGATGACTGGCGCAAAGTGATAGACGTAGATCTAACAGGAGCCTTCCTGTGTGGACAACGTGCTGCCCGCGCCATGGTTGGCGATAAGACTAATGGCGCGATCATAAATATCACCTCAGTCCACCAGACCATTCCCTGGACGGGTTACGCCCACTATTGCGCCGCGAAGGCCGGACTTGACATGCTGACGAAGACCATGGCGTTAGAGTTGGCTGACAAAGATGTTCGCGTCAATTCAGTCGCTCCAGGAGCCATTGCTACGCAAAGCAATCAGGAAGCAACGAGCAATCTCGAGAGCAAGCACCATCTGGCAAGAAGGATTCCAACTCAACGCAGCGGACGGCCTGAAGAGATCGCGGCGGTCGTCGCATTCCTTTGCTCCGACGAAGCCAGCTACATCACCGGCGCGACGATATACGTCGATGGCGGCAGAATGCTTTATCCGAACTTCCGTCAGGGCTCTGAAACGGCACTTTCGAGATGATTGATTCATAAAGCATTTCAGCTTCACTGGTTATCTTTCGCAAGAAGTAAGGTCACCCGAGAACACCGATTCGTTATTCCAGAGGATTCTGAAAGAACTCATTTAGGCGAAGCTCCAGATTTCAGCTTCTAATTCTTCGAGAGAGAGACTACTGGCGTTTGGTTGGAGGCCCAGAGCAGCTTTCCGTAGATTGCTACCCTCGTGCAGTATGGTTAACAGCATGAGACGGCGGCGTAAGTGAAGGTCGAGTTCCTTTTCCTTGTAGCCGTACGCAAGCAGGAGGGTTCTTTGTAGGCCGCGGTTGCCGAACGCCATGTGCATTACGGGCTTAATAAAATCGTATTCGTGAAAACCGCTCAGCGAATCGGCGAAATCGATCAAGCCAGCGATTTGCCGATGCCTACCTTTTCCTTCGAGCAGAAAGTTCCCTGGATGCAGATCTCCGTGCAGGAGGACGTGCTTGTGATCTGTCGGGAGCATCCTTAAATTCGTCGCGAGGTATGTGGGAAGGCTTTCCACCCACTGAGGGCTTGCCCCTCGAACTCTTTGACGTTCCACCGAGAAACGGATTTGTCTTTCCAAGAAAACCCGCCAACCATGATCGTTATCCGATGCGGTCTCTGACAATGTAACTTCCCATGAATGAAGTTGTTTCATTGCAGCACCAAGCCCGGAAAGAATTTCAAATCGATCGCGCAGGCCAACTGGGGCCCAGGGTTGGTGCAACGCGCGACCAGCCAGTTGCGCGGTGACGAGATATGACCAGCCGTCAATTTCTCCGTTATGGAGCACCTCAGGCGTTTTGATACGGAGCTTTCCGTGGGCAAGCCTAAGGGCCAAAGCTTCTCGCGAATACATATCACGAAACGGTGCGAAGATTTTGATAACGAAGCCCTTGTCGACCAAGAAGACTATGTTTTCACCGCGTGGCGAGCGGCGTAATACCCTGTAGTTAATGCGGTGTTGTCTGCAAATTTCGGCGGCGGCTCTCTTCCATATGTCGTCACGAAAGCAACTTTCATACTCGGCCGCGTGTGAGATAGCCGGGAGTTTCAAGTACCGATCTATGACGGGTGCGCTCATATGATGCGGATTACTCTCGAGAATGCGGAAGAAATCCATACCAGACTGGATTCCGTGTACACCAGGGGTTTTCGCTTCACTCTTCTCCAGCCCTTCTGCGATACCGCTCTTGCTAAAGCCACTTCATCAACAGAGGCAGCTTGCGCGGCAACGTCCCTTAGCAATGGAAGTCACCAACTAATGAATCAGCTAATGATAACTGAGTATTATCGTGCTGAGCGTAATTGTACCCATCTACAGAAACGTCAATCTCGTTGAGTATTGTCTGACGATACTACTGGAGAACCTCCCTGCGGATGCTGAGCTAATACTCGTTGACGATGCATCCGGGCCGG
>JBGQGG010000061.1:0-21994 GCA_041497335.1 Pyrinomonadaceae bacterium | reverse complement strand
TGGGCGCGTAACGTTTGCGGAAAGGGTGTTCGGTTCAGATTCGGAAGTCTTAAACGCGAACACATTCAGGTTCAAAATTAACCGTCCAGAAATGCCTTCTTCGTGAAGAACATTCTCACGGCGGTATCATGCTTGTACATGTCAGGTCCTAGGACCGGATTCACCGCTCTCGAGATGACGAAACCTGACGCTCTTGGCTCTGACTCTCACCCCGCGCTAGCTCCAAATATCTTTCTCTTTCCGCTTCATCATTCTGCCGCTCGGCATAGATCTCTAAATTGATCTTCTCTTTGTCCGTAAAGTTTGGCCTACCGCGCTGTGCTTCGTCAGCCAACTCTCGCGCGGCCCCGTGGTAATCTGAGGCTTTCTCGAAGTCTCTGACAAGGCGAACGTGATGCTCGTGGGCCGCGTTCCGCACGGCGTGACGGTAGTCTCGAAACTCACTCGACTCAATCGCCCGGGCTAAGTATTCGGTTAGCGTTCGCGCTTCTACTTCACGCAGCGTGCCCGTTCGATGATTTCCCAAATTGAGCGACGCGACCTTCTTGCTTTCGAGAAAGTGTTGCAGGCGTTCCTTTGTCTCCTCGACGGCTATGCCGGAAGTGATCTCTCTGGCGACAGCCCTACCTTCCCAGCTAATTTCAGGATCACTATTGGGGACATTCTTCTCCCAATCATGCACTTCACGTAGCAGAGTCGGATCTCTTAAGGTCTCAGCACTCGTCTCGAGTGCCCTCAAATGGTGGGTTTCATATTTCGGCTCCGGCATGTCTCTACTATCGTTTGTTCTGCTGCGCTGTTCGGATGTGTAAGCCTTGTCCAGAATCGCCATCATCTCGTTCGACAATTCACGATCTGCAACCAGCGGTTGACGGCGCTGTTCGATTTGCCTGACGACTTCCGCCCTAATGAACTTTAGATGTTCAACTTCATCTGCTGCCTGTTGTCTCGCCTCTGACGAATAATTCAGGCGAGCGAGTGAGCGCAGATTAAGTCGTGCCGCTCGGTCCGGGACCACTTTCGAATCTTCGCGCCGGCGCGATACCTGCTTGTCGAGTGCGGCGAGCGACCAACGCTCACCGTGCACTTCGTAAGGTGTTAAATGAACCGACGCTTCAAAGTTCTCTAGGCGAGTGCCCCTGGCCATGAAATCGGCGCGAGCAACGTTCACCTGGGCCACCAGGGTAGCGGCTTCATCGTCAGTGCGAGCCGGTGCTTTGTGCTCGCGAGCCAGTGCAGTTCGTAGCCTCTCTAATTCCGTGACTGTCTCAGCGAGATTCAACTTTATGGCGGTATTCTCAAGCTCCGAGAGAGTCTGGCGAGAAATGAGTGGAGTCAACGATTTTCCTGATGGCGTTTGATGTCTAGTCAGACCTTGCTCAACTTTGGATAGGGTTCCGCGTAACGAGCCTACGTCTTTCCCGAGCGCCGCAATCTTGGCCTCCCGCGCCTCAGTCAATTGATCGAGGGTTTCTCGGTGACTGGACAAGTCTGTTTCATACGCCACTTCTCGAACGGCCCGATCTCTTGAGTCGATTCGCTGTGCCCGAGCAGAAGCACGGCGGTGCACGTCGAGTTCGGATATCTTTCGCTCTTCACTGGTGGTTTGATCCACGACATTGAACCGATAGGTATCACCATATTTGACGGCGCGCTCGTGCCATACTTCAGCAATGGTCAGTCGAGTGCTGAACTCCAGGTGCCGGCCAAGGGCAATCCTGTATGCGCGGTTATCGTCTTCGCGGACACTCGCGTCCGCGTTCCAACTTAAGGTAATAGCACGACTATCTGGCAGGTTTCTTGAATCTTTGAGTCGTCGTCCTGACGAGGTTTCGTGAGTCTCGCCGAGCAGGTGAAGATTCCCGTTAGGACGATTGGTCGAATCCAGTCTTTCAACAAGCTGTTCCCACGCTTGCTGCGCTTTGATTCTTTCTGGATCGCGATTGAGATTGAGCGCTTGCTGTTTGTCCAAAGCCGCCAAGAACTTTTCTCCAAGCCGACCTGGCACAATAATCTCCTTGCCGTCCTTCATCTCCTTGTGAGGCAACAAACTCTTACGAAGCTGTCCTATTTCCTTTTCCTTGACACCACCACGTTCGATCGCTGAATTCCGCATGACGATGTGCGAATGCGGGTTGTCGGAGTTGCGATGAATGCCTGCGACCCACGTCAGTTCTTCAACATTCAATTCCGCTGCCATGCCTTTCATTCCTTCGCGGATAACTTCGCGCAGGTGTGCTTGTCGCTCTTGTTCGTCCTTGCCGAGCTTTTCGAAATCTTCTTCTTCAAGACTGACGGACAAGTGAATCAAGTCGTCTTTGGCTGGCTCTCCGTTGACGGGATCAAGAATCCGGTCGGCTTTGCGGTAGGTAAGTCCTTCGCGATCCTCGCTGAATAACGGGCGCGCACCCGGACCTTCACGCGTAGGGTCTTTCTCACGTTCAGAGATATAGCGAGTAGCGCGACTAGCGCCGCTGCCTCCGCCGGTCGAGATGATGTGAAAGACAACCCGCACGGGAGTTATCTCTTTTTCTGCGGAAGAGAATCTTCCTGCTTGATCATTCCGAGCATAGCGAGTTGCGCATACGTTGGAATGCCGCTAACAGTGCTGGCTTCCTTAAAATCCAAAGCCGGTCCTTTGAATTTCTCTCTGTCAGTTGGCGTGAGTATTAGGAAATACGAACTAGCTTGGCTCGCCTTAGAACCGAGCGGAATGGCCCACAGAGTACAGCGCGTCGGACTGATCCAGGTGTAAAGGTAATAGTAGTTCCTGAGCACCAGAGTGTGACCGCCGGAACCATAACTGGGAGGACTGGGATGTTTCCAAACCTGGGCCTCGACTTGATCAAATGTTTGTGGGAAAGAAGCAGTGACTTGCTGATATTGCCGCAGCCCTTTGATGATCTGGAGGATTGGATCGATCTGCGGTACTTCAGCCTTGGCTTTCCATTCCGTAGCCAGAGCGGAATAGGCTGAGACGCCAAGGTAGATCACAATCGCGACTACCAACAAGATGTAAGAGAAGCCAAAGCGCCGGGTGCCCGCCTTTCCTTCTACGCCGCGCATGACGTTTCATCCTCCTCATCGCTTTGCGTCTCAAATGGCAGCACATTCTGATCGCGTTTCTGCTCAATGTCACGCATGCGTACCCGGTCATCATTTACTGTCGGCGTTTTGGATTCTGCGGCTGGATTACTAATTGATTCAGTCTCATGAGGATTAGCTGCGTCTGCTTCGGGTGGTACGGTTGATTCAACAACAGCCCGATCCTTTTCGGCTTGCCGCTTCTCCTCGTCCCTCAATTCATTCATCCTGGCAACCGCTTCGGCCAGCGTGGGCGCAGGCGAAAGGGAACGCCGCGAAGCGGCGGCAACATCGCCGTTATCAGCTCTCTGCGGAAAGCGAAAAAGGATTGGATCGGCGGTGTCGATGATGGCAATGCCTTGCCGATATTTAACCATGCGCCGCAATTCGGGTGCTTGACGCAGATCGCGGCGGCTTTCTGAGACCCGTTCGGCATCATTCTGCGTTCCCGACGCATCGACTTCAGTGCGCGAGAGCACCGTGGTAGGTCCGAGCAGCGATGAGGCGTAGGCCCCCGTATCCGGATCGATGCCCGGCAAGAAGACTTGGTTCTTCATGCCAGCGAGTACTGCCTTGCCGCCGTTTTCCTGAAATTTGTTCTTAATCTGATTAACATCCTGAAAGCCAAGCAGGTAAGGCGTGTTTCGGAAGCGTCCGATCTTTAGCCTGTCCTGGAGCTTGGGCGGCGGGATGTTACCGGCTTCATCAAGCGCCATCAAAACCGGAGTCGCGTTCTTGCTGGTAGAAGATTGCATCTCGATGGCTGCGAGGCCAAAGAACATTTCCAGCAGAATCCGGTATTCGCTTGCCTGGGTTTCCGACAGCACCACATAGATAGCCGTTCGCGGTTTGCGAAGGTCGGCGAGGTTAATCTCTCGTGCGCCACCGGCCAACTCCTGCGGAGTAGCCGTTTTCAGGATTTGCATTGCATTGGGAGAACGTAACGGACCCAATTTGTTATTGAGTCCCGTGATTACACCGCCCTGCGTTTTCTCGGGATCAACTTTAGTGAAGTTACCCCATTCAATCTTAGCCTCGTGATCTTTGGAGTTGTTCATATCCTCGGCGAGCTTAGCCAAGTCATTAAGCGACAGATACTCCTTAATCATCGGCAAGGTCGGATTTGCAGCAATCGTAGGCAAGTGAAGACAGAGAGCCTTCATTAAAGCGGTCTCGCCGGAGATCCAATAGTGTGTGCCGTCATTTACTTTCATGTTCTCAGGTTCATAGCCGACAACGATCGAGGCGATGGAATGCGCGAGCTGGCCATTATTCAAGCAATGGGGAAGAGGATTCCAGACATCGGAGAGAGCCGGATTTTCGAGGTCGAAGCGGTAAACGTTATCGTAGTATCGAGCCGTGTGCGCGTAGAGCTCTCCTTTAATATCCATCACCAGCACCGACCCCCAGTTGGACCAATCCCGGAGAATGTTCATGTAGAAGGTTGCCGACTTACCTGAATCGGAGGGACCAAAGATGCCGGTGTGAGTCAGGAGTTGTTTGAGTCCAAGGATCAGGTCGTATTGTTTTGGACTGAGTGCCGAACTGAGTCTGCCGATGCGTACGGCGCCATACGGTAAAGGTTTGCTAGACAGATGCGCTAGTCCCTTGGCGCGCAGATCGCCGATGGTGGCCCAGCGAGCAGAGCCGTGTGTTAGGCGCTGATTGATGCTGTAGTAGGGATACGCCAGAGACGCAGATTCGAAGACGCCTACTAATGCGGCAAACACGGCCCCCAATAGCACAAAGGTCATCCATTTGAAGTCGAGATTCAGTACCTGGCCTGAGCGAAACAGCAGATAACCGGCAATCGAACTGCTGAGGATCAATGTGCCCGCGCGCGACAAATCACTGAAGAACCGAGTCGCGGCATGAAAGGAATCCAGATCCGGTTCATCGGCTGGCCGGGGAATGAAATAATCAGCGTCTATTCTTTCAATTGTGGCTCGGAAGCTCATGGGTTTCCCTCACTTATTGTTGGTCATAGTCCTACTCCACTGTTCGAGTTGGGCGCGTTGTTCGTCGGCGATTTGCGCCTGCTTGAAGAGTCGAGGTTGCCAGCCGGAAGCAATTATTTCGGCGATTGGCGCAAACGGATTGGGATAAACAGTGCCGTCAAGCTGCATTGACTCGAAGTAGCGTGAGCCGACCCCGGTGTTCTCCAGATCGGGAATCCGAATCAGAATTGCCGGGCCGTCGTTGCGATCATTCGGTGCAGAAATAACTTCAATAGTTAAAGGCTGTCGCAGATAGCGAAGATGAACTGTACCGTGAGGCATTGCCAACACGCCTGGCTCGCTGGTCAGCCACTCGACCGGAATCAACTGACGCTCGGCGATGTTCTTAAGGATGGCAGGCGCGTCACGCGGCATTTGATTGTGCATGACACCGTCCAGAACGTTGGTGGTGGCGGCGATCGCTACGGCGGTTGCGTCTCGCAATCTCTCGGCGGTGCGCGGCACTTCGCTGTCAGGCCATCGGTACGAAGGATTCTCACGAGCGGGTAAATGGGTGGCAGGACCATCACCGATGGTGACGTTTGGATCGACCGTCGCCATGCGAGCACTGGTCTGGCGATGCAGAATAAGGGGAACGACCACGAGCACGAAGAAGGCTCCCACCAAGACAGAAACCATTGGCCAGACCTTTCCGCGCTCTCGAGTATTCATGCTGCCTCCCGCAGTGAAAAGACTCGTTCTTCGCAGATCTCTTCGACCATCCTCTCGATCACTGAGTCTGGGGTTCTTGCCGCTTGTTCCAAGCGGTGAAGGCCCAGTTCAAGGTTGGCCAGGTCGTCAGCGTTGCGAGCGATAAAGCCGAGATGGTCATCAATGACTTCAGAACTCAAGGCCTCGATGTTTTCCTGTTGAAGTGTTCGCAGAAGGGAAATGGATTCGCGGAGTCCTGGCTTGTCGCGTACTGTCGGCATCATTACCCGGATGTAGCGCACCACTTTGACAACCTGCATCAACAGATGAGCCGACGCCGATGGCACTCGCGAATATAAGATCCGCACTTCCTCATGGTCGGTTGGCAAGCGAACCTTGGTATAGATACAGCGTGAACGAAGGGGCGCGTGTACGACATGCTGATTATTTGAAGTGAGAATCACGATCGGTTTCTCTTGAGCCTTGCAAACACCAATGTGACCACTATTCTCAGTCAATCGAGGAATTGAAGCGTGGCCGTCCGTGAATAGCTGATAGAAGAACGCCTGGCAGACGGCGGGCAACTTTTCGAATTCGTCCAGCTTTACGATCGGAACTATGCCAGTCGTGGCGAGATAGTCGTAAGCCTTCAGGATTTCACCGAGGTTCAGAAACTCCTTACGCCATTGCTGCGGTCTTGCGTCCTCAAGCCTGAGCGTTCCGGTCTCGACCGCCTGAACGACGAATTTGTTTTGGCCTTGCTCGTCCCATTCAAAGAGAATGTCTCTCAGTCTGAGATCGTCCATGCCCTGCAACTCGAAGTACGGCCGGTTACAGGAATAAGCCAGTGCGTCAACCATTTCTGTCTTGCCGCCGCCACGCTCACCCTCCGCGAGTAATGGCATGCCTGATTTGAGAGATTGGCAGAGATCTTTTAGTGGGCGAAGCTGAAAAATGTAGCCGGACTCTCGCGCCACTAACTCTGCGAGCGCATCGCGGCCATGCTCGCGAACGAGTCGGCGTGGATCGATTACTTCACGATGCGGAGCGGAAGGGATCATCGCTTTTCAACCTCGGGAGTGAATGTTTTGAGAACAAGTTGTTTTTGTTCGTCACTCATGAGCGACGTGGCCGCGCGAATATCTTCTGGAGTGCCAAACAGAATCAGTTCCATTACTTCACGGTCAGTGAGCGTGTGCGCAGCGGTGGTTAACTCATTCTCTCCGGGTGCATCAACAGCAGGCAGACTCTTCGGTAAATCAGCGACCATGACGTAAGCCGCTGCGCCGGCTTGCACCTTCACGAAGCTACTCCGATCGTTTCCGTTGCCAACCAGCCCGCGCGCCTCGTCAGTTATTGGGTTCATGAGTCGGTTGCCGGCTCCGTCGATGACGACTGTGCCCCTGCCGGTTAGGGCTCCGGCCATTATTCCGGCAACCTGAATCCCGCTCGACGCAACCTTGCGCAGCGTTTGCTTCAGCCGGTTACGATCCACTCCCATCCGTTTGCCAGGGATTCCGGCGGCGCCATCCGCACCGAGCACGTCTCCTGACATCTTCACGAGTTTGTTGTCCCGCGGATCGATGTAGCCAATGATATTTACGAAGGCGCGGTCATATTCACCGCCGGTCGTGCGGCCAACCAGAATGGCTCCTTTCGGCAGGGACCAACCGGGGCCAGCGCAGTCTTGGGTAAGTTCCATCCGTGCATAGGAGTTGTTGCGCAAAGTGAAGATCACGCCCTGAGTGCGAACCGGCAACATCGTGCCGAACGGCGGCAATACTGCTGGTGGCGTTTTTGGCTTGTCCGTTGTGAGTTTCTCAAGTCTTGGTTGACTGCGACTCGGATTGAGTCCTGGCGCTAATGACAACTTTGGCTGCACGTCCTCGACAGAGATGCTCTGCGTCACATTGGCATGACTCTGTGTGACGGTCGAAGAAACTAGATCACCCGCCTGCGATGGCGACTGATTAAGATTGCCGCTTTGCTTTTGGTTGGCATCACCGTTTGAACCATTACTGGTGAACGTTTCGTTGACCGGGGATAGGTTTCCGGTGAAAGCGAGATTTCGTCCTGGTGTAAACACTTGCGACGGTGAAGGAACTGGCGATGGATTCGGCGAAGCTGCCGGTGGAGCATTGTTTGACGCATCGTTGCCCGAAGCCTGACGGGCTATCGTGATTGCTTCAGCCGTCAAATTGTTCTCTGAATTGCTGGCTTCGCTTCGCGACTTAGCGCGTTGGGCATCGCTGCCGGCGTCAGCTTGCACCCTGACGGGAACGCGATTCACTCTGACTAACAAATACAGAGCGACGGCTCCACTCCCAATCAGGAGAAGAACAAAGCACCATTTGATTAGTGAGCGCTTCCAACTCTTGCCTTTTCCGGTGACAACCTGCTTCGCAGGTTTCAGCACCGGGTTGTCGGAATCATAGAAGGTTGTAGTTTCGCCCGCTGGAGTCTCGTCTTCGATAACATCCACCAGAGCGACGTGACGATGGTTACCGTTGTTCTGATTCATGCTGCACTCCTCCTATCGTTCGCTATTGACCAGCGATATTGACGCGGGCTCATCAGCGGCATTAGTTTGCCCAACAACTACCTTCAATTGTTGATGGCTGCCGAGGATCGGTGAGGCATAGGCAATGACGTAATAGACAATCTTGCCGGGCTGAAGCTCTGCCGTCGTTTCACTCAGCTCCACGTGAAGCTTCTTAACTGACTCCAGATTGATTGGCTTCCCCTGTTCGTCTCGCATTTCCACGAATAGATCGGGACTGCCGGAAACAAGCTTCAGGGTTTCTTTACTTGTGTTTCTAACCGCCAGCGTCAGGACTTGAAACTCACCTTTCGCGTCCGTTGGGGACAAAATCGAGAGCGCCAACCCGTGAGCTGGTTTCGTCCAGTTCTTAAACTGCTTTGGTTTCTTAATGGCTCGCGCCAACGCATCCCGTGCGGTCGCTTGGACTCGCTCGTCGATTTCGCCTTTCTTCGGTTCCGCTTTTGGACGTGTGGCCTCGGTTGTTAGTGATGGCGTTGGTGCACTGGCATCGGCTTTTTCCTTCGGTCCCGTCTCAGAGTTGGTTATTGCGGTCTTGTTCTCTGATGGCTTATCGAGTGGCTTACTATCATCGTTTCCTTCGACCGAGATTGAAGTTGGCGCGGTGGACTGCCCAGTCTCATTCCTCCTCTCGTTGTTGGTGTTGTTAGTGTCGAGGTTAACTGGCAGTCCCGCCGCGCGTCGTCGCGCCACTACTTCATCGCGGTTATAACTTAAGACGCAGCGATGAACGTTCTGCGCGAGGTCTTCTACTGGATAGAACAGAAAGGTAACTACAAGTCCGCTGCGCATCTGCGCAGTAACCGTTGCCGCAGGCGTGCGTGCTTTGTGATTAGGCAAGGGAGGGACAAACAATGAGCCGGGCCGTACGACGATGGCGCGTTTGTTTCGCTCAAGCGCCTTTTCATCGACTGTGGCCATTTCAGGATCGCCCGGTATGATGTAGCGCGGTCCATCGTTGGCGGGCAGTTCGATCAAAACGCTCCCGTGCTGCGCCATCGCCAGACGGACGACGGTTTCATCCTTCGTCACATCGACCTTCGCCTCGCCGACATAGAAATCTGTTGACGAATCAATCGCTGGTTGCGGCGCTCGGAGCGGCGCCGGAGATGCGATGCGCCTCAAGGGCCGATGTACACAGCAGCTACGTTGCGGAGTGGGCCGAACTGGCGAAGGCGTCGGTTGCTGGGCCGAAGCGGCCACGGCAGCGCACACTAATACTGTCAAACCAAATAGTGTCTTCATCTGTCTGTCCTCTTAACCTTGGCTTGTATTGACTACAGGCGTTTCAGATTCAGTAGCACTCAGTTCCTTGTAGTCGACTGAGTTGATTCGAAAGCCCGAACGCAGATTGCGATCGAGCCGAAAGGTTCCGTTCTCCGGGGCATCGGGCAACAGTTCAATCGTGAGCAAAACATGCTTGGTTGCGTGTTTGCTCTCGTTCTTGATCACCATATCAATGTCTTGCGTGCCATAGACTTTCACAGTCAAAGGCTTTCCCGGCGCATGTTCAATGTATTCAGCCTTCCAGGTGGCATTCCATTGCTGCTCCCGTTGCGTTTGCAGGATCTTCTGATCGGTTAAGTATTGAGCGAATTTCTTGGCCTGGCCGGGCACCATCAATCGCAGCGCCGCCTCAATGTCTTTGGAGCGCGATCGCTGATCGACGCGGTAGAGATATTCAACGAATGCTTTAACCACGTAATCCATGTCCGCGAGCTGCAACTTGTCTTTCTCAAGTCTGACTGCTTCAGTAGCGCCCAGCTCGCGATCGTTAATCATCACGGCGCGACCGGAGGACATATCTACGACAATCCGATCTGGTTTTTGGATCGCCTTGTAAACCACGCCGACAATGGCCACACCGACGATCAAGAGCGCGAGGACGATAAGCCGTGATTGGCGACGAATCGTGCGCACATCGGCGGGATCGCGATAACAAATTATCGGCGGCAACGTGTCAGCGTCACGAGTGATATCCGATTCTGCTTCTCCGGCATCTGTTGGAATCTGCAAATGCAAAGCTTCTGCGCTCATCGTTGTGTCTTCCTCTCGCTTCCAGCCCTCAAAAAATCCTTTCGATATGTTTGGGCTCGCTTAACAACTGATGTGCCACAACGAAATGGAAACTAATTGCTAATGAACTGCCAGGGTGACGCAAAAGGGAGCACCGTTGTGGACAAAAGGTTACACCCCCCTCATTGGACCTCGATGAACGAAGAGTTCTTCACTAACTGTTTTTGCGTTGTGACTGGCATCATGGAGTTAGTCTTATTCGGCAGTTGCAAAGCGCGACTTGTGATTGGTGATCGACCATTGAGTAATGGCAAAACGATCGCTCTTACATAAGCTTGTGTTTCGGGATATGGAGGAATCCCTCCGGTTACAAGTCCGCGAGCATTGATTACCTTGCCGGTTCGTAACACCAGCGGCTTTCCTGAACGAAAAGATTCAACCGCTCCTTCTCCCGCGTTATATGCGGCCACCGCGAGATCTATTCGCCCGTTAAATCTCGCCAATAGATCACGAAGATAACGCGCCGCCGCATCAATTGCTGCTCTCGGATCAAATGGGTTCTTGAGCCCGTATTGCGCCGCTGTTTCCGGCATGAATTGCATTGGACCAAGCGCTCCTTTAGGACTGACCGCATTGACTCGATATCGCGATTCAGTGAAACAGATCGCGCGCAAAATGCGAGCGTCAATCCCGTAGCGATTCGACGCTTCAACAATCGCCGGCTCGATTTCTCGCGCTTGCTGTTGCAACGGTTGCAGGATATCTGATCGCGCCTGGGCCATTGCGCCAGCACTCATGAAAAGAAGCAGTGAAATCATGGATACCAATTTTGTTTTCGTCATGAGCGCCGTACTGAGCAACAGGTGGGCCAAGTGAGTGGCACGGCAATTGAAAGGCAAGTCAGCACTTCAAACGTAACTCGCACTTCAAAAATATGAGAAGCGTGAGTCAGAGACGTGAGATCAATTCTAAGGAGAGTGAAGCGATGAATAACCTAATGTACCTGACCGATGCTCCTGGTCTAGAGAAATCCCGCGCGGCGCAGCTTGGTCGTCGGCTGTTGGCGATCGCTTTTGGTCTAAAGGCGCTAAATGGAGTTATCGCGGCCACGTTGTTGATGGTGCTGGGAGTGATCTCGGCCTCCGCACAAACACCAACGGGATCGTTCTTCAACGGCAACAGTTCGCAAATCGGCAACAGCCTGCGATCGGTCACTTTCTTTTTGGCCGCTGCGATGATCATTGCCGGAATTATTTTCATTGCCGTAGGCATCATCACTTCCGGTTTGCGCGAGTCGCTCTCGACCTGGAAGTTCATAACGGGAGCCGCTTGCTTCGCGTTTGGTGGGGTGTGCGCGGCTGTCTATGCCTTCAGCCAAGGCGATTCCGTTCCCTTGGATAACACGTTCTAAGGGAGCGCCGGGAGCTTCTTCACGTTCGTCTGCTCGTGATGAAACCCGCGAGGTGTGCGCATGCGATTACGTCCAATTCGACCAAATATTTACTTGCCAGTGGTGCGTTTCGGCGTAGCCGATAGCGACTGGTTCACGGTGCTACTGATTTCCTGCGCTGGTTATCTCGGGCCGGTGCCCTTCGGGATCACTTTGCTTTATGTGCCATTGCAGATGTGGACGTGGCTCTTAACTACCGCCGGCAGTATCGCCTTCTTCAATTACATTCGGATTGGGCGCAAGCCCGCCTGGCTGTCGCACAGAGTGAGAGCACTCTTCTATCACCATCGGCAATCCCGTGCTCTTCCGAATGGAAGGAAACGAGGTTTCAGTCGCAATTGGTTGATCAAGTGCGATGACAACCCTGAACGGCAAAGTGAAGCGGTTAGGGAGCGAACCACCTCGACTCTACTGGAACAAAATCACGATTTTCAGGAGGCATGCGAAGAAAGATGGAACTCAATCTTGCTCACCACGAATTAGCGGCCGAGAGAGAACGAGGAAGGCAGATCGCGAGCCTCAGAAGTCCGGTAGGTAGAAAACGGGACTCCTCGATTGTCGGTATCTATCGCGACGCTTTACGTCACAAGGATGGCTCGCTGACGGTCGCCTACGAGGTTGAAATGCCGGCTACTATGTTCGCCGATGATTCCCTCGTCGATATTCGCTATGACGATTTGGCGCGAACGTTGGCCTTCGAAAAACCACCGGGAACACTGGTGCAATTTCGATACAGCACAATCCCCGATCCGGGTTATGCAATTATCAATGTGATCGGTTCGCGCGCGGGACAGGGCACCCACACGCTCGCATCATTATTACAGGCCTCCAACCTCGACTATCTCAAGAGTTCCGCGAACCAGGTTCCTTATCGCCGTAGTCTGTTTACCGTTTGGGTGCGGGTGCCACCGAAACGACGTGCTAATTCCGCCGCCACGGCACTTTCAGATTTCATGCAGTCGTTGAAGAAAGAACTGCGCGAGAACGGCGTTGTCTCGGCTCTGCGGTGTTTGCCGGGGATCTATGCGCGAACGGCTGATGATGGGGTAGTTAGACGCACCCTCGAAGATGAAAAACGGAACTACGGTCACGCGAATGGAGTATGGCGTCAGATCGAGAACTCATCACCTCTAACAGTGAGGCGATTTACGCGACAAGAGATTTGGGAGGCGGTCTTTTTCGGTCACGGTCAGAACGCCAATTCAGCGCCGATCCTACCAGAGCAACCTGGTAGAGACCTGCGCGATTACCTTTGTGGCGAAACAATCGAAGGTGAATTGACCTACCTGATGCATGGTGAGTATCCGGTAGCAATCGTTACGATGTTCACCCCGCCGAATGAATTTGTCACGGCTGACGGGTTGCGCGGTCTGATTGGACGGCGAGATTTCAATACCCGCCACACTATCGTTACTGAATATCTCTTCCCGGAACAGCGGAAAGAGACCAAACGTCTCGACCGGCGCATCAAGCAAGTCAAACGGACCTTCACGAAGCGCGACAATCCCGAGGGCGCAGCGGCGCTCAGAAGCTTGCGAGCGGTCCGTGACGAAGTAGCAGGCGCGCGGGAATCGCTTCTGCCGACCAGGTTCTATGTGCTGCTTTACGGCGAGCGAGCTAGAAACTTCGTCGAATTGAAGGAGTCGGTTGAGGCGCTAGACGAGCAGGCCGATAAGATGGTGGCAGCAATCCGGCAAATTCCGGGAGCCAACGCCGAGCGCGAGGAGCCGGAAGCCTTGCGGGCTCTCTATCCTTCGGCGATGGTCGGTGAACTGACACCGAAACTGACCGGACGGGAGCTGACGGAGGTGTCGAACTCGGTAGCCGCGCTTACTCCTACCGAAGACTCCTGGCCGGGAGCATCCAGACCTCACACGCTGCTTTCGACGGCAACAGGCCGATTACTTGGGATCGATCTCTTCGACCGCAATCAGATTCCATCGCCTCTTATTCAGATCATTGCCGCACCTCGGGGAGGCAAATCGATTCTTATGGCTCAATTCGCTTGCGACATTCTGGCAAGCTTGCGCGATGCGAGCGTGAACGCAATCGATATCGGCGAAACGCTATTGCCGCTCGTGAGTGTGCTTGGAGGCCGCTACATATGCCCGCGACCTGACGAAGTAAGGGCGATCAATATCTGGTCATACGAGGGACTCGGGAGCGGCGAAACGCCCGACGATGTGCAGAAAGCGTTGGTGGTGGGCGATCTAAAAATGCTAGCTCGGGTGAAGGACGATGATAAGACTGCTGAGGACATTATCAGCGCTGTAGTGACCCAGGTTTATGAAAACATCGTGTCTCAGAATGGACCGGGCCGGCCACTATTCGAACCGACTCTTTCTCACTTCGTCGCGCAACTGCGGACCTTTCCGTTCGAGTCGGAAATGGTGCGAGAGCGTCGTGAAACGCTGGTATTGGCGTTGAGTAACTACATTGGTCATCCCTGGCTCGACGCACCCACGCACTCGGACTACGAGAACAAATCTGCATTTGACGTATTTGAACTCGGTTCGCTTCGAGACTTCCCGCAGGACATCAAGTTGTCGCTCGCTTATCGCATCGCCGCACATGTGGCTAGGTGTATCGGACGTCGGCGCGAGGACGGCACGCGCGCCCCAACTGCAAACCTGTTCGATGAAATGTGGGAGATCAAGGAAGAGTATCCCTTCATCTTCAAGGTCCTTCAGCACGCGGGCCGCAAAGGGCCAAAGGAGAACTCCATTACCATCCTCGCGACGCATGCATTCGAGGACATTGAGGACGTGGCATCGCTTTCAAAGACCGGAAACGTACTCTTTATCGGCAAGCAGCTTGGCGATTACTCAAAGATTGTGGCGCACGCGAAACTCTCAGCCAATGGAGCGGAGGCGATCGCTCACATTAAGACAGCGCCGGGACGATTCTCGCAGTTCCTGATGGTGATCGGCAGCGGTCCCGATCAAGTCGTAGACATCGTTCAGCATGAACTAAGCCCATTGATGTTGTGGACGCTGACCACCAACGCCGATGAGAGGAATGCTCGCAATCGAGTGCTTGCGTATTGGCCAGATTGGTCGGACATGCAAGTTCATGCATGGCTCGCTGAGCACTACCCGCGTGGTCTGACATCAGCGGGTCTCAGAGAAATCGACGAGACGTTATTGGAAGTAGCAGCTTAACGCGACCTGGATGAAATTTAGAAAGGACGAATAGCAGTGAGAAAAACTGCCAAGCATTTCCTGTTGGGACTCCTGATGGGAATCATTCTGCAGCCGTCAACGGCGCAAGCGCAGTGGACGGTCTTCGATCCGGCGCAATATTCCCTTCAGATTGAGCGGCAAATCGAAGAGGCCAATCGTTGGCTGGAACGAGTGCGCCAATACTCGGAAGAAATCAACAAGCTGGCTGAACAACTAAGCACGATGAAGGGCGTTCTCGGTCAAGCCGAAAAGCTGGTGCTCCACAACGATAACCTGACTCGCACCATGGCCCAGATAGGACAGACAGTTCGCGACGTGTTTGCCCTGAAGCGAGCGATTGAAACGTTGGTGATCACTCGCCTCAACATGATCAAGTCGATCAAGACGCGTCTGATGAGTGGCATCTTTGATCCCGATGCTGACCTGCGTGATTTCGAAGACTACCTGCGCAACTCCATTGGCCGACAGGAGCAAGACAAGATCGCCACGCTGAATCGAATTGCCATGTTCGATGCCACGTTGGCGCGGCTCTATCACGATTTGCAAACCGCCGAGGCCCGACAAGCAGGGGCCGCCGCTGAGATGAAGCAGGCGAAGGATAAACTCGATGCGGAGCTGGCGAAACCGCAGGCCGAACAATGCGCTCATTGCATCTCTGACCTTAAGTTGGAGATCGCCTCCTGCGAGAAGATGATCGCCGATCTCGACACCCAGATTACGAATCTCTCGACCCAGATTGAAGATCGCGTGAAGCTCTACAACCTGACAATGGAAGAACGGGTGCGGATCGCGAACCGCGTCAAAGCAACCGATGAAGCGTGGGACAACCTGAATATCGTCAAGGACAGTGTCTTTGATGCCATTCAACGTGGTGGCATCCCGCCTCGCCAGCCGTAACCGGCGAATACAGAGAGCTAGCAAAGGCAAAGCGTATTTGTTGTGAAAATCAAACGCATCTTCTCGTTCATAATTCTAATCGCGATCCTGATTCTTCCAATCATCGCTCAAGCGCAGGCGCCTTCACCGACACCTGCGCCGACTCGGGGCCGCTCACTGTCTGAGAATATCGGTGCTCTATCACAGCGCGCGGTTTCGCTGCTGCCGTACATCAATGATGAGATCGTTCTGAAGTTGATTGGGTGGTTCGAACTGCTGGCCTGGGTGTTCGGCAACTGTCTAGCCGGCTTCGCGATGTTGCGCATCATGCGCGAAGACAATGGAGAAGGCTCGAACCTGTATTGGTGGTTTGGCCGCTTAGCGTTGTTTTTTATGTTGTCCGGCACGAGTCTGGCGATCATGGACGGCATGAGCGCGATTGGTTATGAGATTGCCAACGGCAATGAGTCGGGCCAGCGATCAGTGCTGCAACAGCTCTATCTGGCTCAGCGGGATAGTTTCAATGATTCGTACGCCAAGTTTCAGGAGAACATGTTCACCGTAAAGGTTGACGGTCGGGAAACTGCAGTCAGTCCAGTGACGCTCAATGGTGAATCTGTGCTCGGCATCATCGTTGATTCGGACAGCACGATTCAGAACTTCGATCAAAAGGCAGATGTTTCGCAGTGGAACATCTCAACCATGATGACCTGGCTCAATTTCGAGCGAGCGTTGATTGAGTTTGGCGACCTAATTCTAGTAGTACTTGCGGCAGCGCTCATGCTGGCGATGAAGCTGGCCATGCCGTTCATGCTCGCTTGTATAGTTGATAAGAATTTCGCCAGCAAAACAACCTACCCATTCTTCTATGGCGTAGTTGCTTTAACTCTGATCTGGCCGTCGGTCTCGAAAGTCATTCGCATAATCGCCTACATGTGGGGCAACGTCGCTATGGCTGTCGGCGACAGCAGTCCTTTATATATCTGGAATTATCAAACGATGCGGGTAATCAATGATCCACTCGCGCAGCCGCAATACACGATTGCTCTCGCTGTTTTTGCAATGGGGCTCGGTGCGCTCTGCCTTTACGGAACACCCTTCATCTCCTTGTATTTCTTGTCTGGGCGAATTTATGAGTCGGTGGCCACCGTGGTGTCGAGCTGGATGGGGGCAATGGTTGGCACGGGTATTGAGAAATACAGCGCTGAAGCGGCGTCGTCGATCAACCGTCAGGCTGAGAACACGCAATACAATGCTGGATACCAAGCTGATCTAACTCGTTCAGGTGGGCAACTGGAAGCGGGTAACATGCGCGCTCAGGGCCAGCGGACCGCGCAGTTAGCTTCAATTCAATCAGCGCTAACCGGACAGACAGCGGCAACGCTCGGTTCGGCCACGACGCAACGGATGATCATCCAGGCAGCGGCCGGATTTCAGAAGTCGAGCACCCAGGCTGAGGTTGCGAGAAGTGTTCGCGAAACCAACATTGGTGCTTCATTCGGAGTTGGAAACACGATCGCCGGCGCTAAGCGGGATCTCTATATGAACGCTGGTAATACTTCGGCGGCAAAGGTCGATCAGGGCGTGAGTCTGGTCAACTCAATGATTCCTCCCGAGGTGCCGGTGGCCCGCGGGCTGGTGGAGATTCCGAAGTACGATGCCATTACCAAGCGCAACCGTACCGCCAACAATGCGACCGAAGAATTCAGCAGGGACATGGTTCAGAATCAGGAGACCACGGCGAACCGGGTCGTTTACTCATCGCAGCAGTTTCAAACTGAAATGAATCAGGCCATAGACAAACAGGCGGGTGCTCAAGTCGCAGGCGTCAATGCCGGCGCCGGGCAAGCAATCGGTGGATACCAACGGGCGGCGGGGCAAGCGCGTGGTGGCGTGGAGCAAAACTATCAACTCGAACTGGGTGCGAATCGAGGGGTCTATGTCAGCCAAGTCGATGCCGCCGGTCAAATCCGCACTGCTGGAATGGATGCTGCCAGGTTGCGTCAAGCCGCCGCCGTAATTACTCAGGTAGGACGGGAGATCTCAAGGGAAGTTGGACAGGGAATGCGAATTAGGTTCTGATAGGGCCCGGTTTTCGGACCGAATCAGGCGACTCGTTCATGCTATAATTGCCACGATATCAGAGCGGGGGGTCTAACCAATGAGCACCATTTCAGATCAATTCATAACTCCGCAGCTCGCTGAACTCGCGCGCAAGACAGGTCTCATCTTGAGGCCAGTAGATCCGAGCGCGGTGAATAACCTCTTCGCGAAACTCGAGGAATACGACGTCGAGGAGCGCTCCGAGACCTTCAATTATCTCAAGGAGGCTCTGAACGAAACTCGCGCGTCAGTGGGTGCAGAGCCTATCTACAGCGAATGAGTACGCTCATACTGCTGGACAGTGGTCCGCTGGGAATTTTCTCTAATCCTGGTAAATCCCAAATCATCTCTGACTGTCGCGCTTGGGCAGAGAAGCATCAGCAACATGGAAATGTGTTGGTAGTGCCGGAGATTGCCGACTATGAGGTTAGGCGCGAACTGCTGCGGGCTGGCAAGTCTAGTGGCCTCGACCGCCTTGATCTCATAAAAAGCACGTTCGCCTATTTGCCGATTACTACTGCCGTGATGTTAAGGGCGGCACAGTTCTGGGCACAGGCTCGCAAAAGTGGCAGGCCAATGGCTGTCGATGCGGCTTTGGACGCGGACGTCATACTCTCGGCTCAGGCTGCCATCTTGATTGACGAAGGAAGCGCAGTGGTCATTGCCTCGTCAAATCCAAGGCACCTCTCAATGTTCGTCCCGGCGGCCGAGTGGCAGACAATCAGCTAGAAACCCGCTAATCGAATTCATCCTCGTTGATCGAACGGTCGTTTCCACCTACTCGCTCGCGCGCCCTTCTCACGCGCTTGTAGAGGCCATTGCGATCGACCCGTAACATGTGAGCCGCTTGCGTGTGAGTGCCGGTCAATCCGCGAAAGTGCGAGTAGAGGCCGAGTAGAATCCGATCCATAAACTCGTCAAGCGAATCATCCTCGCGAAAGACCATCGGCACCTGAGGGCCAAATTCAAACAAGCTAACATCTTTAAGAGCTTGGTGTACTTCTGGGGCGCTGATGTGACCATTCGTTCCGCTGGCAACGAGCCGCTGGAGAACATGCTGTAATTGGCGGACGTTGCCCGGCCATGTATAGAGCGATAAGGCCGTCATTGCGTCTGGATCGATGTGAGGAACTACTTTGCCTTTAATATTCCTGACAGCCTCTCGCACAAAGTGCTCGGTTAGGACAGGAATATCTGTTGGGTGTTGGCGCAGGGAAGGTGTGCTGATAGTGAGTACGGCGAGTCGATAAAAGAGATCCTGACGAAAGCGCCCAAGAGCAATCTCCTGTCCGAGGTTTCGATTGGTGGCAGCGATCACTCTCACATCGATCGGAATTTCAAGATGAGCGCCGACGGGACGCACGGCGTTCTCCTGCAACACCCGCAAAAGTTTGACCTGACAGGTGGTCGACATTTCGCCGATTTCATCGAGAAAAATCGTTCCTCGATGCGCGGCCTCAAAGAGTCCCTTCCGGGTCTGGTTTGCCCCTGTGAAAGCCCCTCGTTCATAGCCGAATAGCTCTGACTCCAAAAGGCTCTCCGTGATGGCACCGCAGTTAAAGGTGATGAATGGCAAGCTGGCCCTATCGCTTAGATTGTGAATGGCGCGAGCCACCAATTCCTTGCCAGTTCCCGACTCGCCGGTAACGAGGGCGGTCAGGTCGGTACGCGCCGCCGTAGCAATCTGGCAGTCTAAAGTCTTCATCACCGGCGAACTGCCGATAATGCCGTTATTGTTGAACGGCAATTCCGATGTCATTGGAACTTCCTGCGCAAGCCTGATTCTGGCCGTAGACTGACGGAGCTCGTATATTAATAATAGACGGCGGAGCTAGACAGAAATTCCAACTTGAGTAAAAATATTTGCTCGAAACGGTTAACTGCCGACTCAGCTCGCTCCCCGGCGAAAAAAATGTTAGTCAGGCTGGAATTTCGGGCCGAGACTTCCGTCTATAGATAGTGTAAGTCCAGAAATCCGAACCGAAGACGGGTTAAGTACCCCGTCCCCTCGGTGGTGAATCATCTTCAAGTCGTGAGAATCATAAAGAAGATCTGGTGGCATAGTCTCCTTATCGCGCGGCACAATAGCCTAGCGAAGCTCGCTGTACTCGTATGCGTGACTACAGTCAGCGGTTCGCCTGTTCTTGCTCAGGGTGATCAGATAAGCCCAGGAAAGAACATCGAGGTCCTGGGTGTTCCACTGATACCTGCTTCGCTCGCTCGCGAAGTTGAACCGTATGCGAATAGCTATGGGCTGCCGCTGGCCGGATGGAGTGTGGAGAAGCATGAAATTCTGCTAAAAGGAATTTCCAGCGTTACCTGGATCTCTCGCGTTAGTAGTCCGGGTACGACTCCGCAAACTTCTTCTATCTACATTCAATCGAGCGGTATCTATGACGTGTACTTTCAGCCGCAAGGCAAGTACGTGGCGTACACGCGCGACGTTGGCGGCGACGAAACGTTTCAACTCTATCTTTACGATATTAGCCGCGGAGAGAGCACGTTGCTGTCAGACGGCAAATCTAGGAACACTGAGCCGGTCTGGTCCAACGCGGGTGACAAAATAGTCTACAGCTCAACCCCTTCAGGTGCCGGAGTCAATCTGCGGGTGATTAATCCTGCCGACCCGAAGAGTGATCGAGTTCTTGCCCAATCTTCGGGCAGCTATTTCAAAGCCTATGACTGGTCGCCGGATGATAAGCAAATAATATTTTGCGACTTCACTTCCGAAACAATAGCTTCTCTTTGGTTGGTTGACATCGCCAGCGGCAAGAAGACGCTTCTTTCACCGAAGGGTAATCTGCTCGAATTCTATGACTATCCGCAGTTCAGTAAAGATGGCAAGGGCGTCTATGTGCTAACTGATCACGACTCGGACACGCGACGAGTGGCCTACATTGACGTAGCGTCACACAGATTCAGTTATCTGCCTTCGACCCCGAAGTGGGATGTTGATGAATTTCGGCTTTCGCCAGACGGAAAGACAGTCGCGTTTGTTGCAAATGAAGATGGCATTTCACACTTGCACCTATTCGATTTGAGTGTAAGCAAGGAACTCCCGGCGCCGCAGCTTCCCGATGGGACCATCTCTGATCTGAAATGGAACAACAACTCAATCGATCTGGCTTTCAACCTTAAGTCGCCACGAACGCCAAATGATGTGTACTCGGTAAATGCTCAAACTGGCAAAGCGGAGTTTTGGGCCAAGAGCGTAATGAATGGGACAAATGCATCGCAGCTTTCACCAGCCGAGCTGATTCACTGGCCCACATTCGACGGAAAAACTGTGTCCGGGTTCTTGTATCGTCCTCCAGCGAAGTTCTCGGGTAAGCGCCCCGTAATTATTGACATTCACGGGGGACCCGAAGAGCAGTACCGCCCAAGATCTAACTACGAAGAGAATTACTTCTTGAATGAATTAGGCGTGGCAAAGATTTATCCGAACGTGCGTGGCTCATCGGGTTATGGAAAAGCCTTCTTGCACTTGGATGATGGAATGAAGCGGGGAGACGCAGTCAAAGACATTGGCGCACTCCTGGATTGGATCAAGACTCGGCCAGATCTTGACGCGGATCGTGTGCTGATCAAGGGCGCGAGCTACGGAGGTTATCTGGCTCTCTCGACCGCGTATACCTACAGCGGTCGGATTAGAGGGACCATTTCTGACAGCGGGATAACAAACTTGGCTAGCTGCGCTGAGCATACGGAAGCGTGGCGACGCGATATTCAACGCGCTGAGTTCGGCGACGAGCGCGATCCCAAGACTAGAGAATTCATGGAGCGCACTGCTCCTATCAGTAACGCCGAAAAGATCAAGAAGCCGCTGCTGATCTTTCAAGGCCAGAATGACCCTCGTGTTCCTGTTTCGGAGGCCGCAAGCCTGGTGGCCGCGACCAAGGATCGAATTCCTGTTTGGTACGTCTTGGCCAAGGGCGAAGGCCACGGATTTGTCCAGAAGAGCGATAGAGATTACCGAACGTACGCAACGATACTCTTTGTCAAAGAGTTCTTGCTCAAGTGAGCGCAAGCTCTCAACCAAGCCGCAGCGTCATCGCGGCAATTTAACAAACAAGGG
>JBGQGG010000060.1:0-22112 GCA_041497335.1 Pyrinomonadaceae bacterium | reverse complement strand
GTTTGTCGTCAACCTGCTTTCAAATGCAAAGCTCTTATCGAAAATAAACCCTCAAGGCGCGGGATTTACTGTCGGTGGTAATGTCTCAGGCAAGAGGCAATCGTGAGAACTTGAGAATCGCAAAATCGCAAGCCTGACCCCAGTTTTACCCTCCGCCCCGTCCATTCACAGCCTTACTTAAAACGGCGAATCTTCGAGAGGCCTCATCAGGCGCCAAATTGTCGCAGGTGGTGATCGAAGTGCTTGTGGATAAACACGCCCCAGTCACGCCCCCTCATGTGGCCAAAGAGAGCGTGGTCCGGCCAGTTCCCTTCCGCTGAGCAGGCGGCAAATCGCTCCAGCAGTGTTTCGAGATCTCCAACATCCGCCTCCCATGATTTCGGCTGAGTCATGAATGCTTCGGCGGGGCCCTTAATGCGGCCTTTGGGCCAGGGCAGTACGTAAATCGAGGCGTAACGAATCGGCGGCCACCTTAGCGGACCAGGCCGTGCCTTAACAGGAACGTCTCCCAGAGCGTGGTGCATCTGGTCCGTGAGATGAGCGATCATTTGCGGCGCGCTCATCCGGCCCCAGTGTCTCTGCGCATCCGGCTTGAGACTGCGGAGCCGCAGGAGCATCGTCCGCCGGCATGAATCGTCGAATAGGCTGCGCCAGATCATTCCACTCTCTGCGAGAATAACCTCTCAATAGTCATCGCACTGAACTGTGGTGATCATAAGATTTTCACCGTGCGTTGCCAACCTTGACAACTCAGCCGCAAGTCACTAGATTTCGCACGCACCTACTCTATGAGGGCCTGCGGGTCAGCTTCTGCAGCGTTAGGTACTCAAGTCAATCTCAACTCTTACAGGGAGAATGAAATGAGAAAACTTCTACCTCCTATCTTGATATTTTCACTCCTGGCGATTGTTGGGTGTCAGGGACCTCCGGGCCCGCCGGGACCCGCAGGCCCGCCGGGTTCCGGGGGCGGACCGCCATATGTTTGGGTCTGCACACCGGCGAATTACTTTTCGGGCAGTAACACACCCGGCGATGTGCTGGTCTTTAACGGAAGTGCGACGACCGCCAACGTTGCTGTGCACTTCCTGAACAAAGATGGAACCAACCTGACGGGTGTTACCGTTCCCGGATCCGCACCGCCTGTCACCTATCCCGGTCAAGCAGGCGCCAGCACGGTACCTCTCTCGTCGGCGCACACTTTGATCGTCAGTTATCAAACCGCGCAGGGCAATCCGGCCGGCGGTGGCAATGTCCTTGCCACAGTCAGAGTAGTTTCCGATCAGCCAGTCGCCGTGGGCTCCAACATCCAATTCAGCGGTTTCCATCCAGTGCCATGCAGCCTCTTGCCAAAGTGATCTCGGTCAGCTCTGCGGGCCACCAACGAAGGAAGGCCCTGAATGCTCAGGGCCTCTTTTTAACAATCAGCTTAGTCTCAAGTCACTTAAGAGAATCCGGCCAGCGCACGTGGCGTGTACGGCTCCTCTAACGCAGCGATCTCCTCTGAGGTGAGATTTAGCGAAAGCGCGGCGACCGCGTCGTCGAGGTGTTGTGGCTTAGACGCCCCGACGATCGGCGCGGTAACGAACGGCTTCTGCACCATCCATGCCAGTGCGACCCGCGCTCGCGCCACGCCACGTTTCGCGGCGATCTCTCCGACCCGCGCGACTATCTGGCGATCTGAATCCTCCGTAGCGACGTAGAGCGTCTTGCCGAACTCGTCAGTCTCCATGCGATTGGTTGTCTCGTTCCAATCGCGGGTCAGTCGCCCACGCGCCAGCGGGCTCCATGGAATCACACCGACTCCTTCCGCCGCGCAAAGCGGCATCATTTCCCGTTCCTCTTCTCGGTTGAGCAGATTGTAGTGGTTCTGCATCGATGCAAATCGTGTCCAACCGTTAATGTCTGCCACATACAAAGCCCTGGCAAACTGCCAGGCGTACATCGAGGATGCGCCGATGTAGCGGGCCTTGCCGGCCTTGATCACATCGTGCAGCGCTGCGAGCGTTTCCTCGATCGGCGTGTCCTGGTCCCAGCGATGAATCTGATAGAGATCGACGTAATCCGTGCCGAGACGCCGGAGGCTGGCGTCGATTTCGGTCATGATCGATTTGCGTGACAACCCGCGTGCGTTGGCGCCTGTATGCATCGGATAGAATACCTTGGTAGCAATGACCACTTCTTCGCGCCGGGCGAAGTCGCGGAGCGCGCGCCCTACGATCTCTTCGCTCGTTCCATCCGAGTAGGTGTTGGCGGTGTCAAAGAAGTTGATGCCGAGTTCGAGTGCCCGCTTGATAAAGGGACGGCTCTTTTCGTCATCAAGGCTCCAGGGGTGGGCGCCACGCTCAGGCTCGCCGTAGGTCATGCAGCCAAGGCATACGCGCGAGACTTTGAGTCCAGTGCTTCCAAGTTTGACGTAATCCATCGTGTTCTCCCGATACCTCCGCTACGATCCCTTTGTTAAACTGAACACCAGCACGAGGACGAGCAAGACCAACAAGATCGCCGTTACTGTGAGCGCGATCTTCCAGAAGCTGTACGGCCGGTCGCCCTGTATCTCGCCCGTGCGGCCGTTGACGACGATCTGAAAGACCTTTTGATTGAAGCGGTAAGCGCCGGCATAAACCGGCAGCAACAAATGCTTGAAGGTGATGCCGGAATAATGGGTCGAGACGTTGTGAATTCTTTGCTCGTCCCCGCCGATTCGGGCGCGAACGTCGCTTTGAATCACTCCGGCACAAAGCTGCTTCACCCGCTCGAAACCTTGCGCGAGGTCAACCTGATAACGCTGCGCCTTAAATCCCGACAGAAAGGCCGGATCGTAGGGCTTCAACTCCGTCAGGTCCCAGGGCTCTAACGCTTCGAGCCGATTCTGCGGCAGTGATACGGAAGCGGGCACGAGAACGTCGTCGAACCAGCGAGAGACCATACCGGAGGCAGAGTACCACCGTGTGTGGCGCACCTGTCTGGTGCGAGTAACCTGTCTGCCCTGCGAGTCGCGTTCGTAAAAGGTTTCGGTTGTGTAGTAATACTCGCCGCGCTCGCCGGTGTAGTAACTCATCGTGTTTGTGTCGTAAGTCCAAAACGGAAGATACACACCGCGTATCGCATCGGGTTGCGCAAACTGCGTTAGTGCGTTGGGTGCGAACCATCTTGACTGGAGCCACTGACGCAAGCCGGTGTTTGCCTGTTGTTGCGTAATGCGAAAAGGAAGGATCCCTTCGGGCGCCAGAATCGGGTCAGCGGATTTCGCCAGGGCCACGATCTGTACGGCGCAGAAGTCGCACTGGCGCGCGACTTCCGGTGGAGTGAACGTGACTATCGCGCCGCAGCTCTGACATTGCACTTCGAGCGCGTTCGCAGCCAGTTGCTCCAACTGCTCCGGGCGGATTTGCAGGTACTGTTCGAACGAACGCTCCTCTACCTGCTCTGCGTTCGCCGGGATTGCCTCCTTGTGGCCGCAATAAGGACAAGACAGAAAACCATCCCTGGGCTCGTAGAGGAGGTTGGCTCCGCACGCCGGGCACGGGTAGCGATGAACTTTTTCCGGAGCGGCTGCCTGATCCGACATGGTGTCTCCCGTTTTCGTCCACTGAATTGTAGCACTGGCGGGTTATGCCTGACGGCATGAAAAGAGGAGCATCCGTCATGCCAACTTTGATCTTCTGCATTTCTTTGAGGCTCTTGGCGATCCATTCCGTCGGCCGCTTTGCGTTCTGAGAGCTTTGAGCGGGTAGGCCAGGCACCGTGAGCAATAGCAAAAAAAGCGACGCTACAATCAGGAACGCAGTTTTACTCATAGTGGTCTTTCTCTCCTTAAGAGACTTGATTTCGCGGCGCTGGCCTCACGCCGTGAGGGCGGCGGCCTAGGTGGCCGGATCCTCGAGCGGCAATCCCGCAGCACAAAGCGGACAGTCAGCGGGCAACCAGAGATCGTAATCGTGGCGGGCGGACGCCTCGACCGGTACGCCATGCTGTGCGAAGAAGCCGGCGCCGGTGGACCCGAGAACGAGTAGCGCTCCTGCGACTACAGTCACAGCATGATGCGATTGAAGCTCTGCATATGTGCCGCGGAGCGCCGAGCCCGCGCTCATCACATCGTCAACGATGGCGACTCGCTTCCCTCGTATGCGCTTGGCGAAAGCCGGCGGCAGAAGGTAGCGCGCACGGTACAAGTCGCCGGGTTGGCCAGGCATCACTCGCTCGGTGAAGCAGAACTCCGCGTCGAGCGCGCCCGCGACGAGTTGTGCCAGAAAGGCGCCGCCCAGGAGTGGTCCGCATACCACCGAGACGTTGTGGGGGCGAATCGCGTTCGCGAGGGCGTTGACGAAGGGTTCAATCCGTTGTGGTTCTGCAAACAGCGGATCGAGATCGAGCCATAGTGCTCCGTGATGACCGGACTCAAGCCGGAAGTGGCCACGCCGGCCGGCTACCAGTTCCAGAAATGCTGCTGTTTCGCTCATGCCGATCCGCGTTCGTTACAGTAAACGGACACTACCGGAGATTCTCGCGGGCCTTCACTCCCCGGATCGCGCCGGCAATCATACGGTTCAACGCAGCCAGAGAGAGCCCGCCTTCGTCGGTCGAAGGAATCGTAGCGAACCCGATAGCCGACGCCTTCGGGTAACGACTGAAGATCGCCTCGAACAATCTGGCCAACTGCTCGCTGGATGGGCCATTGGGAACTTTGTTTCCGTGTCCCATCACTTCCCGCGGATCAAGCACATCCATATCGATATGCACATAGATCTTGTCGGTGAGGCGACTCAGGCGATCGAGCTGTGCGAACACCGCCGGCGTCATGTTGCGCAGGTCATCAACGCTGAGTTGCTCGATGGAGGATTGATCAAGCAGTTGCTGCTCGAGCGGATCGGTGAGGCGCACGCCGCCCATCACGATGTGGCGATCCGAGAGGGGTGGATCGAGGTGCGCGTCCAGACGTAGCCGTTGCAGCGCGCGGCCCGTCGCAACCGCCACCGGCATGCCGCCCAGCGAACCACTGCGCGTGGTCTCTGGAGTGTTAAAGTCCGGGTGCGCGTCGAGCCACAGCATACCAATCTTAATCGGCTCGCGCGTCGGTCCGGAATGTTGCAGCCCCGCGACGAGCCCCGGCATTGATGGACAGGTCGCCAGCAGACCGACCGTGAAGTATCCGTCCTGCTCGTTCTTAGCGACGATATTGGAGAAGTGACCCAGCGCCATCCCCAGGCGCTTCCACGCGCCATACTCGGTGGCCTCGTCCGGCGTAAGCGCGGCTTCCTCGACTCGGACGACGACGCCCATGCCGGCGAGAACCTGCTGAATCCCGCCATTGGCCATCGTGTTGGGTCCCGATGAGGTTCCCGTCGGAGAGAAGGGTTGCTTGGCCAGCGCGACCCGCAGACGGCCGTCCGCGCCGGTATATTTTTGTGCCGGCATGAGCGACGGGCCGAGCATCCTCCCGCCGCTCGAGGTCTGCGCTTCTACTTTAGCGACATCGAAACATTCGGGTGAATTGCACTTGTCCGCCTGGGCGAGAGCATACGAGTTCCCTATCGGCGACTGCACGCCGACTACTGCCACTGCAATTACTATCAAGGCGAAGCCAACCAACAAGAATCTGTTACGGGAATTCATATTGCCCCTTTCTTAGCGCTGGTTGCGCCGCGTGATCTTTCAGGGCCTATAACCAGCGACGCGTACCGCGGCAGTACTCAAGGTACAGTTCACCATGTACGCGCGTAAGATGTTCTTCTTCCAGCCGTATCTGGATTTGTATCATGACCTCTCCCACGACGACTATTGCAAGCATAGCCGCATTCGGCAAAACAAAGAGCAGGCCGATTAGATTGACGCGCATTCCCAGAAAGATGGGGTTGCGCGAGACACGAAACAAACCCGTTTGGATCAGTTCAGTCGGATGGTTCATATCAATCCCGATACGCCAGGCACTACCCATTTGAGCCTGAGCAATGACAACCCAGATAAGCGAAAAAGCCAAAAGGATTATTCCCGCCAACGTCACCGCAGGATGCCCAAGCCAGTCGATTGGCGCGAGATACTGATACCAGGGCGGCGCAAAAGTGTGAATCAAGATGACCAACGCGGCCGTCAGGAACAGGAGCTTGAATAATCTTCCAATGAGATCGTGCGCCGTGCTTTTGTTGCCGAGGACATAGGGATTTACGCCTGTCCGTCTCCAGACCAGAAAGGAGCGCCAGAAGAAAGCGATGGCCAGATACAAAACCAGATACAGGGGAAGTAAATAGCGTAAGAGGTTGTTCATTAACGTAGCCCATGAGTACTGGTCCACTCTAGAAAGTGGCCCGGGCGTCCCGCCCGTGAGTCATGCGCAGGATGCGCGTGTCAAATCAAACCGCTATCGCCGCGCGGTGATGACGATAGCCTGCATTTTTCCTTTCTCACGTATCATCGGTGTCGACTGATTTCGACAACTTACAACGACAACCTCCACATTCGCAAACGAAAACAATTGTTAGGAGCGAATCTATGAGGGCCATGAACCGGGCTCCTCGAGAGACGAGCTAGCGCGGAGATTTCACGCAACGAAATCCGAGATATGTGGGATGAGTTTGCTTCCGCCTGGGCCATGTCTTTCCATCATAGACAATAATATAGGCGCTCTGGGCATCTACTTCTGTCGCTGTCCACCAATAAATGACCTGAGAATGAACATTCCACAGGGGTGATTCTTTATCGGGAGTGGTCTGGTAGGTGGCAGTTTTATTCTTCCCGTCCCACGCTCCGCCGCTGTTTATGCCATGACGGGACATTGAACGGACCGCCTCCTCGACCGTGGGCAGTCGCCAGATATTCTGCGGAGCAGTGGACAACGTTTGACCGTTTTCTTCAAGATACTGGCACCGCCTTGTTGCTTCAAACCAATTCACGCCTTCACGAGCCCAACCCTCGCCATCAGGCGCCCAGATAAGTCGGAGACCATTGCCTTCAATCAGGCGTGCCTGGAAATTATTGTCATCGATACGTCCGGCGACGCGAATAGCGGGCCCTACGCCAAAAACAATGAGAGTGAGCACAGACAGCCCAACAACCAAAGAAGCAGCCGTTCTGCGCGAGTACGACCGACCGAGCCAATAGAGCGCGGCCAGCAAGATTAAAGGCAAGGTGATAAAAACAACGACCGTAGAATTGAATTGCTTAAGCAATGGAGGAATCAAGAGTCCCAACGCTGCATGGGCAATACTCCCGACACGCGGAAAGCAGATCGCAAGCAGAGCTAGTCCGATAAAGATCAGCATGGGGCTGAGGTATTGAACCAGCATCAGCCCAAGATTTGATAAGAGCGAATCATAAAACCAACCTTCGTGAAAATTCTCAATGATGCCCCAGAGCGCCCAGAAGCAAGCGATTGCCGTAGATAACCCGACCGCGAGCCATCCCAACATTTGCCGCGTCTTCACAGAAATCCTCACGCATACCATCCAAGTTATTCTTCAAACGTTGAAGATCACCATCCCGCATCGCCGAATGAAGTTAGCTGCGAATCCACAGCGGGGATTCTATCTTTCAAGTTAACGCGCGCTATCGCGGCTTACTTGGAACGATTTACCAGGTGGTCCTGGATCTATATCGCGGAATCCATCGCCCGACTGTTTGTGTGTATCTTTCGTATGATTCGCCAAACTGTCGTCTGAGGGCTGGTTCCTCGTAATACATCACAAATAGATTCGCCAGGACAATGAAGACTCCAGCTTCAATCAAAACCGGCGCCGAGATGAAGAATATCGCCTCACCGATTAATATCGTCACTACTGCTACGTACATTGGGTTCCGAACATATCGATAGAGTCCTTGGACCACCAGATGTTTCGGCGGATCAACTGGCGCTAATGTCCCTCGCCCCTCTGAGAAGAACTTCCAAATGCACCAAAGCAATCCAGCAGCGCCGATTACTATCAGAGGAAGGCCGAAATAGCGAACTGTGTGATGGTTCGAGAAAACGCCGGCACCTCTCGACGAAATAAGCCAACGCGGTATTAGTACCGTGACCGTTCCCGGCAGAAGGAATGTGAAGAAGACGCTACGAAGTAACAGCATAAACGGAGTCGTTAAATCAAAACCCAGCTAAATGCCATCGCGCCGTCAGCCGCAAGCGCCTGGTGGGCGACGACAGGGCCGGACCTGGCTCGCGCTTAGTTCAGTAGTGGCCAAAACATCAACAACGGCAGACAGAACAAGCATGCAAAGAAAACATAAATCCACCCGTTGCCGAAGTTTGGCAAATATTTGTCAGTAAACCACGAAGGGTCCGCCGGGTTGTAATAAAAGATGCCGCCATGCAAATGCGATTTATCGGTCTGCCGCGGAACTTTAGCGTCGGCGCCCGCTGGCTTTAGCTTGCGATTCACCATTAGCAAACGGCAACTGTAAAAGCCGGCGCCGACAACTCCAAGTATCGAAGCGGCCCATGAAGTAACCCGAGTCGCAGTTGTTAGAAAGTGAAATCGTTCGATACTGAAAACAATCACTTCAAGCGATGATGCACCCAACTTGATCGCAATGAAAGCACGAAACCAATCCATTAAACTCAGACTCAACTTGAACGATTCTTCCTTGTAGATATCCTTTGTATCCTCAAAGGGCTGCGCCACCTTGCCTTTCCACAGGCCATACTTCGTCAACAGACAAAGCATTTGCAGGTCAATTGCCATCAACGGCAGCCGGAAGACTGAAGCAAAACCCTTACGGCCCCAAACTTCAACCTCACCGTGCAAGTTCAAATACTCCGGCACTCGTTCTGGCAGCGTCGGATAGAAATAAATCAATACCAAGATCGGCAGTACAGCAGAAATGGCGATAAGAACTTCAAAAGGAAGATTGATGTAGTCGCGAAATTGAGGCTGTGGAGGAGGCGTCGACATGTAGTTCCCTTCGGGGCCGGCGAATCACAAAGCCAAACGTCCGAGTTGAGCGGAGCGCAGCGACAGCGAACCAGGCATCCGGTTCTGGTGGATGAAAGCCGACGCCATTCGGACCCCACTCGATTGTTAGGCGCTCGCCATGTCAGGTTGCCCCAGCAGAATCCATGTGCATCATTATGATTAAGTACCAGCCGAGCATCACGATCCAGGCGGGCTCACCCATATGATAGACGTTTGGATTAACATCAACTGTCGCCGACAAATGTATTAAGCCTCCGCTTTTGAACTCAAGTATTGTCTGTCCAGACTCAGTTCTAAATTCGAGTTTGGTTTGCCAGAAATTAGTGGTTGCAAGAGTTCTTTTTCCATCAGGAAGTTCTAATGTACCGCCGCCCTTCCATGTGTTGTTTTTGAAAACAGCAATTTCATTGTCCCCACTACAAGTACGGATAGTTACCTTCGTCTGGAGAAACCCAACGCGCTTGAATGTCCAACATCCGTCTGCGCTCTCTGCCGTTGCGAATGAACCGAAAGAACTTCTGAATCGCAAGGTCGCTGCAACTTCACCACCTGCACGTAACTCATATTGCATCTTTAGTGCGTTAGGCTGCGTCCATTCCAATCCTCGATCAATTACTTCGGCTATTCGCTTCATTGCATTCTCCTTCAGAGAGACTTGCCTGCGATCACATCTAAGCTTACAACAGCGGACTCTTCGACTCGGCCACTCAGAGACTCATGAGATCGAGCGGACAATCTTCTCGCGCTGCTGCTCGAAACGCCTTCCAGACCGGATAGTCGCCAACAAGTAAAGGATGCCACACAGCAGTAAAATGAGGAGGGCTACCCATACCGCCTGCTCGGCCCTTGTCTGCAGTACATAAACAACAAGTACCCCCGGTAGGCTGCCGAACACTAAACCAGCGATGATTTCAGGAAGCGCAACGCTTGCTGGAGCGAAGCGGAAGAACTGCATTTTCGTCGGGAAGGTGATGGACATCCAGTTGCCCCAGGCCAGATAGGCGGCTACCAACGACACCGCTTCAAGGAGTCCGAAGGCGCCAACCGATAGTCCAAATCGCCAGCTCGCCAGCAGGATGATGGGACACACTTGAAGGCTCGCGATAATCACGAATGCCAGATTCTTGCCCTGCATGATCGTCGCGCCTGTCGCCGGCAGCAGAGCATAGCGATCCAATCCCGAGCGCGTGTCGAGCCCAAACGAATTGAACGCCAGCGACACATTGGGGATGAAGACGATGACCAGAGATATCCATACGACCGACACCGATGGAGCAGCGGCACTCGCAAGGTAAAAGCAGCACAGCGCGGATGCCAATAGGCCGAAGTACGGATCGAGCAACCTGCTAAAGTATCTGAAGTCTTTAGCAGCTAAACCTCCCGCCGCCCCCGGTAACCCGAAAAGGACAGAGTCTATTCTTCTCCGTGACCCAGCCTTGGGCGCATTTACCAAACTCTGCTGGAACGACCACCAGGCCGCAGCCAGAGCAAGAACGTTGAGGATCAGGAGCGAGCCGATCGCCAGCATTGGATTCTTTCCCACCGCGGCGCGAGCCACGAGGTGAGTTGGCAAGGCCCAGGAAAACTGCCGGAAGCCGGCGGCACTCTTACCGCTGAGCACATAAGCGCCAGACGCGCATAGCAGAACGAGAACTGCAAACAGCAGCCGTCTCCAAACTGCGATACTGAGTAAGTGAGCAATGGCAAGACCTGTTGAGAGCGACATCGCGATGAACAACAGCGCCGCAGGTATAGCTGCCCAGGGTCTTGGAGCGTGGGCCAGTGGATAACAGATCGCTAAAGATCCCGCAACGACCATCCATGAGTACGGCGTGATCAGTAACGAGACAATCCTGATCGCAAACAAGTCCCTGACTGACAACGGCAGGTGCAGCAGGCCGCGAAAGGAAATGCCGGCGCGAGAGCTTATCGGAAGGAACAGCCATGCCAGGAAGATCCCAGCTAACAGCGATTGAACGAGCGTGGTGTTTCCCCGGGCAAGGTCGACATTGGCTGAGCCTAGCAGCCGAAGATACTTGAAAAGGATCAGGACAGTTATTACCAGCGTGATTCCCTGATGGCCGACAGTCAGGTCTCGGGCACGAGAGAACCGCCGCCAGTACGCGCGCCATTGACACCGGACAATACTTGCTAACCGATCCATTCCAGTTCCTCAGCTTTGCTTCTCACCACATGTTTGAAGAAGAGATCTTCGAGAGTGTCCCCGGACCGCAGAGTTTCTTCCATTGTCTGGCTGCATACGATCTCTCCGGCAACGATGATCGCGAAGCTCTGCACGAGTCGTTCGACCACTTCCAGGCTGTGCGACGTCAGGAAGACAGTGACTCCCTTGCGGGCCATGAGCAACAGCAAGTCTTTGATATTGCGCGCCGACACCGGGTCGATGCCCTCGAATGGCTCGTCCAAAAACAAAACTTCAGGGTTGTGGAGCAGGGCCATTGCCAGCGAGCATTTCTTTCGCATTCCGGATGAAGCTTCGTCGACATAGGTATGGCGGCCTTGCCAAAGATCGAGATAGACGAGGAGTTGCTCGGCACGTCTTTCCGTTTCTTTGCGACTCAGTCCGTAAACAGGACCAACCATTAACAAGTGCTCCCAGATGGTCAGCGACTCAAAGAGCGCGAGATCCTCAGGCAGAACGCCGATTCTCTTCTTGACTTCGATGGGTGAGTTGGCGAGGGAGCGTCCGCTAATGAAGACTTCGCCGCTGGTCGGCCGCAAGATTCCGGTTAGCATCTTGACGGTAGTGGATTTGCCCGAACCGTTCGGTCCCAGAAAACCAAACAGCGTCCCTTTCGGAATTCGCAACTCGAGATCGCGCACGGCAACCAGGTCGCCAAACGTCTTGGATAGTTTGTGCGTCTCGATCTCAAGCATCGCCACTCCACTAAGCGGGCAACAAGATCCCTCTCCCATGTTTGATATTCACCGGTTACTGCTCGGTTTGGCATTCATTAGAGAAATCCCCCAGGGTTTCTTTCTTCACGCTTTTTCCTTCGATCAAAACCAAGCTTTCAATCATCATGTTTCCTCCTAACGGTTAACCTCAGTGGCTCTGCCCCAACCCCGGTGCTTACTAACTCTTCAATACACGAAGCGTTAGATCGTAGTCTGCTGTCCTCTGGCTCCAGAGTCAAAGTTGACCGATGACCTGCTCGGATCGCGGTAGACGCGATATGAATAGAGAGTGACTTGGTTAAGCGCCGTTCCGTCTTGCCCGTCGGCGGCGACTGATAGTGCAATAAGAGCGACCAACGCAAATAGGATCGTGGCCTTCATACCAGCCTCCGTTTGATTAGAAGCGCCTAACGTTCGAATTCACGGGGCGCGCGCGAATACCTTTCAAGCGTCGCCCGATCAAGTTAGTTGAGAAGCATTGTCCCGCGCTTCGGTGATGAGTTGTCAGGCACCAGCGCGCCGACGTGACAGCCTGCCTGATATTAACGCGGCTATCGGGACAACTATCGTCATAAGCAGCCATGACCCCAGGGGAACGACAAGGAACACGAAAGCGGGCTGCGGCCGGGGCCTCCAGACAACATCCCCATAGAAGGCCAAAGAGCCCAGCGTGAGAATCAGCATTACGCCATAAAGCGTCGCTCGGGTAAGAACCGACCAACGCTTCGAAACCATGTCGGCCAGTACGAGGGCAATGAACGGGGAGAGATCCCAGATTGCGAAAAGAACCAGCAGGACACGGGAAGGGTTACGATGACCTACCCAGAGCATCAAGCCGATCGAGCCCCCGGCCCCAGCCACCACCGCGGTTAGGGCCACTGCGTGCAGGAGGCCAAGGAACCCACCATCGGGCCTTCCCCGGCTTGCTTTAGCGGTTATTTCACTGGGACCGTTAATGCTCATTGCTCTCTCATGGTGCCTAGCGATTGAGTTGACGCGGCGGGAAACAACGGCGCTGCGGGCCGGTTGTCGATAAGAAACGATCTGAATCCGCTCGCGTCCAATGAATTATAGGCGTCCAGTCATCCAGCCACGGACGCCGGCTTTTTTGCTCGGGCCCAGGTCTTACAGCTCGCTTCTATAATACTCACTGTTTTCGACGATGCGGCTGCGCGTAAACCAGTTATCGCGATCAGATTCTTTCCCTCCGCATAAACCAAATAATATTTGCTTTTTCGGCAAATTGAAGACACATTGTGAAATCATTACTCTTGTTGTTGAGCTGCATAACCTCCCTGCTGGCTCGGGGCAGGAAAGACCGGCCGAAGCCGCCCCCCGACTTGCGGCCACGTTTTGTGGCTTCAGGGGAGTGACCGGGCCGATCTGAACGTCCAGTGGATGACTGGCGTCATTGCTTTTAAGATGTCCGCCTTGACGCTGTCCTCGGTCTCCTGATTCAGTCTGCGCTTTAAGGCGGCCCGTGCCTTCGAGCCGCCGATCTTCCCGAGCGCGAGCGCCGCCTCGCTCCTGACTCTCTTCTTCACGTGAATCTCGAGCATTACCACCACCAAATCTACTGCCCTCTCGTCCCCGATTTCTCCCAGTGCACTTACGATGTCTGCTGCTAGGAGTTCTACGCTGTGCCATTTGGTGAGCTGCTTCAACAAGGGCTCCGTCGCACTCTTGAGTCGAAGTTTTCCCAAAGCGTTGATGGCAGCGAGGTGTACCGCGTCCTTATTGTTTTCCATTTGGCGGATCAGCTCTGTTGCAATCGACTGCTTCTCCTGCATATTGCCCAAGTCCCTGCCTGCATTCCCCAGAGCAAATATGATCTGGGCCTTTAGGTCGGCATCCGTTTCTGTCTTGAGCGCTGTAAGCAAGTCAGTAGCCGCTTGCCCCCCGGCCGCCCCAGGGAGTCCGCGGGCCGCCATCATTCTCTCTTTGGGGTCTTTGCTCTTAAGTAATAAGTCGCTTAACTTCGAGAGCGCCACCTTGCCTCCGATTTTACCAAGCGATTCCGCCGCCGCCTGTTGCAGCAGGAGCTTTTGTGCGGGGGAGTAGCTCTGTATGGGAAAGATCTTATCTTCGAGTACGGCAACAAGCGTCAACACGGCACGCTGGTCTCTCAAGTCGCCCAGCCTGTAGATCGCCTTTAGTTTTCTTTGAAACTCCATGTCTTGCCGCTCCCCGAAACTGAGCGCACGGATCTCTGGTCGCCTATAGAATTCTAATGGAAGTTGTCCCTCCCTTATTATGTCAAGCTGATCATAGGCCTCGTCGATGGCGGGAGAAAAAAAGGGACGCGATCCTCCTCCCTTCGCGGGCTGACGCTGAATGGTTGCTTGCGACTTTTGCTGCTGCACCACATGGGCCAACTCGTGCGCCAGCAGTCGTGTTCCCTCTCCAGTTTCGGGCGAGTATTCCCCTGGGCCGAACACGATATCCTGACCCAGTGTGAAGGCCCGAGCGTTGACACTCCGGGCGAGCCTCGCCGAGCGGGAATCCGAGTGGATTCGTACCGCCGTGAAGTCATGTCCAAACCTTGACTCGAAGAAAGCGCGCGGAGGCTTTGGGAGAGGCGACCCGCTACCCTGGAGAGCGCGTATTTCGGACGCGACGCGACCGTCTACCTCTCTGGTATCGGGTTGCGTCGTCTGAAGCGTCTTTGCATCTTCTTCCTCACACACAGCACATTTACGGCTGACGTGCGATGGCGCAGCAGCGACGGAGAGGTCTGGACCTCTTATCAGCATCACCTGGTCAGCGATGCGGTCTGCCTCATGCTCAAGCGGGTCGTTGACCTGTCCGATTACGAGCTTCGGCTGTATGAGCGGGGATGGCGTTTTAGGTTGGCCAGGCCGGTTGGGCGCAAACGCTGGGATCCTCGAGAAATCCCATGAACCTGATTCCCTCGTCAAAGGGCTGAAAAGCTCTTCGTCTCTAAGCCTTTCTGCTTTCGCTGCGACAGGTGAGCTGCTCTCAGAACGAGGAGGCCGTTCCGGCTGAACTGGCGACTGTCGAGGAGAGTGTATTGGAATTCGACTAAAATCCTGACCGAAGCGGGCAATTTCGGTCGTAGTTGAGTCTCCTTTGACATCCCGAGTATTTGCCTCTAACAGCCGCTGTACGGCTTGATTCCCGATCGTGCGCTGTAAGTGAAGGATCGAGTTTACCTCATGGCTTTGGCCAAGGTGTGTCCGACCGGGTATCGTAGACTTGGCAGACGTAGTCTGCTGAGTTGCCTTCGGTTTCTGTGCGAAAGTGCGCATGGTTAATCTTCTTTCGTTCGATTATTTGATGCCGAACGTATTAGACCACACGGTGTGGCCTAAGTCCGCTATGCGGCGTATTATATCCCGCATGCCTCCCGCGGGTCTCCCAAATTCGGAGCTGTTCCGCAGAGCTTTAAAGCCAAAGCTCCTCGACGAAGTTCGGGCGGTTGCCCGTATGCGGCATCTTAGCCTGCGCACCGAACAAGCCTACGTAAACTGGATTCGGCGCTTCATTCTCTTCCACAAAAAACGGCACCCAGCGGAAATGAGCGAGCCCGAGATCCGCGAATTTATCTCGGACCTGGCCGTGAATGGAGGAATCTCGGCGTCCACTCAAACGGTTGCGTTAAGCGCCTTGCTTTTTCTTTATCGAGACGTGCTAAAGAAAGAACTCCCTTACGTTTCGAACATCGAACGAGCGCCGCGGCGCAAGAAGTTGCCGGTTGTATTCACGCGCGACGAAGTACGTCGCGTGCTGGCGGGCCTAAGTGGAGCGCAAGGTCTGATTGCTCGCTTGTTATACGGTTCCGGGCTGCGTTTGATGGAAGCGGTGTGCTTGAGGGTAAAGGACAGTCGGCTGAAGTTTCTTCCAGCGGGTTAAGGTTTGCGCGGGACGATGGGCGTATCGTCGTCGACGGGCTCTTCGCCCTCGTCAGCCGGCTTGGCGCCGGCGACGAGAGCGGATGGGGATGGGCGCGGGTGTATTTTCAATTCTCGATAGGCCGCCTGGACTTGTGCCAGATCGCACGCGGTGGGACCTTCCATGTCGTTACTGACATTGACAGTCTTAAACTGAACCATCACGGTGCTTTTCTGCTGGCAGGTATAGCAATCAAGCAAGCCAACGCTATGACCCAGCTCATGGGCCATCGCGTTAGTAAGCGCCTCGAGATTGGTAAGGACTGGATCGATCACGATCGAAGCGTAGGTGATAACCTGATTGCTCCGGACGCTGACCGCTTGCAATTCGGTGGCGTGTCGCGACCTCTTGTCAAAGACTCTTCCACGTTGGATGGTGAGACAGTTAACGCAGAGCATCGGCTCCAGCGCGGTGCCCTGATACTCAAATCTAACTCCCGAGCCGCTCTGTTCGTGAGTTGCATCCCAGGTTTGTAAAGGCGCAAGCAAGTACGGAATCTCAGCAGGAGTAAAGTCGGGGATGCGGATGTAAACCTTGACGTGAGCACCCGGCGCCCAGGTCCAAAAACCGATGGCTGGAGCGCGCACTCCAACTTTGCACGGAAGGGGAGCCTGGGTTTGGGCGGCGGCGGAGATCCAGCAGCAAGCCAGCAACAAAGTCACGAAGAAAAGTCTGCGCGTTGAATTCATTATCCGTAACTCCTTACTGGAGCTGATTGCCGGCCTTCGCTGTACGACTCGCGCCAGCCTGGCCTTTTTGTGAAGCTTCGGCTCGCAGCGTTGAATAGACGCGCTTCACGACTTCCAAATCGCACGCTGAGGGAGCAACCAAACCATTGTCTCGGTTGATGCCCGGAAAGCCGTTCATGATCGTCTGCTTCTTTTTGCAGGTCGTGCAGTCCCATAATCCCAATCCATGGCCCAGCTCGTGGGCCGCAAAGCCCTTCAAGGCGTGGGGATCGGTAGTGGCGAAATCAAAATCGATCCACGCCGAGAAAAGGGAGCCGTCCTGGTTGTATTTGAGTGGATAGAAAAAGGCGTAATGCTCGCGGTCATTCTTATAGACCTCGCGCCGCATAATCGACAGACAGCCCTGGCAATTGACTGTGCCGTCGCTCTCTCCGGCGAAGGTGAATCTGACTCCAGCGCCGGTGGCTTGGGCGGCTCCGGTCCACGTCTCCATTGCTTCAAAGATGGTGCGACGCTGCTCGGGCGTGAACATCCCGCGCACGAGATAAATCTTTACTTCGCTGTCCGGCGGCCAATAGTAGGCGCCGGCGGGTGGCACATTGCGATTAGTGGCGCAGACCTCGATGCGGTTTTGCCCGTTAGCAGCGAACGGAAGCAGGAGCAGGACCGAAAGAATTATTGGAAGGCGTCTCATCTTTATTTACCGTGAAGGGTTGAGGGCGGTGGCTTTCATGGAATTGGAGTGTCGCTCGGAGTTGAGTTAGTTGGTCGTCGGTTGGCTTAGTTCAGTCACATGGACTTTGCTCGCGAACCGTTTGTAGTCGTAGTAGCGCACCTTAATCCTGTAGTGCACAGTTTGGTTTGGGAAGTGGAGGACGTCGTCAGCCTCGGTTCTGGTGGGGAACAGGAACGGCGCGTTGGTCTGCTCACGCAACGTTTCGAAGAGTGGAAAACGCTGCTTGCCATGAGGTTCGACAATGCCGCGCACTCTTACGATTTGCAGATTGGTGGGATCGATCCAGACACGGCCAACGAAAAAGCGCTCGCTCATGCGGTGCGGATCGGGAGCTTGCTGCGGGGCGACCTCGATTGCATAGGTGTCACGATCGCCGATCGTCTCGCGGCCAGCGTAGGTCAGTTGATATTTGCCTGGCTCAAAGACATCGATACCCAGGAGTTGTGCGCCCGCGAGATCCTGAATGTCTTCTCTCGTGATCCGCATTTCGCGAATCGTCGATTTCGGGTGATACAGAACGCGCTCGAAGCGGTTGCCGCGATCGTCAAACGTAAACTGCGAGTTCCGTACATATTCACCGGTGACTTCTCCGTTCGGGCCGATAGTTTGCAAGACCACATCACGCTTGAACATGTATTGATTTAACTCCGCTCGCACCCTGGCTTCGACTGAAACGAAGTTTGCGACCACTTGCTCCGGACTGCGGCGCAGAGTCGGCGGCGCAGGCGGGTCCCCGAGCGTATCGCCGGCACGCAGAGCAGGAAGTGGGCGCGCCGGCGAAACGATCAGGGCCTGTTGCCCGACTGCGAAGGAGTACGAAGCAGCGACGATGAACAGGACACGAAACGGTCTGAGTTGCTTGAGCACGAGTCGAAGCACGTCTGCGATTGAGCTTGTAGTAAGTCTTGACATCTTTTTGGTAAGCAGCCAGGCTGGCTTTCCTGTTCGAAAGTGATGGCCGCGCCACAGTACGCGCGAGGGATTCGCGCCAGGTGAAGGTCTGTGGCATTAAAGAACAGCCAGTCCGAAACGCCAGTGCGTTTGGCATCAGCAGAATCAAAAAGGAGGGGCAATTGGCTGACGCCGCTGCTGATTGAGCACATTGCGTGCCGCTTGACAAGCGTTCGCCTGGCAAACGGTCGCCGCTATAGCTCTTGTCGGCATTTCTCTTGAGCAGCTTGAGTTTTGGTGGGAAATTGAGTGACGATTGGCGTTCAACGGCGCGCGCATGCTTGTCCGCTGCAACGCCGGGTGGGCCTACCAACAGCAATCATAGATAGGTTAGTAGTATTCGATCTTTCGTTCTTCAAACCACTCGGCGATCACTTTGCCAGTCGCGGGCTCGACGCTCTGTACAGTTTGTTTGGTCCAGTTACCCACCTGGTCATATTCATAGATCCGAACCGTCTTACAGCACTTGGTGCCCTGATCGAGATCTCCGGCCTCGACAACGTTATCTCTGCCGTCATAAACCTGAACCAATCCAAAATTCAGAGAGCCATCTTCATTGAAGGTGATCATCTCTTCTTTTTTTCTGCCATCCTGATAAGAAAAAAGAGACTTCTTATAGAGGTTGCCGTCAGGGCGGTAGGCTGATTCGCCGATCAACCTTCCACTTTCGTCGTACCAATAAACAACTCTATGGAACACAATCCCCTCGGCATTGAGTGTCGACAACTCCGACAGACGTCCCGCCTCATAGCTGTAAAGATAATAAGCTTTCGCCTCGCGTCCTCCTTCGCTGTAACCGGCTTCTATCTGTCTTCCTTGAGCGTCGTACGACGCAGTGTATCGCCGCGTGACAAGAGTCTTCTCTCCTATCTGCTCTAACGCTTCGATCTTGCGCCCCTCCTGATCGTAAGAGTAAGTCGTCTCGCCGTGAATGGTCCCCTGGCGCATCAACTGCACAGTTTTTCGACCGTTTCTATCGTAGCTGTAGCTGGTTCTATGAACTGATGCGCCACCCGTGTTGAAATATGTCTCCTCCGTCTTGTTTCCCTCAGTATTAAGGGAGATGCTGCTTATCAACCGCGACCGCTTAGATGTGAATAAACCCAGTATCTTCGAGGTATTGAATTGTTCACGTGTGACGGACTTCACCGGGCCAAACAAATGTTCGTTCTCTGTATCAGATTTCCGAGACAGACCTGGCACATCTGCCGGAATTGACAATGCGTACATGACCATAGTATTCCCCTTTGCTGGACTTGGGCTTTGACTGAAACTCAAGGTGACGAAATCTCGGTGACGACTGAGGATTAGAAAGAGGGCAAGACCGAGTACGAAGACCACCAGCAAGATCACACTCTTTTTCAAGCTCATAAGAATCTCTCTGACTAGACACCTTGCCATTTGGAAACGTAAAGACAAGATCGTTGCTCCACAGGCGGTCAAGGACCGCGGCGTCCTCTTTGACAAGAGCATCAGACAACTGACGCTCTAGTTCAATCAACTGACGTTCAACGCTTCGTTGGGATGGCGCCACTTTGCTCTCAGATTGAGCTGGAGCGGTGGAGGCCGCCACGATGGTTAGGAGAACAATCAATTGTAGGTGTTTCATAGTCCCAACTCCTGCTTGAAACCGCGTGGATTGAAGAAGCGTCTAACGGCGGAGTTGACACGGGCGCAAACCGGATACGCGCAACTCCGAGTTAAAAAGACAACGTGATGAGAAAGTCGCTGTTTGCGCCTCGTGTCCAAGACAGCGAAATCTAGCTCCGAGCCTCCTTGGCGCGTTTTGACCATTGCCAAAGACCACCCGTAATCTCAGCGGGCAAACGATAGCCCAGTTGGCGGGCGAGCATGACAATCTGCCCGCGATGGTGACCTTCATGCGCGACGAAGTAGGTTAGGACATGCCCCACGTCGAGGGGAAGATTACGCCAGGTGTACGACGAGGAGACGGGGATCGTGCCGCCTCGGTCAAAACCGAGCGTCAGCAAACTGATAATGCCGCGGCTACTGTGGCCAAGTGCTGGAATCAGCTCCTTCGGTTCAACCTTGTGTCGATTGACGGCTCGGGGCACCACGATGCCGTGTTCCTTTCCTAGCGTCTTGATCCACGTACACCGCCCATTGTGGATGTGGCCCGCGATCATCCGCACGGTTCGTCGTGGAGCCCCCGGCACTGTGGCTCCCCATAGCTCGTGGGGTAAGTGCTCGATGAGGAAGACGGTAACGCGGTTGTTGGTTCTCCACGCGTCAAGCAGCATATCTCGCTGGTCAAGTGCAGATTTCATCACAAGTCTTCAAAAAATGATCAAGCCGACGCCGAACGTCCGAGTTCAGGTGGCCGCGGCGATAACACACAAGCTTGAACGGACCACGCAAGTTGAGAGAGGCGCTATCCGCGGCTCACCTGCAACGAAGTTTGGGCGGCGTACCTGTGCAACGGCGCTGATGCGCTTCACTATGTCCTACCCTCCCAAGGTCACGACTTGACCGACACGAAGCTCGCCCGCCCTGACCACCGTGCCGTATACGCCGGCGTAATTCTCGTTCATGCGAACAACAGTCTTCATCACTTCAGAATCTCGCTCGGCTGTGTCCGGGTCAAAATTAACCATGACACATCGCTCATCCCTCATAGTAACCCCGATGGCTGCCATCGGGGCTGCCCCGCTGTTCTCTTCACCAAACATCAATGTCCGGCCCACCCATCTGTCTTCCTCAAACGGCTCAGCGCTATCTGTTTCGATCACAACGTTTGGTCGAAATCTGCGCAGGTCGCAAAGGTCCACGCCTCGTCCTGATTCGCGCGCGACCGAGTGCACTGTGCCGAGGCTGATTACCGAAATCGGAGACTCGTCGAAGATGCCATGTCTGAGATTCATCAATTCGACATCACTGCCATACCGGCTCGAGAGTTCCTCCCGTAGTTCGTCGCTGCGGAGTTCGTACTCTTTCCCGTCCGGCGTACGAACATGCGTTGGGAGTAGCTCGCCATTCTTACTGTTGGCGTTGCTGTCGAGCCCGAATGGTTTATAGAGGAGCAACTGCGGTAATTTGCTCGCTGTCAGCCATGGGAACCCACTTTTGTCAGTGAGTCGCCGAAAAGCTAACCTACGATCACCCTCAATGCCATGCCAACTTAGCCTTGCAACATCTAGTAATTCACCGGCCATTGACTTAACTGGGTAACGAAAGATGGCACTAATTCGTCCTAGTTCCATATGACTCCATAGCAACTCTATATTGTGACAATGTAGACGCCCAACGGTTGACCGGGCGCGGCGATTACATCCAACCCGCTCATCTTAAAACAAGTTGCGAAAGAGGCTATCCGATTACATCCAACCTTCGATTCATGGAACAAGTTGCGAAAGACGCTCCCGCGCTCCGGTCCAACGATTTGGCTGTTAGGCGTCGCCGTCCCGATACCACGACAGTGCGCGAATTGCCGACTGTCGGTTCGAAGGTTCGAGCTGGAACACATGCGACGCGTAGCCGCCAGCTCTGATCTCCACGTTAGTCAATTGATACGTTGCAAAGCCGGACTTCTTGACAGTAATTCTGTAAACGCCGCGAGGAAGTTCGATTCCAAAGTGGCCAGCGGGGTTAGGTTTTACCGCGCGCGTGAAGTTTGCGCTCTCAACGGTAACCGACGCCCCGCGTATTATTTTTCCGTTCGCATCCACAATCCGCCCTTGGAACACGCCGTAAGGATGAGTTTGAGCAAACGAACGATTAGCTTGGAGCGAACTCCATCCAACAGAAACGATGATAGCGATGAAAAGAATTAGACGCATAACGTCTGAGTTGACGCGGCGGCGCGAATCAAAGCACCCTCCGCCGCATTAAGCAAGTTGCGAGAGGCGCTCCCGCCGCTCGCGTCCAACGACAGACTGTGTGAAAACTCTGTCGTGTCCAGGTTCGTATTAAACATCAACGTTCTAGAGTTCAATCGAAAAGGAGGAGCGTTGATGGATTTCATTCGCGGCGCCAGTCGTAATCAGG
>JBGQGG010000059.1:0-22311 GCA_041497335.1 Pyrinomonadaceae bacterium | reverse complement strand
TGGGCGCGTAACGTTTGCGGAAAGGGTGTTCGGTTCAGATTCGGAAGTCTTAAACGCGAACACATTCAGGTTCAAAATTAACCGTCCAGAAATGCCTTCTTCGTGAAGAACATTCTCACGGCGGTATCATGCTTGTACATGCCAGGTCCTAGACCGGATTCACCGCTCTCGAGATGACGAAACCTGACGCTCTTGGCTCTGACTCTCACCCCGCGCTAGCTCCAAATATCTTTCTCTTTCCGCTTCATCATTCTGCCGCTCGGCATAGATCTCTAGATTGATCTTCTCTTTGTCTGTAAAGTTTGGCCGACCGCGCTGTGCCTCGCCAGCCAACTCGCGCGCGGCTTCATGATAATTCGACGCCTTCTCGAAGTCTTTGACAAGGCGAACATGATGTTCGTGTGCCGCGTTCCTTACGGCATGACGGTAGTCTCGATGTTCACTCGACTCAATCGCCCGAGCTAAGTATTCGGTTAGAGTTCGCGCTTCAACTTCACGGAGCGTACCCGTTCGATGATGGCCGAGATTCAGCGATGCAACCTGCCGGCTCTCAAGAAAGTGCTGTAGACGCTCCTTCGCTTCCTCCGCTGCCAAGCCGGACATGATCTCTCGGGCTACAGCCCTACCTTCCCAGCTAATTTCAGGATCACTATTGGGGACACTCTTCTCCCAATCATGCACTTCACGAAGCAGAGTTGGATCTCTTAATGTCTCAGCGCTAGTCTCAAGTGCCCTCATTTGATGGGACTCATACTTAGGCTCCGGCATGTCTCTACTATCGTTTGTTCGGATGCGCTGTTCGGACGTGTAAGCCTTGTCCAGGATCGTCATCATCTCGCTCGACAGTTCACGATCTGCAACCAGCGGTTGACGGCGCTGTTCGATTTGTCTGACGACTTCGGCCCTAATGAACCTTAGATGTTCAACTTCATCTGCGGCCCGTTGTCTCGACGACAACGAATAGTTAAGGCGCGCCAGTGAGCGAAGGTCCAATCGCGCCGCGCGCTCAGGGACCAATTTGGTGTCGTCTTGCCGACGGGAGATCTGCTTGTCGAGCGAGGCAAGAGACCACCGATCTCCAGCGACTTCATAGCTCGTTAGATGGGCCGATGCTTCAAAGTTCTCCAACCGGACATCTCTGGCCATCAAGTCCGCGCGAGCGACATTAAGCTGCGCACCGAGTGTCGCGACTTCCGTATCACTGCGAGTCGGTGCATGGTGTTCACGCGCTAAGGCTATACGCAGCTTTTCCAGTTCTGATACGCGATCTGGAAGATTCAGCTTCAGGGCCTGCTGCTGAAGCTCTGACAATGTTTCGCGAGACATCATCGGCGTCAGCTTTTCCTCAGTTGGCATTTCGTGTGTTCTTGCAATCCGCTGCTCAACTTTCGATAGGACGCCTCGAAGCGATCCAATATCTTTTCCAAGTGAGGCAATTTTTGTTTCTCGCGCCTCAGTCAGTTGCCGCAGAGTCTCTGTGTGTTGAGCAAGATCTGCTTCGATTGCTTGATTGCGGCTGGAGCGATCGGGCTGGCTCACGCGGGTCGCGCGAGCGGCAGCGCGGCGGCGAACATCAAGGTCAGAGATCTTTCGCTCCTCTCCAGTCGATTGATCCATCACTTCAAAACGATAGGTATCGCCATAATGCACTGCCCGGTCATGCCAGACCTCAGCGAACGCCAGTCGCATTTCGAACTCTAGTCGCTTGCCGAGCGCGATACGGAAGTCGCTGAATCGATCAGCAGGAATTTCGCGCGGATTCCAACTGGCCGCGATTTGTCTTTGGTCGAGCGACGTCGAAGGTGAGCGGATTCTTTGTGCTCTTTCTCTCTCTGAAGGTCGAGCCTTCTCAGAACGTTCTGTCTGTTCTCTACCTTTCTGATATTTGCGGGCGAGGAGTTCCCATTTTTCAGCAGGCGTCAGTTCAGGCCGTTTCTCTTTCGACTTTAGGTACAGTGCCTGCTGCTTCTCCAATGCGCTAAGAAATTTCTCCCCGAGTGGACCGTTGACTATGACTTCCTGGCCGTTCTGAATCTCTCTGTGAGGAAGGAGACGTTTCGGTATTCGATTGATCCACTTGTGCTTCCCTGTGCCGCGCTCAATGGCATCTTTGTTCATTACGATGTGACCGTGCGGGTTCTGCGAATTGCGATGGATGCCGGCGACCCAGGTAAGTTCTTCGACATTGAGTTCTGCGGCCATTCCTTTCATCGCTTCGCGGACCGCCTCGCGAAAACGCGCTTGTCTCTCTTTCTCGTCGTCGCCAAGCTTATTGAATTCTTCTTCCTCGATCATCACTGAGAAATGAATTAGGTCGTCCTTATCTGGTTGCCCGTGGTCCGGATCGAGGATGCGATCGGCGCGGTGATAGGAAAGATTGTCCTGGTCTTCACTGAACAGGCGGCGAGAGCCGGGTCCTTCACGTGCGAGGTCTTTGTCACGCTCTGCGATGTAGCGCGTGATGCGGCTCGCGCCGGAACCCCCTCCGGTCGAGAGAATATGAAAGAAGACTCCCATGGGAGTTACCGCTTCTTTTGCGGAAGCGGGTCTTGTTTGATCATGCCGACCATAGCGAGCTGGGCGTAGGTTGGAGCGCCGGAGATCGCCGCTGCCTCTTTAAGTTCAAGTGGCGGTCCTTTCCATTTTTCCCTGTCGTCGGGGGTCAGGATGAGAAAGTATGTGTTGGACTCTTCGGTATACGAGCCGACCGGAACCATCCACAGTGTACAGCGCGTCGGACTAATGAAGGTGTAAAAGTAATAGTAGTTTCGCAACACTACCGTGCGGCCCCCGAAGCCGTAAGAGGGCGGATCAGGATGTTTCCAGACAGTAGCTTCGACTTCATTGAAAGTTGGCGGAAAGGTCGCTTTGATTTTCTGATATTGGCGAAGTCCCTTAATGATCTTCAGCACTGGATCGATCTTTGGTACTTCAGCCTTCGCTCGCCACTCTGCCGCATAGGATGAATAAGCCAAGACACCTAAGTAGACTAGAACTGCAAGTGCCAATAGGCCATACGAGAAGCCCAACCGATGCTTACCGGTCTTTCCTTCTACCCCGCGCATAACATCATTCCTCGCCTGGCTTCTTAAGGCTCAGATTATTAAGCCCTATTCGCTTCTTTAATTTTGACGGCGTTTGTTTCTTGCTGTCCGCCGGCGGTTCTTGTGCAGTGGTGCTGTCCGAAGAGGGTTCCGCCGGTGGTCTGCGCGTTTGGATGGCCGATTGAGGCTTCTCAACTTCTTTGATCTTCTTCATCGCATCGACAGCTTCAGCCAACGTCAGCGGCTCCGTGAGCGCTCGTCTCGGCGGTATCGCAACATCACCCGTGTCGGCGCGAGCCATGAAACGGAAGAGAATAGGATCGGCCGTATCAATGATTGCGATGCCTTGGCGGTACTTGACCATCCGTCGCAGCTCTGGGGCCTGTTTCAAGTCTCTCTTACTTTCAGAAACCCGCTCCGCGTCATTCTTGGTTCCGTGCGCATCGACCTCAGTGCGTGAGAGCACCGTTGCAGAGCCGAGCATCGAAGAAGCATAAACTCCCGTCTCCGGGTCGATTCCGGGAAGGAAAATCTGATTCTTCATTCCCGCTAAGATCGCTTTAGCGCCATGCTCCTGGTACTTCCTCTTGATCTGGGGAACGTCCTGGAAACCGAGCAGATAGGGCGTGCTTCGGAATCTGCCGATCTTTAGCTTGTCTTGCAGCTTGGGCGGCGCGACGTTGCCGGCTTCGTCAAGCGCCATCAATACCGGGGTTGAATCTTTCTTGGTCGAAGCCTGCATCTCAATTGCCGCTAATCCGAAAAGCAATTCCAGGAGAATGTGATATTCGCTGGCCTGAGTTTCATTCATAACGATGTAGATGGCCGTTCCCGGTTTGCGCAGGTCGGCGAGATTGATCTCTCGCACGCCGCGAGCGATTTCCTCCGGCGTCGCGCTCCTTAGTATCCGCATCGCGTTAGGCGAGCGAAGCGGTGCGAGTTTGTTATTCAAGCCGGTGATTACGCCGCCCTGAGTTTTCTCGGCATCTACTTTGGTGAAGTTGCCCCATTCGATTTGGGCTTCCAGATCCTCAGACCCGCGCATGTCTTCGCCTAGTTTCTTCAGATCATTGCGGGAGAGGTATTCCTTGATCATCGGGAGCGTCGGATTGAGTGCTATTGTCGGCAGATGAAGGCACAGCGCTTTCATCAACGCTGTTTCACCGGATATCCAGTAATGGGTGCTGTCGTTGACCTTCATGTTTTCGGGCTCGTAGCCGACGACGATGGAAGCGAGTGAATGCGCGAGTTCGCCGTTATTCAAGCAACGCGGGAGTGGATTCCAAAGATCGGAAAGGTTGGGATTCTCCAAATCGATGCGGTAAACCTGGTCATAATATCGAGCGGTGTGAGCGTAGAGTTCGCCCTTAATGTCCATTACCAGTACTGAGCCAGTCTGCGACCAGTCGCGCAAGATGTTCATGTAAAACGTTGCTGACTTCCCTGAGTTTGAAGGCCCAAAGATTCCCGTATGAACCAAGAGCTGTTCTAGTCTCAAGATCAAATCGTATTGCCGAGGACTGAGGGCTGAACTGAGTCTGCCCATCCGCACGGCGCCGCGAGGCAAAGGCTTCCGAGATGGGTGTGCCAACCCCTTTGCTTTCAGGTCGGCTATACTGGCCCATCGTGCAGATCCATGCGTAAGTCTCTGATTGATGCTGTAGTAGGGATAGGCCAGAGAGATGGATTCAAAGACGCCAACCAGGCCAACGAAGACTGCTCCCATAACCACAAAGGTCATCCACTTAAACTCCAGATTGAGAATTTGGCCGGAGCGAAACAGCAAATAACCCGCGATCGCACTGCTGCACATAAGAGCGCCACCGCGCGAGACATCCGTCATGAATCTCGTGGCGGCATGAAATGAATCCAAGTCAGGCTCATCAGCCGGACGAGGAATGAAATAGTCGGCATCTATACGTTCGACTTTGACGCGGAAACTCATGATGAGATTCACCCCTCATTTATGAACTGCGGTCTGAACCCATTGTTCAAGCTGGGCTCGTTGTTCATCGGGAATCTGGGTTTGCTTAAAGAGTCGTGGTTGCCAACCGGAAGCAATGATCTCCGCGATCGGCGCAAATGGATTTGGATAAACTACGCCGTCAAGTTGCATCGACTCGAAATAGCGTGGCCCGACACCGGTATTTTCTGGATCAGGATTGCGAATGAGTATTGCCGGTCCATCCTTTCGGTCATTCGGCACAGAAATCACTTCTACGGCGAAAGTCTTTGGCGAGTAACGCAGATGGATCGTTCCGTGCGGCATCTGTAATACGCCTGGTTGGTTTGTCAGCCATTCGGAGGGAATCAATTGACGCTGCGCGATATTGCTGAGGATCGCGCCCGCATCACGAGGCGTCCGACCATTCATCGCGCCTTCAACCACACTGGCGGTCGCAGCAATCGCGACGGCGGTTGCATCTCGTAACCGCTCGGCAGTTCGCGGCACTTCACTATCGGGCCAACGATACATGGGTGCATTTCGGCTTGCTCCAGAATCACTTTCCGCATCTCCGATCGTCACTTGAGGATCGACCGTCGCCATACGTGCACCTTTCTCGCGATGCAGAATTAGCGGCATGATCACCAGCACGAAGAAAGCGCCGGCAGCGACTGAGATTACGGGCCAGATGCTTCCACGTTCTCTGGTCATGCAGCCTCTCGAAGTCGGACAACTCTTTCACATAAGACTTGTTGGATCATTTCTTCAATGACTGAATCGGATGTCTGTGCGGCCTTTTCCAGACGTTGTAAACCCAGCTCAAGGTTGGCGAGATCGTCTGCATTGCGGGCGATGAAGCCGAGATGATCGTCAATCACTTCCGCCGACAGCGCATCGATGCATTCAGCGACAAGAGCGCGAAGGAAAGCGATCGACTCGCGCAGCCCAGGTTTGTCCCTTACCGTGGGCATCATCAGCCGGATGTACCTGACCACCTTGACTAACTGGATTAGGAGGCCTGAACTCGCTTGTGGAACGCGTGAGTGAAGAATCCGCGCCTCTTCAAAATCAGTCGGCAACCGGACTTTGGTATAAACACAGCGCGACCGGAGCGGCGGGTGAACGACATGTTGATTGTTCGACGTTAAGACGACGATAGGCTTCTCGTCAGATTTACCAACTCCGACCTGACCGTTGTTCTCGTCAAGACGAGGGATCGAAGCATGGCCGTCAGTGAATAGTTGGTAAAAGAATGCCTGACAAACTTGCGGCAGCTTTTCAAACTCATCGAGCTTCACAATCGGCACGATGCCAGTGGTAGCGAGATAATCGTAGGCTTTCAGAATCTCCCCTAAGTTCAAGAATTCTCTGCGCCATTGTTGGCGTCGGGCCTCTTCGAGTGTCAGCGCTCCGGTCTCAACTGCTTGAACCACGAATTTGTTCTGTGCTTGTTCGTCCCACTCAAAGAGAATGTCCTTGAGACTCAGTCCCTCCATTCCTTGAAGCTCGAAATAGGGGCGATTGCAGGCGTAAGCGAACGCATCGACCATCTCGGTCTTGCCCCCACCGCGTTCACCTTCTGCCAGCAACGGCATTCCTGATTTCAACGATTGACAGAGGTCCTTAAGTGGTCGGGACTGGAAGATGTAACCAGCCTCGCGGGCTACCAGCTCTGCGAGCGCGTCGCGGCCGTGTTCACAAAGGAATCGGCGTGGGTCGATGACTTGACGATGTGGATCAGATGGAATCATTTCTCTTTGTTCTCCAGAGCAAGGGTCTTGATGGCGAGGCGCTTCTGTTCTTCGCTCATTAGAGGCAGCGCAGCGCGAATCTCATCCGGCGAGCCAAAGAGAATCAATTCCATGACTTCGCGATCGGAAAGAGAGATTGTCGAGCGAGCCAACTCATCATCGCCGGGTGCATCGACAGCCTGTATGGCCTTAGGCAGATCAGCAACCATGACATAAGCACTTTGTCCTGCCTCTACCTTTACGAATGTCTTCTTCTCATCGCCGCCAATCATCCCGCGAGCTTCGTCGCTGATGGGGTTCAGAACACGGTAGCCCGCGCCATCAATGACCACGGTTCCTCGTCCGGTCAGCGCTCCCGCCATCATTCCGGCGACTTGCACGCCGCTCGATGCAACTTTGCGCAATGTCTGCTTTAAGCGATTGTGATCTGCGCCGATGCGTTTACCAGGAATTCCAGTGGCGCCATCGCTTCCTAAGACGTCGCCCGTCATTTTTACGAGTTTGTTGTCGCGAGGATCGATGTAGCCGACCACATTCACAAAAGCACGGTCGTACTCACTGCCGGTTGTGCGACCGACCAACACTGTGCCTTTTGGAAGCGACCAGCCTTGACCGGAAGAATCTCGCGTTAGCTCTAGCCTTGCATATGAGTTGTTGCGCAGAGTGAAGATCACTCCCTGTGTTCGGACCGGAAGCATCGTGCCGAAGGGCGGCAACACTGCTGGAGGTGTTTTCGGCGCGCTAACAGGCGTTTTATTTTCAAGACGAGGCTGCGTTGCTGTCATCGTCCGGTCTGCTGTCGTCAGCTTCGCCGATGCGTCATCCACAAAGATACTTGTCGTTGAATTAGCATGATTCTGCATCTGTGCCGGGGAGATCTCGCCTGTCCTTCCTTGTTGTTGGTTTCCGCTACCGTTCTGTTGTTGATTGCCGTTGCCATCCGAACCATTGTTGTTAATTTGATCGAATACCGGCGATAAGTTTCCGGTAAAGCTATAGTTGGTGCGGACGTTCGAGTTGGGCGAAGGAGACGGTGTAGGCGAGGCGCTTGGCGAAGGCACGGGATTAACGTCATTCGATCTGGTGCTGTCCGTTCCGGTGGCCGCGCGCGCGATGTTGATCGCGTCGGCAGTCAAACCATTCTCAGAATTTGAGTCTGTTTTAGTTTTGGCGTTCTGAAGCTCTCGGTGCGAGTCAGCTTCCACTTTCACATTAACCCGATTGACCTTCAGCAATTGATACAAAGCCACGGCGCTGCCGCCAATCAAGAGTAAGACTAAGGACCAAGAGATCAGTCTGCGCTTCCAGCCCTTCTTCGGTCGGGCCTCAAGCTGTTTGGCCGGCTTGAGAACAGGATCACTTGGATCGTAGAACGTTGCGGCCTTCTCGTGCTGTTGGGTGTCTTCGTCAATAACATCCACGACAGCGACGTGATCATGATTACCGTTTTGATTCATTGGTGAACTCCTTACCGCTCGCCACTGGTGAGCGTGATTGATGCCGGCTCGTCAGCCGCGTTGGTTTGGCCGACAACGACCTTTACTTGTTGATGAACGCTAAGCACCGGCGAGGCGAAAGCGACGGCGTAATAGGCGGTCGATCCAGCGGGAATTGCGCCTGACGTCTCACTGGCTTCCGTATGAAGCTTCTTGATTGATTGAACGTTAATGGCCTTTCCTTGATCGTCGAGCATTTCAAGCGACAGATCGGGACTACCCGGACTGATCTTCAGCGCCTCAGCGCTCGTATTCTTTACAGCGATTAGCACAATCCTAAAGTCATCCTTCGGATTCGCCTGCTGAAGCGTCGCAAGAGAGATTCCGTGAGTTGGCTTGGTCCAGCCTTTGAATTGCTTCGGCTTCTTAATCGCTCGGGTCAGCGCTTCGAGCACGTCAGCATTAACTCGTTCATTGGTTTTGCCAATGTTCTCCGCAATCGGACGTGCAGTATCGGCTGTCGCAGGAGGCGGTGCCGCCTTGTCATTTGTTTGGGTCTTCGGCTTCGGGTCTTTATCAAACTGAATCGTGATTGAAGCGTTCTCCGACAATTCCCGGTCGGGCGCTTTACCGTCTTCGCTCGTCTCCACTGAAATCGAAATCGGCGCGGCGGACTGGCCAGTCTCATTCCTCCTTTCTGGCGTGTTAGTTGTTGTGTCGAGGTTAACTGGCAGTCCTGCCGCGCGCCGTCGCGCCACTACTTCATCGCGGTTGTAAATCAAGACACAGCGATGAACGTTCTGCGCGAGGTCTTCAACTGGATAGAACAAGAAAGTGACGACAAGTCCACTTCGCATCTGTACCGTCACGGTAGCTGCGGGTGAGTGTGCCTTGCGATTAGAAGGCGGTGAAATGAACAGTGCGCCGGGCCGGACAACAATCGCGCGCTTATTCCGTTCCAGCGCTTTTTCATCAACCGTCGCCATCTCTGGGTCACCAGGGATGATGTATCGCGGCCCGTCATTGGCCGGTAGTTCGATCAGCACGCTGCCGTGCTGGGCCATTGCCAGCCTGACGACCGTCTCATCTTTCTTTACGTCAACCTTCGCCTCACCTACGAAGAAGTCGAGTGAAGCTGGTGTAGAGGGTGCTGGGGTGTTGGTCGTCGTCGCGGCTCCTGGTGCGCGTCTTGGCGATCGATGAATGCAGCATTGACGTTTTACCTGCGGTTTATTAGGCGACGGCGACGGTTGTTGGGCTGAAGCTGCCGCCGATGCGCATAAAACTACGAACAGGGAAAGAATAGTTCTCATTGCAGTCTCCTCTTAGTTCTGGCTTGAAGCGACAACCGGCGTCTCAGCCTCGCTTGAGCTGAGTTCCTTGTAGTCGATTGAGTTGATGCGAAAGCCTGATCGAAGATTTCGATCGAGACGGAAGGTGCCGTTCTCGGGCGCATCCGGCAGCAGTTCGACGGTAAGCAAGATGTGTTTGGTCGCATGCTTACTCTCGTTCTTCACGACCATATCGATCTCTTGAGTGCCGTACACCTTGACGGTCAATGGCTTGCCTGGCGCATGCTCCAAATATTCAGGCTTCCAGGCCGCGTTCCACTGTTGCTCTCTTTGCGTCTGAAGCACCTTTTGTTCAGTTAAATACTGCGCGAATTTCTTTGCCTGTCCGGGGACCATCAATCTAAGTGCGGCCTCGATGTCCTTGGACCGCGACCGTTGATCCACTCGATAGAGATAATCAACGAACGCTTTGACGACGTAATCCATGTCGGCGATTTGGAGTTTGTCTTTTTCCAGCTTGACGGCTTCCGTCGCGCCCAGCTCGCGGTCGTTAATCATCACCGTGCGACCGGAGGACATATCGACCACGATCCGGTCCGGCTTCTGAATCGACTTATAAACAACCCCAACTAGGGCGATGGCAGCGATCACAAACGAAACTATGATCAGCCTTGATTGGCGGCGTATCGTTCGCACGTCGGCAGGATCTCGGTAACAGATGACCGGCAAGGTCGGCGTGACGTGCTCGTCAGACCGGTCTTCTGCGCGATCGATTATTTCCGGTTCGTTCGCTACAACCGGTAATTGCAAATCCACGGTGCTTGCACTCATTGAAGTTCTCCTCGAATCAATGGCTGATAGCCGATGACGTTCCTTTCGACTGCGCCGCTGCTACAACTTCCGTACCGCTTCAGTCTCTGAACTCTTTTTCGGATCTCACCGAGCGACCCTGTGTGTAAAACATCACACCCCCAAGTGTGGGCACCATACACACACCCCCTCATCGGACCTCGATGAAAAGTGAGTTCGTCTGCCGTGTCGAAGATGACGATTTCGATCGGTTGTTCTGGTCTCTGCTTAGACGCTGCGCCGAGCTTTTTATCTGCGAGAGAGAAGTGAGGCGTGGCGCTGCTGGATAGGGTCCATTCATCAACAATACGATCGCGGATTTCACGTACTGTTGTGTCTCGCGATAAGGCGGCATCCCACCAGTAATCAGTCTGCGTGGATTTATGATCTTTCTACTTGCGAGCACGAGTGGCCTGCCGGTTTGGAATGATTCAACCGTTCCTTCGCCGGCGTTATAAGCGGCCAGTGCAAGATCGACTCGTCCGCCGAATTTCCTCAATAAGTCCCGCAAATAATGGGCTGCCGCGTCTATCGCGGCCTTTGGATCGTGAGGATTTTGAAGGCCGTACGCTACGGCTGTTTCGGGCATGAATTGCATTAATCCACGCGCGCCTTTTGGACTAACAGCGCTGGGCCGAAATCGCGATTCAATGAAACAGACAGTTCGCAGAATCCGGGGGTCAATTCCATAACGCTTCGCTGACTCGATGATCAGCGGCTCTAATTGCCGCTCCCTTTCTGGGAGGGATGGCCCAGGTTCTCGGCGACCCTGGGCCATTGTCGTAGCGGTCAATACAAGCAGTATTGAAATCGATTGGATCAGTTTGGAATACATAGTGCGCGTGCCCTGAGCAACTGATGGGCCAATTTCATGGCACGGCAATTGAAGGGAGCCGCGACCGTCAACCGACTCGCTAACCCGAAAGACGCTCAGGCGAGCGAGAGAATTTTTGAAAGAGTCATTTCATGGAGGAGTGAAAGATGAACAGCTTGATTGAGATAACAAATGTTCCCGGACTGGAAAACTCGCGCGCTGCGCAGATCGGACGCAAGCTCGTAACGCTGGCGTTAGGAATGAAAGCCTTGAATGGCCCCATTGCTGTGGCTTTGCTGCTCTTGCTGGGAGTCGTCTCAGCGTCAGCCCAAACGCCAACGGGCTCATTCTTCAACGGCAACAGCTCGCAACTTGGCAATAGCCTTCGCTCGGTCACGTTCTTTCTGGCCGCAGCGATGATCATTGCCGGAATTATCTTCATCGCCTACGGGATCATTACCTCGGGCCTGAAGGAATCGCTCTCGACCTGGAAGTTCATTACGGGCGCCGCCTGTTTCGCGTTCGGCGGCGTGTGCGCTGCGATTTACGCATTCAGCCAGGGCGATACGGTTCCGCTGGATAACCAATTCTGATTCACAGATTCGCGAGCAACGGTCTTGTAGCCACGAATCCGCTGCTGGAGGTGTAAAGGATGAGAGCACGTCCTGTTCGTCCAAATATCTATTTGCCGGTAGTGCGCTTTGGCGTCGCCGACAGCGATTGGTTCACGGTGTTGTTGATTTCATGCACCGGATATCTGTTGCCGGTGCCGTTCGGGATCACAGTGCTCTACGTTCCGTTGCAGATGTGGACGTGGCTCATCGCCACTGCGGGAAGCATTGCCTTCTTCAACTACATTCGCATCGGGAAAAAGCCCTATTGGCTCCAGCACAAACTGAAGGCAGTTTTTCTCCATCATCAGCAGTACCGCGCAATTCCAAACGGAAAGAAGCGGCCATTTAGTCGATCCTGGGTGATTCAGATAGCCAACGGGACGTCAACTACCAACGGAGCGCCGCAAGCGCGATCGGTTCTTCAGACAGCGTTGCTGCTCGATCACAACAGCCAAATTCAGGAGGCATGCGAACAAAGATGGAACGAACCCTTAATTTAGACGAATTAGCTGCCGAAACAGACCTTCACAATCGAACTGTGAAGCTTCGGCGGCCGGAAGGCCGAAGACGAGACGCATCAATCGTGGGTATCAATAACGATGCCTTGAGGCACAAGGATGGCGGACTTACTGTCGCCTACCATGTGGAAACACCGGCAACGATGTTCGCCGATGACTCGCTGGTGGATATTCGCTATGACGATCTGGCGCGACTGCTGGCCTTTGAAAAACCTGCCGGCAGTCTCGTCCAGTTCAGATATTCCACTACTCCCGATGCGGGACAAGCGATTACCGGCGTGATCGATTCACGAGCATCTGAAGGAACGCATGCTCTCGCGAGTCTCCTGCAAGCTTCTAATCTCGATTGCGCCCGAAACGTAGCGAAGGCTCTTCCTTACCGCCGCACCGTGCTCACGATGTGGATACGAGTGCCGCCGAAGAAACGAGGCAACTCTACGCTGAGTGCGCTTGCAGACTTCAAACAGGCGATAGTCGGTGAAGTTAGGGCAAACGGTTTCTTCGCGACACTGACGCATTTGCCAAGCATTTTTTCCCGCACCGCAGACGATTCAGTGATCCGACGCACGATGGAAGATGAGAAGCGCAACTACAACCATGCAAACAGAGTCTGGCGCCAGATTGAGAACTCATCGCCACTCATGTTGCGCCGCTTCACCCGGCAGGAGATTTGGGAAGCAGTCTTCTTTGGTCATTGCCAAAACGCAGGCTCCGCGCCGCTGTTGCCGGAAAGGCCAGGAAGAGATTTGCGGGACTATTTGTGCGGCGAAACGATTGAAGGCGAGCTGAACTATTTAATGCATGGGGAATATCCGGTGGCGATAGTCTCCATGTTCACACCGCCGAACGAGTTCGCAACAGCCGACGCGCTACGAACTCTAATTGGTCGCAGAGATTTCAACAGTCGTCACACAATCGTCACCGAGTATCTGTTTCCCGAACCACGCAAAGAGACCAAGCGTCTTGACCGTCGCATCAAGCAAGTGAAGCGCACTTTCACAAAAAGAGACAATCCCGAAGGTGCGGCAGCATTGAGAAGCCTGCGCGCTGTGCGCGATGAAGTTGCCGGAGCGCGCGAGTCTCTCTTGCCGACGCGTTTCTACGTGATCCTTTACGGCGAGAGAGCGAGAAATCTCGCTGAGTTGAAACAGTCAGTAGATGCGCTCGACGAACAATGCGAAAAGCTTGTTTCCGCTATTCGCCAAATCCCTGGAGCCAACGCCGAACGTGAAGAACCTGAAGCGCTGCGGGCTCTCTATCCCCCAGCAATCGCCGGGGAGTTAAGTCCAAAGCTGACAGGAAGAGAACTGACGGAAGTTTCCAATTCCGTCGTGGCGCTCACGCCAACGGAAGATTCCTGGTGCGGAGCCTCAAGACCACACACGCTGCTTTCAACTGTCACCGGGCGTTTGATCGGCATCGATCTATTCGACCGCAACCAGATTCCTTCTCCACTCATTCAAATCATCGCCGCGCCTCGCGGGGGCAAGTCCATTCTCATGGCCCAGTTCGCTTGCGACATTCTCGCGAGCCTGCGCGATGCGAGCATTAACGCGGTCGATATCGGGGAGACATTATTGCCATTAGTTACTGTCCTCGGCGGTCGTTACATTCGACCCCAGCCAGATGAAGTGCGCGCTATCAATATCTGGTCATATCCGAATTTGAAAGACGGAGAGCCTCCGGATGACATGCAAAAGGCTCTCGTCGTCGGCGACCTGAAGATGCTGGCTCGCGTAGGCGATGACGACAAAACGGCAGAAGACATTATCAGCGCCGTAGTTTCTCAAGTCTATGAGAACATTGTTTCTCAAAACGGCCCTGGTCGTCCGCTGTTTGAGCCCGTGCTTTCTCACTTCATAGCCCAGCTCAAAACTTATCCCTTCGATTCCCTAATGGTACGAGAGCGACGCGAAACGCTCGTCCTGGCATTGAGCAACTATATCGGGCATCCCTGGCTGGATGCGCCGACTCATCCCGATTACGAAGACAAGTCACCGTTTGATGTCTTCGAGCTAGGCTCGCTCAGAGACTTTCCGCGCGACATCAAGCTCTCGTTGGCCTACCGCATTGCCGCTCACGTCGCGCGTTCCATCGGACGCAAGCGCGCTGACGGAACTCGCGCGCCCACCGCGAACCTCTTCGATGAAATGTGGGAAATCAAAGAGGAGTATCCATTCATCTTCAAGGTGCTTCAGCACGCCGGTCGTAAAGGACCGAAGGAAAATTCAATCACAATCCTCGCCACTCATGCCTTCGAAGACATTGAGGATGTGGCCTCGCTGTCTAAGACAGGCAACGTGCTCTTTATCGGCAAGCAGCTCGGCGACTATTCAAAGATCGTTGCACACGCGAAGCTATCACCGAACGGCGCCGAAGCTATCAACCACATCAAGACCGCGCCCGGAAGGTTTTCTCAATTCGTGATGGTGATTGGAACCGGGCCGGATCAAGTCGTCGAAGTCGTCCAACATGAATTGAGTCCACTGATGCTGTGGACACTTACGACTAATGCCGATGAAAGGAATGCCCGCAGCCGCGTGCTCGCTTACTATCCGAACTGGTCCGACATGCAGGTTCATGCATGGTTGGCTGATCACTATCCGCGCGGGCTCACTGCCATCGGTCAAAGGGAGATCGATGAGTCGCTCTTAGAAGTTGCGGCCTAACAAAATGGATTGACAGATATCCTTGATTAACCGAAAGGAAATAGGTGAATTGATGAGGAACGTCTTCAAGCACTTACTACTAGGAATTCTAGTCGGAGTCATCCTGTCGCCGCCATCGACTGCGCAAGCACAATGGACCGTATTCGATCCGGCTCAGTACTCGCTACAGATTGAGAGACAGATTGAAGAAGCAAACCGCTGGCTTGAACGCGTCAAACACTACTCCGAAGAGATAAACAAGCTCGCTGAACAGCTCAGCACTATGAAAGGCGTATTAGGCCAAGCTGAAAAGCTGGTGCTGCACAACGACAACCTGACTCGGACGATGGCCCAAATCGGACAAACAGTGCGCGATGTTTTCGCTCTCAAGCGGGCCATTGAAACGATGGTGATCTCGCGGCTCAATATGATCAAATCAATCAAGACGCGATTGATGAGCGGCATCTTCGATCCGCAAGCCGATCTGCGCGATTTCGAGGACTACCTGCGCAACTCCATCGGACGTCAAGAACAAGACAAGATCGCCACGATGAACCGTATCGCGATGTTCGATGCGACCTTGGCGCGGCTCTATCACGATCTGCAAACTGCCCAAGCGCGACAGGCAGGCGCAGCGGCACAAATGAAGCAAGCCAAAGACAAGCTCGACGCGGAGTTAGCAAAACCGCAAGCGGAGCAATGCGCTCATTGCATCTCGGATTTGAAGCTGGAGATTGCCTCCTGCGAGAAGATGATCGTCGATCTCGACACGCAAATTACGAATCTCTCAACCCAGATCGAAGACCGAGTGAAACTCTACAACTTGACGATGGAAGAACGCGTGCGGATTGCCAACGGCGTAAGAGCCACGGACGAAGCCTGGGATAATCTGAACATCGTCAAAGACGGTATCTTCGAGGCTATCCAAAGAGGCGGCGTACCGACTCCATCTCCGTCACCGCAACCTTAGAACATCAGTAAGCCAAAACTCAGGCCTTCAATGAAATCGAAAAGACTATGAAACTTAGACGAATCGTATCATTTGTCCTCCTCGTCGGAATTCTGCTCCCGCCGGTGGTCGCATACGCGCAATCTCCATCGCCTACGCCTGCGCCGTCGCCGGTGAGATCTCTTTCCGATAACATCGCTGCGCTGTCGCAGCGCGCAGGATCGCTGATTCCTTACATCAATAACGAGATTGTCTCAAAGCTGATCGGCTGGTTTGAACTGCTCGCCTGGGTATTCGGCAACTGTTTGGCCGGCTTTGCCATGCTTCGGGTCATGCGCGAGGACAACGGTGAAGGCCCAAACCTCTACTGGTGGTTTGGCCGATTGGCTTTGTTCTTCATGCTGTCGGGAACAAGTCTCGCGATCATCAATGGCATGAGCGCCATTGGCTACGAGATCGCCAATGGCAACGAATCAGGCCAACGATCGGTGCTCCAAAATCTCTATTTGGCCCAGCGTGACAGCTTCAACGACTCATACTCCAAGTTCCAGCAGAACCTGTTTACTGTAAAGGTTGATGGCCGCGAGACTGCCGTCAATCCGGTGCCGCTTGGCAGTGAATCCGTCTTGGGTATTCTCGTCGATACAGACAGCACGATTCAGAACTTCGATCAGAAGGCGGACGTCTCGCAATGGAACATCTCCACGATGATGAGCTGGCTTAATTTCGAAAGGGCCTTGATCGAATTTGGAGATCTAATTTTAGTGATCCTTGGCGCGGCTCTGACGCTCGCGTTGAAGCTGGCGATGCCGTTCATGCTGGCCTGCATTGTGGATAAGCACATCGCCAGCAAGACGACCTATCCATTTTTCTACGGCGTGATCGCCTTGACGCTCCTATGGCCGTCCGTATCAAAGATCATAAGAATAGTGGCGTATATGTGGGGCAATGTCGCCATGGCGGTCGGTGACAGCTCTCCTTTGTATATCTGGGACTACCAGACGATGCGGGCGATTACCGATCCACTGGCCCAACCTCAATACACGATAGCGCTCGCCGCCTTCGCGATGGGTTTGGGTGCACTCTGTCTTTACGGCACGCCGTTTATTTCCTTGTACATACTCTCCGGTCGTGTCTATGAGTCGGTGGCGACTGTGGTCTCAAGCTGGATGGGCGCAATGGTTGGCACCGGCATTGAGAAATATAGTGCCGAGGCCGCAGCATCGATCAACCGGCAAGCTGAGGCAACTCAGTACAACGCTGGTTACCAAGCCGATGTCACGCGCTCGGGAGGACAATTGGAAGCCGGAAATATGCGAGCAAGCGGACAACGGGCTTCACAGATGGCTTCAATTCAAGCAGCTCTAACTGGCCAAACCGCAGCAACGCTTGGCTCGGCCACAACGCAGCGAATGATCATTCAAGCGGCGGCGGGATTTCAGAAATCTCAAGTCGGATCTGAGGTTGCACGCAACATACGCGACACGAATATCGGTGCCTCGCGTGAGGTTGGCAACGTCGTTTCTGGAGCAAAACGCGATCTCTATATGAACGCCGGCAATACGTCCGCCGCTAAGATTGATCAGGGCGTTGGCTTGGTAAATTTGATGATTCCGACCGACATGCCAATAGCACGAGGACTAGTGGACATTCCGAAGTACGATGCGATCACCAAGCGCAATCGCACCGCCAACTATGCAACGACCGAGTTCAGTCAAGAAATGGTGCAGAACCAGGAGACCACCGCAAACCGGGTGGTCTATTCAGCAAAGCAATATCAGGATGACATGAACAAGGCCATTGAGCGACAAGCTGGCGGGCAAATCGCCGGAGTGAATGCTGGCGCCGGTGAAGCGATAGGTGGATATCGACGCGGAGCTGAACAGGCGCGTGCCGGTGTTGAGCAGAATTACCAACAGGAACTAGGAGCAAATAAACGAATCTTCGTGACCCAGGTTGATGCGGCCGGCCAAGCCCGCAATGCCGGGCTTGAAGCCGCCAAGCTGCGTCAAGCCGCCGCCGTGATTGCTCAAGTCGGACGCGAAATTTCGAGGGAAGTCGGACAAGGAATGCGAATCAGGTTTTAACTTCTTCTTGCCACCACATACCACACGCGGTATGCTAGAGTCAGAAGCGCCTTGAGCCTTCTAGGTCAGCGGGCCTGTGTTGATGCTGTAAGAAGTAACAAGAATGCCATTTCCTGAGTTCACCGCTGATGGAGGGCTGCCGCCCGGCATTTATCGCGGCACGGCAGACGAGGTGGCGGAGCGCTTCTGTAGAAACAGCGAGCGTCGGCAATATCTGGAGGAACCACTGCGGCTGCTCGTCCAAATCGCGCTCGACTCGGAGGCCATTGCTTTGTACCTCAATGGAAGCTTCGTCACTGAGAAGCAAAATCCGAGAGATATTGATGGGGTCATTGTCCTTCCCGATGACTTTGATACGACTGGCGGGCTGGCGCAGAGACTCCGTCAACTGCATCGCGATCATGGACTGGATATCGAGCGCGTGGCTGCTCACGACATAGAGGAACGCGATTATTTTCTCAAGGACTTCTTCGGAACTGATCGCGAGGGAAAACCTCGTGGACTCGTGGAGGTAATTCTATGATCAAGAATGAGCAGCAATTTCGGATTACAAAAGCGAAGCTCGACGATATGAGCGCTCGCCTTGATCGCATCCGGGGGAAGTATCCAAAGCAAGCGGACTTCCGCTTCTATTCTGAGACAACACGGAATCAAGCTGAGGAGATGCAACGGGAGCTTGATTGGTATGCCCTTGCGAAAGAAGGCGACGTTGACAAACTGATTGCGCTTTGGAATGAACACGGGTCGTTGCACCCAAAATCGAAGCACGACCTCGCGCTCGGCGACTTCCTGGCACTGCTCAGGGTCGCACGTGGGATGAGACAAGAGGATCTCGCGAAGACGCTCGGGATCGAGCAAGCACATGTAGCTAGATACGAACGCCATGATTACACTAGCTACTCTCTCGATAATCTCGATAGGCTGCTCGGGGCATTGGGAGTACGTCTGACTCTGGGTAAAGGACAACTTGAACGCGCTGCGTGAACAGACTTAAGAACGCGTCATAGACATTGATTTCAGTCCCAGGCCCTTTTCTCACTCTCAAGAAACTCTGCGTTGCTCCATGCGCCTCCGCGTCCGCTCAAGACGTTGATAAAGCGAACTCCGATCAATACCTAACAAACGCGCGGTCTTGGCATGACTTCCGGTCTGAGCCATCAATTGATCGTACAGGCTGAGGAAGCTGCGGTCGATAAACGCATCAAGCGAGTCATTTTCATAAATCAAGAGCGGGATCTGCGCATCGGGCCTACATTGACTTGCTTCGGGCATCGCTCGTCGCACCGCATCAGCCGTGATCTCTCCATTCATCGTCCTGGCTACCAGTCTTTCGATGACATGCCGAAGCTCGCGGACATTACCGGGCCATCCGTAATTGCACAAGATGGTCATAGCGTCCCGTTCGATTTTGTGTTTCCGTCGGCATTTGATCTTTTCCTCGGCTTCACGCATGAAATGATGAACCAGAGTTGGTATATCGCATGCTCGATATCGCAGCGCTGGAGTATCAATCGTCAGTACCGCAATTCGATAAAAGAGATCCTTGCGGAAGCGACCGGTGTTCATTTCTTGCGTCAGATTGCGATTGGTCGCCGTTACGATTCGCACATCAACTGATGTTTCAGCGCGACCACCGACCGGTCTGAAGGTGCCTTCTTGCAGGACGCGTAGCAGCTTCACCTGACATGCTGGCGACATCTCGCCGATTTCATCCAGAAAGATAGTTCCGGTATGCGCGGCCTCGAAAAGCCCTTTGCGCTTCTCGTTCGCGCCGGTGAAAGCACCCCGTTCGTAGCCAAAGAGTTCTGATTCAAGCAGCGTTTCGGTAAAGGCACCGCAATTGACTGGAATGAAAGGCTTCGTCGAACGGGCGCTGTTTTCATGAACAGCCCGCGCGACTAATTCCTTTCCTGTGCCGGACTCACCAGAGATAAGGACCGTAAAATCACAGCGGGCCGCCACGTCAATATGCTGCAGCAGGGATTGAATCGCCGCCGATTCGCCGACGATACCGTGATTGAAGAGAGAGAATTGCGAACTCACAAACCTTTCTATCTCCAAAACCAATAATTTGGGCGAGGAAAACCGTCTGGCGGTCGCTATATCTATCAAGGACGGCGCAAGTGGACAGAAATTCCAATTTGAGGAAAAATATTCCCGAAGAAGTTGTCTGCCTGGTATGCGTTCCCCCGACCGACAAATTTTTTTGCTCAGGCTGAAATTTTGGGCCGAGACTTCCGTCTATAGACAATGTAGTCCAAAATCCGAACGAAATGGGCGGCATACCCGTCTCTTCGGGAAGGAATCATTTTCAAGTCGTGAGATTACTAGGGACCCCTTACTGGGCCAATCTATCTATTGCGAGCCGCTTAAAGCGAAGAACGCTCGCAGCGCTGCTTTGCCTACTCTCCGTTGGTTTTTCCAGCGCCTTCGCCCAAAGCGATTCGATCAATCCCGGCAAGAATATCGAAGCAATCGGGGTGCCGCCGATCCCCGCTTCACTCGCGAAAGAGGTTGCTCCTTACAAAAACATCTATGGATTGCCTCTCGCCGGATGGGATTTTGAAAAGCGTCAGATTCTATTGAAGGGTCTTTCGAGCGTCACTTGGATCTCTCGAGTTAGCAGTCCAGGAGCCACTCCGCAACCTTCCTCGATCTACATTCAATCAAGTGGCATTTATGATGTTTACTTTCAACCGCAGGGTAAGTATCTCGCGTACACACGCGATGCTGCTGGCACTGAAATCTTTCACCTTTATCTCTATGAAATTGGTACTGGCAACACGACGTTGCTCTCCGACGGAAAATCCAGAAGCACTGAGCCGGTCTGGTCCAATGCTGGCGACAAAATTGTTTACAGCTCAACACCCACGAGCGGGGTAGGTGTCAACCTGCGTATGCTCGATCGGTTGGAGGCGAAAGCCGATCATTCCTTGGTTCAATCCTCGGGGAGCTATTTGAAAGCTTACGACTGGTCGCCTGACGACAAGCAGATTGTGTATTGCGACTTCTCGTCAAATACAACGGCCACGCTCTGGTCGGTTGATGTTGCCAGCGGAAGTAAGACGCTGCTTTCACCAAAGACCGATCAGCCTGAGTTTTATGAAAATCCGCAGTTCAGCAAGGACGGTAGAGGAATATACGTCGTCACTGATCATGATTCGGATATGCGGCGATTGGTCTACATTGAGTTGTCGACTCGGAAAATTACTTATGTCCCGTCAAACCCGAAGTGGGACGTAGATGAGTTTCAGCTCGCTCCTGACGGAAAGACTCTCGCGTTTGTTACGAACGAGGATGGAATCTCTCGATTGCATCTCTTTGATGTCGCTGCGTCCAAGGAAAGTGCTGTGCCTCAGCTCCCGATCGGCATCATGGCCGATCTGAAATGGAACAAAGATTCAACTGACCTAGCCTTCAACTTCAAATCACCAGAAACACCGAATGATGTGTTTTCGGTCAATACCCAGACGGGCAAAGTTGAGTTATGGGCCAAGAGCGTAACCAACGGGGTAGATACGTCGCAGTTCTCGCAGGCAGCGCTAATTCACTGGCCGACATTCGACAAACGAACAATCTCGGGCTTTCTCTATCGTCCGCCGACGAAATTCAAAGGCAAGCGTCCAGTAATCATCGATATCCACGGTGGGCCAGAGGAGCAGTACCGCCCACGATTTAACTACGAAGAGAACTACTTCTTGAATGAATTAGGAGTGGCGAAGATTTATCCGAACGTTCGCGGCTCATCGGGTTATGGGAAGGCGTTCCTACATCTTGACGATGGCCTGCGACGCGAAGATGCAGTCAAGGATGTCGGCGCCCTTCTGGATTGGATCAAAACCCAACCATATCTCGATGCCGACCGTGTGCTGGTTGAGGGCGCGAGCTATGGCGGCTATCTGGCGCTCTCAAGCGCATACATATACAGCGACCGGATAAAAGCAGCAATTTCTGACAGCGGAATAACGAACTTGGTTAGCTGCGCTGAGCACACGGATGCGTGGCGTCGCGATATTGACCGCGCGGAATTCGGCGATGAGCGCGACCCGAAGATCAGAACATTCATGGATCGGACGGCCCCTCTTAATAACGCAGAAAAGATCAAGAAGCCGCTACTGATCTTTCAAGGCCAGAATGACCCTCGTGTTCCTGTTTCGGAAGCCGCAAGCCTGGTGGGCGCGACCAAGGATCGAATTCCTGTTTGGTACGTCTTGGCCAAGGGTGAAGGCCACGGATTTGTCCAGAAGAGCGATAGAGATTACCGAACGTACGCAACGATACTCTTTGTCAAAGAGTTCTTGCTCAAGTGAGCGCAAGCTCTCAACCAAGCCGCAGCGTCATCGCGGCAATTTAACAAACAAGGG
>JBGQGG010000058.1:0-22413 GCA_041497335.1 Pyrinomonadaceae bacterium | reverse complement strand
CTGTCGTTGCTGCTCCTGAGCCTGTCTTTCATTGGCGCGGCGTTGCTCATCACCTTGCCGTCGTTGTTGTTCCTGAGCTTGACGCTGCTGCTCCTGGGCCTGTCTTTCATTGGCGCGGCGTTGCTCATCACCCTGCCGTCGTTGCTGGTCCTGAGCCTTCTCCTGGTCGTCCCTTTGCTGTCTTTCATCCCGTGCCCGCCGTTGCCGGTCCGAACGGTCTTCGGGTTCCTGAGCGATGCCTAAATTACCTGGCCCGAGACTGGTTGCCCCGAGACTTGCACCCGACAAAGTCAGAACGCCGAACACCAGCAGTATTGCGAAACGACGAACGTAATTTGTATTCATGACCGCCTCCTCGTTGGGGAGAAGAGCTGAAGGGAGAGTGATTCCGCCACCCTAAGGGCAATTAGCATTCCAAGGGTCACAATCGCCACAACAAAAAGAGGATGGGCAGTGTGTTAGTTTGAAGTGAAACGAATCTCATTAACACCTGGCTTCAGCCAGGTGGTTACTAGGGTCATCGGTTCCTAAACCGTTTCAACGGTTTAGATGAAACCGTTGAAACGGTTCGGGTCGCATCGCGGTCCCTGATCACCGCACTGAAGTGCGGTGCTAATGAGATTTCAAACTCACCCACCACTAGAACCTGAACCCATGCTGGCGGTTGTGAACACGATATCGTTGCCGAAATAGACCGTATCGGGCAGACAAACATCGCAGAAGCGAAGAGATGCGGTTTTTCTTGCTGTTAATCCCGGAGAGTTTCGCTTATATTAAATGCTACGCAGAAAGTCAGGAGGCATCTATGAAGTTCTTTCTCGATACAGCGAATTTGGACGAAATTCGCAAAGCGGCAGCCCTGGGCTTGGCTGATGGCGTGACCACGAACCCGTCGCTTATTGCCAAAGAAGGCAACGTCGATTTCAAGCAGCACATTGCTGAGATTTGTAAGATTGTCTCAGGGCCCGTCTCGGCCGAAGTCACCAGCCCCTTGCGAGACGAGATGCTGCGAGAAGGGCGCGAATACGTGAAGATCGCGCCGAACGTCGTCATCAAATGCCCGCTGACGGTTGACGGCCTGGAGGCGACGCGAATTCTGAATGATGAAGGAATCAGCGTTAATGTAACCCTTTGCTTCTCGGCAGCTCAGGCCGTCTGCGCAGCCAAAGCAGGCGCATCGTTCATCAGTCCCTTTCTGGGTCGGCTCGACGACATCGGAGACAACGGTCTGCGTCTGCTGGAAGAGATCATAGAGATCTACGATAACTATGGCTGGAAGACAGAGGTGCTGGCGGCCAGCCTGCGGCATCCTATTCACGTCATTGAAGCAGCGCGCCTGGGTTCAGACATCGCCACCATGCCTTACAAAGTGCTTGAGCAACTACTGAAACATCCGCTCACGGACAAGGGCCAGGATCAGTTTCTGGCGGATTGGAAGAAGAGAGCAGCCAAAGCCTAGGTGACGGCTGCGGGATCAGGTGTCGGATGACAGAAAAACCGTACGACGATTCGCAGACATCCGACATTGACGAGCAAACCTTCGGCCGAGAGCCTTACTCGACACCGGACCCTCGACACCCGTCTATCGTCGTTTCTGCGAAAGCCCTGACGAAAATCTACGGCCAGCAACGCGCGGTTGATGCGATCGACTTTTCGGTGAGTCGGGGCGAGACGTTTGGCCTGCTCGGCCCGAACGGCGCGGGAAAGTCCACAACGATGCGGATGATTGCCTGTCGCACGCCGCTCACCTCAGGCGAACTTTTTGTCGAAGGTCTCGACGTCCGGAACCAGGCTCGCGATATTCGAGCGCTCATCGGCGTCGTCCCTCAGGAGAACAATCTCGATCCCGACCTGAATGTCCTGCGTAACTTGATCGTTTACGCCAGCTACTACCGGATTCCAAACAAACGGGCCGCACAACGTGCTGAGGAATTGCTCGATTTCATCGGCATGACCAAACGCGCCGACGCCAGGATCGATCATCTTTCAGGCGGCATGAAACGGCGACTGATGATGGCGCGATCGCTCCTGCACGGGCCGCGATTGCTGGTGCTTGACGAGCCTACCACCGGTCTCGATCCCCAGGTGCGTCAGGAAATCTGGCAAAAGCTGGAAGAGCTGCGACGCGTCAGCGGCGTCACCATCCTGCTCTCGACGCATTACATGGAAGAGGCTGAGAAGCTTTGCGAGCGTCTGGTCGTAATCGATCACGGACAGATCCTGGCCACCGGCACGCCGCGCGAGTTGGTCTCGGCGAAGGTTTCACGATACGCGCTTGAGGTACGCGACGTTGGCGATCTGCCACTGCGCACGACGCGAAACGGCGTCAGCGCCGTAACCCGGAACAACGCGCATTTTTATTTCGCAGCGGACGCCGAAACACTCACGCCGCTTATGAAAGAGTACGAAGGCCGCCGCCGCATGATACGTTTGTCGAATCTGGAAGACGTTTTCCTGCAACTGGTCAGCGACAGCGAAGAAAGCAGGACAAACCTGCCGGGGTAATAGTCACGAACAACCTGATTCCCCCTTCTCCCACTGGGAGAAGGGTCGGGGATGAGGGCGCAGCGTGAGGCGCGACCTTAATTAGAGGCTGTTCCCCTCTCCCAAAGGGGCAGGGAGAAAGAATAAAGATAATGAAGTCAACACAGCCAGGCCCTCTCCCCGACCCTCTCCCGGGAGGAGAGGGCGATAGGAAAGAGCCTCAAACCTTCCAATGACAACCAACAAGATCACAGCGCCCGAGCAGATCACAGTTCGCGTCCTGAAGTATGACCGCGGCGAGTATTGTCGTTGGAACGCAACGATCGCGCAACGCGAAGGCCGGATGATTGTGCTCGCTGCCGAATTCGAATCCGACGTGCAGCATCATCTGCTTGGAGACATTCCGCGTGGAACTCGGACCATTGAATACTATTGGCTTGACTGCTGGCACAACGTCTTTCAGTTTCTTGACCATGAAGGTCATACGCGGATGTACTACTGTAACGTCAGCACGCCGGCCACGCTTGATGGCGAGGTGCTAAGCTACATCGACCTCGACATTGATCTCCTGGTGCATCCGGATCTGTCATATGAATTGCTCGATCTGGAAGAGTTTGAGAGCAACGCTGAGCGTTGGAATTACTCAGACGAAATCCGGCTTCAGGCACGGGCGTCCGTCAAGAATTTAGTCTCCATGATCGAGGAACGTCGATTCCCTTTTTCTGAAATCACCTGATCCGGCTGCGCCCATTTCGACGTCTGCCGGCACCTTTCTGGAACTTTTCCTGGCCCCAGAGTGAATTAACTGTGACAGCAGCGATTCAAGTTGTGATGACCGTGACCCAGCTTACTGACGGCAAGCTTGTGGGGCTTATGCTCGGCGGAGACAAAGAGGCCTTCGCTGAATTGTATCGCCGCCGGCAGCGCGACGTTTACCGCTTCGCCCTGCACATGAGCGGTGCGGCGGATCTGGCCGAGGACGTCACCCAGGAAGTCTTCATGGTACTTATGCGCGAAGGCAGCAGTTATGACGAAACGCGCGGGTCGGTCAACGCCTTTCTTCTGGGAATCGCCAGAAACTACGTACTCCGGCGCCTTAAGCAGGAACGATCCTTTGTCATGATCCGTGAGTCTGATGACGAAGAAGGCTCAGTGCCAACCGACGCGACTTCAGCGAACAGCCAGTTGGATGTGATCGCGCGGAATGAAGAGATTAGATTGGTGCAGAAGGCAGTCCTGAGTTTGCCGGCGCACTATCGCGAAGTGCTGGTTCTTTGCGAGCTGCAGGACATGAGCTATGCCGAGGCCGCGGGTGTGCTCGGCTGCGCGATTGGCACGGTGCGCTCGAGATTGAATCGCGCCCGCACAATGCTAATCGAGAAATTGCGTCCGGCCCGGGATGAAACCGAGTCCGCCGAGAGACTTAAATCAGCGAGGTGTTTCGCATGAATTGCCAGAGATTTGAAGACCTTGTCAATGACATTGCCCGCGAACAGATACTCGATGTCAGTGTGCGCAGCGAAGCGCTCGCGCACAGTCGCGCGTGCGGTCATTGTGCCGCAAGACTGGAAAATGAGTTTGCGATTACTGACCGGCTGAGAAACTTTGCGAGCAGCTTTGAATCAGTTGACGCACCGGCGCGGGTTGAAGCGCAATTGCTCGCTGCATTCGGAGAATCCTCTCCTGTTAGTTCGCAGCCGCCGCACATGTCGCGCCAACTGTATTGGCCAGGATATTGGATAGCCGCCATCGCCGCGATGTTGTTAGTCGTGTTTGCGCTCTCGGTATTTCGCTTGCGGCAATTAGTACCGGCCGCCGAGAAGACGAATGCTGTTTCAGTCGCAAAGGCAGGGTCGCCAACAAGTCCAGCGTCGTCGCCGCTGGTCCCAGCTACTGGCCGTCATGATCAGACCCAGCCTTCAGCTCCGCGGAAGCAGACTTTGGCTGTTCGGCATAATCGCCGCAATGCAGCGTCAACAACTAATCAGGCTAAACCTACAGGGCCTACAGGCAACAACGAAATTGCCACGGATTTCCTGCCCGTAACCTATGGCGGCGTGGCGAATCTCGCAGATGGTGGCCGCATGGTTCGGGTAGAGCTACCGCGTTCAGCCATGGCGTCGTTTGGCTTGCCGGTAAACATGGATCGCGCCAATGAAAGGGTGAAAGCAGACGTCCTTCTGGGCGTAGATGGTTTGGCTCACGCCATTCGCTTTGTGCGGTGAGCAGGGTGTTAGAGCAATCGATCGACTTAAACAACCGGGCCATCGCGCCCGCTAACCGAAAGGCAAATGATTATGAAGAAGAGTTCAGTATTTTTCTTTGGCTTGGCGGCCATCGTGCTGGCGAGCGGCATGTCTGCGCTCGGCCAGGAGAAGCAACCAGTTTTTGAGAGGGAAGTGGCCACCGGCTTCTCGTTCCAGGGACCGGCACAAGGCGAGATCGTTGCTAACAACACCTTCACCTTCGTCAACTCTGAGTTCAGCTTTGACAAGTTGGTGAAGGGCGCCCCATATTCTGCGCAGGCTGTCACTGAGATGACACAGACCCTCAGTGACGGCAATCGCATCGTTAACACCAGCTCGGCCGCTGTCTATCGAGATGGCCAGGGCCGCACGCGCCGGGAACAAACGCTGAAAGCCATCGGAAACTTCTCAGCCCACGGCGAGCCGGTCCAGACTATTTCAATTAACGATCCTGTAGCCGGTGTCGCTTACGTGCTCGAACCGCATAGCCGTATGGCCCGAAAGATTCAGGGCCTTCGCATGGAAGCGGCCACCGTGGGAGCATCTAAGCCGAGGTTGACCGGCGGAGAAGGTGAAACCTTTACTTTCAACACGACTACAAATGGTGCCGTGACACTCAAGCGAGGCACGGCCGAAGCAAAGATGCTCGAGGAAAAAGAGCAGACCGGCTTTCGTAAAGAAGACCTGGGCACGCAAACCGTCGAAGGAGTAAACGCAGTCGGCACGAAGACTACTATTACGATTCCCGCAGGGCAGGTTGGCAATGAACGCGCGATTGAGATTGTCGAAGAGCGTTGGTATTCGCCGGAACTGCAGACGGTGGTCATGACTCGTCACTCTGATCCGCGCTCAGGCGAAACTGTTTATCGTCTGACTAACATCAATCGGGCGGAACCGGATCCTTCGCTGTTCGAAGTTCCGGCCGATTATGCGATCAAGGAACAAGAACCCATGCGCTTTCAATTTGATAGGCCGGCGAAGCCTGAACAACAGTAATCTGGCGCTTTGCGCAGACTCGGATAAGGGCCGCTCGAACTGAACTTCGAGCGGTCCTTTCGCTTACGCGCGATCACTGCTCTTGAACCAGTTAGTTCTGACTCGAATCTCATTAGCACCTGGCTTCAGAAGTCTGTCGGGAAAAAGGGAGCTGAGTCAGGGCAAATTGGTTGTTGCTACGTTGTAAGGGGAACATGGTTTTGTTGATTGCCAAGTTCTTCACTCCGTAGGAGTAAGATGTTCATAGGCCAGAACGCAAAGCACTCGTCTACTCCGAACGGAGCCGGAGGTGTTTGGTTTCTGAGGCTATAGACATCTCACCCCTGGCGTTGTGAAAACCGAGTCTCATTTGCGTAAGGTGATGAACGTGTTGCCTCCAGTCTGTTTTTCCAGACAGGTTCCTTTAGCCGGGTGGTTAACGAGGTCATTGATCCCTAAATGAGATTTTGAACTGACCCACTGATTCTCCTTTTGACGAATCGCAATCCCCGCGTTAGCCTCAATGACGTGGCCGAATCTGAAGGCACAATATCGACAGAGACTTCGCAGTCATTCCGAAGCAAAGGACTTGCAGTGTCGCGCGTCAATCTGCGCGACGCCTACGCTGTCTGGCGGCGCGATGTCGAGGTGCACCTGCGCCTCTGGAAGATGAACCTGATCGCGCCCGCAATCGAGCCGGTTTTTTCCGTGCTGGCTTTCGGCTGGGGATTGGGCGCGCTGGTGGCCGGCAAGGTCTCAGGGATTTCTTATCTCTCGTTCGTAGGCGCAGGCATTTTGGGGCTCACGGTTTTGATGCGCGCTATGTTTGAGACGACGTATGCCGCTTACTTTCGCATGGTCTATCAATCGACTTACGACGCGATCCTGGCCACGCCGGTTGATGCCGAATCACTGGCCTTTGCAGAGGTTCTCTGGGCCATAACACACGCGGCGTTCGACACGTTAATCATCATGATCGTGCTCGTGGTGTTCGGCGCGGCGACTTCGCCCTGGGCAGTGCTGGCGCCGGTGCCTCTCCTGGTGGGCAGCATCTTCATCGCGGGCTTCTCTCTCGGAGTCACGGCGCACGTTCACGACATCGACGCCTTCAACATCTACATGGCGGCGTTCTTCACGGTGATGCTGATCTGCGGCGCGTGGTTTCCCGTAGAAGTCCTGCCGGCATGGTTGCGGATCGTGGCCTGGGCAATTCCCCTGACCGAATCGATCGATCTGACGCGCGCGTTTTTGACCGGCCGCTTTCTCTCGCGACACGCATACGAAGCGGCTTATCTGGTAATATCTGCGATCATCGCCTGCGAATGGGCCATGAGGAGTTTGCGGAAGAGGATGGTGGCGTGAGCAGTGAGCAATGTACTAATTTCCTTAGCTAAAGGTTTCTACTAACAACTGACAACTAACTACTGACGAATGAGTTCACAAAAACAACAACCTGCGAAAGCGCCTTCAAAGCTCGATCAACTTCGCGAGCGCGAGCAACGCGCGACTGAAGGTGGCGGCGCGGCGCGCGTCGACAAACAGCACGCCGCCGGTAAGATGACTGCGCGCGAACGCGTCGAGTTTCTGCTCGACGAAGGCACGTTCCAGGAGTTCGACAAGTTGGTCGAACATCGCTCGCGCGACTTCGGGATGGACGAAGAGATTTATCCCGGCGACGGCGTCGTAACCGGGCATGGTTTGATTGAGGGCCGCAAAGTGTTTCTTTTTGCGCAGGACTTCACCGTCTTTGGTGGTTCCCTTTCCGAAACGCACGCCGAAAAGATTTGCAAGGTGATGGACCTGGCGATGAAAGTCGGCGCGCCGATCATTGGCCTGAACGATTCCGGCGGCGCGCGCATACAGGAAGGCGTGGTCAGCCTCGGCGGTTATGCGGACATCTTCCTGCGCAATACTCTGGCCAGCGGCGTGGTGCCTCAAATCAGTTGCATCATGGGCCCATGCGCGGGCGGGGCAGTCTACAGTCCGGCGATTACGGATTTCAACATCATGGTCAAAGACACGTCCTACATGTTCATCACCGGTCCCGACGTGATCAAGACCGTGACGCATGAAGACGTGACGAAGGAAGAACTCGGCGGCGCGGACACGCACAATCGGAAGTCAGGCGTGGCGCATTTCGCGGCCGACTCGGACGAGCACGCGCTGCGCATGGTGCGCGAACTGCTGTCGTTCCTTCCTTCGAACAACGTCGACAATCCGCCGCGCCTGGCGCCAACAGATTCACCAGACAGAGTGGACGCGAAACTGAATTCGATTGTGCCGGAAGCTTCGAATCAACCTTACGACATTCGCGAAGTGATCGATTTAGTCGTCGATGGTGGCTATTTCTTCGAGGCCCATCGCGACTATGCGCTGAACATTGTCGTGGGTTTTGCGCGTCTTGATGGGCGGCCGGTTGGCATCGTGGCCAACCAACCGGCTTATCTGGCCGGCGTGCTGGATATCGACAGCTCTCTGAAAGGCGCGCGCTTCGTACGCTTCTGTGACTGCTTCAATATTCCGATCATTACGTTCGAGGACGTGCCCGGCTTCCTACCCGGCATTTCTCAGGAGCACGGCGGGATTATCAAGCACGGCGCGAAGCTGCTTTATGCCTTTGCGGAAGCAACAGTTCCGAAGGTTACCGTGATTACGCGCAAGGCCTACGGCGGTGCGTACTGCGTCATGGGCTCAAAGCACATTCGCACCGACATCAACTTCGCCTGGCCGACAGCGGAGATTGCCGTGATGGGCCCGGAAGGCGCGGTTGATATTCTCTATCGCAAGGAACTTGCCGAAGCTTCGGACAAAGATTCAGCTCGCCGTTCACGTGTTACTGAACTCGAAGACAAGTTCGCCAGTCCTTACGTCGCCGCCGAACGCGGTTTTATCGACGAAGTGATCGAGCCGGCACAGACGAGACCCAAACTCATTCGCGCCCTCGCGCTTCTGGAGAATAAGCGCGACACCAACCCGCCAAAGAAGCATGGGAATATTCCGTTGTGAGGGGTTAATCCATCGGAGTCCTCGGAGTTTCATTTGAGGTCTCCGGCAGAATCAGTTCCTTATAGATCGCGAGTGGGAATACGATCGGTTCGAAGCGGCTGCCACCCGCGTTGAGAAATCCTTCCAGCGATCTAACGCGATTGAAATAGAACTGCAACCCGGTCGCTACCGCTCCCGGTACTGACCTCATTGACGCCGCGATGGACGTTCTTCCCGTTATGTGGGTCTCTAGCATGAAGAAGCAATCGGTAAGGAACCGCTTTGCAATAGCGAGCGCGTAACGGGAGACTACGGTGGTGAGGTCAGTACCGGGAGCGGTAGCGACCGGGTAACTGGGTAGATTCATCGCCCTGCCCGTAAAGCACATAATCAATTGCGCGCGCCACGCTGAGCTCATTCCAAAGGTATCGATTGCTTCCCTTTTCCGCCCACGGGCTGTAATCGTGTCGCCAACAACTATCTCGCCGCATTTACCTGGTGGCGTTCGCCTTGAAGGCAGTGAGAGCGCGTTCAGGCTTTATTAATCCGATTGAAACAACCGCGTGGACATGGTTTGTCCTGACGTTAACTGCGTGCAAATACCATTTGCGAATGGTGCAGGTTTCACGGAGGGCCGCATCAATTGATTTGCGCTGCGACGCGTCCAACGTGACCGGCTCGTCCTCAAGAGCTTCCGTATTGTGCCTATGCCATTTTTTGTTTGGATCAATGTAAGGAGACTTGAATCGATTGTGGAAACGATCGATCGAGCCGCGCTCATCTCCATGCAACCACGTGCCGTGGCATCGAAACGTGATCAGATAGGCGAGCGGAATATCCGTGTCGTTCCACATGAGAGGGCGCGTCTTATATCGCGTTCCTATGTAAACGATCAAGTAACTATTATTGCAACCCGGTCGCTACCGCTCGCGGTACTGACCTCATCGCGCAGGAATCGCCGCGTTTATAGGGCATCGTAGGCTCCCAGTGTTGAGCATAAGCCAGACAAGCGCGCTCCCCATCTGCGCACTCCCGCCTCTTGACTAAACCTCTCACTTGGCATAGAAGCATTCCGCTCGCTCATCTCGCTTCGGGGAGTTATCTTCAAAATGAAACGCTTGTTGATTGTGGCTTTGGTCGTAAGCATCATCTGTCTGCCTGCGCCAGCACAGAAGAAAGGCGATGATTTCAATGATTTGATCAAGCGGTATTACGCGGCGTGGAATACGCTCAATCCTGATAACGCTTCATTCCTCTATGCGCAGGACGCGGATTTGGTCTTCTTTGACATTGCTCCACTGAAGTACAGCGGCGGGTGGCAGGAGTATCGCGACAACTTCAAGAAGAATGTGGCGCCGGGTTTTTCCAGTCTCAAACTCACGCCCAACAACGATGTGAAGATCACGCGCAAAGGCAGCATGGCATTGACGACTCTGACGTTTCATCTGTCAGCCAAACAGAAGGACGGTACCGCGCTGGAGTTCGATGCGCGCCACACCATCGTCTGGGAAAAGCGAAGCGGGCAGTGGCTGATCATTCATGAGCATGTTTCGAAGCCGTTGTTCTAAGGTGGCCACTCGGTACAGAACGCGAGCGGTAGCGAGCGGGTTAATCTGCACAAGCGCCAGCCACGAAGTTGATCGATGCGAGTACTCACCCGCTCGCTACCGCAGTTCTTTACCGAGTCGCCTTTGGCATCCCGTCGCTACCGCTCCGGGTTCTGTAGTGGCTCTCCCGGTCATACATCACCTACGCTATTCATCTGCGATTGAATTATCAGGGGCCTTCGGCGATCATGCGCGCGCCATGCAGCGTGGCGTCGGCAGTGAAGACCAGGTTATCGAATACGTCATAACCCTCAACACGCAGAGTGCCGTTGAATTCGGTGCCTTGCTTGTTCAGCGTGAGAGCATACTTAAATTTGATCTTGCCGGCGGGATCAAAGTTCGAGTTCGAGTCGAAGCAGAATCCCTCATCAGTCCCGATAAAACTTCGATCGCCGGTTCTCTTCCAAACTCCGTGAGCGGGCAAACAGGACGGACTAGGAACGAAGAAGAAGTTGTCCGAGTGGACCGTGATTCCGTTGTTCGCATTCTTGCCCGCGCCAAACGTGAATAGAGCTATGTCCTCACCGAAGTCAAACGTGCCCGCTGTCCGCCAGCTGCCTTCTATCCTGGTCTTATCATCGGGGTCGTCAGATTTTCCGGGACCCACGCCCCTGGTGTGAACGCCACCCTTCCTGCTCGACCAGTCAGGACGCTTCGATTGAGCACTGACGGCGGTGGCCATAAGAGTCAGAACCAGAACACCGAAGAAGATCTTTCTCATATACATAAGGTATTCTCCCTTCTCGTTAATTGTTTGAAGAACTGCAAATGCTCGCACGCAACATTGACAGCGAGTCTCCATGCTGGGCCACCGAGAAAGCGCGCCGCGCCCGCAGGCTCTGAGGACCAGATTGAATGCCAGGACAGGGAAAATAGCCTAGTTACCGGTGTCAGTCAATAGTTGCATAGGATTCCATTGGCATCGCCGGAACCAGGTTAGGCATTGTAAGAAAACAATGAGAGCTGAAGTTTAAAGAGTGGGATTGGCATGTGGATGAGAAAGCGTTACCTGAAAAAACTAATGGAGCAGGGGCTGGGGAGAAAGGTAGAAGATCGGGAGCTAACCTCAATCAGCGAATGGATGGAAGCCATTCCCGATGAGTCTGATCGTCAAGGTCCCCCTACCAGACCGCGTACCTGATCTTGAACTCACTATTGAGATTGGCAGTAACTTCTCGGGGAGTGTTTGGTCTCATTGACTTGCCACACGAATTAGCATAAAAGCCTCCGCGTAAGAATCGCTTCAATTACAAATCTCAAATCCAAAGGAGAACCGACATGGCTGTTTATATGGTGGATCGTGACCTTCCAGGAGTCACAATGGATCAACTCGGCGCCGCCCAGAAGGCAGCGATAGAAACGGGGCAGAAATTTACCGCCGAAGGAAAGAACGTGCGCTATATTCGCACCACGTTTGTGCCCGGCGAAGCACACTGCATGTGCCTGTTCGAAGCAGACAATTCCGATCTGGTCCGAGAGGTGAACGAGGCCGCGCAAATTCCGTTCACTCGTATCGTAGAAGCCCTGGACCTAACACCTTCAGCATAAGGTTTTTCCCAGGGAGAATGTTCGAATGCGAGGAAGTGTCCTCTTGCTTACGCTCATAGCTGCGGCGTCAACTGCGGCTATCGGTCAGACGAAGGCCAGTGGCGTCAGCCATTTTCCTAATGCTGTGCCCTTCACTTCGGCCGTATGTCGCGGTGCAGATCTTTCGGTCCGTCACGTGACCGAAGATGCCGCGATGGGCGGACACAATACTATCGACTATGCGTTCAAGAACGATTCCACCTCTCCCTGCACGCTGATGGGCTATCCGCGCTTTGAGTTATTGGATAAGTCCGGAAGAGTCAGACCGCGCGGACGCGCGATCAACTCTCAGCAGTTGCCCGGCGACGAGGCCAAACAGCCGCCGCAATTAGTTAGGATTGGACCTGGCAATGAGGCCTGGTTTCGTGTCTATTACAACTCAGGCGGCGCGGGCTATGTGGGAAAGCCGTGTCCAGTGGCCCGCATGGTCTGGATTTCCGCTCCCGGGACCACGCGAAGCTTCGTGCTGCCAGAACAGATCACATCATGTCGCAGCGTTAGGGTTTCGGCCGTGCGCAGCCCGCTGCCCGAATAACGTTAACCATTTTCCAAAAAGAAACCGCCGGCCCTTGATTGCCGGCGGCAGAAAATGCGGCAGGAGAAGTCGGCGAGTCTGAAATCACCCCCAGGGGCTTCTCCCGCTGACCCATAGAACCTCATTGGGTCAGCGCTGCCATGGCAAGACTCGTTCCATCCAATAACCTCAAGGATTGCCAACCGACCAGAATTCCACTGGGACGTTCTGCCCATGCATGCGGAAATCTGACCAACCTGCAAAGATACTTCTCCGGTATCTCGCGCTTTCAACGTAACGGAGCTATCTCAATCAAACGATGCACCGGATCGAACCTCAGCCGGAATGGTCGCAGCGCAGTCAGGCCGAGCAGGACCGGCGCGTCGGCCTCCGCTCCGGAGATTAGGTCTGTTGGGATTCGTCTCAGCGTAAGCGCCCCGATCGCGATCGTGGTCGCGGCAACGCGCCTGCTCGAAATCTGCCCACCACCAACATCGCGGACGGCATAGGCCGGCGCCTTCCGATCATTAGGACCCGAATCACGAATTGCCAGACCCAGACTTGACCCCGTATCAAGTAACGCCCGGTCACCGTTGTCGAGCATCACAAACGGTCTGCGCCCGTGTCCGTCGCGAAGCCATTGCACGACGGCGCCCTCTGCCGGCTGTTCATTCATTCGTATTGGAGTATTCCGAGGGTCGAATGAGGACAACTCGCGCTGCGGGAGATCGATTACATAACCAAGCGGCGAAAACACTTCGGTAGGATCGAGAACGCCATCAAGATCGCGTGGCAATCCGCTGATGACCAGTACCGCGCCTTTGGCCGGCAAGTAATTCTCGCGGTCCCCAAGCGCCAGACTTTGAATCGAAGCATCCCGCGCGGGGACCCTCGTACCACTGAGCCCCGCGATCGAATTTGCTCGACCGTTCTTAATCGTAACTCGAGCTTCCTCGGCGACTCCTGGCGACAGCAGGGTTGCGCCTGCTCCGGTATCGATCGCGAAGTTGAACGGCCCGACTGAGTTGATCCATGTCTTTACGATCAGGCCTCGTCCCGGAACTTCACGAAACGAAACTGGCCGGGGAACTTTTAGCTCCGCCGCCGGTCCGCTGTTCGGTTTCCCGGCGCCGGCAGCAACAGAAAGGGCAGCTCCGAATGAAACTGCCCCTTCGCCGGTTATCAGAATCAGGAGAACCGCAAATAGAAGTCTTGCCTTCTGATCCACGTGTTAACTCCTTCGTTAGTAACGACTCTGCGATCTCTTGCGAATCTTGTAGGTATAGAGCGCAGAGCTTCCAAGTCCGACCAGCGAACCAATGCCCGCACCCTTCTTGCCGCCGATCAAGGCGCCGACACCGGCCCCAGCGCCGGTACCAATGGCCAGCGTAAGTTTATCGCGGTGCTTCTGCCAGAACGTACGGCCTCGCGGTTGATTACCATAGTCATAGTAGGCTCTGCGGCTGTTAGAGGACCGTCGAACCGGCGCGCGATAGGTTGACGGACGATACGTCGCCGAAGTGTTAGCCGCAGTGGTACAGGACGAGTAGCCTTCGTCAAAGCCCTGTCGATAAGCCGCCTGTTCCTGGGCTGTCCTGAACTGCGAGCTGTTCTCAGCCGCGATCTGATCGGGCGTTTTCTCAGCCGGATTAGTCGTCTGAGTAGTGTTATAACTGGTGTTTGCCGCGCCATTGTTCGCGGTGCTGGCCGCCGAATGAGTTATGAGCCAGCCGATGCCCGCACCTATCAGAGCACCCACCAGCGTCAAAGCAAGTAGCATTTTCTTCGTAATAAGCATATCCAATTCTCCTTTTCGATTTCTGGCTGCGTTGCCGGGATTAAACTCGCAAACTTAACTGTGGCAAGATGCATGCCTGATAAATCATCTTCGCGGCGAGATTCGCTGATGCACACACCTGGAAGCCGAAATCCCTATCCAATTCGGCGATTGCAACTAAATTACAAGAACCTGGCAAGCAATGAGTCACGACGTTGTCTTCATGAGAATTGGAGAGATGTCCCATATGGGTTCATCGAACATTCCAAATGATCACAGGGCTGTGAATGGAGCAGCGCTTAGTCAGGTCGCCCAGTTAACGCAGCCCCGCTGCGGGCCTGCGCTTTCGCCGGAGGCGGGTTGAGCAAACACTTGCGGAAAGGTTGATCCGGGGCCGGGGAAGCGTTTTCCCAGGCGCTGGTTTGCCAGTTGTCTGTGACGCGGGCCTTTGGCAACCATCCGGGTAGAGGCATCATTAGATAGCGTGAGAGCACCTGTGTATAGGGCTCGTACATCGCCCGTAAATCCTCGAGAGTCTGTTCATCGCCGGGCTCATCACGCAGCGCGACACCGTATTTGGATAGTAGCGACCGAAGTTCGACGAGATCCTGGCTTGTCAGGCGCCGGCCATCGTGTTTCAGCGGAGACGTGTTGAAGATTTGCGATATGTCCACGACCGCGTGGCGAGCCATCTTAAACGTGAGTTGAGCCTGCCACTTTGGTATTCCGTCGATGCCCACCATTACCAGGCTGCACGCGTCCAGGACCGTGTTGAGCGCCGCCAGCCACGATTGATTGTCGTGCTGTGATCGAAAGAAACAGAGGACCGGGTACGAAAGATGGCTTTCCATCAAGTCGGCCGCCCACATCTCCCAGTCGCGCAACAATTGATCGAGGCTGTCCATGCTCTGCGCTTCCTGATGACGCCTGAGCAGCTCGGCCGCGGTGGGCGGAGTGCCGGCCCGCGCGTCCAGCATGGAAATATTCACTTCGCGGCGCGAGAAGGCCTGGTACAGGACCGGGAAATAACCAATCACCAGGGCGAGCAATCCAATCCCCATGCTGGCCTCGATCACGGTCATGGCCCGCGCGGCCGGATCAAGCGGTGTGATATCGCCAAGACCAAGGGTAAAGAAAGTGGTACCGCTGTAATAGAGATCCGTAAAGAAGCTGGCGGCGGCATTCGTCGGACTGATCTTTGATCCGCCCGCCCAATGGATGAAAGCAAAACCGAAGACCAAAGTCACCGCCCACAAGGTCAGGAGCATTAAGAGGGAAAGCGGGCCAAAGATACTGAGAAACGTTTCGCGACGCTTGCTCCGGCGAACCTTGCGAGCAATCGCCGACCATGGGAACCAGATTGAGCGATAAAAAAACCGCGTCAACCGAAACCGTCGAGTTACGCGGCGCGGCAGGACAATAGTCTCGAAGACGTCCCACAGGACGACAACGATCAGAAGAACGCCGATGAGACCCATCAAAAGGAGCATCGATATTGTTGACGGACGAAAAGCAAAAGGCCGGCGCAGACAAGGTACGTCGCTCCGGTCTTTTTCCAAACTAAACTGACAGCTGTTATGCCGCGCGCTGCGCCGGAGCTGCCGCCTTGTCGCGCAAAAGCTCGATCGCCTTCTTCAACTGTGTATCTTCCGGCTGTGGCTTGGGCGCAACCTGCTCTGAGGGGGCCGGCTTGACCGGTTGGTTCGGTTTCGCTTCTTCGTCACCGGCCAGGTCCTCGACATCGACGGCGTCCTGGTTTTCCGCCCGCTTAACTTCCACAGAGGGCGCGATACCTGAATGCGAACGATCTTCACCGAGGAACGGTTTGCCGCTGCCCGAAGCCCATTTCACTGTCGTGAGCAACAATCCGTCACCATCACGCAGGGTAAACAACTCCTGCTCGGCGCCCGCGCCGAAACTCTTTTCCCCAACCACCTCGCCGCGTTTGTCTTCCAGAAACGCCGAGGCCACGACTTCCGCAGCGCCCGCCGTGCCCGAGTCGATCAAAACAACCACCGGTCCATGGAACAACGCGACCTTTGGATCGGCTTCAAAGCTCTTCAGGACTTTCTGTTCGCGGCCGATTGTCTTTGCGATCATTCCGTCACGAATGAAAAAGTTCGCGACCGTAACGCCTTCCTGAATCTCGCCACCGGCAACGCTGCGAAGGTCGAGCACAATTTTCTGCGCTCCCTGTTTCATTAAGTCCTGGAGCCGCGCGCGCGCATCTGCCGCCTCGCCGCTATCCAGACTATTAATTCGCAGCACGCCAATCCGTGCCGCTTCCATCCGCGCCTCCGCGGCCGGAGCTCGGAACGAACCGCGCTTGACGGTCAGAGTCAAAGGCAGCGACCGCGACCGCAGAATGCGGAGCTTAACTTCGGATCCCGGCGCGCCGTTGAGCAACTGCCGCGCGTCATACAACGAAATGTCGCGGGTGGCCTTGCCGTCGATGTATTCAATAATGTCGCCGGCCCGCACGCCTGCCAGATCCGCCGGTGAGCCCTTCACCGGCGCCACAACGTAAAGAAATGAAGCGACCTGCGACAACTCCGCACCCAGTCCCACCTGATTGCTCTTGTTAGCGGCCTGGTAGTCTTTCACCTGCTCGGCGGTCAAATATGTCGAGTAGGGATCGAGACCGTAAGCTAGTCCGCGTAAGGCACCCGCGCGAACCTTTTCCATGTTTGGCTCATCAACATAATCATTCTGAATATGCTGGAGCACGCTCTCGAAAATCTTCTGTTGGGCGCCGGGATCGTTCGCGGGTTGCTGCGCGCGAGTGGCCAGCCAGGCTCCCGCGATCGTGTAAACTGCGAGCGATGCCGAGAGGGCAATCAGTGTGAATTTGCTTTTGAATGACATCAGTTAGACCTCGAAACAACTATCAAGCCTGGCTGCGGGGAAGACTTAGACCATTGACCAAACGCCTGTATCATACCGTGGCGGAATAACGTGCGCAAGCGATGCTCCTTGCGGGTTAGTGACTTAATCTCACAGGTGTTTATAGTACATCAACTTTAGTTGGGCTTTTTCACGGCCATAAGAACCCGACTGAAGTCGGTACTCCGCAACGCCTGTCTTCAAAGTTGGATTCATCGGATTGAAAGAACCCGAAAATGCGACAGCTTCCCGCGGTCCCGGCGGCCGCGTGTTGGCGCTCGATCTCGGAGCGAAGCGAGTCGGAGTCGCTATTTCAGATGAACTAAGAATAACGGTGAATCCCCTCCCGGCGATTGATCGCCGCAGTTGGAAAGATTTGCTACGCCGCGTGGCCGCCGTCATCGAGTCATACGATGCGCGAGGCCTCGTGATAGGTTTGCCCCTGAGTTTGGCCGGGGCCGAAGGCCCGGCGGCAACGGAAGCGCGGGCCATGGCGGAAAAGTTTCGGCGCTCTCTCAGTATTCCGGTCTATATGCAGGGCGAGCGTCTGACGACCTTTGCCGCCACGGCGCAGTTGAAAAGGGCCGGACGCAATGATCAGCAGATCGAGCGTGAGGTCGATAGCGAGGCGGCAGCGGTGATTCTGCGTGACTTCCTTGTCGACAAATGACGGGACTGAATCTGGCCTGGAAGGTAGAACCGAGTGGGTTTCAAAAAAAAGACACAGCGGCTCTTAATAGTAATCGCGGTCCTTCTGGTCGCGGCGCCGGCGGGCTTTTCTCTCTGGCTGTATCGCGAGCTGCATTCGCCCGTGGCCCACGGAAAGGCAAACGACTACATAGAGATTCCCCGCCGGTCCACGCCTGAAGGGATCGCAAACAAACTCCTTGCCGAAGGCGTGATTCGCCGTACCTGGCCGCTTCTTTTTTACATAAAACTCACGGGGAGCGCGAAGCTGATCAAAGCCGGCGACTATCGCTTCCCTTCTCCGATTACGGCCCTCGGAGTTTTGAAGAAGCTCGGAGAGGGCGAACAGCGTTTGAGTCGCTTCGCCGTGATCGAAGGCTGGACCCGCTGGGACATCGCCGAGTCACTGGCCCACGTTCCCGAACTGCGTTTGCGCGACCGCAACGAAGCACTCGCGTTGATGGACGAAACCAGCGCGATTCGCGATCTTGATCCGGGGGCTACAAATCTGGAGGGTTATCTTTTTCCGGCGACGTACAGTTTCCCCGCCGACACCAAACCCGCCCCGGTGATAGCCGGCATGGTTAAGCGCTTTCGCCAGGAATGGACTCCGGAACGAGCTGACAAGGCCCGCGCTCTCGGGATGACGCCCCGGCAGATAGTGATCATTGCCTCGCTGGTCGAAACTGAAGCCAAGCTCAAGGAAGAGCGGCCGATAATCGCCTCAGTCATCTACAACCGGCTAAATAAACATGTTGCGCTGGGCATCGATTCGACCATCGTGTACGCATCAAAGCTGGCGGGTAAGTGGCGTGACAACGGCAAGGTTTATCAGAGTGATGTCGATCGGCGTTCACCTTACAACACGCGCTTGTATTCGGGACTGCCGCCGGGCCCGGTAGGTTCGCCGGGGGAAAGTTCAATTGATGCGGCGCTAAACCCCGCGCAAACTGATTACCTTTACTACGTGCGCGAACCTTCGAGGGACGATGGGGCGCATAATTTCTACAGCAAGGAAGCCGATTTCGAGAAAGGCGTGCGGGCCCTGCGTGAGTGGGAGCGCACTCGCGGCGCGCAGCGCTAGATGATCGGGACAGACTAAGAGTCTGTCGGACACTCAATCTTTCTCCCTTCTCCCCTGGGAGAAGGGCCGGGGAAAGGGGCGTAGATGGTGCAGGCTGCCACTCAATCCCTCTCCCCAACCCTCTCCCAAAGGGAGAGGGAGTCAGGAGAAAGAAGTTTGCCGGACAACCCGATCCGATCGCAGTTTTGCTTGTAATCTAGTTAACACCGACGTGCTAATGAAAGTAAGCCGAGTACCCGGATCTTCTTTTATCAACTGGCGTGCTTGTGTTTGCTGATCATGTGCTCTATTCTCGCATTGTCACCCCTTCCGGCAGACACTTTCTCGGTAAGGATGGTTTCATGAAATATCCAGCATGCTTATTGGCGGTGCTTCTGATAACTATCGGCGCGACTGCTGCGTTCGGACAAGGCAAGGGCGTTGATTCGCAAAGCAAACGCATTTCTGATAACAGCAGCAACCGCGCTCCGGCGAACAATGGCGCCAAGCAGGACGTCGGCACTACGGGATCAGGAATTAATTTTGGCAAAGAAAAAGCGCCTACCACACCGGTTATTCCTAATCCATATCGCCTGACTGCGCGTCGTGACGTGCTGATCAAGGCAGTGGCCGACGTGATGCGCGACCGCAAGCTAATCCTTGACGACGCAGCATCGAAGCCTGACGAAGGAATCATAGTCAGCCAACCCTATACCTTCATCAAAGGCGCGGTGGTCACTCAATCAGAGTTATACCGGTACGCCACTGTCGTGAACGCAGATTCACGCAGTTGGACCCGTGGGCGTTACACCATCACGGTCGAAGTGCAGCCGATAGACGGTACCAGCGCGAACGTGTCCGTTAACGCGAAGATCGAGGGTCGCACAGATGGCGCGACCGGCGCTGAATGGGTTACCTTGCAGAGCAGCGGAACCGCGGAGCAGGAATTTCTAAGCGCCCTCATTGAGGCCGTCACCGGGTCAGCCCCGGGACGTAATCCGTAAAGCGCGTGGTCCGCCCTGAAGTCAATGCAAATCCTGAATCAACTGGAAACCAAGCCGATTCCCATTGAGGAAGAAGAAAAGCGCCACACGCGGCGTCTGCTCGTCGGACTACTCTGCGCTCTGATTTTGACGGGCACGGTCCTGGGGGGATATCTGTACCTCCGCAAACGACACGAACGCCAGGTCGCGGCGGCCGTTGAACTTGAGAACAAAAAGAAAGCCCCGAAGGTCGAAGTTTTCGTTGACGACGCCACGGTCAACGGTAAGACGTCGCTGCTCGGCGGAACGATTCATAACATCTCAGGCGAACCGCTGCATAATATAGCGGTCGAGCTTCAGCTTAGACGACGGGCAGGCAGCGGGATTGAGACGCGGGCCGTCACGCCGGAGCAGACCGAGTTGGCGCCTGACGGAAGAACTCGATACAGCCTTGAGGTGCCCGTACAGGATTACATTAGCGTGACCTTTCTCCGTGTTGTCGCCGGTGATAATCGGGCGCAGGTCCCGTTTAAGGCCTTGCCAGGTGCAGCGCGACCGCCTATGGATCCACCCGCATCCAAGACGATCCAAGTTAGTCGTCCGGCGCCAAAAGGTGAAGAGTTCATCAACACTCCCAACAATCCAGGCCGCGTTCCATAGGCAGTCGTAGTGACGTGCGTAACAGATCTTTCTTACGGGGGCAGCCAACGATCGACCGGGCTTTGTTCGTCTCAACAACGTAGTTCGGCTTGAGCGCGCGGTTAGCTTTCGGCTAGGATTGCTTCCGGGAATTCCCATGTCTTCGCGTTGTAACCAAGGATCTCGTTTCGGATATCTTCGCGCGGCGCTGCTCGCCGCCGGCTTGTTACTGTTCGTCTCTTCTTCGACACTGAGTCAGACCCAGCCCAGTCCTTCATCCAGCCCACCACCACCTCCTCCTTCCGATCCGCGGTCGTCAGATCCGGACAAGCCTGATTCTTCATTCCATGATTTTGGCTCTATCGAAAATGAAATGCGCGATCGCCAGAAACTGAAAGAAGAAAAGAAACAGTATGACGAGAATGTGGCGCGCGCTCGTGATGCTTCCGAGCTTGCTTCCCAACTGGTCAAGGCCTACGAAGCGAAGAAGGCTTTCAATTCTGAAGACGGCAAAAAGTTTGAGCGGCTGGAAAAGCTGACAAAGAGAATTCGAAATGAAGCGGGCGGCTCGGATACCGTGCCGGAGGTAAAGGACATTCCCGGAGTGATGGATGCGGCCGTCAAACAAGTGGCTGAACTGGCGGACGAAATGCGCAAGCTGGTGGAAAAGACTCCGCGCCACGTAATCTCGGCAGCGGTAATCGATCAGGCCAACAAACTACTCGGGTTGCTCCAGCATGTGAGATCTGAGCGCTAAGAAACTCTGTAATACAAGCTGGCTTTCGTATCAGCAAAGAGACACACCCCGGGCACACCCATGATTCGCTTAAGGTTCATATTTCCAGCACTGCTGATGATTTCAGTCGCGCTGGTACTCGCGTTTGCTTCCGGGCGAGCCCTGTCGCCGCTTGCCGATGGCCGGGCGTCATCTACTGAGGCCTCGTCTTTCAAGGATTCGTTCAAGCAGGATCAGGACGACGATGTCGTGCGCGTGAATACGGACCTGGTGGTTTTGAATGCGACGGTGCTCGACAAGGACGGTAAGTTTGTCCCGGGGCTGAAGCGAAGAGACTTTCAGATCTTTGAGGACGGCGCGGAACAGAAACTCGCCAGCTTTACCACGGAAGAAACTCCATTCGCGGCCGCGATCTTGCTTGATACGTCCGGTAGCATGGAGACGCGACTCACTTTGGGGCGATCGGCAGCTATTCGGTTCCTGGAAGGTCTGCGGGAGGACGACGTCGCCGCCGTTTACAATTTCGATATGAAGGTGGTGCAGATACAGGATTTTTCGCCGGGGCGTGATCTGCCGGCACGGGCGTACGGACTGCGTTCGAAGATGATGACCGCGCTTAATGACGCGGTCCTGCGCGCCGCTGATGACCTGGCTAAGCGAGCTGAAAAGCGGCGCGCGATCGTAGTGCTGTCAGATGGAGGTGAAAACTACAGTCGCGCCAGTTCCGACAAAGCTCTTGATCATGCGCTGCAAGCCGGCGCGACAATTTATGCGGTGAACATGTCAGAAACAGGTCCAGGCCGCGACCTCACCGGCGCTTCAATCCTAAGGAACCTGGCCGAGAAGAGCGGCGGCCGCTATGTTGCATCACCCGGCGGACAGGAACTGCGCGATTCATTCGCGGCCATCGCCGAAGAGTTGGGCCATCAGTACACGCTCGCTTATCGTCCCATCAATCGGACACGTGACGGTCGTTGGCGTGAGATACAGGTAAAACCGGGTCGCGCAGACATCACGGTCCGCACACGCAAGGGGTATCGGGCGCCGAAGGGTTGAGTGAAAGGCAACGCGGAATGGGGGTCAGGCTTGCGATTTTGCGATTCTTCATCATGTGCTGCTCCAGTATTGCCTAGCGATCTCAGCCGCCAGCTTACTAATGTCTACGTTGTGGCGCATCTTCAACCGAGCCGCATCGTGCCGCCGACTTAATGCCGACGGGCTAATACCAATAATTTCCGACAGCGCCT
>JBGQGG010000057.1:0-23589 GCA_041497335.1 Pyrinomonadaceae bacterium | reverse complement strand
TTCCCAAGCTGGATGTTGCGGGTTCGATCCCCGTCGCCCGCTCCATTTTTTCTCAGTAATCTCTAAACTGAAAATTCAAAAGTTAGCTAAATGTTAGAAACGTCCCACAAACGTCCCGCAACTGCGTTCGATTATTAGCGGCCGTAGATGTCAGCCTCTGGATGTGACACTCCTAGCTAGGAATAACTTGTTGACCTTGGCGGTTTCGGTTCTCATTAAGCCGCACGCGAAAACCATTGAGCGCCGCCTGGGCCAGCTCTTCCGTTGGATATTCATCGATAGAGCCCTTAACTGCAGTGCGACGTATGCGACGTCCTCCCAAACTTTCTCGCCAAAGAAAATTTCCGGAATTTCGTTTCACGCAGCGCAAGTGGCCGCGTTGATAACGTAAGGGCATGAACATTCTCCTTTTGCTCAGGCCTCTAAACTACGTGCAGGCGGTAATAAGGCGGGTCACACCGTATCGCGGTGGTGCCAGTAGATGGCATCGAACGAACGATAAGTTGAATACTTCAATCGGTCCTCGCGCTAACTCCCGACGTCCAGGAATGAAAGTGCATTCGGCGTCGATGCAAGGTTGAGATGATCATGGCATCCATCAATCCCTAGCACGTCAACCCCAACTCCGCTACAATTGCCGCCTTACCAGTGCTGGGGAATCTCGAAATACAGGGTTCTTTCCAGCAGGCAGCCAGGACATTAGGAAGGCGGCGAGTAAGCACACTGGTTTCCGTTGGCGCTAGACTAGGCCGCTACGAAATCCACTCGCAGATCGGCGCGGGCGGAATGGGTGAAGTGTATCTGGCCCAGGACACAACGCTCGATCGCAAAGTGGCGTTGAAGATTCTGCCGGCTGACCTTGCTGCAAACCAGGACCGCATGCGCCGTTTCGTTCAGGAAGCGAAAGCGGCGGCGGCACTCAATCATCCGAACATTGCGCACATCTACGAGATTGGGGAGAGCGACGGCACGAACTTCATCGCAATGGAGTTTGTCGACGGTAAGACCCTGCGGGAAAGGATTCACGGCGAAAAACTTGAGTTGACGGTCGTGCTCAAACACTTGCTCCAGGTCGCGGAGGGGTTGGCCAAAGCACACGGGTCAGGAATTGTGCATCGCGATCTCAAACCCGACAACATAATGATCACGCGGGATGGCCACGCGAAGATTCTTGATTTCGGTTTGGCAAAGCTGCTTGAGACGAAGCCGGAAAGCGCGGCGGAAATGGGCGAAGCGGCAACCGCTATGATGCCCGTCCAGCATTCGACGCCCGGTGTCGTGATGGGCACGGTCGGTTACATGTCTCCTGAGCAGGCGCGAGCGAAACCTGTCGACCAGCGCTCGGACATCTTTTCTTTCGGCTGCCTCCTGTACGAAGCAGCTACTGGTCGCAAGCCGTTCGCCGGCGACTCCATTGTCGACACATTGCACAAGATCATTCACGACCCAGCGCCGGCCATTACTGACTTTAATCCCTCAGCTTCACCTGAATTGCAGCGCGTCATCCGCAAGTGCCTGGCGAAAGAGCCGGAGAAGCGATACCAAACGGTTCGCGACACTGCCAACGATCTCGAAGAATTGCTTGAAGAGATGAAGGGCGCGAGCGACATCGGGCGCTCTGTGGCGCCGTCCGCGAGCAGCGCGCCAGGTAGCATGAACGATGGCCTGCGCGCGGAGAGCACTGCATCGGTTAGCCAGCAGCCCGCTTCGAGCGCGGAATATGTCGTCAGTGGAATCAAGCAGCATAAACTGGCAGTGGCGATTGCCCTCGTGGTGCTTGTCGTCGGCGCGATCGGTCTCGGCCTTTATCTACGCGCACGAACTACGCAAGTCGCAATCGAATCAATCGCCGTGATGCCGTTCGTCAATGAAAGCGGAAATGCAGATGTTGAATATCTGTCGGACGGAATGACGGAGACGCTCATCAATAGTCTTTCACAGATTCCAAACTTGAGCGTGAAGGCACGTTCATCCGTTTTTCGTTACAAAGGCAAAGAGATTGACCCGAAAAAGATTGCCGCTGAACTAAATGTGCAAGCGATACTAACTGGGTGGGTCGTCCAACGTGGCGATCAACTAACACTCAATCTGGAGTTGATTGACGCACAAACAGAAAACATTCTGTGGGGCAATAGATACGAACGGAAATCCTCTGAACTCGTTGCACTTCAAACCGAGATTGCCCGTGATGTTTCAAATAAACTCAAAACCAAAATGTCAGGTGCGGACGCAGCGAAGGTCGAAAAGAATTACACCGCCAACGCGGAAGCCTATCAACTTTATTTGAAAGGCCGATTCTACGGAAGTAAACGCACTGGGCAAGACGCTCAGAAGTCAATTGAGTATTACCAGCAGGCAACTACCATTGATCCAAACTATGCATTGGCATATGCAGGGCTGGCCGAGTCAAATTGGTTTCTTGCGCTTTACAGTTACCCGCAGGTAAATGAAGTGGTCCCCAAAGCACGGGAACTTGCCCGGAAAGCCCTGGAATTGGACAACAGTTTAGCCGAGCCGCATTCGATCTTAGGAGTCATCTGTTTTAATTATGATCGCGATTTCGCCTGCATGGAACGCGAGACAAGACTTGCCATCGAACTGAATCCGAATTATGCGGAAGGTCATCGTCGGTACGGTCTGTTACTTCAAAACCTGGGTAGATTCGAAGAAGCCCGCATTGCTATAAGACGGGCACTGGATATCGACCCTTTGTCCCCGGTAACTAACCTTCAAACTGCGCAGTTGCTTTTCTATGAAAGAAAATACGATGAAAGCGAAGCGCAGAGCAAAAAGAACCTCGAACTGGATTCAAACTTCTGGTATGCGCATTGGCAACTCTTTTATGTTTACCGCATGAAGCGAGATTATGCTTCGGCTGTTGAGGAACTTGCCAAAGTCCAGGATGCAAGAGGCGAACCTGATGCGGCAAAGTTGATCCGAGAGAGTTTTGCCAAAGGCGACTGGCAGGGATTCCTGAGGAAAATTACCGCGGAGCGCGCGCGACTCAAACTATATCCATATTTTTTGGCGACTTTCTTCGCGGAGTTGGGCGAGAAAGACAAAGCCTTTGCCATGTTGAACGAAGCGATCGAAACAAAAGATCAACATACGGGCCAGATGAAAGTAGACCCATACATGAATCCACTGCGTGACGACCCGCGCTTTCGGGAAGTGCTGAAGAAAGCCGGTTTTCCTGAATAGAGTCAATCTATGAAGCGATGCCCTGAATGCAAACGTGTTGAGACTGACGACGCGCTCGCTTTCTGTCGCGCGGATGGCACGGCTTTGATCAGTGATTCTGGCCCGGTCGGCGCTGAGGCGGGCACGGTGAAGTTTGGGTCTGCTCCGGTGTCGGACGAGATTAAGACCAGCGTCCTGCCGCCCACATCCACAACTCCAGAGATCAATCGTCCAACTGCGCCGACGACCGTGCTGCCCGCACAGCAAATGCCGGGCACGACACGGGACCTAAGCAGAGCCGGGAGACGGAGAGCCGTGATCGTGGTGGGCGCTTTAGTCTGCCTCGCCCTGGCTATCGCTGGTTATTTCTACATCCCTGGAAAAAGAGAGAGGGCGATCGAGTCCATCGCAGTTTTGCCATTTGAGAACAAGAGCGGCAATGCCGATTCGGAGTATTTGTCCGACGGTCTTGCGGAATCGCTGATCTACCGTTTATCCCAGTTGTCGAATCTTAAGGTGAGCCCGCGCAGTTCGGTATTTCGTTACAAGGGACTACAGATAGACGCGGAAAAGATCGGCAATGAACTCGGCGTCGACGCAGTCATGTCGGGGCGGATAGTCCAACGCGGCGATAACCTGACCATTAGCGTTGAACTCGTTGATGTGCGAAACAAGAAGACGCTTTGGGGCGAGCAGTACGAGCGGAAAATGTCTGACCTGCTTGCCACCCAGAAGGAGATCGCGACGACGATAACGGAAAAGCTCCAATTAAGACTTTCGGGTGAGGGCGAACAAAAGCTAGCTAAAAAATACACGGATAGCAATGAGGCGTATCAGCTCTTTTTAATAGGACAGTTTCATTATTCTAAGCGGACGAGAGATGAGCTACTGCAGAGCATTACGGCGTACCGACAGGCAATAAAGCTCGATCCGAATTTTGCTTTGGCGTACGTCGGTGTGGCCCGCAGCTATAATGTAATGCCGTCCTTTTCATTTATGTCACCAAAAGAGGCAATGCCACAGGCAAAAGCGGCGGCCGAGCGAGCCTTGCAGATCGATCCGAACCTGGCCGAGGCGCACGGAGCCCTGGCAAACGCTCTGGCGCTCTTCGATTGGAACTGGGCAGAAGCGGAGCGTGAATTCAAACGCGCAATCGAGCTGGATCCTAACGTGGCGGAGATACACAATCGTTATGGTCGGGCGTACCTTTTACCTTTAGGGCGTTTTGAAGAGGCGGCCGCTGAACTAAAACTTGCTTTGGAATTGGATCCTCTGTCGATTCCTGCGGGAGGAAATCTTGCCGCGGTGTACCTGCGTGAAAGAAAGTACGATCTGGGATTGGAACAGGCAAAGAAAACAAGCGCCCTGGAGCCTAACCATCCGACAGCGCGCGATTGGCTTGGCTGGGCATATATCGCCAGTGGAATGTATAAAGAGGCGATCTCGTTAGGTGAAAATATTTTGCAAACGAATCCGGCCGATCAGGACGCTCTGGTAATCGTTGGGTCCTCATATGCGAAAACTGATCGACGTGATGACGCCAAAAATGTAATAAGGAAACTCAATGATCTCGCGAAGTCTGATTACGTTTCGCGTTACAACTTAGCCATCATTTACGCATCGCTAGGTGACAAGGATCGGACCTTTGCAGAGTTGGAAAAGGCATTCGACGACCACGACCGCTTATGCATTGAAATAAAATTTGATTTTTTCATGGATCCCGTTCGCAGTGATCCGCGATTCAGGGAAATACTGAAACGCCTGAATCTGCCAGAATGAATCTGAGCAAGATGAATAAAGAACTGCCAACCGGTTCCACTCTGTCGCATTACCGCATCGTCTCCAAAATCGGCGCGGGCGGCATGGGTGAAGTCTATCTGGCGCAGGACACAAAACTGGATCGTAAAGTTGCGCTGAAGATTCTGCCTGCGGAACTTGCAGCGAATCGGGACCGGATGGAACGGTTCGTGCGCGAGGCAAAGTCGGCAGCGGCACTCAATCATCCGAACATCGCGCACATTTACGAAATCGGCGAGAGCGACAATGTGAACTTCATTGCGATGGAGTTTATCGATGGAGTCACGCTGCGCGAGAAGATTCATCAGGAACGAACTGAACTAAGAAAGCTGCTTCGATACCTGCAACACGCGGCCGAAGGGTTGGCGAAAGCTCACGCCGCCGGCATTGTCCATCGCGATCTGAAACCCGACAACATCATGATCACGCGCGACGGTCACGCAAAGATTCTCGATTTTGGCCTCGCGAAACTAATCGAACAGATGCCCATGTCGGGTGTCGATTCCAGTGAAGTCGCTACGGCCGTGATGCCGCAGCATTCATCGCCTGGCGCGATCATGGGCACGGTCGGTTACATGTCACCAGAGCAAGCGCAGGGCAAGACGAACGAGATCGATCAGCGCTCCGACATCTTCTCGTTCGGCTGCATTCTATTTGAAGCCGCCACCGGCAAGAAGCCCTTCGAAGGCGATTCAGTTATCAAATCGCTGCATATGGTCGTGTACGAACCCGCGCCGCCACTCGCCGATTTCAATCCATCTGCTCCGTCGGAATTACAGCGGATCGTGCGGCGCTGTCTGGCGAAGGACCCAGACGAGAGATATCAATCGATCAAGGAAGTCGCCATTGAGTTAAAAGACCTTCGCCGCGAACTGGAAGGCGCCGGTGTTGATACGACGACTGCGCCCCCACCATCCAGGAGTACAGCGAACGCCGAGGCTACCCGAAGCGAGAGCGTCGCCCCAACAAACAGCTCGCCGTCTTCTTTAGTTCAGACTCGCCCATCGAGCGCTGAGTACGTGGTTACTCAGGCAAAGAACCACAAACTTGCCACAGCGATAATTGGCGTCTTGCTGGTCGGAGTAATCTCGACGGTCGGCTACTTTGCCTTTGTTTCCAGAGAGAGCAGCTCACAGCAGATCAATTCTATCGCCGTCCTTCCATTCGAGAATCACAGCGGGAGTGCCGACACGGATTATCTCTCAGACGGACTCACTGATTCGTTGATCTACCGTCTTTCTCAACTCCCCAACCTAAAGGTCAGTCCGACTACTTCGGTCATGAGATATAAAGGCAAGGACACGAATGTCGCTCAGATCGCAAAGGAGCTTAAGGTCGATGCGGTCATGTCGGGGAGATTGGTTCAGCGCGGCGACGATCTGTCAATTAGTGTGCAATTGACTGACTCTCGAACCGAGAAATTGATATGGGCAGAGCAGTACGACAGAAAGCTGGCAGATCTGCTGGCCACGCAGCGTGAGATCGCAACAACCATCTCGCAAAAGCTGCAATTGAAGCTGTCCGGTCAGGAGACGGGCCTTGCTAAGAAGTACACAAACGACAACGAGTCATATCAGCTATACCTCAAGGGTCGTTTTAACTGGAACAAGAGAACAAGCGATGGCTTGCAAGCTGCGGTACAGTATTACGATCAGGCCATAGAAAAGGACCCGGGTTTTGCGCTAGCGTACGCAGGTTTGGCTGAGACGTATGTGATATTTGGAGCATATGGCTCGTTACGTCCTGCTGAAAGCATGCCGCGCGCGAAAGCCGCCGCTTTGAGGGCGATTGAACTCGACAGTTCGCTTGCCGAACCACACGCGGCGCTGGGGGCTTACTATGGAGCTTACGCTTGGAATTATGAGACGGCCCAGCGTGAAATGCGCAAAGCGACCGATCTAAATCCAAACTACGCCACCGCCTGGCACTGGACCGGCAACTTCCTTCCAATCGTGGGCAAAAATGATGAGGCAATTGCGGCTGGAAAGCGCGCTGAGGAGCTTGATCCGCTCTCCGCCATAATCAGCGCTGATACCGGATGGGATCTGATACTTGCTCGACGTTATGACGATGCGATCGAGCAGGCCAAAAAGGCCCTCTCCATTGATCCGAACTTTTTCTATGCTCACTACATTATGGGCGTCGCATACGACCTCAAGGGAATGCACGCCGAAGCGCTTGCCTCGCTTCGCAAGGCAGCCGAACTATATCCGGACCCCATTACGAAAGGAATACTCGCAACGGCGCTCGCGCGAGCAGGACAACGTGCCGAGGCACAGAAACTGTTGGACGAGCTTACCGCTATGTCGAGGAGCCGGTATGTTCAAGGATATTATCTGGCGACGGCCCAATTGGCTCTTGGTGATAAAGACGGGGCGATCGCGAGTCTGGACAGAGACGTTAACGAACGCGGGATCTATATGCAATGGCTCGCGGTCAACCCAGAGTTTGAAGGACTCCGCAGCGATCCTCGATTCCCGGCCCTGCTCAAAAAGATGGAGTCGATGAAACTCGATTAGGAAGCAACCAAGCTAGCCGCCTAACCCGAAAGGAATCAAAACATGGCAAAACCCTCAAAATTCGCGCACGTTGTTTACAGCACCCGGCGCTTCGACGAAATGGTTGACTGGTACCTGAAAGTCTTCGAGGCAAAAGTCGCATATCAAAATCCGGTGTTTGCCTTTCTCACTTACGATGACGAACATCATCGCTTCGCGTTCGCCAACTTATCGGTGCTCAGTCCGTCGAGCTCGGTCGCGCCGCGCGGCAAGGAAGGCGTAAACCACGTCGCTTACACCTATGCGAATCTGGGTGATCTGCTTTTGACCTACGAGCGCCTCAAACAAATGGGCGTCACACCGTACTGGCGCATTCATCACGGCATTACACTATCGCTTTACTACCAGGATCCCGACGGCAATCGAATGGAGTTTCAAGTAGATGCCTGTTCAGTCGAAGAGGCAAATGCTTACATGCAAACGGAGGCATTCGCCGTAAATCCGGCTGGCGTCGAGATCGATCCCGAAGTGTTGCTCGCACAGTACCGCAGCGGTGTTCCGGAGCAGCAACTTCTGGCAATGCCTCAAGGGCAAGCGTCGCCAATTCCTGAAGCGCATGGAATGAGCTAATTTTGCGCTTCACTAACTACCAATCAGTCATCTGAAAAAATTAAGAAGGAGAATCAATATGTCGACCGCATTTGCACCAATTCCAAATATTCCCACCGCGCTGCATCGCGCTGAGAAAGACCTGCCCTTCGTCTACTACCAGGAGGGAGTAGTTTTCCAGTTGCTGCACGCGGACGTTGAGGCTGGACTCTGGGTGGTCCGAGTACGTTTTCAGCCGGGCGTGACCATCCAACGTCACAAGCACACCGGTGAGGTGTTCGCCTTCACGATCAGTGGTTCGTGGAGATACCTGGAATACCCGGAGGTCAACACGGCAGGTTCATATCTCTACGAGCCGGCCGGCTCGATCCATACTTTGCATGTGCCGGAGACGAATAGCGAGGTTACCGATGCCTGGTTTGCAGTTCGTGGAGCAAACCTCAACCTGGACGCGGAAGGCAATGTTGAAAGCGTAATCGACGCAGGAGCACTGTTGAATATTTACAACACTATCTGTGAACAAGAAGGTCACGGTCGGCCAGATGTGATCGGTTCATAGGCTTCATCACGTTCGATTTTAGAAAGGCTGCGACAGTCGAGCCCCAAAGATGAAACGCTGCCCGACATGCAATCGCGTTGAGAGTGATGATGCGCTCGTGTTCTGCCGCGCGGACGGCACTGCTTTGATCGGCGCTTCTGGTCCGGTCAGCGCAGACGCCGGCACGGTGAAGTTCGCTTCTGCTCCGGGGTCGAGCGAGATCGAGACAAGTGTCCTGCCTCAACACGCCACGGATGCCGGTATTAGCCGCGCCACCGGGCCGACGACTGTGCTACCCGCGCAGCAGTCGCCGAGCACGACGCGCGAGCTAATCAAACCAAGACGGCGCAGAGCTGTCATTGTGATTGCCTTATTGATCACGGCAGTGGTCGCCGTCGCGATTGTTGTGGGGGGATATTTCTACTACTCGCGAAAGAGCAATACAGCTATCCAATCGATCGCCGTTCTTCCTTTCGAAAACAAGAACAGCGACGCAGACACCGAGTATCTGTCGGACGGTTTGGCCGAATCCTTAATCTTCCGCTTGTCGCAGGTGCCGGGTTTGAAAGTCAGCCCGACGAGTTCGGTAATGCGTTACAAGGGAAAGGAGACGGACGTAGCAAAGATCGCCAGCGAGCTTGGCGTTGATGCAGTCATGACTGGCCGCCTCGTCAAGCGCGGCGACAATCTGAACATCACAGTCGAGTTGGTTGATACGAAAAATAACAAATCGCTTTGGGGCGAGCAGTACGAACGCAAAATGTCTGACCTGCTGGCGACGCAACGCGAGATCGCCACTACGATCGCAGAGAAGCTGCAATTGAAATTGTCGGGTGAAAGCGAGCAAAAGCTGGCGAAGAAATACACCGACAGCAACGAAGCCTATCAGCTTTATATGAAGGGCCTTTTCCATTTTGCGAACCGAACAAAGGACGACGTCCAGAAGGCGATCGGGTATTTTCAACAGGCCACCAGGCTTGATCCCAATTTTGCGCTCGCCTATGTCGGCATCTCCCAATCTTACTCATTGATGCCGTCCTATTCTTATCTCAGCCCCAAAGAAGCTTTTCCTCAAGCCAAAGCGGCGGCACAGAAAGCTTTAGAGATCGATCCGTCATTGGCTGATGCTCACGCGGCTTTAGCGACCATATTTGCTGCTTACGATTGGAATTGGGTGGAAGCGGAGCGTGAATTCAAACGGGCAATAGAACTGAATCCGAACGTGGCTGATATCCATTACCGGTACGGCTTAATCTACCTGATTCCGGTCGGGCGCACGGATGAAGCAATTCGCGAAATAAAGCGGGCATTGGAGCTTGAGCCGCTCTCGATTGCCATGAATGCGAACCTTGCCGGGGCCTATATGTATGCGCGGCAGAACGACCTGGCACTTGAGCAAGCCAGGAAAACATTCGATCTTGAGCCAGGCCACATTACTGCCCGCGTTTGGCTCGCAAATGTTTATGAAAGTCTCGGAATGTACAACGAAGCCATTGCTCTCAGTGAAGAGTCCCTGAAAGACAACGTGTCGGACCAGTACTTTCTATTTTATGCCGGATACGCGTATGCGAAAACAGGCCGGCGAGAGAAGGCTGAGGAGGTGATGACGAGATTGCGGAATCTCGAGAAAACCCAGCCTGCGGAACCGTACTACCTTGCCGAGCTCTATGTCGGACTGGGGGACAAAGATAAGGCCTTTGTCGAACTTGAACGAAGTTTTAACGAGCGCGGTTATTACGTTCCGCTGCTGAGGGTTGACCCGTTGATGGATCCGTTGCGCGACGATCCTCGCTTTGCTGATTTGATCAAGCGCGTTGGCTTGCCGAAGTAGTGCTAGCTTGTTACCTTGCACGTCGTCGCCAGACCGTTCGCAGGAAAGAACGCCAGCTCGCAGTCACAAAAATGAAACGCTGCCCCCAATGCAATCGTTTTGAGAATGACGACACGCTCGTCTTCTGTCGCGCCGACGGAACCGCTTTGATGAGCGACTCTGCTACAGTCGACGCTGAGGCGGGCACGGTGAAGCTCAGCTCCGCTCCGGTGTCGAGCAAGATTGAGACCAGCGTCCTGCCGCTCACGTCAACGACTCCAGAGATCAATCGCCCTACCGGACCGACGGCTGCGCTGCCCGCACAGGCGCCGGGCGCAACGCATGAATTAGGCAAACCGAAACGACCCGGATTTGTGATCGCATCGATTGCCTTGGCGGTAGTAGTCATCGCGATTGCCGGCTATTTCTATCTTTCGCGCAATTACAAGCCAACGATCGAATCAATCGCCGTAATGCCGTTTGTCAATGAAAGTGGAAATGCAGATGTTGAATATCTCTCTGATGGAATGACGGAAACCCTCATCAGCAGCCTGTCGCAACTCCCGAATCTGAATGTCAAACCGCGTTCTTCTGTTTTTCGCTACAAAGGTAAAGAAACAAATCCGCAGACCATCGGCAAAGAGCTGAACGTGCAAGCGATCCTGAATGGCCGAGTTGTCCAGCGCGGGCAGGACCTCTCACTGTTTGTCGAGTTGATTGACGTAGCATTGGATAAGGTTGTGTGGAGTCAGCAATACAGTCGCAAACAATCCGACCTGGTCACACTCCAAAGCGAGATCGCCCGTGATGTTTCAAACAAACTCAAAACCAAACTTTCAGGCGCAGATGTGGCGAAAGTCGAAAAGACTTACACCGCCAACGCGGAAGCCTACCAGCTTTATCTCAAAGGGCGTTTCCAGTGGAACAAGCGGACGGGCGAATCGCTCAAGCAATCGGTTGTGTTTTACAATCAGGCGATCGAGAAAGACCCGAATTATGCGCTCGCTTACTCGGGTCTGGCGGAAAGTTACGGACTGTTTCCTAGCTACAGCGTCGCAATACCCCAGGAATCTATGCCGAAGGCAAAGGCGGCTGCTGTTCGGGCAGTTGAGATCGATGAGTCGTTGGCGGAAGCGCACTCCGCCCTAGGAGTTTATCTTTCCATGTTTTCGTGGAATCAACCCGCCGCCGAAAGAGAATTTCGCCGCGCCATCGAACTCAACCCAAATTATGCAACGGTGCACCAGCAGCTCGCCAACTTGTGCCTGATGGCCATGGGACGGTTTGATGAATCCATTGCGGAAAGCAGACGCGCTGAAGACCTTGATCCGCTTTCGCCAGTGATCAGTATGGATGTTGGAGCGAACCTCACCAGAGCGCGGCGTTTCGACGAGGCGATCGCGCAATTTAATCGTACGCTCACTCTTGATCCGAATTTTTATGCGACTCGCTATGCTTTGGCGACGGCCTATCATGCCAAAGGCAATTATGCCGAAGCTATCGCCGAGTATCGAAAGGCTCTGGCCCTTAGTGACGATCCTTGGGTAAAGGCGTTGCTTGCCCGTTCATTGGCAAAGTCGGGGCAACGTGACGAAGCCATCAAATTGCTCGGCGAATTACAATCGGAATCGGCGCGTCGCTATATTCCGAGTTCCGGTCTTGCGGTGGTCTTTGGCGCGCTTGGCGAGAAAGATAAAGCCTTTGCCTGGCTGGAAAAAGACGTTACCGAGCGCACGCCGCTTCCGGCGCTATTTTCAGTCAATCCTGTATTCGATGATCTACGCGACGACCCGCGTTTTGCTGATTTACTGCGCCGCATCACGTTGGCGAAAACAGATTGAATCAGATGAATAAAGACCTCGAAGCCAACACCACTCTGTCGCATTACCGCATCGTCTCTAAAATCGGCGCGGGCGGAATGGGTGAAGTCTATCTCGCACAGGACACCACACTTGACCGCAAGATTGCGCTCAAGATTCTGCCTGCTGACCTCGCCGCGAATCAGGACCGCATGCGGCGCTTTACTCAAGAAGCAAAATCAGCGGCGGCGCTCAATCATCCGAACATCGCCACCATACATGAAATCGGCGAGAGCGACGGTGTGCACTTCATCGCCATGGAATTTATCGATGGCGCTACGCTGCGCGAGAAGATTCATCAGGAGCAAACCGATCTTAGAAAGCTGTTGCGATATCTGCAGCATGTCGCGGAAGGATTAGCGAAAGCTCACGCCGCCGGCATCGTTCATCGCGATCTTAAACCAGACAACATCATGATCACGCGTGATGGCCACGCAAAGATTCTCGATTTTGGCTTAGCAAAACTGATCGAGCAGCGACCAATGTCAGGCGCTGATTCAAGTGAAGTCGCCACGGCAGTAATGCCGCAACATTCATCGCCTGGCGCGATCATGGGCACCGTCGGTTACATGTCGCCCGAACAGGCGCAGGGCAAGACCAAAGAGATCGATCAGCGCTCAGACATCTTTTCGTTCGGTTGCATTCTGTTCGAAGCGGCAACCGGCAAGAAGCCGTTTGAGGGCGATTCAATCGTCAAGTCACTGCATAGTTTGATTTATGAATCCGCACCGCAAATCAGGGATCTGAATCCGTTAGCGCCCGCGGACTTACAGCGCATCATCCGTCGCTGTTTGGCAAAGGACAAAGAGGAGCGCTACCAGACAATCAAAGACGTCGCGATCGAGTTGAAAGAACTGCGGCGCGATTTGGAGACCACCGCCCACTCTGACACAGCTGTGCCGCCGCCCGTGAGCAGTGAAGACACGAGCAGCACTGACAGTGGCTCAACGATCAAATCAACCGCAGCAAGATCGGCATCAGTTTCGCCCGCTGCGTCGAGCGCTGAATACGTAGCGCAAGGGCTCAAGCGGCACAAACTGGTCGTCGCGATCGCATTGCTGATCTTGATTGCCGCCGTCGCGCTCTTCGCTTACTACCTGCGCGCGGGAAAAAGCGATGTAGCCATTCACTCGATTGCGGTGCTGCCGTTTCAGAATAAGAGTTCAGACGCGGACACGGAATATCTTTCCGACGGCCTGGCGGAATCGCTGATTTATCGTCTTTCGCAACTGCCAAATCTGAAAGTCAGTCCGACGAGTTCGGTCATGAGGTACAAAGGCAAGGACACAGACATAAGTCAGATCGCCAAAGAGCTCGAGGTTGACGCAGTCATGTCCGGTCGTGTTTCTCAGCACGGCGACGGCCTGACGATAGGGGTCGAACTGGTCGACGCCAGGACAAGAAAGATAATCTGGGCCGAACAGTATGACCGTAAAATGTCCGATCTCCTGGCAACTCAGCGTGAGATCGCGACCACCATCGCCCAGAAGCTCGAACTAAAACTGTCAGGCAACGAAGCAAAAGGCATCACCAAACGTTACACCGACAACAACGACGCGTATCAACTTTACCTGAGAGGTCGCTACAGCTTTGCCAAGCGCACCAAAGATGAAATGCTGCACGCTGTCGAGTATTTCCGGCAGGCGATCAAACTCGACCCTAAATTCGCCCTGGCGTATGCGCGGATCTCAGAGACCTATGGGAGTATGCCGGCCTATCCGTACCTCTCACCAAAGGAAGCTTTTCCTCAGGCCAAGGCTGCGGCGCAGCAGGCCCTTGAGCTCGATCCTACCCTGGCTGAAGCGCACACGTTTTTGGCGTATTCTTTGGTGATTTACGATTGGAATTGGGCCGACGCCGAACGCTCGTTCAAACGCGCGATCGAACTTGATCCAAACAATTCCGCCGCGCATTTTCGTTACGGGCAGATCTATCTCGCGCCGACAGGACGAATTGACGAAGCCATTGCGGAAATAAAGCGGGGTCTTGACCTCGAGCCTCTCGATATCAACATGGGAGCAACCCTGGCGTGGGCCTATCTGGTTGCCGGGCAGAATGACAAGGCTGTAGAGCAAGCCAAAAAAACATACGATCTCGAAACCGGTCACCCCATCGGGCGCTGGATCCTAAGCCAGGCCTATATCTCTAAAGGAATGTACGCGGAGGCGATATCACTAAACGAACAATGGCTGCAAACTGATCCGACAAACCAATTTGCGATTCGGGATGCCGGAATTGCTTACGCGAAAACCGGGCGACGGGATAAAGCGGAGGAAATGATCAGCAAGTTCCGTGAGATCGCTACAACGCAATATGTGCCGGCTTGCCGAATCGCGGGCATCTACGTTGCACTCGATGACAAGGATAAGGCGTTTGAGGAGCTCAATAAGGCCTTCGAGGCACGGGATTGGGAATTGTACCGACTAAACGCGGATACATATTGGAATCCGCTTCGTGACGACCCGCGATTCAAGGATCTGGTGAAACGCCTGAAACTGCCGGAATAGAATTTCATAAAGCAAGGTCGGGAATCTGATCACGGCGAGACTGACGACACGCTCGGCTTCAGCCGGGAGAAGTTAAAGAATGGCAAACCTTCAAAATTCGCGCACGTCGTCTACAGCACACGGCGATTTGATGAAATGATTGACTGTACCAAAGAGTCTTTGAGGCGAGAGTGGTCTATCAAAATCCGGCGTTCGCTTTTCTGACCTACGATGACGAACATCATCACTTCTCTAGCCGCTTCGGTCAAAAACCACGACGTAAAAACTTATTACGCATATTACGCGGCGCTGATCGCTACGTTGATATTTAGCGGTCTTCGCACCATAGATAATTTGGCACCACGAACCTCGAATATAGGCTTGCTTCGGGCACGAAAAAGTAAGTTCTTAAATCTGCGGTCGTGAACAGCAACGCATGATAGAAAACCGTCCCCCAAACGTCCCCCAGCGGTACGCAAATCAGGCACTGCATGCGTTGCATGCACGTTGATTTTTCCTAAGCGGTTTTGTAAGTATTGAAAATAAAGAGCGCTTCAGTTACTTTCCCAAGCTGGTAATACGGGTTCGATTCCCGTCGCCCGCTCCAAAGTTCCCAAACAAAAGTACGGTCTTTTCTAAGTCTGGCAAGGGCTAGCAAAAGTCTGTTCCACAAATTGTTCCGCGTCTTTGTTATTCTCATTGCCAGCCAAAGCCACGCCAGGGAGTGTGAGGTTAGCGGCTAAAGAGTCAACAGAATCATTCAAGATGCGGTTTTGGCGAAGGACAGGCCACTTCGAACATCGTTATCAATTGGATTAGGCAATCGCAGCACATGCAGTGAGGAGGGGCTTACTTTCATGAGAGTCTTTCAAATCCTGGTCGGTAGTTTGGCAATAACCATGTGCCTTCAATGCGCGAATTCTCAGATCGCCCTTCAGGAGCTAAAACAAAACGGATTTTCCGTAATTGATTTTCCCGAACCGTTCCTCCGAAATGATCCGACCGCAGGAAGAATCCTTGTCACTTTCTTGAACTACGAGATTCGTAAGTCTTCGAACCCTCCGGGAAATGAACTCCTGTTTGGACTGAAGGATTACAACGACGCATATAGTGACAAGTTTTTTGGGGTCAGTATTGATGGGCGCTTCAAAGTCCGCGCGGCTAGTGCCGATGAGTGGAACCGAGCGGAGCCCCTGCAAACCAAGCGATACGATCCTTACGCTCACGAAGCGAGAGTACATGGAGATCCGATCGAGTATCGCGGCAGAGCGTTTAAGAAGACCGGCCGATCTTGGGAGAGCACGGCGGCGTTACCGAGCCCGAACGGGAAATGGCTGGCAGTTTTCAGTCATACAGGCGAGAAAGACTTGCCTTCCTAATGGAGTGATGGGTGGTGGCGGGCGAGGCAAAGGTGAAATGTTTGTTGACGTTTACGATACTTCCTCAGCGAAGCGAGTCTTCTCTGCTCATGTACCGCACCGAGGAGGAGATCAGCCGAGTCGGTTTTTCGACAGCGCACTGTGGGTCGGAAACAATTACCTGACAGTCCCGATGAATACCGAACCGCGTGATCAAGTCGGCTCTTCGAGCGCCGGTGAGCGTTGTCTCTTAGCAATCATGCCAGAGAAGTGAATCATTGTTTTCCGTTCAACCAAGATGAGCTGCTGAAGCTTCGTTGGTCAGACATCGATTTCGATGAGGGCGTAATTAAGAACGTTACCAGCTATAAAGGTAGAACCGTCCAACGGCGCGAAGTGCCGCTTACCGGTCGTCTAAGAGCAGCCTTACTTGATCTGAAAGAGAAGCGGGGGGCGGCTACCTTCAGACGAAGCCGCAAATCTGGAAATAAGCCGGACAACGCGCTGGTTTTCAGCGTCACAAGCAACGTTCAGAACAGCTGGCGAGGCGCCAGAAAAGATGCGAACTTGGAGCACGTCCGTTTTCATGATCTACGCCACACGGCCGCCACTCGATTGGCACAGACCATGCAGCTTGCCCTAGTCGGCCAAGTTCTCGGACACACTGATCCCAAAACTACGTACTCCTCAGTCCCTATCGGTGAGCGCCAACCTCTAATTGCGTGGCAACGATAGGCAAGTAGAAGGTGTTTCTTATGCTCGCTCTCGTGCGTCGTGCCATAACTGACCGGGTTTGGACACCATGCAAAAGTTCGTCGTTGAAGTAACCAATCCTGAAACAGTTCACGCCGTTGCAGAGGCGGCGAAGCGGCGGTACTACTCCTGCCGCCGCTTTGGAACTTCTCGAAACGGCGCTTCTCGCTCAGAAGCCGTTTGAGGAAATCGTCGAGCCAATCGCGCGAAGTTTCGATGAGAGTGGAATGTCGGAAGAAGAACTCGACGACCTCCTAATCAAAACCCAGAAGGCAGTCCGCGAGAAGAGACCCCGGAACAAATAGGCGGTGCCTGACCTTACTCCCCGCGTCGTCTTTGACCGCAATCGAGTCAAGCACTCGGCCGACGCGCCCGACATAGCCGTCGTGCACATCCTCCGTTTTGAACGTGAGAAGATTGTCGAGCTGTGGGACCTCGGGATACAAGTGCCGAAAGATTCACCGAATGACAATGGGATGTTCTGACTCTTCACCGGTTGCTCGGCAGGCTCCGACCCCTCTTGTTACGATTGATTGCGCGAAGCCAACTATCGTAGTTTCCCAAAATCGACCACGCGCGGACGATTAGCGCTTACGCGCCCTAGCACGGGGTTTTCCCACCTGAAAGACCTCAAGCGGTAGGATTTTGATTAAAGTAATGCTTTGCTGCGAGAAGGTTTAACCGCATTCGCAAAAGGCGTGACATAAATTGGGTAGCGGAATAACATGCGCGTGTTTTTCCCCGTCAGCCACACATCGCGCCGTCCGATCAGCTTACGAGGTAGGCAGGCTGCTATGGCTCACCCCATGATACTCGGCGATCAAGTCTGGTGCCCGCAGTGCAGGCAATACGCTATGCTTTTGCGGACTAGGAAGGCGGCGAGAGTCGCCGACGTCAGTTGCAAAACTGTGTATCGTTATGTGGAGGAAGGCAAGGTTCACGTCGTCAAGATCGCCGGCTCAACCATCAGGATTTGCGCCGGTTGCCTGTTGCGGCAGGACGACGAGCACTCTGTCTGAAGATAGATTCTCAAATCGTGACATTTGATATTGCGTTTCCTCCGAAGTGCTTCTATCTTCTCGTTCGATTTCGCGAATCAAATTTCGGAGGAGAGCGATGAAAAACTTGAGGACCAAACTACTTGTTTTGGGTTCGGCAATGTTCTTGGTCGGAGCGACTTTGGCGCCGGTGATCGTGCGTGCAACCTGTCCTGACTTGACCGTGGAATGTCCTAATGGCAGCTCAAGATTGTGTCGAGGCAGTTCTGATGGAAACGGCCATTGCCTTTAATAAGGAGAACTGCATGGACTGCAGCATGAAAAATGACGACGACCTCTTAGAGATGCAATAGCAGGGCTGCCGAACTTTTCTTCTGGAGATACATTCTCAAATCGTGACATTTGTTATTGCGTTTCACGGTCGGTGCTCGTACTTTCTTGCGCGGTTTCGCAACCGATCTGAAAGCAATTTGTGGAGGAGGAGAACGATGAAACGTTTCAGAACCAAACTACTTGTTCTGTGTGGTCTGGTGATTATGGCCGCCGCAACGGTTTCACCGGTTATCGTGCGGGCGACTTGTCCCGACGCTCGCGTTTCTTGTACAAAAAAAGTAAATGTCTGTCATGGGCATTCAGACGGACAGGGCCATTGCGTTTACAGTGAGGACTGCCTAGACTGCGGTGTTGGTGATGAGGAGGAAGAACTGCTCGAATTAGTTTGACTTTGCTGCTCAAACGAGAAAAAACCCGGCGGCCCTGGTTTCAAGGTGTCCGCCGGGAGATTCCGCGCTGTGACCTCGGATGCAGATCCTTAACTCTCGTTCCCGGCGAAAAACTATGAAATCAACCGTGAAAATACTCGCCGCCGCCGCGATTCTCTTAACAGTCTTCTCAGTTAGCTTCTTCGCTTTCTATAACAAAGCCCATAAGAATCAGGTAAAACAGCCGTTGGTTCTTACGTCAGCGGTGATCAATCAAACCCTTCCCAAGACTGATTTGACCAATATTGCCGGAACGAAGATTGATGATGCTGATCTGAGACGCGGAAAAGTTGTGATGGCCTTCATGATGCCGGATTGCGAAGCATGCGATCAGGAAAATGAATTCCTAAAGCCGATAATCAACAGCCGAAAGGACGTCAGGTTTATTTATGTTATTCCATTCGGCAACAAGGATGTGAACCTCAAGTTGGCCCATGATAAATATGCTTTGGAACCCTTCTTTGACGTGGGAACCAATTTGTCGAGAAAATTACAGTTGCGCCAGGTGCCGTTGAAACTCTTTGTGGAAGACGGAATTATTAAGGGTACTTTTATCGACTCAGCGATTACTCCACAAGCGCAGAATGATTTTAAGAGCTGGCTCGCGAGCCTTTAAGCCGCTCTTTGGTTCGTACTGGGAAGTCACGGGCACTCATTATGGACGGTTACTTAAAGCGTTTCGGACTCGTCATAGCGGTCGCAATCGGGTTTTTGGTTAGCCCCGCTGCGGGTCAATTACCAAATCAAATCTCGAAATCGCCGGTCGCCACTCCGACAGAGACGACCAAGTCCCCAAACAATACAGAAGCAGAACGACTGCGAAACGAGCGCCGGCAGCAGGCTCGCTCTTTGTTGATTTCGCTAGCCACTGAAGCGCGCAGCTTCCGCGACCAGGCTTTGCGCGGACGCACCCTGACTAGAATTGCGGATCTTTTGTGGGCGGTCGATAACGAACAATCGCTCGAATTATTTCGACGGGCGTGGGAAGCCGCTGAAATCGCTGATCGCGAAAGCAAAGAATCGCTTCATTTGCGGAGCCAGATTCTGGCAGTTGTTGTCCGCCGCGATGGCCGGTTGGCAGAAGAGTTTCTTCAGAAGATGAAGGGCGGGCAAGAGACGGCGAGCAAGAGCCAGAATTCGACTTCAAGTTTGTGGACCCTCAATGAAGCTGCGCAGCACAGACTAAATCTGGCGGGGTCACTGCTGCGCGCGGGAGACATCGAACGAGCGCTGCAGTTTGCCGATCCGGTCTTGGGCCGGGTCACGATTTCCACACTTGATTTCCTGACGGACCTTCGCGACAAAGCCCCGGCCGAAGCTGACAAGCGTTACGCAGCGCTGTTGGCAGCGAGCAGTGGCAGTGCGCTTGCGGACGCTAACACAGTCTGTTTGCTTTCATCGTATCTTTTTGCACCTAAGACTTATGTAGTCTTCAATCAGCAGGGAGCGGGTGACATTTCCTATATGCAGACGCCCTTGCCGCCGCCGAACGTCAGCCCGCAACTGCGGCTTGCCTTTTTTCAAGCGGCCGCCGCCATCTTGTCGCGGCCACATCCGCCCCCCGATCAGGACCAAAGCACCACCGGGGTTGCCGGTAAGTACATGGTGCTCAAACGGCTAATGCCGATATTTGATTCAGCGGCGCCAAAAGAAATCGCCGCCGCCATGCATAGCCAGTTCGAGACGATGAGTTCGCTGGTCAATGAAGAACTAAAGCAAACGGAAGATGAATCGCTAAAGAAAGGCATCGGTCCCGAAAAATCTCTGGCTGATGAACAGGAACCTCTACTGGATCAGATCGAGCATGCCAAGACTTCCGACGAGCGGGACGATCTCTATTTTCGACTGGCGCTACTTGCGCTAAGCAAAGATGATCGAAATGCGCGTTCTTACGTCAGTAAAATCGACGAGAGCGATTTTCGTCAACGGGCGCAAGCCTGGATTGACTGGGAAATGGCCATCGCAGCAATTAAGAAGAATAAGATTGAGAGCGCCCTGGAACTCGTTCACGTTGGTGAATTAAGTCACGTGCAGAGGGTGTGGGTCATGACGCAGTCCGCGAAACTTCTGGCCAAAACCGATTCCACCAGGGCGCTGTCGCTATTGGAAGAGGCGACGGCCGAGGCACGCCGGATTGAGGGAAGCAATGCCGATCGGCCGCGCTCATTACTCGCTATCGCCAACACGCTTCAGTTGATTGACGTGCCGCGAGTTTGGGACGCCATTTTTGAAGCGGTTAAGGCGGCTAACTCAGCCGAAGGTTTTACCGGGGACGGTGGAGCGATAAAGACCACTATGAGCAGCAAGAGCCAGATTCTGCGGAAGACCGAATCGGTTGCCGATTTCGACATCCGCGGAATCTTTGGGCAGATTGCCAAGAGCGACTATGACCGGGCCATTCCGCTGGCCGCCGGTTTTCAAGCTGAAGCCGCACGCGCCAATGCCACTATCGCGATAGCGCGGGCGGTCCTGAATGATCCAGCCCCAGCCGTTTCCACGCCGCCAACGGCCCAAAAACAGGCCGCTCCCTGAAATATCATTAGAGATTCTTCTCTCAACAATTGTTCGCTATCCTGATCAGGTGATAATGCCTCGTACCCTTCCGCAGCACCAGCACCTGACCCTCGATAAACTCTGGCATCGAGATTGATTTACGCGGATCGTCTGCGCGCACATTATTCACAGCGACGCCCCCGCCTTGCAGCAAGCGCTCGCTTCACCTTTTGAAGGTTGAGAGGCCCGACATAACCAGCGCGTCAGCGAGCGTAGCAGGAGTGCTTGGTCTGCGGTTTCTCGATTACGGTCAACACGTTTGCCGGCAAAATTGTTACCACCTTTATTACCACCATTCCTGAGTTGTTACCACCATGCCGGATCAACGTTGATCCTTTCGAGTCCAAACTTTTTCCAGAATCAGTTCATGCGATATCCACTTCGTTAGATCTCAGGCAACCCGCGACCAGTTCAAGTGTGTCGAAGCATCGGCGATCGGTTCTCTCAGAAAAAGATCTTGACACGATCGCTATTGATACTTTATACAAGAGAGTTCGCGCGATCATCGGTTCGCGCGTTGCGAGGAAGATACTTTCAATGATGACGAGCAGGACATACAAAGAACATTCGACGAAATGGCAGCCGTGCGCCGCCATGTATGCGGTCGTCTGTTCATTAGGTCTGAGCTCGGCGTCGGTCTCATTGCGGACCAATATTTTTGGCGGCAGACTCGGACAAGAGACGTCCATAGATAGCCGTTACATCAGGCAATAATTCGCGGGAGCGGCCTCCCGCTCCCAAATCTCAAAGCAGAATTCGCGAGAATTGAAGGAGCGGGCAGCTTCCCTGGGAGGCTTAAAGCCCGCTCCTTTTGTTTTTTGACAATCGAAGTACCTATTTGCGAGAGATGAAGGCAGGGAGCCTTCAACGGATGACGATCTCGGTCCTTTGCGAGAGTCCGCGAGATCGCCATCCTCAGGAGAAGTGTGCCTCGAAGTGTGTTCGCGGTACGTTTACTCTCTGCCTTCATCTATTTTGTAGCACAGATGGATCTCAGACTTGAAATCTCTCGGGTGAGATTTGAACTCTGAATTCCACTTGGCATGTGTGGCTGAGCAGCAAAAGCACCTGACTGTAAATCAGGCGTCCAACGACTTCGTAGGTGCGAGTCCTACCACATGCACCAAAGTCTCTTTAGGGATGTAGGCTAACTGGCAAACCATCGGTCTCCAAAATCGAGATTCTCGGTTCAAATCCGAGCGTCCCTGCCAACGTTAATCCAAAATCGCAAATCAAGATCTCCGGAAGGGTAGCCTAACTGGTAAGGCAGGGGTCTTGAAAACTACCGCGCTCGTCGCTTGCAGGTTCAAGTCCTGTCCCTTCCGCCAATCGATGGAGGCGTCGCCTAACGGTATGGCAGCGGTTTGCTAAATCGCCGCGCGTTGCGCGTGCAGGTTCAACTCCTGTCGCCTCCGCCAATCCACGGACCTGTAGCTCAGGGGAATGAGAGCGCGACTCTGCGAAGGTCGAGGTCGCACGTTCAAATCGTGCCAGGTCCACCAATTCAAAAATTCTTACGGAGTGGCCGAGCTGGAAAGGCGCGAGTCTCTGAAACTCGTTTACGTAGGTTCGAATCCTACCTCCGTAGCCAGTTTGAATAGTTTGACGCGGAGTACACTGGAGTCGTAAAGCCGCCAGGGACGGACTCATAATCCGTCGACGCAGGTTCAAGTCCTGTCTCCGCAACCAATCTCGCGGAACCCGTAGTTCAGTTGGAATTAGAACAGTCGTTTCCTAAACGACAACAGCACCCCACGCGGGCTGCCCGCGCGGGGACCCCGCAAGTCGCAGGTTCGAGTCCTGCCGGGTTCACCATGCCGGCGTAGCCCAATCGGGAGGAGGCGCTAGTCTTAGGAACTAGACAGTGTGGGTTCGAATCCCTCCGCCGGTACCAATTCAATTCGTTGCTGTCGTGGCGCAACTGGCAGACGCACACGGTCGAGAACCGTGTAGTTGCGAGTTCAAGTCTCGCCGAAAGCACCAACATCTGCTCGCGTGATGCAATCTGGCAGACATCGGAAGCTCAAACCTTCCGTCTTAGAGGTTCGAATCCTCTCGCGAGTACCACTGTAGGGGCGTGTGATGGGAACAGGAATACCTGCTGCGCTTAAAACGCAGTGTTTCTCGGTTCGACTCCGAGCACGCCTACCAAATTACTTGCAGCAGCGGAAGGGCGGATAGACAGAGTGAAGTTGCCGCAAGGTTTCCGGGGCGTCGAATGCAAAGAGTCGCGCAGTTAGTTTTTCACACTAACCTTAGAGAGTTCGAGTCTCTCCGACGCCACCAACAATTTTGCTGTGGCCTTGGTGTAATTGGTTAACACGCTGCACTGTGAATGCAGAGATGACGGTTCGACTCCGCAGGTCACCCCAAAATCAGAGGCGCGTTG
>JBGQGG010000056.1:0-27289 GCA_041497335.1 Pyrinomonadaceae bacterium | reverse complement strand
TACGACGCCGGCGATTCCGATTCCAAGTGGGTCGCCAAGATTGAGGCCGATAGGGTCATCAACGACTATCTCGTCATCGACGGCCGGGGTTTGCTGTTCGTCGGATCCGTGGGCGTAGGCAAGACCCACCTGGCCGTGGCCCTCTTGCGCGAGTTGATTGAACGCTACCAAGTTCGCGGTTTGTTCTACCAATTCGGCGCCTTACTTAGAAGGATTCAGGATTCTTACAACCCCGTGTCCCAGACTTCCGAGTTGAAGGTGCTGGAGCCTGTTTTCGAAGCGGACGTGCTGGTACTTGACGAGCTGGGTGCATCAAAGCCTACCGACTGGGTGCGCGATACGATGATGCAAATCATCAACGCGCGCTATAACGAAAAGCGTTTGACAATCTTCACGACGAACTATTCGGATAAGCGCAAGAACGAGAAGGACCCGACCGAATTGTTGGAAGATCGGATTGGCGTGGCGCTGCGTTCCCGGCTCTACGAGATGTGTAAGACCGTGGAAATCGAGGGCGAGGATTACCGCAAGCGCTCGCTGGCACAGACTGTTTGAGGTTATTGAGCCACCTGCTTGAATTCATACATTCCGTCAAGGTTTTGCACGCTTCAGGTAATAGTGCACTTTAACCAGGCGAGTATTCCCCAGCATTTCTTCTTCGCTGCGAACAGCAATCAACTCCCATCCGTCGGCCCCAAGCTGGGAAAGGCGATAAGGCTGGTCACCGGTGAACGTGGCAATGTTGTACTCCCAAACAACTTTGCCGGATTTCCTTTCCTGAGCGTAAACAGTCCAGGAAAGCAAAGAAGTAACAGCCAGAGCGACAATCAATAGTGCTTGATACAGTTTTAGTTTCATAGACATTGTCCTCCTGAAAGTTGAGATGATGAGGGGAGAGCTTTGACTTCGGGAATTCAGGTCCCCGTCATGCTGCGGGTAATGCGGGCATTAGAGCGTGGGTCGCGTGCTCTTTCCCTTCGCTGCTTCAATCGCGGCCTGACAGTCGGCGTCATAACGAGCGGTCGGCAGCGCTTCGAGTCGACGCTCGTCAATGGCGCGGCCACAATGCACGCATATTCCGTACGAACCTTCCTCGATCCGCAACAATGCCTGATCGACGTCCGCTACCATCTGTGATTCCCGGTCGCCGAGTTTTAGTGCCAGCTCTTCTATTACGTCCCGCAAAGCCAGGTCAGCGCTTTCCTTTGCGTCGTCACTAGCCGCATCAAGCGCCGCTGCCTGGTCGTCACTAACGTGCTGAGCGTGACGACGCAATTCGGTTAACAAGAGCTGTTTGAAGTGTCCTAGTTTAGAAGCTTCCATAGCCGGATCTTTCGCAACCCTGAGTTCGTTCGATCAATTTGAATATTCAGCGGGGTAAGCGAGATTATAACCCGCGCCGAGGTGCAGCAAAAGCTGCGACGGTTGCGGTTAGTATTCCCACTACCCGGTTTGCGCCTTTGGTTCATCTTGTGCTTTTATCTCAGCTTCATTTACTAACACGCATCGCCTGCTCGAATCTATGGACACAGCTCTCATCATTACAGTCCTGATCGCGATTCTGATCTTAGTTGTCGCGCTGCTCTACTCAACGGTGGGGCACGCAGGTGCGTCTGGCTATCTCGCGGTGATGGCTCTGTTTGGTATGGCGCCGATCGTGATGAAACCTACGGCCCTGACGCTGAACATCATCGTCGCGCTGATCGGGACGGTTCGCTTTTATCGGGCTGGTTTTTTTTCCTGGCGCACGTTCTGGCCATTTGCGGTGGCTTCGATCCCAGCATCTTTCATTGGCGGAAGTCTCACCTTGCCCGTCTCGATCTACAAATCGATCGTGGGCGTGGTGCTCTTCTACAGCGCGGTTCGGTTGTTTCTTAGCGCCGGCTCTGGGGACAAGCGAAAAACAACGCCGGTCCCGATCTGGATGGCGCTTATCCTGGGTGCTGCCATCGGTCTGGTGTCGGGATTGACCGGCGTTGGGGGTGGCATTTTTCTTAGTCCCGTGTTGCTGCTGATGCATTGGGCCAAGACCAAAGAGACCTCTGGCGTGTCAGCAGCATTCATTCTGGTCAACTCAATCGCCGGCCTGCTGGGGCAAATTTCAGCGATTTCATTCATCCCCAGCGGCATTATTTACTGGGCGCCCGCGGCCCTGGTCGGCGGTTGGATCGGAACCGAGTTAGGAACCCAGAGGTTACCGATCTCCGAGATCAGAAAATGGTTATCAGTAGTCCTGGTTTTGGCCGGATTAAAGTTGATGAGCGAAGTTATTCTGCTCCTGATCGGCAGATAAGCTCGGCGGCCAGTAACGGAATCGTTAGCTCGTGGTGGCCGGTGATCGCATAGCCCCGACCCGCGCCGTCGGCTGTCGGGCGCCGCACGACATTCGTCAGCGGACGATACGATTGGATGAAATCAAAGTTTGCAGTCGTGATATCGTCGAGTTCATTACCGAGATTGCGGACCAGGGTCACGCATTTCAAAAATACCTCTGGCAAAGTGACCGCCGATCCGATGTTGAGATAAACGCCGCCGCCATCCATCCGTCGCACGATTTCCGCCAACAAAAGAAAATCGGTGTGCGACGTGGCGCCCAATGCTGCGCCATCCGCGTTCGGATGAAAATGTCCAATGTCGCCGCCGATGGTCACATGAGCAGTGAACGGCACGTGCGCTTCGTAGGCCGCACAAAGAAGCGAAACGTCCCGGTGCTTTGGCTTTAGCCCGACCAACGCACGACCGAGCGCCTCGCCTAAGCCGATGCCTTCGTTCGCGCCGTCGCGGGCAGCCTCGTTCAAAAGTTTTCCGGTTTCCTCGGCGCCGCCAAAGGCGCCCGCCCCCAGGGTGGCGTCAACATCTTCGGATGTGGAACCAACGATTGCGATTTCGGCATCATGGACCAGCACCGAGCCGTTCGCCGCGATTGCCGTAACAAATCCCCTGCGTATCAAATCAATGATGATCGGCCCCAGGCCGGTCTTGATCACATGACCACCGATGCCCCAAATGATCGGCTTGTGTAAGTCACGCGCGCGTCGCATCTGGGTCACCAGCTCGCGCAGACTCTGTACGGCCAGAATGTTCGGCAGCGATGCGACGTAGTCACCTAGTGAAGAATTTTCACTGACGGGCGTGGCGAAGTCTTTGACCGTAACTTTGCTCGGACGCGAGGCAAGCGGATAGGTTCTGACTTCGTCGAGACTGATCGGCTGAAGATCTTCGTAGATGGACATTGCGGTTTGTCGTCTTTGGGTTTAGAAGCGGGCTACCGCCCGCTTGGTCGGGCGGTAGCCCGACTCTAAACGGACATCACAGACTAAAGTCTGTGCCACTAAATCGCTCTTGCTCGCGTTACTGGATCGGAAATAACTTCGCCTCGACCAGCTCGCAAATAATGTGGCCGATCAAATTGTGCGTTTCCTGAATCCGTTGCGTGTCGTTGCTCGGAACGACCAATGCCAGATCGCAAAGCGCGGCAGCTTTGCCACCGTCGCGGCCGAGTAAACCTATGACTGCGATTCCCTGCCTCCTCGCCTGCTCGCAGGCGACGGTCACATTCGGTGAAGTCCCCGACGTCGAGATCGCGAGACAGACATCACCTTTTGTTCCCAGGGCCTCTATCTGCCGGGCAAAAACGTTTTCGAATCCAGCGTCGTTCGCAATGCAGGTGAGCACGCCACCGTCTGTCGTCAGGGCCACCGCCGGCAAAGCTTTACGATGCTGCAAGAACCGGTTAACCAACTCGCCAGCGATATGTTGGGCGTCCGCTGCCGATCCGCCATTACCAAACACCAACAGCTTTCCATTAGCTTTGAAAGCGTCCGCAATTAGATCGGCCGTGCGAGAGACATCCATCCCGTGCTCGCTGAAAAAGCGCCGCTTCACCTCCAGGCTGTCGGCGACGATAGCTGAAATGTGATCTGTCACGATTGTTCTTTTGAAAGTTGCTCCAAGTCGGCGAGATCTTTGAGCCGGCCGCTCGCCTTCTTGTTAACCTTCAAGTCACGGAGATTAATGAGACTCACCGGCACATCGTTCAGTGTCGTCTCAAGTCTTTCACGATAACAGTCGTCGAAATCCACTCCCGATATCGACGTCATAACTTCAATCCGCACCGGCTCGATGCCCATTCGAACAATCTGATCTTCCTTGAGGAATAGGTCCATGGACAATTCGGGACCACTAAAGCCAAACTCACTCACGGCCTTCACAACCCGGTTGGCGTTAGCTGGTGAGGTCGCAATCCAGAGATCAAGATCATAGGTAGCTCGCGGGTAGCCGTGGTATCCAACTGCCCAGCCGCCAATCAGGAGATATTCAACGCCGTGGGCGCGTAACAATCTCAAGAACTCTTTGTAGTCTTTCGCTAGCTCGGTCTCCATAATTAATTCGGCGCAGAAACTCTATGTGGCGCACGCGTTCCTCGGGCGTGCGTGAGAGCCAGTAAGCTTTGTCGGCGGCGTCGGCTTCTGCGAAGGAATTGAAAACTGCGAACGCTGAACGATCTATTCGTGGTTCTGACGTATCAATCTGTTTTGATTCGTCTTTCATAGGATGGGATAATTGTACCACGCGACCGCTTCATCTTAGGTCGAGTATTAAGGCATTGATGTTCGGTTTGAGTGCGGAATAGGTCATGCGACTTTCTTTGATTCTTCGCTCGGAATCTCGAGGGCGGCGGGTTTTGCCTTCTTCAGGCCGTTACGTTTTCCATTCATGTTCAGCAGCGGCTTGAGTACCTGTCCGGTATGCGAGCGACGCACGGCGGCAACTTCCTCAGGTGTGCCGCTGGCAACCACCCGGCCCCCGTGCGCTCCGCCTTCGGGCCCAAGATCGATGATGAAGTCCGCGCTCTTGATGACGTCAAGATTGTGTTCGATGACAATTACCGTATTGCCGAGACTGACCAAACGCTGCAGCACATCAAGCAACTTGTGCACGTCGGCAAAGTGCAGCCCGGTAGTTGGCTCGTCAAGAATGTAAATCGTTCGTCCGGTCGCCCGTTTTGACAGTTCCTTTGCCAGCTTAATGCGTTGTGCCTCGCCACCGGAAAGTGTCGTCGCCGACTGGCCGAGTTTGATGTAGCCAAGCCCGACGTCCAACAGTGTCTGCAACTTCGGCTTAATCTGCGGAATGTTTTCGAGCACCGGCAGGGCCTCTTCCACGGTCGTGTCCAGCAGTTCAGCAATGGACTTTCCTTTGTAGGTGACTCCAAGCGTCTCGCGATTATAGCGGGCGCCGCGGCATACATCACAGAGCACGTAAACGTCGGGAAGAAAATTCATCTCGATCCGTTTCAAGCCTTCGCCTTCACAAGCTTCACAGCGACCGCCCTTGACGTTGAACGAGAATCGTCCGGGTTTGTAACCGCGCTCGCGCGACTCAGGCAGCATCGCATAGAGTTCGCGAATCGGCGTGAACAATCCGGTGTAGGTCGCAGGATTCGAACGCGGCGTGCGTCCGATGGGTGACTGATCAATCTCGATTACCTTGTCGACGTGCTCCAGTCCTTCAATTGCTTCGTGCGCGCCCGGTTCCAAAAGCGAATCGTAGAGATTCCTCGCCAGGGCGCGATAAAGAATGTCGGCCACCAAAGTTGACTTTCCGGAACCGGAAACGCCGGTCACCACCGTCAGCAGGCCCAGCGGGAAAGATACATCCAGCTCTTTCAAGTTATTGTGACGCGCGCCGCGAATGGTGATTGCCTTGCCGTTAGGCGAACGACGCTCAGCGGGAACGGGGATGCGTCGCTCCCCACGAATGTAGAGCCCGGTAATTGATGCCGGGTTGTTCGCGACGTCGGCAGGCGTTCCCAACGCCACCACTGTGCCGCCGTGTGTCCCTGCGCCCGGCCCGAGGTCAACCACAAAGTCCGCCCGCCTGATCGTTTCTTCGTCGTGCTCAACCACCAGGACTGTGTTGCCGAGATCTCTGAGCGCCGACAAGGTATCGAGCAGCCGCCGGTTGTCTCGCGGATGCAGACCAATCGAAGGCTCGTCCAGGACGTACAGCACGCCGCGCAGTTGAGATCCTATCTGCGTTGCCAGCCGAATTCGCTGTCCTTCGCCGCCCGACAACGTTGCCGACGGGCGATCGAGCGTCAAGTATCCCAGTCCGACGGTCTCGAGAAAACGAAGGCGCGCCTTGATCTCTCGCAAAATCAATCCGGCGATCTGTTGCTCTCGAGCCTCGAGTTTGACTTGATCGAAGGCTTCAATCGCATCTTCGATCGTCATTGAGGTGTAATCCGCAATGCCACGCCCGCCCACGCGCACCGCCAGCGAATCGGAACGCAGCCGGCGGCCTTCACACTCGCGGCATTTAGAGGGCGAAACCATCTCTTCCAGCGCGATCCGGATTCTTTCAGAGGGTGGATTATCCAAGCGCTCACGCAGCCACGGCAGTGCGCCCTGCCAGTAGCTCTTGTATGAATACAAACCCTGCTGAAATTTGAGTTGGGGCGAAAGGCCCTTGAAGAATGACTCGCGAACTTCCCTGGGGAGATCGCGAAAGGACGTCTTCAGATCTATTTTGAAGTGTTCGACAACCGCAAGCAGGGCGCTGCGCAGATAAGCCGACCCAGCCTTGTCAGCCGGGCCAAGTAAAGGTAGTCGTTCAGGAATCTCCTCCCGGTTGAGGATCAACTTCGTCGGATCGATCTCGAGCACCGTACCCAGACCATGACAATGCTTGCAGGCGCCGTACGCCGAGTTGAACGAGAACGAGCGTGGCTCAAGCGGCGGCACGTTTATGCCGCAATTCACGCAGGCCATCTTTTCGGAATACAGTTTCTCTTCCCCATCGATGACCGCGACCAACACGGCGCCGTTGGTAAGTTTCAAGGCCGTCCGAATTGATTCGCCAAGACGCTCGTTAATGCCGGGCTTGATTAGCAGGCGATCGACGACGGCTTCGATCGAGTGATTGCGACGCTTGTCCAGGCGAATTTCTTCATCGAGCGAACGCAATTCGCCATCGATGCGGGCGCGAATGAACCCATCGCGCGCGAGTTTTGCCAGCTCTTTTTTGAATTCCCCTTTGCGGCCGCGAACTATCGGGGCCAGAATCATGACCCGCTCACCTTCGGGCAGCGCTCGCACGTTCTGCAAAATCTGATCGACGCTTTGGCGGGTAATAGCCGCGCCGCACTGGTAGCAATGGGGTAACCCAATCGAGGAAAAAAGCAGGCGCAGATAATCGTAAATCTCTGTGACGGTCCCCACCGTGGAGCGCGGGCTGCGAGCCACAGTCTTTTGCTCGATTGAGATTGCCGGCGAAAGCCCCTCGACTGAATCGACGTCGGGCTTTTCCAGTTGATCGAGAAACTGGCGCGCGTAGGCTGACAGCGATTCGACATAACGACGCTGGCCCTCGGCATAGATCGTATCGAACGCCAGCGATGACTTGCCTGACCCCGAAAGGCCGGTAATCACGGTCAGCTTGTCGCGCGGGATATCGACGTCGATGTTCTTGAGGTTGTGTTGGCGAGCGCCCCGAACGGTGATGCGGTCAATTGCCATAACGCTTGAAAGTGAACACTGACGCCACAGAAAAGAATTTTGCGCGGCGCAGAACCTGATATTCTAGCGAGTACTTCCAAGGTGGGCAAGGAGTGAGTTGTCTTGACACCAAAAACAACGAAACCTAGACTGCGAACTGTGTCGCTCAGATTTTTTCGACTCGGAGTTTTTTGAGTGAATCTGCCTAACACGCTAACCCTCTCGCGGATCTTCATCGTGCCCCTGCTGGTCGTGGTGCTGCTGACCCCGGTGTCGGAACACTGGTTGGGCGTGCCGCGCTATCTTCTGGGAGTCGCGATCTTTGTCGCGGCCGCGCTGACTGATTATTTCGATGGAAAGATCGCCCGCCGGCGTCAGCAGGTTTCAAAGCTCGGCAAGCTGCTTGATCCAATCGCCGATAAGCTTTTAATCTCGGCGGCGCTGATTTCATTGGTTGAGAACCATCTGGCGCCTGCCTGGGCCGTGGTCATCATTGTGGGACGAGAGTTCGCGGTGACGGGATTGCGCTCAATTGCCGCAACTGAAGGAGTCGTGATCTCGGCTTCCCGCATGGGCAAGTTCAAGATGGTGGCGCAGGTCGTCACCGTGGGTCTTCTGATTCTGTCGCTGTCCCCCGCAGGCGGGTCGCCCCACGTTTCGAATTTTGGCCAGCCGTTTCCGGCAATTCAGTTTTGGACCGTGCCTGAGTTGCGCGCCGCCTGGTTCCATCTGGTTGGACCTGATCGTACGACCTGGAGTGACTGGCAGATTCTGCTCTATACCGCGGGCCGGGCCATGCTTTGGGTCGTGGTAATTTCCGCAATTTTTTCGATGTACGGATACTTCCGCGCTTTCTTCACCAGAGTAGTCAAGCGCGAACCGAGCGCGAAGGCTGCGACCGCGCCCTCTCCCGCCGTCCAGTATCACGAAAGGTAATCGTTTCGGTTCTGCGGTTCGGGTTTCCAAAGCCCTGACGCCTGGAGCAGCAGCGAACGACAAAAGGCTCTCCAGCAAAACTACTGGAGAGCCTTTCTAGTTAACTCGCCTACTCGCCGCTACCTTATGGCTGCGGGCTCGGGGTGGCCTGCGGTTGCGGATTCTTCTGCAATGTCGGAGGAGCCGGCTTGCTGTTGTCCGGCTTCGCAGTTCCATCCGGATTAGTCGTCGAATCATCGGGTGTCGGTTGGCGGCGCTTCAACGTAGGACGTCCGGGCGTCCCATCGTCAGCACCCGCAATCGCCCCAGTAGACGACGCGCGCGCGTTCGACAATCTCAACAGACGGTTCTTGACGCGCTGAAACTCCGAAGAGCTGATGACGTATTCCTCACGCTCGGGAAAACGCGCGGCCAGGGCAATCGCGGCCGCACGGCGCTCAGGCGGCGCCGGATGACTCATGAAGAGTTTCGAGATGGTGCCGGGCTTTTTCTTGTTCTTGGCTTCGAGCTTCTCGAACATCGTAGCCATGGCGTTCGGATCATAGCCGGCCGCCCACATGTACTGTACGCCCAGCCTGTCGGCCTCTTCTTCCGCTCCGCGGCTGAATTTCAGGAAGGCCATTCCCTCAATCATTCCACCGGTGTTGTAGAGCACATTTCCAATGATGCCACCGCCCAGAATCATTCCTGCCAACAAACCATAGTCCAGAACCTGCATCTTCCTTTCGTTCTCCATGGCGTGACGCGCGCAGACGTGAGCGATTTCATGGGCCATGACACCGGCCAGCTCTGCCTCGTTATCGGCCGCCAGGACCAGTCCCTTATTCACGTAGAAGAACCCCCCGGGCAAAGCGAAAGCGTTCACTTCGTCTGAGTCGATCACCTTGATCGTAAAAGGAACCTTGGCGTCTGAGTGAAGGACGATGTTCTGACCGACCCGATTCACGTATTCAGTAATGATTGGATCGTCGACGAACTTTGCCTCTTTATCGACTTCGGCGGCCAGCATTCGACCGGCGCGAACTTCCTTCTCGGTTCCCGCGGCAATCTTGCCCCAAAGGCCCTTGTTGATATTGCGCTTCCCGATCATTTCCGGGTCTTCGTTGGTCGAAAGTGTCTTCTTGTTTGCAGCCTGCTGCTCAGGAGCTTTAGCGGCGCCTGACTTTTGGTCCTTCTGGCCGGCTTGCGTGGATGCCGGTTGACTCTGAGCCTGAGGTTGGTCCTTCGGTTGCGGTTGCTGCGGCGCGGCCAGTGTTGCAATGCTGCTGACCCACAAACTGACTCCCAAGCCGATTGCGGTGACGGCGCGAGAGAGACTAATTTTCATCTAAACCTCCAACTTCCGAGGCCGGGAGAGAAAGACCGGGCTTAATCTTCCGGAGGCCGTTTCGAGAGCGGCCGCTTTGGTTTTCTTCGGGCGCAGCACCCGAGGCACCGGCACTGCTTTCAGCTAACGCACCGCTATGATGCCGTCTTCACCACCGAGGTTGCGCTCCGATGCAAGCTTCGTGGCGCAAATTTTCATTCGAAAGGTTTTTGACTTCGCTCCGGCATTATAGACCAATGGAAGTGAAAAACCTACGCAATTGCGTGGTCATCGGACTGCGTGTTAGAGTCCGGCCTCTCAGAGCAGGCCGACCTTGCCCTTAAGCTGAATGCAACGGAACATCAAAAGCCCGAAAAGAATTCCCCATCTCGCTGGTTCGCGCTCAACCAGGCAGCGCGTGGCGAAGGGGCCTTCGGTGTCGATCATAGGCGCGGGCCGTCTGGGCACTGCGATGGGCCGGGCGCTCAAAGCAAAGAGCTACGAGATCGAGGTTGTCGTCACCAGGCGGCTGTCCGCGGCGCGACAGGCGGCAAGAACATTCGGCCCAGGGACGATGGCCCTGTCTGCCCTTCAAATGGCCCGATTGACTGCAAGCCAGCACGACCGCCTCAATCGCTGCACTCTGGTTTTGATAGCGACTCCTGATGACATCATTGCGCCGATTGCCGAGCAACTGGCCGTCATATTCAAATCGAAGCCCGCTCGATCGCCGCATCATAAGAGCGTTTCGGCCCTTCGACGAATCGCCTTGCATACAAGCGGCGCCCTGTCTTCGGGCGTTCTTAAACCATTGCGAACCGCGGGCTTCGCCGCCGGCTCTGTGCATCCGCTGGTTTCCATCAGCGATTCGCGTTCAGGGTCGCAATTATTAGCCGGCGCCTTCTTTTCGGTTGAGGGTGATCCTGCGGCAGTCCGCGTTGCGAGGTCGCTCGTTCGGGACCTTGGCGGGCAGAGTTTCACAATCAACTCGCGCCGGAAAGCCCTGTATCACGCGGCAGCCGTAACCGCTGCCCCAAACATGACGGCGCTGTTCGATATCGCCCTGGAGATGCTCGGCCGTTGCGGGCTATCGCCACGGCGCGCGCGACAAGTACTATTGCCACTCGTTGAAAGCACCCTGGCAAATCTCGCCACACAAGATCCCGCACGGGCGTTGACGGGGACCTTCAAGCGCGGAGACGTATCCACGGTTCAAAAGCATCTCGCCGCTCTAAAGTCCGCGCACCTGCCGCAGGCCCTGGCCGCATATGTCTTGCTCGGTCAACGCTCTCTCTCGTTGGCCAGAAGACGCAACCCAAAGCGCGCTGGGCTGGATCAGATTGCGCAGCTGCTTTCTAACGCGGTCAAGTCGTCACGTAGGCGGTAGGCTGGACCCTCAAACCCGACCTTCTGCTCATTTTTTTGAAAAAAAACTCCCCGGCAACAATACCTTCGCGAACTCAAACCAGTTCTGGCGCATCAAAAGGGCTTCTTCGCTCCGGTTTCAACTAAGAATTTAGTTTCTACGGAGAATTACAAGGGAAAAACTTGGAACCGGGCAGCCAGTTTGAGCGTTTCTACAACTGGTCTTGTTAACGATCCGAGGATTGAGTCGTCTTAATAAACAGCAAGGTTCAAGGAGCTATCATATGAGCACCGCAAAAGCAGCAATTATGGAATCGATTTCGAAACGTTCGTTACGCGGCCTGCCATCGCGACTGCGAAAGGCTGCGCCAGCTCAGCGGCTGGAGAATATCAGGGATATGGCCAGCGCCCTGCTCGAAGAGGCCGAGTCACTCGATCATGAGAATGCTTTGGCCGAAGCTTCGGCGGCGGTCGAGAACCTCAACCTGAAATCGGGAGTTAATTTCTTTGACGAGGTGCGGCGCTTTGAGATGCGCCTCATTAGTCGAGCTCTGGAACTTACCGGCGGCAATCAGGCGCGCGCTGCCAGAATCCTGGGGTTGGGTACAACTACTCTAAACTACAAAATCAAGTCTTACGACATGCTCTAAAACGCGGACGTGGCATTCATAGACCAGGTCGGCGTTTCAATTCACCGTCTCTGACTCTTCTTCGGGAGCAATTAGCTGCTGGTCTGTAACGGTCAGCGGGCGCTCGTCAAACAGGTTGGAATCTATCAACGTCTGAACAAAATACTGTCCGGCAACTGGAAACGTCACATTCACAAAGAAGCTGATGTTATCGGCTGAGCCATGAGCAATCTCAAACCGCGCGGGTTGTGACACAACCAGGGCTTGCTGGCGATCAGGCATCAAGATCCGCACTTCCGAAAGGTGCGCCCCGTCTCCTCTCCAGTGATTGACGACTGCGAGTTTCGGCAGCCAGACCGGCAGTTGCGGCACGACGATGTTCTGAAACACTCCCATGTAAGAAAGCTTGTTGCCCACTTCCAGACGCACGTCGTCGCAGAAAAGCGTGTAAACGAGTTCGAGTTTCGTGCCCTCTTCAGAACTATTCAATGTAATCTCCAATTCTGGACCGTCCCACATGTGACGCAGCTACGAGATCCATCCACCAATCCCTTTGCCAATCCATTTGGTTCCGTGCTTTCGGTATTCGTAAACAGAACCCCCACCGCTTAAGTAACCCATCGCGGAATTCTTGCCGACGGCCCAACTATTGGCAAGCGTCACGGCAACGCAGGAACCCTTAACTCTAAATCTAGCGAACGACAGGTAAAGAAAATCCTTTTCACGGTCAGCCTTTCGCTGAATCTCGGCGGGACTCAACAAGATGAATTTTAAACCTCGAAAGGTTGGCACCCATTCCGCTTTGATATTCTCAGTGGAGACTGCGATGCCGCGCCCTCCTTCGACCAGCCGGTTATAGTCAGGTATTGTCTTCTTGATAAGAGCGTCTTCTAGAGTCAGCCTCACGATTTCGGCCTTGTCAGCGTCGCTCACATTACCGGGCTACTCGCTGGCTTCATCGCATCCTTCAGCAAAGTGGAGTTTGAAATCAACGATGGTGTTTCCGCTGCCGACACTTATGTTTATCTTGGTCTCATGTACAAATAAGAGTTTTTCGACCCAAACGTCATACAAGCCTTCTCTTAGAGCATTGAACGTATAGTGGCCTTCACCATCGCTTGTCGTAAATGTCTCATCCGGGCGAGTGCCCGAGTGCACATACGATAGAGTTACTCTGGCACCTGCTACAGAGGCTCCCATCGAGTCGGTGATCGTGCCTGAGACCGAGCCGCTCTTGACTTGGGCCGTGCCAAGGACTGATACCCCTGTGCACAATGCCAATAGCACGATAAATATGACGGTGCGCTTCATGGCTCAGTTCATATCTATCCTAGCATCTTTTTGAATTCCGCTTCATCGATTGCCCGCACACCCAACTCGTTCGCCTTATCAAGTTTCGAGCCCGGTTCCGCGCCGGCAAGCACGAAATCCGTCTTTTTGCTTACCGTAGATGTGACCCGCCCACCACTGGCTTCGATCAACGCGCGGGCCTCCTCGCGAGTCATGCCTGGAAGCGCGCCGGTTAACACAAATTGTTTGCCCGCAAACCTTTCGTCCTTGGCATCATGCGCTTGTTCTTCAGTTTCCGTACGCACGCCGGCCTCGTTTAATCGCCGGCAGAGACGCTCGTTTCCGGGATCGTCGAACCAATCACGAATACTCTGGGCCATCGTCAAACCGATCTCGTGAATGTCGTCCAACTCTTCGACGCTCGCTTGACCCAGACGCTCAAGCGAACCGAAATGTCGGGCCAGGATAGCGGCGGTGCGCTCGCCTACATGACGAATGCCGAGACCGTAGATGAGATGCCAAAGATCGCGTGACTTACTCGACCCGATTTGCGAAAGAACATTCGAGGCAGATTTTTCAGCCATGCGCTCGAGTTCAGTCAGATCGTCAAGCTTCAAGCTGTAAAGATCGGCGACGTCGCGAACAACTCTCCCGGCGATTAACTGTTCCGCCAGCGCGAACCCCAGTCCTTCGATTCTCATTGCCCGTCGCGACGCGAAGTGTAGTAAGCGCCCGATCAGTTGGGCGGGGCAATCTGCGGCAACACATCGCGATAAGGCCTCACCTTCAGGCCGTGAGACACGCCCGCCGCACACCGGGCACGCTTCCGGCATGCGGAACTTCTTTTCCCTCCCGGTGCGTTTGGACTCGACGACCTTTATGACTTTCGGAATTACGTCGCCGCCTCTTTCGATCAGCACCCAATCGTTAATGCGCAAGCCCAACCGCTCGATCTCATCTTCGTTGTGGAGCGTCGAGCGCGAAACCGTAACTCCGCCGAGCTGCACCGGTTCGAGCACCGCCACCGGCGTGAGGGCGCCGGTACGTCCCACCTGCACCACGATGTCCTTGACCCGGGTCGTCGCCTGTCGGGCGGGGTATTTGTACGCAATGGCCCAGCGCGGCGCCTTCCCGGTCGCGCCAAACTCATCCTGCAAGGCGGTCGAATTGACTTTGACCACGACCCCGTCGATTTCGTAACCGAGATCGTCCCGCTTTTCCTCCATGGCGTTGCAGAACGCGATCACCTCATCAATGGACGTACAAAGTGCGTGATTGGGGTTAACGCGAAAGCCCGCGCGTTCCATCCAATCGAGCGCTTCCCGGTGAGTCGCGAACGGCTTGCGCTCGCCTGCTAGCACGTCGTAAGCGAACATGTCCAACCTGCGTTTCGCCACCATTGCCGGATCGAGCTGCCGGATCGCACCTGAAGCGGCATTCCGCGGATTCGCGAAGCGAGACTCTCCCTCCTCTTCACGCTCGGCATTGATTCTTTCAAATACTTTCCGCGACAGATAAGCTTCGCCGCGTACTTCGATCTCGCGGGCGATTTTGCCGGCGCCGCTTCGCAGCTTCAACGGCACGGAGCGAATGGTGCGGGCGTTGGACGTAACATCCTCCCCGCGAGAGCCATCGCCGCGAGTCACGCCGCGAACAAACAGTCCATCCTGATAATGAATTGAAAGCGACAGCCCGTCGATTTTCAGTTCGGCGACGTAGTCAGGCGCCACGCCGCCCGCAAGCTTGCGGCAGCGCTCGTCGAACGCTCTCAGTTCTTCGATGCTGTAGCTGTTGTCGAGCGACAGCATTGGCCGGCGATGGACGAACTCCGGGAAGCCCTCGGCCGGTCGGCCGCCAACACGTTGCGTCGGACTCTCGGGTGTGATCAGTTGCGGGTGCTGCTCTTCGAGCTCACGGAGTTTGCCGATCAACTGGTCATACTCGCGATCGGAAATCTCCGGATTTTCCTGGAGGTAGTAGAGATCGTCGTGCCGGTGAATTACTTCCCGCAGTTCGTTAATTGTCTTTTCGATTGGTGACCGCTTTGGCAAAATTAGTCCCAGAGTGGCACAGACTTTAGTCTGTGTTTGTTTTGACCAGCGCAATAACGTCAGTACCACCTGCGTTAGCGGGTGGATCCAGCGTTCAAGGCAGCATTGAGTCTTTGACCCACCCGCTAACGCAGGTGGTACTGACAATCACAGACTAAAGTCTGTGCCACTACGCTTCTCGATAAAACAAATACCCCGGTCGATCGGAATTACGATCAAAAGCCCGGCAAACTAAACCCGAACTGAGCGCCGCCAGGAACTCTTCGCGTACCCGCAACTGCTCGCGCTTCGCGGTGTCCGGATCTGATTTCAAGAGGGCCGAGTAGTGGCCGGGAATCTCGATTACTTCGTCTGGTATTCCTAACTGGAATTCGAGACCCGCGGCGAAAGCCTCTACTCGCGGTGAATTCAGCTCCCAACTCGCGAACAGGCGATCACTGTCCATTCCGGTGGCGCCGGCGGCTTTCTCAGCCGGATTCGTAACGTAATCCGTGCCATAAAAGTTTACGGCATACCCCCTGATCACTACGCCCAATCGATTCAAATTGAAGTGAGCATTGCGCGCGCGCAGCGGCTCAAACGTCCACTTGATAAAATCCCGCCCTTCTGACAGGGCCCGCGCCCGCTGCGCCCACTTAAGTTGGGCGCCGACGCCGCGGTTCTGATAGTCGGCTGCCACTGCCATCATGTGCGAGTATCCGAAGATCTCATCGCCGTGCACCGCCGCGAGATGATGCACAAAACCGACGAGCCTTCCTTTGTTGAATGCGCCCAGCGTCCATCCGCCCGCCTGCCGCGAAACGATCAGGTGCCGCCGTGGCGAGATTTCCAGATCAGGCAGCCCAAACACCGCGCGCTGCAACTTGATGCACGCATCGTATTCCTCGATAGATAATACTTCGCGGATTTCGACATCTGCTGGATACGTCTGGCTGGGCGCGGTATCAGGCATCGTGTCAGTTAGGGGCGGGGCTCGTCCGGAGGCACCGGGGGAAGATGGATCGCGACCTGCAATCCCCGGGGCTGGCGATTTTGAAAGCTGAGCTTGGCGCCGAGCAAGTCGATATTCTGTCTTGCAATGGCCAGCCCGAGTTCGCTGGTGCCGGTTCTTAGATTTGAAGAATCCAACTCAACGAATGCCGTAGAGTCCGCGGGAGCTTGGCCGTCGTCTTCGATCTCGATCACAAATCCATGCGGATCTTTTTCCACCGTGACGACGACCAGAGCGCCCGGACTACGAGTAATCGCATAAGCCAGGAAATTGTAGAGCACCTGTCGGAGCTTTACCCGATCAGAAACAATCATGGGCAAATCCGGCGCAGCCTGCCATCGAAGTTCGGCATTTTGCTTTTGCGCCTGGCGCGCGACTCCTGCGCAGGAATCACGCAACAGCTCATCCAGCGCGAACTCTTCCCTTTGAATTTCTGACTGGCCGGCTTCCAGTCGCGACAGGTCCGACAATTGATTGAGACTGCCTTGCAACTGCTGCCCTGAGTTTTGAATTCTCTCGCAGAAACCACGCTGGGCTTCGGTCAACGCTTCCTGGGCAAGCAGGATCTCGGAAAACCCCAGGATCGAAGTTAACGGCGTGCGCAGCTCGTGCGCCAGCCGCGCAAGAAATGCCGAACGATACTCGGCCATCTGTTTGAGTTTTCGATTCTCTTCCTCCAGCGCAGCCTTTTGCTGCCGAAGCTTTCTAACTGAAGAGTCTCGGTCATCGCGCTCGACGTCTTCCAGCGCGCGGTTCGCAGATTCGGCTTGTGTCACTGATGGCATTCAATCACTTTTGGCTCTGGCTCGTACCAAAGGCCCCAGCCCGCGGTAACGTCACGGCACTCTGGCGACCGAAGGTTCAGGCTACATCTTCGCGACCGCAGATGCTACCGCCTTCGCCTCAGCTTCAATCGCGGTACTCATGCTCGCTTGATCGCTGTCTTCCTTGCCCGATGCAGACGACTGAATCGTGGGCGAAGAGCTTCCCGTCGGAATCAAGCGAAAGTCCAGACGCGCTTCCGATTTACCTGTATCGCCCGAACCTACACCCGTGGCCCGCCCAAGTAAACCACCGATTTTCTTTCCGGACGATGCAGCTTTTAGAGTCGAGATGTCGGTGTACAGAATGTACGCGCACTCCTTGGCCTTCGCTTCGATCGCCGCTTCGCCGGGCGAACTCGCGTTCAGAGCGATCGCGTCGATGCCGTCACCATTAAGCATGGCGATCAATTGCTGTCGCAGCGAATCGGTTGAAACTGACGACTTCGTTCTGTTGTTGAACTCGACTACGCCGACGCGAACTTTCGCGTTAGTGTTAGCACTCGAAGAAGGTGCGCCCGACGTGGAACCTTCACGGCCGGCTGAGCTTGTCTCGCCCGACTGCTGCCGGGACATCGCCATGAGATCAGCCATCGAAGGCGCGGCGGACATTTCCTGTTGGCTCTTCGCCTCTGTGTATCCCGCAGGTATGTCAAACAAGGCGGCATCGAGAGGCTGCCGCGACAACTCGATCACTTCCGCCGTCCTGGTGAACATGGCGCTGCCATCGGCGCCATACATCGTCGTGGTTTCGATCAGCGGATAGCCGAGCTTGCTCGGTCCGGTACGTTTGAATTGATAGCGGTCGCGACATCCCGCGGACGCCGTTTGGCCGGTCTGCGGAGGTTTCTCGTCAGAGCCGCAGCTCAGACCGTATTCAAGATTGATGTACCAACCGTCGGTCTCCATGCGCATCTGGTTCGGCTGGCAGGCATCCGGAGAGGATTGAGACATCATCGACCGTTTCAAATGACGCGCGGTAAAGCCAAACATCTCTTTGCGCTCGCCGGTGTCAATTGTGTTGACCGTCATCGTCACAACGCCACCGCGCCGGGTCGGGCCGCTGCCGGCCGTAGCGCCCGCGACGCCTGAGTCGCTCTCGCCCTCGCCTGAAGAATCTGAATCCATTGCCGTAATCATGTACTTGCGCGCGCTGTCGTTGACCTTGATTGTTCGTCGCAAATCGCACTGCGTGATGTTCACGCTGCTTATGTTCATCCCGCCCACCGCCATGCTCGTCTCGCTGCGTTCACGCAACCCCTTGATCATGGTCGTGCTCTGACTGGCCTGTCCGCTGGTCGTGGTTCTGATAGTGATCTTGAAATCACCGGTGATTGGTTTTTCGGCGATGTCAGTCTTTCGCTGGGCAAACGAGATGGCGGTGACCGCAGATATGCCGAAGATAATGGCTATGAATAGAAGTAATCTGTTCTTCATGAGTCGACTCCCTTCTTTGTATTGGGGACACTTTGGGGGACGAAGATCAAACTATCAAAAAGTGCGAGGTTACTCAAGAGAGGTAATGCATTGGCAGTGATGCAGTTTGAATGTGGCACGCGCATCTTGCGCGTGATTCACGGGCGGGACGCCCGTGGCAGCATATCCGGCGCTGGTGGCCAGACCCTTGATTGCGCGAAAAACGAGTTGCTTTCGACCTCTTCAATCGTGCGAACTCGCCTAGCGTTGGGCGAAAGGTCTGAAGTCGTCGAACACGTGATTCCGGATATGGTTGGCGATCCGACCAAGAACGACCACGGCGCCGATTCCAGTCACGGTTGCCAGCTTTGCCCCCTTTGAAAGACCGCCGGGTTTTTTTAACCTCAATGACATCGGCATAGGCACAGTCGTAGTCTTGGAGGATCTGCGTTCCGTAAAAGCGAAGGCGTCGCGTCAGAAGCGTTGCCGGTATTCGCTGGACGTAATGAATGCTTTCACCATTTCGGCGTTTTGGAAGTTGCCATTGAACTGATTCAGCTTCGTCAGCCAAAAGTCATAGCCGGTGTAGTCCGTGTCCTGCGGATCGTTTGGATTGCGCCGCAGGTATCCAAAGTACTGCATCAACACAAAGGCGCGATTGAACTCCTGATTCGCCAAAGTCGAGTTCTCCGCCACCCGGCGCAACGCTCGGACGCGCGCCGCCACATCGCTCGTATTCGTCGCAGAGCCGAACTCGTTGATGGCTGCCTGTCGTTCTGCTGCTGAGGGAGGCACTCCGGCATTTGCGAACAACATATCCACAAACTGCGCTGGACTGAGCGTCGTGGCATAAGCACTGGTCAAGCGGGAGCGTGAGACAAACTCTGAAGTGAAGGCCTGCTTATTATTTTCCAGCACCGTCTCCCAGCCTGTTTGTCCAACAATCACGCCCTGGCTAATCTCCCGCGTGTCGGGCAGAAACTCATTGAGCCGCATGATCGGCACCGGGAGCTGATGCGTCCCACCGAGAGTGGACGTTCCGTTACCGTCACCGTACGAAGCTTTGTAAATCCGTTCCACCAGATACCCGGTCTGTTGAAACTCAATCGAAAGAAAGAAAGCCGCCGATACGTTGATACGCTTCACCTCGATACACTGTGGGTCAGTGCCACACGATGTGATCTCGTTGATCCAGAATGCGAGGCCGCTTGCATCAGGCTCGCGGTTGAGAAAATCCAGATAGTGTTGCCGCACAAAGTTCTGTGGATCGTCAATAGGGTTCGGTGGGGCGCTGCTAATCTTGGCGATGAAGGCGTCGCTTGTGCCAGAGAGGCTGCCCTGGAAAGCGCCCTGTGTCGTGGGGAAGTTGGACGAGTTCGTTTGGCCTGTAATGCAAGCGTTGCCTGAAGCGTCAACCGCGATTGCGCTGCCGTTGGGGTTCGAGCCAGCATCGCCGCCACTGCCGCCCAGATATGTTGAGTAAACGAGAGCGTTACCTATCGGATTCAATTTTGTAATAAAGGCATCTGTGCAGGGCACTGGCACAAAGTTGCCGCAATTACCGCCACCGTAACCCTGAATGGGAATGGCGGTGGGAAAGTCGTTCGAACTAGTTCCACCGATCACGTAAGCGCTACCGGCTGAGTCTATTGCGATGCCGTCGGCAAAATCGTCGGAGCTTCCGCCGAGGTAAGTAGAATAGACGAGCGCGGACCCGGCCGCGTTGAATTTCGAGACGAAGGCATCCTCCGGGTGGGAACCATTTTGCTTGATGACGCCAGCGATCTTGCTCTGAAACGGATTAACCGTGGGGAAATCCGTCGCACTTGTTTCTCCAGTCACGTACGCGTTGCCGGAACTATCAACCGCAATCCCAAATCCATCCCCCCGTGACCCGAGATAAGTTGAGTAAACGAGCGCAGAGCCGTTGGCATTCAACTTTGAAACGAAAGGAGTCGTGCTGCCATTAAACGTTGATTGCAGTGCGTTGGCGAGTGGAAAATTGTTTGAGATGGTCCCGCCCGTGACGTAAGCGTTGCCGACTGAGTCCACTGCAATGCTAAAACCAGTGTCGCCGCCTGCGCCGCCGAAGTAGGTCGAGTAAACAAAAGCGCCCGCCGCGGCAAACTTCGTCACGAAAGCGTCATCGTCATATATACAACCACCAAACCCACCACAATTTTGAGGAGTGCTGGCTATTTTCGTCTGCAATGCATTCACCGTCGGAAAATTCGGTGATTGGGTCGAGCCTGTAAGGTAAGCGTCACCATCGTTGTCCACTGCTATGCTGTAGCATATATCGCGGGAATCTCCGCCGAGGTACGTGGAGTAGATGAGAGCGGAACCCGTCGGATTCAACTTCGTCACGAAGCCGTCAACAGAAAGATGTCTGGTTGGCTGCACGGCGTTAGCTACGGGGAAGCCTTCATTCTGCGGCGTATTGGGATTATCCTGCGAACCGGTTTGACCCGCTACATAGACATTGCCAGATGAGTCCACCGCAATAGCGCGCCCTTCATCACTGCCCTGGCCGCCGAGATACGTGGAGAAAATTAGAGCAGTGCCTGATGCATTTAGCTTCACCACAAAAACATCATCGGGATTGAAGTCGGCGGGACTAGATGATTGAAAAGGACTCGCGGTTGGAAAGTCTGCGGAGAAAGTTGAGCCCGTCACGTAAACGTTGCCCGATGAGTCAACCGCAATGCCGCTCCCGGAATCGCCCGAACTGCCGCCGAGATATGTCGAGTAGACTAGCACGGGATCAATCACCAACGGCACCTCTCGATCGTAATGGCCTACTTGAAAGCCGACTCGATTTTTCCCTTTGATCACATAGCGGCTGGCGATCTCGCGCCGCACGCCGTTCACCTCTTGATAAGCCAAAGGCTTGCGTTGACGAATCTCGTACCCGCCGCTCATGCGCAAGACCAATTCGCCTTGCGCATCTATCTTCACTTTGCTCGTGCCGTTGAAGGCCAGTCTGATGTTACGAAAGTTGCTGCCGGGCGCAACTACGAAGTCATACTCTAATTGGCGCTGGCTACCGTAATAGATCATGTCTATTCCTGGATAGACGCGGTTGTATCGAACCCTGCCATAGGTTGCAAGTTCTGTCTGCCACTTCTCAGGATCGTTACCGATGAAGTAGCTCACCTTTGAAGGCAACTCATAAACCCCTTCTACCTGTGCCCGTTTGTTTGCTCCTATCAACCTTATGCGTAATGCGCCGAAAGACGAAGCGGGTGAATTGGCCGATGAGCGCGGAACTTTTGCTTTGGCCTTTTTGCTTTCATCCGTCCCTCTGAGCGCCATCACTGCTTCTGTCTGTGTGAGAAACAGATTGTAACCAGCGTTGCGCGAGATGAACTTGACCTCTTTGCTGCTTTGCCCCCGATTCGCCTCAAAGATCAGGGGCAGCTTGGAATAGGCGGCACGCGCGCTCTCACGCACTTCGTCCTCTGTCTGGGTGGCAGATTCAAGCGAAGCAGGAGAGTCATTCACGTTAGAACTAACTCCGAATTGGGCCGCCGAACTTGAGCGCGCGCGTGTAGGGACAATGGCCCATTGCTGCTGGTAACTTCCGGCATAAGCGGGCAGGACCAGGCCGCTCAACAGTCCTGCCAGAGACAATGTCGCCGCGATGAATTGTTTGCGACTATTCCTGATATACATCTGGAACACCCTCCTAAATAGAACGGTTTCAGAACGGCGAGCCTATTCTTCCTCTCAACTAACACTAGCGTGAAGCGAAAGGTTTGAAGCCGTCTAACGCGTGATGGCGGACGTAAATTGCCCCAACGACCGCGACCACGACTACAGCGATCCCAACTCCAAGAGCAATCTTTTTCCCCTTGGATAAATTGTTGCCCCTGGCCGGGTGGAATTGAGATGGCGCGGACAGCATCCCCTTGCCGGCTCTGGTGTCGGCGACGAGCTTGGCCAAGCTGGCCCGCAACTTTGCGTTGGGCTGTAATTCCTTCTCAGGCTGTGTTTCTTTCTTAGCCGAAGCCGGCGACGCTGGCAGAGTCACCACCGCGTTCCCGTTTGTGTCTGTGTTCGTTGGCGTGTTGGCAAGTGCGGAAGTCCCGCCGATTGTGCAGACTAGCGCTATTGCCAGCGCAAGAGATGCGAATCTGTGAGTCATGTTTTCTCCTCCATTGTCCTTTTACATAAGGGGCTGAGCCATTCTTGACTCCATCTCTAAACGCGCCATCACGGAACCAGAGCTATCACGATATTTCTCTATTTCAGCTATCAGGTGATATCCGGGAGGCCAAAATGGCGCGTGAAAGAGCATGAGCCAAGGTTTGCGTTGTCGAACCGGGAAGCCGTGAACGAGTCCGCTCGAGTGGCAAGGCCCAAAAACTCTTGGAGGCTGGCGAGTGCCAAGGTACAATCCGAGCCCAAACCAGAACCGGTCAAGCTCGAACCGACAAAGGACGGCCAATGCCAGTACCCCAGGTTGCGCCGCACGAAGTCACCCAACTGCTTTTGGATTGGGGCAACGGTGATAAGTCAGCGCTCGACAAATTGATGCCGCTCGTTTACGGAGAGCTGCGCAAGTTAGCCCGAAGACACTTAAACAGAGAGCGCCCGGGTCAGACTTTGCAGACCACGGACTTGATCCACGAGACTTACTTAAAGCTCGTGGACCAGCGGCGGGTCCATTGGCAGAACCGGGCTCATTTCTTCGGTGTATCCGCCCAACTCATGCGCCGCATCCTGGTGGATCGCGCTCGCCGGAAAAAACGGATGAAGCGGGGAGGTGGCGTTCCCGCGCTCACGCTCGAAGAGAGTGTAGTTGCCTCTCAGACATCTCCACTCGATTTGGTTGCTTTCGATGAGGCATTGACCAGGCTGGCTGAGATAGATCAGCGCAAGGCTCAAGTCGTCGAACTTCGATTCTTCGGCGGACTCAGCGTCGACGAAGCGGCCGAGTTTCTAAGAGTTTCGAGCATTACCATCATGCGCGAAAGCAGGATGGCAAAAGCATGGCTGCATCGGGCCCTCAGTGATGGATCCTGAACGCTGGCAAAAGCTGGAAGAGTTGTTTCACGCGGCGTTGGAGCGCGGGCCGGACACCCGCGCGTCCTTTGTCGCAGAGGCCTGCAGTGGTGATGACGACCTGCGGCGCGAACTGGAATCGATGCTCGACCATGAGCAGCAGGCGAAGAGTTTTATCGAGTCGCCGGCGTACGTAATCGCTGCCGAGTCAATCCTCCGTGACCCAGCCGAAGACAGCTTGATCGGAAAAACTCTCGGCTCATACCAGATCGTAAGTCAGTTGGGAAAAGGCGGCATGGGAGTGGTCTACCTTGCCACAGACCAAAAGCTGCAGCGGAAGGTCGCTTTGAAAATGTTGCCTCCGGACTTGACCGATGATCCAACTCGCGTGCAACGGTTCAAGCAGGAAGCCCGGGCCGCTTCAGCCCTCAATCATCCGAACATACTTACCATCTTTGAAATCGAAGAACGTGACGGCCAGCATTACATCGCCACTGAGTTCGTCGAAGGCTCCACGCTTCGAGATCTCAAGATGAGCCTGCAAGGGGTGCTCGACGCGGCCATTCAAATCACTTCCGCGCTGGCTGCCGCACATGCTTCCGGCATCGTTCATCGCGACATCAAGCCGGAAAACATCATGCGTCGCACCGACGGGTACATTAAGGTCCTGGATTTCGGGCTGGCCAAGCTGATCGAGCAAGCCGGCAGCAATCCCGAAGCAGCGACCGCGGTCAACACTGACCCCGGAATCATCATCGGCACAGTTCAGTACATGTCGCCGGAGCAGATTCGCCGGGCGGAGCTGGATGAGCGAACCGACATCTGGAGTCTCGGAGTAGTGATCTACGAGATGATGGCCGGAGAGTCACCCTTCAAAGCCGCGACGGAAAGCGATGTCATCGCTTCGATTCTTCAGAAGAAGCCCTCGTTTGAGTGGCGATTACAAAATGTACCGCCGGAAGTGGAATGGATTCTGAAGAAGGCGCTGGCCAAAGATAAGGAAGAACGCTATCAGACGGCCCGGGACCTACTGATCGATCTCAAGCGGTTAAGACGAGAAATGGACTTCCACGACGACTTGGGACACTTCGACCAAACCGAGGCCGACGCCGCGCGCTCCGGCAAAACAGCATCGCTCCGGTCGAAGCCCGATGCCCCGGTCGAGAGCGCCAGGAAAGCCAACAGGGCACCATCCGGATCCGGCCGATCATCACCGTCCGCGAGTCGAAGGCGATCACGACGAGCGATAAACTCGCTCGCGATCATGCCGCTGGTGAACGCCAGCGCCGATCCCAACGCCGAGTACCTGTCAGACGGAATCACCGAAAGCATCATCAACAATTTGTCACAACTCCCGAACCTGCGAGTAATGGCGCGCAGCACGGTGTTTCGTTACAAAGGCCGGGAGGTTGATCCGCTGGAAGCCGGCCGCGAATTAGGTGTACGCGCAGTGATGACGGGAAGAGTTTTGCAACTCGACGACAATCTGGTGATCAGAACAGAGCTGGTTCACGTCGCGGATGGGACGCAGTTGTGGGGCGAGCACTACAATCGAAAGCTCGGCGACATCTTCGCCGTCCAGGAAGAGATCTCCAAACAGATTTCCGAGAAGCTGCAAATGCGGCTCAGTGGTGAAGAGGAAAAGCGGCTAACCAAACGTCATACCGAAAACCCCAGGGCCTACCAACTGTATTTGCAGGGCCGCTATCACTGGAACAAGAGGGACAAGCAAGGAGCCGAAAAAGGAATTGAGTTTTTCCAGCGGGCCATTGAAGTCGATCCAAACTATGCCCTCGCGTATGCCGGCCTCGCGGATTCATACATCATTCTTGGATTCCACGGTCTGCTGCCGCCCAACGAAGTTATGCCGAAAGCGAAGCAAGCCGCGGAAAAGGCCTTGCAAATTGACGACAGTCTCGCCGAAGCCCGCATCTCTTTAGCGTACGTTACTGAAGCTTACGATTGGGATTGGCCGCGCGCGGAAAGAGAATACAAACATGCCATTCGACTGAATTCAAACTACGCCACCGCCCATCATTGGTACGGCGAGTATTTGGCGCTCGTTGGCCGGTTCGACGAAGCGATCGCGGAACTGCAAAAGGCAAAAGAAATCGACGAATCTCTTTCGCTGATCATAAACGCGGCGGTCGGGTTGGTTCTGTATTTGGCTCGGCAATATGACCGCGCGATTGAGGAACACTTGCGCACGTTGGAACTCGATCCCAATTTCGCGCATACGCGCTTTTGTCTTGGCCTGGCTTATCTGCAAAAGTCGATGTTTGACGAAGCGATCGCGGAACTGCAAGCATCGCTCGCCATCTTTGAAGATAATCCCAGGGCCGCCGCCGTGCTGGCATATGCTTACGCCATCTCTGGCAAGAGAAGCGAGGCGCAAGCGTTGTTCGACGACTTAAAGGACCGATCGCTGCGTCAATACATTGCACCGTACCTCATCAGTCTAATCTGTACTGGGCTGGGTGATCACGACCAGGCGTTCGCCTGGCTTGAAAAAGGCTGCGACGAACGCGATTTGGGTTTGATCTGGCTCAAGGTCGAACCGATGGCCGACAGCCTCCGATCGGATCCGCGCTTTGAAAAACTACTACGGCGGGTCGGCTTTCCGGCGTAACCTGCGCGCGATTAATCAGGGCTCTCTGTAGCATCCTCCGCGAACTCTGGTGAACGGGCTTTTGACAGCTACTCGCCCTTTACTCTTTCCATTGCTTGAGAAACGCAACCAGATCTTTCTTCATCATCTTTCGCGCCGCTTCGAACTCTCCGTTGCCGCTGCTGTAAACAAGACCTCCATCGCTGCAGAGGATAGCTACCGCGGGCACGCCTTTTTCCAGAGGGATCTTGTACTTCTTCGCCAAATCAAGGTTCTTGTCGGCTTCACCTATGTCTACTTGCACCAGTAGAAAACTCGCCTTCACGACCCTTCCTGTCGGCCCTTCATGCAACGCTCGATCCAGCACGTGGCAGTCATAACACCAGTTCCCGCCAAACACTAGCAGCACTCGTTTCTTTTCGGTGGCGGCTTGCTTCAGAGCATTCTCAATCTCTTTCTTAGCGTCTGCGTCCCCAGGGTAAAGGTCCCTCTTGACGGAAACAGGTTCAAGGACGTCATTGTCATCTCGTGCGGAAGGCTTTTGGCTGAATGACGAGGATGTCAACAATAGACCGGCGAGGAGTGCGACTGAATGAGATGTTCTTCCAGTGTTGAGTTTCATCTCGATTCTTGCGAGCCGATCAGTACTATCGGTTCCGCCTTCAGGTCGTTAAGCCTTCTAGTTTGCTGAGGCAGCTGTCCAGGCTAGGTGCCATTCGTCGGGCGATTTGCGGATCCCATTGCGTGTTAATGAAAGTATTCATTTCCGACACGTATAGCTTTCCCACCTGTGCAGTGGAACCAAAATCGGGAACGAGAGACCTTCGTACTCTCGGGTTTCGGGATCTTCGGGCTATGTCAACAAGTTCCCGTTTCGGGTCTCGGATCTCTTCGGGATTTTCCGGAATTCGGATTAGGCTTACGCTTAGAAAGTCTGCAATATTCTGCCGATCAGCCAGCAACCAACTTTCCAACTCGCGAACGACCACCCGGAACAACATATTCGGATCGAGGTGCGGCACCCATCCAGCTAAGACGTCTGGTGGGCATGAAAACTCCGTGTCCATCAAGTCGACTAAAGTTAGATAGCAAGTTGATCGAGCTGAGCGGTTAAAGCCTTGAATCTTTTTCTGTATGTAACCGCAACCCTTTTTCCCGTAGCATACGCCGGGTGAATGTCCGACAGCGGTTATTAACCTAAAGGCCGCAGCCTCGTCCATCTCACCTTCTACTAGCCCGCATTATTCATGAAGAGGCAAGAGGTGAGCAAGAGATGGGCGTTTGGGTTGGCTGGTGGGGAGGCGGTTGCAGTGGGGCACGGTTTGCCAAGGCTGAGCGGTCTGATTTGGTTTTGGGATGGTGTTGAGCAG
>JBGQGG010000055.1:0-27665 GCA_041497335.1 Pyrinomonadaceae bacterium | reverse complement strand
CTGCACTTTCCCCTGTCAACGCTTCGACTGCGCCCTTACGAGCGCCGCCGCATGACTCGGGGTCGTTACGGTTGGCTAGACCTTTAACGTTTGAAACTTTCATTCAACACAACCTGCCGGTTTATCCCGGCGCACGGAGAATCAATCGATGAACATGAAGATGAACAACCAACGTTATTCCACCACGGTCATGGCATTGCTCTTATTGGTCGTGGCCGTTTTGGCGTGCAGTTCAGGCGATGAAACAGAGAAGGCCAACAAACTTGTCGATGAAGGTAACGCGGCGGTCCAGGAGGCCAAGAAACATGTGACCGAAGCTGAGGAGAAGAAGCAGAAGATGCTTCAGACGCCCGTAGCCGAACTCGAAGATGCCCGGGCGACCGCCAAAGAAGCCATCGCGGCCTATGACAAGGCCAAAGAACAATGCAAAGAGGCGTCGAAGAAGTACGAAGAGGCCAGCAAGCTGAAGGTCAAAGACAAGTTCAAGGAATACCTGCTGATCAAGATGAAGGAATTCGACAAGCGCGCGGAATTAGTCGAGACCGCGAAAGGCACTCCGCAGGCTTTGATTGACAGTGAGAGTCGCTCGAGTTTCATCAGCCTGGCGAACGCCAATAACGAGAGGGTCGACAGGCTGAGTAAAGAGGCAGACGATCTGGCGGCTCAAGCCGACAAGTTCCAGAAAGATAACCCGGACATATTCAAGAAATGACATCCAGACCACCCCACGCGGGACGGCCCGCGTGGGTTGCTCGTCTTTGAAAGCGCGGCAACTGGCATGAGTGCTTTGGCGCTCTGGTTTGGAGCTTTGAGATGGTTGAGCGCACGGAATGGATTAAGCGACAGTTCGCTTTCGAGTTACCGGTGTCGATGTACCCGAATGTGGTAGAGCGCGTGCGGGGAACTCCGGCGCGACTCGAAGATCTCACGCGCTCTTTGCCACGAGAAATCGTAACGCGTCGCGACGGCGACAAGTGGTCTGTTCAGGAACAAGCCGGACATCTGCTCGACCTCGAAGGCTTGGGAATGATGCGCCTCGATGATTATGAGGCTGGACGCGAAACGCTCTCTGCCGCCGACATGGAGAATCGTAAGACGCATGAAGCGAATCACAACGCAGACACCATCGAGAACATTCTCGCCAGGTTTCGCCAAGAGCGGATGGCGTTCGTCCGACGATTGGATGTCTACGATGAAGCGTTTGTGCAACGGATGGCGTTGCATCCGCGCCTGAATGTAAGGATTCGTATTCTGGATCTGGCTTTCTTCATCGCCGAGCACGACGATCATCACCTGGCGCGGATCTCGGAACTAATTCGTTTGTTTGCAGGATGAGCACAACAGATTGAGTCGACGCGAAGTCCAGACAAAGTGAGGCGCGATTAGTAAACGGATAGCCGGGATTTAGCAAAGAACGTTACTACATCCGAGTGGCAACGCATGTTAGACTGACGCTATGGAAACCATTCAATTGTCGATTGACGAGTCCTTGATGGCTGAAGTACAACAAGCGACTAACGCTCTAAAGATGACGCCATCAGATTTCATGAAGGTAGCCCTGGAAAGGGCCCTGCAACAACGCGAGATAATCGCTAAGGAAAGACAGCACGCCCAGGGCTACATGGCCCACCCGCAGCAGCCCGAGGAGGTCGCGGAATGGCAGGATGAACAAGAGTGGGGAGAGCCATGAAGCAGGGTGACGTTTACTGGTATACGTTCCGCGCTCCTGATAAGCGCCGCCCGGTTTTGCTCCTGACCCGTAGTTCCGCCATCCCTTACCTTACAGGTATCACGGTTGCCCAGATTACAACGACGATTCGGGACATGGCCTCCGAAGTCGTGCTTACTCCCGGAGAGGATGGCATGTTCGCTGAATGCGTCGTCAATGCAGATAGCATTCAGACAATTCAAAAGGACCAACTCAGCGATCTCATTACCGAGTTATCGCCTGAGCGCATGCGAGAAGTGCGCGTAGCCATTGAGTTCGCATTGGGATTCGATGCTCTGACGTAACTGACCGATCAGGTTGTGGCGACTATCATGAAATCGAAGCGAGCCGATGTGAATCAAACGAAAGACATGAAGGGGAGTTTGAGGTTGGCAGACAACATTCGTCGGAAGCTAAGAGGCCGGCTTCACAGCGATAGCACGAAACTTGTGAGGGAGGATCGCGACTTCACTGACGACTCTTCGACCGAACGAGACCTTACGATGCAAGAGCTTCTCGCGGGCGTAACGGAGGAAAATCGACACGCAGAAGTAGATTTTGGTCGGCCAGTCGGTAAAGAGAAATGCTAGACAATTACGGCGAAATTCTCAGTGCGGCACTTTCGCTACCACCCTACGAGAGAGCAATGCTTGCTGACCGTCTACTCGAAAGTCTGGACGGTCCGAATCAAAAGCAGATCGATGCTGCCTGGGGCGAAGAGGCTGAGAGACGAATGCGCGAGATCGACGAAGGCATGGTTGAAACGATAGATGGCGCTCTGGTTATGCGAAGAATACGATCTCGACGAAGACGACAAATGACTTAAGTGAATCTAAATGAATCGTTCAATTAAGGAGAGGCAGGAATGCCAATCTTCCAAATCTCGGACAAGAAACTTTTCCCAGTCGAACAAACGAATTTTATTACAGAGAAAGAGCTTCAGTCTTTAATTGAAGCCAATCTCGCTCCGGTTTTTAACTGCAGGTTTGTAGCGTCAGAGTTTCTAACCGGCGCACAGCATGCTGGGCGAATCGACACCTTGGCTCTGTCAGAAGACAACAACCCGGTAATCATTGAATACAAGAAGGTCGAATCATCGGAACTCATCACGCAAAGTCTGTTTTATCTCTCCTGGATACATGACCACGAAGGTGACTTTCACATTGCAGTTCAGAAGTCGCTTGGGAATGAAGTGAAAGTTGATTGGTCGGACGTTCGCGTCATTTGCCTTGCGCCCAACTACAAGAAGTACGACCTGCACGCGGTGCAAGTGATGGGCGCAAACATTGAGCTATGGCGGTACCGTCTTTTCAAGAACTCCTGCTTGTTTCTCGAAGAGGTCTTTCGGAGGACGGTATCTACTTCTCCGGATATTGCGGCCGGTAATAAGAATCCAGTTATGGTCGCTGCCGGAAAGAAAGCGGCTTTGGCGAGGGCCACCGGCGTCTATAGTTTTGAGCAGCACATTTCAGGGAAATCTGAACCCATAAGGGAAATGGTATTCGAGCTCAAAGAGCACATCATGAATCTTGATAGCGCGATGGAGGAAGTCCCCAAGAAGCTTTACGTCGCCTACAGAATCGCTCAGAACATTGTCTGCATGGAAGTGAAAAAGCAGAAGGTTGTTCTTTATCTAAAACTGAAGTCGCAAGAGATTTCCAACCCTCCGAAAATCTCACGTGATGTTTCGTCCATTGGTCACTTCGGAACGGGAGATTTTGAGATTACGGTGACGTCACCCGCTGATTTACCCGTCGCCAAAGAGTTTATTGATATCGCTTACCAGAGAATCGGGGGTTAAGGACGAAGCGAACCCGACGAGACTATGAACTCCGACGAACCAAATCAACGAGTCGATGCTGCTCGCGAAGACACCGAGTCGCGCGGCGAAACCTTCTATCCCGGCCCTTCGCGCATCCATCTCGCGGCGTTTCCACCAAAGGAGCGCTGGGACGATTGGATTGAGCTGGATTCGCAGGCCTGGCCGCGGCGTAAGGAGCGGCGTTATTCACTAGTGCCCACTACCTGTTTTAACTGCGAGTCGGCTTGCGGATTACTCGCTTACATCGACAAAGACACCAACCAGGTTCAGAAGTTCGAGGGCAATCCTGAGAATCCGGGGAGCCGCGGACGCAACTGCGCGAAGGGTCCCGCGACCCTCAATCAAATTACCGATCCCGATCGCATCCTTTATCCGCTGAAGCGCGCGGGTAAACGCGGTGAAGGAAAATGGGAGCGCGTCAGTTGGGATGCGGTGCTCGACGACATCGCCGTGCGCATCCGCAAAGCGATCGTCGAAGATCGCCGCGACGAAATCATGTATCACGTCGGACGTCCGGGCGAAGACGGTTTCACCGAAAGAATTCTCGCGGCGTGGGGTGTAGACGGTCACAACTCGCACACCAACATCTGCTCGTCGGGCGCGCGCGAAGGTTACCAGTTATGGATGGGATTGGATCGACCGAGCCCCGATCACGCAAATGCCAAAGTCATTCTGCTGATCAGCGCGCACCTCGAGTCAGGTCATTACTTCAATCCGCACGCGCAGCGCGTGATCGATGGAAAGACGGGTGGCGCGAAGCTGATCGTCTTTGACACAAGGCTCTCAAACACCGCCACGCACGCCGATCACTTCATCGCGCCTTATCCCGGATCAGAGGCCGCAATTCTGTTATCAATCGCGAATTACCTGATTCAAAACAATCTTTACAATCGCGAGTTCGTGCGCAGGTGGTGGAACTGGAAAGAGTTTCTTGAAGACGGTTTCGAGTTTCAAGTATCAAGTTTCAAGTCAGGCAAGCAGCCGCGTAGCGGCGAAATGTTTATAGCTCCCGAGGTTCCACAAGACTATTTCCGAGCGCAGCAAGATGCAGAGCATCTCGCTGCGCTCGGAACAGATACGGATGAGGCGAACGGGTCTATAAATATTTCGCGCCTACGGCGCGAGGAAGACGCCGCGTCTTCGGGATACACCGAACAGACCAGAACTTTCGAGGACTTTGAAAGGATTCTGAAGCAACTCTACTCGGAGTACACGTTTGAGTTCGCAGCGAAAGAATCAGGTGTTGAAGCGAGCGCGCTCAAAGAAATCGCAAAGCTCGTTGCCACCGCAGGCACGCGTTTCTCAAGTCACAACTGGCGCAGCGCTGCTTCGGGAATCAGTCACGGCTGGTCAGTGGCGCGCTGTCTTTTCATGCTGAACGCACTACTCGGTGCTATAGCCACCGAAGGCGGAGTCTTCCCGAATGCCTGGAACAAGTTTGTGCCCCGGCCGATTTACACACCGCCGCACCCGAAGATGTGGAACGAAAAGACCTGGCCGCGCGAGTTCCCGCTCGCGATGCACGAGATGTCTTTTCTGCTGCCGCACTTTTTGATGGACGGGCGCGGACGGCTCGATACTTATTTCACGCGTGTCTATAACCCGGTGTGGACGAATCCCGACGGCTTCTCGTGGATCGAAGCTTTGACGGACGAAAAACTAATTGGCTGCCACGTGGCGTTGACGCCGGTGTGGAACGAGACGTCGTATTTCGCGGATTACATCTTACCCATGGGGCTCGGGCCTGAGCGGCACGATCTGCATTCGTACGAAACGCACGATTCGCAGTGGCTCGGCTTTCGCCAACCGGTGATGCGCGCCGCGAGACAACGCGACGGCGAAAACATAAGCGACACTCGCGAAGTTAACCCCGGCGAAGTCTGGGAAGAAAATGAATTCTGGATGGAACTGACCTGGCGCATCGACCGCGATGGCAGTCTTGGTATTCGTCAATTCGTTGAGTCAAAGAAGAATCCTGGCGAGCGTTTGGGCGTCGATGAATACTACGGCTGGATCTTTGAGAACTCAGTGCCGGGGCTTCCTGAAAGAGCGGCTGCTGAAAAGCTGCAGCCATTGGAATACATGCGCCGCTACGGATCGTTTGAGATAGCAAAGAAAGTTGGCGCGATCTATGAAGAGACCGTGCCGAATGAAGAGCTCGAGGACGTTGCCGAAGATCATTTTGGTCGCGTGTTCACGCGCGCAGGGAAGCCTGTATCGCCAAACGTGGTTCCTATTCCCAGCCCCGACGGCGACGCGGACGGCCGTCGACTTGTTGGGGTGAAAGTTGATGGAGAGATCAAACGGGGCTTCCCTACCCCGACTGGCCGGCTCGAGTTTTTTTCCCGGACGCTGGCCGAATGGGGCTGGCATGAATACGCGATCCCTACCTACATCAGGAGCCATGTTCATCCGGAAAACCTGGAAGCCGATCAGACTATTCTGATTTCGACTTTTCGTTTACCGATCCAGATTCACACGCGCAGCGCCAATGCGAAGTGGTTGAATGAAATTGCGCACACGAATCCGCTCTGGCTGCATACGAGCCACGCGGCGAAGCTGGGCGTACGGACCGGCGATCTGGTGCGGGTCGAAACTGAGATTGGTTACTTTGTCGTGCGCGCCTGGGTGAATGAAGGAATAAAACCTGGAATCGTGGCCTGCAGCCATCATATGGGGCGCTGGAAGTTACATGAGAACGGGCAAAAACAATTGATGGCCACGGTCAGACTGGATCATCAAGGCAACCGGTGGGGACTGAAACGCGAACATGGGACGGGCCCGTATGAATCGAGTGACGCGGATACTTTGCGCATCTGGTGGAGCGACGTCGGCGTGCATCAGAACCTGACCTTCCCCGTCCACCCCGATCCGATTTCCGGCATGCACTGCTGGCACCAGGTCGTGCGCGTGCGCAAAGCTGAACGCACCGATAGTTATGGTGACATTCACGTGGATACAGAGAAATCGCGTGAGGTTTATCAGAAGTGGCTTCGGATGACGCGCCCGGCTGATAAGCACTCTCCCGACGGCACTCGCCGGCCTTACTGGATGCTCCGGCCATTGAAACCGGCGCGAGAGTTTTATAAGTTGCCATCACCATAACCAGAAGTTCTACAGTCGGGGCCGTTTCTACATAACTTGTGGCGGTAGCAATAGACTCATGGGCAACCTTCGCCCGGCCATTCTCTCCTAAGATGCACCGAGTCTATTGGAACTTTTCGACCGGCTCGGCGTCATAGTGTTTCTCCGCGTTCCGTGCATCATCCGTAATAAAGCCGCGTTCTTTCTGAAAAGGGAGGGATTCTTGATATGCGCAGGTCCAGATGCATACTTCTCTCGCTGCTTCTCAGCTTTCTTTTCAATGCTGAGCACGTAAGGGCCCAATTCGCGCCTACCTCTCTTCAGCCGGGCACGCCAATTGAGCGGACTCTGGCGGCAGGACAGGCGCACAGCTACAACGTCAGCCTCGAACAGGATCAGCTTCTGCAACTAGTCGTCGATCAGCGAGGAATCGATGTAGTCGTTCGCGTATTTTCTCCCGCGGGGCGACGCCTGGGCGAGTTTGATAGCCCTAATGGAACGGACGGCCCGGAAAACGTATCCGTTATTGCGGAAGCCACGGGAGTGTATCGCATCGACGTCGCGCCGCTCGGTCAGAACGAAAGCCCGGCGCCCGGTCGTTACGAAATCAAGATTGTCGAACTGCGAAAGGCGACCGAGCAGGAGTTGGCAGCCGGAAAGAACCAGGAATTGCTCAAAACGAAAGGCGTGGCGCTACTAGTCCAGACATCGCAAAACTTTCCAGAGCTGCGCCGCGCACAGACGCGCGCTCGCTTCCAGATAAAGGCCGCGCAGTTGCTATGGAATTCAGACGAAAAGCGCGCCTTGAAATTGGCGGAGCAGGCAATCGACAGCGTCAAGGAATTCATCGCGAACATCGACCCCGATCAGGATTATTACGAGAGCTTTCAAATCGCAATGCAACTAAGACGCGAAGTGATTGAAGTCCTGACGACGCATGATCCTGAGATGGCGCTGAGTTTTCTTCGTTCAACTCGCACACTATCGACTCCTGACGAAATGCAAAACAGCGATCAGCCAAATCAGGAGCTTGAACTCGAGCTCGCGCTGGTAGGCCAGGTCGCAGCTACTGATCCGAAGCGAGCTTTTCAAATGGCTGAGGATACACTCAAGAAGGGTTACCCATCGACTCTGGTTGACACTTTGTATCGGTTACGTTCGAGGGAGCCGGAACTGGCGGCCAAACTGGCGCACGACATGGCCGCGAAATTAGCGAACGCGAAGTTACTTAAGCATCCGGAAGCCGCGTATCTGACAATGAGCTTTCTTCGCTTCTTAAGATCAGGAAGAAGAACTCTGCCCGGCGGTGGTGACGAGCCGCCAAAAACGAATCTAATCTCCGACGAGGAGTATCGAGAACTCCTGCAAAACGCCACCTCTGAGGCGCTCGCCTATTCTCTGCCAGGGTTCAACATTTATTCGCCGGAGAGGAATACCGCGCAAAATCTCGTGAATACGCTCAAAGAGCTGGGCGCGGAGCTGGAACGTAACGTTCCTGGTAGCGCCGCGGCGATCGAGAAGAAATCCGCCGAGCTAAACAATCAGAATGCTGGGCAAAGCGCGGCCTTGCAACAATCTCAGGCCGCGATTAACAGCGGCACAGTGGACAGCGCGCTTGAAGCTATGAATCAGGCGCCGCGAGAGGTGCGAGATCAACTCTACCAGCAGATTGCGAACAAAGCCGCGGCAGCAGGCGATGTAACACGCGCGCAGCAGATAATCACAGATCACGTCGCCAACCCAATGCAGCGTCAGCAAGCGCTGAAGAATTTGAGCCAGCAGGCAATCTACGGCGCCGTTGCCAGAGGAAAGATTGACGAAGCGTTGCGGAATTTGAGCAATTTTCGTCCGGCTCGCGAACGGATCCAAATACTCAGTCAAGTAGTGAATCAGATCGGGCCGGGTCAGAAGAAGGCAACAGCGTTGCTCTATCTGGAACAAGCACGAAGCATGCTTGGCACGTCGCCACAGGCTGACGGCCAGGAGGAAATGCGCGCGCTGTTTGAAATTGGCCGGGCGTTTTCCAGATACGATTCGAATCGGGCATTTGAGATTGTCGAGCCGCTGGTAGATCAATTCAACGAGATCAGCGTGTCAGCGGTAACGCTGAATGGATTTGGCCAAAGGTATTATCAGGACGGCGAATTGATCATGACGAACGGCAACGCTGTGGCTGATGCCGGGAATCAACTGGCGACGGCCCTGGCGAGTTTGGCGATGGCGAATTTTGAACGAGCTAAGACCGCGGCGGACCGGATTCACCCGACCGACGCTCGAATCAACGCGTATCTGATAATTGCTCAGCAAACTATAGAGGGGACCAGATAGACTTATATCAAATGAGAACGAGTCATTCCCGCCCGCTGCGTTCAATGCGTGAAACATCCTTGCGGTGCGTAAAGTTTTGCGAGAGAATCCAACTGCGCAATCAACTGCAAAACTTCGGCGATGCACTTCAAGCAATTCTACCTGGCCTGTCTCGCCCATGCGTCGTATCTGATCGGCTCAGATGGCGAGGCTGTGGTCGTCGATCCGCAACGCGACGTCGATCAATATATTGATGAAGCGGCGGCGCACAAATTCAAAATAAGATATGTAATCGAAACGCACCTGCACGCTGATTTCGTCAGCGGGCATCGCGAACTGGCCGCCCGCACCGGCGCGGAAATCGTTTTCGGCCGGCAAGCGGGCGCGACGATTCCGCACCGCGCGGTTAAAGACGGAGACGAGCTGGCAATCGGCAAGGTAAAGCTGCGTATTCTGGAAACCCCTGGTCACACTCCGGAAGGCATCTGTGTCCTGGTCATCGACACTGAAGTCTCAGCTCAACCGCAAAAGGTCCTGACCGGCGACACGCTGTTTATCGGCGACGTAGGCCGCCCCGATCTTGCCGGCGCGAAGGGTTACACGCCGCAGACGATGGCGGCGTTGATGTACGACAGTCTGCACGAAAAGCTTTTGCAGCTCGACGACGCCGTCGAAGTTTATCCGGCCCACGGCGCGGGCTCGATGTGCGGACGAAATCTTTCAACCGAAACCTCTTCGACGATAGGCGAACAGCGCAAGTTCAACTACGCCCTTCAGCCGATGAGCAAAGAAGAGTTCGTCAAAGTGATGACCAGTGATCTGCCCGAAGCGCCCGCTTACTTTTCGAAGGACGCGGAAATTAATCGCACTGGCGCCGAGGCCCTGACCGGGCTCCCGCCAGCCGCGGCGTTATCGGCCGCCGAGGTGTGCAAACTTACGGCGCAGGGTTCGGTCATTCTCGATGTGCGCGACGCAGCCGATTTCGGCGCCGGCCATATCCCGGGCGCGCTCAACATTGGCCTCGGCGGTCAGTTTGCGTCCTGGGCCGGTTCTTTGATTCCAATCACTTCGCCGATTGTGATCGTGGCTGGGTCAGACGAGAAGGTTGAAGAAGCTCAACTGCGGCTGGCGCGCGTCGGTTTGGAAAACGTTCAGGGCTATTTGGCGGGCGGGATGAATGCATGGAAGGAAGCCGGACTCGAACTGGGGTCCGTTCAGCAAATCACTGTGGCCGAATTGAAAGAGCTGGTTGAGACACGTCCCGAGTTGCAACTGATCGACGTGCGCCGTGTGGCTGAGTACGAAAGTGGACACGCGCCGCGCGCGATCAACTCACCGCTGGCGAAATTGCGAGACACGCTTCCGCATTTGGACCTGAAACCAAACAGCCGGACGGCAGTCATCTGTGCCGGGGGCTATCGCTCGAGCGCCGGAACGAGCATCCTGCAACAACTCGGCTTCAATCATTTGCTGAATGTAACCGGTGGAACCAAAGCGTGGATCAATGCGGGTTATGAAGTGGAAACGCCCGGGTAAAGAACCGACTCCAGAGCAGAGATGTCCCTTGACACTAATACACATTTACGCCGCACAGCATTCATCGCTCTTCTCTGTTTAGTTTCGACAATCGCCATACAGGCCCAGGTGCCGGCCCCGCCGCCTCAAGCTGACCAAATGGTGAGGCTCTCCGTTATCATCACAGATCGCTCAGGTCACTCAGTTTTTGATGTGCGCAAGGAAGATTTGCAACTGCTCGTAAATGGCACGCCGCAAACGCTTGAGTATTTTGCCAGAGACGAGCGACCGCTCACTTGTGGATTCGTTATCGATGCTTCCGGATCGGTCCGCAGGATTCTGCCGAGCTTACTGGGTGCCGCGAAAACAATAGTTGCCGGTCTGCGGCCCGCCGACGAAGCGTTTGTCGCGCGTTTCGTGGGCCGCGATAACATGCACTTCGTGCTGGGAGTTACTTCGGATCGCGAAGCTGTCGCAGCCGCCTTGAATGATATTTACGTTGAAGGCGGGCAGACGGCCGTTATTGACGCAGTCGACAGAGCGCTGAAATACCTGGATGAGAACCGCGCGACGGATCCTTCGCGGCGACGCGTCCTGGTTCTTATTAGCGACGGCGAAGATCGCGCCAGCAGAATGAATGATCCGAAAGCGCTCTTCTCTGTTCTGCGAAACGGCGATGTGCAGATCTTTGTGGTCGGCCTGACTAAGTTCTCCAGCCTGGAGTCTCCGGCCGGCAAAGCCATCAATCTCCTGAACGGTATGGCGGAGCAAAGCGGTGGGCGAGCATTCTTTCCGGAATCTTCATCAGATGTTCCCGATAGCGCCCGAGCGATTTCCCATGATCTCCTCGCGCAGTTTGTCATCGGTTATCGGGCCGGCAACAAATCCGCTGCGCAAGAACCCAAAGTGCAGGTAAAGTGGGTTGGCCAGGCCGAAGCCGGCAATCGCAAGTTCATTGTCCATCAAAGTGTAGTTACGAAGCCGGCGGCGCAACCCTGAAGCAACACTCCACGCGGGCTGCTCCGCGTGGGGATCCCACTCGCGAGGTTAACTCTATGGCTAACTCGGAAAGCATGGTCGAAGGACGGAGAAGTCGCCGCGATTTTCTATCAATCGCCGGCAAAGGCCTCGGTATGGCGGCGCTCTCGTCATCAACTGTCAGTTCCCTGCTCCAAAATATTCACGCGGCAACGAAGACCGTCGCGCATTTGACCCCGGAACAGGCCGCGATGGATGAAGACTTCTGGTTTGAAATCCAGAAAGCATTCACCGTCACGCGCGGGATCATCAACCTCAACAACGGCGGCGTCTCGCCCAGCCCGCGCATCGTCACCGAAGCGCTGGTGCGCTACATCTGGCAGCAGGAAGACGCGACCGCGTACACGATGTGGCAGATTCTCGAGCCGCAATCGGAAACGATCCGCACCGGGCTGGCGGAACTGTTTGGCTGTGACCGGGAAGAGATCGCGATTACCCGCAACGCTTCTGAGTCTTTGGAAACGCTGCTGCTCGGTCTCGATCTGAAATCGGGCGATGAGGTCCTCACGACCACTCAGGACTATGGACGCATGCTCACCACCATACGACAGCGCGAGCAGCGCGAAGGAATCAAGCTCAACTTAATCAAGATTCCGATTCCGCCACAGAACATTCAGGAGATTACCGGGGCCTTCGAAAGAGCGATTACCCCGCGTACACGGCTGATTCAAATCGCGCATCAGGTCAATATCACCGGCCAAATCACGCCGGTCAAAGCCGTCTGTGAAATGGCGCGGGCGCGGGGCGTCGAAACCATTGTTGACGGCGCGCATTCATTCGCGCAGTTTTATTTCAAGCAGGAGGACTTGAACTGCGATTACTTCGGCACCAGCCTGCACAAATGGCTGTACGCGCCGAAAGGCACCGGCATGCTCTACATCAGGCGTGAGAAGATCGCGAAGGTCTGGCCGCTGTTTGCTGCCGAAGACAAGCAGAAGAGCGACATCCGCAAGTTCGAAGAAATCGGGACGCATTCCGCCGCGCCCAAGCTGGCTATCGGCGAAGCGATGCTGTTTCATAACGGCATCGGCGGCAAGCGCAAAGAAGCGCGTCTGCGTTACCTGTCGCGCTATTGGATGGACAAACTTAAAGACATTCCCAAGGTTCGCTTCAACACCTCGTTCGACCCGGCGCAGATGTGCGCGATCGCGAACGTGCAAATCGAAGGACTGGATCAGGGAAAGATCGGCAGTTACCTCTTCAGCAAGCATCGCATCTTCACGACCCCGATCATTCATGAAGAGTTTCAGGGTCTGCGCATCACCCCTAACCTCTACACGACGCTGCCGGAACTGGACCGTTTCTGCGAGGTGATGGCCATGATCGCCCGGAAAGGATTGCCGGCCTGAAACCCTGCGGCCATTGACACTCCCGGTGCTTTTCCCATAGATTGCACCGGCAACAAGCAGTTCGAAAATCCTCGGCAACCACTCACCTGCCGCATTCATGGCTTCAGACAGCGAGCATCCCGTACGTCGCTGCCCAGGCCCCAATTTGTACGGGAAGGAGACTCAAAAGATGAAAACTAAGCATATAGCTGTAGGTTCGTTTGCGCTGGTGCTACTGATTGCCGCTATCTCGGTCTACGCCCAGGTCAATCGCCCCTATCACAACGGCTCAGTCTGGACCGTCGCGTTCATCCGGATCAAGCCGGGCATGGACACTGCCTACATGAATTACCTGGCGGGAAGTTGGAAGACTGAGCAGGAGGCCCAAAAGAAAGACGGAAATATTCTCTCTTACAAGGTGCTGTCAGTCGAGGGCCACACGCCTGGCGATTTCAACCTGATGCTGATGACGGAGTACAAAAACCTGGCGACAATGGAAGCCAATGAAGATAAGGCTGACGCCGTTGCGCAAAAAGTGATCGGCAACGATGCAGTGCAGATGCAGGGCTACAAGGACCGCTTGGAGATTCGCGAAGTGATGGGCGACAGGCTCGCTCGCGAAATTATCCTCGAGCCTAAGAGTCGTTGAGGGTAAACACCTCTTGATTGTCAGTCCACGCAAGTTACGACAAAATGCGGGCGCCGTTCTCAGTCATTGGGAACGGCGCTTTCGCTGAAACATCCCCTCCTGGAGAAAGCCAATGTCGCAGCGCATCACACGAAGACAACTGTTAGGCGGCGGGATTAGGGCAGGCTTTGGGCTCGCGCTCTGGAAGGAACTGGCCCTCCCCACGGTGCCCGCGTTTGCGTTCACGCCGGCGAAGGCTGCACTTGCTGATGACGCGCGTTTTCAGCCGGCCTTTGCGCGTCTGGATGAATTTATCCCCGCGCACATGCGCGACGTCGGCGCGCCGGGGATGACGTTGGCCCTGGCGAATCGCGATGGCTTGCTGCGCGCATCGGCTTATGGCTTTGCCGACCTGAAAGCGGGCGTCAAGGTTCGGCCGGACACCTTGTTCGAGATTGGCTCGATTTCAAAATCGTTTGTCGCGCTCGCGCTTATGCAAATGCGCGATGAAGGCAAGTTTGACCCCACCAAACCGATTACGACTTATCTTCCGTGGCTCAAGATTGAATCGAAATTTCCGCCCGTCACGGGACATCACCTGCTCAGTCACACGTCAGGTTTGCCGGGTGGTGTTTCGTTTGAATTAGTCGGATCAGACCAGCCGCTCTGGACGGGTTTTGCCCCGGGCGAGCATTTTGTCTACTCGAATATCGGTTATGACCTGCTCGGCCTGGTGCTGGAAGCAATCGATCGACAACCTATGGCCACGGTGCTGCGGCGGCGCGTACTCGATCCGCTGGGCATGGCCTCAAGCGAACCGGCGATCACGAATGCGATCCGTCCGCGCGTGGCCGTCGGTTACGCGCCAATGTTCGACGACCAGCCGTTTCCACTGCGCGGGGAGTTGGCTGAGGCGTCGTGGATGGAATTTAGCGAAGCCGCCGGCAGTGTTTCGTCCACGGCGACGGACATGGGCGAGTACCTGGCAATGCTCATCAATCGCGGGAAGGCGAAGCGAGGCCGAATCGTAAGCGAGATAACCTTCAAGTCAGTGACGACCCCGGTAATCAAAGCGCCGTTCCGCGGCGAAGACGCCAGTTATGCCTATGGTCTATGGGTGAGCGAAATCGAAGGCCGCACGTTGTTGCGCCACACGGGCGGGATGGTGGCGTTCAGCTCAGCGATGCACGTCGACCTCTCGAGCGGCTTTGGCGTCTTTGCATCGGTCAACGCAAACCTCGCGGGTTACCGCCCCGTAGTCGTCGCGAAATACGCTCTGGATCTTTTGCGCGCGACGATAGACGGAAAGGATCTGGCCGCGGCGCCCTCTACTTCGACGCTTCCGGATCAGGTCCCGAATGCTGCTGACTTTGCAGGAACGTTTATTTCTGCTGATGGAACCAGGCTCGCGCTGGCGGCCGAAGGAGCCAGGCTCTGGTTTACGGTCGGTGCTCAGAGGGTTGCGCTGGAACGTGTGGGTGGCGATCGGTTTGTCGTCAAGCACCCTGACTTTGATTTGTTCCCATTAGAGTTTGGGCGCGACCGCAACCTGGTGGTGGAAGCATTTCACGGCCCGCGCTGGTTCACAAACGAGCGTTACGCCGGTCCGAAGTCCTTCGATTATCCGAAAGAATGGGAGGCCTTCGTGGGTCACTACCGAAGCGACAGCCCCTGGTTTGGCAGCACCCGTATCTTTACGCGCAAGGGAAAGCTGACCGCCGACGGCTCGCCACTGACACCCCTTGGTGATGGTCTTTTCCGCGTGGGTGCTGAAGAGTGGTCGCCGGAGCGTTTGAGCTTCGGTCCGGCCGTTAACGGACGGGCGACGCGGATGAAAGTCTCCGGAGTTGAGTCTCATCGTACGTTCACACCGTAGTTGAATGTGGCACGCACATCTTGCGCGTGAGTCAGCGGGCGAGACGCCCGTGCCACCTTCACTCAGAAAAGAGTTCTTGACTAGCTTTCAGCGCGGCCTCCATAATCAATTTGACGGCGCGAATGCCGGTTGAATCCGGGTTAATCTGCTCCCCCACAAACCGAGCGGCAATAATTTGATCGGAGGACACTAAGTCAGGTGAGCGAAGAATTGGAAAACAGCTTGCAGCAAGCAATCGAGACCTACCTCGGCGAGCGCCTGCGCGCAATCGACGAACAGCTTTCCCGTTTGCAGAATGATTTTGGCGAAGCGCTAACGCGTTTGCGTGAAGCTTCGGTAAATGAATCGCTGGACGGAACGTCCCTGTCGGCCGCCATTTTCGCGCATTTGCAGACCGCACGCGGGCAGAAATTGAGCGGGGCAACGGCAGGCGGTGACAGCTCAAGTGAGGTTGCCACGATCAAGCGCGCCGTCGAAGAAATCGAAAGGCAACAGTCGCACACAGATATTCTTGGCTCGTTGCTGACCAGCGCTGCCCGGTTCGCTGAGCGTGCTGCGCTCTTTGTCGTTAAGAACGAGCAGGCCATAGGATGGCGGGAGTGCGAGGCCAGCGATCCATCTAATCTCGAGTTGATAGGCGGGGTCTCTCTGCCGCTAAGCGCGGACACACTCCTGGGCCGTGCGGCCAGATCCCGTTCTGCCTGGACCGGCGCGCCCGAATCGAAATCCGAAGACAGTGACTTGATCGATCAGTTGGGCGGCGACCCGCAGACTGTGGCCGCAGTACCCCTGGTCGTGCGCGGGAAAGTGGTTGCCGTTCTCTACGTCGATTCATCGTCGCGCGATCCGAATGCGGTCAATGTGGACGCGCTTGAGTTGCTGGCTCGAGTTGCCTCGATGGCGGTCAATCTGGTAGCCGTGCCGCGCGCGGTGCCGAAGAAGGAAGCAAGCGCACCTGAAGCAGTGGCACCACCCGCCGAGACAGCACAGGCCCCTGAACCCGAGCCGACCTACACACCAGAGGTCGAACCACAAACGCCCGCGGTTGTGGCCGAGGCTCCGATCGAAGAGGTTTCCGCCGAAGCGACTGCCGAGCCCGTTCCCAAGGAAATGGCAGGGCCTGCGCCGGTATCAGTCTACGCGGAAGTTTCCCCCGAACTGGCGGCTGAGTATGTTCCCGAGGAAGTGTCAGCGCCAGTGATAGAGGAAGTTCCCGCCGAAGCAACAGCCGAGTATGTTCCTGAGGCAGTGGCAGTGGCAGAGCCGGCGGTAGAGGAAGTTCCCGCCGAAGCAACAGCCGAGTATGTTCCTGAGGCAGTGGCAGAGCCGGCGCCCGAACCGATAGCCGCTTTGCCGGCGATCGAATCAGCCGTGCCCAGTTCGGCGGTGCCAGGTTTTGCTTCACAGTACGCGGCTCCGCTGGGAAGTGCTCGCCGTTATGGCGTGAGTGAGCCGGATTTGCCGATCGAGGTCGGGGAAGAAGAGCGCCGCTTGCACAACGATGCGCGCCGGTTTGCTCGCCTGCTGGTTTCTGAAATCAAACTTTACAACGAGCCGAAAGTGAAGGAAGGCCGCAGCCAAAACGACATCTACGATCGCTTACGGGAAGACATCGATCGATCGCGCCAGATGTATGACAAGCGTGTCGCTCCTCCGGTCGCCGCCCGTCACGACTATTTCCATCAGGAACTGGTGAACACGCTGGCCGAAGGTGATCCTTCGAAACTGGGAGCCAGCTATCCCGGCGCTGTCGCACAGACATAACCAGCCGCGGATGAACGCGGATTGGTACGGATAAGACCAGCAGAAGAATTGGCCACGAAAAGGCGCACGGAGCACAAACCGAATTTGCGGGTTCGCTCTTGCGCCTTTTGTGCCTCTTCGTGGCTGGTCCGTTCTGTCTTATCCGCGATTATCAGCGTCAATCCGCGGCTAACTTCTTATCAGTTTTTCACGGTCCAAAGCGTTGCCGGTATTCGCCGGACACGATGAAGGCTTTGACCATCTCGGCGTTTTGGAAGTTGCCGCCGAATTGATTCAGCTTCGTCAGCCAGAAGTTGTAACCCTGGAAGTCGAGCGTCGCCTCTGGCGGATCGTTTGGATTTCTTCGCAGGTAACCGAAGTACTGCATCAACACAAAAGCGCGGTTGAATTCCTGCTGCGCCAGTGTCGGGTTGTCCGCCACGCGACGTAACGCTCGTGCACGCGCAGCCACGTCGGCGCTCGTGATCGCTGAGCCAAATTCATTGATGGCCGCTGTGCGATCAGTTCCCAAAGGTGTGACACCAGCATTCGCAAAGAGCGTGTCCACAAACTCCGCCGGAGTCATCGACGTGGGATAGGCCGAACTGAAGCGCGAGCGCTGCACGAACTCCGCGGTGAAAGCCTGCTTATTATTTTCCAGGACTGCTTCCCAACCGGCTTGTCCGACGATCACTCCCTGGCCGATCTGTTGCGAGTCCGGCAGAAACTCACTGAGCCTAACGGGTACCGGCGCGCCCGGCAGATTGCCGAAAGAAGATTTGTACATGCGATAGACGAGATAACCGCTCTCCTGAAACTCTATCGAGAGGTAGAAAGCGGCTGAGACGTTAATGCGTTTGATTTCGACGCATGATTGATCCACGCCGCACGATGTAATTTCGTTGGTCCAAAACGCGAAGCCGCCCGCGTCGGGTTCGCGATTGAGGAAATCGAGATAATGCTGTCGCACGAACGAACTCGCGGCATCGATCGGATTAGGCCCGTTCACGCTGTCGTTGTCGATGATAGTTACGGTCGCCGTCGATGGTGTGCCCAGGATTGCACCCTGCGGATTGTTCAGACTGACTCGGAAGGTCTCCGGTCCCTCGGCGTACGAGTCTTCGATGACGGCCACGAAGAACGACTTGAAAGTCTCGCCGGCCGCGAACTGGATTGTGCCGCTGGTGTTGTTGTAATCACAGCGCGGCGAAGCGATGCCGTTATTGGTGCTGCACGGCTGCGAGCCCGCGTCATCAATCGTGGCGTAGCCGACGCTGGCCGCACTGCTGGTGTCTCCACTGCGAGTCACCGTGATGTTCACCCGTTGGTTACCTTCGCCTACAGCGTAGGCAGAGCCTCCGAACTGAACTAAAGGTGAATTTGAAATTGAACCGATGAAGTTAACGACCTGAGCGCCATTTTGCGTAGTCAAAGTGACACTCGGCGGACTGAAGACATAACCCGGCTTCTCAGGTGTGAACGTGGCGGGAGGGCCGTTGTTTGTTACCGGGACGTTCACTGCTATATTCACTATCCCAAATGAGTTGGTCTGCGCAAACGCAACCGCCCCGCCGCTAATCCTGATACCAACGGCGGCAATACCTTGTCCCGAACTATCTCTTACCCGAATCTGGAACGTGACAAAGAACAACACTACGAGATCGGCCGTAACATCACTGCTAAGGTTATTAACATCCCTTATGAAGATTAAGGTGTTTGGCCCGCCGCTCGCAGGCCCCACGTTGTAGTTGCCGCCTGCCTGAAGGTTAGAGAAAGAATAATTGCCTTGCATGTTCGTTGTTGTGGTGGCGGTTTGGGCGCCGCCCAGGGTTACGATCCAGCCGCTGAGAGCGTTGCCAAAGCCATCTGTCAGTTGGCCGGAGATCGTGTATGTCTGGGCCACTGGTGTTGAGCCTTGCGCACAGATTTGTGAAGTGAGAACCACAAGCAGCAGAAGCCCGTAAAGCAAAATGCGCCTCGTTACCTCGCCTGCTGCACATTTGCTGAGATCATTTGCCTTCATTGCCATTCACTGCTCTGCGCTCAACTACGTTGCGACTGATCGCGTAACTTCCGGCCTCACCAACATCCGGTAGACCCAACCACGTATTGTGAAGCGCTCAATTATACAACTAACGATGGCCTTGACGGCGATGCCCAGCATGGATAGAACCACGCTGGCGGCGGATGGTTTCTTGCCCTTATCTTGGACGGCCGTTGCGTAAGGCACTCCCAACAGGCAGAATTTTGGCGACTTCGGGCGGCAGTTGGATGGGAACGAAATACTTCGCAGGATAGAGATAATCTTCACCTGTTTCATCGATCACGCGAATGTACTCATTGGCGGCAGCGCGCTCGTCCGGGAGCACAGCGTAGAGCTTGCGCACCTCGAGTGATTCCGGATAGCCGCCATTGTCAACGCACAGAACATACGAATCGACTGAATCTGGTGCTGCCATAATCCTTAGTCGAGATACTCCTTAATCTTCAGTTTCTTTCGCAATAATTCTGGTTTGATCTCAACTCGGATCATGTAATCCAACTCTCTTCATTTTACGTCGCTGACTGTGAACTTCTGACCGATCTATAGAACTTCAAGGAAGACTCCATCCAAATGATCGAAGTCGTGATCGGTAGTCAAGGAGCGTCGCCTTCCGAACCGACGCAGTTGCCGCAATCCACAATGAAGAGGCACAACAAACCGGAAGTATCGAGCAGCATCAATTCTGCCCCTCGTGCGTCGCGCCATATTCGCGTGCCAGGTCGGGATCAATGCTTTCGTTGTCCGCGCCCGGGTTGTTCATTTGAATTCGACCCAAGACACTCCAAGAAACTCAACGTCATCGACCCAATCCCAGATTCCAACTTGTTCCTCGACGAATTGCCTGGCTACTTCGAAGGCTTTGGATGAATCGGGCGGCACGCATCGCGATGTATCAATCTCCAAAGCGACCTCGCTAACGGCGGGCATCTTAGCCTCAGGGTCGATTTGGCCTTCCCGCGTAATGAACACAGGCGCGAACTGGAACAGACATTCATCGCCGCCGTCGCGAGTGATTCGCTGACGAATCACGAACACAAAAAGAAAACCGCTGCGTCCGGCGAGAGTCGAGTTTTGAATGTGTCGAATCGCGGTGAGACCCCCGAAGTCATATGAGCCGGCATATGAGAGCATCGCATCGACGAACGGATGACCCAAAGCGAGGAAGTCAGCATCCGTGCGTCTGATCGCCAGTTGTCGGTTGAACGTCGCATTCTTATATCGATCGGGCAAAGCAAAAGGCCGCAAGACTTCCGGCACGAGAAACTCAAGAAACGAATCCTTCTGCTGTAACTGTCGGCGGTGCTTTGTCAAAAATCGCTCGGAAAAAGTGCTCAGGTCATTTAGGCTGAGGTCCGAAGCAAGTTCGCGCCGATAACTGTCAAATGAGTAGCTCGACACATCGCGAAACAAACTCTGCGTCGCAATCTCGTAAGCTTGCTTCGCGCGCTGTACGGCTTCGGCGATTTCTTTCTGAGTTTGTTTATTGAGATCGCCTTCGACAAGCACGCGCTGATAAATCTTGGTCGGATCGATTTCATTTTCTAGGTGACCATTGAGGGTCGCTTTAATATCTTCCGGGTCCTCATGGGTAACCTGAGCGATTGCTTCGGATGCTCGCTTTAGTCGCTGCTCAAAATACTCCTGAACCTTATCTTCAATCGTGCCCTGATTGAAGAAGTGATAAACCTGCACGACTTTGTCCTGCCCATAGCGATAGACGCGGCCGACCCGTTGCTCGACGCGCATCGGGTTCCAAGGCAGATCGTAGTTAATGCAGATGTGACAGAACTGAAGATTGATTCCTTCGCCACCGGCTTCCGTCGATACCAGAAAGCGAACCTTTGGATGATCCCGAAAAAGTCTCTGACTTGTGCGCTTAGTTGACGCCGCAACCAGCGCGCCCTCATTTGCAAACGGAGCCCACACCGCGTCGATATCCTGCCGGTCCTCGACCCGCTCCAGCTTCATTCCTCCGTGAATGACCACGACTGAGCCTTTGCCGTACTTCTGCTCAAGTTCGCTCACAAGGTGATGCTGTGTCTGGCGATATTCGGTGAAGATGAGAACTTTCTCTTCCGGTCCGCGCCGGCTCTCGGTTTCTATCTGATCGACCAACTCCAAAAGCTTGGTCAGCTTCTTATCTTCCTTTACCGGCAAATCGAGTAGGCGTTGCAGTATTTCAATCTCGTCTTCGCGGATCTGCCGGTCGTCCAGCAGAACGTCCTGCTCTTCCTGTTCGCCTTCGTAGCGTTCGTCAAAGAAAAGATCTTCATCTGGGTCGCGCTCGGGCAAATCCGCAAGTTCTCCGCGCAAGCGCGCCAGTCTCTTCGCCAGCGCCGATCGAATCGCTGCGGTCGAGCTCGCGTTGAGTTTTTGAAAGGTTGTCAGCAGGAATCCCGCGGCTCGCCGGTGAGTTTGATCGGCCAGTCGCTCGACCATCTTGTAGCTGTCGCGAATGTACTCCGCGACGGCGTTATAGAAACGCGCCTCGTCTGGATACATCTTGAACGGCATCCGGTGCGTCTGCCGGCCGCGAAAGACCTTGTGGCCCTGCGCGTCCGTGACATCTTTCTTCGGCGTGCGAATGACATAGTCCGTGAACCTCTGTCCCTGCCCTGAGAAAAGAGTCGGGACGTCCAGGCCGCTGAAGTCCATGTTGTCGTCTAACAGAAGCAGCAGGTTCTTAAAGCGGCTGTGGTTCTCTTCGCCCTGGTGCGGCGTCGCGGTGAGCAAAAGCATCGCTTCGCAATAATGCTTGTGACGAATCTCTTCCGCGAGGCGATAGTTCTGCGTCTTGTCCGTCTTGGGGCCGCCATAGCTGACCGCGCTCAATCGATGCGCCTCGTCAAAAATAATCAAGTCCCACTTGCGATTCTCGAGCAGCGCGCGCTTGTGCTCAGGCCGCTTGAGGGTATCGATCGACGCGATGGCCGTGGCTTTCAAATCCCAGATGCGCGGATTGACGGCTTGAAAGTCTCGCTTGAAGATTTCAAAGTACGCGCCAAACTTGTCCTGCATCTCTTCCTGCCACTGAAGTGTTAGCCCGGCTGGAGTCAGGATGAGAGTGCGACGCGCTTGTCCGCGCTGAGCTAAGGCTTGCCAGACCATTCCCGCTTCGATAGTTTTGCCAAGGCCCACTTCATCAGCGAGTAAGAATCGCCGCTTTGGACTTGAAACAACACGATGAGCGGCGAAGATTTGATGTGGCAGGATTTCGGTGCGCGCGTTGGAAAGCTGGCCGCCTTTGTTCCCCGTGAGGAAACGTGCAGCCGCCATCTTTAGCTCAAAGCGCCACGGCTCATCCCATTTGCCTCGCGCCGCGCGATCAAGCGGCGAATCAACGCGCTCAAGTTCCTTCAGATGGAGAATCTTATTCTCGGAACGATACGGCGGCTGCATGAAGACCGAAGGATTAAACTCAACCTTCGCTTGCTCGCCGCGAATCTTTTGGATGTAACCAACGCCGTAGGACTTATAGAGGTCGTTCGTGCTGCGAACGAGATCGCCTTCTCCAAAGAGCCAGTTGTCGCCATGACTCTTAGATACCGCAGTCTCCGGATTTGCAGACACGTCAAAGACGATCCTTAAATGCTAGAGGACGATTAGTTGGTGCTCTCTAGAGAAGTGTTAGTGCGCTGTTCTGACAATGAAGTCCACAAACTCCTGCAATTCTTCACCCGTGTGGAGATCAACCCCGAACCTGGTTAGGAGTGCTTTTACATGCTGTTGGCTCTCCTGATCTTCCGGTCGAAAGCTGCCGACAACATTGAGCTTGAGAGGCTCAGGAATTTCCCGTAGCGCAATGCCTTCCACGGCTAGCACGCTTGCGCGATCAATATTCTTCGTAACGTTCGATTCAAAGGCCTCAGTTTGCACGGCGTTCTTGGCGCCATTCTGGAAAACGATAGGAAATACCACGCGACGATCCAGCAAAGGAAGGTCAACTGCAACATCGCGCTGAACGCGAGTAGCGGCCCCACTGGACTCAAGCAATTCATTGAGCGTTACCTTTAGCTCTCGCCGAATCACAGCCAGTTCTCCAACCATGTGCTGGCGCCCGCCGACCAAAGACTCAAACAGGTGCTCCAAGTCGTCCACGGGCTTAAAGACCTTCATTGGCCGCGGTTCGCTTAGTCGTAATTGATTAGCACGAGTGTCGACGAACAGACGAAAATCTTCCAGCGTCTCCATTCCCTCAGCTTCAAGGGCGATCCGTTCTTCAAATGCTTCCTTGAAAGCATTGATTCTCTGCAAATCGATCTCTCCGCTCCGGAAGAAACGCCGCACACGATCATTACCCCGAGCCGTTTTAGCCTTTAGAAACCCAAGCTCAGGACAGAACAATACGACACCGATGTTTGCACCTTCTCCGCGCTCCAGGTCGGGCACGTAGCGCAGAATAGAGTAGTATCCGTTTGCAGTCCTCAAAGGTTCCATCATGGCTGCGTACTCCTTAGTTTGAGCCGAATCCTAAAATTGGCTGATTCGGGTGCTTGTTGACGATGTACTTGAGATTATCCACCAGAAAGCGACCGCGCTCCAAAAGGAACCGGTCGATGGCGTCACGGGCCTCTTGAGAAACCTGCCACTCGTCGGGAATTGAGTTCAAGAGATCATGCCACATGACAGAATCCGCGGTTCTCAGGCGCTCAACGGCTTCGAGAATCTGCTCCGACGTCACATAGTTCGCAAAGAACGGAAAGAATCCATAAAGAAGATCGTCTTGGACGCAGTCCATGTGCGCCAGACGGGTGGTCAATTCACGGCCACAGGTTAGCATATGACCGTGGTCAATAGCTTTCAGAATGAATTTGCCCTCGGGTGCGCCTTCACTCGAAAGGAAGAGATTGTCCAATCTCATTCGCGCCCGACCGCCTTGGCCCAACCCGGGCGCATAACGATCACAGTTTCGCACCCAAGTGTCAAAGACGATGAGCCGCGGGATATCATCCAAATTAGCGACACTCGCCAGCACCTTTTCGCCGCCCAGTGGTTCGCCTTGCTCGGCTCTAGCAACAAAGCAAGGGCCAGGCTGCGCGAACCCATCATTCATCGGAACCTCGTCGCCCTCCACAAGATTCAAGATTGCAACGTCGAAGGTTTGTAATCCGAACCGGCTTGCAAGCCGTGTCCCGAGCCAGTCGCAAGCGAGAACATGTGGCCCCTGAGGATTGTTAATGGCCTTAAGATAAGCCGGACCTGAATCTGTGATTACGCGCGCGACCAAAGAGCTGGAGGCAAACGATTCGACGTAACGACTGAAAGCTGTTGGTGGCCAGGGATTTTGGGACAACCTGTCACTTCTCCTCGACTTGTGTTTCACACACTGACAAAGTCTACGCGACTGTCACCGTGCAAAAACCCTTCACGCCTTTGAGGCGGATATCTTGTCATCGTTGCGAGCATTGATGAGCACAATATTCTTTTCGTCTTGAAGCTTTAGCTCCTCCAGGATTCTCATAACTCTATCTCTCTCCCCTTTTGTGAAGTAGAGGATCACCTTGATTGCGTGCTTCGAATCAGACGCTCTTTGATAAATTTCAACTTGCTTGACCAGATTGTCTTTCAACCGGGAATTCTTAGCCAGCTTGAATTCAACTAAGGTGCTATCCCGACTTCCTCGTGAAACCTTGAAATCGACCGGACCCCGTCCGTTGTTGACCTCCCTATTCACATCCGATGGCGTGGCGAACCAGGTCAACCTAAACAAGATGTGCAGGTCCGCTTCTCGTTCGAGTGGTTGGCCTTTGAAATAGAAAATCCGATAGCCATCTTTATTCTCGATCACATCCTTCAAAAACATCACTCTGGACCATGCTTCGTCGTACGTATCTCCAAGCAGGTTGTAAAACTCCGTCTCATGAAACAGCTGCTCAAGTAGCTGCTTGTACTGGTTCACGTAGAGCTGATTCGATTCGGAAACCTTCAGCGCACTTACATCCTTGGCCTCATCGCCGGAGTCTTCCTTGTACCTAATGTAGTAATCAATTATTTGCGGAAACTCGTGAATTGTTCTGCGGATCGCTTCCCGCCGATCCTTATCAGTGGCTTTCCTTGGGAGCTGCTTTGCGAAGTAGTTGTTGATCTGCGCTCTCAGCTCAATGTTGGGGATGGTGTAAGGGATTTCGTCAAAATCGCTGATCAAGTCCGACCTGTTTATCCACGTCTCATCCTTCGTAAGCATGTCTTTTGGGGTCAGGATCACGTAGTCACCCTCGTAGTGCGGCAACTCGTATACATCGCTTTCCCATCTTTCGGTCCGGTAGTTGAACCGCGCACGTAGAACCGCTGTCTTTCTGCGGAGGCTCGGGTGAATGAATTGGCGGGTGAACTGTTGGGTGTAGTCGAGAAGATATTCTTTGATCAGATTCGTGGTGAAGTCGCTAATGTTGTCCTTGCCAACACCATCGCTGAATAGACAGAGCTTTTCAAGATGGCTGCCCTTCGTGACTTTCTCATCGCCAAAGTCTGAAAAGATCCTGTGCAGATTCGCATGCAATTCACGCGCGAATTTTGAGCCCAAGCCGCTTCCTTCATTACCCTTGATTGAAAACCCGAGCCAGTTCTGCTTCACTTCGGGGAATCTATACCAAGCTTGAATTAACCCCTTGCTGATCTCATCACCGGCAGACTTACCTCTGAGGAACTTGAGATAGCGAATAATTCTGTCATGGAGCTTCTGGTATTCGTCCTTCTGACTGTTGAAGAGAAGAAACGGATCTATGAAGAGGGGTAGGTCGTTGAGAAGAGAAACATTGAAAGCTCCATGAGCTTCGACGGTTTCCGGCAAAACGGCAAAATAATCGGAGAAATATGCTCTGATTAGGGGATCATCCATGGGAACGTATACCAATGCTTAAAGGCTGGCAGACCTCGAAGTGAATCTTCCGTTGATCAAAGAAGACCTGGGCTTTCGGATGATCAGTCGCTGAAATCGATTCAAAAAGGGTGGGCACGCCATCTTGCGCTAGCTTTGATTCGGAGCCGAAGTCACCAGCGAGATACTCCGACGAAAACGGCTTTCCTTTTTGCCCCAGGTTGTAAAGCGCCCACAGAAACCGCTCGGCGGAATACTTGTTAACGTCGACCGGTTCCTGTACCTGCCATTTGCCGTCGCGATAACGAATGAAAATGAAGTAGTTCCCGTCGAGTCCAACGCCGAACATTGTGTTGAGCGGATGCCCAAGCTCGGCTTGCATGTCATAGAAGCGCTTCTTGATTTGATCGACGACTTTCTTGCTGCCGGGTGAGTCGGCTTTGGGGCCAATGCGTGCGCCAGGACTCTTCGGATTCTTGTATTCAATGATGACGCGGTCATACACCGAATCTACGCGTCCGCTGGCGACTGTGAATTCGTGTTTGCCTTCGAGCTTGATGCCGGTAGCTTTTTCGATGAAGGCGAGTTGCCGCTCGGCCTCGATGCGGATCTCTTCCTCTTTGTCGGCCATCTGAGCCGCGGCTTTGATCTGATCCGCAAACTCCGCCGCCTTCTGGGCGATCAGTTCATCAAGGCTTTCAGTCTTAGGCATAGTGAGGGTCTCGGCTTATCTGGTTTCCTCGAACTCATAAGCGCCTCTTTACCAGCAAAAACGCAATGGCCTACTTCTGTGTTTTCGCGCGGAAATGATATCACGCCGCTTCGAAAGAAACAGCCGCCAGATTCTTGCTAGGCGATGCCTTACTCATTGTTGTTTTCCTGCGCAGCCAGCCTAACGGCAGTTTCGAGTTTTGGGTTCGGAGTTTCGAGTTGAGAGCAGCGTCCAAGAGGCGGTGGGCAGTGAGCAGTGGGCAGAAAGCCGTGCGCAGATCTACTTCTTCACCGCCCTCACCGCCGATTGGCGCGACGCTACGTAACACCGGGGTGCCATACCTCGCGCCCTCTTGTGCTGCAATGGTTGCCGGACCAAGCTCTTTTACCCTCACACACTCCAGCCGTTCGCTAACATCTCGGGCTTTTGAACGTCCGGTTTTACCATACGAAGGAACAGCGGCTAAGCCTTCGCTCGTCCCTTGCCGGCTAACTGCGCCGACTTAACGAACCGACGGCGCTGTTGGAGCTTGAACACAAGTTCAATCTTCTTCTCAAACGGGAGCGCGGCCAGAGCGCGGCGATGCGCTTCCTTTGCTTTGATTAGCTTGCTAATGTCCGGGTAAGTTTTCATCGGTTGAATCGATACTCGTTCTCCTTCCATTTCTTAACCAGATCATGACGTCGCAATACCGGCATGAGCGAACGCAAGTTCACCGCACCCTGCTCAAGAAACATTTCGATGCGCAAGTAGTCTTTGGGACGGCCAGTGTGCAGCATTCGGTATCTATTGGCTCGAGATAGTAAATCGCAGCTACGGCGCCGCCGATAGCGTAGCGCTGAACCACGCCAGCCTTCAGCATCCCGTTGAGTACTGTCAGGGTTTCTTTCATGGATATCTTAGCTAGTGTCCCGTCCCATATAATTATTGACAACAGCGGCAGCCTGTGATCTAATCCCGGAATGTTCCAACAGGCGGCTGCTATCAAGCTTAGTAAATCGCAGATGCAGCAATTGCAATCACTGGCTCAGGCCGGCACTACG
>JBGQGG010000054.1:0-27853 GCA_041497335.1 Pyrinomonadaceae bacterium | reverse complement strand
TTCAACCGGGCCTCCGGCAAAAGATGGTTCAGAGTCAAACGCAGTTCCCGCTCCCACCCGTTTTCCGCGAGAACGGATAGCCGCTCCAACGCATGCTGCACCTTCTCTTCCGGATAAGCGGCAATTCGGCCGATGAAGATTTTTGGGTGCCGGGTTTTGATAATCTTCTCCTCCGTCGTTTGCAGTTCCTCAAACAGCTTCTCCCCTGGACGGATACCTGTGAATACGATGTCGATGTCTTCGAATGGCCTGAGACCAGAGAGGGTAATCGTGTCCTTCGCCAGATCCAGAATGCGCACCGGTTCTCCCATATCGAGAATGAAGATCTCTCCGCCTCCTCCCATAGCGGCCGCCTGGAGGACCAGTTGAGAGGCTTCGGGAATGGTCATGAAGTAGCGCACCATGTCGGGGTGCGTTACCGTCAGCGGCCCGCCCTTGCGAATCTGTTCACGAAAGGTCGGGATCACGGAACCAGCCGAGCCGATCACATTACCAAAGCGCACGGCGAGAAAGTGCGTTCCTGACCTACGGTTGAGATCTTGAACTACCAACTCGGCGAGGCGTTTTGAGGCGCCCATCACTGAAGTGGGGCAAACGGCCTTGTCGGTTGAGATCAGCACAAACGTCTCGACGCCAAACTCGGCGGCCAACTCGCCGAGTGAGCGGGTTGCCAGCACATTGTTTCTGATGGCTTCGGAGGGATTCGATTCCATCATCGGCACATGCTTGTGCGCCGCCGCGTGCAAAACCACCTGAGGATGGTAGCTCTGAAAGATAGAGCGCATGCGGGCCTCGTCTCCGACATCCGCTACCAGCGGCACGTCTGGAACCTGCAAGTCGTTGCCGCGAAGGTCTTGTTCGATGCAGAAAAGCGAAAACTCTGCGCGTTCCACCAGCAGAAGACGAGCGGGGTCGAACCGCGCTACCTGTCGCGCAAGTTCCGAGCCGATGGAACCACCAGCTCCGGTAATCATCACCGTCTTGCCGGCCAGAAACTTCCTCATGCCTGCCTCATCCAGTTGCACTTGCTCCCGGCCTAACAAATCCTCGATCTGAACGTCGCGTATTCGGCTGACTTTCAGGTTCCCTTGCAAGAGTTCGTAAATGCCCGGAACAGTGCGGACTCGCACACAGGCCTGCTCACAGATGTCGAGAATTCGCCGAAAGTCCTTGCGCGAAGCTTCGGCAAATGAGATCACCACATGATCGATCCTCAACTCAGAAACCAGCCGGGGTATATCTTCGGCCGGTCCCAGCACCTTGACCCCCTGAATAACTGAACCCACCTTTACCGGGTCGTCATCTATGAATCCCTTGACCTCCATATCCATGTTGCCGCGGAGTCTGATCTCCCGCGCCACCATAACGCCGGCGCTTCCGGCCCCAATCAGCAACACCGGCTTTTTCGGGCGCTGCTGCAAAGTGTTCGCCACGTTATGTCGCTTCGCTTCGCGTTCGTAAACTGCGCGGCGCAACACCCGTAGACCTAACACTCCGCCAAAGGCCAGAATGGTATCCATGACCGTGACTGAGAGTGGGATACGCGCGATATGAAGGTGATCGGGCAGGTAGATCCGCATCAGCACCAGCGGCAACGCTCCCAACAGCGCTGCAGTGACAAACGTCTTCACCTCGGCCATTCCGACATAACGCCAGATGAAGGCATAAATGCCCACTGCCCACAACAACACTAACTGCAACAACAATACGAACGGGAGTTGCCTCAGCATGATCAGGACATCCGGTCCACTCATGTTGAAATCAAAACGGAGCGCGTAGGCAAGCACGAATGCAGATAGAAGCACGACGGTGTCCAGCACGGTTTGCGACTGCCGGGTTAGCAGCCTCGTTCGCCATCCCCGCGACGGATTAGCTCTAAGGGCAAGATTATCGGTTACCATACTTACCACACTGGCGGCCTGGTCCAACCGCACTTGGACAGCACCCCTTCCTTCCTTGAAGAATTGAGACATTGTTTAGAAACAACTAAAGGTCGGAAAACTGAGAAAACGAGAGACCGAGACCTGGCGAAACTACGTGAGCCGCCGCTTCTCCGGCGCCCTGGCGGTGTTTCGCTCAATGACTAGATTGTTCTCTGATTACCTGAAGTTCGCTAAAGCCAAAGAAATTGGAAAACCGAAAACGTGGAACCAGTGACCCTGCAAGAACGTTTTCTCTTCACTTTCTACACCCTGTCGCTCGGTTCCCTTGCTTCTTTCTATCCGAGCTTTTCGGTGAGCAGTTCCCTCAGGGTTGGCGGTTGCGCCTTGCCCGGAATAATCACTGCCACGCCACTCTGCCAGAGAACCCTCAAGTCGCGCCGCCAGGTCCGCTGCTTCAAATACTCCACGTAACCCCTGAGCTTGAGCGGCTGGAGGACCTCCAGATAGAAACGTTCGCGATCACCTTCTACGGCTTGGAGCAAGATCTCTTCATTGCGAAAGCGCATGGTGACGGGATCGGTCACTCCGGGCCTGACCGCCAACAAAAGTCTCCACTCCGGGTTTTCCAGATCAACATATTTCGGAACCTCCGGGCGAGGGCCACAGAGCGACATGTCGCCTTTGATCACATTCCAAAGCTCCGGCAATTCGTCAACCTTCGTTCTGCGCAAGAGCCTCCCGACCTTTGTTATTCGATCGTCGTCACCGGCAGTCACTTCTACGCCGCAATGCGAAGACCGCATGGTGCGCAGTTTATAAAGGACGAAGGGCAGGCCACCTCGTCCCATCCGTTCTTGACGAAAAATCGCCGGGCCGCGCGAGGTCACGACCACCGCGATCGCTGCCGCAACAATAAACGGTGCCGAGACGCCCAGGACAAGGATCGCCAGTGCGACTTCTACTGGTCGTGGTATGCCTCTTCCCAGTGACGCCGATGCAGCGAAGCCGTCTTGCCAATTCTCCGTAATGTCGTCGGCGATCCTATTTGGCATGACGCGCACACAGGCGTTTCACGGTCCGAATGACGTGCTCAATCTCTTCGTTCCGCATCCCCGGAAAGATTGGCAGACTGACCAACCTCGGCCACAAAGCCGTAGCCACGGGAAAGTCTTCCGGCTTCCAGCCAAATGTCTCCTGGTAGTAAGGGTGTAGGTGCAGCGGACGCCAGTGCACCGAACAACCGACACCGTCCTCTTTCAACTTCTGCATGAAGGTCTCTCGATCGATTGTGAGCCTCTCGAGCCGCAGCTTGATGGGGAAGAGGTGCCATGATTGGATCCGGTTCACTTCCTCTGCCGGCAGTTCAATCTCTTCAATCTCTAGCATCGCCTCCGAGTAGCTACGTGCAATCTCTTCTCGCTCCACGCGCAGCATCTCTGCCCTGGCTAGTTGATGTATACCGATGCTGGCGGCTATATCCGTCAGGTTATACTTAAAGCCCGGGGCGACGATTCGGTAGTCCCAACTCCCATTGCTCGCGTACCTGTCCCAGGCATCGTGAGACAGACCGTGAAGGCACATTAGTCTCATCCGTTCACTCAAGTCAGCGTCGTCGGTAACGGCCATTCCGCCTTCGCCGGTTGTGATCGTCTTGTTTGCGTAGAAGGAGAAACAGGTTACCTGGGCAGTTCGCTCGCCACACCGCTGCCAGGTTTCGCCTTCCCGTTTCCTCCAGGCGGCGGGGAAGCTGTGGGCGGCGTCTTCGACAATCCATAATCCGTACTGCCGGGCGAAATCATGTATCGCGCCTACATCCATCATCATTCCGCCAACGTGGACTGGCATGATTCCTACGGCGGGAGCGTCATCCGGCAGCTCGGAGTTCAGGTCTCGGCACCGCAACCGGGCCAGCTTGGCCGCTGCGTCGTCAAGTCGCATGTTACCGGTCACCGGATCGCAGTCCACAAGAAGAGGGATTGCCCCAAGGTAACGCAAAACCTCCGCCGTCGCGGCGAAAGTCATCGTCGGAACCAAAACGATCTGGCCCGCTTTCAATCCCAGGGCTTCGACGGCCAGATGAAGCGCGGCGGTACAGGAGTTAACGGCCAGAGCGTGCCGCGCTCCCACTGCGACGCCGAATTCCTTTTCGAAACGGCGAACCTTCGGCCCGCTGGTTAACCAACCGGAGCGCAGGGTGTCGGCTACTTCTGCGATCTCCTGGTCGCTAATATCCGGTCGGTAATAAGGAACTTGAACAGATGTTTCGATCATTATCTTTTAATCAGGACTGCCAGCAAATGTGTCCGAAGAATGGGTAGCGTTTCCAATCAGTACTGCTAGGGACCAACTCCTGGGAGCGACAATACAACATCTTGTTACCGTTCGCGGACACCGGCGATTTCGCTCTTCCCGGTCTCTTTTCGGTTGAGCTTTTGCTTTGAGGGCCGAGTCAATCGAATCAGCCCCAGCCAGAAGCCAAGACCATAGCTGAAATGAAGCACTACGCAAGATATTCCAACCAATGGCACGTATCGCCATCCGTGTGTTCTCGCAGCCATACTGGAAAAAGCCAGTGTCGCGATCGCGTACAATGCGAGGACCGCAAACCATGTTTCTGCAATGTACAAGTTAAACGGTGACGCAATGGCTCCGACGGAGACAGCGGCGACGAAGAGCGCGGGTGCGAATTGTCGCGGCCGCATTTGCCTCGGGTGCTTCTGCATCACGCGCACCTTCCAGTAACCGTACTGAAAATACTGACTCCATAGCCGTGAGAAGCTAGCTCGACTGTGATACCGACATGTGATTCGGCCGTCGAGCCAAATCCGTCCGCCCGCGTGTGCCAGACGATAATTAAACTCGTCGTCCTGGTTTCGGACCAACTCTTCATCGAAACCACCCAGGCGATCAAACACCTCGCGACGGTAGGACCCGAAAACAACCGTATCCACGTAACCCGGTCTCCTTCGGCCTGTACGGAAGGCTACGCCCCCTACGCCGAAGCGCGAACTCTGTGCAAGGGCGATGGCTTGGGCGCTCAAAGTCTCTCCTACGGTCGTCATCACGCCTCCCACGCAATCCGCACCTGTCTCCTGCAAGGCCTCTACACATCGGCGTAGGTAATCAGAGGCAATCTCACAGTGTCCTCCTACGAGCGTGATGACGCTGCCACGAGCCTGGCGCAAACCAATGTTAAGAGCGAAAGAGACAAAGTGGGCCGGGTTGTCCAGGACCCGCACATTAGGGCACGCAGGAGACCGAACTCCGGTATCGTAGTCCCTTCCGGCCTCCGGCCAAGTTGGACTCTTGGCCTTATGTCGCTCCAAAACTCCGTCAATAGTGTCCCTGGTTCCGTCATCGGACATGCCATCCACAATAAGAACTTCCAGGCTCTCGCACGGATAATCTTGCGCCAGGACTGCCTCCAAGCTTCGCGTTATGTAGTGGGCCTCATTTCGAATGGGCATGATCACGGAAACTGTGGGTAAGGTATGTTTCTGCATTTTCAGTTAGACCGCTCAGTCACAAAAAAGTCTCTGATACTTGCAGTCACGTAATCCCTTTCTTCCGGACGCATCTCCGGGAAGATAGGAAGTGAGAGCACTTCGGCGCTGACTTGTTCAGCATTTGGGAAATCACCCTGTCGGTAACCTTCTGGGAGCAGAACCGACTGTAGGTGCATTGCTAATGGATAGTACACCTCCGTTCCCACACCGCGTCCTTTTAGAAATGTTTGAAGAGCGTCACGCTCATTCTGTAACACACGCGTCGTGTATTGATGGTACGTATGAGTGCGATGTCCTGCCTGATGAGGAGGAACGAGGCCAGTGGAGTCTTTAAGCGCGACATCGTAAGCAGCGGCATGGCTTTGCCGGGCCTTGATCCAGTCGTCCAGGCAATTAAGCTTGACCCGCAGCATCGTCGCTTGAATCGTGTCGAGCCTGCTGTTGGTGCCCGCAAGATGATGGTAGTACTTTGGCCTCGAGCCGTGGGAGCGTAACGAGCGCACCTGTTCAGCCAGGCTGTCTTTGTTTGTGACAACAAGGCCGCCGTCGCCGAAAGCCCCCAGAGTCTTCGTAGGAAAAAAACTAAAGCAACCCAAGTCTCCGAATCCCCCAACCTTTTGCCCCTTATATTCCGCCCCGAAGGCTTGAGCTACATCTTCCACAACGAATAGCCCGTATTCTTGTGATAGGGCCATCAACTCGTCCATATCCGCTGCCTGACCATACAGATGCACCGGAATAATGGCTTTTATGGAATCCGGACGTATCCCGAGCCGCTTGTTGGTCTCCGAGTCTCCCTCCAGCGCAAGGCGCACCTGCTTCATGCTTAGATTAAAGCTATCAGGGTCGATGTCCGCAAAGGCCGGCTTGGCGCCTGTGTTAAGAATTGCGCTTGCTGTAGCGAAGAAAGTAAACGGCGTTGTCAGCACGCGATCGTTGGGACCAATTCCTAGCGCTCTCAGCGCAAGCCACAGCGCATCAGTGCCGCTTGCGACACCTATCGCATGTTTCACTCCGAGGTAATGGGCAGCTTCGCGTTCGAACAACTCGACCTCAGGCCCGAGAATGTACTTGCCGGATATCAGGACACGCTCTACTGAGGTCAGCAGGCTCTCCCTTAGAGCTTGAAACTGCCGAGTATTGTCAAACAAAGGTACCTGCATTTAGTGATCTTTCCTCCTGCTCTTTGGTTGGCGCGTCAGACCAAACGCTATTCGCTTGGGACCAGACACAAGCCAACAAACAATGAACCCGTGATTCTTCAAGGGACGGGCACAAGGATTGACTCAGCCATCGCCTCCAACTTGTCCTCACTAACTTGTTGGTATGCCTTGCCGCAGGCTATGCAACGCTGCAGGTCGGTCGTCAAGTTCAATCTCTCTCCACACTCACACACCCAGCCAACCCGATGGGCCGGCACGCCGACGACCAACGCGAAGTCGGGCACCTCCCTTGTCACCACCGCGCCTGCCGCCACGAACGCATACCGCCCAATGGTATTGCCACAAATGATGGTGCAGTTAGCCCCCAAAGTCGCTCCTCGCTTGACCAATGTTCTCCGGAATTCCTGCTTCCGTTCGATCTCGCTTCGTGGGTTAATGACATTGGTGAAGACCATCGACGGCCCGCAGAACACATGGTCCTCCAGTTGCACCCCTTCGTAGACTGATACGTTGTTCTGAATCTTCACGCCGTTGCCGATACTGACATTCGGGGCAACAAACACATTCTTGCCCAAAACGCAGTCCCGGCCGACGCTTGCTCCGGACCTGACGTGAGCATGGTGCCAAACTCGGGTACGGTCGCCAATTTCTGCTCCCGACTCTACGATGGCCGTTGGGTGGACATAATAGGAGAGCGGCGCGGCGAGACCGTCTTCCTTCGGCCGTGTCTCTAACGTTCGTCCTTCCTGCTCCAGCGACTGCTGGGCAGCTTCTAGAACTCGGAGGACTTGCAGGCCGCTCTCGCCATCTGTCAGAGGTCGTTCCCGCGTGCCGAGGCACGTGACAAACTCGTGGCATTCCGAGCATAGTGGCTCAGTTTCTTCTAGCGGCACTGGCACAGCCTCCGCCTTATGCGCCACCGGTATCTGACCGTCCAACCAGTCTACTCGGTGGGGATAGAGCGCCAGTTTCTCCGGCCACGGCCGAGTATCGTCAAAGACCGCCATCTGGCGATCTCCTACCACAACGAAGCGATGTTCCTTGAACGGATGCAGCCAACTTACAAAGATATGGCCGAACACATTGCCAGGAAAACGGAGATTGGTCATCGTCACGTCCGCCACCCCATGATTGAGATAAGCTCCGCCGTGACATGCGACCCGCTCCGGGCCGAGTCCCATGAGCCTGAGCATTATGGCCACGTCGTGGGGCGCGAAGCTCCACAGAGCATTCTCCTCGGTCCGGATGCGTCCCATGCTTAGCCGGTTGGAGTAAATGTACCGGATGCGTCCAAGAGCGCCCTCAGCAACCAATTGCCTAAGTCTCCGCACGGCTGGATGGTACTCCAGCACATGGCCTACCATGAGTATGCGGTTCAGACGTTGGGCTGTCTCTACAAGGCGTTCGCCTTCGGTGACGGTAAGCGCCATGGGTTTTTCCACCAGGACATCCTTGCCCGCTTCCAGCGCCTGTAGCGCGAGAGTAGCATGTGTTGGCGCGGGAGTAGCGATTGCCACAGCCGATATATCGTCACGAGCCAGCACAGCCCTAATATCCGAAGAGGTTTCCACATCCGGATACTGTGTTCGTAAAATGTCGAGCCGGCTTGCATCCATATCGCACGCAACTCGCAGGTACCCTAGCTCAGACCAAATCCGCACGTGGTTCTTCCCCCACGCGCCACAACCCAGAACGGCAATGTTGATTCCAGACATTTTTCTAACTCCCTGGATAATGATAGCTAACCTAAAACTTAGTAGGAACTCGATCCGAATGCCCGAGTTGTAATGGGCGGCTGACAGCCATTCCCCCAATCAAGCACGACGGACCGCTTGCTTGTAGACAGAAATGACAAGCTCGCTGAGAAGCCTTTCATCCAAATTACCCACAGCGCTTCGGCCATCGATCCGCTGTTTATTCTTCAGAACCTTCGCTAAGCCGGTGGCAATAGTCTCTGGGCTATCGTGCGTACAGAGTACACAGCCATCGATGGCTTCCATTCGGTGGCGTACGTCACCTACGTCAACTGACACTACTGGAAGATTGCAAGCCAGCGCCTCCTTGACCACGTTCGGTGAGCCCTCATGCAGAGAAGTCAACAAGAGCGCATCACAGGCGCTCATATAGGTGGGCATGAGAGCCTGGGGGACATCTGTCGCAACAACCATCTCAACCTCAAACTGCCCGCTGAGTATCGCCGCCGCCGCCTGCGCCAGGGGGAAACGCTTCACAGGATTGTCTGGGTCGGCCGCAAACAGAACGAGATGCTTGTCGGCCGGTAAATCTAATTGTCTACGGGCCGCCGCTTGGGGCATAGGGCAAAACAATTCTAAATCGAGCCCGCTTGGAATTAAATGATAGTCCCGTTGAGGAAGGTGGTTGGCTAGGCTTTCGGCTACGATGATTACTTGGTCCGCCAGCCGGGCCGTGCATTTAGAGACTCTACGCAAGATCCTGCCGGCGATCGTATATCCACCGTTTCTGCCCACAATCCCCTCCAGATCACTCCCCCGAAAGGTGACGACAAGAGGCAGTCGCCTCGGCAGAGCCAGCAGGGCGCTATGGCCAAACTGCGCATGAACCAGATCGTAAGAGGTCTTTGATACCTTGTTCCTGACCTGACGCCAGGCCCGCAGATAGTTCAGCGGGTTCCTCGCCCCACGATAGCGAAAAACATCAACTCGGACACCTGCTCTTCGCAGATACTCGACCTGGCGCCGAATAAAAGGTCCTGAATTGGGCAGTTCCGGCGTTGGCCACTCACTGGTGATCATCAAGACACGAAGATCAGCTCCGAGACCATCCGGCCAGTCTTGACATGAACCTCCGGTCTCTTTTATCACTGGCGTAGTTGGGGCTGCTCTTTTCATTAACTCAGTGACCTCCCGAAGGACGACGCTGCGCCGTATCATGCCGTTATGCGGCCAATTATGAGGATTTTGTTCTCGTTTCGTAGCAAAGCGCATGGAATTCGGGCAAGTTCTATTGGTAATAGGTCTCACTACCGTCCGGGACGCAGTCAGTCAAATGTGCGATCTCGATTCTGTTATATTCTCAATGCGCGCCATCGCCCAGACCTCGTCACCGATACTCGGAAGGGGATAGCGCTAAGTCAACCGACAAGAGCATTATGACTCTCTGATAAAGCCCCTGACGTGATATGCCCGGATGATTGCGCTCATCGCAGAACGCTTTCACCCATGGTCGGTATACCTCTGGATGGAAGTACTCGGACAGTCGGGTCGACGAACGAAGGAGGGTGTCCCGTAGTCTCGCTTTGAAGCCACCGTCAACCCACACATCCATCGGGATTCCGAATCCTTGTTTTCGCTTGTTCGCAATTTCATCAGGCAGCCGACGCGCGGCTACCTGACGTAACACCAGCTTGCACACCCTTCCTCTCACTTTCATGTGATGTGGTAAGCTCAGCCCGAAAGCCATCAAATCTTCGTCCAGCATTGGAACACGAACCTCAAGGCTTTCCTTCATGCTTGCGGTGTCGACCTTGAACAGAAAGTCATTAGGCAGCGTCAAGCGGATGTTGACTTCTGTCGCAAGTGCGGAGAGTCGCTCCAGCCGGGAAGCGGTTAGCGGCAGATGATCTTCCCACTGAGGCTCGAATAACCTGCGAACTGGCGAGATCGGGATATCATCATCGATGCAGAGGTGTCGGTGTTCCTCCTCGCGCAACCAGCAAAACAGGCTTTGAATGATCGCCGTGTTGTCGGCACCAGTCAGGTCCCGAATCCTCTGAGGTAGTGAGTCACGCACCACTCCGAAACTAGCCAACGGCGACGCAAACGCGGCGGCGCCGCTCCAGAACAACCCCGGCAATCTTTGCAAGCGCTCGATCCGCGAGAGCTGCCAGTAGAGGTTATATCCTCCGAATCCTTCATCGCCACCATCGCCCGAGAGGGCGACAGTCACATACTGCCGCATCAGACGGCAGATAGTATTCACAGCGAAAAGGGAGGTGTCAGCAAAAGGCTGACCTGCTTGGGAAAGCATCCTTGTCACGTATTCCCAGGTCCCCCCTTCTCCGTTCATGTCTAGAGTGACGTGCTGACTGCCAATTTGATTCACCACAGCAAGCGCGGCCCATGTTTCATCATATTCCTTGTCAGGGAATCTGACGTTGAATGTTCGAATGCCGGCCTTGGCACTCTCTTGAGCTGCAGCACTCACCAGCGAAGAATCGATTCCACCACTGAGAAGTGCTCCCAGTGGGACATCACTCTCCATTTGTGACTTGACTGCGGCCGTCAGCAACTCGTCAGCCCGATCTGTAGCGTCGGCAAGCGTAACCCCGGGATTGGGGGCGACGCTCCACCGATGATAGTTTCGCGTCTCCCAGGACAGCCCGTCGCCATTGAGGCGGGCCTCCAGCAGTTCACCTGGCTGAAGCGCACGTATGCCACGGTAGAAAGTCTGCGGCGCAGGAATGTAAAGGAGGGCCGCAAAATCATGTATGGCCTGCCGATCAGGTTGGACGTCAATTCCAGGCAGACACAATAGTGCTCTAATCTCGCTGGCAAAAACCAAGCGGTCCTTTACTGCTGCATAGAATAAGGGCTTAATCCCGAAACGATCTCGGACCAGCACCAAGGTTCGAGTTCGCGTATCATAGATGGCCAGCGCGAACATGCCACGCAACCTCTCTACGAATGAAAGCCCCTCCTCCTCATAAAGCTGAGGCAGTACCTCGGTATCCGAGTGTCCCTTGAAAACGTGCCCGCGGGCTTCCAGATCCTGACGAAGTTCGTGGTGATTGTAGATTTCACCATTGAATACGGTCCAGATGGTCCCGTCTTCGTTAGCCATCGGCTGTGCTCCGGCTGGAGATAAGTCAATGATGCTCAGACGCGTATGGACAAGTGTGGCTTCAGGCCACGACCGAAATGCACAAGCATCAGGGCCCCGGTGAGCTAGCATCTCGGCCAAACGTCGAGCGTACCTTTCACTCTCCGTCAGATGTCCGAGCCATCCCGCAATTCCACACATCGCTTAAGATTCCCTCCAACCCGCAGTACGATAGACATCCAACGTTTCATCGACAAGCCAGTGTTTCCCAAATTCCCGCTCGGCCTTGGCTCGGCCAGCCTCACCCATTCGTCGGCACAGGTCTGGGCAGAGAATGAGTCGCTCCACTCGGTCGAGGAGGGCTGCATCGTCTCCGCGCTTTACGACAAAGCCAGTCTTGCCATCCTCCACGAGATAAGGAACATCACCGGCATCCGTTGCTACTACCGCACGACCACACGCCATTGCCTCCATCACTACATTGGGACAACCTTCTTCATCGGCGGTGTGGATTAGGATTGTTGAGTCCGCCAGCAGCGCGGTGGTATCGTGTCGACGCCCGAGAAATTCAATGATTCCATCGATCCCGAGATGCGTCGCTTCTGCTGTCAGCTCTTCTAACAGGGGGCCATCGCCCGCGAGGCGGACCGAGAACTTCAGATCTCTTGCCGCTGCTAAAGCCGTAACCTTTAGTAGCCTGTCCCAACGCTTTCTTTGATCGAGCGTGCCTATTGCCAGCAGGGTTGGCTTGCTCGGCAACGAAGGATCGTGTCTGAAGAGGTCAATATCCAGCCGGTTTCGGACCACGTGTAGTCGGCTTGGTTTGAACGGTCCTGACACGCGTTCGACGATAATCTTAGCAGCTACGCTGTTACAGAGCTGAACCACCGGCAAACGCGCGCTAAGCCGCCCTAACACTGTGCCGTAGAGACGCCGCTCGATGAGGAAGTTATTACGTATGGAGCCAACCGGGATCGCCTTCGAACCCAGCGTCGCCCACCAGACGGCGAAGTTTGTAAAAAAGCTATAGGAATGGACCACCTCAGGCTCAAGCCCCTTAACTAAGCGTCGAAGCCACCTGAGCTTTGATATACGCGAAAGCCCCTCATTACAGGGATACAGTGGAATACCGAGGGCGCGAATTCGAGAGAGATGACGTATGTCCGCTTGGTGAAGGTTCCATACTGCCACCGCCGGCCGGTTGCGTTCTCGATCCATGGCTTCGAGCAGATAACAGAGCTGTTGCTCCAATCCGCCTGTCCCAAGCTGACCCACAAGATATAAGAGGCGACAACTCATAACCTAGCGCAAAAACCAGGACCGAAGCGTAAATGAGTGTTCTGACGAAGTAGAAGAATGGTACTCATTCGTCATCCGCGAGCCGAGCAGGCGCACTTATCCTCGTACAAGCCTCTTCGCGACGTCGCGGCTGAACTGAATCAGTCTTTCTCTGCGGTGCATCCGTTGGTGTCCGCTGTCCTAATATCCTCTTGACGGGATGTCGGCGGGAGGCGATCCTGCGTCTATCCCACTGGTGAGCGCCAGCTATTAGCCCGAGCCCGAGGGAAAACTCCTTAGCGTACAGGTTATGGGTCGCCATCATCCACAGCAGCAAAGATATAGCTATCCCATAAAGGGCCATTGCCGATGCATCATCTATTTTCTTAGGAAGGGAGCGGTAGGATTGCCAAATGATGCAAATGAGAGCCAGAAGAGCCGGCAACCCCCAATATATCGTTACTTGAAAAAAGCTGTTATGCGCCCCGTAAACACGGCCGAAACCATCCCCCAAACCGTGCCTATTCGCCCACTCTTTGAAGAAATTGCCTGTTCCCACACCGATTCCCACATACTCCGGTAGACCCTTCCATGCCGCCGTGTAAACCCTGGCCCGACCCTCCATCTTCCCATCGTGGGCCTCCGTCGAATATTGAAGACGTGAAAACGCAGCATCAGGTGCCCAGATTAATATACCTACCCCAAGAACCAAAGCCGCCCCTATTGCTTGTAGGCGCCTAGCCTTGTATTTCAACAAGACGATAACAGTTGAGACGATGGCGATCACAGTTCCGCTCCTGGACATGGGAACGAAACTGGCAATCAGGCAGAATAACGCAACGCCCAAGAATAACAAGCGTCGAATCAGCGAGTGGGAGGTCAGCATGAACGCCAGAGCTACAAACACACCCTGTGAGCTGATGAAAGCCATCGTATTCAGATTGACTCGCAGGCTACTTCCGCTGAAGACTTGTGCACGAATGCGGGAAGCGTCTTCGAAACCGCCCGCCGTGGCTGCGTCGAGCGCACCATAGGATGTTAAAAACAGGAAGACCGACAACCAAACGCTCGCGATCAGATAGCCATACATGCCTGCTCGTAACGCACGCTCGTCACTGCAGAGCGATGCCACAAGTAATGCACCTGCGATCATGGATCCATAACGCATCAGTTCGCTGTAGTCCGAGTTTGAATGCACTGATTCGATCACTAAACCAACACTGAGTAGAAGGTAGCCAGCCAGAAAGACTGGATGCCTTGACACTTTGACCAGGGCGTCAAGTCGTCTCACAAGTACATAGACTCCAACCACGCCAAACATTATATAGACAATGCTGAATCCAGCGACGCTAGGCAGATGGTCTTGCAGGGGCAAGAGCACAATGGTAGCCCCCAGCAGGAATGGGCCAAACTTGGAAGTGGGGCCGCGGTGCCCACGTAACAATATCCGGCTCGCGACCGGAAGGCGGTTTGACGCTAGCCCCCGAATTCGACCATTTGCCTGGTTAGCCATGTGACCCATTGCTGTTTTTCTCGAGCTGGGACCTCAATACTGCGACAACATTCGAGGCGAGGAAGCGTTCTGCCGCTTTCAACGCATTAGCCACTACTTTAGAGCGTAATGCGGCGTCCGACCGCAGACGCTCGATCGCTTTAACCAGCTCTCGAACGTCGGGATCATCAACGATAAGAGCACATTCGTGTCTCCTCAAGAATCTGGTCAAATAACAATCTGGTGGTGCGTGAGCCAAGATAGGCCGACCGCAAAGAAGATACTCGATGGTCTTCGTCGGAAATATCGTGCCGTACTCCTCCGGCGCATAGTCACCAGTAAAGCCGTGCGGCAACACCACTATGTCTGATTGACGCAACCGGCTAAGAACAACGTCGGGCGACACTGTGTCACATACAATTCCCTCACGCAGCAAACCGAGCGCTGCCAGATATGATCGCAGCGTACCCGTCAGTAACGTAAGTTGCGAGTTCGGCGTCCGTGAAATCGCTTCGCAGACCCTTAGAGTTGCGTCTTTACAGGACTCGTTGATATTTCCGCAAATCGTAAGTCGAAGCGGTGAGCCAGGCTCCGGCGGCGGGGTAAACTGCGGTATCTGCTCATTGAACGAGTGCACGAGTGCAGAGCACTTCAGATCCGGATACCGCTTGCGGTATAGCTCAAGCATTCCTTCACTCATTACAAAGACGTGATCAGCTCTCGCAAAGACAAGCGACTGCAACCAGCGAGCAATGCCTCGCGTGCGGCCCTTACGACTCTCCAACCAGGTGTTGTGGAAGTATGGATAAAAGGAGCCGCCGGTCAACAACGCGGTTAGGTATCCAATCAGCACGTATTCCTCGTTAGGAAATACGGCCACGACGCTCCTGCAACGATGCTGTAGTGCCAGAAGCAACGAACGCCCTAGCATAAATGGCAACTGTAAACGGCGCCACCACCGCGCGCCCCTCCACTGTGCGGGCCAACCCAAAGCAATGTGCACCAGACGGGGCCAGTCATCGCGCCACACAATAGCCAGGCCTCGACGCGGCCGCTCGCCGGCTACTATCATCTCGCTGGCGCTAAACTGCCTCGCTAGGTTTCCGACTATGACTGCCGAGCCGGTTGGTTCTGGAGGCACACTCCAAGATACAAAAAGAATCTTCTTAGTCATGCCGTCTTGTCTGTGCGTTCGGACCAGGCTTCAACTGTTTCCTGAAAGATATCACTGAGCCCTTTGGTAATGTCCCATCCGGGATAGTGGCTCTTCATCTTTGAGAGGTCGGAAATGTAACAGATGTGGTCACCTTCCCTGTTCTCGTCGACATATTCACAATTCATTTCCCTTCCGGTGATGGCCTCAACCAGCCCGAAGGCCTCAAGAATGGAGCACGAGTTGGCGCGACCCCCGCCGACGTTGTAGACCTCCCCCGGACGAGCATTCTCTATAAACATCTCGATGAAACGAGCAACGTCGTAGGAGTGAATGTTGTCGCGCACCTGCTTGCCTTTGTAGCCGTATACGCGATAGAGGCCGCCGGTGATATTGACCTTGATGAGATAGTTTAAGAATCCATGCAATTCGACTCCGGAATGATTCGGACCCGTCAGGCAGCCCCCGCGCAAGCATACCGTCTTCATCCCGAAGTAACGCCCATACTCCTGAACCATTACGTCAGCTGCCGCCTTTGAGGCGCCGAAGACGGAATGCTTGGACCGGTCGATACGCGTGTCTTCACGTATTCCGTTGTGATCCTCGGGTCGCTCATACTCCCAGCGGGTTTGGAGCTCCAGCAAAGGCAATTCATTGGGAGCGTCCCCATACACTTTGTTAGTCGACATAAAGACAAATACGGCTTCGGGAGCTGACTGCCGCACTGATTCCAAGAGGTTCAATGTGCCCACAGCATTGACGTCGAAGTCATCGAAGGGACGTTGGGCCGCCAGATCGTGACTGGGTTGGGCCGCCGCGTGCACCACTGCGTCAGGCCGCAGCTCCTTGACACATTCTAAGACGGCCTGGCGATCTCGTATGTCCAGCTCGTGGTGGGTGAAGCGTTGGCAGGATGCCTGCAATCTCCGTTGATTCCATCTGGTATCACCTTGCGGACCGAAGAAAGAGGCACGCATGTTGTTATCGATACCGTGAACTTCCCATCCGAGCGCGTCGAAGTAGCATACGACCTCCGAGCCGATTAGCCCACTTGAGCCCGTCACCAGTATTCTCATAAACCGCCACCCTCATCGTGTCTCATAACTATTGCGCGTTACCAGATTCCGTCAGCTCGCACCATTATTCTTATACGCAACTTTCAATATGTAGATATTGCATGAACTGCCAAGTACAAAGCTCATTTGATGGCGGACCTGCATGCTCAATAGCGAACCAAACAACGAATGGCCTGTATAGAACAGCCTTGTCGGGAACCAACTTCGGACTAACCAACCTGTCCTGCAAAAGAACGGAACCCAAGAAAACCTGCTAAACGAATACAGCTCACTGATGGCATTCCCTGTTTCTCCGTGACGAGGGGGGCCGCAGAGTAGCTTCAGAATCCTGCGCCAGGAATGCTTTCTCTCTTTCGTTGCTTCTGTCGCCTTCCTGTCCAACGACGACTCTACTTTTGGAAGAAGCCCATTTGCTACGATCTTGATCACCGCCTTGATCAAGTAGGGGTAATAGGTAAGACTGGTCCAAAAACGCCAGCTGCCTGTCGGAAGTATGTGGATGGCCATACCGTCAGGTTTCAACACCCTTTGGATTTCAGCCTGGAAAACCTTGATTTCGGCAATGTGCTCCAGAACATTCGAGCTAAAGACGACGTCAAAGTGATTGTCGGGAAAGGGAATGTGTGCACCATCATATTCTGCGACCGACCACACCTGGTTGTCGCGATACCTGTTTTCTTCGACATCAATCGCCTCAACCTGAAAGCCCATCTCAGCTAACGCTTGGGCCTGCCAGCCGGCACCTGCCCCTACTTCCAGTACAGTGCTCGACTCCAACATGAAAGACCTGGCGAGCTGTAATTCACATTCCCGAATGCGCTGCAGATGGCGGTCTTTGGCAGTGCCGTTATACCCCTTGCGGGCCGAGAGCCGTCCTCGAAGAAGAGCACTAAAGAGAGCACTCATCTTTAAGAGGGATTCCTTAGAGGCGTCATTCTCGACCATCGTTTTTAATTTTGCGCTAAGCGAACGCTCACCTTCGTCCGCGCTCCGCAGAGCGGGCGCCCGCTTGACCTGGCACAGCAAAGCAGTCGTCGCAGGCGATGGATAGCCTATCCGGCACTTACACAGAAGCGCTTGTTACAGTCCGAGAGGAACGCTTCACTTTGATTCGGGCAAAAAAACAGACCCGCTTCTACACGAAAAGGTGACGGTACAGAAAGCGCACTGCTGGATTCGAAACCAGCATTCGTGCCTTCTTGAACTCGGGATCTTCCGCTATGGGGCCGAAGGTCTGGATAGCGATCCTAATGGATTCCCGCGCCGCTTTTAGATTCCCTGCAATTGCCTGCGCCCGCGCCGCAGCCCCAGCAGCGTTGGCGATGCGTGCATTGATAACCTCCAAGTCCTTTTCACTGGCATCGCTACCAAGCAGCCGCAAACTTTCCTCCTGAACCCTCCTATAAACTCCAATGAAGCCCGGATTGATCCAAGAGGGCTGTGAGTCCTGGTTGTTGTTGTATCGATAGGTGACAAGGAAGCGCGGGCAAAATGCAACGTCTCCCTTTAACGCCAGGCGCACGAAGTACTCCTCATCAGACGGGTTTCGTAAGTCTTGACGCATACCACCGACACTTAGCGCTGCATCTCGCCTAACGACGGCGGTCGTAGCCCGCACGCTACGCAGTGCATGACGTGCTGCTTCGATGCCACTGCGGTATACCCCTACCCCCACGTCGGGATCGTCGGATGGCGGTCTGTGCCCTCTCACCAAGCTGTACAGGCGGGCAAGGGGTGGACGGCCCACAGCCACCGACCGCGTGAGCGAATGAATTAAGACCGCATCGGGGCATTGCTGAACTATTCGCCACATTACCGGCGCAAACTGTCTATCTACGATGTCGTCGGAGTGTAGCATGTGCACCCAACGCCCCCTCGCAAGACGAAGCGTCCTGTTCCAGTTGTCCGGCCAACCTGCGTTTGTCTCATTTCGGCAAAGCCGGATTTGGCCTTCGAACTCACGCAGCGCATCACTCAGACGCGGCTCCGAGCAGTCGTCGTTTACCAAGACCTCCCACTTCATGTCGCTTGGGAACTGCTGCGCTAGCGCGGCTCGCACGGTCTCGCGCAGTAACTCAGGGCGACCATACGCCGGTATCGCGACCGAGTAGTCGGCAGTGCCTTCGGATGATGTCATCATAGTTGAGCCTGGGCTACCTCTCTATCGAGACCAGATGACTGCGTTACATCGACGTGCGGCGGAGCACAGTCTTCCCACTCATCCTCACGCCGACTGCGATCTGACCCTCACCAAGATGCCTACTCTCCCTAATTGATACTACCGGCGTTGCCTCTGGATACCTATCACTTCAACCTCTCGTTCCGCAATGCGTACACGCGGCTGCGCGTATCCAAGAGGACGAATCCCGCATTCGCCAGCAAATCCAGTACCTTAGCGACAGAAGCATTCCTCTTAGGCGGATTGTGCAGTTCAATGATCAGGGTACCGACGCGGCTTTGAAACAGGGCGGCCTCGTTCTCAAAAAGATCATACTCCGCGCCCTCGATATCGCACACGAGCGTGCACGTGTTGAAGCCCGCTGCGTCCATTATTCTCTGGAGTGAAGTGGCAGGCACTCGGACTGTTTTCTTAGACACACGGCTTAGACTGCTCCGCGTGTGGTCGTCCCACACGAAGAAGGGAACGGTATCCTCGCCATAGGCTAATGCGGCATTGATGACTGCGAACTGACTTCCGTTGAGATCACGGTTGATTACGAGCAGTGGCAAAAGGCCGGGATCAGCCTCCACGGCGACGTGCTGACGCGGATCTGTCAGTCGTCTGTTGACGATGCAAGATAGAACGCCGATCGCCGCTCCCAGTTCAACGACGGGCATCTCTGGGTCCACATATCGATTGATCATGTATCGTTCGGCGCCTTCATATTGGTTAAGAAGCAGTCGACTTTTTGTGCGGGTCGACACGCGCGGGCTCTTGAGATTGATGGAACACCCCTCTACAACTAGTCGATCACCTCTCAACTCTACGTACTTACCCAAAAACCAGTTGTCGTGCATGCACCATCCGTATAGCCTACCGTACACGCCCGACCTCCTTATGGCAGACTTCACGACATTAAATAGGCGGGACTCCATACTCTTCCTCCACTTTGGCGTCATCGATTGTCACTGCTCATGAATTGTTGCCGGCTGCGGTCTCACGAACTACGCCGGACGACTGGTGGTTAATCGGATCGGCCTTCATCGGAAGGGCGTATTACCTACGAGTTCAAATATGCTTTTCCCTAGTTTATCGAGCGCTTCCTTACCGCCGGCTGCCATCGACAATGTTGGAGCCGCCTCAAACCGGTAGCCCGGACGAATCCGCATTATTATGCGGCAAAGCGCTGCGACGGAGTTAATCTCTTCTTGAGTGCGTGTCAGATCCCGATAATAAGGTGGGTAAGGAGGGTCCAATGCGAGAGTCGCCGTTTGTATACCGGCAAACTCGGCGAAGGCCATTGAGCTATAGTCATGCAGTACCAGGTCAGCAAACGCAAAGGCGTCCTTGAGCGGGGCGTCCGACGATACCCTAACGAATCCAACATACTTTTCCGCAAAACTCTTACCTCTTTGCTTGGGATGGAGGCGGACAAACCATCGGAGACTGTTGCCTAATCTTGACCGCGCCTCACCAAGAAATGCAGCGGCACGCACGTGATAAGATTCCGCCAGGTTTGGGGCGAAGAACACAACGGCTCGTTCATTCGGGCCGACGCCCCAGCGCTCGCGCTCGCTCGAACGCTGGGAATCCTCGATCGTGAACGCACGGTCGGATCCAGTGAGAGCAAGCCGTTTGTCGCAATGCCCTCGACGCAGATACCACTGCCGATCAACCTCACCCCAAACGCATGTCTTTTCGGATAGGATTGGCCAGTGCAACCATTCCTGTCCGAGGAAGCCGTGCTGCACAAGCACAGTCGGAATTCCAAGCGATCGACTAGCCAACAAGACTGGTCTGCCTGTTGGGTGATGCTCCGAGCTGAACACGATCGCCGCTGGCCTGGGCGAGATACTCTCCAGACAGATCCGTGCTTTCTTAATTCGCGCCAGAGAAACCGCGTTCTGAAAGCGGAACCAGTCTAGAAAGGGGGCATCGAGTTCGAACGCCTTCATCAAGCGACGCCCAAGGCTATCCAGAGGAGAGAAATACCGCTCAATACCAGCAAGAAACGAGCGCCATTTGATTACCGTTGCTATGGAGCTACCGAGCCGTCTGACGCGCCCTTGGGCGGGTGCATTGATCCAGCCTGCCGTCACTCCCCGCATGCGCAGCCAGTTCATCATTGGCTCATTCTGTCGCTGTTCTGCCTGGGAGAGTCCCTCGAGAGCAAACTGAACTGTGGCTCGCTCGGCTTGATACTGGCAGGCTGCGGGTATTAACCAGTAACGTAGCTGATCACGCGAATAGCTTGAGTATTGATTCGTTCGGAGACAATCGGAAAAGAAGTTATAGCGCATTGTGCTACAAACGTTATATCCGTCCGCGATGAAATCGTCGGTCAGCCGAGTAAACACCCGCATGGCTTCGTCCGCCTGCCGGTCGGTCATTGCGCCAATGCTTCCCGAATTCCTTTCCATTGCAGTCCGATCCATTTCGAGGTTTCTCTACACGTCACCGGGACCTGGCCCGATGCATCGCTACGATCCATCCACAGCGTGAAGCGTGAGTGATGCCGTTATGCCTCCGATTGATCACAAGCCCGGCCAGCCTTACGACCTTGCTAGAAAGAACAGATGGCGGATGCGATTCTCTCGCCTGCCCGACCGTCGAGGGGGCCGCAGTCTTTCTTCGCGTGCCCGTTTTCGTCCTTCAGAATCAAGGCTTGGATCATCCAGGCACGGGTTTATCAGACGTATGCACTCTTCTAGCCAGTTGCGAAGCACCGTATGCCACCATCACTCTCACATCGGACCGTTCGTAGGACCGACGCACCGACAATCCGGACGGAACGTCCCTCACGAGGTCGTAGTAAACGTTCACCGTCGGCTTGTCGTGGATGGCTGAATCGATCGTCATCGTTCCGCACACGTTAACCTGAACATCCCGGTAAGCCAGCGTACCAAGTTGAACCGGTTAACACGCTGGCCCAGGTTGCCGTTTCTCACGTTGCGCAGCGACAGGAAGCTGTCGCATCCAATGACTGCACTCATCGTCACCTGCTCTCTCATCGCCGCGCTAGTCATTGACAAGCTCTCGCTCCACCAATTCACAGATGCTATGCCACGCCAACAAGCTTAGTTCCTGTACTCGTGAGGTCGCCGTTGCCGGCGCCAGGAAGCAGATGTCGCTGTGATCTGACATGCTGACACCATCGGCGCCGGTGAAGCCGATGGTCGTCGCGCCGGACTGTCTTCCCGCATCGAGACCTCGCAGTACGTTCGGTGAGCGTCCGCTTGTGCTGATACCCACAACTACGTCGCCGGGCCTGGTCAGGCCTCGCACCTGACGCGCAAAGACTTCCGCATATTCCCAATCGTTCCCAATTGCGGTGAGCACTGATGTGTCTGTTGTAAGTGCGATGGCAGGCCACGGACTGCTTTCTTGCGCGAAGCGTCCGATTAACTCTCCCGCCACGTGCTGGGCTTCCGCTGCACTTCCTCCGTTGCCAAAAAAGAGGATCTTTCGCCCAGCGCGAATGGCTCGAATGAAGGTCTGTGCGACCTGTACCAGGACTGGTAGCGATTGCTCGAGCATCGATTGATGGGCAGCGATGCTGTCACTGACGATCCGCCTCATCTCGAGCTCCATCACTGGTGACGTTTCACCGTTCTGGCTGAGCCTGGAGAGCAAAGACACTGCTTCTGCCACCGCGCCGGCGCCTCCGGAGTGAGAAAGAACTATGTGTGCCGCCGCCTTCGCCATTGGCGTAGCGTTGGCGGGCGCCAATCCCAGTCCTACTTCAGACAAGGCCGGGGCATCCCGATCACTGTCCCCGATGTAGCAAAAGTGGTCGAGCGAGATGTTGAGCCCCGCGGACAGTTCTGATAGGGCTGACACCTTGTCTTTTGCTCCCCGCATAACTTGCTCGACACCGAAACGCTCCGCGATCCCGCTCACTGCGGGGGTGTCCTCACCGGTCACCAACGCGACCATGATGCCTGACCACTGCGCTTGCGCGACTGCATCCAGGTCGTGGAAACAATATCTCTTCTCCTCGTCGTGCTTGTCAGTCTGACATGCCGTGCCATCTGTGAGAACGCCATCGATGTCCAGGGCTAAAACTTGGACAGTATTCACCATGCCGTCCGACCTCCATCTATGACCAGGTTTGCGCCCGTCATGTACGACGATGCATCCGAAACCAGGAACACGATCGCTGCCTTGTATTCGTCCCGGCCTGCCATGCGCCCGAGCGGTATCAGGTTGCTCAAGCGTTGCACCAACAAGTCATCTTGTCCGGTGTAGACTCCTCCGGGGGATATTGCATTTACGCGAACCCCTCGATCGGCCCAATAGGTTGCCAGGTAACGCGTGAGTCCGACCAAACCGTGTTTCACAACTGAGTAGCTCACCGGTTTGACTGGTTGGTCTTCTTCCGAAAGCTCGGGCCTGCGGTAGATGCGCTGGTCGGGAGCAATCAGCGCCAAGTCAGATGCCACGTTCACAATGACCCCTTTTCCTCGCCGGGCCATCTCGTTTCCAAGTACTCGGCTGCAAAGGAAGGCTCCGGTTAGACCAACCGCTATGTCCTGGTTCCAGAGTTCCAGAGGAAAGTTCTCAAGTCGAGTCTTGAGGATCGCATCCGAGTTCGACGCGTCCATTTTAGGATTGTTCGCCGCGTTATTGATAAGTATGTCGACGCGGCCAGTTCGGTCCAGTACCTGGCTCAATAGGTCAGAGACTGCGCCAGGGTCAGTGATGTCCGAGCTCAACCCGATCGCTCGACAACGATACTTCGACTCGACCTCGGCCGCTGCGGCCTCGGCTCGCACGCCATCGATGTCAACGAGGACGGGGACGCCGCCCATTTCGGCAATGGCCTCGGCGTGTCGTACTCCGAGCAGGCCCGCGCCGCCGGTGATCACTGCGGTCCTACCCGACAGGTCAAACGATTTAGCTACACTCACCGTTCAAGCCCTTACCTCAAGCCAAGCCGTCAAACCACTAAGCGATGCCTATTAAATCCGAAGCTCCGACGCGTCGCAGTTTTGCGATGATCGGGACTTCGCTTGCATAGACGCGTTTGACCCCGTCGCCCATCGCCTTTTCGAGGGCTCGCACGTCTTTTACCAATCGCCAGAAGCCCTGCCACTCGACGGACGCCGCCTGGTCACTGCCCCACATCGCGCGATCCAGGGTGATGTGTCGCTCGATCATGCAAGCCCCGAGAGCTGCCGCCCCGATCGACGGTGCAAGGCCCACCTCGTGCCCTGAGTAACCAACCGGAACACCGTAGCGCTCTCTCATTACTGGTATCGCTGAAAGGTTCAGCTCCTCAACTTGTGAAGGATACGTGCTCGTGCAATGCAGCAAGATCAGATTGTCTCGCCCCAGCACCTCAACCGCATGATCAATCTCTTCCTGAGTGCTCATGCCGGTAGAAACAATGATAGGCCGCCCATAGCGCCGGTGGTGCCGCAGCAGGTTGTCATCCGTGAGGGACGCGGATGCAATCTTGTAACAGGGCGGATCAAATCGTTCAATGAAGTCGACCGAACCCTCATCCCAGCACGACGAAAACCAGAGAATGTTCTTGTCGCGGCAGTAGGCATCGATCTCTTTGTACTCCTTTTCTCCAAACTCAAGCCCTCGCTTGAGATCGCCATTGGTCGCCCCGAACGGGTTTTCGCGCGGCTTGGCGAGCTCTTCTCGGGTGTAGACAACATCAATGGTCCGCTTCTGAAATTTGACCGCATCGCATCCCGCCAACGACGCCGCATCGATGAGCTTCTTGGTGATCTCCACCGAGCCGTTGTGGTTGATACCAATCTCAGCGACGATAAAGCAAGGTTGGCCGTCACCGACCAATTGATTACCTACTTTTACTACGTTACTCATTTCTCTGACCTCCATTCCTTGTAATCGACTTGAGATTAGACCGCGTGGCGGTCCGCTCCCTTTTTGGGCTCGACTATCGAGCCGACTTCGACCCGCTTCAATGCTTCCTCAATCGCAGGTATGTCCTCCGGGTAGTCCAGTTCAAACAACGTTTCCTCGACTACGAACGGAAGCACACACTCACCCCACATCGAGTTCTTTTCCAACACGGCTCTGGGACGTATGACATCAACATAACCGTTCTGCCAGAACACCTTCGGCAGTTGCTGGCGCGGCAGCGACTGACAGTCGGCTTGGCCATCTACCCGGAGCAGAGGTTGCAGGTACCCGTCCGGCGTTGCGCTCCACATCTTGTAAGGAGTCTGAAGTGCCGGGCTGATCGAGCGGACCGCGTCTGCTTCAGGGTGGTCGGCTAAAAGGTCGATAGCCTGGTCGATCAGCTCCACTGAGCGCACCGGTCCGGGAGGGCGCAGGTGGACAACCATATCAGGCTCGTAACCCTCGTACTCCTTCAACCACTTCAGAGCGTGGCGAAACACATCTATGTCCGGAGACGAGTCAAGCGCGTACTGAGCGGGTCGCATGAACGGCACCTCAGCCCCCCACTCTTTTGCCACTTGGGAGATTTCCCCGTCATCGGTGGAAACAATAATTCGATTGATGCGCTGCGACGCCTTAGCCTGCAAGATCGAATAGGCAATCAAGGGCTTGCCGGCAATGGTCATCAGGTTCTTTCGCGGGATGCCTTTCGAGCCTCCACGCGCTGGAATCAGAGCGAGGACTTTCGCCATACATTCAGTTCATTTCGACCGCGCGCCCGGTAGCCAGAGACTGAAGAGCTGCCTCGGCCACTCGCATGCTAGAAATGGCCTCGCGAAGGTCCACTACCGGTCGAGCTTCACCCTTCAGACAGTCCAGAAAATGTCGCAACTCGTCTGAGAACATTTCGTTTCGGTCGAACCCTTCAAAATTGTGGAGGGTCTCGCTTCTCGGCTCAGTGGCGTGGAATTGAACCAGATTAGCATAGTAATCGTATCGAACTTTTCCCGCGTCCCCCACCACCTCGCATACCCTCTGAGGCGGGCGCTGCAGGAAATCGAGGTGTACGTGTACCGGGAGTGGGTTGTCTGCATACCTGCATTCAAGGAGCAAACTCACAGAATCTTCCACATCAAGCTCGAGCCGGCTCAGGTGTCCGCCAACCGCGAACACGCGCCTGGGCATGCCAAACAGCCACAACATGCAGTCCAACTCGTGTGTTTGTATGCGCAGGCATCCGCCGCCCATATCGCTCCGTGCTGCGTGACTCTTGGAGTAGTCCTCATAAGGGTGCCAGTCGGGAATGTACTCGCCATTTACGATGTGGGCGGCGGCTAGTTGGCCCAACCTTCCCTGCTCGATGATAGACTTGACCAACCGAAGGCCCGGGTGAAAGCGAAACTGATACGCGACCAGAGCAACCAACCGCTGCCGCTCAACCAAATCAACTAGCTCGTCCACTCCAGCCAACGAATCGGACAGCGGCTTTTCAATGAAAAGATGGCAACCCGCCCTCGCGGCTCTTATTGCAACCGGGAGATGCAGTGTATTCGGGTTTGTTACAAAGACCGCATCAGGCCGCTGCTCCAGCGCATCGTCCAGATTGTCAAAAGAGCGGATACCATAGGTTGATTCCAAATCGCAATCTGGACGAACTGTCATGTCCGCATTGAGGACCGGACCCCCGCCCCGAGCGCGGTACGCCAGGATATCTACCTTATCGCCCAGCAGTCGCCGGAGATTACGCACGTGCCGCTGCCCAATCGAGCCGAGGCCGGCGAAAAGCACTCTTAAACGATCCGAAATCCGATCTCCAATCGTCGCTTAACGAAATAGCTGTGAAACTGAAACGTCACGCTGAAAAGACCGGAACACCCACGCATCGTTGTCCAACATTTCCCACCGCCAGACGACCAAGCGACTTGGCGATTCGCCAGCCGGATTTGCCGTCCAGGGGACCGCAGTCTTCCTCGCGCGCCCGACGCCGCCCATCCGCATCCAGACCAGGCTCTTCGAGATAGCGATTGATCAGCCGAATGCAGTGTTCAGGGTCTCGTGCGAGCCGCGACGCTCCATAACCCATCATTTGCTTTACATCGGAACGCGCATAGAAGCGGCGCACTGACGCACCAGACTCTATCCCCCTGGCAACGTCATAGTAGATGTTGACAACAGGCTTATCAAAAATGGCGGAGTCAATTGTCATAGTTCCGCAAACATTCACCTGGACATCCTGATACGCGAGCGTCGAAAGGTGAACCGGTTCGTCCTCGATGATCAGGCGCACTACCTCCGCCTCGTGGTCCTTGCTTCTATAAGGCACTGCTCGGGAAGAGGGATAGGCGCGGGCTTCCTGGTATTCACGGTGCAGTAGTTTGACATCCGAACCGAACATCCGAGGATGACCACGAACCAAAAGTTGTGCCCCTCCAACGAAGCGCCCGTCGTGTGCAGCATCAGCCAGGTGCTGTGCAATCTCTGCCTCGTGCCCGTAAAGACCCGGCGTCATCATGGTATAGACAATCAATGGGCGACCTGGGTCTAGACCCACCAGTTCAAAGAACTCTTCCCGTTTCAAGCTGTAGGACGGATCAAGGTGGTGATCGAACTGAGGCGAGCCAGTTACCTCGACCTTCGCAGGGTCGATCTCCGGGTACATACTCAGGAGAAAATCCCGGGTGGCGTCCGCCCAGACGAAGTACCGGTCAGCATCAGGCAGGTGCTGAATCTTGGCTGCTAGATTGTCTCGCGACCGAATCATCACCGCGGTTGGCAGACCAACATCATTCGCCGCCTCCATGAGAAGCATCTCCCGAAGCCCTTCGGGCGAGAAGCCGGCCACCAGATCCGGAGCAATGTCTTCAAACAGACGCCGATAGTGTTCGGCCAACGGATGTGATCTTAAAGCGCGAGCACACGCTCGCCGTCCGCCTTGCGCACGACCGAGCGCGCCATTTACCCATCCTGTTGTGAAACGGATTCCTGATTTCGCTGTGCTCGCGAACCGACGCCACGTTCGGTTCGGATAGTTACGCCCAATGCTTCCACGCATCTCGGTCCAGAGTGTCCCCGCGTCGTAGTAAGCTTTCCGGGCCAGATAAGACTTGAGAAACAGACTGGCCATGGTTGGCTCCGAATTAACGTCGAAATCAATCAACGGATCGATCTGCGTCTCCGGACATGCTATGCGACTGCCAGCTATTTGATTGGGATCGACCAGGACGTGAAGTCCATTCAGATACTGACCCAAATTCCCGTTATGCACATTGCGCAGAGACAGGAAGCTGTCACACCCAATTATGGCTCTCATAAGGCAACTGTTAGCTCTTCCCATCGCAGCAGATGGTCCGCTGGAATATCGATCAGGGCGATGCGGCCGACCAACTGCTCCAGATGTCTGGCCGGAATTCCGGTGCCGGGCCGCTTTGTCCAGATCATGTCCTGCGTAATCCGCGTTCCTT
>JBGQGG010000053.1:0-29007 GCA_041497335.1 Pyrinomonadaceae bacterium | reverse complement strand
CCGCTAATAATCGAACGCAGTTGCGGGACGTTTGTGGGACGTTTCTAACATTTAGCTAACTTTTGAATTTTCAGTTTAGAGATTACTGAGAAAAAATGGAGCGGGCGACGGGGATCGAACCCGCAACATCCAGCTTGGGAAGCTGACACTCTACCATTGAGTTACGCCCGCTCAGAGAGAAGAAAGAAGGAAAAAGGCAAAAGAATAAAGTCAAGTCTTTTCAAAGGATCAATCACCCAACGAAGTGAAGATTATTTGCCGCCGAGAAGAATGTCAAACCCGACGCTGGTCAGTTGTCCGGTGCCAGTAGTCAGTGGTCAGTTGGTGAGATCTGCGACGATGGAGCAATCAGTAGACTAAACTACTGACTACTGACAACTAACAACTGACTACTGACCATATTGCTTCATCAAGTCTTCCCAGCGACCCTGTGCCTTCAGAATCAGATCGCACACTTCACGGACGGCGCCGTAACCGCCGTTGTTTTCAGTGATGAAGTGCGCGGCCTGTTTCGTTTCCATTACCGCATCTGCCACCGCGACCGCGAGTCCTACCTGGAGCATAACCGGAACGTCCGCCAGGTCGTCTCCGATGTATGCGCACTCATGCAACGAGACCTTTGCCTCGGCCATTATCTCTTCGAGCGCTTTGACTTTGTCCTTTGCGTACTGTCGCACATAAGACATGCTCAAATCCTGGGCGCGGCGTTCAACGGCGCCGGAAGTTCGACCTGAGATAATTCCCGTCTTCAATCCGGCCTGATGAAAAAGCGAAATGCCCTGACCGTCACGCGCGTGAAAAGTCTTCTGCTCGTCACCGTTTTCCAGCAGCTCAAGTCGTCCGTCGGTGAGCACGCCATCACAGTCCGTCAACAGCAGCTTGATGCGCCTGGCGCGACGATCGACCTCGTCAGTTTCGAGTTTTGAGTTTTGAGTTTTGAGTTTCAACTTTCAGCTTTCACGTTCAACCGCGGCGCCACGCGCATTGATCAAGTGAGCGAGGTACCCCGCGCCAAAACCGTTATCAATATTCACGACCGCGATGCCCGGCGCGCATGCGTTCAGCATCGTCATCAGCGCGCTAACACCGCCCAGGCCCGTTCCATACCCGACACTGGTAGGCACCGCAATCACGGGTGACGCGACCAGGCCACCGACGATCGTGGGCAACACCCCATCCATTCCGGCCACCACCACGATAACGTTGGCGGCGTTCAACCTTTCACGCTCTGCCAGCAAGCGATGAACACCGGCAACGCCGGCGTCGTAAAGTCTCTCGACCCGGCTGCCCAGCGCTCGTGCCGTGACCGCGGCCTCTTCGGCGACCGGAACGTCCGCTGTACCTGCGCAGATGACCAGCACGGTCGTTTCCGTGGGCTCGGCCCCGTTCACGCCAAGTTGAATGATGCGCGCGTCATCAAAATAATTCGCCGATGGAAGGTGCGTCAAGACGGCCTCGTAGATCTCGCGGGTGGCGCGAGTAGCGAGCACCGGGGAGTGCTTCTGCTCCAGTCTTTCCAGAATCTCTATGATCTGCTCGATGCGTTTACCTTCACAAAATACAACCTCGGGAAAACCTGTGCGCAGCGCGCGATGATGGTCAAGCCGGGCATAGCCAAGATTCTCAAAGGGCAAATCCCGCAAACGATCCATTGCGCTTTCGATAGTGCGCGTCCCCGCGCGCACTTCGTTCAGGAGATCGCGAAGTAATTCGGCTTGCATTAGATTTGGGCTGTAGTGGGATTCAGATTGCCGGTGCGATACCCGGCCGGGTCGAGTACAACTTCCGTGAAACCCAGGCCGCTGAGGTGCGCATTGATTTCGGATTCCTTCAATCTAACCAGATGAAAATCGCGAGGCTCAACTTCAATGCTCGCCGTTCTGCCGTGGTGGCGAACCCGCACTTGATGGACGCCCAGTCTGCGCAGAAATGTTTCGGCGCGGTCGACCTGAGTTAGCGCCTCAAGACTGATTGGGGTTCCGTGTGGAATACGCGAAGACAGGCACGCCAGTGCCGGCTTGTCCCAGGTTGGCAATCCCATCTCGCGCGACAGCGCGCGGATCTCGTCCTTGGTCAAGCCCGCATCAACCAGTGGCGAGATCACACCGTGTTCGATCGCTGCCGCGCGCCCGGGTCGACGATCATGCAGATCATCCTGGTTTAGACCGTCGAGCACTGCGTTAAAAACTTCGCTACGCGCAAACTCGTTAATGCGAGCGTACATTTCTGTCTTGCAAAAGAAACATCTGTTCGCAGCGTTCGCGAGATAATTCTCGTCCTGCGTCTCAAAGGTGCGAAGAACCACATGCCGGGTCCCAATCTCAGTTGCCAATTCCCTCGCCTCCTCCAGTTCACCAGTCGGAAGCGATTCGCTTAACGCGGTTACCGCAATCGCGCGCTCGCCAAGCACGTCGCGGGCAACTTTCAAAACGAACGTCGAATCAACCCCGCCTGAGAACGCCACCGCGCAGGATTCGACGGCACGAATGCGTTCGCGCAGCGCTTCTAGTTTTGCGTGTAGTTGGTCCATCAAATGTGTTTCAAGTCTCAAGTTTCAAGTTCAAAGTTCAGCTTCGAAAATGATAGGCCGATTGAACAGGTCGAACAGTGCAATCCGAACATGAAACCTGAAACTTGAAACTTGAAACTCTGCTTCATCTTACTTCAAAGAACTCAATTGCGTTCAACTTCCATCCGGCGCCGACGCGAGCCAGAATGAAAACCGCCGTGCCGGCGTGCTCCGCGCCCAGTTGCTTGCTATTGATCGCCACGTCCAGAGCCAGCCGGTTCGAGTCGAGCTGCTCTGTCCTCAGAATGCGAGTCACCCACGCTTCGGGTTGGGTCCCGACAGCGCCCCGAATAAATCCGGCCAGCTCACCTGGAACAATCATAGGCGCGATTTCAGCCTGACGTCCGCTGCGAATCGCCGCATCGAGTTGATTGACGAAGCCTTTCGCAGACTCATCAATGGCGGGCGTCGCATTGGCCGCGGCCTCTGAGCGAATACGCGTCGCGCGCGCAGCAAGGGTCGATGCGTATTCGGCGTCCGCGTGCACGGCATCGTTGAAATTGCGCGCTGCCTCAGCCGCCTGGCCATGCCGCAGAGCAATCTCGCCCAGGCCAATGCTCGACCAGGCCAACGTTGCCGGTGTCGGCAAACGGTCAACTGCCAACTGCCGGAATTCCCGCTCAGCTTCGTCGATCTTGTTTTGGGCCAACTGCGCGTTTTGGGGCAGCGCCGCGTTTTGGGCCAGCAACGCGCTTTGGGCCAGCAACGCGCGCGCCAGGACAATGCGCGCTTCCTGGGTACGCGGCGAAACGGCAAGCAGTTCGCGAGCGAGTGCTTCCGCTTTCGCATACTCCTGCGCGCCAAACAACCGCGTTGCTTCAGCCAGCGAACTCGCTAATTCCACTGAACGCGGCGCGACGTCGTTGGCGTAATCTAATTGCGGATAGAACTTTTCCGGATCAACTTCAACACGAACGATCGTGGACGCGCTCTTGAACGTCGCCTGGCCAAAGTCATGCCCGGGAATTGTTCCCTGGACAGTGAGTCGCTGGCCCGTGTCGGTTGTGGCCACCACATTGACGGTAACCTCGGTCGACGCGAGATTGCGCAGAGCTGCTACCCACTGTCCGCCCTCCAGGTGCGGCAGCCCGGCCATTAGATCCATGTCTGTCGATTCATCGAGTTGCTGATCAAGCAAAGTCTTAAAGGAAGCTCCGCCTCGTTCAACGAAGACGGTTCGCGCGCGGGCCAATGATAACCCTTCCGCATCGGTCTTCGCGCTCAACAGCAGGCCGCGCAATACCGCCACGAAGGTATCCCTTCCCACGATATGGTCGACCAGACGCCAGACCATCGCGCCCTTGTTCGCAACTGAATTGAAATACGTGCCATCAAGTTGAGTCGTGCGCGACAGGGCCACATCGCGTTTGGCAATCGCTGAATACGCCAGACGCTGCCGCCCGCGCTCGGCCTCGGCGGCTTCAGGACCAAACTGCTTTTCGATAAATAGCGCCGCCACGAATCGCGCCAAGCCTTCGCGCAAAACTCCGTGGCCTTCGCCGCGCACTGGTGTCTCTGCTCCAACCCATAGTCGGGCGACTGCTTCGGCTATGCTCACGGCGGTGACCGCGTCAATCTTCTTCCTTCGAAACGCACCCTCGCCGAGCAACACGGTCCCCGCGTCATCGAAACCGGCGCCCCGCGTTACGGCAATCAGACGTAAGGAAACAGTCGGCGCGGCTCCAAACAAACCCGCATAGAACGATCTTGCATCATTCGCAAGCGCGATCAGCGCGTCCGCCTGTTTCCGGTCGTCCGGGCCCGAGCCTTTGGACAGAAAGGCTGTGATGTCTTTCGCATTGCCGCTGCCCTCGACCCGGTCCCACGTTCCGGCGACAAAGAACGGCTGGCCATTCAGCGACTGTTCGAAAATGCTGTTGCCATTCGCGCTCTTTTCACTGCCTGACGAAATAGCACTTGCGCCGGTCACGGTCAGACGAAACGGCGCATAGTCGGCGCCACGCACGGCGAACGGAGTATTGGCGGTCGGATACCATAATGAGAGAGGCAAAAACTGCGACTCCACCGGCGAAATAGCCGCCAGCCCTGAGTTCTCCGCCACGGGCAGCCGATACTCAACCGTCGCAATCACCGTTTCATCCGGGGCGATCGCACTCGGCAGAGTGATTGTCAGTCGTTGTGCCCCACCGCGAGGTTCCGGTAGCGAACGATAAGCGGCGGTAGCCCCACCTATGCTGAGAGATTTGATTTCCGCCTTGGCGTTGATGCGCAAGCTCATGGTCGATCCGGCTCCGCGACCAACGTTGCGCAGCGACACAACCGCGCGCGCATTTAGGGCACGTTCGGCGCCGAAATTGTTCACAGTGATGTCGAAGTTGGTAGCCTGCCACGCTGCGCGCGGTTCATCCTGCGCGCGGACAGAAGCTGGCGAGAGAAAACAGCAGACCGAACAGACGAGTAGAAGAATACGAATGGTTGTCATATTGTTGCTGGACAAATCTCTCGAAAAACAAGTCTCACGTGGGCTTCCGCACCAGTGCATCATGACGCTGCACGGTTAGCGCGCTCACGTACCAACTTATGGATGTCGCGCAGACTCTCGAGCAGCGGACCCATGCGCGCGAGCGGCAGCATATTCGGACCATCTGACGGTGCTCGTTCTGGCGCGTCGTGAACTTCCATGAATACCGCATCGACTCCGCAAGCGACGCCGGCCCGGGCGAGTGGTTCGATGTACTGAGATAATCCGCCGGTTGCATTGCCAAGGCCGCCCGGAAGCTGCAGCGAGTGCGTTACGTCGAAAACAATCGGCACGCCGAACTCGCTCATGATCGGAAACGCGCGCATATCAACAACCAGATTGTTGTAGCCAAAACTCACGCCGCGTTCGGTCAACATTAATCGCTCGCAACCCGCCGTCCTGACCTTCTCGACAATGTTGCGGGCATCTTCCGGCGCCAGGAATTGGCCCTTCTTAATATTAACCGCCCGTCCCGATCGCGCGGCCTCAAGAATCAAGTCAGTCTGACGACAAAGAAAGGCGGGGATTTGAAGAAGATCAGCCACGTCGGCTACTGCATCGACCTGCGCGACGTCATGAATATCCGTGACTACCGGAACGCCTAGCTCGGTTTTGATGTGGCGGAGAATCTCCAGGCCCGCTTCCATGCCGATTCCGCGAAAGCTCTTGATCGAGGATCGATTGGCCTTATCGAATGAAGACTTGAAAACAAAGTCCAATCCGGCGTTGCGGGCCCGATCGGCGCATGCGCGCGCCATTATCATCGCGTGTTCATCAGACTCAATCACGCACGGCCCGGCAATAATCGTCAGCCGCCCGTCGCCAAAGGTGGCCGTGCCAACCTGGAATGATTTCGTTTGTGAACCAGTCTGCATGCTTAAGTTGCTAATCGATTCGGATCAAGTCAACCAGTGTAATCCAGAGCCAGTGAAAAGTACGACCCGCCGCGCTAAGCGATAGTGCTCTAATTTGGATTTTCCTTGGCCTTATCTGCGGCGGCTTGATTCTTCATCACCTCTTGCTCCTTTTCCCACGAGATAGGAACAGGTATCCATCCGCCGGGAGCATATCGGAAACGAAAATTCGAAGGTCTTGTCTCTCCAAAACCGTCGCCATAGATGGCTTGGACGCCTACGGCAAGTGTCTTCTTCATCGTAAGGATCAAATGTCCTTGCTCCTTGTCAAAGTTCTCAACCAGAATGTATATACGCGCCCTGAATTGCCCTGGATACAACTCCATATCTTCGCCCCAATCATGTTTGAGTTTTTGCACGGTAACGGGAGCATCGGGAGGGCTAGCCATTGCCTGAAGGACGTGTATCAAAACACTAAGGCCCTTCGTAGGAACTTTGCCAATGTTTTCCAACTCGATAACAAGAAATCCGGTTTTAAGATCAAACATTACGCTATGGATTGCAATATAGGCCCTAGTTCCTATTACCAGCGACCGATCCATGATCTTCGATTGCCTTTCCATTACGCGCCATTGCTTGCGGTATATCATCACTTGAGCAATGACGGAAAAGGCGATAACGAGATTCAGCAGATTCCCAGTGAAAAACTTGGTGCGCTCGGTCAAATTAGGCCAAAAGACAGCGGTCAACAGCAGTCCAATGAAAGCCCACGCCCCGCCAATACAAACCCCGCGCAAGTAACCACGTGGGCCATCGCCCTGACCGCTATTGGTCTTCTCAGTATTCTGGGCGGCATTGCTCTCTTCCGTCATTATTTCAGCCTCTATTTGGACAGCAGTAATACAAAAACATGCGTCTTGGTTTTTCTCTTCTTAATCGTTCTTCTTAGGCCAATACTCGGGCGGGGCGATTCTCATGGCCGATCCCATTTCCCGCTCGTAAATAAGGCAAATATCAAACGGGTATTCATTCCCGCTTTTGTCCTCGTACGTGGCGTCCGTGTAGTGCCAGAATCGCAACTTGCCGCTACCAAGTCCTATCAGTTCGGCGGGCGTTATCGGGACGCCGTGCATCGTTATGGCTGTCAGTTCCGCGCCAGCGATAAGGTCTCTTTGGCGGTCAACTTCGTCTGGCCGGGAATAAGGGAGAGGGCCGGGGAAATCATAGGATGTTACATAATCCGCACCGCGCCAGAGAATGTTATGAGCCGTGAGGTCGCCCCTGTTCTTGACGCCTATAGCAATCCGCGGTGGTCGGTTAGAGGTAAAAGCGATAGTGGCGCTTTCCAGCGAAATCTTTGGACGGCCCTGCGTGTCGAAAAAGTATCGCTTTGCCAGAAGAAGGATCATAACGGCAACGGCAACACACAAACTAAGGGCAGACCATACCATCCCCTGACCGCGTTGACCGCTTGGCTTACCAGCAAAAAAGAAGAAGGAGCTAATGGAAGTCGCTATCCATACCCAAGTAACTACCTGATAGCCGGAATCGAACAGGAAGTTGATTATTTTCCGCAGCACTTGTTAATCCTTCTGTCTTTGGCCGTTTCAAATTAAGGGCAATACCCGCTAAGCGAGTGGTCTCCGAAGGTGACAGGATTCCATGCCCGGCAAAACGATCCACGAAAAGACACGAAGCGGAATTGGTTTTGTTGGTGCGATTTCTTGTGATTTCGTGGATCGTCCTTGTCCGCGCGTAACACGAAACCAAATAGGACTCTACAGTCGGACCACCAACTCATTTTCCACCCACCGCAACAATCCGCTCAATCAACTTCGGATCATCCGGCAGCAGACCTGACTTCGGCAGACGCGGCGTCAGCTCGACCCAGTTCCGATCCATCGCGAAGACGCGCTTGAAGAGCGGCAGAGATTCTTCCACGCGGCCCATGTTCACCAGCGCCACCGCGTGCCAGTAGATCATTTCGGCGTTGTCGGGCACCAATTTCTCAGCCGCGCCATATTCACGTAGCGCGCCTTCGTTGTCCTTCTTTTCGACTGCCAGATCGCCGGCGTTCATATGATTGTAGGCGCGCTGCAACGTGACGAGCCGGCGCAGCTCTTTCAAAGGCTCGGCGCTGTCATCGACGCGCAGATCGAAGATGCGATCCTTCCAGGCCTGCCCCGTCGGTTTCCCGCTCACGACGATTAATGCGGCGGACTGCCGACCGCGAATGTCACCGCCGGCGGCTTGCGCTGCATCGAGTGCCGCCAGCATGCGTTCAGCCAAATCGCCCTTCGTTGTTTCAAAGGCCGCAGCCATCGCGGGCCAGATTTTGTCGTTCAGCATCAGGTTCGCCTGAACCGAATAATCTTTGCCGACATGATGACCGGCAGCCTGAATGTCGTTCTTGCCGGTCCACGCATCGACGCGACCCAGCGCATCAATCATCGCCACCTGGCGCACGTCGCGACCATCGTCCCCGGCGAGCAGAGCTTTCAATGCATCGGGCGCGCTCCGCCCCGAGCGCATTATTGCCAGGCCCAGGGGTCCATAAGAAGCATCGACGAATGATTGCGTGGCCACCGCGCCCACTCCGGCTTCGGCCCAGGGCACGATTGGGCCGACTGAGAACCAGTGTGACTGTACGGCCACGCCCAATTCACCGGTGCTCGGATCGCGCGCGACAATCGAGAACGTGTGCACCGGTCGCAACGGCCCGCGCGCCGCAGCGCGCTCTCGATCCTGTTGCGCGTTGGAGTTGATGATGGCTCCAAACGCCAAGGTTCCCGCGACTAACAAAACGATAATAAGTTTACGCACTTTCTCATCCTTCCTTCCCGATCGACCTAATTAAGTTGTCCCGACTCCCTCTCCCTTTGGAGAGGGTTGGGAGAGGGCGCTAGTGTCGAACCCATCCCCAGCTTCGCCCCTCTTCCCCGACCCTTCACTCCCAAAGGGAGAAGGGAGAAATCAAGAATGAAATCATTTGAATATGCCTTTCGCCTTATTCCAAATAGCTTTGAGCCTTGAAGGCTTCTCTTCCTTTTTGGGCTCGGGCTTCTTGACGGGTTTGGGGACGGGAGTGGGCGACGGCGACGGAGATGGTGTCGGACTGGAAGAAGCAACGCTCACCGCGTTGGCATTGGCGCTTTGATCTACCGAAGCGTCCCTGCCCCACCAGCGAGCCGCGAGCACTGCTGAACCAACAATCGCGATGAGCACGACCAGCACGGCAGCAAGACGCATCAGGTGCGAAGCAGCAGCCGGTTTTTCCAGCAACACATTGACTCGAGCGAATTCAGGTCGCTTTGAGTCAGGACCCGTGGGGCTCGTCGATGCGCCGTGTTGTTTCACCGCGGCAGCCGAAAGATTGTCACCACTGCTGGCAGCCTGCACGTGCCGCAACGTTGCGAGATCAATCACCAGACGACCTGAAGGGCTTTCAGTGCCCGCGCTGCGCAATTCATCCAGTGATGCGGCCCACGTACTGTCGGCGTGTTCCAGTCCCAGGACCTCGGCTATGCCGTGCAATTCGGTTCGCAACTGATTACCGTCCGGCGGTCGGGCCGAAGGGTTCTTTGCAAGGGAGTGCAAGACTACTCTTTCGAGTTCGGCTGGAATCGAAGGGACGATTTCACGCGGCGGACGCGGCATCTCTGATACGTGTTTCAGCGCGACAGCCAGCGGAGCATCAGCGCTGAACGGCACAGCGCCCGTCAACATCTCGTAAAGAATTATTCCCAGGCTGTACACGTCGGATGCCGGAGTCAGCGGCGCCGCGCCGGAACATTGCTCGGGTGACATGTAACGCGGCGTGCCGATGATCGCGCCTACTTGCGTCAGGGTTTTGTAATCGTCGTCATGTTCTTCGACGGCAAACTTGGCGACGCCAAAGTCGAGCACCTTCACGGTTGCCGGCAGGTTCGGCCGCTGCTCGATAAAAATGTTCGCGGGTTTCAGGTCGCGATGAATCAGACCGGCTTCGTGCGCTGCGCCTACGGCTGCGCATGTCTGCAGCATCAGCGAAACTGCTCGCGCCGGATCAAGCGGCGCTTCGTGCGCCACCAGGTCGCGCAACGTCCGTCCCTCGAGCAGCTCCATGACGATGTATAGATAGCCGTCCGTGGTGGCGCCAAAATCAGTGACCGTGACGGCGTTCGGATGCTGCATGCGTCCGGCGGCGCGTGCTTCGCGGCGAAAGCGTTGTTGCGCCGTGTCGTCGCCGACGAATCGCTGGCTCAGGACTTTGACGGCAACGGGACGATCTATCAGGAGGTGCGTTGCCCGATACACGGTGCCCATACCGCCCCCGCCCAGCGGTTCGTCCAGGCGGTACTTTTCGTCGAAGGTGCGACCGATCAAAGGATCGATGGGAATATCTGCGATGGTGGCATCGGCCCGCAATGGCGTGAGGTCATCCGGACACACATGAACGTCATCAGGAAATTGCCGGTTACATCTGGGGCATTGAAGCATGGTTGATTCTGATCAGCGAGAGCGCGAGGCATTATCACCTAAACGGAAGGCGAGCGGTAGTAGGGCAATTGTTGGCTCTCCCCACCTCTAATTTTTCAGAAGGCGCCATTCGTGATAGATTGCCATCCAGATCAAGTAAGCATTCAGGCTGGGGGCTACATGATAAGAAGGACTCTAACCGTCGTAATCGGTTGCGCGCTGATGATTACTCTCGGCACTATGTCGTTAGTCGCGGCAAAGCCCAAGGGTGATAAACAGCGCGAAGCCACTGAGAAAGTGAAAGCCGGGATATTGTCACTGGGCGTGGGGCCTGAGACTAACGTGGAAGTGACGCTTCGCGACAAGACCAAGCTGACCGGCTATATCAGCGAAGCCAATGAAGAGTCTTTTGTCGTCAGTGACAGCAAGAGTGGCACAAGAACAACCGTACCTTATCCCCAGGTAGCGAAGGTCAAGGGAAACAACTGGTCCTCAAAGAAGACAATTGCCGTGACGGCGGTTATCGTCGGAGCCCTGGCGATTATCTACTTCGCATTCTTCCACGGAAAGCATTTGTAGAGGAATTGTTCCCTGGACTTGGGTTAGGCAGCATGAGCAGGACCGGTTGAAAAGGATGCCGATCGAAGCGCTAAGATACGAGGCCGAGCAGCGAGTCAAACTTCAATCGGCGTTGGCACTGCTGTCGACCATCACCGGCGGATGGATCGAGTTTTTCGATCAGCCGTCACAAGCGGACGACATTTATTCGCGAATCCTTTCAGACATCAATCGCCGCTACATCATCGGCTATTATCCGACCAACAAGGAACACGACGGGAAGCGGCGGAAGATAACAGTCGAAGTGCGCGGGCATCCTGAATACATTGTGATGGGCCGCAAATCGTACTATGCATCAGACGCGGAACAGTAGATCATGAAGCGGATCATTGTCCTAACGATTCTCGTACTTTTGAGCTGGTGTGCGCCCTTTGGGGATCATGCGACGGCCCAGCAACCTCTCGACGGCCGCGATCGCGTTTTTCGCGACGAGCTTCTCGACAACCTGGCCGGCGACTGGAAAATCACACGCAAGTTCAAGACGCGAACGGTTGAGAACACCGCTCGAGCCGAGTGGGTCCTGAATCATCAGTTTCTGCTGATCAAGATGAAAGACGTTAACAACCCGCCGCAGTACGAAGCGAACATCTACATCGGATATGACAACGCGAGCGAGCGATATGTGGCGCATTGGATCGATGTGTTTGGCGGCAGGTTTTCAGAGACGCTCGGCTATGGAACACGCAACGGCAACAGCATCAAGTTTGTCTTTGAATATCCCGACGGTCCTTTCATCAACATCTTTACATGGAACACGGAAAAGAAGTCGTGGACTTTTCTGATGCAGCAGAAAGATCCGACCGGAAAGTGGACGCTGTTCGCGGAAGATACGCTGGTGCGAAGGTAATCACGGAGCCGGTTGAGTCATGAGCAGAAGCGTATCCTTCCATGTCGCAACTGCAATTCTTACGATCAGCCTCAGCGTAGCCTTATTTAGTTCATTCGCTTTCGCCCAGACTCCAACTCGCGAGAAACCCAAACTCAAAGACTTCGGCTCCAGCCTCAAGCGGCTCAAGTGGGATCCTGAGCGCAATGCAGCCGTCGAAACCAAACGCAAAAAAGACAAGGCGAAGGGTTCGGAAGAAGAAGACGTGGTGCGGGTAGAAACGACGCTCATCGTTTGCGATGTGTTGGTTCTCGACCAGCAGGGGCATCCAGTGCTGGGCTTAACGGAAGGCGACTTTCTTTTGACCGAGGACGGCCAGCCGCAACAGGTTGGCATCTTTTCGCTGGGAGATAACGCGAGCATCCCAAGGTCAATCGTGCTGGTCATTGATTACAGTGGTAGCCTCCTGCCATACATAAACATGAGTGTCGAAGCAACCAAAACTCTGGTTGATCAACTTGGCCCGAAAGATAGGATGGCCATAGTTACGGACGATATCAAACTGCTTGAGGACTTCACGCAGGACAAGGCAAAACTCAAATCGAAACTGGAGTCATTGAAGAAGAAGGCCCTGGATAAGGATGCGATGGGCGGCTGGTTCCGCGGCCACAGCCTTCAATTCAGCGCGCTGATGGCCTCGTTGCGAGAGTTGTTTAGTGCAGAAGACGTGCGCCCCGTGGTCATCTTCCAGACGGACGGAGATGAGCTTGGATTACTACAACCGCAGCCGGCTAAGGTCGCTCCCGTCATGAAGGCCATTGCCAAGAATTTCAGCCTCGCCGACCTTTACAAAGAAGCTGAGAAGTCGAGAGCAACCATCTACAGCATCGTACCGGGCATCAGGCTGATCGGCTTTTCTGAGTCTGAGCAGATTGAACGTGCGAGAAAGACTGTTGAAGAAGAAACGCTTGCGAGGACAAAGGTCAGGGCGGAGATACGCGTCCCCCGGGCCCCATCGAATCCGGACCTCAGGCCGTTCGTGCGAACCCGCCTCCAGCAACAATCGGCTTTGGCTGAGCTATCGGCGATCACCGGGGGGTGGGCGAGTTTCCTGGAAGATCCATCGCAAACCGGAGAGACATACACCCGAATTTTCTCAGACATAAATCGACGCTACATCGTGGGCTATTATCCGACGAACAAAGAACACGACGGGAAGCGGCGCAAAGTGAATGTCGAAGTGCGCGGCCATCCGGAATACATAGTCATGGGTCGCAAATCGTATTACGCCGCCGAACCGGACCAATGAGCGGCCAGTTCTCTATGGGTTGGGTTGACCGTTGGTCCTGCCTCAGTTCTCGCTCGCCGTCGCGGCCCGCTCCAACGCCGGGACATCAGTTTCCGTCATCTGCTCGACCGAAGTCTCAGTTTGTAGCCGATTCTTGAAGGCCGCATGAACGAACGAGGCGAACAGTGGATGCGGAGCCAGCGGTTTTGATTTGAATTCGGGATGAAACTGGCAAGCGACAAACCACGGGTGTTCGTCGCGCGAAAGCTCGACAATTTCGATGAACTTTTCGTCAGGCGAGACCCCGCTGAAAACCAGCCCACCCTGCTCCAGCTTCTGGCGATACGCGGGATTGAACTCGTAACGATGCCGGTGACGTTCGCTGATTTCGGCGGCGTCGTCATATATCTCACGGGCGAGCGAGCCCTCGCTGAGGCGGCACGGCCAGGCGCCCAGACGCATCGTGCCGCCGAGTTGCTCGACGTCAACCAGATCGCGCAGCTTGAAAATGATCGGATACGGCGTCTCGACATTGAATTCGGTTGAGTCGGCGTCCTTCAGGTCACAGGCATGCCGCGCGTATTCAATGCAGGCCGTTTGCATGCCGAGGCAGATTCCGAAGTATGGCGTTCGCGTGCGTCGCGCATACGAGATCGCCCGTATCATGCCTTCCACGCCCCGCTTGCCAAACCCGCCCGGCACCAGGATGGCGTCGAAGTCTCGCAGCCGGGACTCGTAAGTGTCGTCCATTAACTCTTCCGATTCGATCCAGCGCACGTTGACGCGCAGATTGTTCGCGACGCCGCCGTGCGTCAGCGCTTCGCGCAGAGACTTATAGGAATCCTCCAGCTCGACGTACTTTCCGACGATTGCGATTGCGGTTTCCCCCGCCGAGGGTTCGCGAATCGTGTCAACCAATTTGCGCCACGCCGTCAGATCCGCCGGCGCGGCCATTTCATTTAACTGCAGCGATGATACGATCAGTTCGTCCAACCCCTGGTCGTGAAATGTCAGAGGCACGTTGTAGATGGTGTCCACGTCCTGCGCACTGATGACCGCCGATTCCTTGACGTTACAAAAAAGCGCGATCTTCGATCGCAGATCGTGCGACAGCGGCCGATCAGAGCGGCACAGCAGCACGTCGGGCGCAATTCCGATTTCACGCAGCTCGCGTACCGAATGCTGTGTTGGTTTCGTTTTCAGCTCGCCCGCGGCCGCGATGTACGGCACCAGCGTGGCGTGAATAAACAACGCGTTCTCGCGTCCTTCTTCGTTGCCCATTTGGCGAATCGCTTCCAGGAACGGCAGAGATTCGATGTCGCCAACCGTGCCGCCGATTTCGACGATCACCACATCCGCTTCCCCGTTCACCGTGACCGCGCGAATTGCTTCTTTGATCTCGTTGGTGACGTGCGGAATAACCTGAATTGTCTTGCCCAGATAGTCGCCACGTCTCTCTTTCTCGATCACCGAAAGATAGATGCGTCCGGTGGTCCAGTTATTCGCCTGCGAAAGATGCGCGTGCGTAAAGCGCTCGTAGTGACCCAGGTCAAGATCCGTTTCCGCGCCATCGTCGGTGACGAACACTTCTCCGTGCTGGAAGGGCGACATCGTGCCGGGATCGACGTTGATGTAAGGATCGAGCTTGATCAGCGTCACTCGTAATCCGCGGGCTTCGAGCAGAGACCCGATTGAAGACGCCGCCAGGCCCTTACCCAGACTAGAAACCACGCCACCTGTCACGAAGATGTATTTAGGCATCGTTCACTCCTTAGAATCTTAATCAGACCTGTAGGTCAGATAGGACCTATTCTTTCTTTCCTGCTTCCGGCGGATCGTCGGGCTCCTCTTCGTCGTCGTAAATTCCACGGCGCAAATCCTGCTGGACTTCAGCAGCTTTCTTTGCGGACGGGTCGAGCAACTGCTGCAACCCCATCATACCTGCCGATAACAATCCGCCCTCTTTTCTCCGCTGTTGAAACTCTTCTTCGTTCTTCACGTTATAAGGCTTGGTGATTTGATTGAGGAGGAGCAACCCGCCCGCAATCACGAGTACGATAATTCCAATGCCAATCCAATCGCCAGCGCTCATCTGCTCCTCATGGAATCAATCTTCTCAACTTGTTACCAACTCAGCATGCCCTGAAACAATCGCGCGCACTCGTTCCAGATCCTCAATCGTATCGACTCCAATCGAAAGTGTCGCAGCCTCGACTACTTTGATTTTCACGCCGCGTTCCAGCGCGCGCAACTGTTCGAGCGATTCGGCGCGTTCCGACGCTGACTGTGGCCAGCCCGCGAACTGCAAAAGGAAGTCGCGCCGGTAGACATACAAACCCGTGTGCTTTCTAAAAGAAAAAAGCAGCGCCGGTTCGTTCCTGAGCGCTGCTTCGATCGAGCCATGCCGTGTTACGGCCTGATTAGGCCATGGGATCGGATTACGCGAAAACGACGCGGCATAGCCCTGGTCGTCCACCACGACCTTGACCACTGCTGGATTCAGCACCTCGGCGGCTTCGGCAATCGGCTCAGAAGCAGTAGCCATCAGGATCTCGGCGGTGATCTCAAGCTGCCTCACCGCGCGATCGATTGTCTCGGGTTCGATCAAAGGTTCATCGCCCTGCAGGTTGACGATGATTTCGGCGTCCAGATCACGCGCCACTTCAGCTACCCGGTCGGTGCCGCTTGAATGATCGCCACGAGTCATCATCGCTTCGAAGCCAGCCGCCTTAACTGCGTCGAAAATCCTCTTGTCGTCCGTGGCCACGATTGCCCGCGATACGCTGCGCGCCGCCAGCGCCCGTTCAGCGACCCACAAAATCAGTGGTTTCCCGCCGATCAGCAATAAAGGCTTGCCGGGCAGACGGCTGGAACCGTAGCGAGCGGGAATAACTGCGACTGCAATTTTGTTGGTATTTTTGCCCGTGGGATCCACGGGATTACACGTTAGCGCGGTAGTGATGGCGGTGTCAATGGTCACTTCACCGCTTGCTGATAATAAACGTCGGCACCATGCCGCCGCCAGAGGTGACGTTAGCCAGCTCGTTCGAAGACAGCCGCGTGAACGCTGACCCAACTTTGCCGTTGAAAAGAAGCGGATCGAGATCGACTAGCTGTTCAGCAAAAGCGATTGTGCCGGCGGTCGTCAGCGCGGGAAATACTTCGCGCGCGGTCGGCACGCGCTCCTGCACCAAATAATCGCCGTTCGCTAGGGCGTTATGAATGGCTTCGTCCCATCCGATCTCATCCGTATTCCAACCGATGTAAATTCCGTGTCCACCGTAATCATCGTTTGGCTTGAGTACCAGCCGTTCACGTCTCTCGCCAATGAACTCCAGCAGATCGATCTCTTCGCCATAGTAATCGCTGCGGCCAGCGCGCACCTGGCGCGTCCAGGGAACGTGGCCGGTGATCATAGCCTTTTCATCTTCGCTGAAGAGCGACGAATGCCGCGCGTCCGTGAGAACTGCGAACAGCGCCTTCTTGTGAATGATCTTGGAACGAAAACTATTGACCATGCAGATCGCGCGCGCGCGATACGCGTCAAGCAACGCCGGATACTGAGCCATTATCGGTAAATACTCGTTGACCAACAAACGCTTGTAGACGATGTCGATTTCGAACTCTCCGGCGCGCAAACGACCGTTGCTAAACTCAAGATCTTCGGGCGCTACAATAATTGACGGATAGCCCTGGGCTTCAAAGTACTCTCGAAACAACTCGAATTCCTTCTGCGTGGGCATGCCTTTCAGATCGACAATCGCTATGCTCGGCGCGCGATCGGGCCGGCGGCCGAGAAACTCCTCATAACAATCCACGAGCAGCTTCAGCATCAAGGGCCGGCCTTCGAAGCGCCGCAGTTTGTAGGTCTCGGCAAACCGCTTCATCACCGGAAGTTGTTCGAAAATTTCAAAAGCTGCGTCTGAGTAGGCAATGCCGGCCGGACTTTCGCCATTCAACTCAACAAAGCTGTAGACGTCTTCGGTGAGAAATGAATCGAGTCGCGCCGTAGGCGCCACCGCACGATAGCCCGGATCGATCTGTGCCAGCTCGCGCTCAATCTCAGTCAACCCTAATTCATCGAGTAACGACGGGTCGGCGACGGCCGCGTCCTTGACCTTCTCAATCGCGGTCCAAACCGTCTCACACACATGGCGCACGCGCGCGAAATCTTCTTCGGTGACGAAGTGCGGCCGCAGATAGGGCGACAGCCTCCGCCCGCCAAACATGAGCCGGGCGCATTCGAGACCCTCGTCAAGCAGGGTCAACGAACTCTGCGCGAGTTCCTCGTCGGCCAGCAGATCGTGATAATGAGCGACAGCTTCGCTCAGCATATAGTTCTAGACATCGTTTGGAAGCGGGCTACCGCCCGCTCGGTCGGGCAGTAGCCTGACTCTAAACATCACGCCAGATTCTTAAGAACGGGGCCAAGGGTAGCACATCTCCGAGTTCTTATGGTTTGGCCCGCGGCACTTTGACTGTCAGCTTGATGACCACGCCGTCGCGAATCAAATCGTCGGCCTTCCCCGCGAAGACGATTCCAAAATCCTTGCGATTGATCGCGAACTCGGCGTTGACCGAGACGCTGTCCGGCGCTAACTGAATAGTCGCCGGAAACGTGATCGATTTCTTTATTCCGTGCAGCTCGAAGTTTCCGGTCACGTTGTGGGTCGCGCCGCCGCCATTGCTTGGTTCAATCTTCGTCGAGGTGAAAGTCGCTTTCGGATACTTGGCCACGTCGAAGAAGTCTGGAGTCTGCAGATGCTTTGTAAGGGCGTCTTCATCGGTCATGACCGAGCCGGTCTCAATATCAATTGTCACTCGACTGCCTTCGACGCTGTTTTTGACAAGATCGATAGCTCCGGTGAATTGCTTGAAGGAACCGTTGTGACTCCGCGTGACTTTAGCGGCGACGAATTCCACCTTCGAGTTTTCCAGCGAGATCACGAGCGTCCCAGCACCGGCGGGCCTCGCCGAGCTTGACTCAGGCTCCGCATTCGCGACCGTGGCCTTTGGCTTGTTCGCCGCCGGATTCGCGCAACCATAGGTCAGAAACGCAATGAGAATGAGTATGACTATAGTTAGGTAGTGTCGCATCTCTTCCTTCCTCGTTCTGGCGGAGCGAACCCAAACAGGCCGCTCCCGGACCGGCTACAGATTAGGACGAACAATCACAGATACGACAGCCACCAATCCTTCCGCCGCGCCTTCACGCCCGCAAACCACTTGCACAACGGATAGAGTAATAGCACGCCGGCAATCCAACAGACGTAAACAATCCAGAGGCGGAACCCAACACCCGCCGGTGGAGGGTTGCTGAACATGTCCAGCGGGCTGGTAAAATTGTGACCGACGCTCTGTCCCGCGATCAAACCCGCGACTATGGCGATGAAATGCGCCGTGTACCACTGAAGCAGATAGAAGAACAAGGGCACCCGACCGAATGTAACGAAGGCATGTCGAAATCGAGCGAGCAGAGACACTCGCGCCGCGGCGAGTGGAGTACTTGAATCAAACCACCACAGCACCAACATCGACGGGCCCAGCGTCATTAGTAGGAACTGGAGCGACGGCGGATATTTCGTCGTATTCACAAACGAAAGCACCGTGAACAGGACGTTCTTTTGTTTTGACCAGTGGGCCGGATCACCATACAGATCCACGGCGCGAATAAAGATGAACAGCCAGGTGGCGACCACTCCGAGCCACAGTAACCAGCGGCGTCGCTGCTTAACATCTCTTTGATATAGAGAGCCGAAGGCGTAGCCGACAGCCATGACTCCAACCCACGGAATCAGGTTATATACGACAATCACCACCGGACTGGGAAAACCGAGAACTGGGAAGAACGAGAACGGCTGGTGCAGAATCATCCACAGCTTTGCGCCGACACCCGGAACCGGGCTGCCCGGCCCCTCCCATCCCTGCACATGAAACCGATCCAGCAGGTTGTGTAAGGCGATCATCAGGATTCCGAAACTCGCGGTTACTTTCAGCGGCAGATGAATCAACGCCGCGAGAACGATCATCGACACGCCAATCACCCAGATCACCTGCAGAAAACCAAAGAACCGATAATCAAGACTTAAGAAGACTCCCATCCGGACGACCGTTAGCTCGAGCACTATTAGCCACAGTCCACGGGTGATCAGGAATTTCGATAAGTCGCGTTTTGTCTTGCCGCGGGCGAACTGAAGATAAGCTCCCGTTCCGGCGAGAAAGACAAACACCGGCGCGCAAAAATGCGTGATCCAACGCGTGAAGAAAAGCGCCGTCGTGGTCCTGGTCAGATCGGTCGGATCAAACAGCAGTGCGCCTGAGTGAACAAAGTCGCGCGTATGATCGAGCATCATGATGACCATCACAATGCCCCGCAGCAGATCGATTGAGTCAATCCTCTGACGTTTGGGTTCGATAGATGCACTATCAACTTGCGCTGTCATATGGCCTTCAGAGTTCTATCTGGCGGGCTGAGATTATCGGCTCAAACCGCAGCAGTTGGTCCATAATTCCTTTGTCGAGTTGAGCGTCAATTTCGATCACGGCCATTGCTTCCCCGCCCCGCTCGCGGCGGCCGAGGTGGAACGCACTGATGTTTATGCCTTGCTCGCCGAGAATTGTACCGACGCGGCCGATCACGCCCGGGACATCGTGGTTATGCATCACCAGAATGCGTCCGCGCGGAGTGGCTTCGATGCGAAAGTCATTAATCTCAGTGATGCGGCCCTCGCGTCCACCGCCGGCGATTCCAAACACTGTACCTGACGCTGTCTGTTCGCCGCCTTCGCACACCACCCGGGTGCGAATCGCCGGAGCGCTGGCGCCACCGCGCACATATGAAGTCGTTACCGTAATGCGTCGCTCTTCAGCGATGACAAAGGCGTTGACGAGATTGACGCGGGCGCTGACATCACGGAGCAAGCCGGCGAGAAACGCACGCGTCACGGGGGCGGCATCCAGTTCGACTGTTTCGCCGGCGAACTCGAGTCGCACCTCGCGCACCGCGCTGTCCACCAGTTGCGCCTGAAATCGACCCAGACTCTCAGCCAGCGCCAGATAAGGTTGCAGCGCGCTCAATTCCTTCGCTCCCAGCGCCGGCACATTAACCGCGCCACGCAACGCGCCGGTCAATAGATAGTCGCGCATCTGCTCAGCGACGGTAACGGCGACGCCTTCCAGCGCTTCAGTGGTCGAAGCCCCAAGATGCGGAGTTACGATCACTTCATCCAAACCAAGCAAAGGATGATCGGGTGGCGGCGGTTCCTGTTCGAAAACATCGAGCGCCGCGCCGGCGACGACCCCTGACTTGATCGCGTCATAGAGCGCGGCTTCGTCCACCAGTCCGCCACGGGCGCAGTTGATGATGCGCACACCTTTTCGCATTTTTCCGAACGCCTGCGCACCGACCAGCCCACGGGTTTCCGAAGTCAAAGGTGTGTGGACGGTAAGAAAGTCCGCCCGCGAAAACACTTCGTCCATGGAAGCCGACTCGATTTCGAGGTCTCGCGCCTGATCCGGAGCAATGAAAGGATCGTGCGCCACTATCTTCATTCCAAACGCGCGGGCCCGCGCCGCTACCGCGCGGCCTATGCGGCCCAGGCCAATTATGCCCAGGGTCTTGCCTTGCAGTTCAGCGCCAATGAATCGCTTGCGATCCCACTTCGCTGCTTTCACACTGCTATTGGCCTGCGGTATGTTGCGCGCGAGCGCTATTAGCAAAGCGAGCGTGTGCTCCGCGGTCGTGATCGTGTTGCCGTCGGGAGCATTCATCACGACGATTCCGCGCGCGGTCGCCGCCGGCACGTCAATGTTGTCGACGCCAACTCCAGCGCGTCCCACTACTCGCAGCTTGCGGGCAGCGTCCATCACCTCCGGTGTTACCTTTGTTTCGCTGCGCACCACCAGGCCGTCGCTATCAGCCAGGGCGAGGTGTAACGCCTCGCCTGTCAGCCCGGTCTTTTTCTCAACCGCGAAGCCGGCGTCGCGCAATGGCTGCAAGCCTCTGTCGCTCACATCATCAGCAACAAAGATCCTGGCCCTGGTAGTAGATTCGGAAGTAGACATGAAGAAGTCGGTTGGATTATTTGATTCTTGTCTGCAAAGAGGTGTTATGGTAACAGTCTGTCGGATTTGCGTCGAGTCTTGAGTGCATGTGTTTAGAGTTCAACCTTTGGGTTGCGTTCTGCCGTAGGCTCACAAGCTAAAGCTCGAACTCTAAACCTGAGGAGATGTCATGGAAATTTTCGTTTATCGTGAAGGCGGCGATGCGGTCCAGGAGGGATTTACGGTGGAACAGCTTCCCGCTCTGTTGAAGGACGACAAGGCCCTAATCTGGGTCGACATGGAAGCGCCTTCCGAGGCAGATGATCGGGTCCTCCTCAACACCTTCCATTTTCATCCGCTGACAGTTGAAGACTGCCGCGCCAACCGCCACCATCCAAAAGTCGAAGAGTTTCCCGACTATCTATACTTCATCGTGCACGCCGTCCGCACTGACGCCAGCGCCGAGCGTTTCAATACGATTGAACTCGATGGCTTTATTGGACGCAATTATGTGATCACTTATCACCATGACAGATTCACCAGCGTTGATAAGGTTAAGCAATCAGTTCGAACCAGTCCGGTCGTGTGCCAACGCGGCGCGCCTTTCCTGCTGCACCAGGTCATTGACAGCATCGTCGATGATTACCTGCCGGTGATGGACGGCTTTGACGAGCAAATAAACGATCTCGAAGACGACATTTTCACCTTGCATCGTCCCAGCGATCACATCCTCGAACAGATTCTGGGACTCAAACGAAGCGTCTTGCGGCTGAGGCGAATATCTTCAAAGCAGTTGGAAGTTCTGTATCGCATGAGCCACGGCCAGTTTCAACTTATCTCAGGGCCGGTGCTTCCCTTCTTTCGCGACATTTATGACCACCTCGTGCGAGTGACTGATTTGGCCGAAAGCTATCGGGATCTCATCAGTGGTTCGCTGGAAGCCTATCTGTCAGTGGTGTCGAATCGGCTAAACGAGATCATGAAAGTGCTGACCATCTTCTCCGCGATAATGCTCCCACTGACCTTCATCGCCGGAGTCTATGGCATGAATTTCGACAACATGCCGGAACTACACTCACGCTACGGTTACTATACGGTGTGGATCATAATGCTGGTCGTGTCGACCGGAATGCTGGGGTTGTTCTGGCGTCGTGGGTGGATTGGCAGCGCCGAGAAGAAGATAAGGAACAAACAGGAACTCTAGAGCGAAATGCTACTCAGTCCGTGCACTTTTTGTTTGGAGTTCCGTCTTTAGGCGGTTCCGACGGAAGTCGGTACTCCAAACAAACGACCAGGGGCCCCTTTGTTAACCAGCGGATGGAAACAGCAATAGATACGCCGATATCAGAACCGAATTTACAATCAGCGCATAGGCCCCGGCCAGGACATCGTCGGCCATTATTCCCAATCCGGATTCCAGACGCTCGAGCCGTCGAATGGGATAGGGCTTCCAGATGTCGAACCCGCGAAACAATAAGAACGCCGTGAAGATGCTCCACCAGGTGTGAACCCAGAACGGTCCCGAGAGCAGTGCAATCATCTGGCCTGCGACTTCGTCGATGACTACCACCGACGGATCCTTTTTCTGAAGGAGTTTCTCGGCTCGCGATGCGGCCAGGATCCCGGCCATCGTCACCACAAAGATCACGACCAACATCAAAGCCAGCTGCGGCGTAAATATGTACAGGAGGTTCAGCCGCCCCTTCAACGCGTTGGCTTCAAGCACCGCATAACTCTCCGCCCAGATACTCAAGTAAAGACCGACGCCGACCAGCGAGCCCATTGTCCCGGGGGCAATTGGAAAGTAGCCGACGCCACAGGTCGCTATGGCGAGCGCAAGATAATCGCCGAGCGTTCTACGTTTGGGCGCAACTGCCGCGCTTGCGGCGCCATCCGGATTGAGTTCGTCGTAGGATTCTTTGACTGCCATAGTGGTACAGACTTCAGTCTGTGATTGATTTGGACGATTGAAACACAGACTGAAGTCTGTGCCACTTACACTATTCTGCCCACCAGATCATACTCATGCCCTTCCGCAATCAACACGTTCACCATTTCACCAGGCTGCGGATTGAAACCCTCCGGCGCATCGCTTATCAACACACAGCCGTCGATGTCGGGCGCCTGTGATTCCAGACGTCCTTGCCAAAGCAGCTCGCTCTCTTTCGATTCACCCTCGAACAGCACCTTCACAGTTTCACCAACCCGCTTCTTGTTCTTCCGGCGCGAGATCCTGGCCTGCTCTTTCATCAAACGCGCGCGGCGCTGCTTCGCAATCTTTGGGTCAACCTTGTTCGGCAAATCATAAGCCGGCGTGCCTTCTTCGTCCGAATAAGTGAACACCCCGACGCGATCGAATTCGACGTTCTTTACAAAGGCCAGCAACTCTTCGAAGTCTGCATCCGTCTCGCCGGGAAAGCCCGCGATGAAGGTCGTGCGCACGGCAATCCCGGGAACGCTTTTGCGTACTCGTTCGATTAAGCGTTCGAGACTGGCGCGATTACCGCCTCGCTTCATTAGCTTTAGTACATTCTGTGATGCATGTTGCAAAGGCATGTCGAGATACTTCACGGCCTTTGGTTCGTCGGCAAGCACGTCGAGAAACCCATTGCTGATATGCGTCGGGTAGGTGTACATCACCCGCACCCACTCGATTCCGTCGGTGTGCGAAAGCTCGCGCAGCAAATGAGCCAGCGCGTCCTGCTTGCCCAGGTCTTCGCCATAGCGCGATGAATCCTGCGCCACCAGGATTAACTCCTTGACGCCTTCTTCGGCAAGCTGCTGGGCTTCGGCGATGATTGAGCCAAAGCGTCGGCTGCGAAAGTGCCCGCGCATCTGCGGGATGAAGCAGAACGCGCACGGCCGGTCACAACCTTCAGCGATTTTGATGAAGGCATAGTGGCTCGGAGTCGCAAGTATCCTCGGTGTTGATTCGTCGTAAAGATAAGTCGCGCTCTGGTTCCCGAGCGGAATCACGGGCAGGGTACGCGTGTTTGTTTTTGGATCGCACACGCTGAGGATGTCGTTGATCTGGCTCGTGCCGATAAACACATCGACCTCCGGCATCTCTGCTTTCAGCTCATCTCGGTAACGTTCCACCAAGCACCCAGCTACTATCAGCCGCGTTGCCTTTCCTCCAGTCTTCAAGCGCGCGGCCTCGAGAATAGCCTCGATCGATTCCTGCTTGGCTGATTCAATAAAACCACACGTATTCACCACCACGGTATCCGCTTCCGTAGCGTCCGCGGTAATTTCATAGCCATTCTGCTTGAGCTGGCCCATCATTACCTCGCTGTCGACGAGGTTCTTAGGGCAACCGAGACTGATAAAGCCGATTTTTGTCATAAGACAATTAAGTCGCGAATAAGATCAGTCCCGCTTCTCTCCCTCTCCCTCTGGGAGAAGAAATCCAAAAGGAACTTTGCGTCCTCTGCGTTTCAATTTCCTTGCCGCCTTCTCTCAAGCCGGGACAACAAACCCTCGATCTGTTCTCGTTCCGATGCCGACAGCTTCTCTTCTCCGTAGCGCACCCGGTTATAGGCCTTCGTGATCGCGCGAGCTTCGTTCATTCCAACCGCAGAAGCAAACTCCAACGGTGTCTGATGCGGCTCGCGCTTAATGCCTCGCTTCTCAAGCAGCGCGACCAGCCTTTCGTAGAACTCCACGCGTGAACTTTCGGGCTCGGCGCCGGTGCGCCACACTTTCCAGCCACGGCGCCAACCGAGATGCCGGACTCGCCGCGCCACGAGGGCAATCATGATCAGCGCGCTCAGGCCCACGACGCTGAACAAAACGGGTCGAAGTATCGAGGGCAACGCCCCGCGCGCGCGCTCGAGCGTGGTCGATGAGCTGCGCCGCAGATCCAGCAATTCCCTGCGAAGCGATGTCGCCAGGGAATGCTGCTCCTGCTTGTCGTAACCGACCACGTACTGAAACCACATCAACTCGAGCGCTTCGGTGTACTTGCTCAATTGCGCCGCCAGCCCCGTGCGCACCCGCGCCGCGCGCCCGGCGGGAGGTGTTGGATCAAACGTCACCCAGGAATTCGTTTGCGGGAAGTAAACCTCTACCCAGGAATGCGCGTCGCTCTGGCGGACTGTGTAAGCGCCGGCCGCCTCGTTGTATTCGCCGGGCAGGAAGCCATTGACCACGCGCGCGGCGACGCCCTGAGTACGCAGCATCACCGCCATCGCCGTCGAGAAATACTCGCAATGTCCCGAGCGCACGTGAAAAAGAAAATCGGAAAGTGGATCGGAACCGCCGGCCTTCAGATCGAGCGAGTAGCTGTAGTTATCGCGAAGGTAGGATTCAATCGCCCGCGCTTTGTCATAGCCGGTGCGCGCTTCTGACGTGTCGGTCACGCGCTTCGCCAGGGCCCCTATGCGCCGGTCAGTGTTCTCAGGCAGTTGCCAGTAGCGCTCTGACGCGACGAAATATTCCAACCTGTCAGTCCGTAGCACCGCCGGGCCGGGTGATGAGGTGTCGGAATATACCTTGTAGACAATCCTCTCTTGATCGTGCGGGCGGGTTTGAATGGCGCCTTCCGAATCAATTCGCACAAACGGCAGGCGCCCCTGCACCGCAAGTACTCGCGGAGCGCCGAACAAGACCGGAGTATCGATCGGCTCGAGAAAAAAGGTTTGTGCTGTTAGGCGGCTTACGTCTTGAGTAGTGCCGAGCTTAAAGAAACCTTGTTCGTCCGTCTTGTCTTCAAACCGCCGCGCGGCCACCGACTTAATCCAGCCGCGCCCGGTGAATTGATCCAGGGCTATACCCCGCCAGCGCAAACCTGCGGTCGGGGCCACGTTCCGGTCCTCGACGCGAACGTGCATAACGATCTCGTCGCTACGCTTTAGTTGCCCGATGTCACCCAGGTTCACGCTGTCGGAAAAACCTATGACGCCCGCGAGCCCGCCGCCACTCCGTTTCAGCGCGCTCGAGGCGGCGCGCGGAGCAATCAAAAAGAAAGGCAGCGCCAGGAACACAATCAGGACAAGCAATCCGAGCGACACGAACGGCAGATGCCTCGTCTCAAGATAGCGTCTGCGCCAAAGTCGCATGGGCAATTTTCGGAAGAAAGCTGAGTCTGGGGGCACCAGCAGCCGTGTCTGCGTCGCTGTCACCTTGTGGCGGGCCTTCTGAATCTCAAACGCCACCACGGTGGTCAGTGCGCATAACAAATAAAGCATGAGCGTCGCCATAAAAGTCGGGCTGGCATTCAGACCGGCGGCCAGGAGAACCTCGAAGAACGAAATGAGGTATAGAAAGAACCAGTCGCGATCGGCTTTGCGCTGCAGCAGTTTGACGGTCGTTAGAAACAGGATCAGGTGGGCGAGTACTGCGACCTCGGCGGCGCCACGCATTGTGGGTCCGTTTTCCAGGAATTGAACATCCAGGTATACAGAAAGAATCCGCCAATCAAGATAGAAGAGCGGAAGTGAAACCAGAATGACTATCAGCGCCGCGCGCTCGTTTAATTGCCAGCGCGTGCCCTCGAGCTTCCACGCCGCGATAATGACCACGGCAAAAGCAATGGCCAGCCCGGCCCCTGTTCCGCCGGCAATAAACAGCGCCAGCCCCGCCGCGGCGACGGTGGCATAGGAAGCCAGGCGAAAATAGGTATTGAACTGCATAGACCGATGGTGCTGAACTCTGACGGACGCTAGTAACGAAAAAAGCCTGCTTAAGTTTACCTTGAGCTGGCTTCTTTGGATAATCCTGGTGGCTTCTTACTCTACCAGGCAGTTCCCTGCGCAGTACCATGGGCTCCAGAGGGCCGGAACTTCCCTGACTAAATCCACAGACCGCAAACAGGTCATGATTATTCCAGCGCGAGGTAGGAATTTGCCTTCGTGCGTTTCTTGATATAAGCGGCGAGTCGGGCGGCATCGCCTTCACTCATCTGAGAGATGGTGGTCCCAACCAGCCACCTTGCCATACCCCGGCTACCGGGACGCTGCCAGTTAACGATAGACACTACCGCGGCAATTGCGCCGTCCGGCAGATTCACCGTAACAAAGAGAGAGCAACCAGGACGAGTGAGTTGTTCCTCCGCAAACCGGGTGCCGACGAAAGACAAGGCCATTCCAATCTGGCTGATAGTTTCGCAATGCCCTCTCGAACGAAGGGTGTAAGCTACATCCCAGGTCAACACGTCCCGCTTAACCAGACAGATGGTAGCAGGTAGATGAGCCTTGAATCGCGGGAAGCGTCGCCGGTTAGGGCCGGATTCTTTTTTCTTGACGGGAGCTCTGTCCAACCTACGGAGCGGATCAAAGCCTCTGAACTCCAGACCACAGTTATTGCAAAACAGTTCATGCAGACCGGCAATCCGCAGGACAATCAACGAATCGTTGTAGCCACGTTGAATTCGGACACTCTTACATCGAGGGCACCACATAGCGCTGATAATCTTACCAATTTGATGGCCTTTGAATTCAACAATTTCTTGAGTGCGGAAAAATCTGCGGAGTTCCGGAAGAAAACGGTGAAATCGCCAGCCAAACAACGCAAAAGCCCGCCGAACGGCGTGTTCGGCGGGCTTCGTTTAATAATCCCGGCGGCTTCCTACTCTCCCACGCAGTTGCCCGCGCAGTACCATCGGCTCCAAGAGGCTTAACTTCCGTGTTCGGGATGGGAACGGGTGTGACCCTCTCGACACAACCACCGGAAAACCGGTTTCATCTCTCATTTCAAATTTGAAATTTGAGATCTGAAATTTCAAGAATCTCTTTCGGTAGCGGAGACTTAGCCGTCGTGCGCGCAAGCATGATGCAGGCGCAGCTAAACAGGCCAAAGCCCGCGCTACGGAACTGAGCTGGTTTCGATCGAATAGCGAACCGCAAACTGACAAGTTGGTGCAAGCTCTGAAAAATCTTCGCGGCTCTCAAATCAAGAATCTCAAATTCAAGAATTTCCAGATTCAAAAGCGTTGCTGGCTAATAAATTTTACGGTCAAGCCCAGGGACTGATTAGTACTGGTCAACTGAGCACATTACTGCACTTACATTTCCAGCCTATCAACCTTGTGGTCTACAAGGAGTCTCGCGGTCAGGACTAATCTTAGGTCTGGCTTCACGCTTAGATGCATTCAGCGTTTATCCATGCTCCACATAGCTACCGAGCGTTACGGCTGGCGCCATAACTCGTACACTAGAGGTGGATCCATCCCGGTCCTCTCGTACTAAGGACAGATTCCCTCAATCCTGCTCCGCCCACACCAGATAGGGACCGAACTGTCTCACGACGTTCTAAACCCAGCTCACGTACCGCTTTAACCGGCGAACAGCCGGACCCTTGGGACCTTCTTCAGCCCCAGGATGCGATGAGCCGACATCGAGGTGCCAAACCCTGCCGTCGATGTGAACTCTTGGGCAGGATCAGCCTGTTATCCCCGGCGTACCTTTTATCCGTTGAGCGACGGCCCTTCCATACAGAACCGCCGGATCACTAACTCCTACTTTCGTACCTGCTCGACTTGTCTGTCTCGCAGTCAAGCTGGCTTATGCGTTTACACTCTGCGGCTGATTTCCAAACAGCCTGAGCCAACCTTCGAGCGCCTCCGTTACTCTTTGGGAGGCGACCGCCCCAGTCAAACTACCCGCCTGATAGTGTCCCTGAACCGGATTACGGCTCGAGGTTAGAGTCCAGACAAACGAAGGATGGTATCTCACCTGTGGCTCCCCGAAACCCAAAAGCCTCGGTTCAAAGCCTCCCATCTATGCTGCGCATCGTTTGCCCGAACCCACTATCAAGTTGTAGTAAAGGTGCACGGGGTCTTTCCGTCTAGATGCGGGAAACCGGCATCTTCACCGGTACTACAAGTTCGCTGTGTCTCTCGTTAAGACAGCTCCCAGATCGTTACGCCAT
>JBGQGG010000052.1:0-29225 GCA_041497335.1 Pyrinomonadaceae bacterium | reverse complement strand
GTAAAAGAACTCATCGTCGCCATTAAGGAATACCTTGCTCAGAACAACAAACAACCGAAGCCTTTTGTCTGGACCGCCACCGCACAACAGATCATCGATAAGCTTAATCGTTGTAAAGGAATTTCTGAGACACTACACTAGATTAGTTCCGCCGGGTGCGCCAGAGTTTCAGAGGTTCGACTAATGACTCCAGTCCGCCCTTTGTCGTAAGGCAAAATCCCACTAAAGTTGATACTCTAACGGCGCATGCTCGAGCTAACGCCATCAACATTCGAGGACTTTGAGTTGGAGGCGCGGTGCGGCAATGTGGTGCCCGTCGTGCGCAGTGTGCTCGCTGATTTGCAAACTCCGGTGGGGGCGTTTCTGCGAATCGCCGGCGAGGCCTCGCACGCTTTTCTTCTGGAATCGATCGAGGGTGGCGAGCGGGTCGCGCGTTATTCTTTTCTGGGTGCCAATCCGTGGATGGTCGCGCGCGGGCGTGGAGCAGAAACGATCATCGAGAAGGACGGCGAGAGTGAAGTGCGCCAACAGAATGCCGTCGAATTCCTGCGCGAATATTTTCGCGCGAAGAAGCTCGCGCACCGGGCTGGACTCGCGCCGTTATCGGGAGGGGCAGTTGGATATCTCGGCTATGACGCCGCGCGATGGTTCGAGCCTGTCCTCGATGTTAACGGCACGGCGCGCGCCACCAACGACGCGGTGTGGATGTTCTTTCGCACCATCGTGGCTTTCGATCGCGTACGGCAACAGATGGAGATCACCTCTGTCGTGTTCACCGATGAAGCTGAAGGCGATCGCAGACGCATGCGCGAACTCTACGACCGTGCCGTTTCGGAAACAGAGAACATCGAGAAGAATCTCACCCAGGATTCAACGTCCGCGCCGCCGATTCGATTGCGCACGGGTGACCCCGCGGTCGAGTTTCAATCGAACTGGCCGCGCCTGGAATTCGAAGCGGCAGTCGAGACAGTCAAGGAATACATTGCCGCAGGGGATTGTTATCAGGCGGTGATTGCTCAACAGTTCACCAAGCCGACTACCGCCGACCCGATTTCAATCTATCGCGCGCTGCGCGCTACGAATCCTTCGCCGTATATGTATTTTCTGCGCCTCGGCGACGAGACGATTATCGGGGCATCGCCAGAGATGCTGGTGCGTTGTCATGACCGGCGGCTCGACTATCGTGCGATTGCCGGGACGCGCAAGCGTGGGGCGACTGAAGCGGAAGACTCCCTGTTGAGTGAGGAAATGCGTAACGACGAAAAGGAAGTCGCCGAACACACGATGTTGGTCGATCTCGGCCGCAACGACCTCGGCCGCGTTTCGGATTACGGTTCCGTCAAGGTTGAAGAACTAATGTCGATCGAGCGCTATTCGCACGTGCAGCATTTGGTGACCAGCCTGCGCTCACGACTTCGTGACGATTTGGATTGCTTTGACGCTCTGGCGGCGTGTTTTCCGGCGGGCACGGTCACCGGAGCGCCGAAGATTCGAGCGATGGAGATTATCCGCGAGCTGGAGCCCGCTCATCGCGGCGTATATGCGGGCGCCATCCTTTACGTTGATTACGCCGACAATCTGGATTCCTGCATTGCTATTCGCACAATCGACTTACGCGCCGGCGTGGCTATGGTCGAAGCCGGGGCCGGCATAGTTGCCGATTCCGTTCCCGAGCGAGAGTATGAAGAGTGCCTGAATAAGGCGCGGGCGTTGTTTCGCGCGATTGAACTGGCTGAGAAGGGATTGTGATGTTCGAGAGATTTGGTTCCTTTAGTTGCTCGTCCCTTGTAACGCATGCGGTTCGTTTTCGTGCAGGCCAGTCGTAGAATCGGAAAAGGTGCTCTATGGTTAAGAAGATCGCCAAACTCAAATGTGTCGGACACGTCGTACTCGGGGCGGCCTGTGTGGTGCTTGGCGCTACGCTGATCTCAGCTCAGAATCCCGCGCCGAATACTGAGACGCTGAAGAAAGCTAATACTCGACCCGTCGCCGAAGCGGCGCCAACTACCAAGTCCGAACCCTTCGACGGCGCTACAGTTGAGAAAATGACCGGTCAATGTGTGACGCTGGATACGGAAGTGGGAGCGATTGAGATCGAAATGCTGCCCGGGTCGGCGCCTGAAACCGCGCGTAGCTTTCTTAACCTGGCCGCGACCGGGGCCCTGGATACAACGGTCTTCAGCCGCGTCGTGAAAGGCTTTGTGATCCAGGGTGGAAACCTCTCCACCGGGGACAAGTGGAGCGCGGAGATGTCTGCGAGAATGGCGCGCCACCTGCCGGACGAGCCGAGTGACGTCAAACATGTACGCGGGATTGTTTCGATGGCCCGCGGCGATGAGCCAAACAGCGCCACCACCCATTTCTTTATTTTGGTCGGCGATGGACCGCACCTCGACGGCAAGTTCGCCGCGTTTGGCCGCGTCATCCGAGGTATCGAGGTGGCGGACTCAATTAATCGCGCGCCGGCGGAAGACGAAAAGCCCGTGGTGCCGGTAAGGATCAAAACGGCCAGGGTTGCGCGATGTCAAAAGTAGAGTCGGTAGTAGGTTCAGGAGCAAAGTCAGATGGTTTTGATTTGTCGCCGGACTCGCCAAAGTACTTCACCCAGCGACGACGATCAGTTGAAGGAAGCTTGGAAGGAATTGCCGGGAGAATTTCGGATTGCCGGTTGGCGGGTGGATGACTGAACTTAGGCCCTTCGGGCCTGCTGTTACAGAGTTAGGTAATGGAAGAGCTTTGCATTGTAAGGAAAGGGTACTTCACGCTTCTGGTCATTGGTCTGTTGTTTTGTCTGTGTGCGTGCGCGAAACCAGGCAGTGACCGGCCGACACCCGAAGCGGCCAAGCGATTTTTGAAACTGCGCGGTTACGAGTTTGACGACCAATCTTTTCTTTCAGCCGCAAAAGCTGAAGACGAAATGGCCGTTAACGGATTTCTCAGCGCCGGCATTAGTCCTAACGCCAGGGATGACAACGGTGACACTGCATTAACCTCGGCGGCGGCGCGAGGCGATGTGAAAATCGTAAACGCGCTCATACGTGGCGGCGCGGATGTTAATGCGAAAGGCAGAAACAATTGGACTGCTTTTCTCTTAGCGCTCGAGAGCGAACGGAATGACGTTGCGGATATCTTGTTGGCGCAGTCGAACCTCGACTTGAAGGCCGAGACTCCGGATGGAATGACGGCTTTGATGCTGTCCGTCTGGCATCAGCGCGAACAGACGGTGCGAAAACTTCTGGCCCGCGGGGCGGACAAAGATCATCAGGACAAGGATGGTGACACGTCTCTCCACGGCGCGGCATGGTTCGGCAATGAAAAGATTTTGGGGATGCTTTTGGACGCGGGCGCAAATCCGAACGTTAAGAACAAACTGGGCGGAACGGCATTGATGTGGGCCGCGTCTTATGGACAGGATGAAGCCGTGCAGATCCTCCTGGCCAAAGGTGCTGATCCAAAACTGCGGGACATTGATGGAGACACCGCGGCCGGTTGGGCTGCGAAGAGCGGGCGGGGAAATCTGGCGATGCTGCTGCGCGAAGCTGAGAAGAGTAGGTAGTTGGGCGTACACAGGGATCCTAGCTAGTGTCCTGTCTCTAAATTGCGCTGACAAAAGCAGCACAACTTGACAGATTAGCCTGCGGAGCAGGTGCCAGCGTAAAGCCTGGGGCGTGAGCCCCAGGAACGAGTCGAGAAAAGTGTTCCGAGCCCGCGAAAGCGGGCGACAGCGGGAACGGCACCATTCCCGTTGTCGATTTCATGTTATCGCCTATCCGAAAACGACCATGCTGCCGCCCGCTCTCGCGGGCTGATGGTTCTTTGTTGATCTCAATCCTGGGGTTCCGCTGCGCTCCACCCCAGGCTTTATGCTATCGCCTGCTCCGCAGGCTGCGCTCGTTTCGCTCAACGGACTCTAGCTAGGGACCGGACACTAGGTTTATGAAGACTATGACAATTGATAAACAAAGCCCTTATTTGAATGATGCAGGCTATGCCGAATTGCGGTGTTCAGTTGTAGCGTATATTGATTTGCTAGGATTCAAAAGCGAAATAAATCGCGCTAAAGATGCTCCCGCGGAAGCTGAATTATTAGCACGGCTTCGGCATGCCCTTGACATCGGATATGTATACTTAGAACCCCTCCCAGTGCGAAAACGTCGCCCTTGGGACGTCAAAGCATTCACGGACAACATCATTATTGGTCATCCCATTCCCAAAACTGTTTATGAATCGCAGATGACTGGTGAATCGCAGATGCAAACTGTTTTCGCCAATCTCGGTAACTTTCAGTTAGAGACCATACGCAACGGATTCTTTCTTCGGGGTGCTATAGCTGTTGGTCATTTTTACATGGGCCCAGATGTTGTATTTGGAAAATGTCAGATCGAGGCAGTTGAAGCTGAAAAGAAAGCTTGTGATCCCAAAATTATTCTCTGTCCATCTGCCATCAAGCTTATAGCCGATTTGGATAAGTATTTCAGTATTGAACGCTCATCACAGTATCGTGATCTACTGCTAGATGTAGATGGTCAGGTATTTCTAAATTACCTAAGCAATGTACTCGTTGAGAGTCAACACACTGCTACTATTTTGAATGAACACAAAGCAATGATAGAAACTCGCCTCAAGGACTTTGCTCCTGAACCAAAGATTTGGAGCAAGTATTTATGGGTAGCCAATTATCACAATTACTTTTGTCGTACATTCACTAACCTCGGTGAAACCTCTTTGATTGATATTGACCAGAGTGGATTAAGAGAGAATCCTAAGCGGCTCACAGGTGAGGAGCTAAAACATCTCCTTGCACCGAGCCGACCACTGACAACTAACTACTGACTACTAACAACTGAAATGCTTTTAGTCATCGACAACTACGATTCGTTCACTTACAACCTCGTCCAGTATCTCGGTGAGTTGGGCGAGCAGGTCGAAGTGCGCCGCAATGACGAAATCACGGTGAATGGGATCGAGTCAGAACTCAACCCCGCGCGCATCGTAATTTCGCCGGGCCCGGGTACTCCGGACAGCGCCGGTGTCTCAATGAAGGTGATCGAGTATTTTGCGGGTAGAATTCCGGTGCTCGGCGTCTGTCTCGGTCACCAGGCAATCGGCCAGGTATTCGGCGGGCGCGTGGTGCGCGCGCCTCAACTGTTTCACGGAAAGTCTTCTGCGATCCAGCACGATGGTAAGACAATCTTCGCCGGTCTTGAGCAGTCCTTTAGTGCCGGTCGGTATCATTCGCTGGTAGTTGAGACTGACGATTTGCCGGCATGTCTGGAAGTTTCCGCGCGCACGTCTGACGGCGTAATCATGGGTCTGCGTCATCGCGAGATGAAGGTCGAAGGGGTACAGTTTCATCCGGAATCGATAATGACGACCGAGGGAAAAAAGCTCTTGGCGAATTTTTTGAAACTGTAGGACGATGTTGATGAGAATCAACGGAATCATTTGGTTGAGAGATGTTATCGATAAGCTGGCTTTCAAGCATCGCGTCGAGCAAGAGGAAGTGGAGGAGGTGTTTGACAATCGACCCAAGTTCCGTTTCCTTGAAAAAGGAGCGCGCGCGGGAGAAGATGTATACGTGGCGCTCGGGCAAAGCAACGCGGGTCGGTATTTGGCAGTCATGTTCATATACAAGAAAAGCAAGGATGCCTTGATTTTGAGCGCACGGGCTATGGCGCCGAAGGAAAGGAGGTTATATGGCAAAAAGTAGATCCCGGAAAAGTGTTGCCGCTCGTTCGGTTAGTGACCTCGTTGAATGGTTCGATCACGTCGACAGCGGTGATTACCTGAGACAAATGCCAGAGGTCGATTTTGAGGTCGATATTAAGCGACGAAAACATCTTGTGTCGCTGGATCCCGAGCTGTCAGCGAAAGTTACCAGAATCGCAAAGGCTAAGAAGACTTCGTCAGAAACTCTGATTAACTCCTGGGTAAGGGAGAAGACATCCGAGCCGAGGAGCGCCTAACCCTTAGTGTGTTTATGCTGCTTTCAGGCTCAAGTTTGACTCTTGACTTCAGACTCCAAAGCTAATTCTCTCGAGACTTTCCTTGCGCGGCTGATGCGCGGCGAAAACCTGGCGCGCGCTGAAACGGCACTACTTTTGGACGCTTTGCTCGATGGCGAAGCAACCGACAGCCAAATCGCGGCGACATTAATTGCGCTGAAGTTAAAGGGCGAAACGGTCGAAGAGCTCGCCGGGCTGGCTGAAGGCATGCGCGCACGCGCAGTTCGTATCAACTCGCGTCACGGATTGTTCATTGACACTGCCGGCACCGGATCGAGTCGCGCCAAGACCTTCAATGTCTCAACAGCGGCGGCGTTTGTAATCGCAGGGGCGGGATTGCCGGTTGCGAAACATGGCAACCGCGCATCCAGCAGTCGCAGTGGCAGTGCTGATGTACTCACCGCGCTCGGGGTCAACGTGTCAGTCTCACCCGAGCTCTCCCAAAAGTGTCTGAACGAGATCGGAATATGCTTTATGTTTGCACCGCTCTATCACGGCGCGACGGCGCGCGTCGCCGGTATCCGTCGCGAGCTTGGAGTGCAGACGACTTTTAATCTGCTGGGACCACTTACTAACCCGGCGCGTGCCCCGCGACAAATCATAGGCGTGTGGGATCGCAATCTGATCGAGCGGCTGGCCCGAACTCTATCTCTGCTGGGCACTGAGCGGGCCTGGATTGTTCATGGGGCCGACGGCCTGGACGAGGTCACCATCTCAGACAAGACGTTCGTCGCGGAAGCGAGCAACGGCGCTATCCGCACTTTCGAAATCGAACCGGAAGAGTTTGGTTTTGAGCGAGGTGCGCTTGATAACCTGCGCGGCGGCGATGCCGCAGACAACGCCGCAATTATTCGCTCCGTGTTATCCGGCGAGCGACGTGATGAAGCACGAACGCTGGTCGTGATTAACGCCGCGGCGGCATTGCACGTCGGGGGAACTGCCGGCGATCTGCGCGAAGGAGCGCTGCTTGCTGGGCAGAGTATTGATAGCGGAGAGGCGCAACGAAAGTTGGAACGATTGATAAGCAGGACGAATGAGACTAATGAATAATCTGAAGAAGTTGTGAAAAGGCTGCCTTGAGCCCGCATAGCGCGGCGATAGCATAGCCTTTCAGAACTTCCCAGTAAGGCAGGGTGGGGAATAGGACGAGTGCTTCTTCTCATGAGTTTTCTCTCAGCGATAATTGATAAGAAGCGACAAAGAGTCGAAACAGCAAAGGTTGCGGTCTCTCTGGAAGTCGTGCGGCTGATGGCGCAGCGAGCGCGTGACACAGCCGAATCGCATACCCTGCTCAACGCCCTCGCCGACGACGGCAGGAGCGGCATCATCGCGGAGTTCAAGCGCAGGTCCCCGTCCAGGGGTGAAATCAGGCGCAATGCGGATCCAGTCAACATCGCGAAAGCTTACGAGTCCGCAGGCGCTGCGGCTGTCTCTGTACTAACAGAAGAAGATTATTTTGACGGGTCGCTCGACGATCTGCGCGCGATTCGGCAAGCGATTTCGCTTCCGCTCCTGCGCAAGGATTTCATATTCGAAGAGTATCAGGTCTATGAATCAGCGGCGGCCGGAGCGGACGCGCTCTTGCTGATCGTGGCCGCGCTGGATGATCAGACGCTCGGGCGCCTGCGGCGCATTACTGAAGATGAATTGTGTATGGATGCGCTGGTTGAGGTGCATACCAGAGAGGAAATGGAGCGGGCATCAGACAGCGGAGCGCGCTTGATCGGGGTCAACAATCGCGATCTGGGAACGTTTGCGGTAACCGTCGAAACATCTGCGCAACTGGCGCCGATCGCAGGGGACAACGCCGTGCTGGTCAGTGAGAGTGGACTTGAGTCTGCCGATGACATTCATCGTCTGCGCGATCTGGGTTACCGAGGGTTCCTGATTGGTGAGAGCTTAATGCGGGCGGACAATCAACAGAATGCGCTAAGGGGATTCACGCAAAGGCGCTAAGGCGCAAAAGAAATGGTCAGGGTAAAAATCTGCGGTATTACTAATATCGACGACGCCCGCGCGGCAATCGAAGCGGGCGCGGATATGTTGGGCTTTAATTTCTACCATCGGAGCCCGCGGTTTATCGAAGCCGCGGAGGTCAAAAAGATTGTCGAATCTTTGCGCAGTGAAATCGAAGGCCGGGGACTTACGATGGTTGGCGTGTTCGTTAATGAAGTGTCACCCGACGCTGTGGCCGATATCGTGAACGAGGCCGGCCTTAACGCGGTGCAATTGCATGGCGACGAGTCGATTGAGTTCTGCGCAACCTTGAAGCAGCTCTTGAACGGAAAGCTCCTAATCAAAGTACTCCGCGTGACGAACACATTTGCGCCGGCCGAGACACAGAGGTATGACGCTGATGCAATCATGCTTGATGCCTTTCACCGCGAAATGCGAGGAGGTACCGGGCAAATCGTTGACTGGACTGTCGCGCGTTCGGCGCGCGAGTTAGTGCCGCGCTTGTTCCTTGCGGGCGGGCTCTCGCCGGAGAACGTTGCTGAGGCGATCGCTGAAGTGCAGCCCTTTGCCGTCGATGCTTGCAGCTCCCTTGAGTCAACTCCCGGCAAAAAGAGTGCGGAACAAATGAAAGCGTTTGTTCGGGCTGCGCGCAACAGGTAAACTTCGGCTGAACAGTAAGTCTTCGCAGAATGCGGGTTATCAGGAGAACGGTTTGTCGCAAACAGTAGCAGCGCCGTCAAGCACAACCCCTACCGAGACGAAGGCCAGGTTGGCCACGTCCGGAATCCTGCCGGAAGGACCCTCGGCACGCGCACTCGCAGCTTTCAGTCTGCAAAAATCCTACGGCCGGCGACGGGTGGTTGATGATGTTACTTTGCACGTCGAACCAGGCGAGGTCGTTGGCCTTCTGGGAGCGAACGGCGCGGGAAAAACGACGACGTTCTACATGATCATTGGTCTGGAAACGCCCGAAGCTGGACGGGTGCAGTTGGCGGGTGAGGACGTTACCAGACTTCCCATGTACTTGCGCGCGCGTTTGGGGCTTGGTTACTTACCCCAGGAACCGTCCGTCTTTCGCAAGCTGACCGCAGCAGAGAACATTCTGGCCGTGTTGGAAACGATGGGATTGCGGAGACGCGAGCAGCTCAAGCGGGTCGAGGAGTTGCTTCAGGAGTTTGGCATTGAGCACGTTCGCAACACGCGCGGAGACTCGTTATCCGGCGGTGAACGTCGCCGCACCGAAATCGCCCGGGCGCTGGCCACCGAACCGCAGTTCATCTTGCTTGACGAGCCCTTCGCGGGGATCGATCCAAAAGCCGTCGATGACATTCAAAGCGTGATCCTCTATCTGCGCAGTCGCGGGATCGGCATCCTCATCACTGATCACAATGTGCGAGAGACGCTCGGCGTTACGGATCGCGCCTATATCATGGCCGAAGGCAGGATTTTTAGATCGGGCGTGCCGCGCGACTTGACAGAAGACGCGGAAGTGCGAAGGCTTTATCTTGGTGAAAAGTTCCGTATGTAATAGCGGTGCGCGATCAGCGCGCGATAGGTTATAATCTTCCTGCGCGGTTATCCGCAACGAAAATTCCCGGCTGTTCGACAGGTTAATTTGGCAGGTAATCTATGTCAGTCAGGCTTACTACCAGTCTTTCGCAGCGTCTCGTACTCACTCCGCAGCTTCGGCAGCGGATTGAGATGTTGCAGATGACTACTCTCGAGCTCTCCGACCTGATTCAGCAGCAACTCACTGAAAATCCCGTTCTCGAGGAGGTTGCCACTCAGGAAGAGGCGCGCGAGCTGGCAGAGAAAATTCTTGACCACATGGCCAGCGGCGGGGAGTTGGAAAACTTCGAAGCGCCGACAGTTGAAGCCTCGGTGCCCGGAACTGGCGAGCCCTCGTCGAATGGATCAGGTGAGAGTGAAGCAGAGAGCCCGGTTCTGACGGACGCTGACATGGACTTTGCCGGCGGCGAGAGTGAGGCACTGGGTAGCCAACAAGCTGAAGATGCCGCGCAAGACGCGTCAGACGATGCGCGTGATGCTTTTGAAGAGGTCGACTTTGGTCGTGAGTTTCAGGATTACCTCGATCCCGGCTACAAGACGCAGGAGTTCGAATACAAGGAAGATGCGCCGACCTTTGAGCAGTTTTTGACTAAAGCGCCTTCGCTGAACGAACATCTTGAATGGCAACTCCACATGGATTCCGCCGAAGGCGAGATTTCCAGGGCGGCTGAAGCTGTCATCGGTAATCTCGATGAGGACGGACGGCTGAACGCTACCAACGAGGAGATCGCGGCGCAGGGTGGCTGGAGCGAAGAAACGGTGGAGCGCGCCCGCACTGTGGTAATGGGGCTCGAACCGGTTGGTTGTGGGGCACGGGACGTGCGCGAATGCCTGCTGGCGCAACTCGAAGCACGCGGAGAGACTGACCGGCTGGCGACCCAACTGATCCGAGATCATCTCGAGGAATTGCAGCAACACAAGTTGCCGCATCTCTCGAAACAGATCGGTATCGATTTGGAAACCCTCGCCGCCGAACTGCAATTCATCCGCACGCTCGATCCGTTTCCGGGAAGGCGCTACTCCTCAGAAGAGCCAATTCTGATTTCGCCCGAGATTTACATCGAGAAGCTGGAAGAGAACGGCGAATACGTGATCTACTTTGCCGACGATGGCAGTCCCCGGTTACGCATTAGTCCCAGCTATCAACAGATGCTTTCGCAGGCGAGCGTGACGAAGGAAACGCGCAACTTTATCAAAGAGAAGATGCGTTCTGCGGTCGATTTGCTGCGGAACATCGAGCACCGTCGTCAGACGATTTACCGCGTGGTGGAATCGATCGTTCATCGTCAGAGAGAGTTCCTCGACCATGGCGTCCAATTCATCAAGCCCATGATGCTCAAGGACATCGCCGAAGACATCGGCATGCACCTTTCGACAGTTTCGCGCGTGGTTAATCGTAAATACGCCCACACGCCCCAGGGCGTCATTGAACTGCGGCGCTTCTTTACCGAAGGAATGTTGAATGAAGATGGTGAAGAAGTATCAACCAGGATCATCAAGCTAAAGATCAAAAAATTGATAGAAGAAGAAGATTCTCACAACCCTATCACTGACGATCAAGTGGTAAAAATCCTGGTGAAGGATGGAATCAAGCTATCGCGCAGGACCGTGGCAAAGTATCGCGATCAAATGAGCATCCCCGGCTCGCGTGAACGCAGGGCCGTAGTGTAGCAGGGGCGAAGGCCTTTTCTCGCGAACTTTCTACATGGTTATGCGCCCGAGGACGAGGAGGGTGAAATCCAGAATGACGTTTGAGTATACGGGCCGGCACGTCGAAGTCACGCCGGCAATTCGCACTCATGTTGAGGAGCAATTCAAGAAACTGCAACATGTCTTTAATGGTGTCAGCGCGCACGCACATGTGATCTTGGCCGTGGAGAAGAACCGTCAGACCGGCGAATTAATTGTCCATTGGAGGGATCACACGCTGACCGCCAAGGATACTAATGTCGACATGTACATGGCCTTGAGCCGCGCGGTTAGCAAGATCGAAAAACAGGCGATCAAGCTAAAGAAGAAGATCATCGACCGCAAGCATAGCTCGCCGAAGACGTCGGTCGCCGTGGCGAATCCGGACGGACAATTGAAAGCTGCGCCGGCGCCCGTGCGGATTGTCAACGCGCGAAGATATAACGTAAAGCCGATGACCGCGGAAGAGGCTGCGCTTGAGTTGTCAGCCAGGACTGATCAATTCGTGGTCTTTCGCGATGCAGACACTGACCGGGTGGCCGTGCTATACAAGCGGCAAGATGGGAACTTCGGCTTGATCGAGCCGTGATGAGCTTGTGAGTCGGCAATGGCCGGGAGGAGTGACGTCGAGAGATGCCGCTCCTCCTTTTTATTGATGTTGGCATTGCTGCAAATCGGATGGTCGCGAACCGGAGGCCAAACCGGACTTGTGGTTTGCAGGGCGTTGGCACTACATTCAGCTGGTCAACTTGGCCGTTATTAAGAGATGGCAGTTTCCAAAACCAGAAGCCAGACTGTTCCTGATATTGTGATCATTACCGGGTTGAGCGGCTCGGGCATGACCTCGGCTACTAACGCCTTCGAGGATCTGGGCTATTTTTGCGTGGACAATATGCCGTTAACGTTATTGCCGACGTTTGCGCGTCTGGTTGGCGCCCAGGAAGATGCGCACGGGCGGATCGATCGGGCCGCGCTGGTGATTAGCTTTCGCGAGGGACGCTTTCTGTCCGACTTTGCCAAGCAACTGAGGGTGCTGCGCACAGGGGGTCTCGGCGTATCGGTAATATTCTTTGAAGCCTCAGAAGATATCCTCGCCCGCCGTTTCAGTGAGACCCGACGGCCGCATCCGGCGGATCGCGGCAAGGGTTTGTTCGATGCCATCGGCGCTGAGCGGGACGCGATGAAGCGCATTCGCGCTCTGGCAGACGAAGTTGTAGACACTTCTGATCACACCGTACATTCGTTCCGCAAGGTCCTGCTCGACCGCTTCAGTCCGAAAGGGGAGGCGGTGCCCCTACGCGTACAGGTTCTGAGCTTCGGTCACAAGTTTGGAACTCCGCGCGACATGGAACTGTTGTTCGACGTGCGGCATCTACCCAATCCTTTCTTTGTTAGTGGACTACGTGCATTGACCGGAAGCGATCGACGCGTAGTGAAGTACTTGAAGGCGCAACCGGAAGTTGAAGAAACCCTGGCGCGCTTCAGCGACTTGCTTTATTACCTTCTGCCGCAGTACCAACATGAGGGAAAGTCTTATCTCACGGTCGGAGTTGGCTGCACCGGTGGGCGTCACCGCTCGGTCATGATCGCCAATGAACTGGCAACCCGTCTGCGTCGTGCCGGATTTGACGCGCGGGCCGTGCACCGGGACATCCGCAAGAGCGCGCTGCCCCGAAAATAGGTCTCTGGCCACATACGTCCTTTAGGAAAACGAAATGAAAGTAATAGATGCGCAACCTTCGAACGCTGAGCCGGCCCGGCTGGTGGGCGGCGTGATTGTGACTCAAGGCCATCTCGCGAGTGAGTTCATTGCTGCGGCCGAAATGATTGTTGGTCCCATCCCGCACGTCACGCCGGCTTCGATAGACTGGCATGATGACATTGACGTTGCCCGTCAGGAACTCGAACGGGCCATCGCGCGAGTTTCCCAGGGCAGGGGCGTACTGCTGATCACCGACATGTTTGGCGGTGCTCCTACGGACATTGCCTCGATGTTCCTTGGCGATAGCGGGATTGAAGTGGTCACCGGCGTAAACCTCCCCATGATCTTGAAACTGGCGGAGCAAACGCCTGATGCGTCGCTCACTGAAGTTGCCCGGCGAATTCGCGACAGCGGCAAAGACGGAATTCATCTCGCGGGGGAACTCCTCGCGCGCCCGACTAAGGCTGATTAGTCCTCTCTGACGAGACCTCGGTCAAGAGACCCTCAACCTCAAGGCCAATAGAACCGTCCCGACGCACCCGCCAAGTGGGCATGTCTGCCTTCTTCCAGCCTAAAAAGGGCTAGTTTTCCTGAAACTGGCGGCCTTTCGTTCTTTATACAAGTCGAGAGGCCCGCAGTCTCACGCGGGCTGGAGCGTTACCGTGATTCGCAAGTCAGTGCCCGGCAGGCGAATCGCAATGATCCTGGGGAGATGAGTGTCGCGATGAAAAGGACTGTACTTCTATTCGGCCTGCTGCTGGCAGTTCCCATTATTACCGCAGCGCAAACCCAGACCCGAGAACGCAGATCGAACGATCCCGAGCCGCTCCGCAGCCAATCAACAGCGGTGCGAGATCGTGTGGTCGGTTCGCCCAGGGCCGCCAACCATGCTGAAAAACCGAAGGCAGTGCCCGAGTCGAAAAATCAAGCTGCGTCCGGACCAAGCTCGGCTGTAAGCCCGCAATTGACAGATCCAATCAATCAGAACACTACCCAGCCAAACTGGGGAAACGTGGCTGTCATAGTCCGCTCTGCCCCGAATCAACGAACTGCTCCCTCGGGCGGCGCCACACCTGGCATGCCGAAGGGCGCCGATCAGGACAATAAAGGCGGAAGGAAACTGGTTCAGCAAACAGCATTGATTGGGGCAGTCCCGGCGGCCGTTTCTTCTACGGCCGAGATCAATAGGAATTCCCGCAGATCCCTGTCACGCGCCCCAGCACCGACCGTGGTCTATCACGTCGGTATCGGAGACGTGCTCGATATTCGTCTTGCGAATCTCCCTACCCGCGAATCAACTCTTTTCACTGTGCTAAGAAGCGGAGTTCTTGAATACCCTCTGCTCAGTGGACCTCTGGCTGTAGCCGGCTTGACCACGGATGAGATCGCGAGACTGCTAAGTAATGAGATCAAAGTAATCAAGGCAGCGGGAGTCAGCGTGAGCGTCCGCGATTACGCCAGCCATGCGGTTGTTATTACCGGGCTGGTTGATAGTCCGGGAAGAAAGACGTTGCGTCGTGAAGCTATGCCGCTTTATGCGGTGCTGGCTGAAGCCTTACCGCGGCCCGAAGCGTCCGTTGCCATCCTGGTTCGCGAAGGACAAGAGCAAACGGTATCACTCAATAACGAACAAGCGATGGCCACGTTGGTGCTGCCCGGCGACGTAATCAAGGTTTCCGGGGACAGGACGGCCGCTGTGCGCTTTATTTACGTTGGCGGGAACGTTGCTTCTCCAGGCGAGCGGGAGTTTAGAGAGGGAATGACCTTGACCCAGGCGCTCTTGTCTGCCGGAGGGGTTCCCCGTAATAGCAAGATCAACGTCAAAGTTGCCCGCCGAGATCGGAACGGGTTCCTGATGTCTAATGAGTACGATCTTCGCGCTATCGAGGAAGGTAAATCCCAGGATCCTCTGGTGCAGGCCGGGGATCGGATCGAGGTAATGCGAGGCTTGTGATAAGCTGAGCACATGTAAACGAAAAGGTAACGGGGCGGACTGAAGTGCCGCCCTTTTTCTTTTGCCGGAATAGGTATTGAGAGCACGCTCACTTGAGACACATCTAATCGTTCCGCATGAAGATTCGATCGCGATCAAAGCTGGTCCATCTACTTATCTCAAAGTCCATGGCCGAGGCCCTGCTGGTCACGGCTATCGCGGTAGTCTTTTACTTCGCAACCACCAACCGTCATTTGCACGGAGTGCTTGACCGGGCCGACAGCCAGACGGTTACCGGTTGGGTCGTTGATGAAGCGCAACCGGCGACGCGCGTAGAAGTGCAGCTCTTCATCGATGACAACTTTATTGCTGATACTGCCGCCGATCAATTCAGACCCGATGTCCATAAAGCCAGGCGGGCGGAAGATGACTGGCACGGTTTTGTTTTCCAAACGCCCGCGCTTCGAGCCGGGGAGCATGAGGCGCGAGTCTATGCCTTGCACTCCAGCGGAGCAGGAGCCCGACGAACCTTGCAGTTGATTGGCAAGCCTTTTCGTTTTCGCATCGAAGGAAAGGAAAGCAATACCGGCGTGCAGACACCAGAGAAGGGAGCCGGTAAGTGAACTCGGCTGGCCATAGCCAAAACGACGTTGCGCGGTCCGAGGCAGTAATTGCGGATCGTGCGCTCGCAGGCTGGGAAATTGCCTCAGTGGCTTCCTCTATTCTCATTGCCGAGTGGATCCTTTCGGTTGTCGTGGGGCGAAGCAGATTCGTCGTCGCCGTTCCGATTACACTGGTATTTGTTTTCATGATCTGTTCGCATCGCCTGCGAAGTGAAACTCTTCGCGAACTCGGCTTTCGGTTGGACAACTTTCCGCGGGCACTAAAACTCTTACTCCTGCCCATGCTCGCAACCGCGGGTCTCTGTTTGCTGGTAGGTTGGTGGCTTGGAGAGGGGATAAATTTCCTGCGATGGCATGCCGGGCGGCCCATTCTGGGCCAACTGTTTCTGGGTTTTGGTTGGGGGCTGGTGCAGCAGTACGTCTTGCAAAGCTTCATAAACCGGCGGGCGCAGATTATCTGGGGGCCCGGTTGGCTTAGCGTTTTCCTGGTGGCGGGAGTTTTTGGCGGGCTTCATCTGCCGAATCCATGGCTGACTGTAGTGACGTTCGCCGGGGGTGTGATTTGGGCGACAGTCTATCAACGAGCGCCAAACATTTTTGCCCTGGCTGTGTCACATTCCGTGATGACCTGGGTAGTGGTGTCTACCTTACCCGCCTCGGCTTTGAATCACTTGCGCATTGGCTTGAAATACTTCGGTTAAGCCCGCCCGGCTACGGGGCCGAATAGTGCCTATTTGATGGGCATATTCCAGGTTTAAAGAATCGATGGTTTCCTGCTGTACCTGTTGAACAATCGTTTGCTATAATTCAACCGCCTTGCAAAGTGAGCAAGTCGGGTGATCGCTGCTTCGTAGTCTTTAGATTTCAATTTTGAGATTCTGAACGGCGCGAAGGAGAGGAAAGTCCGAACACCAAAGGGCAGCGAGCCCGCTAACAGCGGGGCGTTCGAGGGAGATTTCAGATCTCGAATTTCAAGTTTGGAATTTCAGATGGAAGTCGCTCGAACGACGACAAGTGCAACAGAAAACAGACCAGCCGACGCGCTTCAGATTCTAAGATCTGGGATCTGAACGTTGGGTAATGGGTGAAATGGTGCGGCCCGCAAGGGCTTAATGTAAGAGCGCACCGGCGCGTGTGGTGACATGCGCGGCCAGGCAAACTCCTCGCGGTGCAAGACCAAATAGGGAGGCGTAAAGAGGGTTGCCCGCCCGAAGCAGTTTCGATTTTGAGACTTCATCTTTGAGATTTCAGATCGACGAAGTCTGGATTTCACAATTTCAAATTTGAAATTTGAGATCTGAGATTTCAAGAGCTGCTACGACCTCCGGGTAGGTCGCTTGATCCGGCCGGTAACGGTCGGGCTAGAGGAATGATCGCCATCCCGGTTTCAAATTTGAGATTTCAAATCTGAAATCGGGATACAAAATTCGGCTTACAGACTTGTTCACTTTGCCTGGCACTTAACCCGCGAGCAGTGCTTTTCTTAATCCGCGTTCTAAATTGCGGCGGCGCTTCACATCTGGAAGGGCGAAGCGTTCTTGCCAGGCATTGTATTGCTTTCACAAGGAGACCCCCGACAAATGGCCAATCGCAAAGGAGTATTCATCGGCGCTTATGTACCCAACGAGCTGAAAGAGTCTCTCCGCCGTCGAGCAGCGTCCGAGCATCGCACGCTGTCTCAGGAGATTACCCGGATTCTCACCGAGGCAATTCATGGACGCACGTTGCCGCCGGGAAGTATCGATCGGCGCACTAACACGTCGCCTCCTCGCCGCCGTGACCACGATCCCTTTCCGCGCCGTCGCAAAGACGATCTGCCATATGCCGGGTCTGAGGGCGGCCGTGACGGCGATAGCTAAGCAGCGCAAAGCGGGCCCCGAGGTCAGTGCAGCCATCGGGAACCGAGCTGCGTCTTCCCAAGGCGGATAAGGCAATTTGAAATACCTGGTCGTTATCGTCCTGGTTGCCTTGCTGCTGGTCATACTCTTCCGGCGGCTGCGCCCGTACTTACGCATTGCGCAGGAGTTCATCAGGACTTTTCGTCACTTCCAGCAGATGAGCGCAACGCGCGCTAACCCTCGGAATCAGCAACCGCAAAAGCTGGTTTGTTGTGAAACCTGTGGGACCTGGATTCCCATCGGACGTGCCCTTACCGCGGGATCGAGTGATTCGGTCTATTGTTCTACAGACTGCCTGAGCGCAAAGAAGAGACGGAAACAAGCTACGTCATAAGCGAGACCATGCAGACTTGTTTGAGTGCTCCCTCGCTCCCCACAAAAAGAACAGCGCCGAAAGAAACAAGCCGGCGGGAACAACCAACAACGCAGCGGTAAGGTGCTCGTGCGTCGGGTCAATCCCGAGCAGTCTGGCAAAACCGGCGATGAGGTTCGCTTTTCCTTCCCCCAGCGAATCGGAGAGTTTGCCAACACCGAAGCGCGAGATCACATCACCACACGCGTGAATAACGACGATGTTAAGGGCCATCGCTGATGCCCGGATCGCCGGCGGGACGCTGTTGACCAGAATCGCATGAAAGGGCGCGTTGTTAACGAACAAGAGGACTACGGCGAAAAAGATTGCCGGAAGAAAGAACATCGGCCGGTGGGTCACCAACGCGATGACCGCCGGAATGACGCCCAGCAAACTGCTCGCGGCACAGACCAGAAAATAACCATTTCGCCGCTTGGCTACGACGCGGTCGGCAACCCATCCGCCGCCAAAAGTTCCGGCGGCGCCGCCGACCAGGCTAACCACGCCGAGCACGACTGCGGCACCCGTCTCGCTCATATGCTTGTCACGCGCCAGCATCAAAGTAGCCCAGGTTGCAAAAGCCCCCAGCACAAACGTAAGCGCCGTATAGCCGGCCGTTGACAACAGCCAGTCGCGGGTCATGAGAATCTGTTTCGTCGTGCCCCACCAGGACTGCTTGGGCGCAGTCTCTCCGCCTTGAGCTCCAGCGCGATCAGCCGCAATGTCATGCTCTCCACGCTGTGGTTCGCGCAAGCGCCAGACAAAGACGGAGACGATCAGACCGGGCAACCCCACTACCATGAACGCTACGCGCCAGCCGAAATAATGTGCCAGCACAGCTCCGAGCACGTAACCGAGAGCAAAGCCCATCGGGATCGCCGCCTGGAAGACTCCCAGGGCCGTGGCACGCCGCTGGAGCGGGAAATAATCGGCTATCAGAGTCGGCGTGATGGTCGAGAAGGATGATTCGCCGACACCGACCAGGGCCCGAACGGAACAAAGACCCAACGCAACTGAAGAGAGCGCAATAAGTCCGAAGAAGGGAACGTGGAGTTGCATCGAGGGCGGCAGCATCGGCCAGCGATCGACCCAGGCAATAAGCCCGGTGGCGATGCTCCAGACGACGGCAGCGGTAGCCATAAGCCTGGTGCGCGAGTAACGATCGCCGAGCCAGCCAAACAGTGGCGCAAGGACCGTGAACGAAAGCAGCAGGGCCGCTTCCATGGCGCCGATTTCTGTGTCCGTCAGGCCGAGGTCCCGTTGCATCGCTGGAGCCACGGCGGGCAGCGCTTGCCGGTCAATGTAGTTGAGAAAGTTGACCAGAGTCAGAACTGAAAGCGCATAGTAGGAATAGCGCGCCACAGTTGTTGAGGGTTGAGCAGGCTCAGATAGACGCCCGGACTGAGTCGGCTTCGCCTCACTGTCCATCGGTCGGTGTCCCTTTCGTCAAAACATCAACAATGCCGGGCGTGATGTCTGTCAGACTACGGATGCGCCTGGCCAAAGGTTTACGATTCTTGCCCCAGACGATGGTCGGGACCGGATTGAGCGTATGGTTACGTAGTGAGAGATCTTCGATATTTCCGTGATCGCTCGTCAAAATCACAGTCGTGCGTTTCAGGTCAAGCCTGGCCAGCAGCGAACGAATGAAGCGCGCCAGCATTGTAAGCACGGGTCGGGCCGCGTCATGGTCCTGCGCGTGGCCTATCTTGTCCGTGATGAAGTATTCGTACAGCGTGAATCTGTGGGCGGCAACAATGTTCGCCAGCACCTCGCCTGCCTCTTCGGGAGAGCGTAAGTCGACAGTCTCGCCACGCTCAATCAGCATCGCGTTGGTGAAATCCTGATAGACGGCGCGACCGGCTCTCAAATCGCTTACCACATTGAAGCGTAGCCCGGCGGCCTCGACCGCAGCGGTCGTGGCCGATATCCACCGCGGTCGACTTTCAAAAAAACGCTGCGTATAGGTATTTGCGAAAGTGATGTCTTCTACTCCGGCGCGCTTGAGCTGAAGAAAGATCGAATGCTCGCGAATGATATCCAGCAATGCCTGATTTGGAAACCCCTGTTTGTGATATCCGATTGTCGCGGGGGCGTTGACGCCAGTGAGTATTGTAGTTTGCCCCGAAGCGCTTTGCGGCCGCCCCTCAACTCCGAGGCACGCATCAGTTGGGGCCAGCACACCGTCGAAAGGGATTGCCGGCGGCTCGTCTTGAAAAATTGCCAACGGCGCGGTGTCCTCCAGGCCATCGAAGGGATTGTGCGGACCGCGCGTGCCGATTCCCAGACCATCAATGAAGAATAAGAGCACAGACACAGGCGCGATAAATAACATTCCGTGGTTAGGGCGTGCAAGCGAACCGACGTGGGTGGCGTTTAGAGTGCCGACTTCAGTCGGGCCTTTGGTTGCGAAAGAACTCAACTAGAGTTGGTCCTCTAAACACGTGCAACCGCAAGGTGGTCCTCATTGCTCAGATTCAGCCAGTCCCACCACAGGCAGATCTTTGCTTTCGATTGGTGTGGTTATGCTGCTCCCATACTCGTATTGCTGACCGACTTGGGCCTTCGGAAAAGCATTCGGGCGGGGGCATGCAGATTGCCGTGCTTATCGCTGTGAACAGTAATCTCTTTCGGTCAATTATTTACCAACTGCGGCTCCGAAATGTTGGTCTACTGGTATTGTTGGCAGCCTTGCATCTTCCGCAGAGTTCGGTTTCCGCCTTCGAGACGGATCAGTACAATTTACCGCCTAAACCGCTGACAGACATTGGCAACGAAGTGTCCGACCATGTCGAAGCAAAACTGCGCGAAGCTGTCGAAAAAGTTAACGCGGAGATCCTGGCGCAGCGTAACTGCCTGGAAGCAAAAAGTGTTGACGGAGAGCGAAAGGGTTGCGACTTGCCGAATAGCGCAACATTAAGGCTCGAATATCTGCGCTCGGAGGATAGCATTGCGCGTGAAGTGTTCGAGCAACTCGGTGGCGGCGTGCCGCCGTTTACCAGTATGGGGACGTGGATGGACTCGCATCGTTTCGTGGCCCAGCCGGCGCGCTATCGCACCAGTTACTGGAAATCGATCTTCATTCTCAACCCGGTCATCGCTCTCACCATCAGTCCGACAGTGAATCTTTACGGCTCAGAGTTTGGCACCGACAAGATCGCCCACGTCTTTCAGCAGGGTTACACGTATTACAAAACGTATCGCCGTACGCTAGCGGAAGGTTCAACACCAATGGAAGCGAGACAGAGGGCTGTGCGTTGGGGGCAAAAATCAGAGCGCACCTTCTATGGAACCCTCGTGGCCGGTGTCTATTCAAACGGCGATCTGGCGGCGAACTACGCCGGGTTGAAGTTCTATGAGGGACTTACGCATCCAGTTCGGATAGGAGATACAACTCGCCCAGCCGTTCTGGAACTCAAGGATGGCTTCTGGCAGTTCAATGACGACGCGAACATTCAGGAAGCTCTGCTGAAGCCATTCGTCTCTGATCATCTTAACGAGGCGCTGAATCCGTCGATCTTCACAAAGAACCTGGGATGGCGTTGGTACATTGGACGGACCGTTAGAAAGAGAAGCTGCGCGCAGTGGATCGACCGATACCCCGGACTTTCCCGGGAAGGCTTGGAAGAAGAGTCGCGAGCTCTACGGCTTTGGGATGGCGAGGATTATGGATTCACTGATAGCGAACACTTCGTTACGATCGCAAACACCTGCTTTGAGGATAAGGTGGCACGGGCGTCCCGCCCGTGAATCACGCGCAAGATGCGCGTGCCACACCATTACTTTTCACCAAGCTTACTAATCAGGCCCAGCGCGCGGTAAGCATTCAGCTTGTTATGAAGCGTCTTCAGACTGATGTTCAGCAGTTCGGCTGCCCTAGTCTTGTTATTGCCGGTCTTATCAAGCGTACGCAGGATCATCTGCCGCTCGATCTCTTCCAGCGGCGTGCCGACGGGGAAGGTTACTGTGTCCTCAGCGCGAAGCCTCTGTCGCTGATCGAAAGGATACGGGGCGAAGTGGTGGCGTTCGATTTGCTCTCCTGAGCAGATCACCACGGCCCGTTCGATCACGTTACGCAATTCGCGCACATTCCCCGGCCACGAGTGAAATCGTAACGCATCCAGCGCCGCGGGACTTATGAAGCGCGCCGGCCGATTATGTTTTGCCGCCAGAGTGGTGACCAGGTGCTGAGCCAGCAGGGCCAGGTCTTCCATCCGTTCGGCTAATACGGGGAGGTGAATCGAGATCACATTGAGTCGATAGAGCAAATCTTCGCGCAGCGTGCCGTCGCGCACCGCGCTGTTCGGTTCTTTGTTAGTAGCCGCCAGGATGCGAACATCTATGGGGATGTCTTTGCGGCTGCCCAGGCGATGGACTACGCGCTCTTCGATGACGCGCAACAGTTTTGCCTGAAGCAACGAAGGCATTTCGCCGATCTCGTCGAGCAGCAGGGTCCCCGTGTTTGCTAACTCAAAGCAACCATGCCGGCGTGAGACGGCGCCGGTGAAGGCGCCCTTCTCATGCCCAAACAATTCCGACTCCATTAGCGTGTCCGGAATCGCAGAGCAATTGATCGCCAGGAACGGCGCATTGCGTCGCGGACTTAAATTGTGAATCGTGCGCGCGACCAGTTCTTTGCCGGTTCCTGATTCTCCGGTGATTAAGACCGATGCTGATGACGACGCGACCTGCTCGATCAGCAGATAGACTTTCTGCATCGTTTCGGAGTTTCCCACCAGCTCTCCGAAGGCGCCGCGATCGCGCAACTGCCGGCGCAGAATTTCGTTCTCGCGTCGCGTCTCGGCCAACTCGAGAGCGCGCTCCAGCACGACCAGAAGTTTTTCCGTGTCTACGGGCTTTTCGAAATAGTGGTACGCGCCCTGTTCCTGAATCGCGCGCACCGCGGTCTCGATCGAGCTGTTGTTCGCCGTAATGATTATCGGCGTGTGTGGATGTCGCGCGCGAAGTTCTTCCAGGGATTGGAAGGAGGTATCGCCACCGGCGATGGCGTCGGTGATGATAACAGACGCGGCGACAGTGTCAGTGGCTTCGAGTGCGGATGGACAGGCTGCTTCAGTAATGACTTCGTAACCGGAGCGCTTTAGTTGATCCTGCAGAGCCTCTGAGTGTCGGCGGTCGCCATCTATGATGAGAACGCGGCCCTTCATCGAGATCAGTTTAGCACACGGGGAAGTAGCGCAAGTTGATAACTTGCAGTCGGTCAGTAGCTGGACTCAAAGGAAAGGGATACCCAAGCTTCACGCTGAAAGCGGGAAATGTAATAGCCTGAGGTGGAGCGGGCGCAAGGCCAGACGGGGAACTGACGCCCTTGCTCACGGTCGTGCTACTGCCCCGTCGTGCCGAAGTACTCTGAAACTGCGCATGCCAGCGCCAGCGAAGTAGACTCAGTGGACATCGTGTCCACGCCCACATCGAAGTCCGCGGCTGTCCGCGTCGTGCTGTCATCAGCGCAAGCGACGACGATGTCCTTGAGGAGCGGCGCGAGATCGTTGGCATCGAACACCGCAGCAAACTCGCGCATCTCTGACGGCGCTGCGAAGGCTATGCAGTCTATCCCGCCTCCGTTTAGTAGTCCCTTGATCTGGGCGAGGTCGGGATTGTCTGGAGCACTGGTGCGATAGGTAGTCACCTCATCCACGCGCGCCCCGGCATCTTCAAGGGTCAGGGTTAGGGAATCGCGTCCTATCGCCGCCCGCGGAATCAGAAAGTTAAGACCTCCAACCGAATCGCGCCCGCCGACGTAGCTCTCAATTGCGCTAAAGGTCGCGGCAGATGAAAGCCGACCCGGGATGACGTCAACATGAACCTGGAATTCTTCAAGCCTGGCGTTGGTCGCTTCACCAATTGCGCAAACGCGCAGCGAGTCCATCCCGCTGATGTCATGGCCGAGTTCTTGAAATCGCCTCAAAAAGAAATCAACTGCATTGACGTTCCGGAAAATCAGCCAGTCATAACCGAAGAGGTTCTCGATGGTTTCATCCAGAGCTGCATAGTCCTCGAGGTGGCTGATATCAAGTCCGGGCCAGGTAAGAACGCGCGCGCCGTGGCGCTGGAGTTCGTTTGCGAGCTCTGTATGCGGGGTATCTGGAGAGACCAAAATGGTGCGACCCGCAAGACCTGTAGTTGTTATTATGTTGGATTGCATTTATTAGCGCGCTGCGCGCGCTGTGCGGACGGGACGTCCGCGATCCCAGCGGTTACTTGCCGCTGCGATGCTTTCGAACGCGCCAAATCACCACACCAATCACGATCGCGGCGATCAAAAAAACTGTCCCACTGCGTCCCACCCACTTGATGAGCAGTGGCAGACTGTGACCGAACAGGTAGCCCAGCGTCGTAATCACCACTGACCACAAGATGGCGCCGGCCACGTTGTAAACAAAGAAGAGGCGCCAGGGCATCTTCGAAGCCCCGGCGAGCAGCGCTGCGAATACGCGCAGCCCCGTGATGAAACGGGCGACGAGTATCGTCTTGTTGCCGTGACTCTCAAAATAACGCTCCATGTGCTCGTACCGTCTCGGCGTTAGAAAGAAAAAGCGGCCCATGCGCAAAAGAAAGCCGCGGCCATAGTGATGACCAATGGCAAAACCAATATTGTCGCCGATGACAGCGCCGGTAGCGGCAATCAGCATCACGAGGGCGAGGTGAAACTCACCCGTCGAAGCGAAGTACCCGGCGATCAGAAGAATTGTTTCACCGGGTACCGGCACTCCCGCATTTTCGAGCATCACGCCAAAGAAAACGGCCCAGTAGCCATACGCGAGCATGTACTGCTCGATCAACTGAAGCGAGTTGTGCAGGAAATCCATGTGCGATTAACTTTACAGGATTCGTGGGAAGCAATCTAACCGAGCAGGTTGTTCATGTCTAAAGTCTTACTTCGCCACATGGGAGAAAGGCTGGCGAGGACGCGTCGTAGCTGATGATGCGGTTAGGTCAATGCTCAAGCCCTGACACTCCCAAAGGGAAGAGGGAGTAGACTTAATCAAGTTCCAGCAGGTTGGCATCCGCGAACGCGCGGGTTTAGAATGTCCCCGGTTCTCCCCAAACGAATCCACAGTCCTGACATGTAGTCGATTTAATCACGAGTCGCCGACCTGGGAACGCAGACTCGATCCCAAGGGAGCTCTAATGAAATTCCTGGCATGGGCAGTTGCTGCTTTGACTCTGGTTCTATCTGTGTCGATGGCTGTGGCACAGCCCCAGCGCGATTCGCAGCGCCCGCGCGAACAGAAGCCGGCGAACACTAATCCAGTGGAACAGCCTACCCCTCCCGAGGGGGACGTTGAGACCGTCAAGATTGACACCAATCTGGTTACCGTTCCGGTGATCGCCAGCTCGCGCACCGGCAACTACATTACCGATTTGCGAAAGGAAGAATTCAAACTGTCAGAGGACGGCGTGGCGCAGGAGATTGCGTTTTTGGCTACGGTAAACGTGCCATTCTATGTAGTGCTAATGATTGACACGAGCGCCAGCACGCAGGAGAAGCTGGGCGGGATTAGACGAGCGGCGATCGCTTTCATAAGTCAGTTAGGCCCCAGGGACAAGGTCAAGATCATTACATTTGATAGTGAGATCCGAGACCTCAACGACTTTACCAGTGACAGGGCACTTCTGCGGAGAGCCATCGAACAGACTCGGTCAGGTGAGGGAACCAGAGTCTACGATGCGATGCAAATGGCGCTCGACTCTCTGAGACCGATTCAGCAGCGAAAGGCGATTGTCATCTTCACTGATGGCGTAGACTGGCACAGCGACCGATCGACGTTTGAGGGCACTGTCCATGATCTGGACGAATCGGGCGTAATCGTTTATCCGATCCGCTTTGACACTCGCGTCGAAACCGAGCGCCTCGCCAGGAAGCAGTCAGAAGAGCAAAACGGCACCCAATTACCTACGAGCTCGATACTGCGCCCACCTTCGGGCACGACCCCGACCACCTTCCCTGGCGAAGATCCGTCGCCCGTGCCGACGATGAAAAGAGAGCCGCTGCCAATTCCTCCGCTGGCGGTCATTCTCGGTCGCACCGGAAATCGGAACCCACCGCAGACGTCTCCGACCGATCCTTTTCCCGATTCAGGGCCCCGATCGACGGGACGGCCCCCCAATCCAGGCACGATCAACGATCCGCGCAAGAGCGACAGCATCAGCGGAATGATGGATCAACTCTACCTGATGGCTGACAGTTACCTGGCGGCAATAGCTGAACAAACCGGCGGGAAAGTCTATCGCGCAGACACTCTGGCGTTGCTGCCGCAAGCCTTCGCAGCGATTGCCGACGAGCTGCGAACACAGTATCTGCTTGGTTATTACCCTACCAATCCAACTCATGATGGAACGTATCGCAAGATACAGGTGAAGACTTCGCGCAGGGATATCACCATCCGCGCTCGACCAGGTTACCGCGCCCGCAGCGGCGGGTAGTCAGGTTCGGAGTCCCGCCTTCAGGCGGCCGTTTCTGGGAATGAATTCCGCCTGAAGGCGGAACTCCCAACCAAGACTCCGTCGCCGCTTCGCCTGCCAGCGCATTCAATCTTCACTTGTTCCGCCTCCTGCACCCGTGTTAGTTTTTTGAGCGCAATCCGAAACATTGCTGCTCTGACTTTGCTGACTATGCCTGATCGTAACGAAGCGTGGGAGTTATTGTGCGAATACACGAAGGGTGACAGCTTGCGCAAGCACGCCCTGGCTGTCGAGACCGCGATGCGGGCGTGCGCGAAACGATATGGCGCGCCCGACGCCGACGAAGATGAGTGGGGGCTGGTCGGTCTGTTGCATGACTTTGACTACGAAATGTTTCCCTCCGCTGACCAGCACCCATTTACCGGCTCTAACATTTTGTGTGGCCGTGGCTATCCGGATCGGATAATCAGGGCCATCCTCGGTCATGCGACCTACACCGGCGTGCCACGCGACACCGACATGGCGAAAGCGCTGTTTGCGACCGACGAGTTGTGCGGCTTTCTGGTAGCGTGTGCTTTGGTCCGCCCGTCCCGAAGTCTGGATGATATGGAAGTCTCTTCAGTAAAGAAGAAACTGAAGGACAAGCATTTCGCCCGCTCAGTTAATCGGGACGATATACATCAAGGCGTAGCTGAGCTTGGCGTCGAACTCGACGAACACATTCGATTCGTGATCGACGCGTTGAAACCGGCCCAGAAAGAAATTGGTCTGGGACCGAAGGAAGAGCAGATACAACAGCCGGCTTAGCGTGGGTCGCGCACTCCATACGTGCGCGGAATCATAAGTTTGTCCGGGAATATTAGCGAAGCGCCAAAATACGTTGCCGCCGTAAGAAACAGCGCCAGAATTACGGCAAACACTGCCTGGGTTTTTCGTCTCCGCCCCGTATGACGATAAACGAAAACCCCGGCGTACCCCGCTATCGCGAGCGGAACGAGGGCGCTGGCTGGTAGAAGCCAATCATGTCGCGCGAGGTCCCTGGCAGTGCCGAACAAGCCGATCGCGAATGCAGACCAAAGTCCGCAGGCAACGAGGGCCGCGGCCAAAGATGCTATGACGAGCAGTTTCCAGCGCATCGAGATCTGATCTGCAATAAAGCGCCAACTGTTCAGGGGTTAAAGGCGACGCAAGGATATCATAGCGAGCAATCATCATCGAACAATGGTTACCCGAAGGGCGCTGATTTACCTGTCTCGACAGGAAGGGCTGAAAGAGTTTGCCGCGAAGTTTGGCCTTTTCAAACGACTCACCACCCGTTTTATCGCCGGCGAGGGCATTGACGAGGCCATAACAGCCATTCGCGACCTGAACGCCCGGGGATGCACCGCATCCTTCGATCACCTCAACGAATCGGTCAGCAGTAACGAGGAGACAGAGGCCGAAGTCCGCGAGTATCTTACCGTTCTCGCGCGCATTGATGAGACCGGGATTGACTCAAACATCTCGATCAAACTGACGCAGTTCGGCCTGGAGATCGATCCGGAGCTTGCCTATCGCAACGCGCGGCGCGTCGTCGAAGACGCCGCCCGTCGCGGCAACTTCGTTCGCGTCGACATGGAAGGATCGAATGTTACCCAGGCGACGATTGAGGTCTTCAAACGACTGCGGGCCGAGTTCGGGCTGAACCAGGTGGGCATCGTTGTCCAGTCCTATCTTTATCGTACGATGGATGACGTGCGCGATTTTCTGAAGATTCCAGCGCGCATTAGACTGTGCAAAGGCGCTTACAACGAACCGCCTGAAGTGGCTTATCCGGACAAGAAAGCAGTGGACGACAATTACGTTCGCGTCATGCAGGTGCTTCTTTCGAGTGGTGTTTATCATGGGATTGCGACCCATGATCCAAAGATTATTGAGGCGACGATCGACTTCGCGCAGCGCGAGGGCATCGGTAAGGACGCCTTCGAGTTCCAAATGCTATACGGAATCCGGCGCGACTTGCAGGAGCAACTCGCGCGCGAAGGCTACCGCATGCGCGTGTATGTTCCATACGGCAAACACTGGTATCCTTACTTCATGCGGCGTCTGGCAGAGCGGCCGGCAAACATTTGGTTCGTACTGAAGAACCTGTTTAAGTAGCGAGATTTTCGTGGCACAGATTTCTGTCTGTGAACCACGCGCTCCAATCAAGACCAAACACAGACTAAAGTCTGTGCTACTAAATGGAAAACTACATCTGGATCTTCTGGACCATCCTCGGCGCAGTCTTGATCATCGCCGAAATCTTTACCACGGGTTTTGTCCTCCTCTGGTTCGGCATTGGCGCGCTGGCAGCGGCGTTTGCCGGTCTGGTGGGCGTTCACAGCATTACTTTGCAGTTTTTGATCTTTGCTATCGTGTCGATTGCCCTAACGGCGGCGTCGCGCACGATCTTTGTCAAATACTTTTCACGCGAAAGAAGCGGCGGCGACCTTAAGTCAGGAGTGGAAGGACTGCCGGGTAAGATCGGGACGGTCGTCTCCTCCAGCCGCGGGGCCCTGCATGAAGGAGCAGTCAAAGTCTACGGTTCAACCTGGACCGCGTATCCGGCAGACGGCGAAGAGCCTCTGGAAGCGGGCGACCGCGTCGAGGTAGAGCGCGTACAGGGTGCTTCAATTTACGTTCGACGCATCGGACAAGGCGGTGATTGGCGGGGAAAGGAACTGCCTTAGCCCGCATTATTCATGAAGAGGCAAGAGGTGAGCAAGAGATGGGCGTTTGGGTTGGCTGGTGGGGAGGCGGTTGCCGTGGGGCAGGGTTTGCAGAGGCTGAGCGGTCTGATTTGGTTTTGGGATGGTGTTGAGCAGTGCGGCGGTGGTTTTGGAGGCGAGTTGGCCCAAGGTGGCGGCGGCCCCCGGGAGTTGGCACTGGTTGTCGGGTTGAGCGATGGCAGTTAGGTAGGGGCGGCGCCGAGTAGGCGGGCGATGCGGGTCCACTCGTGGGAGTAAGCGAAGGACTGGGGCAGATGGACCACGATGCGGCGCACCGATTCCTCAATGCGCGCGGAGAGTTTGAACAGGTGCTCGCGCAGG
>JBGQGG010000051.1:0-29504 GCA_041497335.1 Pyrinomonadaceae bacterium | reverse complement strand
GAAGACGGAATGGCGAACTCTCGTCAAGAATCTGTCTCCGCTGCTTGCTTTAACACTTGCCGGACAATTCGCGCTGACGATCTTCGAGGGAACGTTCGCGCTTTTTGCTCAGGCAAAGTTCGCTTTCGGTCCCGCCAAAGTGGGTTACGTCTTCGTAGTGTGTGGCCTGGTGATGACCGTCTTTCAAGCCGGGGCGGTCGGCTTTCTTGCCGGAAGAATTAGCGAGATTTACCAGATCGGCGCGGGCTTCGGCTTGATGGGGACGGGCATCGCGTTGCTGGCAACGGCGCGCACGACCTTCTTTGTCTTTGCCTTTGTCGCGCTGCTCGCATTAGGGATGGCTTTCATCGCTCCCAATGTCGCGGCGCTTATCTCAAAGCGCGGCGGAGAGCAACAGGTGGGCGCATCGCTCGGCATTCAGAATGCTGCCAATAGTCTGGGTCAAGCGGGCGGACCGCTTTTGGGTGGAGTGCTTTTCATTTGGCAGATAAACGCGCCGTATTTGTTTAGCGGAGCATTGCTCATCGCGCTCGCTTTGGTTATCGCCTGGAAAGCGATGGATAGGCAGGGCGCGTACGTTGGTTGAATTTCGATCGATCTAAAACACTGAAGGAGAAAAAGGAAAATGAGTTGTTGTAGCGATGTGATGAACCCAATCGAAGCATCTTCGTGCTGTACGCCGAAAGACACGGCGGCACAGGCTGCACAAGCGATACGCGATTCAGGCTGCGGCTGCGCGCCTGTGGTTGAGGACACAGAAAACCTCAAGCTGGTCGGCGTCGTCACTGAGCGCGACGTATGTTGCAGCGTGGCGGCTGATGACCGCCGTGCTTCCGAAGTTCGCATCGACGAGATCATGCGTCCTGCGTCTGCGTGTTGTGGTGCGGATGAGCCAGTTGCCGAAGCGCGCCGGAAGCTCCACGAGCATCGAGCGACAAGCTTGCCGGTCGTAGACAGCGCCGGAGGTTGCTGCGGCACCGTCAGCGTTCACGGTTTGGAAAGATCGTAAAGACTGGGCGAAGCCACTGTGTCACCCCATTTGTCGGGCACACGGCGAGCTTGCGCTTGGCGTGTGGAAATGGGTTTGAGAAGACCGGAAGAAAGGTTACTCCGAAAATGGCTGTCGTTGAGATGAAAGAAACACCGCCTCTGTCTGCAGAAGAATCGCTACTGATAAACGCCTACTGGCGCGCGGCGAACTATCTCTCTGTCGGGCAGATTTACTTGTACGATAATCCGCTGCTGCGCGAACCGCTAAAGATCGAGCACGTTAAGCGCAGGCTCCTCGGTCACTGGGGCACGACTCCGGGGCTGAACTTTATCTACGTGCACATCAACCGCCTTATTAAGAAGCATGATCTAAACGCGATCTATCTCGCTGGTCCTGGACACGGCGGACCCGGAGTCGTCGCCAACACCTACCTGGAAGGAACTTACAGCGAGTTCTATCCCGACATCTCGCAGGATTCCGAAGGCTTGAAGAAGCTGTTCAAACAGTTCTCATTCCCGGGCGGCATCCCGAGCCATGCCGCTCCCGAGACACCCGGCTCAATCCACGAAGGAGCGGAATTAGGCTACGCGCTCGTCCACGCTTACGGCGCGGTCTTCGACAATCCAGATCTACTGGCAGTCTGTGTCGTCGGCGACGGCGAGGCGGAAACTGGACCGCTGGCGACAAGCTGGCACTCCAATAAGTTCTTGAATGCGGCGCGTGACGGGGCGGTGCTACCAATCCTGCATCTGAACGGCTACAAAATCGCCAACCCAACAGTGCTGGCGCGGATCAGCCATGATGAACTGGCGAGCCTCTTGGTCGGCTACGGATACAAACCCTACTTTGTTGAAGGGGACGATCCCGAAACGATGCATCAGCTCATGGCGGCAACGCTCGATACTGTGATCGCCGAGATTCAATCGATTCAGAACGATGCGCGTAAGAACGGCTTTTCGCATCGCCCGCAGTGGCCGATGATTATCTTGCGTTCTCCGAAAGGGTGGACGGGGCCGAAGTTTGTCGATGGTTTGCCGGCTGAAAACTCATTTCGCTCGCATCAGGTTCCGTTGGATAAGCTAGCGACCAATCCGGAACATTTTCGGCAGCTCGAAGAATGGCTGCGAAGCTACAAACCCGAAGAACTTTTCGACGAAGGCGGAAAGTTAATTGCCGAGCTGGCTGAACTGTCCCCGAAAGGCGAACGGCGTATGGGAGCGAACCCTCATGCCAACGGGGGACTGCTGCTCAAGGACTTGAAGCTGCCGGATTTTCGCGAATACGCCGTTGACGTTCCCAAGCCCGGAACGGTCGAGGGGGAAGCGACGCGGGTGATGGGACAATTCTTGCGCGATGTGATGAAGCGCAACGAAGACTCGCGGAATTTCCGCGTGATGGGACCGGACGAGACTAATTCAAACAGACTCAACGCTCTTTTCGAAGTCACCGACCGGGTTTCTACGGCCTCGATCCTGCCCACTGACGATCACCTTTCGCCGGATGGTCGCGTGATGGAGATTTTGAGCGAGCACATGTGTCAGGGCTGGCTCGAAGGCTATCTGTTGACTGGGCGGCACGGCTTCTTCTCCTGCTACGAAGCATTCATTCACATCATTGATTCAATGTTCAACCAGCATGCGAAATGGTTGAAAGTAACTCGTCAGATTCCGTGGAGGCGGCCCATCGCCTCACTCAACTATTTGCTTAGCTCCCATGTGTGGAGACAGGATCACAACGGCTTCAGCCATCAAGACCCAGGCTTCATCGATCACGTCATCAACAAGAAGGCAGAGATCGTGCGCGTGTACCTGCCGCCCGATGCAAACACACTGCTGTCCGTGACCGATCACTGTTTACGGAGCCGCAATTACGTCAACGTCATCGTCGCGGGCAAACAACCTTCGTTGCAGTATCTGGACATGGATGCGGCGATCATTCATAGCACTGCCGGCATCGGCATGTGGTGTTGGGCGAGCAATGATCAAGGAGGCGAGCCAGACGTGGTGATGGCCTGTGCGGGAGACGTGCCGACGTTGGAAACACTGGCCGCCGTGGATCTTCTCCGCCAGCATTTTCCGGATTTGAAGATTCGCGTGGTCAATGTTGTTGACTTGATGACGCTCCAACCGGCGAGCGAACATCCACATGGATTATCTGACACAGACTTCGATTCGCTCTTCACGACCGATAAGCCGGTCATCTTTGCCTTTCACGGCTACCCATGGCTAATTCACCGGCTGACCTACCGCCGGACAAACCACGTGAACCTTCATGTACGCGGATACAAAGAAGAGGGGACGACCACCACCCCGTTCGATATGACGGTGCTAAACGATCTCGACCGCTTCCACCTGGTCGAAGATGTGATTGATCGGGTGCCGAATCTGGGCTCAAGGTTTGCGCACGTCAAGCAGGCGATGCGCGATAAGCTGCTCGAACATAAGCAGTACATTCGTCAATATGGCGATGACATGCCCGAGGTGCGCGACTGGAAGTGGCCGTACTAAGCCGGCCCCAGACACCGATGGCAATTGATGCTGTCGGGTGTCGCGATGTGCATGGTGGCGCAAGGCTTGTGAAGCCGACGCGCGTCACAGCGTCTGTGCTTGACGAACTCCGCGCCTTGAAAGAGTTGGCTCCGCTGCACATCCCTGCGGACGTGGCCATACTTGAAAAGGTGCAACAAGCACTGCCGGAGACGCCGGTGATAGCTGTTTTTGACACAGCCTTCCATCAAACGCTGCCGCCGGTTGCATATACTTATGCACTGCCGGTCGAACTATCCGCTCAATACAAACTGCGCCGCTACGGATTTCACGGCATCTCGCACGCTTACGTGTCGGGGAGGTTAATAGAACTTCTGGGACGTGGCGCGGAAGGAACCAAAATCATTACCTGTCACCTCGAAGCGGTGCCAGCGTCTGTGCAGTGCGTGATGGTCAAAGTATCGACACCAGCATGGGGCTGACGCCTATGGAAGGCTTGGTCATGGGCACGCGTTCCGGCGATGTTGATCCCGGTCTCGTCCTGTACCTCATTCGCACGGCGGGTTTGTCGGCGAACGAGGTGGACAGTCTGCTCAATAACCAAAGCGGCCTGCGTGGTCTGTCAGGGCAGAGCGCAGATGTGCGTGATTTGGAACAAGCGGAACGTGTGGGAGACAAGCGCGCAGAACTGGCTCTTCACGTCTTCGCTTACCGCGCCCGCAAGTACATCGGCGCTTACCTCGCGGCGATGAGCGGCGCGGACGCAATCGCATTCACTGGCGGTATCGGCGAAAACTCTTCGGCAGTTCGCGCCGCCATTTGTGAGGGGCTGTCGTGGTTTGGAATCGACCTTGATGCTGAACGCAACGTGGCGCACACAACCGCGCGTGAGGGGCCTATCAGCACGGACGCATCGCGCGTCGCGGTCTACGTAATCCCAACCAATGAAGAACTGCTGATAGCGCGAGACACCAGCTTCATGCTGCGAGCCGAGCGGCTCAAGACTCATCCAAGCGTTTGATAGCGCTTCCAGACAGAAGTGCGAAAGAGAGTTTAGCGGAGCAACTTGGACGCGGAGATTGACTTAACCAACAAAGCGGGCCGGCGCCTTTTTTGGTGTGTCCAATTTGTGTCCAGAATTGACAGCAAGCAACATGTAAGGAACCGGAAAAAATCGGAAGGGATGGAAATCGTGCGAAAATTCTTGGTGGCTGCAACCATATAAAAGGCAAAGACTTAAGTTTTTGCCCGGATGGTGATTCATAACCCCAAGGTCGGCGGTTCGATCCCGCCCCCCGCTACCAACTACCTCTTAAGCCTCAATAATTTACAAAGACCCGACTCTTTCAAACTCGAATGCGGCGTGTCAGATTTGTGTCCAGAACCAACAGCACTGAACGCATAAGAAACGGTAACGCATGGTAAAGGATGGTAGAGAACGTGAAGTAGTCAACGATCTACGTGCGTTACTAACTGGCCAAAACAAGGGGCTTAAGTCTTTGACAGACCATGGGGTCGAAACTCCCACGCTCTCTGCTCGAAACACGCTGGATATCTTGCACATATATTAAGGACACGGGGGGCGGCGACCACGCTCTCTGGACCGATGCGCCGAGATCCTTCGCAATCGGTCATACCAAAGGAATAGGCTTATGAACGAGCGCTTGAAGCGCTCTCATAATCTAATTCACGTCGAGGCCGCTTGAGCGGCCAACGCAAGAGCGTCACGGGCAGCGTGCGATGTTGGCGCCCCAGTTGAGGGTTTTAAAATAGCGGAGACTTAAAGTCTGTTCCTTGCGGCGCCTTCTAGCAAGTGCGAGAATGGCGAATTGATGCGCCGGAGCTGCTATGGCAAACGAAGTCCTCTGCATCTTACAATTGATTTGCGACCGCAAGTCTCCTTTTGTCCCTCACCTTTCCTGCTTTCTTACTCTATTGTTGTCGAGCACATTCCTGGTTAAGGCGGATGCAGATACTTCTTACCACCTGACGCGACCGGGCCGCGCCGCAGCGCAGAGCCCCGATACGCGGCCGCTGGAACTGCGAGTCCCCATCGAGCGCGCGCTGGCCAGCGGCGAGTCTCACTCTTACCAAATCGCTCTGACAGCCGATCAATATCTCGAACTGGAGGTCGCCCAACGCGGCGTCGATGTCGTCGTGACCGTGTTCGATCCGGCCGGCACGAAGCTGACTGAAACTGACAACGCCAAAAGTAACCAAGGATCGGAGTTGCTTGCCTTCATCGCGGAGGCCTCGGGAAATTATCGAGTTCAGATCGGCATGGCAGAAAGGAATGCTCCGGTCGGACAATACGAAGTCAAAGTTATCGCGCTACGTAGTCCAACGGCAGCCGAACGCTCTCTGGAAGAAGCGCGCAGACTGTCCGAGGAGTCACGGAACCTGAGGCGGAAGGGAAAGTATGACGAAGCCTTGCTGTTGGCCGAGCGGGCTTTGGTTATTCGTGAGAAAATCCTGGGACCCGAACACCGTGAGGTGGCCGATTCACTTCACGCCCTGGCGTCGCTCTACGACGATAAGAGTGACTACGCGAAGGCCGAGCCGCTGAATCTGCGCGCCCTGGCTATTCGCGAAAAGGTGCTGGGCCCGAATCATCCCGACGTCGCCAAGACGCTTAATAATCTTGCGTGGATCTACGGTGTGAGGGAGGACTATGCGAAGGCGGAAAGGTTCTACCGGCGCGCACTCGCCATCCAGGAGAAGGCACTTGGTGCGAATCATCCTGAGGTCGCGTCAACGCTGAACGACCTCGCCCTGCTCTACTACGAAAAAGGAGACTACGACCAATCAATACTGACCAACCAGCGCGTGCTGGCCATTCGGGAGGAAATGTTGGGTCCGGATGATTCAGGCGTGGCTAAGGCCCTCAACAACCTCGCGCTGGTTTACTTGAAGAAGGGAGATTACGCGAAGGCAGAGGCGCTTTACCAACACGCGCTGCAAATCTGGGAGAAGGCACTGGGCCCGGATCACCCGTTGGTCGCAACGGTGCTCCACAACCTGGCGCGGGTCTATCTGGAAAGCGGGAAATACGCGCAGGCAGAGCCGCTTTATCAGCGCGCCCTGACGATTCGAGAGAAGGCCCTCGGACCAGATCATCTGGATGTGGCGATGTCGCTCAATAACCTGGGCATGCTCTACGATCGGAAGGGAGACTACGCCCAGGCCGAACGGCTCCACTTGCGCGCTCTGGAAATTCAAGAAAAGAGGTTAGGACTTGAACATCCTTACGTCGCCGTAACCCTAACCAACCTCGCCAGGGTGTATGAGAATCTTGGTAATTACGAGAAGGCCGAACCACTTTATCAGCGCGCCCTGATAATTAGAGAGAAAGCTCTGGGCCCAACGCATCCGGATGTCGGCGAATCATTAAACAATCTGGGCCAGCTCTATCTCAAAAGTAGAAAGGATGACGCGCGGGCCGAGTCACTTTTCCAGCGGTCTCTTGAGGTGATGGAGAAAGCGCTTGGCTCAGACTACGCCGGAGTAGCCGTACCACTGAGCAATCTCGGCGCCGTGCACGAAAGAAAGGGAGATGACGTTCGGGCAGAGCAGTACTATCAGCGCGCTCTCACCATTCGTGAGGGCGCGCTGGGCCTTAATCACCCCGACGTTGCTCTTTCGCTCGACAGCCTCGCCAGGCTGTACAGAAGACGCGGAGATATTCAAAAAGCGCTGGCATTCTTGTCCCGCTCAAATGAAGTTCGCGAGCGCAGTCTCAGTCACAATCTCACCCTCGGATCGGAACGCCAGAAGCTGGACTACCTAAAACTTTTTTCGGCAGACATGGACGAGGCCTTATCTCTCCATTCTCAATTAGCGCCCCGGGACACTCGAGCGCTTCAGCTTGGCTTCACCATTTTGCTGCGGCGGAAGGGGCGCGCTTTGGATGCGATGACTGATAGCATAGCCTCACTCCGTAGCCGGTCGAATCCTCAGGATCGAGCCCTGTTCAACCAACTCTTCGAGGCGCGCTCGCGGCTTGCCGGCACCGCGCTGCGTGGGCCTGATAAGAATAATGCCGCCACCTACCCGGCCCAGCTCAAGGAACTCGAAGACCAGGTAGATAAGCTCGAAGCCGAAGTCAGCGAGCGCAGCGGGGAGTTTCGGGCGCTGTCAAAACCAATTACGCTTGAAGCTATTCGGGCCTTATTGCCGAAGGGCACGGCTTTGATCGAGTTTGCCTTCTATAGGATTGGCGATGCGAAGACCGACAGCCAAAAGCAATCGCGTTATGCCGCTTATCTGCTTGTCTCCGGAGGTCCTGCGCAGTGGGTGGACTTGGGCGAGGCAGGTCCTATCGATCGTGCTGTAGCTGCTTGGCGTCGCGCGCTGCGTGACCCGCAACGGGCTGACGCCAAAACTTTGGCCCGGGCATTAGATGAGAAGGTAATGCAGCCCGTCCGCGCTTTGCTGGGGCCAACACAGCACTTGCTTGTCTCGGCTGATGGATCGCTTAACGTCATACCTTTCGCGGCGCTGGTTGACGAGCAGGATCATTATCTTGTGGAACGTTTCTCGATCAGCTACTTGACCAGTGGGCGCGATCTCATGCGTTTGCAAGTAGCGCGCAATAGCCGCACTGGTCCAGTGGTGGTGGCAGATCCGGCTTTCGGTGAGCCAGCGACAATTCCATCACGCAGAGACGGGCCGCAGACAAGTAAGCAGGGTGGCAGTGAAACCGTTGGACGTGCACAGATTGATTACTCGCAACTATTCTTTGGACCGTTGCCGGGCGTCGCCGACGAGGTGCGGGCCTTGAAAGAGCTGCTACCGCAAGCCAGCTTCCTTACCAAAGAGCGGGCTACCAAGGCCGCCCTGAAGCAGGTTAGAGGTCCCAGTATTCTTCATATTGCGACCCATGGCTTTTTCTTACAGGATCTTCCGAGTGATACGGCAAGTGCACCGGCGAGCGAGCGGGAAAAGGTGAATGGTGAAACTCGGCTCGGCAAGTGGGCAGTCTGGACTGAGAACCCGTTGTTGCGTTCCGGTTTGGCGCTGGCGGGAGCGAATCAAGGACGAACCGATGATGACAACGGCGTGCTGACTGCACTCGAAACCTCCGGGCTGGATCTCTGGGGTACCAAGTTGGTCGTCCTCTCAGCCTGCGACACAGGGCTTGGTGAAGTGAAGAGTGGCGAGGGTGTTTATGGACTACGACGAGCGCTTGTTCTTGCGGGAGCGGAGAGCCAGATGATGAGTCTATGGCCCGTGTCGGATCGCAGCACGAGTGACTTAATGGTGGGTTACTACAAAGCGCTGATTCGAGGCCAGGGAAGAGACGAGGCTCTGCGGCAGGTGCAATTGCAGATGCTGCGCGGGAAGTCTCGCGCACATCCTTACTACTGGGCGAGCTTCATCCAGTCGGGCGAGTGGGCCAATCTGGAAGGTAAACGATAAATGGAAGTGGGCCTGAGCGCCGAGGCGTTCGCCAAGCTGCTGGATAGTCTGGCTGTGGATAGTGAACGAGCTGCCGAAAAGTATGAAGAATTGCGGCGCATCCTGATGAGATTCTTTGAATGGCGTGGAGCGCCCTTTCCTCAAGACCACGCCGACGAGACCTTCAATCGAGTTGCCAGAAAGCTTGACGAAGGAGTGAAGATCAAAAACATCGGCGGCTATTGCTACCAGGTAGCGCGGCTGGTTTTCCTCGAAACCACAAAAGGACATGACAGCAAGCGAGCATCGCTCGAGTCGGTCAGGTTGCAAGCACCGGAAAACCCCGCTCACGAGCTTGCTGAAAAAGAACTACGCCTTGACTGCCTGGACGATTGTCTGCGCGGATTGCCGAGCGACAGAGCCGAATTGATCCTGGAGTATTACCGCTACGAAAAGCGTGTGCAGATTGATCGGCGCCGGGCTTTGGCGCAGCGCTTCGGTTTGCGGCGTGACGCGTTAGCCAACCGCGCCCAGCGCCTGCGCGACAATCTCCAGCAGTGCGTCTCGGCGTGTCTGAGAAGGAAATCGGCGATATGAAAGCGCGCATTTGGTCACTGAACCAGTGGGGAGTGCTTTGTACTCTGTTCTTCGTGTTTTGTTCTCTTCCGGCTCTGTCGTTGGTGACTGCCGTGAGGCCCTTACTATGACCCCATAACTAGGAACGAATGCCTGAACTCGATGAATGAATCAGAGCAAACAATGATCCGCTACCTCCTTGGAGAATTGTCCGACTCCGAGCGTGCTGCGCTTGAGGAAAAGTACTTCACCCATCCGCAAGTCTTCGAGGAGATGGTGAAAGCAGAGAATGAGTTGGTGGATGACTATGCTTGTGGCCGATTGTCACCCCACTTACGCGAAAGATTCGAGCAATATTATCTCGCTCATCCTGAACGCCGCGAGCGCGCGAACTTCGCTCAAGCTTTGGTCACCAAGCTTGAGCAAGTCGAGTCGGCGCACCCTGCTGTTGAGACCGGAATTAAGCTGGCGCCGTGGTTGCGGCTGCCGAAATTGTTCGGTGAGAGCCGAGCGTTCGCATTTTCGATGGCGTTGGCCTTGCTCTTATTAACGATGGGTGGGGGATGGCTCCTTCTCAGAACCAGGCGATTGCGAGATGAACTGGCTCAAACTCAAGCAGCACACGCGGCGCAGGAACAACGCGACCGTGAGCTCCAGCAACAACTCGCCAACGAGCGAGCGCGGATCAATGATTTGAATGATGAACCGAACCGCGCACGTGTTGAATCAAAGAAATCGCAACCCCAAATCCCAGAGACGGATGCCACACTCGCCTTCGTTACATTGCTGCTGACCGCTGGTGGAGTTAGAGGAGCTGATACAGGGTCGGCTCCAGAACTCGTAATACCGGCAGGCACTGAGCAGGTCCGGATCCAGCTCAACTTAAAAGAGGGCGGCTATTCGAATTATCGCATCGTGTTGCGAGCGATCGGAGGGGAGACGATTTTTAGCCGGCAGGGGATCAAACCAAAAGCCACTAGATCGGGTTCGGCATTCAATGTCATCGTGCCGGCTCGGAGATTTGCCGCAGGCGATTACATCCTGACATTAAGGGGCGTCCGTCCTGACGGCGAAGTTGATGATGTCAGCAAGTCCATCTTCCACGTCGCAAGAAAGTAAACCCTATCAACATATCCAAGCGCTCGATCTGAAACTTAACTTCCAAACTCAATTGACCTTTGGGTCTGCCAGCCCGGAGATTCATCGCCACACACCGCTCGGATAAAAATTCTGCGATACGTTTGGCGCGCTGCTACCACTCCTGTAGTAGAAACACTCCCCCATAGATTAATGAGGTGAACAGCACGGTCATTTGCGTCCGCCGAAAAAGGGCCAGGCGCGGGCCGTTTCTTTCAACCCCGGAGGGATCATGAATCGTGAAGTCATGAAGAACGCCACGAGACGCAGAGGAAATGGAGGCGGACAATTGTCTAGCCCTACGCACAAACTTCTTCTCACGATCGCACCAGCGGTTCTTTTGTTGGCGTGCTCGGGACTTAATATCCATGCTCAAGACCAGCCGGCGGGACCGGTGCGAAACCCGAGAACTACTGCTACGCCAGCGACGACGCCGGTGCCAAAATCCATCCCACCTCTCACGAACTCGCGCGCCAAAATTCGACAGGGCGGCAAGACACAGTTTGATCCGGGAATCTTTGGACTGATCCGCTGGAGAATCGAGTACGGCTTGCCATCGACTGACGGTGGCAGGACGCCAAACAAGGCGCTGAATTGCACCGCGTTCAGGGTGGAAACCACTGTGCAGGAGGGCACACCCGGCACCTTGGGCCAAGCTAGTTCTGTGGGTTACTGGACGATCCAGAACGAGCCGACAGAGGAGAACGGCTATTACATCTGTCGTTATTCCGTCACTGACCGGAATCCTCTCCCGCGCAATCGAGTAATTAAAGTTTCGGCGCTTCTGGGTCCGTTCGCCAGCGCGGAACTCAACCAGGCGCTAATCACTGGAGCTTGGTTTGGCGCCGGCGGGCCGCAGCCGCCACCTGGCAATCAGCGCGTCGTGATCGGGGGACGGGGAATCACCCTCACGGACAGCGCGGCGCACGTCACCGTGGATTTCGAGATGGTTTACCGTCCCGTCCCCTCGTCGCCCAGATGAATTGCATTCACGAAAAGGGGCAATTGAATTCAAGGAGCAAGTTGATGAAACACCCGATCATGAAATGCACACGATGGCAGTCACCACTGCTAAGTCGCCTGATCTGCGTGTCGGCGGCGATGTTGTTCTTTGTTCTTTCCGCGCAGGCCCAAACAGACGTGATCCTTCCGCCGATCGGGGGCAACGGCGGTAACCACTTCAATGCTCGGTGCCCACAGGGCCAGCTCTTAGCCGGCGTCGAGCTTCGGACCGGCGACGACGTTGATGCCATCCGGCCGCTTTGCGTCACGGCCCATGGGCCAGCCGAGGTAGGTCCACCCGTGCCTGGAGGGATATGGTTCGGCGGGAATGGTGGCAGCCCGCGGCAACTTGTCTGCCCGAGGGATGCCCCAATCGTGACAAATATGTCCGTCAGGGCGCAAGGCGTTGATACGGTGGTCGTCGACCGGTTTATTTTGGAATGCGGCACCGCCGCCACCACTCAAAGAAAGTACGATCAATCGTACCCGAGCCACGTCGGGTTCGAGGAGCACGACCTCAACTATGCCTATACCCACCCAGGGCAAAGTTTTCTAGGGTTAGGTTCCCGCCCTGATAAGGTCCCAGAGACCTACGGCTATCAGCGCTGCGCCGACTATGGGCTGGTGGCCGTCGGCATCAACGGGCGGTCTGGTGTTTGGCTGGACGCGGTGGGCCTTATCTGCGGCTCGCCAACATTGACGCCCAAAGCCGCGCCGCCCGAGCCGGTCAAAGCCATCGGCAGGGTGAAACTGCCACCGACGGGCGCTCCGCCCCGGCCGATTTGCGAGGTTGCGCGAGAAGCTCGCGCGCGAAACTCGCCCGCCGCGCCCGGCCTCGAAGCCCAGTGTCGCGCTTATTTGGCTGCCAAGGGAGCGGCTATCGCGGAGGCGGATTCAATCGTTGCGGCGGCCCGTACCGCCGAACCGGACGTACTGTATCGGCAGGGATTCGATATTGCTACGGGGATTTTCGGTGACCCCGCGCTAGGTGCACAAGGTAACACTGCCACCGGGCCTGGTTCTCTGGGAATTCGAGATTCTCTCAGTGCCGCCGGACAGAGTGGTTTTAATGCTTCAGTGACGTTGCATTTAAGCCGGAATTATAAACGAGCGTCCGGGGAAGTGACGTCGATTGATAACTTTGGTAAGAGGAACGCAGCGCTCGACAAAGCATACGCGGAGCTCCAACCCACCAACTCCGTTCGGGTGCAGGTCCGGTACAAGAAGGAATACGGCTACAAGTACGACTCAGGTGTATTCGCAGGATCGGGGCCAAGTTCGTGTGATGCATTTTACGTCTCGGCCCAACCAGACGCATCAGTCCGTCTAGAGCATCCTTACAGCACCCACAAAATAGACAAGATGCGGGAATCTGAAGGCTTTTATGTTTGCGACTTTCTGATCACAGATCTGCCATTCAACGCGCCAATAACCGTCGGTGTTGATTTAGTAGACAAACGCAGCTTGCCGTTTGAGACATGGAAGGGTGGCAGCCAGGCGCAACCGCCTCCGGGCCAGCAGCGGGCGATCATCATTGTGGGTGGTAGGGCATCGCGTGAACGCCGTGCTCAAGACGGAACCGTGACGCTCACCCAGACGCAGCCGCGCGCCACACAGGTTTTTGAGATGGTTTACGCAGCGCAGCCCTTGATCCCACCGAACCAGCGTGTGCCGCAGACGAAGCCGCCAGTGCCGCCGCGTTAAGTTTGACGGCATGTTTAGAGTTCAAGCTTCAGCTTGTCTTCGCAGAAGCGGCAGCCTTAAGGCTGAACTCTAAACCTTTGTTAACGGACTAAAGAATTTAGGAGGAAGTTGATGAAACACCCAATCATGAAATGCGCACGATGGTATCTGCAATGGCAAGTCCGCTTGGTCTGCCTAACGGCTGCGATTTTGTTCTTCGTTCTTTCTGCGCACGCGCAAACCGACGCGACCCTGCCGCCGGTTGGCGGGCCAGGTGGGAATGCATTCGTTGCCCGCTGCCCACAAGGCCGGTTCTTGACCGGCTTCGAGCTTCGGACCGGCGATACTGTAGATGCGATCAGACCTATCTGCGTCGCCGCCTATGGGCCCAACGAGATAGGACCGCTCCAATCTTATCCATCGAAGTTTGGGGGAGACGGTGGCGGCATCCAGCAACTTGTCTGCCCGAGTGACGCCCCAATCGTGATTAAGATGGACATCGGGTGGGCAGGCAAAGAAATATTTAGTGTCAGTTACATCGGGCTATTCTGCGGCGTCGCCGGCGTCACTCAAACGCCGAGCAAGTTTCCAACTGTCAAGTTTTATGAACCCTTTCAGGACAGCTCGAGGGATATTTTTGGAGTACCGCATAGTATGGTCAAGAGGGGCGCAGAGATGGAGAGTTGTCCTCCCGGGCTTGTAGCCGTGGGCATTAACGGTCGGGCTGGTAAATGGCTGGACGCGGTGGGCCTCATCTGCGGCGTGCCAAAGTTGACGCCCAAACCGATAGCCTTGGGTAGAGTGCAACCCACGTCGCCGTCCGGGCCGCCCATGTCGATCTGCGCTCGTGCGCGAGCAGCTCGGGCGCGAAACTCCCCAGCCGCGCCCGCCCTCGAAGCTCAGTGCCGCGCCGCCGGAGCCGCCGGAGAAAAGACCCCGCCTGGCCCGGTAGCCTTGGGTAGAGTCGGACCGACGTCGCCGCCCGGGCCGCCCATGTCGATCTGCGCTCGTGCGCGAGCAGCTCGGGCGCGAAACTCCCCAACTGCGCCTGCCCTCGAAGCTCAGTGCCGCGCCGCCGGAGCCGCCGGAGAAACTCTGCCACCGGCCGCACCGACGATTACCGCCGATCCAAATCCGGTGATGGTTCCCAACGGCCAAGCCTCCGGCACAACGATCATCACCTGGAAGGCCGCCCCCGACTATACCTACTGCGAAATTTATCTCTCCGTTGACAACGGCGAGTGGAGTGAGTTCGCCAGCGGCGGCGACAGCGCCAAGTCGACGACGATCACACTCGGCAGCAGCTACACCTTCCGCATGATGGTCTATGAAGGACAAGCGGGCACGCCGAAAATCATCACGACCCTCACCGTCACCGCGCCAAAGAATTAACAGGAAGTTGATGAGACACCCAAGCATGAAATACACACGATGGCGCTTGCAATTGCGAAGCCGCCTGATCTGGTTGCCGGCGGCGATGTTGTTCTTCGTTCTTTCCGCGCATGCCCAAACCGACGTGATGCTTCCACCGCTCGGCGGCCCGGGAGGTGGCCAGTTCGTTGCCCGCTGCCCGCAAGGCCAACTTTTAACCGGAGTCGAACTTCGGACCGGCGATGACGTGGATGCAATCAAACCGATTTGCGTCGCCGCCTACAGTACAATCAGCGTAGCAGAGCTCAAACCTTATCCCTCCACCTTGGCTGGCGCAAACCGACAACTTGTCTGCACGGATCGTTATACGCCGCCCATCACCATCCCACTCGCCCCCATCGTGATAGGAATGTACGTTCGTTCCGAAGGCAAGACGGAGGTCGTCAACAACATTCATCTGTTCTGCGGCACAGCTGGCCCCGAGCGGGGGCAAAGCGCGGAGATTCAGGGAGCGATTATCAAGAACGAACTAGAGCCCCCGACGGTAAGGTTTGATGGGCCCCCTAATGACTATCCTGGGCGCGAGAGCACGCAGCAGTGCCCCTCGAACCTCGTGGCGGTTGGAATCCATGGGCGCTCTGGTATTTGGCTGGACGCAGTAAGCCTCATCTGCGGCGTGCCAACGTTGACGCCCAAAGCCGCGCCGGAGCCCGGGCCGGTCAAAGCCATAGGCAGGGTCAAGGGGGCGCCGACGGGCCCGCCCCGGCCGATCTGCGTCGTTGCGCGAGAAGCGCGCGCGCGCAACTCACCCGCCGCGCCCGGCCTCGAAGCCCAGTGCCGCGCCGCGGGAGCCGCCGGAGAAACTTCGCCAACGAAAGCGCTGGGTAGGGTGAAATTGCCACCGGGGACGACGCCCAACCCGCCGATCTCGATCTGCGAGTCTGCGCGACGAGCCCGCGCGCGAAACTCCCCTGCCGCGCCCGGCCTCGAAGCCCAGTGCCGCGCCGCCGGAGCCGCCGGAGAAACTCCGCCACAGGCCGCACCGACAATTACCGCCGATCCCAATCCGGTCATGGTTCCAAACGGCCAAGCCTCCGGCACGACGACCATCACCTGGAAGGCCGCCCCCGACTATACCTACTGCGAAATTTATCTCTCCGTTGACAACGGCGAGTGGAGTGAGTTCGCCAGAGGCGGCGACGGCGCCAAGTCGACGACGATCAAACTCGGGAGTAGCTACACCTTCAGCATGATGGTGTATGAGGGACAAGAGGGCACGCCGAAAATCATCGCGACCCTCACCGTCACCTTAAAGAATTAAGGAGGCCGCGAAAACCTAAACGACCGATGAAAGGATGGAAAGACATGGTAAGAATGACATCGAAACTAACAAGCGCTTTTGTTGTGTTGTTGTTTCTCGCCGCGGCGGTGACGACGGCGACTTCTCAGACCAGTCGGAAGGTAACGCCGGTCGATAAGAAACCCGGCGCGGCGGGCGAAAAAGAGCTCGAGGGCATAAAGGATGCCGACACTGCTCCGACTGCTAATGAGTTGCGTTGTCGCGGCGGCACCGGACTCCGCTTCAACGTAGTCGAGGGGCGAACCACGTCGGGCGGCGAGCAGACCATGTACATGACGGTTTACTTCAAACCCGCAGCGCAACCCGTTCAGACGTCCGGGCTCAATCTGCAATCGGGCCAGTGTGCCTTCCCGCAACGCGCGGTACGAGCGGACGAGCCTAACGAGATTATTTTCGAGATCGTCTACTTTGGTCAGACGCGGCAGCAGCTCCACGGCACGCCAGTGGACACTTCGCCAACTGCTGCTGAGAGATATCCCGACGCGCAGAATGTGCCGCAGTATTTGGGTGACGCGAAACACTACTGGAGTTTCTTCGTGCACCAAAATGCGCCGCTGCCCTCTGGTCGGTTTGAGGCTTCTTCCGTAGGCCGTTACTGGAAACCGTCTCTCAGCAATGAGGACATAGTGCGCCCCGTCGATTCAAAACGCACCAATAAGGATAATCCCTACGTGTTGGCTCCGAAAAAACCTGAATGAAACAACGAGAGATTGCAGGAGCATGAACATCAGTGCATTAAGGGGACAAGCCAAACAACCGATGAAAGGATAGAGAGACATGAAAAGAATGACAGCAAAGCTGACAGGCGCCTTTGTTTTGTTACTGCTTCTCGCCGCGACGGTGACGATGGCCAGTTCTCACACCAATCGGAAAGTAACCCCGATCGATAAAAAAACCGGCGCGGAGCGCAACAAAGCGATCGCGGAGTTGAAGAAGGCCGGCACCGAGCCGGAGGCCCTTGAGCTTCGGTGTCGCGGGGGAAGTACTGCTGCCGGCGGCGGCGCGTTCCTCGCCTTTGAGACAGTGGGCTCAAGGGTCAGCTCAAGCGGCGAGACCATCCTGAGCATTTCCTTGCGGTTCATGGGGACTGCGGTCTGGGCGGACCAGGAGTTTGGTACAGGGGGCCGGCTCATTTCAGACCGGCACTGGGACCTTGGCGGATCCAAGTGTACCTGGATTGACAGCAGTGATCGGGGCCCTTACCGGCCTTTAAGTCCCGAGGAACCAAGAGAGATAAGGTTTGAGACTCCCGCTAACGCTCAACTGAAGCAACAACTCCACGGAACTCCTGTGGACACTTCGCCTACGGCCGCTGAAAGATATCCTGATGCTCAGTCAATTCCCGCGTACATGAAACTCCAGAACCACTACTGGAGTTTCTTTGTTGAGAATACGAACCAGAGTTATTTCCTGGCGAGCAGGCATAAATATTGGAAAGCAGGCCTCGAGGTGGTTCGGCCCGTCGATTCAAAACACACCAACAAGGACAATCCCTACGTCCTAGCTCCGAAAAAACCCGATTGAAATAGCGAGTGAGTGTAGGAGCATGAACACCAGTTTAAGCAGATGGAAACACACCATTGAGGAATCTGAAAAATGCAAACGAACTTGCGACACAGTACCATTCTCGTCTTTCTCTTCAGCCTAACCCTGTTAGCGTTCGGGTCTGTTCCGAAATCAGTTAATGGACAAGAGGCGCCCAGCGTACGGGCGGGGGCCAACGCACCTGGCTGGATCACCGTTTACTGGGAGCATACTGGTCAGGACGTGTACTATTTCGTCATCGAACGGCAGGACGCGCCGTACACAGAGAACTCAGTTTTCCTCATCGGTCAATCCAACAATCGCACCGACAGTCTGACCGACAAGAATCTGAAGGCGGACACCCTCTACAAGTATCACGTGTGCGCAGTCTATGCTTCTTCCCGGACCTGTTCGGATTGGGTGAGCGTCAGAACGCTATCGTCTGGTGGGTCGTCGGGGAGCGCGCCTCCGCCGCCCGCGCACCCACCGCTCGCAACACCGGAAATCACGGCGACGCGGGACCAGGATCCCAAACACATCCTGGTGGACTGGAGCGGCGACCCCGGGTGGTATCCGTATAGACCTAACGGCAGCGACGCTTATCCCGGAGAGTACAAGCATCTACAATTGAAGCAGGTCGTGCTCTATCAGGGTATTCCAGGCACTTCAAAATATACGATTCCCGCTTACGATTCTTTGAAATATCCGGGTGCCGATCTGTATCCAGGTGTCATCTCTTACCTTTCACGGACCTTCACCGTTCGTGCGAACACCGTGTACACCTTCAAGGTTTGCTTCACCAGCATCAGTGATGAAACGAAGTGCAGCAGGGAGATCACGGCCAGTGGCAAGCCGGTTGCGCCTACCGCACCGGCCGACGTGACAGTCTCTCAGGATAAGAGCCTGGGGAGGACAGGCGACCTTGCCGCCCGAATAAGGACCTTCATCACGGCGCGCTGGCGAAATACAGACATCCCAGGGCAGTTCATCACGCTAGAGCGCGAGGATCGCGTGCAACTTGACCGGCTCCGCGTCGGGCCCGCGTGGGTCGAGATCAAGCAAATCAGCGCCGATCCTCATCCGACCGATCCAACCGAGGTCACGGTGGACACCACGCCTGAAGGTCCGGAACTCATGACCCAGCGGGGGAATAACTACCGCGTCTGCGCGGTCCTCCCTGTCCTCGGCGCAGCGGGCAAGGTCTGCTCCTCGGCGGTCTCGCCCGGGGCGATTACCGCGAGCACCAAAGTGGTTCCCCTTCCAGACGATTCAAAACGTGCCAGGAATGATAATGCCTACGTGTTGAAAGGGGCGTTCGACGTGAACGCTCTTGCTGCCAGGGGAGAAGCTCTCGCGAATGCGGACCCGTTGGCGGCTGAGCTCCGCAATCGAGAACCGGAGGGTCCCATTCGACGAGGATTCTATATCGGAATGGCGGCTGCGGAAGGGCAGACCTTGCCGGGCCCCGGTAAACAAAAAATTCATGACTCACTGAGTGCAGCCGAACAGGGAGGATTTGACACCGCCGTTTCATTTTCTCTGGAGCGGAACAGAAACGCTGATTTTGCCGCCAAGGGAGCGGCTATCGCTGAGCAGGATCCAATTGTTGCCGAGGCCCGCAACCTCGAGACGGATGTGTTCTATCGACTGGGATTCGACATTGCTAGTGGCATCTTCGGTGACCCGGCGCTAGGTGCAAAAGGTAATACTGAAACTGGGCCCGGTTCTCTGAAGATTCGCGATTCCCTTAGTGCCGCCGGACAGAGGGGATTCAATGCATCAGTGGTATTGCATTTAAGCCGGAGTTATAAGCACTGAGGGCTTCACTCAGATGATAAGAAAGCACGAAAGAAGGGCAGTTACTAAGAAGGAGGAACGATGAACGTTAAGACCTACAGGCGGGGCATGCGCCTCTTGCACATCGCGCTTGCCGTAGCGTCGGCTATCACATTCGCCGGCGTCGCCGGAGCGCAACAGAAAGAGAATATCGGCAGAGTACAGCAGGGGCTTGTCGGTGGCTCTGTGGTTAGTGTCGAGGTCCAGGAGGAATATGGCCTGCTGACACTGTCGACGGGGAGCAAGGGCTGCAGCGCCTCGCTGCTGAGGAATAACTGGGCCATCACGGCGGCTCACTGCGTTGATAGCCCCGACCCGAATAGGAAGGGTGAGTTCATTCTGGTTCCCGAAAACAGCGTCACCCTGACGGCGAACTGGAAGAAGGTCCAGGCGCAGCAGTCAATGCGAGTTATCACATTCCGGCCAAACGATGTCGCAATCATCCGCGTTGTAACTCCCTTTTCCGTGAGCGGATCAACCACGAGATACAACCGTGATATCTTTCGCGATGGTCAATTTCCGTATTTTGGAACCTACGTAGGAACGCCGATCACGATATTCGGACGGGGCATTTACCAGTTCGCGCAGGGATCCGGCGCGAGCGCCGTGCCATCCCAGAGCGATGGGCAATACCGTTTAGGCTTTGTCACCTTCCGATCAGAAGCCCAAGACCGTTATTGGTATCCCAACGAAAACGGTCAAATGATCGCCGGCGGTGACAGCGGGGGAGCGTCATTCGCGAAGGTTCTTTCAGGCGAAGTTCTCGTTGGTGTCCACTCGCTGTGCCATTCCAGGTGCTTGCCCGGCCAGATCTGTGCCCCGAACAGTTGGACGTGGGTGGCCTCAACTCCGGAATGTGCCGACGCTCCGATTGCCCCAGTCTGGGATGAAATCAACCGCTATATGGGTGCGTTCGTAACGGAGCCAGAGCCTGCGCTGGAACCCCCTGCGCCCGGATTCATCGGCACATTCGGCAAGACGCCGCCGAATTACCAACCTATGTGGGTGTACGCGATCAAGAATGACGGCGACATGCTCTGGTATCGGAAGGACACCGGCGAGTCCGCGTGGCTGGGGCCCAGGAAAGTTGGCAACGGCTGGAACTTCAAGGACGTGATTCCGGCCGGCGGCAATAGCATCTATGCGCTGACTCAAGACGGCAAGCTGCTGTGGTATCGACACGACGGCTTCAACGATGGTTCTCGTAACTGGCCGCCACCCGTTGAGGTCGGCCACGGTTGGGTCTTTACTAAAATCTTGTCCGGCGGCGAAGGAATTGTCTATGCGATCAAGGCCGACGGCGATTTGCTCTGGTACAGGCATGGTGGGTACGCCGACGGTGGCGGCCCCCAAACGTGGGTCGGTCCGAAGTCGGTAGGCGCGGGGTGGAACGGGTTCAAGGATGTCTTCTCCAATGGAAAGGGAGATGTGTATGCGGTCAAACCCAATGGAGATTTGATGTACTACCATCAGATTAATTATGCGACGGGTGAGCGAAGCTGGCTCAAGGAGCGGGTGTTGGCTACCGGGTGGCAGAATTTCCGTCAGATCATTCCGGCCGGAGACGGAGTAATCCTGGCCATTAAGGAAGACGGCAAACTACTTTGGTACAGACACTACTTCAAGGCCACTTCGCCGGTTTCTTTCGCCCGAATCAAAGAGCATTGGGAAGGACCGATCGAGATCGGCTCCGGATGGCAGGGCTTCAAGAAAGTCTTCGCCTTGCTGCCGGTTGCATCAGCACCTGTCGTCCGTTAGGGGTCGGCCAGTCAGGATCACTACGCGATGTCGGCCCGCGACTTACCAAAGGGGGAGAGTCGGGCACTGACCGTATCCAACGTTGCTGGATCGGTGATGTGAACAGGACTTTCCAAAAAGGAGAATTACATGAATAAGTTTTGGCAAATCGGTTTCCTTTTGCTAGCGCTGGCCGTTACCAACTGCTCGGGCGGGAAAGATCGGGCAGGCTCAATAAACTCGCCTGGCACCTCATCGCCTGTCAGCCCGGGCACAACTGCCTCTGCGCCCGACCGCCTTTGCTCACTTTTCACCACTGCGGAGATTAAGGAGTTGCTCGGCGCACCGGTTGGGGACGGAAAGGTGGCGGGACCATTGGATTCCGCCTGCCAGTGGGACGGCAACAGCGCCGGCGACGAGGGGGTGTACGCTCAAATCCAATTGATCAACGACACCCATTACTGGGAAAAGCACTCCGGGGCGAAGGGATATGAAGTGCTCCCCGGCATTGGTAAGGAGGCCTTCGTCGCATCTTCGCTCGGCGGATGGGAAGCGGGCACGGTCACCGACAAAGCGGTCGTTTTTGTGTCATTGAACGGCGGCTCAGCCAGTCGTGACACCGCCGTCAAGTTTTTGCGCAGCTCCCTCGAGAAGTTGGGGATGAAATAACAATAAACGAGTCTCCCTCTCCCAGCGGGAGAGGGAAGAAGCATAGCCAGAAATTATGAGCGTCGAGTCTAGTTTACCTGCAAATTCTTGGCGCACTGAACGGAGAGGCAGACATGAAAAGAATGAAAATAAGTTTGTTACTCTTGTTGTCGCTTTTGTTTGCAACGAGTTTGCTTGCAGCGATCGGCGCACGCGCCGGCGCCGCTAACTCCGGCCCCATCCCACCCTCGATCACGGTGAGTGATGCCGTCGGCACAAACCCCGGCACGGTTTACACGGCAGGCCAACCGCAGCGCACCGTTAACGTCGCCTGGAATGCCGGCTCTGATTATCCCTACTGCGAAATCTATTACACGGTCAACAGCGCCAATCAGACTGAGTTGGGGCGTGAGCACGACGGCGTCAAGCCGCTCACCGTCACAGCCGGCAGCACCTATGCTTTCTGGATGGTCGTCTATTTAGGCGCCCAGGGCCAGGATGTCAGGACGGTCGCCAATTTGACCGTGGTCGCCAAGCAAGGGGATCAACCGTCGTCTCCACCATCGGGAAGCGGCGGAGGCTTCAGCGACACCATCAGCATCGGCAAGGATAAAGACCGGGGCTCGGTTTATAGGAATTTGTTCGCCATCAGCAACGTGCGGGTGGAGCCCGGCGCGCGCTACGTCATTATCCGGTTTGAGGGCCCGCCCAACCAGGTGCCCTATGTGGCCATCGGGCGAGCAGCGCCCATAATGAAGAACAGCGAGTGGGTCTTCGGCGACAATCTGGTGGGTGGCGGCTTTGTCGGCCCCGGCATGGTGAGCGCCGAGCAGAAGGCTAAGGGCGAATACGTGTTCGCGTCCGCCGCCGGCACCACCATCAGCAACGACGGGTTGGAGATGGGCACGACTTACCACTACATCATCACCATCCCGGCCGGAGCCGGGCGGCGGCCCTACCAGGACATAGGCAGCTTCGCCACGCTACGAGAAATCACCACAGTTAAGGTGGTGTGGGAAAAGGTGTTGGTCGAAGACGACAGCGACGACTTGTCCACCGGCGAGATCCAATTCTGGTTCTGGGCCAATTATGGTCAGCCGAGCCAAAAGTACAGTGAGTACTACAATGGCGATGCGGACAGCGGTCATACCTACGACATCAATAGGGCGGTCATCATCGAAAACGCACCGAACCTGCTGGCGCTTGTGGCCAGCGGCCATGACCACGATGCGGATTTCGACTCGGATGACCCCAACCCTCCCGCTCCTCTGAAGGGTCCGAGCGGCCGTAGCGGCGGCGATGAAAACGTGGCCAAAGGCGAATTCGACCTGACGCAATCCCCAGGCAACAACGCGACGGTGCCGTTCCGCCTGAACTCGATGCCCGGTGGCGCCTTGAAGTTCGTGATTTTTGGTCACTTCGAGATCACGCGCGGGACTGCGGAGAACACCGGCACGACCAGCAGCGCGCTGACGCCGGAGCCGGTCAAAGCCATAGGCAGGGTCAAGACGGGGGCGCCGACGGGCCCGCCGATCTCGATCTGCGAGTCTGCGCGACGAGCCCGCGCGCGAAACTCCCCAGCCGCGCCCGGCCTCGAAGCCCAGTGCCGCGCCGCCGGTGCCGCCGGTGAGGTACCGCCAGTCAAAGCCATCGGCAGGGTGAAACTGCCACCGACGGGCGCTCCGCCCCGGCCGATCTGCGACGTTGCGAGAGAAGCTCGCGCGCGAAACTCCCCCGCCGCGCCCGGCCTCGAAGCCCAGTGCCGCGCTGTCGGTGAGACACCGCCATCGGAAGCCCAGGCGATCGACGTGAACGCTCTTGCTGCCAAGGGAGAAGCTATCGCGAATGAAGACCCGTTGGCTGTAGAACTCCGCAACCAACAACCGGAGGGTCCCGTTCGCCGGGGATTTGATATCGGAATGGCGGCTGCGGAAGGGCAGACCTTGCCGGGCCCCGGTAAGGATAGGATTCGTGACTCACTGAGTCCAGCCGAACAGGAAGGATTTACCACTGCTGTTTCATTTTCCCTGGAGCGCAACAGAAACGCTAAGTTGGCTGCCACGGGAGCGGCTATCGCTAAGGTGGATCCAATCGTTGCGGCGGCCCGCACCGCCGGACGGCGCAGACTGGATGTCTTATATGGGCTGGGGTTCGATATCGCCACGGGGATTTTCGGTGACCCCGCGCTCGGTGCACAAGGTAACACGGCGACGGGGCCTGCTTCTCTGAAGATTCGAGATTCTCTGAGTGCTGCCGGACAGAGGGGATTTGATGCCTCAGTGAAGTTGCATTTGAGCCGGAAGTATCAGCCCTGAGGGATTCCCTCCATTGCGGGGCGGCATGTTCAGAGTTCATCAAGCTTCAGCTTGTCTTCGCAGAAGCAGCAGCCTAAAGGCTGAACTCTAAACCTCTGTTAACGGTCCAAAGAATTAAGGAGGAAGTTGATGAAACACCCAATCATGAAATGCGCACGGTGGCGGTTGCAATGGCGGAGCTGCTTGATCTGCGTGCCGGCGGCGATGTTGTTCTTCGTTCTTTCCGCGCAGGCCCAAACCGACGCGATACTTCCACCGCTCGGAGGCAGTGGTGGAGGCCAGTTCATTGCTCGCTGCCCACAAGGCCAGCTTTTAACCGGCTTCGAACTTCGCACCGGCGATGACGTGGATGCAATCCGGCCGCTTTGCATCACCGCTTATGAGCCGGCAGAAGTAGGACCAATCGAACGTTATCCATCCAAGTTTGGCGGGGATGGGGGCGGCGACACACGGCAACTTGTCTGCCCGAGGGATGCCCCAATCGTGACAGGTATGTTCGTCTACTCGGAAGGATTTGTAACCGAGATCGTCAACAACATTCATCTGTTTTGCGGCCTGGCCGCCACCACTCAAACGCCGAGCGAGTTTCCGGCGGCAGTGTTCGACGGTCCCTTCTACAACATAGCTTGGCGAAATTCCTATCGTCCTAACTCGCTCGACCATACGCAGCGCTGCCCCGCTGGGCTCGTGGCCGTCGGCATCAACGGGCGGTCTGGCATCTGGCTGGACTCGGCTGGGATTTGATATCGCGACGGGAATTTTCGGTGACCCGGCCCTGGGCGCAAGAGGTAACACGGAAACGGGCCCTGGTTCTCTGAAGATTCGAGACTCTCTTAGTCCCGTTGGACAGCGGGGATTTGATGCCTCAGTAAAGTTACATTTAAGCCGGAACCATAAGCCCTGAGGGCTTCGCTCATTGTGTGGCCTCTTTCCGGTGTAAGAGAGAGGTGCGAGTTGATTGTACTGACCGGGCGACTACGCTGTCGTCATAACAAAGTTGAAGGAGAGAAAAACATGGAAAGGATAGCATCGAAGCTCAGAAGAGTCCTTGCCGTCACACTGCTTTGCGCTGCCGCCGTGACGACAGCCAGTTCACAGGAACAACCGAAGGTGATCGACTTAAACGCTCTTGCCGCCAGGGGAGAAGCGATCGCGAATGAGGATCCGTTGGCGGTCGAACTCCGCAACCAACAACCGGATGATCCTGCTCGCCGGGGATTCGATATCGGGATGGCCGCCGCGGAAGGGCAGACCTTGCCGGGCCCCGGTAAACAGAGAATTCATGACTCACTGCCTGTAGCCGAGCAGCGAGGATTTAACATCGCCGTTTCATTCTCCCTGGAGCGGAACCGAAACGCTGATTTTGCCGCGAAGGGAGCGGCTATCGCCAAGGTGGACGAAAGAGTTGCAGCGGCTCGCACCGCCGAAGCGGACGTCTTCTATTGGCTGGGATTTGATATTGCCACGGGGATTTTCGGTGACCCGGCCCTGGGCGCAAAAGGTAACACGGAAACGGGCCCCGGTTCTCTGAAGATTCGAGATTCTCTGAGCCCCGCCGGACAGAGGGGATTTAATGCCTCAGTGAAGTTCCATTTAGGCCAAGCCCCGCCTTCATCTGCTCCCGAGGGGCGAACGAGAACGTCCGGGGCCGTTACCTCGATTGATAACTTTGGCAAGAGGGACCCAGCGCGCGACAACGTGTACGCGGACTCGTTGAAGACCGGCGCTGAGCCAGCCTCGAATGAGATCCGATGTCGCGGCGGGCGAGACGCCTTCATTTTCACAGCCGAGAACTCGAAGCTCAGCTCAAGCGGCGAAACCATCATCATCAATTTGCTGACCTTCGAGCCGGCTCCGCAAGCGGCAGGAGCGAATGGCGCTGGGCTGAAATCAGGACAGTGCACGTGGGCTGATCGACCAATGAACGAGCGGTTCCTGATCAGGTTTGAGACGCCCGCCAACGCCCAACTGAGGCAACAGCTCCATGGTACGCCGGTGGACACTTCGCCTACGGCCGCAGAGAGATTTCCCGACGCCCAAACGATCCCGGCATACCTGAAGGATCCCAATCACTACTGGAGCTTCTTCGGCGCAAGACCGGTCAATAACTTTTTTGTGGCGACCGGACATAGATACTGGAAACCGGCCGTCATCGACAATCCTCTTCGGCGCAAAACCCGGCCATGATTTTTTCGTGGCGACCGGACATAGATACTGGAAGCCCGGTTCTGAGTAGAGAGGATGAGCTTCGTCCCATTGATTCAAAACGCATTGAGGATAGGCAACGGCGTCTGCTTCGGAGACAAAGAGTCGAGTGATGTCGAGTAATAGCGAGTAATAGGTAGAGCAGACCTACGACGCGCGTGTCTTTTATTTATTCCAATTTGTTCCTTATCATGCGGCGGCTCTTTCCGCCGTGGAGGTTGATTAAGTCATGAAACACATTCGCCTGCAACTTGTCCTCCTGATCTGTACCTGTCTCATTCTGCTGCCCTGCGGCCCGATGAACGTGCGGGCACAAAACAAGCCCGAAGACGGAAAGAAGGTTTTCGATACGTTCTCGACCGTGATTGGAACCGTCTATCCGGTGGCGGGTGTGTTCTTCAAGGTCGCAGGTGAGATGTTGGATACGTTCGGCTACTTCGGGAACAGCGTGGATCTGGTTGGGGAGGCGATCAAACACATCAACGAGCGGCTGGATGCCCTCGAGAAGCGGATGAGCAATACGGAACATGAACTGCAGCGTCTTGAGAACCAGCAATTATTGGCCGAGAACCGGGAACGGATTCGCTTCCTCAAGGACCGCCATCAAGAGATCCAGGATTTGACTGACGAACTGCAAAAGAAAGCGACCGACAGTCAGACGAAGCGCATTCTGGCTAATCGAGCGCAACGAATCGCCAGGCGCTTCCTGGATGATCCCGATATGGACATCTGGAAATGGAGTGACCTGCGGCTGAGAGATCAGGTAATGATGCCGGCGGATTTCAAGCCGCTTCCATCGATGGAGTACTACGTGCTCGCTCTCGTAACCTGGATAGCAGCGATCGATAACGCAACTGACGGCGACTACGACTTCGTCGAGAGGACTTATGGCCCAGAGTTGCAGAAGCACATAGCCTTCTTGAGCGTTCGCCCGGGTTGGAACGACCTGCAAGACCCAGAGACGCTGCCGGAGAACGTCATGGCACGAGTAAGTTGCACCCTGGAGCCGGTCTCTCGACAATCGAAAAATCGGATATGCGAAATCGCGAACCGGTGTGAGGACAAGATCGCGCGACTTAGCACCGTTACAACCCAGGAAGTGATAATGCCGCTCGACAGCGATCTTTGTAACGTCCCTCCCGGCGCCAGCGCGCGCGGGTCTGAAGACGAAATGGAACGGATGTACGGTACCGAGGTGATGGCAAAACTGGCGGAGAAGTTGGTGCAATTGAAGAACAAGGGAACCGTGCGTGAGCAGTTCATCGGCAGGTTTGATCCGTCGACCCAAACGGCCGAGTATCTTTACGCGGTGCAACCCAACGGCGATCTGTTGTGGTACATGCACCGCGTGGTCACCAGGAAGACCGGCGGCCCTGCGTCCGGCGCGCAGGGCCCGAGTGATATTGACCGGGTGAGGAATCCAACCACGCGGGTGTCACCGGGGCAGCCTACGACCAGTGGAAGCACAGCCGTTAGCAGGAGTCGTGTCAAGAGCACTGCCGCAAAACTCGAAGTCACACATGTCCTGGATGGTCCGAAGCTCGTCGGCCGGGGTTGGGGCGACTTCAAGCAGGTGTTCTCTGGCGGCGGGGGGATCGTCTATGCGCTGCGGGCTGACGGCAGCCTGCTGTGGTATCGGCACGGCGGCTACGCCGACGGCGGTGGCCCCGAAACGTGGACTGGCCCAAAGGCCGTTGGATCGGGCTGGCAGGATTTCAAGGATGTCTTTTCCAGCGGCGAGGGGAAGGTCTATGCAATCAAACCAGACGGCACGCTCCTGCTGTACCAACAGATCGGCTGGCAGACCGGCGAGCGGTCCTGGCAGGAACCGCGGCAGGTCGGCACCGGTTGGGGCGATTTCAAGCAAGTGTTCGCCGGCGGTGAAGGAGTCATTTACGCGGTCACGCAGGAAGGCAAGCTCCTGTGGTACAAACATCTTGGGCCAACCCCGGTAGCTTTCCGCAGGATAAAAGAGAGGTGGGAAGGCCCGGTCGAAGTCGGCACCGGCTGGCAGAACTTCAAGACGATCTTCTCGCCGGGAGAAGGAGTCATCTATGCGATGAAGCCGACCGGCGAACTTCTCTGGTACAAACACGACGGGTATGAGGACGGCAGCGTGAGTTGGCAGTCACCGGTGCAGGTAGCGGCCGATTGGAAAGATTTCCTCTTCGTCTTTCCCAGAATGAAGGGGACATACACTCCGCCCGTTGTGCGATAAGAACTCTCTGTTATGGGGGAACGATGAACATTAGAAATTTCGGCCGGGGTGCGGACCGATGTTTGAATAAGACCTCTCTTTCGCTAAGTCTCATCTGCGTTTATCCGTTGTGGCCGTCTGCCGGGGGAAAGATGGGACAGGAACAAGCGCATACATCCACAAATAGGATCTTATCAGTTCAACTCCCGGCGACCGCAACCCGTAATAAGATCTGTTAATTACAAATTGGAAGGAATTGGATCAACGGTTGGGCCTGCATTCATAACCCCAAGGTCGGCGGTTCGATCCCGCCGCCGCTACCAATTCCCTCTTAATTCTCAATAATTTACAAAGACTCGACTCTTTCAAACCCGAATGCGGGCGTATCAAATTTGTGTCCAGAACAAACAGCACTGAACGCATAAGACCGGTAACGGATGGTAAAGGATGGTAGAGAATGCGAAGTACTCATAGGTCTGCGTGCGTTGCCAACTGATCAAAACAAAGGACTTAAGTCTTTGACTGACCATGGGGTCGAAACTCCCACGCTCTCCTGGAAACTTTCACGAGATTCTGTGAATTCAATAAGGGATTAGGTTCCGCAATTCTGCTGGCACTGTTTTCGCAACGCTGGCTCCCTGCGCATATTATTTATACTCGCTGCAGAGTCCCGCCTTCCATAGCGATAATGACAGGACCAGCGGGACCGCCGCGTTTTTAGTCTGCCCGCCATTGGCAATACTCCTTCATTCGCTCGACTGAGACTTCGTTCAGGCGCGTGACGCCAAAGAACCCTTTCAGTTTGACGAGGAGCTGAGTTTGCGGCTGGGGCGTCTTAGGCTGCTACGGTTTTTTCCGTGACCGTCTTGAATTCCCGACATCCGCTCTGAGATCCCCGTCGCCACCAGACTTGGCGGGACGCAGAGGTTCCTGATACCAGCGTTCTCCTGATCTGTACTCGGTGCGGCCCAGCATATCCAGAGAGCGCCTAGGCTGGATGTGAGCGCTCGCGGCAATAATTGAATTTATGAGCGCCAGG
>JBGQGG010000050.1:0-30147 GCA_041497335.1 Pyrinomonadaceae bacterium | reverse complement strand
GGCAACCAAGGCAAGAACTTTTTATCTGGACAACCGCGCGGCAGGAGCGTAAAAGACTTTCACTTACCGTCCCAAGCGGCTAATCCGTTGGCCGGTTTTGACCCGACCACCATTGGCCGGTTTTGAGGTGACCACCGAGGCATGGAGTCTTCACGTGGACACTGCTTGAGGGCTTACGCGGTGCTGCCGATACGAATGGCGATCACGTAGTCACCGCCGGAGAACTCTTTAATTACGTAAGCAACCATGTGCGTCAGGAAACTAAAGCTCGACAAAATCCGCGCGCGTTGTCGGGAACGAACAAGGATTTCCCGCTGGCCCTCGTGGGAAAATTAAATAGCCGCCACGCGCTAATCTTTGAGATGACTGTTCGTTGAACGGAACGGGGGTTTCAATGAAGGTCCAAGTTCCCCATTCGACTTACATTTACAATCGACGATTCAGTATTCGTGAAGCCTGCAAAATAGATTTCGTCCTAATAAAGCAATAATACGAAAAAGCCAAAGCAAGATCCGAAACCACGACGTCACGCTTCTTGAGAGCGCGCTTGTTAGGGGAAGGAACTCTTTGACTTCACCTGTTCAGTTAGGACTGTGGTCTCTTCGTTCTCGCCCATTCGACCTAAACGTCCCGGGTCTTGCACTCTCCACCCAGTTTCAGAAACATCCATTCTAGTCTAGCTCTCCGGGCTGGCGCCTCCTAACTCAATCTTGCGCCTCCTAACTCAAAAAAGACGTATTCGCTCAAAGGAATCTTCGGCGATGTGACGAGATCCTGATCGTTTCTGCGCCATGCAGTTTAGGAGGTTCGATATGAACCAGACTCAAACCAAGGAGATAGGAGAGAAAATCATGACCAAAGAGCTTTCGCTTCGAATGCGACTTCTAATGGTTTCGTCGATGCTTATGCTTCTCACGGCGCTTGGCTCAATGAACGGCAAAGCGCAGACGCCAAAAGTAGGCTGGGCATCCCAGACCGGGTTTCGAAATGCGGAAACATCGGTTCAACGCGCCGTTAGGGACGCCGCACTGCGCGGCAATGGACAATCATCGGGCCAGTCAACTACGAATGGCTCATGGCTAACCGACACGGCCGACGGCGATGGCGGGAAGATGCGCAATGCAATCAACCGGTATCAGAGCTGGTATTGGACCAATTCAACCCGGAGGCCCGCCCTCGACCAAATCAAGACCCAGATGATGGCGGACTTTGGAGGCTCGGCCTATGACCAGACGAGAAGGTCTATGCTCGTGAACCAAGTTGTCGACAGGTATAACGCTGCGGTCAGGTTCGGTCCGGTTCGCGTGCCAACCACGGACAATGACACCTTGTCGTTCCTTGGCATTCGCAAGCAGTGCTTGGAGTGGGCGATGACCACAGCAATTTCTGCCGGCGGTCAATCCAAGAATTACTACGCGGTCGGCATCGCAGACCCGCGCGCCTTTCGCCCCGGCATGGGTCTCTACAAACTTGATCATAGCCACGCGATGATCATTGTCGATATCCGGTGGGACGGAAACGGCAATCCGGCGGAGTTCAAGGTGGCCGAGTCAAACTATGGAGGCGGATGGCAAAATCCTGCCGGGATGGTGCCCTGGCAACGCACGATCGATATTCGCAGCGGTATCAGTTTCAATTCGGGAGTCTACAAGGTCGTCAGTTATTAGTTATGTTGGCTCTCTGTGGTCAGGCGCTCTGGGCCATGAGCGCCTGACACCACCAACTCCGTAGCAGGGCATGTTCGGTTTCGGAAACAGAACATTAGTGATGAAACGTAGGAGGTCAGGTAAATGATCGGAAAAGTTGTCACAGTAATGGCGGTCATTCTATTGTCGGTAGGGTTAACGGCTGCGCAATCTGAGGCCTCGCGTCCTCGACTCGTGCAACCGCACCTTCAATCGGCTGAAACGACCCTCGATTGTGAAGACGCGGAAGCCGACGGCTATGCCATTGTCCGTTGCTCAGGTGAAAACATTCGCTTGCAGCTAACGCCTGAGACACCTCTTCATCTCATTCTTGATTCGTATTTGCTAACGCAAGGTTTGAAAAATGCTACTCTTACTCGTTCCTTGGTCCTCCAGTCGCCTATCGAGAGCCGATACTGGGGCAAGTACGCGGAGAGAGAGACTCCGATACTCACCCAAATTACAGGTCACAGTTCTGGCCTGAAGGATCGAGCGTGGCTCGAAATTGAGCCGAAGCGCATAAAGTTATATGTAGGCCCCACTGACTACATTGCCTTTGCGAGCAGGGATGAACATCCGATCTATCTGAAGCCGGGCGTCTGGGAGTTGCATTTAGACTGCTCAATAAAACAGATCGTTACCCCAGACGGGCAAAGTTGGACCAGGCAGGATGATGACGAATCGGACATCATTAAGAACGGCAGGTTCGGTCTCGACCGTCACGCGCAACCTATCGGAGATATGTTCACCGGTGTTTCGTCTTTTCCCGGAGGGGCTATGGTCTATTCGGTAACTCAACTCAAGGACTTGTGGAAGTTCATCGCCCATCGCCCGAACATGACTTTGCCGACAGGTACAGACTTGTACTTTCAGATCAACGGGATTCGAGCGAACTATGTTAGCCCGCTGCCACCAACCAGCCCGGCAACCGTTGCCAAGAAGGATACATTAGTAGGTCAGTAACGAAACGCCCTGATGAGACTGTTCAGACCTCAGGACCAAGTTTTTGCCAGACTTTTGCCAGACTTCATGAAACACATATGATTCATACGGCACATAAACGACTCGATTGGGTGCAATCCGCTTAGGTTTATGTTAGTTATGAGGCTAATGATGGAACTCGGTAGCAGCGGTTATTGATTCATAACCCCAAGGTCGGCAGTTCGATCCTGCCCCCCGCTACCAATTAGATCAACGACTTACGGCGGCCAGCGAGACTGGCCGTTTGTCGTTTGTGTCCAATTTGTGTCCACTAATTTGAGAATCAAGCATCACCGACTCAACGGCGGCTCGCTTGTTTCTCTCAGTGGCTCGGACATAGCGGGCGGTTGTTTGAATCTGGGAGTGGCCCATCAGTGCGGGTCCGGGTTCTTGTATCGTCCTCCAGCCAAGTTTTTTATCCGAACGCTGGCAGACGCTGGCAGATCCCAAAGGTAATCCGCTATAAGAAACTTGCCAGTAAGGTGTTCATCGGGCGAGAGGCAAGCGAGAAGACGTTCAAGGCCCTAGCGCCCACTTACTCAGTGATCCACTTGGCTACGCATGGCATTCTCGATAACCGGCAGCCTCTTTACTCACACTTGCTACTGACGAAGACCGACGGCGATCCTGAGAATGATGGCTTACTCGAAGCGCGTGAGATCATGAACATGAAGCTCAACGCGGATCTGGCCGTTCTCTCTGCTTGCGAAACCGCCAACGGCAGAATCAGCCCCGGCGAAGGCGTGATGGGCACGTCATGGGCCTTCTTCGTCGCCGGCACGCACTCAATGTTAGTAAGCCAATGGAAGGTTAATTCAGCGAGTACGTCACAGTTAATGGTGAACTTTTATCAGGCGCTGGAGTCAAAACAAAACGGGCAAAGCGGCAAGAAAGCCAGATCGCTGCAGGAAGCGACTCTGCGATTGATGAAAGATGATCGTTATCGCCACCCGTTTTATTGGGCGGGATTCGTGCTCATTGGTAGTAACTGATCTTGCCTAACGACACTCTAGTCGATTAAGAGTTCCTTGACTGTATTCCCTCCGGTCAATGCTCCCTATCAACCAACCTCGCAAATCAAACCGAACCAACCGGCCAACCAGGTTGAGGTTGAGGGCTGCGATTCAATTGATACGTAATGCATAATGAACGTTGGGCGGGTGACGGAGAAAAAATAGCGTAGTTTCGCCAATGGGAATATCGCGACTAAGAACCTGCTGCGCATTATGATGACTCGCAGGTTAGTCGTTTGACTTCTCTTCCAACGTGAGTGGGGAGATTTTGTGATGAGTGAAGAGGTAATCAATGCGGAAAGGTTAGAACGCTCCAAGTTGGTCACAAAAGGCCGGAGGCTCGAATACTTCACAATTGCCTATAACAGCCTCGAAGGACTCATAGCAGTAGTCGCTGGTCTTGTGGCGGGCAGCATTGCGCTGGTCGGCTTCGGCTTTGACAGCTTGATCGAAGTCACCTCGGGAGCGGCTCTGCTCTGGCGGCTTCATTCGGACGCAGACGAATCGCGGCGCGAACGTATCGAGGCAGTTACGCTTCGCATTGTCGGTGTCTTGTTCCTTGTGTTGGCTGCGTATGTTAGTTACGACTCAGTCAAATCGCTGATCTGGCGCGAACAGCCGCACGAGAGCATTCCCGGTATCATCCTGGCCATCGCCTCTCTAATCGTCATGCCATTACTAGTTCGGTCGAAGAGAAAGGTAGCGCGGGTCATAAAGAGTGCCGCTCTAATGGCTGACTCAAAACAGACGGAGCTGTGCACCTATCTTTCCGCCATCCTGCTTGCTGGTCTCTTGCTGAACGCGGTGGTTGGCTGGTGGTGGGCCGATCCCGTTGCGGCTCTCGTTATGGTGCCGATCATTGTAAAGGAGGGGATAGAGGGACTTCGCGGTGACGCTTGCTGTGACGATGACTAAGGTCGGCGGGCGCTGTTGCTCGTGATCAACGGTTCCGTGTTATAGTCGCACGGTGCGAGTATAGGATGTGAAGTTCTTCAACTACAGAATAATGAAAAGGCGGTTCTTATCAATAGTCTTCGTTGCCGTCGCGTTGCTTTTTAGCGCGTGGGGCAACGTGATTGCAGCCGCCTTTTGTCCTCGTTTTGCGCTGAACCGCGATTGCTGCCTCAAACATGCAGTTCACCAGGCAAAGCACGTTAACCACGACCGGTCATGCCAGCACGAAATGGCTGGCATGGACATGGACGACATGCAGATGGAGTCCCCGTCCGACACCAGCACACAAAACTCACCGGTGGAACCGGCGTCCGAATCGTCAAGCGAGCAAGTCGCATTAGAGATGCCGATCGAGCAGTGTGCCCATTGCTGCACTCATTCGCAGACGACATCAGGAATTGTTTCGGTCGTAGCAATTGATCCTTCGAAGGGATTGGTGGAAGCCAATTCGCTGCCCGCAAGCTTCTCTATTGACTTGACCCGCGCTTTTGCTGATTTGATCGTACCGTCAGAGCATAGTCCGCCCAGCCCATCATCTCCGCGTCACGTCATAATCAACGTCTTTCGTATCTAAGTCTCCTTAACTAAAGATCGCTATTTTTTCGGCGTAGACGTGTGCCTTCGTGTGCTGTTTCGCGTCAGCGTTTTGATTTTGTCTGGTTAGTGAAGAAGTTCAGAGGGGAAATTATGCAGAGGTTAAGTTTTAGTGCTTTGATCCGCATGTGGGGAATAAGCGCACTTATTGTTATTGGTTTGTTAGTTAACGCCACTACTACTAATGCCCTGGGCCATGGTCAAGACATGCAGAACATGCCTGGGATGAAAATGCCAAAGTCAAAATTGACGGCGACCCGAAAGGCCACGCCGAAGAAGAGGAGAGTGGCTCGAAAGAGGCGACTAACTAAGAAACACGACATGAGCAACATGCCCGGTATGGACATGCCCGGAATGAAGATGCCCGCAACCCATCGACGAAGGGCAGCGTCAAGAAGGAAGAAAGCACCTGCACAAAAGACCCCCGCAAACAAGAACCAAATGGGCAACATGCCGGGGATGAACATGCCCGCGCAGCCGTCGTCGTCTCCCAAAGAATCAGCGACGCCTCAGTCTTCGCCCATGCAGATGAACATGCCTGGGATGCAGATGCCTTCCGCTTCGCCGAACCCTCAAGCTTCTCCTCAACAGAAGATGGACATGCCGATGCCCGCGGCGAGTCCTTCGCCGGGTGAAATGAGCGGAATGAAGGGGATGGAGGGCATGCCCGGAATGAACTCGATGAACACGAGTCCGCTGCTCGTGATGTCTGGAAACGATATGGCCGTTCGCGTCGGCGACAGTGATGTCAATCTGATGGAGTGCGGCCAGATGGGATCTGGTACTGCCTGGGCGCCGGCCTCATCGCAGTTGCACATGTGGGACAAACTCACTGGCAATTGGGTACTCATGTTTCATTTTAACGCTGTCGCTGGAGTCAACTCTCAGGGTGGCCCACGTGGCGTCACCGAATTTGAATCGTCGAACTGGTTCATGCCGATGGCTTTTCATAAACTGGGGAAAGGAACCCTCCAACTGCGTGGCATGTTCAGCCTCGAGCCCATCACGTTTGCGCGTGGCGGCTCGCCTTTACTCTTCCAAACCGGTGAGACTTACAAAGGACAACCGATAGTTGACAAGCAGCACCCACACGATCTTTGGATGGAGTTGTCGGCGCAGTACACGCGGTCGCTGGGCGAACGCGGAACTTGGTTTACCTATTTTGGTTATCCAGGTGAGCCGGCGTTGGGACCACCGGCCTTCATGCACCGCGAGTCCGCGTCAGAAAACCCATCGGCAACGCTCGCCCACCACTTGCAGGACTCTACGCACATTAGCTTTGGGGTCCTGACGACTGGCTTTACGTATCGCTGGTTCAAGTTGGAAGGTTCAGTCTTTAACGGCCGCGAGCCGGACGAGAATCGTTACAACTTCGAAGCCCACACGTGGAATTCGCGGTCGGCGCGCTTCTCTTTTGCGCCGAATAACAATTGGACCATGCAAGTCAGCTACGGCTTTCTTCGCAAGCCCGAAGCGTCTGAGCCAACTACGGACATTCGACGCGCAACCGCTTCCATTCAGTACAACAAACCAATTAATCGCGGGAACTGGGCCACGAGCTTAATCTGGGGGCGCAACCACACGAGCAGTCCCGGCGACCTGCACAATCTCAATGGGTACACCGCCGAATCAACCGTGAACTTCCTCGATAAGAACTATCTCTACACGCGCCTTGAATTGGTCGACAAGAACGAATTGCTGCGACCGGCGGATCGCACACTGCTGGGAATCAAGGATGACCATCCTTCGTTTCGTATCGGCGCTTATACCTTTGGTGGGGCGCGTGATATCTGGAACAGTGACAAACTATCGCTCGCTATTGGAAGTGATCTCACTTTCTATTCGAAGCCTCCGATTCTGGATCGAATCTATGGGAACAATCCTGTCTCTTGGCGACTCTTCGTGCGCCTGCGGCCGAGCAAGATGGACATGAGTCGGATGAAGGGAATGGGCAATCCGAAACCGGGTGAAGAAAACATGCCGCCGAAACCATAGGGCAGGGGGAAGTTGTGCAAGAAAGGTCAAGCACGTTCGGGAGACTAAAAATGACGCACTCACTACTTAACAAACTGTCGCGTAAGAGAAGACTTGTCGCCGGGGCGATGTTCCTCGCGGTGCTCCTGTCCCATTCATCCGCGTTTGGGCATGCTCGACTGGTTCATTCACTGCCGGAAGCGAATTCCACGCTAAAGGAATCGCCTAAGATAGTAGAGCTCTGGTTTAGCGAAGAACTGGAGTCAATGGTCAGCACGATCATTGTTACCGATCAAAACGGAAAACACGTTGATAAGAACAACGTCACGCTTGCGGAAGGAAACAAGAAGTTACAGATCGACCTTGAAGAACTGGGATCGGGAACTTACACAGTCGAGTGGAAGGCGCTCTCCACCGACCAGCATACAATGAAGGGCAAATTTACCTTTAATGTTGCACTCGCTGAAAACGTGGTGAACGCGTCGACTCCAAACCAACCATCGGTTGCTGAGACTAGCAAACAGCCTGCACCGAAAGGGTCAGCTCCACCCCGAGCGTCAGAATCGACAGAGGAGTCTGGCAGTACCTGGATGATGAGTGTCGTCCGGTGGCTGCAATACCTGGCGATGATGTCGTTGGTTGGAGGCTTTGCTTTCACTCTTCTCGTACTTGGGCCGGCACTTCGCGCGGATGACGGCTCAGTAAGCGTTTCCGGAAAGAGTGACGCGATGGCACTGAATCTGCGCCGGATTCTGTTGCTGTCGTGGTGGAGTGTGGCTCTGCTCATACTCACCACGTTTGTTTCGCTCGTGCAGCAAGCCTCAGCAGTCTTCGATAGGACCATCCAAGAGTCGCTGTCGCCTTCCGTTCTCGGTCAGGTGCTTACCAAGACCGGTTATGGCGGTGGGTGGTTACTGCAAGCAGCAGGGGCCTTCGCTCTGGTGATTATCATTTTTCTGCTCGGGCGTACTCAGAAGCGGTCGCGCGCCAAAGAACCTGGGGCGCTGTGGTGGACCGCCCTGTTAGTGGGCGTCGTGTTGCTGGTCGCTCCGAGTTGGACGGGCCATGCGGCTGCCGCCAATAAGGAATTTCGCTTAGCCGTCGTAAGTGACTGGCTGCACCTGGTGGCGGGCGCCTTCTGGGTAGGCGGTCTCTTTCATCTCGCATTGACCATTGGACCTGTCCTACGTGGATTCGACAAAAGAGAAAGACCCGGCATGCTTCATCGAATTGTCAGGCTGTTTACCAGGGTAGCTATCCCAACGGTAATACTCCTTGTACTCGCCGGCTTATACAACACCTGGGCTCATGTCGAGAGTTTCGAAGCACTGTGGTCCACTATTTACGGAAGAACTCTCCTGCTCAAGCTAATGCTCGTAACGCTGATGCTGGCGCTCGGTGCTTTGCACAATTTCCACTTTGGTAAGAAGGCTGCCCGGCTCTCGGGGTCGAAAGAAGGCGAGATCGGATCAAGTGACCACAGCAAGTTCGAACGGGGGTTCTCTCGGTCAGTCATCGTGGAGGCTGTGTTGGGAGCGGCTGTGCTGCTGGTAACTGCCATTTTGGTCTTTCAGACGCCGGCGCGCAGTCATCCCGCGATGACTTCGAGCGGAGCCGCACCGGCGCTAGTTCAGGATAGGAGATGACTGTTATGAAGCGAAAGTCCGCGATCCTATTTCTTGCGCTCTTTGGCGCTGCCTTGGTGGCGCTGGTCTTCATGCAGCGCAGCCGCACTCCTAGTGTGACTAAGACGCATTCCCCCGTCGTGGAGAAGGAAGCTTTCCCGCAGCCGAACACCACGCCCATGCAAGTGCCAGCACACTACGAGGAAGCTCCAAGCCTCAGTAGTCTTGGGCCAACGCTGCCGCCCCAACAATTCACCGGCAAGGCCCGAGATGCGTACCAAGTGGCCAGGGAAATTCCGCAGACGCTCGCGCAAATGCCCTGCTACTGCCACTGCGATCGTGGAATGGGCCACAAGAGCCTGCACAGTTGCTTTGAGGATAACCACGCCTCAAGTTGCGCCGTCTGCGTGGACGAGGCGCTGATGGCTTACCAACTGCAGAAGAAACAAGGACTCTCGGCTAAAGAGGTTCGTGAACGGATCATTGCAGAATTTTCACAACGGTAAACTTTTGAGGAAAGGAACCTAGACATGCTGAAAGAGAAACGCCGGCTACAGCTCACGATGTTGGTGGCACTGGCAGTAATCAGCGCCACTGGACTCTTTATTCACCAAACTTCCCATGCGCGGGAAAACGATGAAGCAGCGGTGCGTGACGCTTTGATGAAGAGCGCTGCAAGTTTTGAGAAGAACGACTTGGCAATGGCTTCACAAGTCTGGGCCAACGATGAATCGCTGACTGTTTTTGAAAGCGGACACGCGAATTACGGCTGGGCTGACTATCGTGACCATCATCTGGTTCCGGAAATGGGCGAGATGAAGAACACCAAGTATGCCTTCACTGATATCAAGATTCATCTATCGGGCAAGACGGCTTGGGCCACGTTCAAATACACAATCTCGGCGGATGTCCCTGACAACGGAAAGACACGTCAAGTCGATGGCGGCGGGCTGGGTACTGCCGTGCTCGAACAGCGCGATGGTCGCTGGCAGATCGTGCATTGGCATTCGAGTGCGCCACGCCGCGCGCCTGCCCCGTCTGCAACACCCAAGAACCCGTGAGAGGCGTAACAGAGTTTGGATTCCCCAATACTAACCAACGATGGAGGAAGAAATGAGAGCACTTTCGCTTAAGCTAGCTTTGATACTGCTTGCACTAGCTGCCGCATCGGCCGTCAGCGTTTCAGGCATTGCCAAAAACTCAAACAACAATTCAGCCGAGGACACGACGATTGTCGGCTACATTAGCGACAGCAGTTGCGGCCTCAAACACATGTCGGGCATGGGCGACGACAAGAGCTGCACGCTCGCATGCGTCAAGGGCGGCAGCAAATTTGTCTTAGCGGATCGTGACCACAAAATTGTCTACACATTGGACAGTACGGGTCAGGCGAAGGCGCGAGAATTTGCCGGGCAGAAAGTAAAAGTGACCGGTCAAGTGACTGGTAAGACAATTAAGGTCACCGCTATTGAGATTGCGAGCTAATGCGTACAATGAATGGATCAGCGGCCTGATGCAGTGAAATCATCGGTGTACATAGGAGGAACTGATATGCGACGAACGATAGGTCTTCTGACTTTGTTGGCTCTGGCTGTTTTTGGTGCCGCGTGTACGACTGCGGAGAATTCAAACAGCAACGCCAATTCAAACGCAACGGTTTTGGCATCGCCAAGCCCATCTGCCAGTCCTGCAAATTCAAATGCAAACGTGCATGACAACACAAACATGGGCAACATGAACATGGGTAATCGTAACAAGAAATCCAATACCAACAAGACGCCTTAGTTTTCACTTCACAGGCGTGAGTGTCTGACCTAGTGACGCAACTCATTGAGGCCTCGCTTATCTTTATCGCTCAACGCTTGTACGAGCGCTTGCCACTCATGATGACCGCGGGAAGGCTTATGAAAGTCGCCATCCTTGTCCGCCATCAGGCTGTCAAGCATCTCCTGCGCTTTGCCGTTGTCGATGGCTTTCTCTGCGGCTACGGACAAAGCGCTGAATGCTTCGTGATGAGAGGTGACACCTTTGATGGATAGTTTTGCCCGCTCATACGGGAAACGGTAATCGTTCGGGTATTTCTTCTCTGCATCTTCGAACGCCGTTATGATCTCGCCACTCTCAGAAGGCTTTGCGGCAATCCGTCTTTCGCGAAGTCGCTTGATTTCTTCATCCGCAGGACGGCTCGTGGTCGTCTGTCCAGGCGCGACCGTCGATGTTGATGCTGCCGAGCGAGAAGGCGAAGTGTTTTCGGGTGGAGAACTAGTATTTGTATCAGCCGGCGGCGCAACTTGCGCCACCGATCCGCGATGCGACCACCAGTACCAGCCGCCGAATCCGAGCCCGCCCAAGAGCAGCAGGACAAACAGGCCCAAGATCGCTCCGTGCCACCATCGAAACTGGTAAGGAACCCCAGGTTCGCCATACGCAGACAGCATTGTAAGAGTGGGAGCGCTTCTCTCTTCCTTGGCGGGAGGAGGCGCCATCGCTTGCCGAGTCGGAGCCATTGTTTCTTGAACTACGTCTCGCCGGGGAATCGGGCCTGGGGCGGCCGTTGTGGTCTCCTCAAACAGATCAGGAGCTGAGTACCACTCCTGAGGCGTGGCCTTCTCAGATCGCTGCCGAGGCGTAGCGGTAGGCTGCTCAGAGGGAGGCAACGTCAACGTTTGCGGCGGAGGAGTACGAGGCGTCGGTGATGAACTCGGAGGCGCAGGTAGGTTCGCCGGCTCTGGAGTCTTAGGCGAGGAGGCTTGGTCGCTTGTGCTATCCGATGACAGTGGTTTCCCGCAGCTCGTGCAAAACGTCCATTTTCCTTCCGTCAACTCGCCGCAACCAGAGCAACGACGTGAATCACTCAGCGAACCTCCACACGATCCGCAGAATCGAAAAGAATCAGGGAAATCAAGGTTGCATTGTGGGCAGTGCTTCATAGCCGTCCGTTTGCGTCAGCTTCGATTCAGACTGGGTCAGACGTGATTGCTGCCGCATCAATTTATCAGACTAACGAGCGGTCTGCGAGTCCTCAAACAGGCCCGTCGCATGATGAGCGGAAACGCCGAATGGATGCGGTCACAAATAGTCGCATCCTTCTTCAGTGAGTTAAATCGTGCTGGCGGTACTACTCTAACTAGGGTTAGGTCTTTTCTCGAGCGACTATAACGAGGGTCTGCTCCTGGCGATCTTACGCAAGACTGTGTGATCTTCGCCGAACATGCAGAGCGCATCACAATGGCACTGCAATTCGTTGAAAGGGATGAATGAGAGCCGGATCGCCTCAAGGTCATCGCGGAAAGCAGGGCGCGCAAGTTGGGCCATGACCTCCTTTTCCCGCCGGTTAGGCGCGACCAGGTAGAAGTGCGAAGCACAGTCGGGGATGGACCGCGCCAAATCTTCAAGACGCAGGATGCCGGAGTAGATGGAAGTGCTCTTCTCGACTTCGAAGGCGCTCACAATTTCCTTCGATCCCGGCTTCAACCAGATCACATCTATTAAACCAACTGTATCCATCACTTCGGGAGCGCAATCCAGCATCGGGAGTTTCGGCACCGTGAGCAGGGCAAAAGACTGTCCGTCGCACCAGCGATGCCGGTCGTTTCGTGCAACGTAAACGTCGTATTGCAGTGCTCGTCCAATCTTAATAAGCAGATACTGCATCTGCGTGTGTTCTGTTTCTTCGCGCTTTTCCTCTTCCACTTCCTTATGTCTGATCCTGACGGCTTTCTCCGCCTTCTCCTTCTCCACCTTGAAGACGGCATCGGCGTTACCGGAGACGACCAGGCGACCGGACCCGATCTCGAATAACAAGCCCGCGAACGCCCCGAGGTCTGTCGAGAGCGATACCTGGGCGTTCGTCTTGATGATCGTGTCACGCATCGCTAAATAGCTGTCCCAGGAGCCGAGTTTCTTCTTGTCGTTAAAGAGTGCGTTGAAGCCGTTCAGCATCGCTGTGTTAACCGGCGGAACCAAAGTTGGGTGGAGAAAATACAGAATGTTGGCAGCCGCCGGGCCCAGACCTTTGATCTGCGCAGCGGCGAGCCGCCGTATCTCTGACAGAAGCTGCTCCTCACGCGTAGCCATAAGACACGCTTGTAAGAACGATCCGAACTTACGTTTGTTATCTTCGTTCTCGTAGATATCGGGGATGCGCATCTTGGGCTTCCAGAAGAAGGCGTGAGCCGCGCCCTCAAAGACCTGCTTCTGTTCGGTAATGGCGGTCATCACCACCTCGAGCGGCGAGCCCTTGAAATCATTACCGAACGTGCCCGCTGCGATAGCGTCGACCGCGTCACGCACGCCGCGCCGAATCGAGCGAAACGCCTTCATCCTTTCTTCGCCTCCGACGAACCAGGTGTTGTAGACAGACTCGGGATCGGATTTGTAAGTGTCAATGAGTTGGATCAGCGGCAGATTATCCATTAGCTCTACTCTGGCTCCTTCGATAAGCGCGTTATGCCGGAATGCGGTAGTTAATCATCATGTTTCCGTCCTCGTGCTCCAGATTGTGGCAATGAAACAAGAAAAGTTGAACGCCCGGAAACGCTTGCCGGAAATCCACGGCGATACGCACTGTTTCGCCGGGCCAAACCATCACAGAATCTTTCCAGCCCAGGTCAGTTACCACACGTCCGCCGCTCGCGGTGGCCAGCGGACGCAACGCCGCAGGACTGTTGCTTCGCCCGAGCACTTGGAACGAAAAGCCGTGCAGGTGCATGGGATGAATCATGCTGCTTGTGGAGTTCTGAATATCCCACACTTCAATCGCCCGGGTGACTTCGAAAGCGGCGGCATCGCTCCGGTAACTCTGGCCGTCGATCAGCCATTGCATGTGTCCCATAGAAAGCGTCACGCGGCGCGGGCTGACGCCGGCTGCGTCAAGGGGCGCAAGTGTCGACAGGCGCGCGGGCACTTCTCGTGGACCTTGTGCGGATTTCGTCACCATGAGCTTCAAAAGGTTGAACTCAAGTCCGTTGGCCAGCCGCGTGTTGCCCCGCCCGCCCATCATGCCGCCACCCATACCACCCATGCCACCCATCACGTCCTGATCCATCGGGTCGAAAGCGAGGCTCTTAAGAAAGACCGTGTCGCCCTGACGCAGCTGGCTCGCGTCGAACAGTACGTCGATCCGTTCTGAGGGCGCGAGAAACACCTCCTTCGCCGGATACGGCCGATCGAGCAGTCCACCATCGGTGCCGATCACTTGATAACCCAATTGCTCTTTGCCGCGCATAAAGGCGAGCTTGTAGATGCGCGCAGTCGAGCCGTTCAAACAGCGGAAGCGATAAAAGCGGGGGCCGATCTCGAGGTAGGGATTGGGCGTAAAGTTAACCAGCACGATATCGCCGACATAACCCATCATTCTCTCCATCGGGTTCGGCTGGTACACGAGTTCGCCGGCGCCGTTGAAGCGCTTGTCCTGAATCAATAAGGGGAGATCGGTTTCGCCAAGCTTGAGATTGAGCGCACTCGCAAGGTTCAGTTCGTCATCATCCTCGACGATAAAGAAGCTTGCGAGGCCGCCGTAAGCCTGCTTCGCGGTCAAGTGGTCCGCATGTGTGTGATACCAGTAGGTGCCGCCGCGGTTAGTGACAGAGAATGCGTAAGGATAGTTCTTACCTGGCGCGATGCTGTCGTTTGGATGGCCATCCATGTTCGCCGGCAGGTGCAAGCCGTGCCAGTGGATGATGGTTGGCTCGTTCAATCCGTTTTGCAGCGTAGTGGTGAAACGGGCGCCACTCTTCATGCGGAAAATCGGATTTTGATAGCTCTTGCCCGCATCGCTGGTCTCGTACAGCAGAAATGGCGAGGCCCGGCCATCGAGAATCGGGAATGTCGCCGCGCGTGCTTTAAGCGTGATCGGCTTATCGGTTACGCTCAAGATGCCAAACGGCCCCTCACCGCCGGGGATGAACAGCGGGTTGGTAAAATTCTCCGCGCGCACCGGGTCATGCGGGTAGGCTGCGAAGGGCGCACCGCCGTTGTTGATGAGGTCCGTTCGCTCTTCGAGTGGCTCCTTGCCGCAACCGCTCAGTGGCAATCCGAAGCCCGTTGAAGTGATGGCTGCTGTGCTTGCTAAAGCAGACCAGAGGAATTTACGACGCTTCATGAAATGAGTATTTCCCTCCTGGCCCAAGACAGGAATTCGAACCGGGTTGCCGCGAAATCCGTCGCGCTCATTGCGTCAGAATTCCCAATGCCAACCTAACCGTACGGCCCAGCGCCGTCGAAGCTGGGGACCGTCTAGAGACTGATAGATCGGCTTAACAACGTCGATCAAAAATGCATGCCCATTCAATACCCCTTCGGGCGGGTGAATGTTAGCCCTGAATGTAAAATCGAGCCGCCTTCCGCCCTGCAGTAGCGGGTCTTTAGTCGGCTCAGTCGAGGGGTCGAGGGTCGCATCGGCACCTTTGATATTCTTCCAAATGTCACCGTCAAAGCGCGCAATCAGACTCAGCCATGGAGTCATCTGTCGCCCGCCCCAGAAACTGGGCTGGTAGCGATTGCCGAGGGTGTAACCGTTACTGTTCCTGCCGATTCGCAGGGTCGGCATAAATTCCGCTCCCCAGGCCCATGGCACTGCCTGGCCGAGGTAGGTGAAACCGGGGATGACAGAGAAAGTCCCTGACCCAGGCTGCATCGGATATTCCAGCCGCGCGCCCTCGGCGTCGCGCCGGTTTATGGAGCCTGTCGGCAGCCCCACTCCGGCGTTCAAAAGAAATCGATGCCGAAGATCTCTCCGCTTGTAAAGGACATAATTGGCGCGCAATTCGACGTCTCCGATACCCTCGCTTCGTTCAGTAGATCGCGTGCCATCACGGTGGAGTTCGCCCATCGACATCCTGGTGTAGGGAAGCATGGCCATTAGGGTGAACTTATTCGTTAATGAATACATGACCATGAACATGTGCATTTGCATTGTCATGTCGGTCGGCGCTGCCTCGAAGTTGGTGAGAACCGAGGCCTCGCTAACGCGGCGAGCCCCGATGAGATTGCCCTCCAGCCTATCAATCATGAAGTGATAGCTCACCATCCATCTCCCGGCCATTCCCACCATTACTCCATGCGGAACGAGGCCGGCCGCGCCCATCATGTTGTAACCCATAATCGCAGCCTGCGATGAGGTACCGCTCGACTTCATGTCTTTCATGTCTGGCGATGTGGTTGGAGTCTGCGCCATTCCAGGCATCGGTGTAGGGGTCGCGGACGGCACGGGTTTCTTCGAAGCGTCACCGCTCGACTTTATGCCTGTCATGTCTGGCTTTGGGGTTGGACTCTGCACGGTCCTGGTTGGGGTGGGTGTGGGCATCGGCATCTTCATCGGCGTCTGAAACCCATAAGTTGTAGCCGGCATTGTAAAGAGCGTGGTAATAAAAGCCGCGATTACAAATAGCTTAATGCAACGCCACGACCAAAACATTTTGCGAATTTTCACAATTTCTTCCCGTTCTTATCTTTCATTGTTGTTTGGCATAGAGGGTATTGGATAACGTTAAGGTGATCAGGAAGTTTCAGCTTACCAATTGTTCTCACAATCAACACTGAAGCCCCATACAGCTTCGCGATTCATGTTTTAGATCGGTCACTTCTTTCCGAAAATCGCCCAACCAAGCACGACTCCGAGGCCGAGGGTGACTAAAGTCGGAATCCACATCCAACTGAACCCACCGCTTATCCATCCGTGTCCCATCCGGTACCCGCCTATCCCTCCTTGTCCCATCATCCCGCCGCCCATCATTGACCCGGTCATTGCCCCGCCGCCGAAGAACAGAAATAGCAGGACGACGACGACAAGTGCGATGACCAAAGGTGTCTTGTTCGATTCGTTCATGACATTAATCTCCTGTGTGTCCGTGATAGTTGTGTTGCTAGTGGCGAGTTGATTTGCTCCCACACTAGCGCAGCGCCAGAATCGCACCCCGAACGCAACTTTTCGCGCTCAATGGCAAGACTGGCATTGAGGCTCGATCTTACATTTTCATTTCCGGCTTCTTCTTCATCTCCATCTTCTTTTTCATCCCCATTTTCTTACCCGCTTTGCTTCCAGCATTCATCTTCGACATCATGCCGAGTTGTTTGAGCAGAGCATCGGTGTGTGCTGTCACTTGCTCAGAGTCCGGCTTGTCGGCCTGCACATCTGTCTCGAGCGCGCTGACCTGGTCTTTCAATTTCGCCCGATCCTTATCCATCTTCTCCATCATCATCTGCATCTTTGACTTCATCTCGGCGCTCATCGCCTCCATCTTTGCTTTCATCTCAGCGCTCATCGTCTGCATATGCTTTTGGCGGAGGGCTTCGATTGCATCGAGGTTATGTCTTACCTCGGCAACAGCCGCACGGGCGAATTCGACGTCCAGAGCTTCAGGCTTCACCGCCTGATCACGGAGTGTCCTGGCGAATTCAGACATAGTCTTCAAGTGAGCCTTCATCAGCATGTGATGCGGCGATTTCATCATCTTCGCCATCTCCGATTTCATACCTGCCATGCCGGGTTTCTTCTGTCCGCTTTGTGTGTGCTTGTGTTGGGCCCATGCTGCGGACGGAATCAAAAGAACAAGCATGATGGCTGTAGCTGACAGCAATGCGCGTGTGTTCATTCTCATATAGTTATCTTCTCCTCTGATTGATCGACCGGGATTCGGGCAGTCAAGGCTGCCCAGTATTTGCAAACCCTTGATTCTCTCCCACTTCGGTTTTGGTGTCTGTGGTCTAACGCACAGAGCAAGCGTCGTGCCCTCAACGCACTCTTGTATTGTCCTTGGCTTCTTGAGGACCGACGTTATTGATTGGGTGCGCCCGCGAAATTACACGCAGCCCGCAGCGGCAGAATTCCCAACACAAGATGATGAATCAGGGAGTAATCGAAGCTTTGCCCTTGCGGGCGCCTGTTGCTGGGAGCACCTGACGAGCCCTCGGCGAAGCCCAATCAGTTAGTGGCTAACTCATATGTGTGTCAGCGCACAGACGGATGCCCTTCCGAGTGGTTCAATCAGCACCGAACTTGGAATCTGTGATACGGCGGAATCAGGCAACTCTCTGCGTATTCAGCGTTGAAAATTACCCACTGCCGGCAAAGCCACCTTGTGGAATTATCCGCAGAGCTTGGGATTTTTGCGATAAACCCTTATGAAGAAGCTCAAGTATACAGCGAAAACCGCTGATTTCAGTGCGGCATGTTCCTTGCTAATCGCATGGCGAAACCCCTTTTGGTCTTGCCAAGAGGGGGTATACTTGGCCTATGCTGACAGAGACGGTAGTTAGTTAGCGATGCTGAAGCGGTTTTCATCTCTAATTTTAGCTGTGATGCTAGGTGGCAGCGTACTGGCTGGCACCGCACGGCTCCACGATGAACACGTCTGCAAGATGGCGGGTGTTGAGATGATGCCGGTCGTCATGGAGATGATGCCGAGGATGGCAACGATGCCGGGCATGAAATCCGTGCCGGGTATGGAGACGATGCCGGGCATGGAAATGATGCCGGGCATGGAGATGACGCCGGGCATGGAAACCATGTCGGATATGGAGACGATGCCGGGCATGGAAATGACGCCGGGCATGGAAGCCATGCCATGCTGCAAGAAGCATGGAACTCAAGCCCTTGTGAGTGAATCCGGCTCTCCGGGAGAGTGCTGCATCATGATTCCGCAGGAGCCTGGCTCAAGCGGAGCCACGTTTAATCTGCGTTCGCCCTCCTTCAGCATCGCTGTTATTCATCCGGCCCTCGTGCAGTCTCCTCTTACACTGCCGAAGCCATACGAGCGTCCCTACTCGACGCAAATCTTTTTACCCAACCTCCAAGCTACTTACATTCGCAATCTTTCCTTTCTGATCTAACGCACTCAAGGCCGTCGTGTGTCTTGTTGTCGGTGGTTCTTTGTAAACAGAGGACTACCTGGACAACAGGCGCCGACGTGTAGCCGCGCGAAGTGTAGAGCATTCAGAGATCAACCCTGAGGCTCGTCTTGTAGATATTTGTGTTCAGTTAGATCAGAAAGGACCAATCCATGAAAAAGTTGGCAATCGCATTTGTTCTCGCAGTTGTTGTGCTCGCGGCCGCAGCCTGTAGCTCAAAAGGCCCGATCGACACCGGCAAGGTAATTAAGAGCGCTCCGGTTGGTAACAACCTGACCGCGACGATTTCAAACAAAGACGGCGCGCTCAAAAATGGCGACAACGACTTCTTTGTTTCCTTCAAAGACAGTTCGGGCAAAGCAGTGGAAGTCGGCGCAGTCGGTTTGAAATTTCAGATGCCGGCAATGGGAACGATGCCGGCGATGAATGCGGCAGCGGCATTTACCGCCACAAGCACGCCCGGCGTGTATCAGGGCAAAGTGAAGCTTGAGTCGGCCGGTGATTGGCAAACGCAGCTTAGTTACGAGGGACCCGCCGGTAATGGCAGAACATCGCTCACCGTTACGGCGCAATGAAGTCTGTCAGTGAGAGTTAGTTTCTTGAGGTTACAAACAAAGGGAAAAGAGGAGAGGAAGGATCATGAAGACCAAAGCACAATTCATCGCAAACAGTCTGGCGTTGTTATTAATTTCTCTTCTATGGGCACAAGGCGCAATGGCGCAGCACAAGCACGATCACGCGAACGACTCGTCATGGAGGATCGGAATGGTGCGCCTGACAAAAAGCGCGTGGGCTGGGAATGTTTACTTACAGTCGGGCATGTACCACGTAAAGCACGTCGTCGAGGGCGACAAGCACTGGTTGGTTTTCAAAGAGGTAACTCTACGCGCTGGCTATCAGGAAGGCTTGATGTGGGAAGGAAAGGAAGTAGCTCGGTTGGAATGCCGCGTCGAACCGGCCACGAAATCAGTGCGCAATACGAAAACTGTCTTGGCTAGAACTGCCAGCGGCGCGCGGTTCATTCAAGAAATTCAGATCGCCGGTGAGAGGGTCCGGCACATTCTATTAATCATCGCGCCGGCTGTCTGACAAACCAGGATCGAAAGAGCGGGAGAGTTCAGTTACGCAATTGGATCTAAGGAGGTTCGTCATGAAACTCAACGTAAAAGCGGTAGTCATCGCGGAAGCAGTAGTTGGTGCAGCGCTTTTCATTCTCTGCCGACTGGCATTCGTCGTGGCTCCTGATGCAACTCTCGCTGCCTTGAAATACCTGACCCACATCGATTGGTCGAGTGTAACCATGCCCGGACGGACGAAGCGTCGCCGTTATTCGTTACGTTTCGGACCCTACCGTGGAACCGGCTTCTCTCTATTTCGCCGCCGGCAGGAAGTACGAGTGCGCGGATGGAGTTTGTCAGCTTGTCGATTGTGAACCGCGTGAGAAGGCGGTCGTCATCGCCTCTGAGCGCTTGAGTGAAGACAGTAGCCACTGGTTCAGAGTCGCACCGAATCACGTCTTGACCGTCAATCAGGATCTTGAAACCCGCGTCGAGCTGATGGAGATCGAGCGGCATGGTTCGAGAGTAGAAACCTCGTCCTTATACCGGCGAGGTAGAGCCAGCAATCATGATCAATTTTATCCGAGGTAAAGGGAGGACTTATGAAGCACAAGAAACACGCAAACTCGCATCACTATCCGCAAAGCCACTTCGCGCACGACCCCTTCACGAGGCATCAGAAACGGGAGCAGTTTTCCAAGCCTGCTCGACGAAACAGCAACTTCCTTTTGTGGCTCGTAATCGTCGGCTTGCTGGGCGTCGTTGGTTACCTGGCAGTGACTCGCTTGCGGTCGGATCCGACTACCGCAACGGCCAGCACAAAGACCATCCAGCTTGCTCCCGGCGCTACGGATGTTCGCATCCCGTTAAGCGATGTCAGTAACGGCCAGGCGAAATTCTATGAGGCGTCGCTATCGAACGGGAAGAGTGCTCGCTTTTTCGTGATCAAGACATCCGACGGCGTTTACCGCACGGCCTTGGATGCTTGCCAGGTCTGCTTCTACGCACACAAGGGCTATTACCAGGATGGCAACGACATGGTTTGCCGGAAGTGTGGCCGGCATTTCTCGGTGAACTCGGTCGGCTACGGAACTTCGGGGTGCCATCCGATGGGCCTGCGCGGCACGGTCGATGGCAGCGATCTTTCGATCCCGGCGAGTGAGTTGGAAAGCGGCACCCAGTATTTCTGAGTTGAGAACTTTTACGGAGCATCGTCATGCGAATTAGCTCTATTGCGTGGGCCAACCTGAAACGGCGTAAAGGCAAGGCTGCATTTCTGATCATCGGCATAAGTATCGGCATCGCTACGGTAGTCGCGCTGCTGACACTAAGCCGCGTGATCAAAGACGAGATCGGCACACAACTCGATCAATACGGCGCCAACATCATTGTGGTGCCGCAGTCGAATAGTTTGTCTCTCGATTATGGCGGCATCTCGGTTTCGGGAGTCTCGCTCGATGTCAATCAACTGAAGAATGACGATGCGAAGCGGATATTAGAAATACCGTATCGGAACCGGCTGAGTGTGATTGCCCCGAAGATTCTTGGTGTCGCTGACGTTGAAGGCCAGCGGGTGCTGCTTGCCGGTGTCGATTTCACGAGCGAATTGAAACTGAAACGCTGGTGGCAATTGGTCGGACAGAAACCTCAACAGAATGAAGACGTGCTGGTGGGATATGACGCGGCCAAGCGACTGTCACTCATCGAGCCGACTGCCGACGGACAATCTCGGTCGGTTCCAGTTACGGAGATGGCCGAAATCACCTCCGGTGGCGGTATACATCACCACAACGCAGAACAAAAAGGGTTCCGACTCGTGCGCGACCGCGTAAGAATCGCCGGCCAGGATCACCGCGTCGCCGGAGTCATCACTCCGACCGGCGGAAGCGAAGACCAGATGATCTTCGGCTCACTTCCTCACTTCCAGACACTCTTAAGCAAGCCCGATCAGTTGAGCATGATTGAAGTCAGCGCGCTCTGCATTGGCTGCCCGGTCGAGGACATCGTCAAGCAAATCAGTGCGCAACTCCCAAACGCCAAGGTCTCCGCCTTACAGCAATCTGTTCGCGCTAGGGCCGAGACGGTGGATCGTCTCACACGCTTTGCGGTGGCGGTATCAGCGGTCGTGCTCGTTATCGGCGCGTTGATGATCTTCACCACCATGATGGGCGCAGTGGTCGAACGCACGAAAGAGATCGGGGTGTTGCGAGCGATTGGTCTGCGCAAGATCCAGATTATCAAGGAACTGATGATCGAGGTGGCCGCAATCAGCACGATCGGGGGTCTGGTGGGCTGGATAGTAGGGATGCTCGCGAGTTGGTTGATTCTGCCGTATTTCAGCCAGTCGGGACTCAGGCTTGAGTTCGATCCGAGGATTGCGTTCGGTGCGGTGCTGGCCGCGCTACTGATCGGCGGGCTGAGCACGATTTATCCGGCTATCCGAGCGTCGAGGCTCGATCCGTCTGAAGCGGTTCGATATGTCTGAGGAGTAAATGATGTCATTCGTGGTCGTCAATAACATCGGCAAGGTTTACCAGTCCAACGGAATTGATTCCGCCGTGTGTGTGCTCGACGACATCAACCTTAAGATCGAGGAAGGTGAGTTTGTCGCTTTGATGGGTCCCTCGGGTTCTGGCAAGAGCACGCTGCTAACAATCATTGGTGCGATGAATCATCCGTCTGTCGGGCAAGTGCTGGTGGATGACATTGATGTTTATGGCCTCTCAGAAGAACGCCGCGCGGATTTTCGGTGCGAGTATCTCGGATTCGTCTTCCAGCAACATCATTTGATGCCATATCTCAATGTGGTTGAGAACGTGATGCTGCCGCTGGTGACAAGTAAGGCCAGCTCAAAAGAAAAACGCATTCGAGCGCTCGCTGTGCTACAAAGGGTCGGACTGGCAAACAAATCTGAGCGGCTTCCGAATCAGCTTTCAGGTGGAGAGCAGGGGCGGCTGGCAATAGCGCGGGCGCTGGTCAACGAGCCCCCGCTCATTCTCGCAGACGAGCCTACCGGGACGCTCGACACCAAGACGGGCGTCGAGATCATGGAGGTCTTTCAGCAGCTTAATGCACAGGGACAAACCATCTTCATGGTTACGCACAACCCCGAGAATGCCGGGCTGGCTCACCGGATCGTGAACATTAGAGACGGGCGCATGTTTGATGAAAGCGACGTGGCCTTACAGAGTGCCGAGCAAGGAGAACAAACATCGTGAAAGCGAAGCCAATCCAAATAGTAGTTGCTTACTTGCTCACAGCTGTTTTAGCTGGAAGCAGCGTCGTGCTGGCTCAGCAACAACCTGGCCCGTCAAATCGCGGCAATGCCGAAACCGCTGTTCGCGAAGAGCGCAACCAGCAACTAATTCCGTCTAGTGCATCCGACACACCGGCCGGGACTCCAGCACTGCAACAGTTGATTGAGCAGGCGCTGGAAAATAATCCAGAGATTAAGGCGATGCAACGCCGCTTTGACGCCATGCGCGCGCGCATTCCGCAAGCAAAGGCACTGGACGAGCCTATGCTGAGCATCGGCTATATGGGCAACATCGCGCCGTTCCAGGTTCAAAAGGGAGATCCATCAAGCGGTCGCACGATATCAATTAGCCAGGATCTGCCATTTCCCGGCAAGCGTTCCCTGCGAGGCAAGGTTGCGAGTTCTGATGCCGACGCAGAGTGGTGGGCCTTTGAGCAAACACGTCGGAATGTTGTGGCCGAAGTGAAGGACGCCTACTTCGATCTCTATTACCTTACGAAGGCCATCGGGGTAGTCACTAAGACCAAGAGACTTCTTGAGCAATTCACCAAGATTGCCGAAGTGCGTTATTCAGTTGGGAAGGGCATTCAACAAGACGTGCTCAAGGCCCAGGTCGAATTCTCAAAACTGATCGAACAGGAAACCATGCTGCAACAGCGCAAGCAGGTTGCTGAAGCTCGCTTGAATAGTCTGCTTTACCGCGAGCCAGAGTCGCCAGTGGGTATTGCCGAAGAACTCAAGCCCCGCGATTTCCCTTACTCATTAACCGCGCTCAACGAAACCGCCTTCGCAAACTACCCGGACTTGAAAGCCCAGCGGCGCAAGATCGAAGGCGCGCAATACGCGATTCAGCTGGCGAAGAAAGAATTCTACCCGGACTTCTCCGTGGCCTTGACCTATGTCAACCGCCCCGCGATGCCGGAAATGTACGGAGTGATGGTTGGGATCAAGCTCCCTGTTTACTACGCGCAAAAGCAGCGGCCGGCGCTGACGGAAGCGAACGCCAGCTTCGAAGCGGAGAAGCGAAGTCTTGAGAACACGACGACGCTGCTGATGTTCAAGATCAGAGACAAGTATCTCGCGGAGACGACTGCCAAGCGCCTTCTCAGCCTGTACAGCACGACGATTGTTCCGCAGTCATCGCTCTCGCTTGAGTCAGCCATCGCGGGATACGAAGTTGGAAGAATCGATTTTCTGACGCTGCTCGACAATCTGGTCACGCTGCTCAATTACGAGCTTAGTTACTACGAACAACTTAGTAATGAAGAGAAGGCAGTCGCGGCCCTGGAGCCGCTGGTGGGCGTCACGTTGAGACCATGATTTCGGATAGATGGAGGAGATGAAGAAATGACCACAGCAGACAAGTCGCAAGACGGGAAAACGGCCGTACCGGAAGAGCCGGACAAGCTTGGAACACTCGAGGAAGTGGACTTCCCGGTCGTTGAAGCGACGCCAACTGCGGCAGAACTAGAGGCGCCTCTCAACCAAACCGCGCCGACAACAGATGCAGAAACAGCGGTAGTCGAAAAGAAAGACCCTGTTGTGAATGTCGAGAAGCCTGCTTCCGCAAGAAACAAATGGGCGATTCTCCTTGTAATGGTATTCGTCGTCGCCATTGGCATCGCCGCGTTCATCTACCTGCGGAATCAACCGAAGCCTGTGCCAACGCCGAAGTCCGTCGATCTTACGACGCAGACTGCTACGACCACGAGTGAAATGCCTGACACTGCTTTCAAGATCAGTCCTGAGAAGCAGCAGTTAATCGGTGTCCAATACAGCACGGTTGAATATCAAACCATTTCCAAGTCCCTGCGCGCAGTGGGCAAGGTTGCCTTCGATGAAACCAAGATCACTCGCATCAACCCCAAGATCGAAGGCTGGATCGAAAAGGTCTACGTTGATTTCACCGGAAAGCTGGTCAAGAAGGGTCAACCGCTGCTCAGCATCTACAGTCCCGACCTGGTATCGACGCAGGAAGAATATCTGCTCGCAATCAAGGGCCGAAGGCAACTCGAAGCGAGTCCTTTCCCGGAAGCGGTTAACTTCTCCGAATCGCTGGTGCAATCAGCACGAAGGCGTTTGCAGCTGTGGGACATCACCGACCAACAGATTAGTGAGCTGGAGAAGCGCGGCACCGCTTCCCGCACCATGACTCTGTATGCGCCGGCGAGTGGCTTTGTGACGACGCGCAACGCTTTTCCCAGACAGCGCGTCTTGCCGGAGACGGAACTCTATGCCCTCGCGGATCTGTCCACTGTCTGGATCATCGCGGACGTCTATGAATTTGAAGCAGCGGACATCAAGTTGGGACAGCCGGCGACGGTAACGATCTCTTCTTATCCCGGACGCGAGTTCAAGGGAAAGATCACCTACATCTTCCCGCAAGTCGACAATGCCACGCGGACGCTCAAGGTCAGAGTTGAGCTGGCAAACAAAAACTTTGCGCTCAAGCCGGATATGTACGCCGATGTAGTTCTCAACATTAGCTATGGCAACCATCTGGTTGTGCCACAGGAAGCGGTAATGGATTCAGGATCGGAGCAGCTGGTGTATGTCTCGCTCAAGGATGGTTATTTCGAGCCGCGCAAAGTCCAGGTGGGCGTGAAGGTGGACGACAAGTTCATCGTGCTCGCGGGGCTAACAGCGGGCGAGCGCGTGGTCACTGCGGGGAACTTCCTCATCGACTCAGAAAGCAAACTTAAATCAGCAGCGGGCGGCCTGGGGATGCCGGGAATGGATATGGGCGGGCCTAAGTCTGATGAGAAGAGTGCTCCGCAGCCAAATCAATCTCAGTCAAAACCAGCCGAGCGCAAGATTTTGTATTGGTACGACGCGATGAACCCGGCAAACCATTACAACAAGCCCGGCAAAGCGCCGGACGGTATGGACCTGGTTCCCAAGTACGCGGACGACAAGTGATCGAATGAGGATCTATCGATGATTAACCGGATTATTGAAATCTGCGCAAAGAACAGACTCATTGTCTTCCTGCTGATTGGGATGCTGACGCTGATCGGAGTGTGGTCGATCAAGAACATCTCCGTGGATGCGATTCCTGATCTGTCAGATACGCAGGTAATCATCTACTCGCGCTGGGATCGAAGTCCCGACATCATGGAGGATCAGGTTACTTATCCGATCATCTCTTCGCTGCTGGGTGCTCCCAAAGTGAAAGACATCCGCGGGTTCTCAGACTTTGGTTACTCATACGTGTACATCATTTTTGAGGATGGCACGGACATGTACTGGGCGCGTTCGCGCACGCTGGAATACCTCAGCAACATCCTGCCGAAGCTGCCGCAGGGAGTGAACGTCGAACTGGCGCGTGATGAAACCGCCGTGGGCTGGATCTATGAATATGCGCTGGTCGACAAGTCGGGACAAAACAATCTGGCGCAATTAAGAAGCTTCCAGGATTGGTATATGCGCTACGCCCTGCAAGCGATTCCCGGTGTGGCTGAAGTCGCGCCGCTGGGCGGTTTTGTCCGGCAGTACCAGGTCAACATCGACCCCAACAAACTGCTCACATACGAGATTCCGATAGAGAAGGTCGCCGACGCCGTGCGGCAGGGCAACAGCGACGTGGGCGGGCGGCTGGTGGAATTCACCGGGCGCGAGTACATGGTGCGCGGTCGCGGGTATATCAAGAAGCTATCCGACGTGGAAGACATCGTCGTTGGGACGAACAAGCAAGGCGGCACGCCCATCCTGATTAAGAACCTTGGCACTGTCACCTTCGGCCCGGAAATTCGTCGCGGCATCGCTGACCTGAACGGGCAAGGGGAAGTAGTTGGCGGGATCGTGGTCATGCGCTACGGCGAAAACGCTCAGAAAGTAATTGAGCGCGTGCGAGAAAAAATAGAGGAGATGAAGCCTTCGCTCCCGCCGGGAGTCGAAGTCGTTACCACTTACGACCGCGCCGAGCTGATTGAGCGGGCGATTGAAACACTCAAGGGCACGTTAACCGAAGAACTGATCATCGTCAGTCTCGTGATTCTGATCTTCCTCTGGCACTTTCCGTCTGCGGTAGTTCCCATTACAACGATCCCAATCGCTGTAATCATTGCGTTCATCCCGATGTACTGGATGGGATTGACGGCGAACATTATGAGCCTCGGCGGAATTGCCGTGGCCATTGGGGCGATGGTCGATGCGGCGATCGTCGTCGTTGAACAAACCCATAAGAAGCTTGAGCATTGGGAAGCGGAAGGGCGTCCGGTTAATTACAAGGAAGTTGTGATTGGCGCGATCAAGGAGGTAGGTGCGCCCAGTTTCTTTGCGTTGCTCGTGATCGCCGTGTCGTTCGTTCCGGTGTTCACGCTGGAAGGGCAGGAAGGCCGCTTATTTAAGCCGCTGGCCTACACGAAAAACTTTTCGATGGCCATCGCGGCATTTCTCGCGATCACGTTGGCGCCGGCGATGCTGATGCTCTTGATGCGCCGCGATCCATACAAAGTCAGGCCGCGGTTCTTGTCGCGACTCGTCAACGGCGTATTGATTGGCAAGATTCACAGCGAAGAAAACCACCCGATCAGCCGGCCGCTGATGAAGATCTATCACCCGATATGCAGTTTCGTGCTGCGACACACGTGGATAGTGGTGGGGCTGGCGATACTCGCGGTTGCGCTCACCATCCCGATCTTCAATCGGCTCGGATCAGAATTCATGCCGCCGCTAAACGAAGGCGTGATTCTCTACATGCCGGTAACGATGCCCGGCATTTCGGTCACAACCACCGCACAGCTGCTTCAGGTGATGGATAAGAAACTGAAGAGCTTCCCCGAAGTCGATCGTGTCTTTGGCAAAGCAGGACGCGCTGAGACGGCCACTGATCCAGCGCCCTTCTCGATGATGGAGACAGTCGTTGTGCTCAAACCCGAATCCGAATGGCCCAAGGTTCCGAGGTGGTATTCGTCGGGGACGCCTGCGTGGTTGCAGGGAATCCTCCGGCGCGCGTGGCCGGATCATAAGAGCATGGACGAATTGATCTACGGCCCCGGAGGTCTGAATGAAGCGATGCAACTGCCGGGGGTCTCGAACGCCTGGACCATGCCCATCAAGGCGCGCGTTGACATGCTCAGCACCGGAGTGCGCACGCCGATAGGCATCAAGATCATGGGCGCGGATCTGGAAGAGGTGCAGAAGCTTGGCGAGCACGTCGAGATGACGCTGCAGAATATTCCCGGCACCAAGAACATATTCGCAGAACGCGCTGCCGGCGGTTTTTTCCTGGACTTCGTGCTTAAGAGAGATCAACTGGCGCGTTACGGGCTCACTGTTGACCAGGCCAACGCGGTCGTCATGTCCGCTATCGGCGGCGAAAACGTCACGACCACGATCGAGGGCCGCGAGCGCTATCCAGTCAACGTTCGTTACCTGCGCGACTATCGCAGCGATTTGGACAAGCTAACGCGCACTTTTGTGATGGCCCCCAATGGCACGCAGGTGCCTTTGGGGCAGATCGCCGAAATCAAAATGGTGAGCGGTCCGTCGATGATCCGCGACGAGAACGGTCGTTTGTCAGGTTACGTCTACGTTGACATCGATACATCGAAGCGCGACATCGGGAGCTATGTTGCCGAAGCTAAGCAGCTTCTCAGAGACAAGGTAAAGCTACCCACCGGCTACCAACTGATCTGGAGCGGCCAGTTTGAAAACATGGAGCGCGTAAAGCAGCGCCTGATGATGGTGGTGCCGCTCACGCTTTTCGTGGTCTTTCTGCTGATTTATTTCAACACGCGTTCGATTGCCAAGACGCTAATCATTCTGCTGGCCGTGCCGTTCTCGGCAGTGGGCGCGATCTGGTTCCTCTATTTTCTCGGCTACAACATGAGTATCGCGGTGTGGGTGGGTTTGATCGCTCTCCTGGGCGTGGACGCTGAGACTGGCATGTTCATGTTGCTTTACCTGGAACTGGCTTTTCATGAGCGACAAGCGAAGGGACAGATGCGGAACTGGAATGATCTCAAGGAAGCCATTCTCCACGGCGCGGTTAAGAGACTAAGACCTAAAGTCATGACCGTAGCAGTGATGTTTATGGGCCTGGTGCCAATCATGTGGTCCACGGGCAGCGGCGCAGACGTGATGAAGCGTATTGCGGCGCCGCTCGTCGGCGGCATCTTTACGTCGTTCATTCTGGAGTTGGTTGTTTATCCGGCGATCTATGCGATCTGGAAATGGCACTTTGAGGTGAAGAAGCAGCCTGCGGCGGAAGGTCCCGCGTCGGCGCCAGCGGTGCCAGCTTGAGCAACGCCGAGAGTACGTAGTGAGGAGACGAAGCGAAATGTTTGCTGATAACAGTTCAACGGCGACGGCACAAGTTCCTGAGGTCACAAGTGGGCTGACAAATGACGCGCCGATGGAGTATTTGCGCGAGATCGCTTGCAGACATCAAGTCTGCTACGAAGTCTGGCCTGAGCGGTCGGTGTCGGAAGGGCGCGCGATTCGGATCGGTTTTGAGTTGCGGTTGTGCGGAGCAAACACGCACACCAGTGACGATGGACCCGATCATCCGGTGCCGGGATGCGCGCACTGCTTCCATACCTATGGTGAGTTGCGACAGATTGCTGAATGGATCCTGCCGCGAGACGAACGACCTTCGCGCTATGAGATTGGCGCCTTCGATCGTGCCCTGCATGTTGCTCCCCATAGTCGGCACTCGAGAAGCGAGGTGATGATACCAATCCATATCATGCACCGGCACGACTTCAACCGCGACGTGGACGATTGCGAGGATCGCTGCCTGAAGGAAATGCAGCAGAGGCTGCGCGAGGTAGGGATTGTTGAAGGGATGTGGCATGAGCCAGTAGATGCAGAAGTCAGTGATGAAGGACGAAAGGAAATGAGATGAAGACAAAGGGTCTGACATGCACGTTAATCATAGTCGCTTGCTTTACGGTCTTGTTTGTTTCGCAGGCGCGGGCTCAGGAGTTCAGCTACAAAGTCGAGCAAGATCGATTCAAGGGTCACCGCGATGGCGAGTTGATCATTTCGGCTACGGGCGTCGAGTACCGCGCCACGAAGCGGGAGAAAGAAAGCCGCACTTGGACGTACACCGATATCAGACTGTTCGAAATCCTCTCGCCAACGAGCGTACGCATTTGGACCTACAAGGACCGCGCGCTGCTGCTGGGCCGCGATCAAAGCCTGACGTTCAAG
>JBGQGG010000049.1:0-30684 GCA_041497335.1 Pyrinomonadaceae bacterium | reverse complement strand
GTTACACGTCCGTCTTCCGTTTGCTATTAGATCGCAGCAGCCAAACCGCAATTCCCGGCGAGAAAGGCCGCGCCTTTTGTGACCGAACAAACGACTCGACTCGTTTTGCCCAGCCACATTGAGGCGGTAGGTGACGCTGCTGCCGCGGTGACGGACTTTGTCCAGAGTTGCGGTATTGGAGAAGATGCCGCGTTTGGAATTGTCATGGCCGTGCGCGAGGCGGTTACCAACGCGCTGGTGCACGGTAACCAGGAAGACGAAAGCAAGTCGGTTGAGGTAATCTTCAACTGCCTGGGTAACGCGCTGGAGATCGAGGTCAGGGATCAGGGCGAAGGGTTTGATCCGACTGGAGTGCCCGACCCAACGGACCCGATGAACATCCTGAAGCCTTCAGGACGCGGCATTTTCCTGATGCGCAGTTTTATGGACGAAGTCGAATGGTTCGCGCGACCCGAAGGCGGTACGACGGTGCGCATGGTGAAGAAATTCTAAATCTCGATAGGAGAATTCTCGATCATGGCAGAACTTAATATCCGCGAGCGACAAGCCGGCGACGTAACCGTCCTTGATATGGACGGCCGCATCACCATCGGTGAAGGCAGTGTGGCTTTGCGCAGCGCCGTCCGTCGCTTGCTGGAGGAAGGAAAGAAGAACATTCTGCTGAATCTGGCAGGCGTGGGCTATATAGATTCGAGCGGCATCGGCGAGTTGGTCTCCAGCTATACCGCGATCAATAAAGAGGGCGGACAGCTCAAGCTGCTCAGCCTGACGCAAAAGCTGCGGGACTTGCTCACCATCACAAAGTTGCTGACGGTATTTGATGCTTACGACACCGAAGCGGAAGCGCTCAGCAACTTTAAATAGCCAGTCTGGCGGCGTACACCGAACTTACTACCGATCTTAACCGTATTCTTGACTGAGCGTAAAAACGTAGGAGGTCAGCGATGGCTGAACTAGACATCAAACAGCGTCAGGCCGGTGATGTAGCGATTTTGGATCTCAATGGACAGGTTCGCATGGGCGACAGCGCCACGACATTACGCGGCGCGATCAGAGGCCTGGTTGCCGGTGGCAACCAGAAGATTCTTTTGAATCTGGCCGGGGTCAAGTACATCGATTCGAGCGGCATCGGCGAGTTAATCGCCAATTACACTACTGTCGGTCGCGGCGGTGGCCAGCTAAAGCTACTCAACCTAACTGACAAGGTTCAGGACCTGCTGGTGATCACGAAACTCCTTACCGTGTTCGACGTTTACGAGGACGAGTCAGAGGCTTTGAGCAGCTTCAAATAGCCGAGGCCTCCTAAGGCTCAAAGAGCGTTCGAGTATTGGCGTGGCAACGGCCCAGTAAATTCGCTGGGCCGTTTGCGTGTCTCAGAGCAACGCACCTGATATTATTTCAAACGTGAGCCGTACAAAATTCGATCAGGCCGCGGGCGAGGCGCTGGCACAAGCCGTCCGGGATATCGAGAAGAACACCGATGCCGAGATCGTCATCGTGGTGCGCGGACGTTCGGGTACCTACCGCCATGCAGATTATCTATGCGGAGCGATTGTTGCGCTTATTGGCCTGATTTTTGTTCTGTTCTCTCCCTTTGAATTTCACACCTACTGGATCCCGATCGATGTGGCTGGATTGTTCATCGCCGGCGCTTTTGTGTGTTCGCGCACGGATTTCGTCAGACGGGCGCTGACTACGAAGAAGTTTCGCGCGCAGGCCGTCCGGACCGGCGCGGCTGCGATGTTTTATGAAGCGGGTATCGCCAACACTTCTGCTGAGAACGGCCTGCTGATTTATCTTTCAATCCTCGAACGACGCCTGGAAGTAATCGCCGACCGCGGCATCCTCAAAGCCGTGCCCGCGTTGAAGTGGAACAATGCAGTGTTCGAACTGAAGCAGGTTGCGAGGGATCCCGAATCAGCAACCCTGATTAAGGTCGTGGGTGAGCTGGGAGACCTGCTCGCTCAATATCTGCCGCCAACCGGAGAAAATCCGAACGAGCTACCGGACGGGCCGCGCATTGAACTGAAATGAATTTCAAACGCCACGTTACCCACTTGCGAAAAGCCGCGCTAATCGGAGGCGTAGCTATCGCTGCGTTGCTCCTGTCGGCGGACGTCTTCGCGCGTGTCGGTGGGGGACAGGGTTATGGTGGTGGAGGCGGAGGCGGTGGTGGTGGCGGTGGCGGGGCCGGCGCACTGGTATACCTGCTGGTCAGATTCCTGCTTTGGTTGACCATTGAACACCCGGTTATTGGTATTCCGGTCGACATCATCGTAATTGCCGTGGTGATCTACTGGTTCTCGCGCCCGTCGCGAAAGTCGGTCGACATTGCCTCGTCTGCCATTTTCAGCCCGGACTCGGTTGCTACCGCGGTCCGGCAGCGAGATTTCCAGCGCGCGTTTAATCAACTGCGCCGATTCGATCCTAATTTCTCTGAAATTATTTTTGTTGATTTTTGTTACGCCCTTTACGGACGAGCTCATGAATCGCGCGGACGTGGTCCGAAGGCCCTGGATGAGCTCTCTCCATATTTGAGCGAGCCGGCGCGGGCTTCTCTCCTGCAACTAAACTCGCCGAACCTGAAAGCGGTGGAGGGAATCATCGTCGGTGCTATGCAAGTCGCGGACGTACGCGGGCTTGATACTCCCACTGTGGTAATCAGCGTTGAGTTTGACGCTAACTACACAGAGTTCACTCCTCGAGAAGGGGACCCGCGTGGTGAAATGAGCTATTACGTGCGCGAGCGTTGGGAGTTGGAACGCAAGCGCGATGTGCTCTCGCCCACTCCGGAGCAAGCGACGGCGTTACATTGCCCGCGTTGCGGCGCAGCGTTGCAGAAAGACACTGTCGGCGCCTGCGCATTCTGCGGTACCAGGGTCGAGAGCGGCGAATTTCAATGGTATGTTCGCCGTATAACCACGCTCAGCCGCCAGGCGAAGGGGCCCCTGCTGACTTCCGATGTGCCGGAAGTGGGCACGAATTATCCGACCGTCACGCAACCTAACTTCCCGGCAGTGCGCGCAGCTTTTGAGCAGAATAATCCGTCCTTCTCCTGGGCCGATTTTCAGGCGCGCGCGCGGTTGATTTTCAACGAGTTGCAGGATGCCTGGTCGACCCTCAATTGGGAACGCGCCCGTCCGCACGAAACCGACAACATCTTTCAGATGCATCGCTACTGGATCGACGCTTATCAGCGTCAGGGCCTGCGCAACGTGCTCGACCAGCATAAGATCACCGCAATGCAGCCCGTGAAGATCAGGATGGACGCTTTCTATAACGCGATTACGCTGCGCATCTTTGCCGAAGGGTACGATTACACGGTGGACAAGGGCGGCGGCATCGTCGCGGGTTCCAATAAGAACTTGCGTCGCTGGAGTGAATACTGGACTTTTATTCGCTACACTAAAGCCAAGCCCACTCCGGCACGCGCCGACCTGAACTGCCCGAATTGCGGCGCGCCTTTGAAAATAAATGCGACGGGTATCTGCGAATTCTGCGGAGGCAAAGTCACTTCCGGTGAGTTCGATTGGGTGCTTTCAAAGATCGAGCAGGATGAAAGTTACGCCGGCTAGATCGAAAGTGCTCAGTGAAATGCGTTGATCGATCGGCGGGTTTGCGGTTTCCGGCCAATTGAGACGAACTGCGTTGGATAGCGAGGGCTTGTGGCCCAAAGTTTGCTGCGCGCTATCGTCACAACTCGGAAAGCTTGACGCTTCGCGAGCCCGTTGCTAGACTCGATTCAGATCAAGGGTCAAAACCGAACACAATCTCGCGTAACGTTTTTTTCAATAAGCCGCAGATGCGACTTACCAGGCGCTCGTAAGAACTAGTCGGAGGGGATTATGGTAGGCTTCAAAGTCGGCCAGAAAGTTGTTTATCCAAACCACGGTATCGGCACAATCGAGCAGATCGAGCAGAAGCAAATCGGCGCGGTAGCGTTGCCGTTCTATACGCTTCGACTGGCCGCAACCAATTCGTTGGTCCTGGTTCCCGTATCAAATGCTGCTGAAGTTGGCTTGCGTCGTCCGATTTCTACCGGCGAATGCGAGACACTCCTGAGAGTCCTGTCCGGCGACTTTGCTACGCCTGCCAACGATTGGAAGGATCGCTTTAAGGATTTCTCCGACAAGATGCGCACCGGCGACATTTTTGCAGTCGCCGATGTGCTCAAACATCTTCATTATCTCAGTCAGATCAAACCTCTTTCATTCCGCGAGCAGCGGATGCTCGAGCGCTCGCGTTACCTCGTGGTCTCGGAACTCGCCACGGTCTGCCGCCAACCCGAATGCAACGTGGAACCTCGCGTCGGCCAGGCGTTGGAACAGGCCAGGGTGCGGCACGAGCGCCGGGCTAACGGCCGGGCCCGGGCCGCCGCCGCGGGCGCCATCTAAGGCCGCCTGAAACCAACAGGTTTGCCCACGACAATGCCGCCTTGTCCCTGCCTGCTCGATGATGTAGCCGGCTGGCCGTGGTAAGATGTCGGCAAAGTTGCTCCCGCTTTATTTGTTCAAATACACGATGGATGACCCTGCTAGTTATTTCCTGGCCTCTCTGGTTGATGGCGTCCAGCACTCAAATACTCTGCTGAAAGTCCTGGCAAAGCTCTTTGCGGTTCTTTTTTTTGTGGCTGCGAACGCGTTTTTTGTGGGCGCCGAATTCGCGCTCGTGTCTGTGCGCAGACCGCGGCTCGAAGCCCGGGCGGCAGCCGGGAGCAACCGCGCCCAGGCAGCCCTGCGTCTGCTCTCAGATCCGACCTCCTTCATCTCGGCCACGCAACTGGGAATTACTATTGCTTCGCTCGCACTGGGATGGATCGGAGAGCCCACCGTTGCTTCGTTGCTCGAACCGATTGCTTTCGCCATTGCGTCGGAAGGAAGAGCAGGATACGTCGCTCATCTCCTGGCTATCATCGTCGCCTTTGCCGCCATTACCTTTCTGCACATTGTGCTGGGTGAGTTGATGCCCAAGATGTTCGCGCTGGAGCGCGCCGAAGGCCTCGCGTTAGTCGCCGCGCGTCCCCTGGAGTTGTTCGCCAGGGTGTTTCGCGCGCCGCTCTGGATCTTTAATCGTACTGGAGCTGTACTGGGCCGCCTGATTGGACTCAAGTCGTCGTTGCAACACGCCGCCGTGTACAGTGAAGTCGAGTTGCGGCAGTTGGTGGATATATCCAGAGAGAGCGGCCACCTGCGCGCCGAAGAACGCCGCCTGATTCACCGCGTCTTTGAATTCTCAGACACGGTGGTGCGCGAGGCGATGGTGCCCCGTCCGGCGATCGCCGCGATCTCGGCCGATTGCTCGCTGGCAGACATCACTCAGGCCTTTCAGCAGCATCGTTATTCACGCCTGCCGGTATATCGCGGATCGCTGGATAATGTTATCGGGTTCATTCATAGCAGGGATTTGATCCCTTATCTCTTGCGGCCGCAGGAATTTAGTCTCGAATACGTATTACAACCACCGATGTATGTGGTCGATACCGCGCGCCTTGACGATGTGCTGCGTCAGATGCAGAAGGCAAAAACCCATTTCGGTTTTGTAGTTGACGAGCACGGCGGCGTCGAAGGAATCATCACTCTGGAAGACTTGCTCGAAGAGATTGTCGGAGACATCTATGACGAGCACGACGAAGAAGTAAGTGAGCAAATCAGCCAGATTGACGAGCGCACCTATCTGCTGGACGGGTCGCTGGCGGTTCGCGATCTAAACCGGCGCTTGAAGACTTCAGTTCCAGAGTCCGAAGCCTACACTACCATCGGTGGATTCCTGATGACGGTCGCCGGCCAGGTCCTGCAGCCGGGCGAGGTCATTGAACACGACGGACTGCGCTTTCATATCGAGAATGTTGAGCGCAGACGCTTACTGCGCGTACGATTGGAATTACCGGAGAAGAAAGTGGAGGAAGCTCCGGAAACTGCCACCAGCGCCGCTAACCCGTCGCGTTAACTGTCCGGGGAATCCGCGGCGCGGAAAAGATTGCTGCTGAAGCGTTGCTGTTCGTCCAGCCAGGTTTGCTCCAGACGAAATCCACTCTGCAAGCCAAGTGTCGAGAGTTCATCAGAATCATATTTGTAGCACTGCTCCATGTGAATTCGTTCGCCGGCCTCGAAAGTAACCGGTGTCTCCAAACCCCGAATGGTAACGGATTGCGGACGTAAGCTTTCCAAATAGACTTCGACGCGTCCGGCGTCTTTGTTGTAAACCGATCTCAATTCGAAAGCCCGCAGGTCGAAGTTTCCATCCAGCTCGCGATTTATTCGCGCCAGCTCATTCAGGATGAATGCTCGCGTTACACCCAGCGAGTCGTTGTAAGCAGCCTCCAAAGTCAAACGATCTTTCTTCAGGTCCGCGCCCAACAGCAACGCATCTTCTTTACGCAGCACACGGCGGATCGCCCGCAGAAAAGTCCGCGCTTCCTCCCTTTCAAAGTTCCCGATGTTCGATCCGAGAAACAGCACCAGGGCAGGATCCGGACCCAACGGCGGCAAGGCGTACAGGGCCGCGAAATAGTCGGCCGCATAGGCCCTGATTGTCAGGGTGGGATATGACTCCAGCAGCAAACGCGAGCTCTCCTCCAGCGCAGACGCCGATATGTCCACCGGAATGAAAAGCAGCTCACGTCCGCGGCGGGTCAGGGCTTCGATAATCTTGCGCGTTTTTTCGGCGCTGCCGCTACCGAGTTCGATCAGGGTCCGGCAAGCTGGAATGGCCGCCGCGATCTGGTCCCCATGCCGCGTAAGGATCTCGTCCTCTGCGCGCGTCAAATAATACTCATCGACGTGACAGATGGCCTGGAATAGTCGCGAACCCAGCGCATCGTAAAGGTACTTAGAGAACAGGTGCTTGGGATCAGCCGAGAGTCCGCGGCGAACATCAGCCGCAAATTCCGCCTGTCCATTCCGGTGCGCGAGATCATGAATGACTAATCGCGCAAGCGGCTCTCTGGTTTTTGTTTGCGGCACCATCTTCCTTTACAGCTCGGCCTTCACGGGAGCATAGAACGCAAGATTGATCTTTAGTTTAGTCGGTGGCGAATTATACGCGGGCGCAAGCAGGAACAGAAAGGGCAGCCGAGCGTAACCCGGCTGCCCTTGTTTCAAGGCTGCTATTTCGCGCGCTGGCCGCGCAAAAGACTCAGATAATGATTACTCGCGTTCCGCTGCGCGCGCGCGGCGCCCGGCGGGGCACATTCACATCGATTCGCGGAGTTGCCGGAATGACAATCTGCGGAACCCGGATGTTCATTTCCGGGATTACCGGTACCTGGATCGAGGGAATCACGATGCGTCGCGTCCCGATGGTTCCAGGACGAAAGATCGTCGGCTGCTCTCTTTTTTCAGGAGTCAGGGTAACGGTGCGAGTGTTACGATCGCGCAGGATCGTGAGCGATACTTCGCCGTCCTGCTTCTTGTTGATGACTCGCGAGACGTCGCCTGACGAGGTGACCTTTTCACCGTCAACCGCCGTGATTACGTCGCCGGCTTTCAATCCAGCTTTCGCGGCCGGACTGTTTTCGGTGACCGAAGTGATCAGCGCTCCTCCGTCCTTCGCTCCAAAATAATCCGCGAGCTGTTTGCTCAGTGTTTCCGTGCTGACCCCGATGCGCCGGTTTCCGCCAAACGACCAGACAAAGTTTCCATCATCAGAATTGATCTGCGGAAAGTCTTTCCCAATACCGCGTAGTACGTCATTTCGAATCTGTGCACCGAGGAGATTCGACAAATTGTGCTTTGAGAGCGTGGCGCTGACTTCCTGCTCCGCTCCGCCACGGCTAATCGTAAGCCGGACTGTCTGATCGGCCGACGATTCACTGACCAGCCGGCTTAGCTTGCGCACGCTGGTCACCGATTCTCCGTCAAAGCGAAGGATTACGTCATCCTTCCTCAAGCCGGCTTTTTCAGCTGGGCTGTCTTTGACGACCTGAGTCACGCCGACGCCGCGAACTTCGCGCATGCCATAGCGGGCCATGTTTTCTTTGCTGATATCTTCAGTGCCCACGCCCAGATAGGCCCCGCCGTCGAGCAAGAGTGAAAACGATCGGTCGGCGGTTGTGGGTTCCTGGTCGTCGTACGCGAAGAGCGCCATCGGAGCGGTGTTCGCGGTCGACTCCTGGGCATAGGCAATTCCGCCGGCAATTACACCGACGCCAAGAATCAAAGCTGTGATCAAGGCCAGTTTGTTACGGGTCATATGCAAATCCTCCGGAAGATTTTTAACCTTCCACGCCTGCCCGCATCGCCGGTTCCAAATTTGTTGCATGGGTGTCGGACAAACTTTCTTTAATTCTCCCTTCTCCCTTTGGGAGAAGGGCCGGGGAAGAGGGGCGTAGCTGGGGCGGCTCGATGCTCAAACCCTCTCCCCAACCCTCTCCCAAAAGGAGAGGGAGTTAGGACAAACTGAAAGGCTTTTCACACAGGGCTCGGACTAGTTTCAATCGGCAGAGAGTCTTCGATAAAGCTCGCGTCCCTCGCTAATCTCCAGGGCCAGCTTGCCCTCGGAGTGTGCGTAGTCGAGATGCGCGACCGCTTCGGAAACACCGAGAAAGCGATGCACGTCGTCCGTGCCGGGAAACATCGCCCGCGATACTTCCCAGGCCGTGGCGCCGTTTGCGGGCACCGCTTGAATCATTTGCGATTGGCGCTCGCGAATCGCTCGCAGATAACGATTAAAGAGTTCTTCGTAATCGTGCACCGGGTCGCCATGGCCACCCAGGACCAGCGTCGGCGCGAGACTGCGTACGCGCGCCAGGCTTACGAGATATTCCTCAAGCGAGCGAAAGCGACGCGACCGATCAATCGGGTCGGGGGAGAGAATCGGGTTTGGAGTAATTCGTTTCAGCACACAGTCGCCGGCGATCACTGTCCGATCGGCCCGGCGTACAAACGAACACGAACCCGGGGTGTGGCCAGGCGTGTGCACCACCTGTAACGCACCCGATTCAAACTCGAGCTCGGCTTCATCGGTCAACTCGCCACAGCGATCGTCCTCGAGCGAATCTGCATACTGGCGTACTCCTTCGTACATCCTGCGCATGACTTCCACTTCATCGCGCGGCACGCCCGCGCGCACCAGCAATTGGCGATGGTCTTCGTACTCGAGCCTGCCCTCGCGATGACCGGTCTCCCAACCATGCACCAGTACTTCGGCGTCCTTCGCTTCGTCGCGCAGCGAGCGCGCCAGCCCGCAATGGTCCTCGTGCGCGTGTGTGAGCACGATGCGACGAATGTCTGAGACGGCGAGGCCCTCTTTGCGCAATGCTGCTCGCAGCGTGTCGACAGCTTCTCTTGTCTTTGGTCCGGTGTCGATCAGCGTGACGGGATCTTCCGGGATCAGATACACATTGACCGGGCCGATGTAGAAGGGGGTTGGCAGCGAGATGGGGACGATCTTCATAAGGAATTTCAGATCTCAAATTATCTCAAATTTGAAATTTGAAATCTCAGACCTGGAGTTTCGAGCTAGCGTACCCCGCTCAAACCCTTCAGCGATGTTGTTCGAGATGGACACGGTAGCCCGCTCCAATTGGTTTCGCAGGCTCGCATTAAATCCTGAATTCACATTTGGTGGTCAGAGCAAATACCCTAACTGCCAACTCAATCGCCGCCTTCCAAACAGGCAACTCTTCGAACCTGTTGTACTTCATGGGAGTCTCCCGCGCAAGAAGTAACGTAGCCTGCATGTTCAAGGGAAGGCAAGCCAACGCTCGCGTGGGATTATATTCCGGAATTTGAAATCTCAAATTTGAAATTTCAAATCAGAAGATAGGCGCTACTTTCCAAACGACTTAACGCTGTCCGCAAAATACCGGGACCAGCGCCAGCTTCTAATTGGAAATCGGCAATCGCCAATCGGCAATGCTAATAGACGTACCGGTTCGCTTCGATCATCGCATTCGCGATTCTTTGCCGCGCCACCACGGTGTTCACGGGCGTCATCTTGGTAAACCGACGCAGCGCCGCCAAAAGTGTGCGCAACTCGTCGCCCTCAGCCATCGCCGCCAGCGTGTTCTTCGCGTCAGCTTCGATGCGCTCGACCGCGTCGTTACAAAACACGCGGGTCATGTCGACGTAAAGCGCCACGGCCTCTTCGCCTTGTGCAGCCGCCATCTTCTTCGTGCGCAGAATCGCCGATTCCATCGCGAACGTGTCCATGATGATGTCGGCCACGCTCATCAGGATTTCCTGCTGATCGGAGAGCCCCATCATGTACTTTTGCGCCGCCGTCCCAAGGGTCATTAGCGCGACTTTCTTCGCGTTCTGAGTCAGCCTTTTTTCTGTAGCGAGCAGGCTGTCGTCCAGATCGAAGCTCGCCATTGAAGGCGAAAGGATTTCGTCCATCAATGCCTGGGCAGCGGGAAGCAGGGCGAGGCGCCCACTCAATGCAGCCTTCATCAAGCGGCCGGGAATCAGCATGCGATTGATTTCGTTGGTGCCCTCGAAAATCCGGTTGATGCGCGTGTCGCGATATGCCCGCTCCGCCGGATAATCTGCTGAGTAGCCATAGCCGCCATAAATCTGGACCATCTCGTCGGTGACGTAGTCGCAGTATTCGGACAACGCGACCTTGATAATCGAGCACTCGGCTGCGTACTCTTCGATCGCCTTCAAGCGCGCGTCCATGTCCTTGGAATCCGCGACGGCGCCCAGGCCCTCTTCGATCATTCCCAGCGTCCGGTAGATCATGGCTTCGCCGACCCAGATGCGAATGGCCATTTCGCCGAGCTTCGATTTGATTGCGCCGAATGAGGAGATCGATTTGCCGAACTGCTGGCGCTCGTTCGCATAGCGGACGGATTCATGCATCGCGAGCTTCATTCCGCCCAAGCACATCGCACCCAGTTTGAAGCGGCCGATGTTGAGGATGTTGAAAGCGATCTTGTGTCCCTTGCCGATCTCACCGAGCAAGTTTTCGACCGGCGCCTTCGCGTCGGCCAGAATCAGCGGCGTGGTGCTCGATCCTTTGATTCCCATCTTATGCTCTTCCGCGCCGCTCTTGCAGCCTTCCTGCCTGTCAACGATAAAAGCCGAAAACTTATCGCCGTCAACTTTCGCAAATACGATAAAGATGTCGGCAAAGCCGCCGTTGGTGATGAACATCTTCTCGCCGTTGAGAATGTAATGCGTGCCGTCATCGCTCAGCTTGGCCGTCGCCTTTGCAGCCATCGCGTCTGAGCCCGAACCCGCTTCAGTCAAGGCGTAGGCCGTGACCAAGTCACCGGTGGCAATCGGCGGCAGATATTTTTGCTTTGCAGCTTCCGTGCCGAAATAGATGATCGGAAGCAGGCCGATACCGCTCTGGGCGCCGAGCGTGGTGGCAAACGACGCCGACCGCCCGATGTTCTCAGCGATGATCGCACCGCTGGTCTGATCCAATCCCAGACCGCCGTACTCTTCCGGAATATTTGCGCCCACCAGCCCGAGCTCTGCGGCACTCTTTACCAATTGGCGCGCCAGTTCCCAGTCTTTGTTTTCGAGTTCACCGATGCGCGGTAACACCTCCGCGTCCATGAATTGCCGCGTGGTATCGGCGATCATGCGATGCTCTTCATTGAAATCACCGGGGGTGAAGATACTTTCGGGCGTCTGCTCTTCAATCAGAAAACTACCGCCCTTGACGATCTGTTTTGCTTCGACTACGGCTGCCATAACGGTCCTTTCAGTTGTAGCGCAACTTGTTAAGTTGCGATTGTTGCTGCGCAAGTTAACAACTTGCGCTACATATCTTCATGGTTGAGGTACTTGTTCACTAATCTCTTTCGGCATCATGCTGCGCAATTCGGGATAGGCTTCGAGAATCCTCATTAAGTCGAGTTCATCCTTCTTGCGCTTGGTAGGTCTCCGAGCACCATCATTCCATGCCCAGAGTTTCCCGCGGACTATATTGACCAGCGAGGCAACGGGCACTTGCTCGCCCAGAACTTCTCTAACCTCAGTGCCCTGAACGAACTCTTGGTAGCGGGGATCGAGGCTAAACTGAATTCGCAGCTCGCTCCCGGGCATCGCGGCATTTACCGAGTGCGGAAACTCCTGGATGGAAAAGCCCGCCGCGGTCAACCGACTCTCGATCGCTTCTAACGCATCGGCCACAACTACAATGTCGGCATCGAGAGTGAAGACCGGTTCGACATAGCAATTAACAGCCAGTCCACCAATTAGACACCACGGCCCATGCTCCTTCAGAATTCGAACCAGCAGCGCGAAGTCGCTACTGCCGCTCCCGGTCACGGATTCGAATATTTCTGATGCGGTCATCTTGTTTGCACCCAGTATGTTCGGAGTTCCGCCTTTAGGCGGCGTTACGCTTTCCGCCTGAAGGCGGTACTCCAAACGCCAATCACATTCTCTCGAAGATTCCCGCGGCTCCCATGCCGCCGCCCACGCACATGGTCACCATTCCATAGCGGCCATTGCGCCGCTCGAGCTCTCGCAGAATCGAGGCAGTCAGTTTCGCTCCGGTGCACCCCAGCGGATGACCCAGGGCGATTGCGCCACCGTTAACATTGACCTTGTCGATATCGAGCCCGAGCGTCTTGATGACCGCCAGCGACTGCGCAGCGAAAGCTTCGTTGAGTTCGATCACGTCAATTTGATCCAACGTCAGCCCGGCGAGTTTCAGGACTTTCGGAATTGCGAAGACCGGACCAATGCCCATCTCTTCCGGTGGACAGCCGGCCGTGGCGTAAGCGACGAAACGCGCCAGAGGCTTGGCGCCCAGTTCCTTTGCGCGTTCCTCTGACATCACCACCGCGACCGCCGCGCCGTCGGACATCTGCGAAGAATTGCCCGCCGTGATTGTCCCTTTGACGTGAAACGCCGGCTTCAATTTTCCGAGGGCCTCGGCGGAGGTGTCGCGTCGAGGGCCTTCGTCTTTATCGAAAACAATTTCACGATGCTGCTTCTTGCCCTTGTCATCTAACTCTTCGACGATGACGGTCAGCGGGACTGTCTCGTCACGGAATTTGTCCTGTTCCAAAGCCGCGACTGCGCGTTGATGCGAGCGGAGAGCAAATTCGTCCTGCTCTTCACGGGAAACTTCGTATTTCCAGGCGACGTTCTCGGTCGCCAGTCCCATGCTCAGATAAAAGTCAGGATAGTGTTCGACCAGATACGGATTGGGACGAATGATGTTCCCGCCCATGGGGATCATGGACATTGATTCCAGACCACCGGCGAGCGCCACCTGCGCGCTTCCCGTGCGAATTCGATCGGCCGCGATGGCAATCGATTGCAGCCCCGAAGAGCAGAAGCGATTGATGGTCATGGCGCTGGTTTCCACCGGCAACCCGGCACGAATCGCCGCCGCGCGGGCAACGTTCATACCTTGCTCGGCTTCGGGCATCGCGCAACCCATGATCACGTCTTCGATCTCAGCGGCTTCCAGGCCGGGGACGCGGGCCATGGCTTCTTTGATGACTGCGGCGCCCATTTCGTCGGGCCGCGTATCGCGCAAAGTGCCCTTGGGCGCTTTGCCGACCGCGGTGCGAACTGCCGAAACGATTACTGCCTCTTGCATTTGATTAACCTTTCAAACCAACCACCCAAAAACTAACCACAAAGACACAAAGACACAAAGGCACAAAGAAACATTTCAGGGAACCAAGCCAGCCCACCTGCTTTCCGGCTTCGTGTCTTTGTGCCTTCGTGGTTCATGCCCTTAGTTCCTTAACGGCTTGCCCGTCTTCAGCATATGCGCAATCCGATCTTGCGTCTTGCGCGTGCCGATGAGCGACAGAAAAGCTTCGCGTTCTAGATCGAGCAGGTACTGCTCGGACACTCGCGTTTGGTGGTTCAGGTCACCGCCGGTCAGAATGCGCGCGAGCTTCTCACCTATCAAAGCGTCATGATCCGAAATGTAACCCGCGCGCTTCATCATGTGCACGCCCAGCTTCAAAGTCGCCAGCGCCGGCATTCCCAAAGCGAGAATGTTCGTGCGCTGCTGTGGCTGCTGGTACCCGCTCGCGGCCAACGCCAGCACTTCCTTCTTCGCGTCGGCAATCAGACGGTCGCGGTTCATCGAGATTGAATCATCCGTGCTCAGGAAACCAAAACCGCGGGCCTCTTCGGCTGAGGTGGCGACCTTTGCCAGCGCAATCGTTTCAAACGCGCGTTTGACGAAAGGGAACGGGTCCGCGTCTTTCATGTCTTTGGGAATCGAGTCCAGCGCCCGCACCAGCATCTCTTTCGTGCCGCAGCCCGCGGGAATTATTCCCACGCCGACTTCGACCAGTCCGATGTAAGTTTCCGCCGACGCCCGCACCCGATCAGCGTGCAGGACCATTTCACAGCCACCGCCAAAGACCAACTGGAAAGGCGCGACCACGACCGGCTTCGGCGAGTATCGCAAACTCATAACTGACTGTTGAAAGAAGCGGCCGATCATGTCCAGCTCTTCCCAGTTTTCGTCCTGCGCTTCCATCAGCATCAGCATCAGGTTCGCGCCGACTGAGAAGTTCGTGCCCTGATTGCCCACCACCAGTCCCAGGAAATTCTTTTCAACTTCGGTCAGCGAGATCTTCAACATCTCGAGCGTGTCGCCGCCAATCGAGTTCATCTTCGAATGAAACTCGAGACAGGCAACGCCGTCGCCGAGATCGATCAATGATGCGCCGGAATTCTTCCTGATGACTCCAGTCGTGGCACGCGCATCTTGCGCGTGATTCACGGGCGGGACGCCCGTGCCACGATCCTTCAGTGACTTCAGAATGATCGTGCCCGGCGGATCGCCGGCCGGAACGTACTTGGCGGAAGGGAAGTCGAAATAGAAGCGCTGGCCGTTTTCTTGTTTGTAGAAAGACTTCGCGCCCGAGTCGAGCAGCTTCTGCACGTTCACCGGAACACTCTTGCCTTCTTCCTTCAATTTCGCGACTGACTTCTCGACGCCGATTGCGTCCCACGCTTCGAACGGCCCCAGTTCCCAGTTGAAACCCCACTGCATGGCGCGATCGACTTCGACGACGGTGTCGGCGATTTCCGGAATCCGATCGGCGGCGTAACAGAGCGTGCGCGCAAACGTCTTCCACAGAAACGCGCCTGCGCGGTCCTTCGACCAAACCAGCGTCTTGATGCGTTCGGCGGTGTCCTCGATGTTCTTCGCCATCTCCAGCGACGGCAGTTTCACTTTCTGTGCCGGGCGGTAGTCGAGGGTCGCCACGTCGAGCGTCAATATCTCCCGTTTGTCGCCTTCGCCCTTTTGCTTTTTGTAGAAGCCCGCCTTTGTCTTGTTGCCGAGCAAACCACGCTCGAGCATTTTGGTGACGAACTCAGGCATGACGAACATGGCGTGCTCAGGGTCTTCGGGAAGGTTCTCGTTCAGGTTCTTCACCACGTGCGCCAGGACGTCGAGGCCGACCAGATCAAAGGTGCGAAATGTCGCGGTCTTTGGGCGGCCAACGGCGGGGCCGGTGACCTTGTCGACTTCCTCGATCGAATAAGCGTCTTCGAGCATCGCGTCAATCGTGACCAGCGCGCCGAACGTGCCGATGCGGTTGGCAATAAAGTTCGGCCGGTCCTTCGCGACCACGACGCCCTTACCCAGTCGCTCATCGAGAAAGCCGAACATCGAACAAGAGACTTCCGGCTTGGTCCACTCGGTGCGAATCAACTCGACCAGGTGCATGTATCGCGGCGGATTAAAGAAGTGCATGCCGAGGAAGTGCGCGCGAAAATCTTCCGATCGTCCGGCGGCAAGTTGACTCAGCGGGATGCCGCTGGTATTTGAAGCAACAACACTCCCGGGCCGCCGGTGTTGCTCGACCTTTTCGTACAGGCCTTGTTTGATCTGAAGGTTTTCGACGACCGCCTCGATGATTAGATCGCAGTCTTTCAGCTTCGCCAGATCGTCATCGAAGTTTCCTACGCTCACCAGGGAAGCGAGGTCACCCGTGAAGAAGGCTGCGGGCTTGGCCTTCTTTGCGGATTCGAATCCGGCGCGCGCGATGCGGTTGCGATCTTGAGCCGGAGCATCGGTGCGATCCTGAGACGGGGCAGTAGCCCGACCGTCAGGGAGGGCTCCGGTTTTTGATCCAGTCGGTTGCGCTTCATCACGCGGAACGATGTCGAGCAAGAGAGTTGGCACACCAGCGTTCCCGAGGTGCGCGGCGATTTGCGCTCCCATGGTGCCGGCGCCTAGCACGGCAGCTTTTTTCACGGTAATCATAGCGGGGCCAATAATACTGAATGAATGCTCATTCAGCAAGCAGATTCAGGCCCGGCCTGGGTTTTCTTTGCGCACTTCGCTCGTGTGGGTTCGGTCATAAAGTGAGCCAACTCCTCCAAACTAATCCGATCGCTTGCTATCCAACCCACCGAGGTCCAACCCGAAAGAGCGATGCGAAAATGCTAATGAACCGGCACAGACGTGCATCTGAGCGAACAGGGCAGAACAGGTGATTTAAGACTTAAAACAATAGCCAGGCGGGACAATTACCGTACCACGGAAACGGCTTAGATTAGGACACTACCGCTTGCGCGGAATCTTCAACGCATGTGGCATCAAAACGTTCCATCTCCAGCGGGAGACGCAAGACTTCGCGAGTGTCGGCATCGTCTTCTGTGCTGAGTATTCGGGGCTTGTAGGAGGTCTTTGCTTCTTCTGACATTGGGGCACTCTAGATTAAACCACTCAACACACTTACGCTCAGAGATTCATGGTAGCCGTAACCTTCGTAGAGTTTAATAGATTTTGAACGTCTGCCGGTCGCCGAGAGAGCTGTCGTTCCCGTGATTGCGGGGACAATGCGCGAATTGGTCAAGAAGGTGTTAATAAAGCCGCGCGCAAGGCGCTCGACTAACGCATTTCACACGCTTCAATTTTGGGTTCTTTTTCCTTCTGTTGCTGGTCTGACAAATTCAACCGTGGGAGAAGATCCAATTCCTAAGCCTGCTGGGAAAGGTTGTACTGACTTGCATCAATACCGGTATCGCCCTAAACCTACGGCGATTTATGCAGCATTACATCGAGCTTTTTGCTCTCTCCTGCCTTCAGCGTCAGAGTGCCCAGATTCCTTTTTTCGTAACCCGGTGCTGACACTTCGACCGTAATCGGAACTTGAGGAACCAAAATCCTAAACCTCGCGTTCAGCCCTTTCTCAAGAAAAGCACCTGGGTTGTCGACACGGCGCAGGGTGATTCGGGCGCCATTAACCGGCTTTTTGGTGACAGCGTCCACCACGTGGCCAAATAACTTTAGTGCTTTAGGACCAACGCGGATTACATTGTCCGAGCTAACTTCGTTCTCATTTAGGGTTATTTGTTGAATAATTGGTTTTGTCCCTACATAAAAAGTACAAGTCGATTCCTCGGGGTAACCATCTTCCTCTTTGCTTGCGGATATTTCATAGGTTTCAGCCGCCAACCTGGTCATGGTAAACCTTCCCTGCTTGTCTGCCTGAGCTGGAATCGACGGGCCGGTAAAAGAGCTCCGTATTCGTGCTTCCACGCTTGCTTGAGAGACCGGTTTCCCTTCCGTATCGACGACGATTCCGGAAATTGTTCCACCACGGCCGGCCTGGTGAGAGCCATGTGTTTCCATGGCAGGAATTCTTCGGTCAACGGCATTAGTTATAACTCTAAGAGTGCCGAGTAGAGTGACTATAGATGCTGCAGTCAGCCCAATCACAAATAGCTTTTTCATTATTCACTCCTTTGGTTTCAGGTAGTTGGGCGACCTGCAAGCGCGGTTGATTTGCCCCAGTCCGATTACAGATGTGGTTGCTAATTCTAGGGGAAAATATACCCGTGCCAACTGGCTGTTGTTAGATTGGTACTGTGGTTGAGCAAGATACCATCTGCATAAACTTCATACAGGATTGTCGCAAGCTTCACCGACGGTGCCCCTTTTCCAGGACACCACCACTTTTCGACATTAAACGTAAAACCGCAGTGGCCCTCGTCTGTGCAACCGCCCGGGTGGACGTTATCCCAAACTTTCCCGTCAAGGTGCCAGTAGTTAATCGAGCAGGGGCTAGGATGGACCTCCCCATGTGAGCCACATGATGTATATTCTGCACCAGGAAATTGCTCTTTTACATGAACCCGTCCTGCGTTAAGTCCATTATCATCCACTACCTTGTATTTCCATTTTCTCCAGGGCTCACAGTTGCCCTCTAGGGTTGTTTCATCATCCGTGGCTCTAATGTGGTGGGGTGGTCCGTGCATCGTGCCCCCTGAAGCAATAGCAAATATGTTACCTAAAGGTATATAGGGAAAAGTTTGTTGCGCCGGCCCGCCGGTGAATTGAAATGACATGGGATAAGTGAAAGGCTCTTCCGCGTCGTAATAGTACGAATAACCGTAGTAATCTTGCCAAGTGCCGCCTTCCTGAGGGATCACGGTGGCGGTTGGGTTACTCCAGAGCTCATATTCGGCGTTCGGATCATAAGGAAGAGACGCCTCCGCTTGCGCATAGCTGCAAAAGTATTCTTCCCAGCAGATCGCGGATGCGTAGTTTCCGTTGACGCCATCACTAATGCTTACCTCGTCCCAGAGGGTATAGTACGCCTGATCGCCGTAGTCCGGGCTCACCGACGCCACCGCCCACTCCTCATTGGTCGACTCAAAATACCAAAGTCCCGCATTCGTGCTGATGCTGGCCCTGACTTCCGGTGGCGGCGTCAGACACAAGACGAACAAAGCAGCGATGAGGTATGGAATAGTTCTCATGGTTTGGTTACTCCAAAACGCACAAAGACAGAATGGGTACTCAATGTTCCATCAAGTTTGGTTGTCTCATCGGGTTTGCGTAAGCGTCAGGCAGCTTGCCTGCAAATCGCTCCTTCACAAACGAATCAAATTCCGCGGATTTCCCCCCGCCTAACATCTCAAGCACCTGGCTGCGTCCACGCTGTAATATCGCGTCCCGCTTTTGTTGCATAATTTCCAGCTCCGGTGGTGGCGGTGGTAACTCGCCACCCACAGGAATCTTGCCATCGGGAAAGTATTTTTCTCTAAACGCCTTGATGACTATGTGCGCCGCAGCATCCTGCTTTTCAACTTCTGATAGACAGTTGGTAGCAATAATTTCCAAAGACTGCATTTGGTCAAGGCTCAAATGGCCTTCTCGCTGAAGCGCTCCATCCACCGCTTCTGGCTTACCGGCTGTGGCAGCTCTCTTTCTATGAAACGTGATCCGGTGGAACAGAAACTCGTACGCTTTATGATCTGGTACTTTTTCGAAAACGCGGGCGGAGGAACGTCCTACTTGTCCCCGAGAGTGCGTTCGGTGCGGGTTCATCATGATTGCGCCGCCGCCAACGGCTAAGATCAGAATGGTAAAGAGAACGAGTCCGGCTTTGGTCCTGTTCATTTGGTGCGTTCCTTTCTTCTTGATAGCACCGTCTCGCCAAACGACTTGCTGCTATGGTGAACACCCCAAGCTGTGGGCAGTTAGTGCGGTGAACTATATACCCCTAATTCCCCAAGTCAAGGAAATTCCCTCTTAATATTAAGGAGCCAAACTAGATATTGGTGAACGTTGTTCGCGGATATCTGAATTGCGCGGTAACGACACGATCGCGAGTGAGGTCCGGCCGCGTTGGCGCTGGTGTCAGGTAATTGATTTGGCTTGGATTACGACCCGAGAACCCGTAAAGGCGGGCGTCTGAATATGCGGGCGGAGTTCGAGCGGAGGTAGTATGGTTATCCCATTATGAAGTTCGATCGGGACTCCGTTTAGGATTTCTTGAAGAATGGTTTGATTACTAACGCTACTGGTTGATTCCGGCGGGCTCTCCTAAAAACACGAAAATCGGGCGGAAAAATGAGCGCCGTGGAGATTTTCAACTTATGCGCGAATTCTGTCGGAAATTTTCACATAATGCCCGACTTTATTTTCACATAATGCCCGACTCGCGCTCGTAAGTTGTTGATTCTGCGTGGAGGCGATTTCACTTAATCACCGAACCCACATGCGCGCATATGGTTTTCCTACAGCGAGCAGGTAACCGCACGGGATAGGTTGCATTTGCCAGCGCTACGTCTCAAGAGTAAAGTTTGCGTGGAACTCTTTCACAGGTTTGATTCAGGCCCGCGCGAGTCAGACGGTTTCACTTTTCCGATCCAACGCCTGAATCCTGGTTTCGTCTGCAAGCGCCTGGGCTCCCAAGCTCGCCAAGGCGCTGTGAAATTCGGTCATGGATTTCTTTGCTCACACTGAGAACAACAAGGGTGATAAGCACAAACTCGCCGAGCACTTGAGCGGTGTGGGCCAACTAGCCGCCGACGTTCACAATAAATGGAGTGACGCACTCGTTTCTTCGAGTGTCGCACGCTCAAATAAACGCCAGCACTATTAATGATTCTATGAAACCATACAAAGTCAAACTTGAGATCTCCGGTCCCACTGCCCTTTGGGCACGCCCGGATACTTTGCCAAATCCCATTTCCTACATCGCCCCGACCTTCAGCGCGGTCAAGGGTATCTTTGAGTCAGTCTTGCGTTGGAAAAATGTGAACGTGCGCCCGACTCGATGCGAGATTTGCGCGCCGGTCCAGTTCCACGACCAAATGAAGAAGGGTGCCTCGCTACAGATCTTTGCCCAAGTACTCATCAACGTCTGTTACCGGCTATATGCCGAAGTGGATGGGAACCGTGGCCCGAACGGCGAACCGGCTGTTTCGCCCGACGGCCAATGCGCTCCGCACGCCTATGTAGACGCGTTCTCTCGTAAGCTGGAGAGTGGCCGATGGTTTTACACACCATGCCTTGGTTGGAAGGAATTCGTACCGGACTACGTGGGGCCGTTCCGCTACAAGGATGAAAGCTACGGATACGAGACAGAGTCGAAGGAGTTCATGTTTCCGGTGAGTGAATCCGAGAACCACGTTATTCCGGCGTTTCTGGAGACGGTGTTCGACCGGTGGAACCAGAGGTTGGGAGAAGATTAATTTGAAAATGAACTTCTACGCACACACCGCTGAGGACGAACAAGATAGGCCGCTGCCCGAGCAATCTGGAAAATGGCAGCCATTAGCCGCGCATCTCCGACGAGTGGCCGACAAGGCGGCAACGTTTGGCGAACCTTTTGGAATGGCTAAGGAAGCCGAATTGGCGGGGTTGCTTCACGACTTGGGCAAATATGCCGAACGATTTCAGGCGCGCTTGCGGAATCCATCCGCGATTCATGGCATCAATCATTGGGCCGCCGGTGCCAGCCGAGCCACAGAGTTGAAAGCGTCCCTCGTGAATTATGTAGTTGACGGACATCATACCGGGTTGCCTGCCTTTGGTGATTTGCAGCAGTCTCTTCGGAAGATCGCCGATCAGACGTTGACTCGCGAACTCACGGGATGCTCGGAATCTGTTTCCGAACTATTACATCGCTTTGAAGTCGATGGCCTACAGCTACCGTCTGCTCCTTGCCGCTATGCGGAGGATAATTTTGCGGCCGCTTTGCGCACAAGAATGCTTTTCAGCTGCCTTGTGGACGCGGACTTCCTTGACACCGAAGATCACTTTGATCCGAACGTTGTGGAACAACGTGGGGTACCGTCTCTGCAAGAGGAAGTGGCCTTGGTTCTTCTGCTCTCCGACCTCCACGGAAGGTCTGCCGATGGCCTCGTAAACCAAGTCCGCCGCGAGTTGCTCGCCGACTGCATCGCCGCCGCCGAGAAGCCGTCTGGCCTATTCACTCTCACGGCACCCACGGGCAGTGGGAAGACCCTGGCCTCTCTCGCTTTCGCGCTCCGCCACATCGCTCACATTAACGCCTCTTTTGCGCCAGACGATCCGCGACGACTCCGTCGCGTCATTGTGGTCATTCCCTACACGAGCATTATCGAACAGACCGCACTTGCGTTTCGCGAAATTCTTGAGCAGGCTTTCGGACCGGATTACGTGCTGGAGCACCACAGTGCGATCTCGCCACGCGAACGCAAAGGCGACGCGGGACGCGATGCCGAAGACGAGCGAATACGTCGCGCCCGCCTCGCCGCCCAGAACTGGGCCTCGCCCATCGTCGTCACTACGAGCGTACAGTTCTTTGAGAGTCTATTCGCACACAAACCAAGGGGCTGCCGCAAACTCCACAATATTGCCCGCTCTGTTGTGCTATTTGATGAAGTGCAGACGTTGCCCGCGCGGCTGCTACCTTCGCTCCTCTCGGCCGTGCGATTACTAACACAGGAACCCTATGCCATCACGGCTGTGTTCATGACCGCAACACAACCAGCCTTCGCCTCTGCCAAAGGCGCGCTGCCTTACGGTTGGGAGCCTGTAGAAATCTCCGCCGATCCCGGCGCGATAGCCCAAACGCTCCGTCGCACTCGCATCGAACTCCCCGCGTCGGATGCTCGGATCTCTTGGCCGGACCTCGTTGCAAGACTTAGCGCTCAGCCGCAAGTCCTCTGCGTGGTCAACACCACGGGTCACGCTCGAGCAATTTTCCGCCTGTTGCCGCCAGAGAATCGCTTCCACATGTCCGCCCGTCTCTGTCCGGCTCACCGTCAGGAAAAGCTTAAGGTGATCCGCCAACGGTTGGCCGCCGGAGAGTCTTGTCAACTTGTCTCTACTCAGGTGATCGAAGCCGGCGTGGACGTGGATTTTCCGATCGCCTTTCGGGCGCTTGGGCCGCTCGACTCGATAATTCAAACAGCCGGACGCTGCAACCGCGAAGGCCGACATGCCGAACCGCGTCCCGTTCTTGTATTCCGTCCGCAGGACAACGCGACGCCGCCGGGCGCGTATCGCACAGCCACGGCCAAGACCGAGGAGTTTCTCGCCCGCCATCCAGATGCGCCGCTCCACCAGCCTGATTTCTACGCTGCCTACTTTGCTGAGTTGTATCGGTTGCAAGGCCCGGAGAAAGCCGAAGCGGACAAGGTTTTTGACCTCTCAGCCAAGTTCGACTTCCCAGCGGCTGCCAAAGAATGCAGCCTCGTCGGTGAGGACACTCGCAGCGTGCTGGTCAAATGGCGGGATGGAAAAGAACTCATTGCCAAACTACTTCGAGAGAAACATCTTTCGCGTGAAGAATGGCGGCGCGCGCAACGCTTTTCAGTAAACCTCTACATGGGCGAGTTTCTCCAAGGTCAGGCCCGCGGCTACGTAGTCGAGGCTATCGAGGGCGTTTGGTTTTGGAATTCCGAATACGATGATGACCTTGGCGCGTGCCACGCCGAGGGTGAGGAAATGATTTGCTGACACACGACAACCAAAGGAAAGGTCAATGAACATCCATCTGAAAACGTGGGGCGATCTCGCTTGCTTCACACGACCGGAAATGAAAGTTGAACGTGTGAGCTACCCGGTCATCACGCCAAGCGCGGCTCGTGGTCTGCTGGAGTCGATCCTTTATCGACCCCAATTCCGCTGGTGCATCCACCGCATCGCTGTGAGGCAGCCGATCCGCTTTCTCAGCTTCCGGCGCAATGAAGTGAAATCACGTGTCTCTGCTCGCAACCCTGAATCGCTGTATATAGAGGAAGACCGCACGCAACGGAACACGCTCGCCTTGCGCGACGTGGAATACGTCATCGAGGCCAGTATTCGTCTGACTCCGCTCGCAAGCATGCCTCGTCGAAAGCCACCCAGTGAATACGAGGCAGGCGGTGAGAACAGCGCCGTAAAATACATTGCCATGTTTCAGCGTCGCGCCGAGAAGGGCCAGTGCTTCACACAGCCCTGCTTCGGTTGTAGAGAGTTCCCCGCTCACTTTCAACTCGCCGACGAATCGGCCATGCGTGTCGAACCAAACCCAAACGCCGATAGCGACCTTGGCCTGATGCTCTACGACGTTTTTGACCTCGACGTCTCGCCTGACCAGAAGCCGGGCAAGGTTGATGCCAAGCCGCAAGTCACGCTTTTCCGTGCCGCGCTGAAAGACGGGATCCTTGTCGAGCAAGGCAAGGCCTTGCTGCCGGAATGGTCCGCGGTGAAGTCACAACTTGGAGGTGCCCAATGATGCTGCAAGCGTTGGCCGCATACGCTGAACGGCGAGTCGCTGAAGATGGTCAGTTTTTTGATCCCGATTTTCGGTGGGAGAAGGCGGCGTGGCGAGTCGAAGTATCTAAAGGCGGGACCCTGAACGGATTGATTCCGCTGAAGACTCGCGTCGGCAAGAAGTGGCAGTGGACGAGAGTCCGTCGGCCTTACACAGACGTGAACGAAATCGCCGTCCGCTCGCCCGAGAAAGCCAAGTCCTACTTCCTCTGCGATACACTGCAACGCGTCTTATTGTTCGATGGGCCGAATCTGGTTTCCGGCGACCCACTTGTGATCGCGCGAAAGAACTATTTCCAAGGTCTGATTCAACGAGCTGCGGACGCCGGTGTAGCAGTGGAACTTCTGCGCGCTCTCGTCACGTTCCTCAAGAATGAATCGGAGTTGGCTCGGTTGCGAAAACGACTCGGTGAAGAAAACGCATCGCCTGACGATAATCTGATCTTCGGAGTTGAAGGAACTGATCTGCTTGAAAACGCGGAAGTGGTTTCTTTCTGGAGACGAGAGCGCGAAAGATCCACGTCCAGTCAAGGACGCAAAGGTGTGTGCCTCGTTACTGGCGTTCTAGCCGAATGCGTCAGCACGGCAAACAAGATCAAAGGAATTGGCTCACAAGACACCATTCTTATTTCCGCCAACGAAGCCGCGTTCTGCTCCTTCGGTCTGGAAAAGGCAGAGAATTCGCCGATTTCGGCTCGCGCAGACGGCCTAGTCAAGGCAGCGTTAGACGATCTCGTCGCGAAGAGTCGTAGCCAGGGTCTCGTGTTCAACGACACCATCTGTCTGCATTGGACCAGAAAGCCTGTGGCCTTTGATCCTGTCGACACGCTCGCCAGCGCCAATCCAGAAGAAGTCGCGCAGTTGTTGAAGTCAATCCAAGAAGGCAGCCAAGTGGTGAGCATCGATGCTAACGCCTACTATGCGGTTAGTCTGTCCGGCAACGGCGCGCGCATAGTGGTTCGCGACTGGATTGAATCCACCGTACCTGAGATTGAGCGGCATGTGGGAAGGTGGTTTCTCGATCTTGGTATCGTCGAACCCGATGATGGCGTTAGCGTCAGGCGTGAGTTCAGTCTCGGTCAGTTGCTCTGGGCCCTGGCGAACGACAAACTAGAAAAACCCTTTGATGCGTTGCCGCACGGCGCGGCGGAAGAATTGCTCCGCTCCGCGTTAACGGGCGGACTCGTTCCCCAGAACATTTTGATGGCGGCGCTGCGCCGAGAAACCGTAGACCGCGTGTCTCGCGGCGATCAAGCTGGACAGCGGAAACCTTTTCTGCCTAGTCGCTTCGCCCTCATCAAACTCTGCCTGTTACGTTCACCCAATAGAAAGGAACATCACACCATGAGCGAAAAACTCGATCCCAATTCCAAAGACGTTGCCTATCTTTGCGGGCAACTGTTCGCCGTCCTCGGACGGCTTCAATTTTTCGCGCTCGGCAAGGTCGGGGCGAGCATCGCGGAACGGACTTATGGCGGTGTGGCTACACGACCCGCCACCACGTTGGGTCCGCTGTTCACGAAGGTTCCGGCGTATCTGAAGAAAGCCAACGATCGGTTTCCTGGTGCCGGCACCAACAAGCAGAAGGAAATCGAAGCTCTCTGCGAACGCATTGAGTCGCAAGCCGGACTGCCCCAGACGCTTGGCCTGGAAGAACAAGGCCGCTTCGCCCTCGGCTATTACTGCCAACTCGCCCATTACCGCGCCCGGCGCGAAGAAGCCGAAATCGAAGAGCGGGTCGAACAGATCGCAGACGAAAACCAGTAACCACAACGAAAGGATTCGACAATGAACACAGGACTCAAGAACCGATACGACTTCGTATACCTGTTCGATTGCGCCGATGGCAATCCGAACGGTGACCCCGACGCCGCAAACGCGCCGCGCCTAGACCCACAAACCATGCAGGGTCTGGTCTCCGATGTGGCGCTCAAACGGAAGATTCGTAACTACGTGTATCTGTCCAAGCTCGGCGAGGACGGAAAAGTTGCCGACGGCTACGACCTGCACGTCAAGCAAGGCACCGTGCTGAATGACAACATCCGCACAGCCTGCGATGAGACCCCCAAATTGAAGCGCCGCGAGGATGAGAAGACCGACAAGGAGAAGGCTAAGAACCGCCCGCGCGATGAAATCAAGACACTTCAAGAGCGGCTCTGCAAGAAGTTCTTTGACATCCGCACCTTCGGCTCCGTGCTTTCCACTGGCCCGAACGCCGGCCAACTGCGCGGCCCAGTGCAAATTTCGTTTGCGCGAAGCATTGATCCGGTGCTGTCACTCGACATTTCTATCACGCGAGTCTGCGGTACCGACGAGTTGAAAGCCACCGAGATGGGCCGCAAGGCTGCCATTCCCTACGGACTCTACCGGTGCACCGGCTTTGTTTCTGCCCACCTTGCACAGCAGACAAACTTCACTGAGGAAGACCTGAACCTACTCTTTCGCGCTCTCTGTGGTCGGGCCAGCGAAGCGGAATCGTTTCAGCCTTCGATGATGGATTCAGACGTCTCGGCTGCGCGACGATTGATTCCACAAAAGCTTGTTGCCTTCAAACACGATTCCATGCTCGGCAACGCTCCAGCACACAAGTTGTTTGAGCGGGTTGTCGTCCCGAAGGTCGGAGTCGCCAGATCGTTTGACGACTACAAGCCGAATGTCACGATTGATCGGGCAAATCTTCCCGCAGAAGTGAAGCTGCTCGAACTGTTATGAAGGCGCTCCAAAACGTACTGTACTATTTATGCAAAGGTTCTTCGTCACGCCGCACGCGGTCGAGCAGTTTCTGAAGCGGATTGCTCGGTTGGGTGATGAGCAGGCGCGAGAGGTAATTCGCGCAGGTGTAAGCCAAGCTGCGAACGTGCGCGTGTTGCCTGAGGGCGAGACGTTGCGCGTGCGTACGGTGAAGCCCTTTCCTTACGAGTTTCGCGCGTACTGTGTTTTCGATCACGAGCGCGGGCATCGCGTGGTGACTACGATTGTTTGGGGTGACTCGCGGGCGACGCGCAAGCGGAAGCTCTCCGGCAGATTGAATGACGGGGCCGCGTCAGTGGCCAGTGAGTTTAGCCCGGTGTTTCAACGCCGGGATTAGAACGCCATCAACAATCCGCGTCGCGTAGCGACGCTTGAGAGGCGCATTCAACCGTCGCGACGCGACGCCGCCTGAACGCGGTGTACCGTGGCCCGGCCTTGAAAGACCGGGCTAAAGTCAGCCGCCGCGATGCGGCGAAAGAGCCCCGGGTCTGAAACCGCCATCGGGAAGGCAAAGTATGTCAACTGAATCGGAGCCAGTCCTGATTTCATCACTCAACGAGTATGTTTTCTGTCCGCGTCGTTGCGCGTTGAAATACGTTGAGGGTTATTGGGCCGACAACGAACACACGGCCGTGGGCACGCTCTTGCACGATCACGCGGACGCGCCGGGCTACGAAACTGATGCGGGTGTCACGATCCTGCGCGCGGTGCCGCTGTTCTCCGAGCGTTATGGACTGAGCGGCAAGGCGGACATCGTTGAAGTGAAGCAGGTTAAGGACGGCGCCGGTAAACGAAGAGTCTACGCGCCTGTCGAATACAAGAAAGGGAAGCGTCGCAAGTGGGACAACGACGACGTGCAGCTTTGCGCGCAGGCATTCTGCCTCGAAGAGATGTTCTCCGTAACGGTTCCGGAAGGGTTCATCTATCACGCTGGCAGCAAGCGCCGGCGCAAGGTGAGCTTTGTTGAGTCGCTCCGTTCTGAGACTAAGCGGACCATCGAGGCGGTGCGAGCGTTGATCGCAAATCGCGACGTGCCGCCGGCAGTGTTGAAGCCGCGTTGTGACGGCTGCTCGTTGCGTTCGGTCTGCTTGCCTGAGCTGACGCAAATCGCGGCGCGAGCGAAAGTCGAAAAGTATGAAAAGAACCTCTGGCTGTAATCCATATGGAAATCAAGCAGAACACGCTCTATCTAACGACGCAGAACAGCTACGTTTCGCGTGACCATCTAACTTTGCGGATCGAAGTCGAGCGCGAGTTGAAGCTGGCAGTGCCGATTCATCATCTCGAATCGGTCTGTGTCTTCGGCCAGAGCCTGATTAGCCCGCAGGCGCTTGAGTTGTGCTGGGAGCATGGCGTGCCGGTCAACTACTTTAGTGAAAGCGGCTATTTCGTTGGTCGATGGGAAGGAGTCGCGAATACCAGCGTGATGCTGCGGCGGGCGCAATATCGCGCGGCAGACAATCCAAAGGTAGCGGCGTTGATTGCGCGCCAATTCGTCGCCGGCAAGCTACAGAACTCGCGCCAAAGCTTGTTGCGTTCGGCGCGAGAAACCGAAAAGCCAGAAGAAGAAAAGGAGTTGCGCGGCGCGGCCGCCGAGATCGCGCGTTTGCTACAACGCTTGCGGGACTATGCTTTCGGTGACACTGATGATCTGTCAGAACCGCCTGCGGTAGCGGGCGGGCCCAACGGCGAACGCGATGCCGCCGCTCAGCCGGTCAATCACGTGGATCGCATTCGCGGCTACGAAGGCCAGGGCGCGAATCTCTATTTCAAAGTCTTCAGTTTTCATTTGCGTCAGCAGCGTCTGGATTTTGCGTTCACGCGACGCACGCGACGGCCGGCGCTCGATGCGATGAACTGTCTGCTCTCTTTTCTTTACGCCCTGGTGCGGCATGACTGCATCGCGGCGTTGACGGCGACTGGGTTGGATCCGTTCGTTGGTTACTTGCACTCAGACCGGCCCAACCGCCCGGGCCTCGCACTCGATTTGATGGAAGAGTTTCGTCCGCTGCTCGCCGACCGGCTGGCGATCACTTTGGTGAATCGCAAGCAGATCGAGATCAAGGACTTTGCCGCGCGCGAGGGAGGTGCGTTTGAGTTGAAGAAAGATTCGCGGAAGGCGGTAATTGCCGCGTATCAAACCAGGAAGCAGGAGGTAATCACGCATCCGATCATCGGCCAGGAGTTTCGCGTGGGGCAGTTGATGCTGGCGCAGGCGCGCATCCTGGCGCGGCATCTGCGTGGCGATATTCCGGAGTATCTGCCCTGTGTGCTGCGTTAGCTGGGAACGTGGCCGAGAACTCGGGGGTCCTCTCCGCATCTTGGCAGTAAAAGGATGACTTCTAATCATGTTCGTGCTTATCACCTACGATGTATCGACGATCGACAAGGCTGGCGTGCGGCGGTTGCGACGGGTGGCGCAGGCGTGCGAAGACTACGGCCAGCGGGTGCAGAAGAGTGTCTTCGAGTGCAGACTCGATCAGCGGCGTTGGGTGATGCTGAAGGCGCGTCTGCTGCGCGAGATTAACGAACACCAGGACTCGCTGCGCTTCTACTTTCTCGAAGTCGATACGCCGACGCAGCACGTTGGCGTTAATGAACCCGTCGATCTGGACGACCCACTCGTATTTTGAAAGGAGAATGAATTACGCTTTGCATGCTATTGGTCCAACGCTCAATTGGTGCGCGAACCTGAAGCGGCGGATTTTCGCCAGACCTTTCGCGCCGCCGCTAAGCTGTTCGCACGAAATGAATTTGCCGAGTGCTCCGGCTGCTCGCTTTCGATTATTCTGGCAAGAGACGGACGTTCGCGGAGCGGCTGCAGTAAGTGGTGGGCAGCAGAGCAGTTGGCAAAATGACAGGTTCGCCGCGCTGATTCAGTGCGGCGCGGATTGAAACTAATGCAACTTTACAATTCCAACACTTCTTGTGCTCGGTTCGCCGCGCTGATTCAGTGCGGCGCGGATTGAAACGTCTTACCATCACCTTAGCATTACTGTCACCAGAAGGTTCGCCGCGCTGATTCAGTGCGGCGCGGATTGAAACGTAGTCCGTGAAAGATGCGTATCCGGTACCGGTGTGGTTCGCCGCGCTGATTCAGTGCGGCGCGGATTGAAACATCGTTCTCAAACCTCAGCCGCGTGACGTTTCGGGTGGTTCGCCGCGCTGATTCAGTGCGGCGCGGATTGAAACTGCATAACGTCGGCCAGCATTACCCCCAGCTCGTCCGGTTCGCCGCGCTGATTCAGTGCGGCGCGGATTGAAACGTTCGCAAACTGCACGTTCTCCGGCAGCGTCGTCAGGTTCGCCGCGCTGATTCAGTGCGGCGCGGATTGAAACTCCGAGCGCGGCACTGTAGTAACCCATCCATTGGTTCGCCGCGCTGATTCAGTGCGGCGCGGATTGAAAGAAGTCGTTCGCTTGAGGTGGCAACGTTGCCACCTGGTTCGCCGCGCTGATTCAGTGCGGCGCGGATTGAAAGGGTCATACATAACGACCAACGCCCAAGCCGCGCGGGGTTCGCCGCGCTGATTCAGTGCGGCGCGGATTGAAAGCAATACAATCGCCGGGCCCGGCCGACTCGCCATGGTTCGCCGCGCTGATTCAGTGCGGCGCGGATTGAAAGATATCGTGACGCTGCTCAAGCCCAGCCGTTTCGCGGTTCGCCGCGCTGATTCAGTGCGGCGCGGATTGAAAGTTGCCGGTCTCGACATCGCGGCGGAAAACGCTCGGGTTCGCCGCGCTGATTCAGTGCGGCGCGGATTGAAATGTCACGGTTCCGGCATCACAGATGTTCAGGATAGGGTTCGCCGCGCTGATTCAGTGCGGCGCGGATTGAAAGGGAGTAGCAGTGCAAGCAAGCTTCATCGGCGTAGGGTCGCCGCGCTTATTCAGTGCGGCGCGGATTGAAAGGCTACGAGCCCCGGCTCGTCCCGGAATTATCAAAGGTTCGCCGCGCTGATTCAGTGCGGCGCGGATTGAAAGGATGTTTCAGGAAGT
>JBGQGG010000048.1:0-30870 GCA_041497335.1 Pyrinomonadaceae bacterium | reverse complement strand
CGGACCTGACCCAGTTGAGCGTGGCATCCGGTCGCTACCGCTCGCGGTTCCGTAACAACAGTCGTGGTTTCACGGGCTCGGCGATCGCCAACCGCGCACTTTAAGGATCGTCCCAGATTGCTTCATGAATAATCCGGGCTAGCTTCAGCCCAGGATGAAATCCTGGGATCAGGCATCAGTAACCACATCAATACCCTGTAAGGGTTCACAAATGAAGGACTCGCGCGATGGCCCAATCTCTAGCAAGACTCTGGACTCACAACACTCTTACCCAGGGCGTTGCCCTGGGCTGAAATTGGCGAGCGCTTTCAGCGCTTCGCTTCCAAATCCAGGAAACTGTTGATAGGAACTGACTCCTATGTTACAAGTCGATCAATCTTGGCACGGCTAATAATCATCCTGACTTTCTTGCTGCTCCTGGCATCGTCTGCTTTCGCACAGGGGCGCGGGACGATTAAAGGCGTCGTGCAGGGAGCAACTCCTGGCGTTACGGTCGTAGCTACTAATCAGGTCACAAGCCGTGTCACCCGCGCTCGCGTCGGCGCCGGCGGGCACTATTCATTGAAACTCCCGGCGGGCGCGTATCGTCTCGGCGTCGAACTTCCATACTTCGCGAAGTTTGATAAAGCAAAGAATTACGGCGAGCACGCTCTGATCCGTGACGATTCGTTGGAGAACATCATCGTCAATGAAGGGAAGGAAACGACCATCGACTTCGTGGTCGAGAAGCGAGAAGAGAAACCACTGGACAGAGTTGCGGAACGCAAGCCGCTGGGTAATGCCGGCGAACCGAGCGTCCGATCTGAGCCACAGACGCAGACAGACCGTCGTGAGATTCGCGATCGCTGGCGCATCGGTTTCCCTGAATATGATCGGTACGGTGACAAGGGCGCGCGTGGGCGCGACATCCCTTTCAAGAAGGGCCGTTGGTACGACCCGTACAATCAGAGTTGGCTGAAAGGCGATTATCCGATCATCGGGAACAAGGTATTCATGATTCTTTCGGCGGTTAGTTCGACCGGAGTTGAGTTGCGCCGTACCCCAACACCTTCCGACGTGAGCAGTGCGCGAGCGGGAAGCGGCGAGTTCTTTGGCCAGCCCGAAGCGCTCGCGGTGAATCAGATTTTCCAGTTCACGTTCGAGATGTTTCATGGCGACTCGACCTTTAAGCCGCGTGACTGGGCCATCAAGATCTCGCCGACTTTCAGTTTTCCCAACTATCTCAACGCCCGAGAAAACGGAGTCGTGAACATTGACGTAAGGCGCGGCACAAATCGAACAGACACCCAGTTCTCGCTCGAGGAAGCTTTCGGTGAAGTAAAGTTGAAAGACGTCAACGAGAACTTTGATTTCATCTCGGCGCGGGTCGGTATTCAGCCCTTCGTCTCGGACTTTCGCGGCTTTATCTTCTCAGATAACAATCTGGGAGCGCGCATCTTCGGGGCGTTTGATAATAATCGTTACCAATACAATTTCGCTTACTTTGCGCAGCTCGAGAAGGACACGAACAGCGGGCTTAATCGTTTTGATCGTCGCCAACAGAATGTCTATGTCGCGAATATTTTCAGGCAGGACTTTATCAAGAAGGGCTACACGATTCAGGCAAGCGCGCTTTATAACGACGATCGCGCCGGCCGCAAGTTCGATCGTAATGGATTCCTGGTGCGCCCGGCGTTGATTGGCGACGCGCGGCCGCATGCGATCAAGGTTGGTTATGTCGGCATCAACGGTGATGGACATCTTGGACGAGTGAATCTGACGAACTCGTATTATTACGCGTTTGGTCGCGACGACCGTAACCCGATAGCCGGGCGCGGCGTCCATGTCAGCTCGCAAATGGCCGCGGTCGAAGGCTCGGTCGATAAGGACTACTTTCGTTTTCGCGGTTCGTTCTTCTGGGCGCAGGGCGACAAGAATCCGACGGATGGAAAGGCGACGGGTTTCGACGCAATCTTCGACGATCCGAATTTCGTGGGCGGCCAGTTCTCGTTCTGGAATCGTAATGGCATACGTTTGACGCAAACCGGCGTGGGCCTGGTGCAATCAAACAGCATCCTGCCTTCGCTGCGCAGCAGTAAGATCGAAGGTCAGGCCAATTTCATCAATCCCGGAATCTTTATCTATAACGGGGGCGTTGATGTGGAAATCACGCAAAGGCTGAAGGCGATTTTCAATGCCAACTATCTGCGCTTTCACCGCACTGAATCGCTTGAATATGTTCTGTTCCAACCGCATATTCGTCACGAGATTGGTTGGGACTACAGCGTGGGTGTAGCTTACCGTCCGCTGCTAATTAATAACGTGACGCTGACCTTTGGAGCGGCAACCCTGAAACCGGGACGCGGGTTTCGTGACATCTACACGAATGCGAACAGCAATTGTCCACCGAATTTGTCGGACTTTTGCACCGCGGACAACACGGTCATCAACCCGAGCAAGCCATTGTTTTCGTTGTTCGCGCAGATGAAGTTTGTTTTCTAGAAGAGTGAAACCACAAAGACACAAAGACACAAAGGCGTATAGAACACGAAGGTTTGCGATTTGGCTTTCGGTTCTTTCTCTGTGCCTTTGTGTCTTTATGGTGGAATTTGTCTTTCGCGCACGCGCTGAGAGAGTCAAGGACGCGCCCGGTACGTCGAGTGATACCGCGCCTGCTGAAGCTCTCGAAGGCTGTCTGAAGTGTCACGACAAGATTGAGCCGATGCACAGGTTTGGTCCGACCGCGATGCTCGACAAGCTTGATCACGGCAAGGATGCTTTGAGTCTCACCTGCACAGCCTGTCACGGGGGTAATCCGGTCGCGACCGAAAAAGAAATCGCGCATGTGCGTCCGCGTTTCCCGCGCGAGTGGCAGCAAAATGGAAAGTTCAAAATTCCTGAACGCTCCGGTCCGCTGCTTGCCAGAGAGAGTCTTGAGTTCGTGCGTTTCGTCAATCCCGGTGACTTGCGCGTGGCCGCCAAGACCTGCGGCAGTTCCGAATGCCACAGCAGCCAGATCAATGCGGTTGGAAGAAGCATGATGACCCATGGCGCGATGCTCTGGGGCGCAGCGCTCTACAACAATGGTGGCTTTCCGATCAAGGACACTAACTTCGGTGAAAGTTACAGTGAAGACGGCGCTCCACAAAGGCTGATTCAAATTCCGCAGCCGACGAACGAAGAACGAAGGCTTAAAGGAATCCTGTCGTTTCTCGATCCTTTGCCGCGTTGGGAGATTTCCCAACCCGGCAATGTCCTGCGCGTGTTCGAACGCGGCGGCAAGCGGCGCCTGGAAGTTGGACTGCCCGATAAAGAAGAAGATCCCGGGAAGCCCGATAAGGGATTGAGCGCGCGCGGCCTGGGCACGGCGCAGCGCACCGATCCCGTTTATCTGGGTTTGCAGAAGACGCGTCTGCTGGATCCGACGCTCAACTTTCTCGGCACGAACGATCATCCCGGTGATTATCGTTCGTCTGGATGCACGGCGTGCCACGTTGTTTATGCGAACGATCGTGACCCGCGGCATTCGGCCATCTACAGCGCGGCCGGAAACCTGGGGATGTCGCAATCGAGCGATGTCAGCATTCCAAAAAATGAATCGGGCCATCCGATCAAACATCAATTAACCAGCCGCATCCCGACTTCGCAGTGCATGATCTGTCACATACACCCGGGCGAAAACATGGTTGCGTCTTATCTCGGCCTGATTTGGTGGGACAACGAAACTGACGGCGACAAGATGTACCCGGCGCAACAGCATGACCCTTCGCGGACGGAGGAACAGATAAAGCTCAACCGCAATCCGGAGTCGGCGAGCCTGCGCGGGCTTTGGTCGGAACCGGGTTTTCTTAATAACACCGGCACGCCGCAATTCAATGCTCAACTCAAGCGAACACAGTTGGCCGACTTTCACGGTCACGGCTGGGTTTTTCGTCAAGTCTTCAAACGCGATCGGGAAGGGAACCTGCTCGATTCTAAAAACGCGATTGTTTCGCCTGACGATCCTGATCGATTCAAAAAGGCAGTCCATCTCAACGACATTCACCTCGAGAAAGGCATGCAGTGCGTCGATTGTCACTTCCGACAAGACGCGCACGGCAACGGGATTCTCTACAACGAACCGCGTGCGGCGATTGAGATTGGTTGCATCGATTGCCACGGCTCAATTCGCGACCGCGCCACGCTCGTCACATCGGGCTTTGCCGCGGGAGCAGGAATTAAGGACGGTAAGATCGACCAGGGAAAGGGGCGCAATCTGGCGACGATTCGCTTTCGCGATCCTAACGGTGACCGGATGTTTCTGTTTCAGCGCATTAGAAGCGACTCCAGACGGAAGGACGAAAACGGCAACGAGGTCGCGCTGAAAGCCGGCGATATCGTGCAGAATTCGATGGTCGTGCCGGGCCGCTGGTGGCGGGTGAAGCAGACCGCCGATACGATCAATCCTAATGCACCCCACCCGGACGATTACAGTTTGAAGTCGCGCTATGCAAAGACGATGCGCACCGACAACGCTACCTGGGGCGATGTCCCCGCGGACGATAGGCAGCTGGCGCATCGCGATTCCAACATGACGTGCTTTGCCTGTCACTCGTCATGGATGACCAGTTGTTTTGGCTGCCATCTTTCGATGCAGGCGAATCGCAAGATGCCCAATCGGCACAACGAAGGCGGCGACAGTCGCAACTTCACCACCTATAACTATCAAGTCTTGCGCGACGATGTGTTTATGCTGGGTCGCGACGGCACGGTTACCGGCAATCGCATCGCGCCAGTGCGCTCGTCGAGCGCGGTCCTGGTCAGTTCGCAGAACCAGAATCGAGAATGGATCTATTCGCAACAGCAGACTGTTTCGGCCGAGGGTTTTTCTGGCCAGACTTTCAATACGCACGTGCCGCACACCGTGCGCGCGACTGAGACAAAAGGCTGCAGCGACTGTCACGTTTCAAAAAACAACGACAACAACGCGTGGATGGCCCAGACGCTTTTGCTGGGCACCAACTTCGTTAACTTCATGGGACGATATGTCTACGTTGCCTCGGACGATGCGCTCGAAGCAGTCGTGGCAACTGAGCGCAGCGAGCCACAGGCAGTAATCGGCAGCGCGCTGCATAAGATCGCTTACCCGAACAACTACCAGAAGTTCATAAAGGGCGGACGCGAATTGCGCGAGGCCTACGAGCACAAAGGTAATCCGCGCGTATTGCAGGTGCAACTGCGGGGCGAGTACGCCTATGTGGCCGCGGGCGAAGGCGGCCTGCGCGTGTACGATGTGGCGCAGATCGATCAGAAGGGATTCTCTGAACGCATCACTACCGCGCCGGTTTCGCGTTTCGGACAGAAGTTCTACGTGAAGACGAAGTACGCGACGGCGGTGGCTGCGCCCTCGACGCTGGCCGTCGATCCGGCGCGCTGGCGCATGACCACGGATGGGCAGATGGTCGATCCGGATCGAGCCCGACAATTGCCGGCAGAGAAACTGCTTAATGAAGAGCAACCGATTCATCCGCTCTACGCTTATCTATACGTGGTTGATAAGTTCGAAGGATTGATTCTGGTTAACGCGGCCACGCTTCTGGATGGCGATCCGCTCAATAATTATCTGAAGCGCCAACTCGATCCGAACAAGTATGCAAACGGCGCGTTCAATCCTGACGGTTTGCTAACGGGCGCCAACAATATCGTCATTGCCGGAACCTACGCTTACATCACGACTGATCGCGAACTCGTAATCGTTAACCTCGTCGATCCGCTCAACCCGGGAATCGCCGGTCGTATTGCCGCGCCGGCGCTCAAGCATCCGCGCTCCGTCGCCATTCAGTTCAGATACGGCTTTGTCGTCGATGATGACGGCCTGAAGGTGGTCGACCTGACTCAGCCCGAACGGGCGCATCTGATCGAAGGCGCGCTGGTGTCGCTGGCTGAGGCGCATGAAGTTTACGTAGCGCGCACCTACGCGTACGTAGCTGACGGTAAGGACGGGGTGGCGATTGTCGATGTGAAGCAACCTGAGAAACCGCGCCTCGAACTGATGTACAACGCGGAAGGGAAGCTAAACGATGTGCATCAGGTAAAGATTGCGATGACTAATGCGAGCCTGTTTGCTTATGTCGCGGACGGCAGGAATGGCTTGCGGATTCTGCAACTCACGTCGCCGGAGACGATGGCGACTTATGCGGGATTTAGTCCGCGACCTGAGCCGCAACTGATCGCTACGTTCAAAACGAAAGGCGCGGCACTGGCGATCTCGAAAGCGCTCGATCGCGATCGGGCCGTGGATGAGAGCGGCAACCAGATAGCCGTGTTCGGTCGACGGGGCGCTCGCCCATTCACGTTTGCAGAAATACAACGCACGCTGCGGACAAATGAAGGGCGCGGCGAATTCTTTACCGTCACGGACGAGCCGACCACCGAGCCGCGCAATCCAAAAGCGGCGAACTTCTCAAGCTCGGCCACCGTCGTTAGTAGTTTGCTGGGACTCTTTCTTGTGGCTGCCGGTTGGTGGATGCGACGATGCGGGATGCCGTGAAAAGTGATCCAGCGCTCCTGGCGGCGCTGGCTTATTTTTTCAATTTAGCGAAAAAGAATATTGCAAAATCGCCGAGGCTGCGGTTAGATTGACGGTGGAGTAATTTGAAAGAAGCTAAAACGAGCAGCGGGCCCTGCCACGCCCTGAAGTCGAAATCTTCACTGGAGGTATTAGAAGTGCCGATCGGAACGTGTCCTGAATGTGATGCCGATGTCCACGTGGATACCGATGCGGACAAAGGCGAGATGGTTGAATGTGAAGAATGCGGCGTTCAACTGGAAGTCGTTGGCCTCGATCCCGTAGAGCTGGACATCGTCGAAGAGGAAGCGCTCGACGATGACGAAGACGAAGACGAGTATTAGACCAAAGTGATGAATACTTGAGTGCGCGCCGCGCTTCGAACTCATAACTCAGTACTCATCAATCATTACTTCGCCCGGCTCTGATATCCCGGCCTGCTCTGCCTCAGAGTCATTCCCCGCGGGCCTTCAATCCTAATCGTGTGAAACTTGCCGTCATTTCGTCTCTCTTTGGGCGGATAATAACCCAACACATACGCAGCCGCCACCTCTTCCGCGATAGCACGAAACAGCGGGCCCAGATCCTTTTCGTTCGCATAGACGCTGCGCCCACCGGTTTTCTCAACCAGTCCGCTTACGTCGAGCGGCGTCGGTAACGGAGTCACCTGGGTAGATGCCAGCATGTGTGTGAACGACGGCATCGTCACTACATAAACGCTTGTGTCTGATGCGTTGGCGCGTTCGATCACAGTATCGGGTGACACGGTGTCGCCGACGGGAAAGCCGTCGGTGATCACCACGACAGCCCGTTTCATTAACTGATGCTCGCGCGTGAGTGGCGCATGCCGGACGAGCATCCGCACGGCGTCGTCAACAGCGTCATAGGTGTGAGTGGACATTCCGTTGGGCTCGTGGGCCAGCCGTTCGAATGCTCGATCCAATTTCTCACGATCGTTGGTGAAGGTTTGCAGGGTCTTGACGCGCATGCCAAACGTCATGACGGCAAAGACTGCCGGATGTTCGGCCAAACGTTGCGAAAACTCACGCATGGCATCGCTGACCCGGTCGACTTCTTCGGGCGTCATACTACCAGAGAGGTCGAGCGCAAACACAATCGATACGGGACGAGGCGCGCCTTCGATCTTCTCGACGTTCAAAGAAGCGATCGGCTGTTCGACGCCGTCCTCAAAAAGCTTGAAGTCTTCTTTCCTGAGGTTGCGCACCAGACGGCCCTTCGCATCGTTGACCGTGACGTCAACCGGGACAAGATCGGTGTCTATTTTGATGATGTCCTGCGGCTCGCCCTCAGTCGGAAGCGCTCGGCGGGGACGTTCTTTTTTCGTCGCGTCGTCCTGGGCCACGGCTTGCATCGAGGCCGAGCCTGCCAGGATAAACAGGAGCATGAGCCGGCAAATGAGTGGCCGGAACATTTGCGAAGCAAAACCGGACCGCAGCAGTGGTAATAGAAGCGAACTTGAGCGAACTAACATAATGCTGGGGTGATTATACGACCGAGCTAATCTGCGCGCTACGTCCGCGCAGGCAACGCGACCCGGCCGGGAGGCGTCAGTTAGTAGTGCCTGTAGCGCGGTAGTGGTAGCCGCGCAGCTTTTCGTGTTAATTTCACCATTAAGGTCACACTCAAGGAAACCGATATGAGATTAGTAAGAGCGAGTTCGATGACGGCGGTGTTGCTTTTCCTCTCAGGTGCGTGTCTGGCTCAGGACAAAACGACCGGAGCGATCAAAGGAAAAGTGCGGGTTGAGCAAGGGTCGCCGGGCGGCGTAGCAGTGATCCTGCTCCAGGGCGAACAAGAAGTGACCCGTGCAGCGACCGACAAGAAGGGCGAGTTTCTGATCTCGCACGTCACACCCGGCGTTTACAGCTTGAGGTTTCGCAAGCCCGGCCTGACTGTCGGAACGATTGATCCTCTTGAGATTAAGGTGGGTAAGACGCGGACGCTCGGCGATCGCCTGGTTTTGTCGGTTGATGACGGTTCGATTGCGTTTCTTCGCGGCAGCGTGTTCACGGAATCCGGGCGCAGCATTCCCGGAGTGCGCGTCGAGCTGGCGAAAATCGTTGATGAAAACTCTATTCAAAAACTCGACTCGCGCGTCACGGGCGAGACCGGGGAGTTCGTCTTCCGCCTTCCTCCCGAGACGGCAAAATATCGCGTCACAGCAAAAGCGGACGGTGCGCAATTGGCTTCGAAGGACGTCGAGATTGATAGCGCGGCGGTCTATCGTGTGGCGTTGACGCTGAAACCCTTGCCGAAATAGGTCCTAACAGCTCAATTTCAAATTTCAAATCTAGACCGCCGCGGCTCGCAGGCCTCAAGCTCAAGAAAAAACAGGGTCTCAGCACGATAGTGATCGGCTTTGCGGCCGGATGAGCGCATAATTCAGGCGCACTCCAAATTGCCAGGTCTGCCAAATTGTCATGTCTGATCGCGAAGAGTTTCTAACCGCAAGACAGCTCGCCGAGATTCTGCAGGTGAGCGAATCGACGGTGCTTCGCCTCGCAAGCAAGCGCCGCATTCCCTCCGTGCGCCTGAGTCCGCGAATTATCCGTTTTCATCTGGACGCCGTGCGCGAAGCGTTGGATGTGCCGCGCGCTTCCAGTCCCCAACACTTGCAGACTGACGACGCGCAGTTGTCGTTTGAGGATTTGCTTTCGAGTTAGTCTGAGATCTCAAATTTCAAATCTCGGGTTTACGGTCCCGATGGTTCGTGTATTTGCTTGAAGGCTTGTAGCAGAGACCACACCCAGCACGATCTCAAATCTGAAATTTGAAATTCGATAGTCTTCATTCTCACTTGCCTGGTGGCCGGCCCAGAGGAATCTCCACCCACTTACCATCCTGCTGAACGAAAGCCCGGGTTCGTTTGATGGGAAACTTCCGCGCAAAGGCGGGATTGCTTTTCAGGAAGCGATCGATGGTCGCACGATCGCCGGTAGCTACGCGCCAAACTCCGTCTTCGCGCACCAGATACTGCTGCACGACCAACTTGCCGTCCGCATTAAAAGGCTGATCGATGCGCGTGTACATGGTGGTATCGACAACGGCCAAATTTCCTGAGACACGGACTGGGCCAATTACGATCCGTTCGAGCTGATACATGTTCCGCGTGTTCTGAAGCGCCTTGACGAAACGATCGCGCGTCATGCGGGAACGCGAAGTGGAGGGTAGCGAGTCATAGAGCGCTTCGTATTGCCCGCCCTTGAGTTGATCAAAGATGCGCTGGACTGCGCTACGCACTTCCGATTTGTCGGAAGGCGCCGCGTGGGCCGCCGGCAGGTTCGCCGGTGCTAAAAAGCAGCAAACCACGAACATCAGCGAAAGAACTAATAGCTTACTCTTTGTCTGTCTCTTCATAGCCTTCCCGTCTGTTTGATTCCTCCTCGGCGGCGGCAATCTTTGCCCGCATCTGCACTCGATAACTCAAGAACCATGCGACAGCTCCCAGAGTTGCAGTAACGAAAGCGGCCGGCAAATTGTTCCGCCACAGAAGCATGCCGGCGGCTACGGCGAAGAAGGCGGCGATGATGATCCAGATGCGCTCAGCCATCATTTCACTTCCACCGGTATCATGGCGTTAAGCCTGCCCGGTGGATAACACTTTTCTTCGTCACAGGCTTGTACCGTGACGCTGATCGGCAGCGAGACCGGTCCTTTTGTAGCCTTTGACGTGGCGCGCAACGGCAGCGTGAGTTTTACTTCATCTTCGTAAACGGCCAGTGGCTGTTCAGCGAACTTAAATCGCCTCCTTTGGGCGGCGGGATACAAGGGCTTTCCTGCTGTGATCATGTCGAATCCGTTTCCGACCTCCAGCTCGGTCGCGATTAGGTACGGAAACGTGGCCGGGTTCGCGTTAACGTGAAAGCCGGGCGAAATAGCGAGAACTACCGTGGCGTCAGCGTTGCCGCCAACAGCGATGGCCACACTGTCGGCTTTGATCTTCACGACGTCCAGCGAAGAGGAGACCGGCCGAGGAGAGGAGCCAGATGTTGCAGGAGATCCACCGCTGGTTCCTGGCCGGTTGCAGCCAGAGAAGAAAACAAGAAGCACACAGATTGCACTGAGCCAAATCAAGAGAAGTCCGAAGCCCGCTTTAGCGGGCGAAACAACTGTCGTCGCCGCGGTCAAAGTCTGTCGCCCGCGGAAGCGGGCTTGATTATTCATTTTGCCCACGTACCCAGGGTTCCGCTCGCTTCGGTCGCTACACCCTGGGCTAAATTCTGCCGCCTGCTCCGCAGGCTCGTTGAGTTTCAAATCCCTACTTGAATCCAATTAAGCCCTCCCTCACGGTCGGGCTACTGCCCCTATTTTTTGACCAAGCTCAAGCTACCTTACTCTTCATCTGCGTCCTTTCCATCCTTCTCCCCTCTCTTAATGCCAAACTTCTCCAGACGATACTGCAGCGTGCGAAAACTGAGTCCCAGCAGCTTCGCCGCTTTGGTGATGTTGTAATCGGTCTGATCCATCGCTTGCAGAATCAGGTTCTTTTCGACTTCTTCGAACGAAATTCCTTCGGGTGGCAGCTTGAACCCGCCGGTAGCGGCGGTGTGTGATTCCTGCCGAACTTCCGTTGGCAGATCGTCAGGGATGATCATGTCGCCTTCGCAGAGCAGAATCGCGCGCTCAATCGCCGACTCAAGTTGGCGCACGTTTCCCGGCCAGCCGTAGTCCTGCAGAATGTGTCTGGTTTCAGTCGTCAGACCCTTCACCAGGCGCGAAGTATTCCGCGTATGCTTCTTCAGGAAATAATCGATTAATACCGGAATGTCCTCGCGGCGTTCGCGCAGCGGCGGCACGTCTACTGACAATACGTTAAGACGATAGTAGAGGTCGTCGCGAAAACGTCCATCGCCAACCATCGCCCGCAGATCGCGATTCGTGGCGGCAATGACGCGAACGTCTACAGGAATCTCGTAAGTACCGCCGACGCGCCGAACTCTCCGTTCCTGCAAAGCGCGCAAAAGTTTTGCCTGCATGCTGACGTCAAGCTCGGCAATTTCGTCGAGAAACAGCGTGCCGCGATCGGCAACCTCGAACAAGCCTTTCTTGTCTACATGCGCGCCGGTGAACGAGCCTTTTTCATGACCGAATAATTCCGACTCGAGCAGGTTTTCGTTAATCGCGGCACAATTTACCGCCTGGAACATTTCAGAAGAGCGCGGAGATTGGTTATGAATCGCGCGGGCTATTAACTCCTTGCCCGTGCCCGATTCGCCGCGAATCAACACGGTCGAGCTGGAACGCGCGACCTTCAGGATCATTTTCTTTACCGCCTCCATTTTGGGCGAAGCGGAAATGATCTCGACGTCGATCTTGTCCAGGTTGCCGAGGGCGCGCTTGATCGTTGCGAGCAGCGCGTCGCGCTCGAAGGGTTTTTGCAGATAATCGAAGGCGCCGCGTCGCAGGGCGTCTTTGGCAGAGTCGATCGTTCCGTGGGCGGTTAACAGGAGAACGATGATCGAAGAGTCGAGCGCCAGCAGTTGCTGCAACAGCTCGATCCCGTCCATGCCGGTCATTTTTAGATCGGTCAGGGCCAGATCGAAGTTGCGCTCTTTAGCGAATTTCAGCGCGGCCTCTCCGGAAGCAGCCGAAGTAACATCGTACCCCGCGCTCGTCAGGATCTCTTGGAGGATGTCGCGTTGCGGTTTTTCGTCGTCTACAACGAGTATGGTTTTTCGTGCCATGATCGATTCAGTGCGGTAAGCCTTCATGCTCCCTGGCGGGCGGTAGCCCGCCTCTAAACGGTTGGCTGCCGGCAGTCGGCAGCGTGATCGTGAATGTTGTCCCTTCGCCCACTTTCGATTTTACCGAGATCGTTCCGTGATGATCGTCGACGGCCTTTTTGACGATTGCCAACCCAAGACCGGTTCCGGTTTCTTTGGTTGAATAATACGGCTCGAACACCTTTGAGATGTCTTCGGGGGCTATCCCGCGGCCGCTGTCAGTCACATCGATGCGCGCGCGCCGGCCTTCGTCTTCACTGGACAGGACCACGGATAACTTACCACCGCCGCCATCCATTGCCTGAAAGCCATTGATGATGAGATTGGTCAGCGCAGAGCGCAATGATTCAGCGTCGGCCAGTACGGGCGGAACGTAGCCCTGTTTTTCAACGCGTGTCTCGACATTACTCTCGGCGGCCTGAACTTCAAAGATGCGCATCGCGTCACCGGCGGCGGCGAACAGATCCAGCGGCTGCGGCTCGAGTTCAGCCGGCCGAGAGTAGTTAAGAAACTCAGTGATTCGACTATTAATGCGCGCAACTTCCAACTTTAGTTGTTTAGTCAGCCTATTGATCTTCTCCCGCTTTTCCGGATCAGTCGGAGCGAATGTCGCGCGCAGGTGATCGAGGGTCAGGTTAATGTAATTCAGCGGATTCCTGATCTCGTGGGCAATGGCCGAGGCTAATCGACTTACCACAACTGCTTTTTCTGCGTTGTAAAGTTGTGCTTCCAGCGTGCGCGTGCGGCCAAGCTTGATGGTCATGTCATTGAACAGCTCAGTGAGTTCTCCCATCTCGTCGTGACGTCCGCTGGTGGGAACCTGAAAAGCAAAGTCTCCGCCCGCGACGCGACGCGCGCCGATTGACAAGAACTTGATCGGGCGGGTGAAGCGCCAGACCACGATCGCAGTCAAGCAGGTAGTGACCAGCAGCACCGCCAGGGTGTAAAGCAACGATTGTCGCGCCTGACGTTTCAAGAGTGCCGTCAGGGTATTTTCAGAATCGAGCACGACGACGACGTAGCGACGACCCTTGTCGGTTTCGACCGGGAAGTAGAACGCTCCGGCGTTACCTGTCCTATTGCGTGGCCCAATCGTCATGCCCTCAGGCAGCGGCGTATTGTCAGGTGGCAATTCGATTGCGCTGTCGAGGGGCGGCAACGAAATGTCCTTAACTTTTACGTAGCGAATGGATTTGTCTGGATTCTCCCGAGGAACCTGATTCTTATCCAGACTGTCCTTAATGTTTCCCTGATCGTCAACGATGAGCACGTTCTTCACGCGTTCGGCCTGCTCGCCGAGCAGCGGCTGCTTCATTTTGTCTCGCATTTGGTCAAGGTACTCGCCGCTGGACAAGCTCTTCACCCCGAGAGTGACGCCGGCCATGATCGCTTTCTGCTGCTCGACGATGAATTGGGTGTTGCTGCGTACTGATCGCAGGTTGACGTAATACTGCACGCTCAGCGTAAGCATCAACAGGGCCGCCAGTAGTAGCAGCAAGCGAACGCGGAAACTATTCAGCAATTTTGACAAGTCCTTCTAATGGCAAGCAAAATGCGCGCCAAACCCTGGCGGAAAACTCATAATTTCGGGTTGCCGTTTCCTTAAGCTGATGTTATAGTTGGCCCGGCCTCAAAGCAAACTCCCCAGAGGCTGCCCGCGGGAACAAATCCCGTCTCACGTTTACGGCTAGCGGTGGAATTAGAGGTTGGGGGGTTTTGCAGGAATTTGAGCGCGCTTAACGGTTTCTAAAGCTTACAAGGACGAGCAACGCACGTCGCCCCTCGACGCGCAAATCAAAGCAGCGAGAGATTCATTCAGTTCCGCCCCAAGCGTACGGTTACTTGCGATAGTATTTTTTAGACGAGGGAGTTGCCGATGAACCTTAAAAGTTCCCCCAGGGTCGCACGTGTTGTATTCAGCCTCTTCATCCTCTTCGCACTAATTGGTTCGTTTGCAGTTGAAACATCGGCCCGCGGAAAACATCCGCGAGGCCGTGCTGCGCGCAAAGCTACGGGTAGAGTTGCGCGTGGCGGGAAGTTATCCAGGCGCGAGCGCCGGCAGTTGGCGCGCGCCGGCCGCCGCGGTGGTCGCGTACATTTATCGAAACGAGAAATGCGCGCCGAGCGCCAGCGGGCCGCGCGTGAACAAGCTGCATATATTGCCAAGCTCGAAAAGCGTGCCGGCCACAAACTTAGTAAGCGCGAGCGCGCGGCAGAGATGCGCCGCTTTGGATCGAAGCGCCGCCGCGAGCTTGAGGAAGCTCGGCGTCGCGCGGAAGCCGCGCGGCAAGCGGCGATTGCCAGACAGCGCGCCCTCGACGAAGGTATGCGCAACGAAGTCGAAGCCAATATCGCCAAAGACAATACCGCGGGCGAGGATCTGGAAGTGCGTAACGCTGCGATCGCGGCCCTCGGTCACCATGCCGGCACGGTCGTTGTGATGGATCCGAAAACGGGACGGGTCTACACGGTAGTGAATCAGGAATGGGCGCTTCGTCGCGGTTTCAAACCCTGTTCTACCATAAAGCTGGTTACGGGCGTGGCCGGCTTATGCGAAAAGATTATTCAGCCGATTGAAACTGTCAATGATGGCGGCAACTATCGCATCGATCTGACGGATGCGCTTGCCTATTCGAACAATTCGTACTTCCAAAACGTAGGCGGCCAGGTCGGTTTCGACAAGATGGTTTCCTACGCTCGCGAGTTGGGCCTGGGTGAAAAAACCGGAATCAACTATGTGAACGAGTCACCCGGGAGGGTGCCGCTATTCAAAACGGGGTACGCGGTAAACCATATGAGTTCCCACGGAGACGATTTCGAAGTCACCGCGATTCAGTTGGCCACCCTGGTCTCAGCAATGTCGAACGGCGGCAAGTTGCTGATGCCGCATGTACCGCGAACGGTCGAAGAGAACTCGCAGTTCAAGACCGAGATGCGGCGCAGAATTAACGTCGATAATGAAGCCTGGAAGCGGATGGTTCCGGGGATGATCGGCGCGGTCAACTACGGCTCTGGCAAGAAGGCCTATCGCCCTGAGCAAACTGTCGCCGGAAAGACCGGCACCTGCATCGGACAGGGATCTTGGCTGGGTCTGTTCACTTCCTATGCTCCGGTGGTTAATCCGCGCCTGGCGGTAGTGGTGATCACGCGCGGCACGGACGCGCATGGACACCTGCCCGCGGCCGTGGCCGGTAATATCTATCGCGCCTTGAGTCCGCGCTTCGGCACCCAGATCAATTTCCAGGTGGCCGAAGGACCGGATGATGAATCGCCTAATGGCGCGCGCGACAAGAAAGCTGCCGCCCTGAATGAAGAGGCCAAGGAAACAAAGGCGGCCACCGAAGCTGAGGAGAAAGCGGACGAATCTGCAGATACGGCGAACTCCGGGAGTGCTAACCCGAATGCCAACAACGCGCCGGGAACCGAGAAGAGCAAGGTCAAGGCTACTTCGATGCCCCTCGAAAACAAGCCCAAGCCGGCGGTAAAGACTCCTGCAAAACCTGGCCCGAACGAGACCAACGACGGCCGGCCGCGTCGTATTCAACCGAACCAGGAGTGATGCGCCGTAAGTTTGCGACGGCTGGTTTTGTGACAATCATAGGTAATGCCGAACTCTCGTGGTTTCTTGTGAGAGTTCGGCATTTTTGATGCGATGCTGCGATGGTTGTCGCCACAGTTGATTAAGGCTTGACACAGAGTCGGCTGTTGCTTGATTATTGCCGCTTCTGCATTAGAGCATTATCTTGAACGCGGTTACGGATTCAGCCGTCCGCTTAACGCGCGACAACGAGCGGTTCGGGAATTGCATCTTAAGCGGGCGGTGTGGAGCACCGGCCAACTTTCTGCAGGTTGCGTCAGAAGCTAGGAATAGGAATCGATCGGAGGCTTGAAGTAAAACCAATGAAACGGACCATCAAAATATTGGCAGCCGCGGCGATGGTTGCAGTATTCACTGCGCCGGCGTTGGCCCAGGCGAAAGAATGCAACGACGAGAATAAGGCCGCGTGGTATGACACTTTTCTTAAGAACTACAAGGGAGAGGCACCCCAGCAAAAGATTGCTTACGATGCCGCCAAACTGTATTTGACTTCCTGTCCCGAAGATCCGAACGACCAGATTGCCGCGTTTATGAAGAATAAGTTTGTCGTTCCGTATGAACGAGTGACTGCCGGTAATACGGTCAAGAAGCAGTTTGAAGACGCCTTCAAACAAAAGAACTATGCGGATCAGATAAGGCTAGGGAAGGAAATAGTGGCGGCCGAGCCGGACAGCCCGGCAGTCTATATAATTATGGGTGTCGCTGGTTTGAGCGATTCGTCGCTTCTCGCCGATTCAGCGCAGGCTGCAAAAAAGGCGATCGAGTTGATCGAGGCGGGAAAACCGTTCGCGCCTTATGAATCAAAGGACAAGGCCCTGGCGGCGCTTAATTATGCGATCGCGAAGTCCCATCTCAAGAACGCACCCGCAGACGCAATTCCTTACTTATTGAAGGCGGCCCGATATGAGAGCGAGCTGAAGAAGAGCCCCTTGCTTTATCTCGATCTCGCAGCTGCTTACAACGATGGACCGCGCGCGAAGCAGTCCGAAGACTACAAGCAGTATTTGGATAAGCCGGAGTCTCCAGAGAGCAAGCTGGCGCTCGCAAACATTAATCAAATTATCGATCGGCAGATTGACGCCCTGGCTCGCGCGGCGGCCCTTGCCACAAACGCCGCGGACAAGAAAAACGTTATGGACGTCCTGACTGAGACTTATAAGGATCGCAACAAGTCGGAAACCGGACTGACCGAGTTGGTGGCAAACGTTTTGTCCAAGCCGTTGCCGGATATGCCAACGCCGCTGACGTCGCTGCCAACTCAGCCATCGTCCACTCCAGCGACAGGCGGGTCGCCCGGAACGAATGGCGGCACCCAGCCCGGCACCACCGGAGGCGCGAAGACTGCCGGCACTACCATTAGTGGCCCGAACAAGACCGGCGCAACGACAGGCACTGGTGCGCAGACCGGTAGCGCCAAGCCCGTCTCGAGTCCGACGCCGGCAAACAAACCGAAGCCGCCGCGCTCAAATTATCGGAGAGGGTAACAGGGCCAAACTGGCGCCGGCGTACGGAAAGCCGAGCCGTGTAGCGCTTGATCGCCAACGCCGAATGCATCGTCACGTCGACGCTGCGTTCGGCGTTTTGCTAGAATCGCCTTTCGTGAAAACCTCCGAGCTTCAACAACTGGGTCAGCTTGAAGAAATCCTGGGCTATCGATTCCGCGATGGTGCTTTGCTGGCGCAAGCGATGACCCACCGTTCCTGGGCGCACGAACAAGTGTCGCCCCGCTCACAGCACGACGCCCGCAACTTGCACAATGAAGCTCTCGAATTTCTCGGCGATTCTATTCTGGGCCTGATCGTTGCCGACTATCTTTTCAAGGCTTATCCGGGAGCCAGCGAAGGCGAATTGTCGCGCATGAAGCATCGACTGGTGAGCGCGCCAACGCTGGCGAATGCGTCAACTGAATTGCAGCTCGGCGAGTTCGTGCGATTTGGTCGCGGCGAGGAAAAGAGCGGAGGCCGGAGCAAGCATGCGCTTCTGTCGGATGTCTTTGAAGCGGTAACGGGCGCGATCTTTGTGGATGGCGGATTAGAGGCGGCGAAGCATTTTGTCGAAATGGCGCTCGGTGAGGAACTGCGCGCTGCCGATCCGGTAGCCGCTGCCGCCGCCGATCCGAAAACAATGTTACAGGAGAAGTTGCAGGCCACTCGTCAACCCGGACCGCAGTACACGGTTGTGGAAACGCTGGGGCCGCCCCATCGTCGCATGTTTCATGTTGAGTTAACGTGGAACGGCGGTGCCGCGCGTGGCGAGGGTCCAACCATCAAAGCCGCCGAAGCCGCGGCCGCGCACGCAGCGCTGAAACAAATGGAAAGCGAGTGAGTCAAACCTAAGGTGAGCTTGACCATGGCGCTCGCCAACATCTACGATGTCCGCAATGAACGAACCAGCCATCACGACGGAAGAAAAGACAACTGACAAGACCGGAGTCTTCAGTCCGCGCTCGGTTAAGCCCAACGGTCGTGAGCTTGACCCGAAGGTCGAGACTGAAACAATTGGCCCGCCGCGGAGCGTCATTCGCGAGTACTTCGAATCCGCGGTAGTCACGGTCATTATGGCTTTGTTCGGGATGACTTTTATCGTGCAGGCCGTCAAGGTCCCCACCGGCTCTATGCAGAACACGATCGTCGTGGGCGATCATCTGCTGGTCAACAAGTTCGTTTTTGCGCCGGGACCGCGGTTACCAGTGCTGCCGCAGCGCGAGATCAGGCGCTCCGACATTATTGTCTTCAAGTATCCCGGCAACCCTTTTGATCCTGAACGCGATAAGCAGGACGACAACATTCCGTACAAGGTTAACTATGTCAAGCGAGTGATCGGCTTGCCCGGCGACGTCGTGGAAGTTAAGGGAGTGCGCGTTTTTGTTAACGGTTCGCCCTTGCCGGAGCACATCGTCGTGGTGCGGAAACCGATTAACGAGAAGGCGCCTTTGGAAATCAAGGAAGAAACGCCGCGGCAGGGAAATGAGCTCTACAATGTTTACTATTTCGAGGACAGTGTAGCCGCCGCGCGCGAGGGTCAGGACTCGCGCGTCAGTTCAGACTTTCACTTTGCGGTCAACGGCAAGCCGGCGAAGGTGCCTGAGAATTCCTACTTCGTAATGGGCGACGATCGCGACAATAGTCTCGATGGCCGGGCCTGGGGCTTTGTCCCGCGCGATCTGATCATTGGCCGCGCGATGTTCGTTTATTGGTCATACGACGAAACCAAACCTTTTGCTAGTCCCCTCGATTTCTTCAGTAACACGCGCTGGAGCCGCACCGGCACAATGGTGAGATAGTGGCGCGCGACACTTCCGCGTTCAAGCGATTGCTGTCTAAGAGTTTTTGGGTCCGCGTGTGGGCGGACCGAAGAAGACGAAGTCTTCAACCGCTCAGCGCAGTTGTCTTCTTATTTTCTCCTCGCGCTATTCCCGCTACTCCTTTTTCTGATCACGCTGTTTGGCTACTTCAGTATCGCCGGAACGCGCCTTCATAGTCAGCTCATTTCCTATCTTAGCAATGTCATGCCATCGGTGGCCGCCCAACTGGTCGTTGCCACTATCGACGAAGTCACCCGCGCCCGCGGTGGGGGTAAGCTATCGTTCGGATTGCTGGCTGCGCCATGGGCGGCCTCCAGTGGCATGAATGCCATCGCGCAAGCGCTCAACGCTGCCTATGACGTGCCCGAAACGCGGCCCTGGTGGAAGGTGCGTTTGCTTTCCATCGCCCTGACCGTGGCCCTGGCAGTCTTGATTATTTCCGCATTGCTGATTGTGCTTTATGGCGGCCGGGTCGGTCATTTTCTCGCTACCATGATCCATCTGGGGCGCGCCTTCACAGTGACATGGAAAATTCTGCAGTGGCCGATTTCGCTCGCCTTCGTCTTCATCGCTTTCTCACTCATCTATCGGTGCGCACCTAATGCCGGGGCCAGACGCCACGGGAAACGCTTACCCTCGGCCATTACCGCCGCCGCTGGCTATCACCGGGAGGTAGTGGTCGCCGTCATGTTATGGTTGCTCGTCCCGCTTGGCTTCCGGCTTTATCTGCACTTCTTCAACTCGTATAGCGCTACCTACGGCTCACTGGGCGGCGCGCTTATCATTAATGATGTTGTGGTTTTATCTGACTGGAGCTGCAATTCTCCTGGGTGGGGAGGTTAACTGCGGATGGGAAAGCAGCGAGCAGACGTCGGGTTAGATCGCCGGTCAGAGTTCACGCTCTCTACGATTCTGGTTTTCATAATTGGCTTTTGGGCCATGTGAAGTGTTGCCCGGGCCTCGGGGCCAATGGGCTATGCTATCCACTGCGTGGCTAAAGTTTTTTTGAGAATCTAATTCCCAAATCGACCGGTTTTCGTGTAGGCTTATAACCCGCGCATGACCGAAAAGATTCGCAAGGTCCTCTCGTTTCCGTCGCCAGTTCCCGCCAAGGCGGATTATCAACGTGTCAAATCCAGCTACTCAGTTCGTGAAATCAAACAGCTCTTTGGTTTGAGCGAACGCACAGTTCGTCGCTGGACTGAAGCTGGAATTATTCAGGGGACGCCCGTCGGCGAAAGCGCAGACTTCACTTACGATTTTCAAGCGCTCACTCTTTTCCGGCGCGTGCGTGAAATGCGCACCCAGGGTCTGACGATCAAGCAGATCGAAGCCGAACTGCAGGGCCAGATGAGTTTGTTCAGGCCTGAAAGCAGCCACGTTTCCCGGCTGCTCACGCCGTTTGAGGAAGCGCTGCTACTGCATGAGCAGGGAGATGAAAAGGCGACTGAGTTTTATCTCGAAGCGATTAACGAAGGCGACAACGTGGCCGAAGCTTACTGCAATCTGGGAATCATCGAGCTGGATCGAGGCAATACGATTGGCGCGCTCGAGAATTTCACACAGTCTTTGAAGAACGATCCGCGCCACGTCGAAGCGCATTACAACCTCGCCAACCTTTACTACGATGCCGGCGACTTCCCGCTGGCGCGTTTGCACTATGAAGCTGCGACGCAGATCGAGCCTAACTTTTCACTCGTCTATTACAACCTGGCGCTGGTCTATCACCGCCTGGATAACGTTCCCGCGGCTACCCAGTCGCTAAACCGATATAAAGAACTGGAACCCAGCGATGAAGAGATCGAGTTGGTCGATCAACTTTTGAAAGCCATGGAGACCGGGCGGCCCAGTGGCTGATTGGTTTCAAGTTTCAAGTTTCCAAGTTATGAGTTACAAGCTTCAAGTTACAAGCTTCAAGTTATGAGTTTCAAGTTATGAGTTTCAAGAAGTTATGAGTTTCGAGTTAGTTTAGGAATCAAAGTTCTTGACCTTCTTTAGAAATGCGGATACCAGCCTTACTGCAGTCTTTGAAACCCGAAACCTGGCACCCGACACCCGACCCGACACCTGACACCCAATCCCAGTTTGCTCTCCGACGATCTAACTCTATAATTGACATCCGTGGCGGGGTAGCTCAGATGGTTAGAGCGTGGGATTCATAACCCCAAGGTCGGCAGTTCGATCCTGCCCCCCGCTACCAATTAAATCAACTACTTAGCCGTTCCATCGACAGCCCGCTACGAGGCGCTTGCCAGACTTTTGCCAGACTTGGTTGATGATCCGCCGAAATTTCGGTCGGAGTCTGGCAAAGTAACTCGACAGCGCGGCGCCTCGCGTCCATAGTCGAGTGGGCATAGTCGTCCGTAATGTCTTCCGGACTGTGCCCGAGAAGATCACGGCGAACGACTCTGCTAACTCCGAGTTCCTCTAGCTTCGTACTAAACCAGTGCCGAAAGGTATGGAAGGTTATTCCATCACGATCGTATTGGCCGTACTTGATGCCCGCGTCCTTAGACGCGGTAGCTAGACCCGTCTTGACTTCCTTGATCATTCCCCCGGTTCTGGAACTCGGAAATAGGTATTTGTCGATTGTCGCGTCATTGAGTTGATGCAAGGCCACGGCGCGAGCGCGTGAGTTCATCGGGATCACTCTTGGCTTGCCGTTCTTGGCTTTCACAACGATGAAGCAACCGGGCGGAAGTTCGTAAAGCTCCCCGCCAATGTCGAACCACTTCGATTCTTCAGCGCTGAAATTTACATGATCGATCTCAAGCCTTGTGATCTCTCCCAGGCGAAGGCCGGTATCGATGTCGAAGCGAACGATAGGACGAAGATGTGCGTTACGTCCAATCAATCCTTTTTCGAACAGCAATCGTTCCTTCTCATGGGTCATCGCGCACCCCTTTTTGTGCCTCGCTTTGATCAACTTTCGAATCGTCTTGGGAATCTCGGCACACGGATTAGAAGTGGCAATCTTCTCTCTCATGGCCATCAAGAATATGGACGAGAGCAAAGTAACTTCCTTATGTACCGTGACCGAACTCCTCTGCCGTTTGCGACAAGTCTTCGAAGCAAGCCGATCTTTGATGAACTTCACCACGGTCAAGACAGTGATTTGCTTGAACGACTTTCCGGGAAAGTAATCACAGAGCATCTCGCATCTGAACTTGTCGTGTTCATATGACGCTTTGTTTTCCTCGGAGTACTTGAGGTAGACGCTCTTGACGAACTCGCTAAAGTTGTCAGAGTTTGGTCGTTCACCGAATCGGACCTTTCTCCTTTCTTCTGCCTCAAGCTCTTTGGCCTTCGTCTTCGTGTCCGCTGTGGGAAATGTCCCACAGTAGGTCGTGTTGTTGACCTGGAACTGATAGTGCCAGGTCTTACCACGCTTCCTTACTGTCATGCATCGCTCCTTTCTTGTGCGAGCGGATTGCACCCAGATCGGAGCGACGTAAGGATACCGTGACAATTCGGGTCTATCAATTGTTTTCTTTGTCGGTTTACTTGACGCATGTAAGAGTGTGCTGCTGCTTGCCATTCTGTCTTGTCTTCGCCTCAAGGCTCCAAGCAAGCAATTCCTCGCGGTGAAACACGAACAGGCCGTCGAGGTCACGCACTGGTATCGGATGTTGGGTTTCCCGGTTGCAGGCCTTTTTGAGAAGGTTTCTCACATGCCCTTCGGAACAAGACAACAAGAATGCGGCCTCGCTGATCGTTATGAACTCCTTGGCCATAATGCGACTCAGCCGGCGCTTGGTGATTTCTATTTCAGAATCTTCCTGATTGAGCGGAGTCGTCGGTAACAGCATCTCTCGGAAGACACGTCGAGCGACTTCTTCGATCTGTTCCGGTTCAACGTGAAAAGTAATGGCTTGCGGCTTCATAAGCGTTTCCGAGTGAGGATTCGACACTTCAAGCTGTGTGCCACGATGGCTCGTCCCACAGTTCCACGGTCCTTGAGGTGGAAATCGTCAAAACTCTGCGGTTTTTGTTGATGTGAGGAAAGGCTGTTGCTTGACCTGAAGGCCTGAATTCAGCCTACCTGTGTGTGAGACATCACAGGGGGTTCTGTGGGTACTTTAGAAGATTCCGAATATCCGGTTACGCCGCTTGCTCACCTTTGTCCTGGCTGGCACTGGGATCGTCATAAGTGAGTCTTCCCTGACGGTCGTCATCATCGATGGCAATGTTCGAATCGGTTTCGCCGGCGAGAAGTTCATCCCTGATTTCCTCCGCCAGCCCGTAAGCGAAGTTCTTAGCTTGATCTGTCTGGTGTTCAAACAGACTCGCGATCTGTTGGGCGTCCCTTCCGGCTTCCTTCAAAGCCGGGACCGCTAGGGTTTCCCACAAACCGATTCTGCCCGCGCGAGCTTCCGCCAATGTCTCCTGTAATAGTTCGAGGCTGAGACTCTCGGCTCGTACAGCCGTTTGTCCTTGCTCAATCAGTTTCAGCAACAGAACCTGAATCGTATGAAGGCTCTCAGTCAGCTCCTGGGTTGGCGGCGGCTGCTGCGCGGATTCAGTCCCGTTGGTCTTCCGGCGCCGGGCTGTGAGGGCCTCATCTATGAGGTCCCGAATGATCGGTGCTTCGGATTTCTGCCCCGTGGTTTCCATTATCTGGTTGATGGTTAGGTGTTGATCCATCCAGGGATTGAAACCGTAAACTTTGGTCGTAACGAGGGTTCGTTTTTTCGTTCTCATGTTGATTTTTTGACTCCCCAAATTCTTAAGATTGCCGTTCAAGGTCGGAGCGATTCTTAAGAGCTAAGTGATTGATAGACAATGGGGTTTTGGCAAATCTTAAGATCTTAAGAATCTTAAGTTAAGAATCTTAAGTCTTAAGATGTTGACTAGAGGCCACTTGCGGCCATCTCGACAGCTTGAAATTCGTGCCTATCTTGTCTGCCCTCTTAATATCCCATCTTAAGATTTTTCCCCCGCCCTTTTGACGCGCCTCTTTACAACTATTAAAGACGGCGGGCGATCCCGAAAATTCCAGTGCGGTCAAAACTTTTTTGCGTTCAAAAGTCGATACCTGAGAGGTCCAAGCAAAGATAGGTAGAGCGGCGTCGCCTTCCTCCCGGTAGCAGAACGCCACATCAAAGCCAAGCCCCTTTCCATACACCCAGGGTGCGCGTTACGCGCGAAACCCGAACCGTACCCCAGCGAGGTTTTGGTCTTCATTTTCCCAAAAGCGGTATAGATTTCGCTCCTAGTCGGGCAACCATTCGACGGTACGCACTCCGCTTTTGTCATTGTCGCAATATATAGATAGCCGCGCGTTACGATGGCTTACACTCCGCGTTACAAGCTCGGCGTCTATCAGGCAAGGAAAGAAGGACCGCACTTCGCTCTGAGATAGGTCTTCCAGGCACTAGGGATTGGATTCGTGAAGGTAACAGCTCAGATTGGCGTGGTATCGCCGGCGCAAGCTCCCAAGCGGTATTCGCGGCTGCGGGTTAAGTCGCTCCCAACGTCGGCACAGGCGCGCGACAGCTCTTGGACGCATGCGCATGAGTCGCCGGAAACGGTCGTGATTCCAATCGGCTCGGGCTTCCCGCATTTCGCTTTCTATCCGCATCAACAGAGTCATAGACTGAGCAGCCAGTTCGCGATCAGGCGGTAAGCGCTTCGGTGGCGAGATAGTTATTATCGGGTACGTGTAGCAGCGGATGGTCAAAGCCCAGGCGTTAACACTCACTCCGGGCACGGCGGCGACTTCCTCAACGCAACTGAGTATTTGACATGGAGACATAGTTCCGCACCTCATTCGAAGTCCAAAGCCAGTTGCCTCTCCCTCGGTTCTCCTATGCGCGGCCTCGCTGGAAACCAGTCCGGTGGTGGAGTGAGAACAAATGGATCGGTTTCGACCGCCGTTCCCTCGTTGTTAGGTAGCGGTCCGGTTTCCGGCTCAGAGGTCGCCTCAGCCTCTGCAACAGGAACAAACCACTCGTCAAGGTCAACGATCTTTGTCGGTGCCAATTCCTGCGGCTCAACCTCGGCGGTCGGTGGTTCGTCGTCGGTCAATCCTTCGCTTGCCATAGTCGGATAGCGAGCTAGCAAATCAGTCAGCACAGCGATACCGGTTTCCTCATCAGTCGGGACAAAGAACCGCTGTCTCCAATCGATTGCTTCGTTGATCAGGCCAAGGCTGCGAATCTCGGCAAACTTGTAGGGATCGACTCCGATTAGCTCTATGACCGGCTCTCGGTGAACCACTTTTCGGCAAAGCTTCAAACCGGAAACGAGTGTGACTTCTTCGCCTTCGTCCAGGATGCCGCTAAAGATTTCGTCCGGCTCCCGCAAATCACGAGTCGCGCCAAGCGCCGCGACGATCGGGCCAACCTGCTCTGGTGGGATGCGAATGCCTACTATTCGCTGACCATCGTCAGTAGTTACTCGGACTACGCGGAGTCGTGCTTCTTCATGCGTCTTGAATCTTTGCCATAGGGGGATGATCGCACCGCCTATGATGTGAGTCTCGAGAGTTTCAATCGGCGGAACCGTCGCCTGTTTCTTAATCCACCAGTCGCGGGCCTTCGATGGAATCACGGCTCTGTATTTCTCGGCTAGCTCGTCGTCGTGAATGTAGCTACTTCGCGCGGCTTCCGGTTTCCAAAGCGCAAAGGTCCGATAACTATTTCCATTCTCAGCGTTCGTATGGAGTCCAGATTCGATTGCGAGGATGAAGTGACCATTCTTGCGATGGCGAAAGAAAGCTCCGGTCTTGCGCTTTCGTACTCGCTCGGCTTCGTCAAAGCTGACGGCCTTCGACGGTACGTCAATCTCTAAGGTGTAGTGCGTCGTTTGGGCGTTCGTGATTTCGTCGGTATGCACTACGCGCTGAGGTTTGGCGATCCGAATCGCCAGCGCTTTGATATCGGTTACTCCTTCGTCAAAGGTGCCGTTAGCTTTGGCATAGCGCACTGTTTGATCGAACAAGTCAACGAAGTGGTCAAACAGCGCGTTTTGGTGATCCACGTCGAGGGCCAACACGCGGTTAAGGAATCGCGGAACGTTGTATAGATCCTCTTTGCGTACTTCTTCGCACCCGTCGCGATTGCGGACAAGTAAGCCAATATCGCGCAAGGTCTGCCGTGGGTTGCCGAGTCCTGGGACATTGCCGCTTTCAACAATGCGGCGAAGCATTAGGCACAAAGCCGCTCGCCCTTCTTCCGTTTCAAAGTTGTACTTGGCAAGGTCGCCGCTGTCGGCGCTGCGGCGGTCGCCTTTGGTCAAGGCTCCCAGACTGCCAAGCCTTCGCGCGATCGTGGAGCTAAAGCGTTTCTCTCCGCCCAACTCTGTTGAGAGCAACACGTACTCGGGTGGCACGGCTTGATCGCTTCTGTGTGTCCGGCCAAAGGTCTGCATCTGCTTATCAGCAGACCAGCCAAGCTCAAGGGTGACGTGTACGCGGCGTTGCCGGTTCTCCGCGCGGTTGGAAGCATGAAGCGAAATTCCCATCGCGGCGGCGTCGCTGATTATCGCTACTCGCTTTTTTCCTGATTGAAACTGTTCCATTTCGTGAACATTAGTACGGTGCATCGCGACACCCTCGGGATTGCGCTTCTTGTATTCGACACGCCCGCGCGAATCTCGAATCAAGCGTCGAGTTCGTCCGGTAAGCTCGGCAACGCTTCGCTCTCCAAAGTGGTTGACAAGTTGGTCAAGCGGGTTCTCCGGCAGTTCCAAAGCTGACAAGCCGTCGATAACCTCTTGCTTCATGCGCAGGGCTTCTTTGCTCTGCACGGTATTGCCTTGTGCGTCTCTGACAGGCACTTGAATTGTCTTGCCCGTTCCAGGGTCGGTTACGTCTTGATAGAGCGTGGTTGGGAATCCGCGATCGACCATGGCCGCGATCACTTCGCGCGGTGAGAAGTCCAAGTCCTCAAGCATGCCGCCGTTGGCGGTGGCCTTTGCAACCTGCTCTCTGGTTCGCGCTTCGCCAGTTCCCACTAACGAGATCACAACTGACTTGCCTCCGCTCAAAGCGGCTTCGGTTTCAGCGATTACACTTGGCACTTTGAAAGCGCAGATAACTTGGCGAAAGAACCGCTGATGGTCTCCCCAAAACTTATTGAGGGCGACAGCGCGAGCGCGGGGCCCACCATTGGTAACTTCCAAAGCGGCGTCGATGTTGCGCAGTACGCTCTGCCAGGCATCGGCTGCGCGGTTGTACATTTCGCGCTGCTGTGGTGTCAGTTGGTGAATTCGCTCGCGATACTCAACAGCCTTGCCGCTCTGAGGGCATACGCCGAACGAGATTGATCCTGACAGGTACATGCAGAGTGCCTTCATGTCGCGGCTGACCATTTCCATGGCGCCCACGCCACCCGATTCAATCTCCTGCATGAACTCTTGAAAGCCACCGGGAAAGCTGGTGCCGATGCCCCAAAGTCCTAGCCTCGTCATATAGGCCATGTTTCGGACGTCGGTCGCTCCGGTGGCTGATGAATAGACCACGCGATAATCGGAATTACGCTCCGGGTCTTGTAGGTCAATGACAGCTTGTCCGGTGAGGGTAGGTTCGCCTCGTCCACCCGCGAGGGCATTCTTGGCCTTGTGCGCCTCATCAAAGATGACTACACCATCACTGCCAAGCCATCTTTGGATTTGGTCTAGTCGCTTCTCTCCCGTTTTGGCTGCGGCGATTAGGGATGAATAAGAACTAAAGATCACTCCGCGCGGTAGAGTGATTTCTCCGGCTGGTGGATAGTCATTGATTCGCGACAGGGAAATGCTCGCGAGTCCTAAGTCAGTGAGATCACGTCTGGCTGATTCGAGTAAGTCATTATTGACGGAAAGCCAGATCGCGCGTTGGCGGCCTTGATTCCAGTTGTCGGCGATGATGCAGGCGAGTACTCGGCCCTTGCCGACTCCGGTGCCGTCGCCAACAAAGAATCCTGCGCGTGATCCGTCCGGTAATCTCTGCTCGTGTCGTTGTCCGGCATAGATAACGCGCTCAAGCTGAATGTCTGAGAGTAGTCCCTCGCTGATAATCTCCGGTGCAAGGTGTGGTTTGTACGTAATGTCGGGCGGGATCACTGCGGCCATTGATGCCGATTCCACGATTACGGCCGGGTGCGATCTGCCTCCTCTCAATTTGGCTGGAACGTATGGGACAAATAGATTGCCGCTCGGTTCCTGATCGTCGGGATCGTCGTCGGGCGTAGGTGACAGCTCAACTAAGTGCCTGAGCGCTTCCCAGGCATCCTCAAGCGTGGCGGCGCTTCCCCAACTGATTTGCTTTAGCTGCTCTTGCCAGTTCTGACCGGGTGTCGCTCCGGTCTTATCAATGACGAGGATCTGCACGTCCGGCGCGGCTCCGTACTTCGCATACTCCTTGCCATCAAGCGTGAGGTTTGCGCGGACATTGCAGAGACACGCGATCCGTTGCCACCATTCGCTAAAGCTCGGATGGTGAAAGCTCATCGCCTCGCTGACGATCGCGACCAAACGTCCGCCGTCGCTAAGTCTGCGCAAAGCGCTGGCTACGTGTCGCGCTCCGTATACTGGATTTGTTTTCGTGACTCTGCCGCTCGTAGAGCTAAACGGCGGATTCATCAAGACGGCGGTCGGTTGAATCTCGGCGGGTAGCAGATCGTCGATGAACTCTGCATCAAGCGGAAGCGCATCGAAGTTGAGGACACAGCGAAGTAATGAGTTTCGCCGCAAGCTTGTCTCGTTACAGAAAACCTTCGCGCCAACTGCACACGGCCAGATCGCGAGGCTGCCCGTTCCGGCTGACGGCTCTAGAACGATATCGGTCGGCTTCGGGTCAAGTAGTCGCGCGGCGAGGTAAGCGAGTGTTGGCGGTGTCGAGAATTGCTGTAGCTCGGTCTGTTCTAAAGTGCGATCCGTTTGTCGCGGTAGTCGCTGCATCAATGGACGCAAGACAGAAGCAAGCGCTTCGGTCACGTCCATCTGCATTAGCTCTTTCGCGTGCTTCTCTAATAGATAGTTATTGACCGCGATTTCTACGGCGTCGTAAGCATCGCGCGGCGTGTATCTGCCTTGCGCTCTACTGCCGCCGAATACTCGTTCTGCGGTCCTGGTTAGCTTCGGGTTGTCGAACGATTCTCCGTCCTCGATCCGTTCTTCCAGTTCGGTGATCAGTTCGTGGATATTGCAGACAAGCGCGTTTGTTCTGGCCGCGCAAACACCTGTACTCTTATCTGGCATCTGGCTTCTCCTTGAAGATGGTCAGGTCACGATGTAAGCGGCGCGGGTGGGTAACAGCACCCGCGCTGCTCTTTTCTTTCGGTCTGCTGGTGCTAGTACTCAGACGGAAGCAAGACCGTCGTCGCGCTTCTGTCTGCCTCGGTAATGATCCAAAGCTTCTGGCCCTTGCCGGTGCGGTACGCGCTCAAAAGACGAAAGCCTTCTTTCAATGAAAGTTCGTTCTCCTGAACGTCCTCGTCTGAAAGCTCGCCGCCCCAATCGCAGGACATATGACGGCGCAAGAACTCAATCGCTGTTTGTCCGGCGATCTGGAGTGCGTCTTCGGCTCCGGGCGTGATGAAGGTTTGGCCCAGCGCAAAGCGGGTCACGCTGGTTTGCGTGGTTGTGTTATGGTTTCGTCGCATCGATCATTTCTCCTTTAGCGGGTGAAAAGTTGGTGCCTGGGCTAGGCGAGCGTTGACGCGCTTTCCTAGCCCCTTCGCGTGTCTCACTGCTCCTGTTCGTTCTCGCTTGCTTGTAGTCGTCCGGCTCGCAGGACTTGATCTGCGGCGCGGAAAATCTTCTGTGCGCTCTTTTCGGGGATGGCGTCGCCGTTGTAGCCGATGGCGGGGCATAGCCAGTTCTGGATATAGCCTCGGCAATAGTCCGCGCCTTCGAGGTTCAGCGCTTCGCAGCAAAGCAAGGCGACTGCTTCCGCTTCGACTTCGCGCAAGTTCTTGGGCGTTCTTTCGGTGTTGGTAAAATCGGCTTCGCTGGTGTGGCCTAGAATGACGTGGGCCGTCTCGTGAAACAGGGTCTTATGTGGAAGTTGGGCCACGGGATTGATCGCGATCTGCCGTTTCCGCGCGTATCCCTGACAGTTGCCATCCGTGTCGGTGAAAGCGATCTGTTCAATGTCGAGGGCGGCTAGTGCTCGCTCGGCTTCCCACTCGGGCAAGCGCGGCGGCGTGAATTCGTCGCCGATGGTCTGACTAATGGCGAACCATCGCGCCTTGTGCATAAAGCTGGTGAAGGTGCGCTCGCCGTTCTCGCCTTCGCTTTCTTGTGCTTCTTCATCGCGAACCTTGCGAGTGATCGGCATGCAAAGGATCAAGGCTCGCTCGCCGCGTTTGACTGTTCGTCCTAGTGCTTGCCATCCGGGAAAGGTGTTGATCGGGCCGGGTTCAAGTCCGCGCAATTGGCATTGCACGAGGGCAAGGATTTGATTCCCGATCGAGTAGTTGTGAAAAACTGAGTAAGCTTCCATGATCAGGCCGGGCTTGTTGACTGCTTCAACTAACAAGGCTGACCATTTGGGAATGTCGACTGATCGGCTTGCGGGTCTGTCCATAGTTGGCGCTCCTTTCGCGTTCGTGGTTCTTGATCTTAGAAACAGGAGTTTTCCCCCTTCGTAGCGACGTTGGGACACGGGTGGGTGCTCGACCGACACAGGCACTGCCGGAACGGAGTGGAGGACTCGGAGGCTTTGCGGAGAGTTGTCGGGCGGGCTCCCGTGGCACAATGAGAGCGCAGAAGG
>JBGQGG010000047.1:0-31972 GCA_041497335.1 Pyrinomonadaceae bacterium | reverse complement strand
TTGCTCCTGTCCTTGGGCACTCTTCGCTGGTCTCATGTTTTGCAAGCTTTCTTCACTTGAATTCGCAAAGCTTGCAAATTTTACCCCACCTCTCTTACCTTGTCCCTCAGTATTTACCTTTAAGATTTCACTTGATCAGGCACGACTAATCTAGTCGCATCGCAACAGCCACAATCTGCTTCATGATTTCTTAAGGAAGCGTTCAATTCCCTTTTGACAATCTTCCGTCATTCGAGCAATGGCGTTAATGTCCACGCCCGCGGCCATTGCATCTCCAAGCGTCTGGCCGTCGATTTGGTAAAGCAGACGCTTTGACAGGCCGACCGCCGACGTGCTGATTCTTTCAAATCGTTTGACAAAGTTCTGCACGTCCATAGCAAACGTTTCATCGTCAAAGACGCGATTGATCAGGCTAAGCCGCCCAGCTTCTTCGGCCGAAATTTCATCGCCGGTGCTAATCAATTCGAACGCCTTCTTCTCTGAAACGTTTCGCCGCAGAATTGCCATTACCATTGCCGGGACAAATCCTATTCTTACTTCGGGAAAACCAAAGCGTGCCGAACGCGATGCCAGTACCATGTCACATGCCAGCGCCAGTCCGCATCCACCGGCCAGGGCCCGCCCCTGCACCGCGGCGACGACAGGGACGCGCACTTCTCTGATCAAAAGAAACAATTCCATCAGTGAGCGCGCATCGTCGAGATTCTCCGCTACTGACGCATTGGAAATCTTCTGCAACGCCGTCAGGTCAGCTCCGGAGCAAAAGTCTGACCCGGAGCCCAACAGAATGGCCGCGCGCACAGGCTCATCATGATCCGCGCGGCGCAGCGCCTCTCTAAGCCCGGCGATCAATTCGTCATTGAGGGCGTTTCGCTTCTCAGGCCGGTTCAGCGTGATTCGCGCAATCGCACCCTCGGTTGTATAGAGAACCGTCGCGTTGTCTTCCGTCATTTCCTAATTAATCCGATCTTAACGAATCGTCGCTGAGAAACTCGAGCACTGCTTCGTTCACCTCTTCGATCGCCTCGTTCTGCACCCAATGCCCGCTGTCGGGAATCCGAAGCTCGCGATAAGGCGCATCGACAAACTTACCCACGTCGCGCACCGTCGCGGGGAGCACGGCGACATCTTGTTCGCCATAAATAAAAAGAGTTGGTACGCGAATCCTTCCATCAGCCTCTTTCGGGGTCTCGACTCCGCCGCGGAACAATGACTTCAAAACGTTCGCCCTATAGTAGTTGAGCCCGCCTGTCAGTGCGCCGGGCTGACGCAATGCTTCCTTATACACTGCGATGTCCTCGTCCGTGAAAGCACCGCTTCGGACACTGGTCTCCTTGTACATCTTTTCGATTCTGGCAAAATCATGTGCGCTTGCCCACCATTCAGGCAGACGCGGCAACTGAAAAAAGAACATGTACCAACTATGTCGTAGCTGGCGGAAAGTGAAGTTCGCGCGCCAGGCCGCCGGCGGCGGGACCTGCATCGCCACCAACTTTGAGACTAGTTCCGGGTGTCTTTGCGCCAGGGCCCAGGCGACGCCCGCGCCCCAGTCATGCGCGACAATTGCCGCCTTGCCCTTATCGAAGTAGTTGATTAAGCCAACGACATCTTTGACGAGCGATTCAATTGCGTAACTCTGAATCCCGGCCGGCTTGTCGCTGAGGTTGTATCCTCGCATATCCGGAGCGACGACGTGATATCGTTCGCCCAGGATCGGTAATTGGTGTCTCCACGAATACCAGCATTCGGGGAAGCCATGAAGCAGGATGACGAGCTCATTTCCATTGCCGCACTCAACGTAGTGCAAACGAATGTTATCCAACTGAGCGTACGCATGTCGCATGCCTTCTGTGCGCCCTGACGCGGCCTAGTCTAATCCGAGTCCCGCCGCTTCCTCATCCGAAAGCTCAATTTCCATTCTCAATAGCGCAGTCGAAAATGTCTTGCCTTGCGCGTCGGTCATAAGCGACAACGTGCCGCCGCCCCCGAGGCTTTCATGCAAAAGAAAATTAAGTGCGCCGAGATTCGGCAATTCAAATCGTTCTACTTCCCCTCCGCAAATCCCTTTGAAGTGCTCTTTGACGCGCTCTGCGGTGACTTCGCGCGCTAACAACGGATAGAGATCATCTCGGAAAGCGATTAAGCCAACGTTCGCCGTATCGCCTTTGTCGCCGGAGCGGGCATGAGCAAGTGTGAGCAATCTAACCTTCATGTCGATCCGATCTTCGAGAGTTGGATATGGCTTGCTCTACCAATTGAATGGCTTGACTCACGGACTCGCGCGCCGTCGCCTTAGCTGGCCCAAGATACATCCCTATTTCGTTTGCGCGGGATGAATAGTTTTCAGTGTTTACGATTCGATGTAAATGGCTACTGTAATTTGTGGTGTCGAGGTAAACCTTGTTGAGAGCATTCTTCACTTCTTGCTCAAGGTCGTTAATAGCCCCGTTCCTTTTCATCTCCATTAATTTATCGTAAAAGACCGGCTGAAAATTACTCAAATCGAGTGCTAGCATCTCTTTGTTGTAAAGAAGCTCTTGAAGAACCACTTCCAGTTGAGCGTTCAGGTTTTCCGTCTCTTGAGCGAACAACTCAGCCCACTCTCGAAGAATGATCGGTAAGTCGACGAGTATTTCATCCTCAGCATCAAACTCTTTGGGGTTTATGATCACCTTGTCCCTAACACCTTCGCGATGGATTCCATTTTGGATGTACACCCGAGTTTTCACGTCACGGTCAAGAACTTCTGCAAGAAATGCCGCGATCGCGATTTCTTGCTCTATCCATACCGAAGCACGAATTGTTGGCTCGCCGTGCAGTGATGACACGCTTCCCCGATCATGCATGACGCAGATCAAACCAAAACACTTGTAAAGCTGTACGAATATGTTCCGTGTAACACCTTGGAAGCTAGATTGATTTTCAGCAAAATAGCCAGTAAAGACTTGGCTAGCATCAACCATTTCTCTAATACGCTGACCCAAAGCCCGTTCCGAACCCGTAGACTGACCACAGCTAATGAAGATTACTGGCTTCTGACGAGTCACTTTCAAACCTCTAGTAGCATAACCTGCGCTTCAATCTCCGCCTTCGGAATCAGCGCCGGCCAATAAGCGACAATTTCCTCGACCTTGGGGCGCCCGCCGGCAAACCCTGTTACCGCAGGCGGTCCGGTCAGAATCAACGGCGCGATTTCTCTTGTGAATCTCTCAATCGCTTTGCGATCGTTGCCCCGCACACCTACGCGCAGTTGTACCTCCGCGAGATCCGGCGATGGCTCGCCTGCCAGCGGCCCATGCGTCGCATTCACGCCTACGAACTCGGTCAGAATCTGATCGAAGCGCAAACCGAGGCGATCAAGACGCGCGCGCAGAATCTTGTCCGCGGCTCTCGCCTTCTCGTAGGCGTCAGGCCAGGCATAAACCAGGGTGCCGACGGCTTTGTAGCCTGCCGAATAACTGATCGACACCTTCAAAGAGTCGGTCGCAGGTTTCCCCTTGATCCCAAACACCCGCACGCGGTCAGCCCCATCACCTTCCACTCGGATCGTGGTGAAGTCGGCGACGCAATCCGGCGTGATGTACTCGTGTGGGTCCCCCATCTCGTAAACAAGCTGTTCCTTGACGGAAGGCACGTTAACGCGGCCACCGGTTCCTTTGTGTTTCGTAATCACAAAAGTTCCATCCGGCGATGCTTCGGCGATCGGGAAGCCAACATTCGCCAGATCCGGAATGCTCTGCCATTCATGCTGGCAATTTCCGCCGGAACATTGCGCGCCGCACTCGATGATGTGCCCGGCGATAGTACCGGCCGCCAGTCTGTCCCAATCATTTGAGCGCCAACCGAATTCATGAATCATCGGCGCCAGTGTCAATCCTGTATCAGTTGCGCGTCCGGTTATCACGATCTGAGCGCCCTGATTCAGCGCCTCAACAATCGGCGCGGCTCCGAGATAGGCATTCGCGCTTTGAATTCGATCGCGCACCGTAGCCAGGGGCTCGCCGGAGTCCATGTTGCGCAGTTCGATTCCGCGCCCGAGTAGATCGTCGATGCGATCCAGCATGTTGTCGCCGGTAACGATCCCGATTCTTAGCTTGCCTCTGAGACCTAATTCGCGCGCCACGTCACGAACCGCGGCGGCGCACCCTTCGACATTCACGCCTCCGGCGTTCGCGGTCACCCGGATATTCCGTTCGACGCAAGCCGGCAGAATCTGCTTCATGAGCGGGACAAAGTCACGCGCATATCCGGCGTTCGGGTCACGTGCCTTCTGCTTCTGCATGATCGACATCGTGACCTCGGCCAGATAGTCGAGCATCAGATAATCGATCGGCCCGCCTTCCACCTGTCGCACCGGCGCGTCGGGGAGATCGCCCCAGAAGCCCTGACCGGCGGCGATGCGAATCTTGTCTTTCATTCTGCTAAATCGCGTTTGTGTAGGTTACAGAAAAATGAAGACACGGGAAGCCACAGCGCGAACAGAATGCCGATCGGTTGTCATCGATCGCCACAACTACTTCGAATCTGTCTCGCCGTGTCCCCGTGTCTCCGCGATTACCGCTGCTGCGGACCAGCACTACTGCTTTGGCGTCGGCGGCGGTGGTGGCGGTGCGCCGGCCTTGCGGGTCGCTTTGTGTTTCCGATGGGGCTTTGCCGCACTGGCCGTGGTAAACGAAGCCGTTTGCGGTTCACCGGGTACCGTCGTCAGCGTCAAGCCGTTGCCGATCTTCTTGGCGCGCATAGACATCGCCGGGTGGGCAGGTGGCGGATTTGGCCCGGGCGGTGGCGGCGTCAGGTCACCCATCATAACAGTGACCGCAGTATAGCCACAGGTCGTGACCGCCGTGATGCGTCCCGATTTTGTGTCCGAGCCGGACGCCATCGTAAAGTTATTCCCAGTGATCGTCAGCGTCGCGTCCATAACCGGTTCGCTGCCGTGCTTGACCTTCCCGGTGTACGTGCCCGAGAGATCCGTCTGCTCCTGCTTCGTCGGATCGCAACGGCCACTCATCGCGGCTTTGGGTCGACGCGGTTTCTTCTTCGCGGCGGTATTGGTAGGGGCCATCGTCATCGACGAGTTCGTATTCTGAGCGGATACGACCAGGCCGGCGCTTGCAAGCGCCGTCATCACGACCACGGCGAGTCCCAGAACGAAAAGATAGATGGTGCTCTTTCTCACGTTTCCTTCTCCTTTGTTTGTCACTCCGAGGGAGTGAAAGATAGTAACCAGCGGTAAGCGAGTAAACGGGCCAGCCCTGGTACTACGCAAATCAAAAGCATGCACCCTGAAGAGGTGCGAGAAAAACTCAGCCAAAGCGCGTAATCTTACCGTTGTTCTGTGTCTTTTCTTACACGTTTTACGCTAACGTTGCAGGTAATACAAACTGCCCCAGATGCGGTCCTGAATAATTCAAACTCACTCGTAATGCAAGTTCCAGCGCGTCTCTGGTCTCTTCCGGGGCGATGACGGCATCGACAAAGCCGCGCGCCGCCGCATACTTCGCGTCCAGATCGCGCTCATAAGTCTCGCGCACTTTCTGCATCTCCGCCTCAAGCTTCGGATCCGGTTGCTGACCGCTCTTTTTCAATCTCTCCAACTCACTGCCGAACACGGCCTGGACAGCGGAATCACCCTCCATTACGCCCATGCGGCCCGTCGGCCAACTGAAAATGAAGTCCGGATCAAAACCCTGCCCCGCCATCGCATAGTAGCCTGCGCCCGATGCATGGTTCACCGTCAAGACGATCTTGGGCACCATTGCCGTGGCCATTGCTTCGACAAAACGCGCGCCCGCGCGAATGATTCCCGAGTGCTCCGCTTCCGGGCCGACCATGAATCCGGAAACATCCTGAATAAAAAGCAGAGGGGTCTGATGACGGTTACACGTTTCGATGAAGTACGCAACCTTTTCCGCCGATTCGGTATAGATGATACCGCCAAATTTTGGCGAACCGCCCGCCGGGTCACGGAACATGCCGCGGTTGTTGGTGATCACGCCGACCTGGACGCCGCGTATGCGGGCGTGCCCCGTTATGATCTCTTTCGCATAGTCCGCCTGAAACTCGTCCAGATGTCCTTCGTCGAGCACGCAATCCAAAAGCTCGCGCATGCTGTACGGCTGTCGATGATCTGCGGGAATTATGTCGTAGAGTTGTTCTTCCGGAGTTTTTGGTTCGCCTCCATTAGTAACCGAGACTGCGCACTGCGCCTTTGACGGAAGTTCAGAGACGAACTCGCGAATCTTCGCGATGCACTCTTCATCGTTCTTGACGCGATAATGAGCAACTCCCGAAAGTTCGTTATGCGCGCGCGCGCCGCCGAGAGTCTCATTGTCGATCGTTTGGCCCGTCGCGCCTTTGACCAGGTTCGCTCCACCCAATCCCATGAACGAAGTGCCTTCGACCATGATAATGATGTCCGAGAGCGCCGGCAGGTACGCGCCGCCGGCGATGCACGGCCCCATCACCGCGGCAATCTGCGGCACCTTCAAATACCGCCGCATGATCGAGTTGTAATAGAAGATGCGCGACGCGCCGTACTGCCCGGGAAAGACGCCGCCCTGGTAAGGAAGATTCACGCCGGCGGAGTCAACCAGATAAATGATCGGCACCCGCGAGCGCATCGCGATCTCCTGCGCGCGCAGAATCTTCTTGATTGTCTCTGGCCACCACGACCCGGCTTTGACAGTGGCATCGTTAGCGACTACGACAACTTCCCTTCCCGCGACGCGGCCAATGGTGGTGACGACGCCCGCTGCCGGCGCGCCGCCATCGTATTGATCGTAAGCAACCAACAAACCAATCTCCTGTTTGTATGAATCCTCATCGAGAAGCAGGTCAATACGCTCACGAGCAGTGAGTTTGTGCGCCTTGTACTGCTTCTCAATCTTGTCGGCACCACCGCCAAGCCGAAGCTTTGCTTCGACCTTACGCAGCTCTCCGGTCAGTTCGCGCAGCCGCGAAGGCTTGCTTTGGAATTTGGAATCGTGAGGTTCTGAAATGCTGCTTTCTGCCTTCTGCCTACTGCCGTCTGCCTCCTGCGCTCCGCCGCCTGCCGACTGTTCGTCGCGCTTGGCGATTTTCGAGAGCGGTTTTACTTTGAAGCCCGAGGGCGACTGGACTTCTGTTTTGATCTCAGCCATTTCGGCAAGAGCCTTGCTGAATGAACCAGCTAATTATCTATCTTATGGGTTAGTTAGGCATCGGAAAAAATATCACAGGTGAATCACATGCGCCAATTGCCGAGACCTTAATTACTATAGTTTTGGAAATTCACCCACGCTTCGGTGGGGCGGGCAAATTCCTCAACCCAAAAGAAAATAAGAGTTTGCCGGGCGATTCTTCTACTGGATCAACCTTTGAACAGCCTTCACATCCAACCTATCAGGCGCTCCTTCTAGAACCAGCACGCGCGAATCGCGCAGGTCGATTGTGACCAATCCTTCGCTGGTTCGGAAGCTGAAAGCTTCCGCGCTTCGAGTTTCAGGTTTCGAGTTGTCGGATCAACTGAATCCATTCTCTCGACTCCCGGATAGCGAAGCTCGGTACGCTTCACATAAGCGTCGAAGAATTCGCGGGCGTCGTTCTCGGTGTCCCAGGTTGAGAGTGACGCTATCGGGACTTCGCCTTTGGGACCTTCGTAGACTGCGAAGCTGTCGCCGCCCCAGCCTGCGGCGGCGCGGCGTGATTCGACGGGCGACTTTAGAAATTGATCGAGAAGCAGCGCTTAGAGCGCTGACCTTTTGGCTGGCTTTATGGTGTCCGTTAAGCGCACTTCCTACGCCGTCCCCATCAGATGCCGCTGCTGATTCCTACGCGCGTCACGTTATTGTCACGTTTGCGCGAAGCAAGTTCTCTACTTCATCACGGCTTATGACGCCGGCCGCTATGTCCACAAATAACTGGACAACTTCCTTGTTTGTTATCGCTAACTGGCTTCCATTTGTTTCCAGAAATGTTTCAGTGATGGCCGCCGCAGCGCGCTTGTTGCCGTCAACGAATGCATGTGCCTGCGTCAAGTGATACGCATAGGTCGCTGCGCACGTCACAAGGTCGGCGTCTTCATAACTGTGGCGGTTCTCGGCCGCAGCCAAAGCTGATTCCAACAGGCCTTCATCTCTCAGGCCGGGGCTCCCGCCGGTCTCCGAGATCAATCTCGCGTGAACCGCAAGCACATCCAATTTGTCAGGGAATTTCATCGCAGATGGCGAGTATCACTGGCCAGGACCTTCTGCCAACTGCTCGTAGGCCTTGCGTCGCTTCTTGAGGACGGACTCGAATGTATCAATGAAATCGCGCGAACGCCGCGCTTCGTCAACGGAGCGAACCACCAAAGCGCGGCCGACGATCTCGACATCCAATTCGCCTCCCGCTTCAACTCCAAGCGCATCGACCGCTTCGGGCGGCAGGGCTACGGAAGCGGCGGCATCAATCGTAGTGATTCGTCTGGACATGAGATTCTTTCTCCTCTGCGGCTGATTCTATCACTATTGGCGGAGAGACCTGAGCAATGCGTTTGGATCTACGCGATCTGGAATGCCTTCGACGATTAGAACACGCGAGCCGCGAAGCTCGGCGATGACAGCGCCTTCGGAGGTGCGCCAGGACTGGAAGTTTCGGGTTTCGAGTTTCGAGTTTCGAGTTTGGTCTTCAGAGCTGGGAGACTCTAGTCGCTCAGAGCTTGGATAGCGAAGCTCGGTGCGCTTCACATAAGCGTCGAAGAATTCGCGGGCGTCGTTCTCGGTGTCCCAGGTTGAGAGTGACGCTATCAGGACTTCGCCTTTGGGGCCTTCGTAGACTGCGAAGCTGTCGCCGCCCCAGCCTGCGGCGGCGCGGCGCGATTCGGCGGGTGACTTCAAGAACTGATCCAGGATTAGGTAGAAACCCCACTCGCCCTGAACGTCGTAGTCCAGGCGGCGCCAGGAGGCGGGTGCCGGGGATCGGGTGTCGGGGGCCGGTGAAGAAAGTGATAAGTACTGAGTTATGAGTGATGAGTAACGCGCGAATGCGGGCGGGGCGTCCGCGCTCCCAGTGAACGCATAGCCACTCACAGTCCGAAGTCCCGCGATGGGAATCACAGACTGAAAGTCTGTGCCACTAAATGCAGGCAGGATGCCTGCGTTCCCGGCTGCCGACTGCTCACCGCCCACTGCCCACTGCCCACTGATCTCTGACCTCTGAACTCCGACCTCTAATCTCTGACCTCTTCTATTAAGCAGCAACGTGATGTCCGGCAGCGTCACTTTCACCGGCGCCTCGTGCGCGAAATATTTTTCCGGATGCAGGATCTGTTCAGTCGATTGCGGCAACTCGGTGAAAGCTCTCGAGACGCCATCCCAACCGCCCCGCTTGTACAAGTTCGTGGTCCAGTCCAAACCCTGCTGATAAGGAAACAGTAAACTCTCGCGCACCGCGCGTGGCGCTTTGTCGAGTTCCACTGAAGACATGCTTGCCGTGCCGAGCGATTTTAGGAACGCCGGCGCGCTCAGCGGATTGCTGACGATGTAGAGCGCCATCGTCAGCGTGGCGTCGCCTTCAATCAATGCGTGCGCGGCCAGCTCGGCGTCTGAATCGCCTTTGGGCCAATGCTCGAAGCGGCGCAGGTTGAAATGCTGATCCTGGAGCGCGTGCGTTAGTTCGTGCGCCATGATTGGCCTTTGCCCATCGATATCGATCCAGTCGGCCAGATGAAACTCACGCGTCCTGGGATCGTAATAGCCCGCCACTTGTTCAGTCAGCAAGCGAATCAACAGGGCGCGATATTGAAAGTCGGGCGACACCATTCCGAGCTTCTTCAAAGTGACTTCGGCTGCATGTGTTCGGGCCGGCGTCATTTCCTGATCGAGATTCTTCATGATCATCCGCTCGATCTCGGCCCGCGACTGCGCGGAGCTTTGCACCGGCCGCAGGATCGAGAGTTGACGAATCTCGCTGGTCTCTTTGAGGACATCCCGGGTGGCGGCGCTGAGGGCGGCGCTGCGCGAGGCGCGGATTGTGGCCGGATTCTGTTGTGCCCAAGAGGCGCTCTGGTTAGCTTGTTCGCCACCGAGACACAGAGAACACCTCGGTTGCACAGAGACTGAATCAGTGTGCGAGGAGCCCGAGGAGGGTTGTGAAAGGCCCACGAACAGGGCTATTGATGCTATTAGCGTCGCCAGCGCAAAACGAATTTTCTTTGACATCCTCATCTTTCGCTCTTATAGTCCGCTAAACGCAACAAGTTTATCTGAATACAGAGGTTGAAGCTAACGCTACGGCGAGTCGTTAAGCTTAGTTCCGTAGGAACGAAATGTTTTTAGTCCCGAGTGCCGTCTCTGTTTTCATCGCCCCGCTAGGGGCGAGACATTTCGCTCCTAAAGGAGCTGGACCGTTTCAATCTTAGCTGGATCTATAAACATTCGGCTCCTAACGGAGCCAGTGCCACGAAAACGCTGAAATGATGAATCTGGACGAAGAAGATGGATTGCACGAATGGCACGAAGCGCTGCTGCGCGTGCGCTATGCGGAAACCGACAAGATGGGCGTGGTCTATTACGCGAACTATCTGGTCTGGTTCGAAATCGGCCGCACTGAGTTCTGCCGCGCCCGCGGATTCTCGTATCGCGATATGGAAGAAAACGAGAACGCCTTTCTGGTAGTCGCCGAAAGTTATTGCCGCTACAAAGCTCCCGCCTTCTACGACGACGTGCTGATGGTTAGGACCCACATCACCGAGCTGCGCCGGCGGTCCCTACGCTTTGGGTATGAGATCGTTCGCGAGTCGGATGGAACGGTCATCGCCGAAGGCGAGACCGGCCACGTGGTGACGGATGCGAACGGTCGCGTGCGCTCGATGCCGCCGGGCTTCGCTGAGATGCTGCTGGCGCCGCCGACGGAGACGGAACTTGAAGGTGAACCGGTTCCTGATGACGAAGCGCTCTGAATCACTGCTCATGGCTCAAGTTGATGCGCTCGATCGAGCGCGCGCGGCCAGTCTCTTCGTCCACATCCACGATTGCGCCGCAGATGCGCACTTCACTTTTTGCGTGGTCCGGTTTGCGATGTATGGGTGAGGTGAAGCGATTGATGATGTCGCCCTTCTTCATTCCAATTACGCCGCCGTAGCTTCCGGTCATTCCCAGATCCGTGACGTAGGCCGTGCCTTCGTGCAGAAGTCGCTCATCAGCAGTTTGCACGTGCGTGTGGGTGCCGACGACTGCCGAGACCCGCCCATCGAGATACCAACCCATCGCCATCTTTTCCGAGGTTGCCTCAGCGTGCATGTCCACGATTCGGACCTTGACCGCATCAGGCAACGAGTTAATTAGTTCATTCGCAATGCGAAAGGGATCATCGGCAGGCTGCATGAAAACGCGGCCCAGCAGGTTTATCACAGCCACCCCGACACCTTTTACTTCTCCCACCCAGATGCCCTGGCCCGGAGTGTGCGGCGGATAGTTTGCCGGGCGAAGCAGCCGTGGCTGTTTCTGGATGTATTTGACGACTTCGTGCTTATCAAAGATGTGGTTGCCTGAGGTCATGACATCAATGCCGGAGGAGAAAAGCAGTTCGGCAATTGCCGCGGTAATGGAAAATCCGCCCGCGACATTCTCGGCATTCATCACCGTGAAGTCGATCGCGTTCTGCTCTTTCAAGTCCTGCAGGCGATCGAGCAGGGCCGCCCGACCTGGCTTACCAACCACGTCGCCAATTAAGAGGAGCTTCATAAAAGCAGAGTAGCGCAAGCTGTTAGCTTGCGCCATCGCAAGTTAACAACTTGCGCTATAAAGAAATGGCGAGAGGGAAAACCGCCTGGCCGTTCCGAAGTCGTAATTGAACCTGTGTGAAACAGGTGGGTGACCTTTTTTTCGGCGCAACCTGTCGGCATTTCTTAACGATGAAGAAATGCACTAGCTCGCGACGTCGGTCTCCCTTTTGAACGACGTTGGCTCAATCATCGTTACTCGGTGACGAACCCGGCAGAAACCTTCCCTCCGCCGGCGGGGATATTAGCACAAGGCGGCACGCGGTGGTTAGCGTGCTTTGCTAATGGCAAACTGAAAATCTATTAGCAGGGATTTCCCGCGAAAGGGACGGTTCAGATTAGCTTTTTGGAGCAGATGCTGGAACTCGCGCCGCAAACCAAGGCTCGCCGCCGGGGCAGCCCGGTGGGGTGGCCTTACACTTTGCGTTACATCCAGAGCAGAAATTACGACGCTGCCGGACGAGTGAGACTCCGCGGAACTTTCAACAATCGATCGAGCATCTCTGAGCACTCGGTACTGCGCGTTGCCAGTTGCTCGTCCGCCTGTTCGTGAAGTTTTTTTAGCTGATGCAACTCATCGGCAATGTAGAGGGCGGCGAGAATGGCGACCTTCCGCGAATCAACTGTCAGCGTGCCGGAAGAGATTTCGCGCATGCGCTGATCGACGTACTCGGCCAACTCTCTCAGGTACTCAGGATCGCCGTCAGATCTGACGGTATAGGCCTGGTCGTAGATTTCGACCTTAATGGTGGGGGACGCGGTGGCGTCGGTGTTTCGGTCCAGGTCCAATGTGTCTCCGCTCATCCGCGCAAGGCCTCCGCGATCTCAGGATCGGCCGCGGCTATTGCGTCCAGCATTCTCTGCACCTTGATTCTGACGGCTTCGCGCTCAGCCAGCAGTCTTTCTATCTTAGCTACCAGTTCCTGCTTGTCTCCGCCCAGGTTGCGAACCGTGGCGAGCTGCCGCTCGAGGTCGTCCTTCTCCTGCCGCAGAGTTTTGGTCAGCTCAATTGTGCGATAGATCTTGTCTTCGAGGTGCGAGAATTTTTCGAGTCCGTTCAATGCCACCATCGTTCGTCTCCTGGCTCGGGGCCGGGGCCGTTGAAAGTCTGGCTGATTATCCGACTTACTAAGCGGGAGCGCAAGACATATCTAAACGACCCTGCAATGAAGTCAGTACCACCTGCGTAAGCGGGTGGATCCAGCACCCAACCCGCGCGTTGAGTGTTTGACCCACCCGCTGACGCGGGTGGTACTGACCTCATGCTCCGCGAGAGCGATAAATCGCGTCCAGCTGACCTCCAGTGCCGCCGGTTACCGGACCTCTGCCCCGAATGAACGAATGAGAAATGCTACGAGCCTCATACGACTGTCATCAACTTCCTCATCGCGCAAGGTGCGATCATCAGCGCGGTATTCGATGCGCAGCGTAACGGACCGCTTGATGTCTGGAATGCCTTCACCTTCATAGACGCCGACAAGCTTCGCGCCGATGCAATGTTCGACCTCTTGATCCTGAACCGCACGGAGTAAGTCCGCTACCGTGACCTTGCGATCAACGAGCAGCGAGACGTCGCGCACGATCGATGGAAAACGCGGCAGAGGTGAATAGAGCAGCGGGAGTTCTTTGACCTCCAGGAGCGCAGTGAGATCAACTTCGGCGACGAAAACAGGCTGGCGAAACTTGTGCGCGCCGGCGACGGTTTCGGCCAGGCACCCTATGGAGCCAACGCGCGTGCTGCTGATACTGATTGCAGCCGACTGTCCAGGCCGCATGTGTTTGACGGCGGCCATTTCAAAGTCCAGCGGCGGCAGATTCATTGCTTCCACTGCCGACTCGAGTGCGCCCTTGAGATCAAAGAAATCGAGCTCGCGTCCGGCCTCAGCTCGATTTGCTTCGATTGCTCCGCCGGTAGCGACCAGGGCAAAGGCTTCTCGTTCCCGTGGCAGTTGGCCCGGCTCTGGGGCGGCGAAGATGCGGCCCGTTTCAAACAAGCAAACGTCGCGGATGCCGTGATTCAAATTATGACGGATTGAATTCAAAAGACCCGGCAAAAGGGTTTGCCGCATTCGCGAGGCCTCTTCGATGATCGGATTGGTCAGCGTCACCAGACTTTCCCAACCGCTCCCGGCGAAGTCAGGAATCAATTCAAAGTCTTCAGTTAGTTGGATGAAGCTCAGGCCGATCGCTTCATCAAAACCGCGACCCGACATTGCCTGACGCAACGCGCGCTTACGCATTTCGCTTGATTGATATTCTCCGGCCAGGCTGGCCGGAGGAAGGCCCGTCCCAATCTTGTCATAGCCCGTATGACGCGCGACTTCTTCCACCAAATCTTCTTCGATCGCGACGTCGTGTCGCCACGGAGGAATGGTGAAAGCAAGCTTTGCAGGATTATCTTCACTCAGCTCGAAACCCAGTGCGGTCAGAATCCGCAACATCTCATTAGTCTCGACTTGCAAGCCGGTTATGGTTTCAACCCGTTCCGGACGCAGCGCAACCGCGCTGGTTGCCAGATAATTTGGATAGACATCGAGCGCGTCTTCGGTCGCCACCCCACCCGCGAGTTCGGTAATCAAAGCCACGCAGCGTTCCTGCGCCCGCAAGACGCCTTCAGGATCGACGCCCCGCTCAAAGCGATGCGAGGCCTCCGTGTGCAGGCCAAGTAACCTGGCCGTACGGCGCACCGAAGCAGGATCGAAGTACGCGCTTTCGATCAGCACGTCGCGTGTGGTGTTTCCAATTTCGGACTCTTCACCGCCCATCACACCAGCCACGGCCACCGGCCGCTTGGCGTCGGCTATCACGAGCATGTCCGCATCCAGTTTGCGTTCGACGCCATCAAGCGTCTCGATCGTTTCACCTTTCGCGGCCCGGCGCACGACAATGCGGTTGTCTCCCAGCTTGGTGAGATCAAATGCATGAAGCGGTTGGCCAAGCTCATGCAGGACGTAATTGGTGATGTCGGCAACGTTGTTAATGGAACGCTGGCCGATGGTCTCAAGACGTTTTGCCAGCCACTCGGGTGACGGCGCAATCTTTACAGCGCGCACAACGCGGGCCGCGTATCGCGGACAGAGATCCGGATCGCTGATTTCAACGGAAGCGAAATCAGCAGCCTTGCCTTCTTTGCTCTTAATTTCAAATTTCAAATTTGCGATTTGAGATTGCTCGATTACCGCTAGTTCTCGCGCGATACCCACGTGCGACAAACAGTCACCACGATTCGACGGCACTTCGACATCGAGCACGTAATCACCGTCGCGCTCTTCGACAGCGTCAACCGCCAGACCAACGTTGGTCAGCCGTTCCCTCACCTCCTGAGGGTCGAGCTTTGTGCCGGTTAGCTCGCGCAGCCAGTTGTAACTAATTAACATTGAGCTTAGTGCTTAGTGCTTAGTGCTTAGTGCTTAGTGATACTCATTACTCAGTTGCTCGTGACGACACGCGAACCAAGTACTAAGCTCGAAGCTCTAAGCTCTCTTCTATCTGAATTGCTCTAAAAACCGAACATCGTTCTCGAACAAGAGCCGAATGTCATCCAATTGGTAAATCCGGGCGCAGGTGCGATCGATGCCGAGGCCGAAGGCAAAGCCGGTAAACACTTCCGGATCGACGTTCGCCGCGCGCAAGACATTTGGATGCACCATGCCTGAGCCACCCAGCTCGATCCAGCCAGACCATTTGCAGATGCGACAGCCTTTGCCGCCGCAATTGAAACAACTGTAATCAACTTCTGCGCTGGGCTCGGTGAATGGAAAGTACGAAGGTCGAAATCGCGTCCTGGTTTCCGGACCGAACAGACGATGCGCAAACTCCGCCAGGGTGCCTTTCAAATGCGCCATGGTGATCCCGCGATCCACACACAAGCCTTCCACTTGAAAGAACATGGGATTGTGGGTCGGATCGGGAGTGTCGCGTCGGAACACACGGCCCGGCGCAATCATGCGCACCGGCGCGCCGCGTCTTTGCATCGCGTGAATCTGCACGGTCGAGGTCTGCGAACGCAGCGCGAAGCCATCAGTCGTGTAGAAGGTGTCCTGCGGATCGCGCGCGGGGTGGCCTTCGGGAATATTGAGCGCATCAAAATTGTAGAAGTCAGTCTCGATCTCGCGATCGTCTTCGACTGCATAACCCAGCGAGACAAAGATGTCTTCGATGCGCTGACGCATCAGAGTGATCGGATGCAGGTGCCCCGGTCGCGGACGACGCCCGGGCATGGTAACGTCGACACGATCGCGTTCGATGCGGGCGTGCAGGACAAAGGTTCTCAACCTAATTTCTTTATCTTCAATTCTCTCTGTTATGTCTTGCTCGAGCTTCTGAAAGATAATGGCAAATTCGCGGCGTAACTTTGGATCAATAGTTCCAATCGTCTTCTTTTGAGATGCAAGTTCGCTCTTCTTGCCTAGAACTTTGATTCGCAGTTCTCCGAGTTCCCGCAATTGGTTTTCGGCCACTGTGAGTGATTCGGGCGAATCGGAAAAGCGCTCGAATTCAAGTTCGAATGCTGCGCGAATACGATTGCTCGGAGTCTCTGGCCGCTCTTGATTCTTTTCTTCTGCCATGCGGTTAACCTTTAGGAAGCCGTATGCAAGAGTCCGCGCAGCGGACGCTGATAATAGCCCAGCACTTGAGTGCTGAGGTAAGCAGATACAGAATGAAATTCAAAAGCCCGTGAAGCGGGCGACAGAAGTTACAGAACCGCGAGCGGTAGCGACCGGATGCAAACACTTAACTTGGAAGGTAAAGACAGGTAGATAGCCAATCAATTCTGAGTTGAATGCTGGCATCCGGTCGCTACCGCTCGCGGTTCTGTAACCAACATTCTGCCGTCTGCTTCGCGGACTCAATTAGCAAAATACAACCTGCGATCCCACCGATTAAATCGGTGGGCTATTTTAGTTCGTCCGCTTCGCGGACTACTACGGTTTTTTCTTCGCTGCGATCCATTTCCCCGATAATTGCCCGGCGTAATCGAAGTCACCTACCAGCTTTCCATCCACCATCGTGGCAATCAGGGCGATCTGACCGTTAGATCCCTCGAGCACCAGGGCCAGCTTCCCATCCTTCCAACTCCCCGATGAAATCGTCGAGGTGCCCAGTTGCGAACTGCTTGCGCCTGTCACCTTGTCTCCTTCTACTTTCAGGCTGAGCACAAAGGGAAATGCCTGTCCCTGCACATCGGCGGCGGCATCCCACTCACCCGACAAGGCCTCAGCGTTTGAAGGCGCGGTCGCAGGTTTCGCTACTTCCGCAGGGGTGGCTTCAGTGGCGGGTAGGACTTTCCTGAATTCAACCGCACGCGTCTGTCCGCCGGTCTTCCACTCGCCAACTGCTTTGTCATCGCGAAGTTGTAACACGAGCTGGTTGGCGGCGGATCCCGAACCAAGCTTGATTGTCAGTTCGCTGACCACCACCTCACCAGAGGTGAACGGCTCTTCGCCCTTTGGCGTGATGAGACGGCCCGAAATCCTACCCTTGTCGGATTTAATTTCCAGGGTCAGCGCTACGTCGCCTTCAGGACCTTTCGCGGTGCCTTTGTAGTTACCGATAAACTGGTCCACAGTCGGTGGCTTCGCTGTAGCCGGGCCATCTTGCGCAAACAGCGCCAGCGGCGAAAACAACAAAAGGAAGAAGACCGCTACTGGTTTCGATACTCGTCGTTTCATATTGATCTCCTTTGACTCAGCCAGGCTCAGGCAGCGCGGGCCTCGGGCTTATTCTCCAAAGCTGTCTTTGCCTGCGTGGCCAGTTCGGTGAAAGCTTCCGGCTGCTTGGCGGCAAAGTCAGCAAGCACTTTCCGATCAAGTTCGATTCCGGCGAGCTTCAACCCGTGCATGAACTGCGAGTAGTTTATCCCGTTGAGCCGCGCGGCGGCGCCAATTCGTACAATCCACAGCGAGCGGAAATCGCGCTTCTTCAATTTGCGTCCGGTATAAGCGAAGTTCAATCCGCGCTCGACGGATTCTTTCGCTGATCGATAAAGCTTGGACTTGGTACCTCGATAGCCTTTGGCTAACCTGAGAATTTTCTTGCGCCGTTCCAGGCGTTTGTTTCCTCTTTTTGCTCTCGGCATGATTACTCTCCTTCAACTGTCCGACAAACTTCAGTTTTCGTGAGTGGCACAGGCTTCAGCCTGTGATTTGAACCAGGCGACCACAGACTGAAGTCTGTGCCACATAGATCAACGACAAACTGAAGTGTGTCGGACTCAATCTCTTAATCTCTTCCGTACGGCAACATTCGCCTGACGCGCTCAATGTCGCCATCCGCCACCAGGACATCGATGTCGAGGTATCGTTTCCGTTTGTTGGTCTTTTTCGTCAAGATGTGGCGCGCATGCGAGTGCCCGCGTTTGATCTTGCCGGTGGCGGTAATGCGAAAACGCTTTGCCGCTCCTCTATGGGTCTTAAGTTTTGGCATGATTGCTCCTTTTCAAAACCTCAACTGCAAATCTTTAGTTCCAATCTCAAATTTGAACTCCCTCTCCCTTTGGGAGAGGGTCGGGGAGAGGGCCTGAGTATCGCGCCCCGTTAGCTACGCCCCTCTTCCCCAGCCCTTCTCCCAAAGGGAGAAGGGAGTCTGGGACATCTCCAGCGCGCCCCAAACGCGCCCCACCACTACAAACGCTTCAAAACTAGGCCGGCGGATTTTCGCCCGAAGAAGCTGACGCCGGTGGCGCCGGCGCCGGTCCACTTCCGCCAGCTCCCTGGCCTGGAGGCGCAGCCAGACGATCGGTCTTGGCTCCGCCCTTATGTCGCTTTGGCCCAAAGATCGTGAACATCTGGTTCCCCTCCATGCGGGGCCGCATCTCCACTTCGCTGATGTCCGCCAGATCTTTCTCCAGCTTCTCAAGGATGCGCGCGCCCAGTTCACGATGCGTCATCTCGCGACCGCGGAACCAGATCGTTGCCTTAACTTTGTCGCCTTCAGTCAGCCACTCGCGGGCGTGCTTCATGCGATAGCTGTAATCGTGCTCGTCCGTGCCGGGGCGAAACTTAACTTCCTTGACGGTGATGACCACCTGCTTTTTCTTCGCCTCGTTCGCCTTTTTCTTGGCCAGGTACTGGAATTTGCCATAGTCAATGATTTTGCAAACGGGCGGCTCGGCGTTCGGCGCGACCTCGACCAGATCCATGCCCTTTTCTCTCGCGGCACGAATTGCGTCACGGGTGTCCATGACCCCGAACTCTTCACCGTCTTCGGCAACTACGCGTACCTGGGGCACGCGAATACGTTCGTTAATACGTGTGACTGGCGCCCGGCGAAAATCGGGACGGCCGCGGCCTCGGAAACCTGTAGCTATCGCTGCACCTCCTCAGTTAGGAGTTCCGAGTTTCGAGTTTGAAGTTTCGAGTCAGCTACGACGCCCGGACTCGAAACTCGAAACTCGAAACTCGAAACTATTGATTGGTCAGAGCGCGCGTCTCGACTAACCGTCGCGCCATTTCCTTAAACTCCTCGAGGGACATCGCGCCGATGTCACCCTTCGATCTCTCACGGACGGCGACCCTGGCATCCTGCACCTCGCGGTCGCCGAGCACCAGCATGAAGGGAACTTTTTGCAGCTGCGCGTCACGAATCTTAGCGCCGATCTTGTCACTGCGCTGATTTACTTCAACCCGCAAGCCGGCGCCGCGCAATTCCTGCGCGACCTGGTTGGCATAGTCATTAATGCGATCCGTGATCGGGAGCACGGCTACCTGTACGGGCGCAAGCCACAATGGAAATGCGCCCGCGTAATGTTCAATCAAGACACCGAAGAACCGCTCAATCGATCCGAACAACGCGCGATGCACCATGACCGGCCGGTGCGGCTTGTTATCCTCGCCGATGTATTCCAGTTCAAATCGCTCCGGGAGATTGAAATCCCACTGCACGGTACCCAACTGCCAGAGCCGGCCAATTGCGTCTTCGATTTTGAAATCGATCTTCGGGCCATAGAACGCCGCCTCGCCTTCCATGCGCTGGTAATCGATGCCACGCGCGTCGAGAGCCGCGGCCAAAGAGGTCTCAGCCTTCGCCCACTCGTCATCAGAGCCGAGATAGAGCTTGCTGGTGTCGCTTCCCTTTACCGACAACTCAAACTTGATCTTCTCAAACCCGAAGGTCTTCAAGACCTGATAAGCAAAGTCGACACAGTCGTCGATCTCCCGGCGAATCTGTTCCGGCGTACAGAACAAATGAGCATCATCAACCGTAAACCCGCGCACGCGCATCAAACCGTGGAGCGTACCCGACAATTCCGCGCGATAGACGGTGCCCATCTCAGCGTATCGTTGCGGCAAGTCACGATAAGAACGCTGCTGCGATTTGTAGATGCCGATGTGCATCGGGCAATTCATGGGCTTGAGACGAAACTCGGTTTCCTCGAGCTTAGTCGGAGCGAACATTGAATCGCCGTAGTTCTGTTCGTGCCCACTCAACTGCCAAAGCTCGCGCCGGGCGATGTGCGGCGTGTAAACAAAACTGTAATTGCGCTTGACGAGCTCTTCGCGCAGGTAATCATCCATCTGCTGGCGCACGATCCCGCCTTTCGGATGCCAGAAAACCAGTCCCTGCCCGTATTGTTCCTGGATCGAGAACAGATCGAGCTCGCGACCCAGCCGACGATGATCGCGCTTCTCGGCCTCTGCGCGTTGCTTGAGCCACGCATCGAGTTCTTCCTGACTGAAGTACGCCGTGCCATAGATGCGCTGCATCTGCGTATTCTCGGCGTCGCCTTTCCAGTAGGCACCGGCGAGTGACAGCAGCTTGAAGGCCCGGAGGCGATTCGTATTCGGCACGTGCGGCCCCAGACAGAAATCGATGAATGGCGAACCGTCGATGTAGTACACGCTGACGACTTCGCCGGCCTTCTCATCGATCAGTTCACATTTCAAAGGCTCGTCACGTTCGGCAAAAATCCTCAACGCTTCCGACTTTGAGATCTCATCGCGTCGATAGGGCATGTTGCGCTTGGCAATGTCGCGCATGCGCTTCTCAATCACGGGCAAATCGGCTTCCGTTAAGGCTCGCGGCGCAATCACATCGTAGAAGAACCCATAGCGAGGATCCTCGAGCAGCGCCGGTCCAATCCCCAGTTTCGTTCCGGGAAACAAATCCAGCACGGCCGCGGCCAGTAGATGCGCGGTCGAATGTCGCAGCACGTCCAGACCTTCCAGGGTTTGCGGTAGCACCGGTTCGATCTTGATCGCGTCGCCAGTGCCGGGCGCATCCAGCGTGTATGCCAGATCGACCTCGCGCCCGTTGACGCGCGCGGCCAGCGCCTGCTTTGCCACGTCGCGATCCAGCTTCTTCAAAGCCTCGGCGACGGTGACCGGCGCAGGCATCTGCGCGGATGGACCACCGTTGATGTTTACGTTGATATCACTCATGAGTCAGCGAATAGCAAATAGAACCAGACCTCAACCTCGCGCCATTGCGCGGGTGCTGGCGGACGAAGGAGACTCTGTCGCTCCTTCTCATCACGATTTACTATTCACGAATTACTAAATACCAATGATCGGATTCGATAGGAGCGCCCTCGCCGCGAGCCCCGACTTGTCGGGGTTCGGCAATCAAAATGTGAATCGAGTGAATGTTCGATTCATAACGAAGGACTTCCGGAGCATCCTATCAAAAGTTCGAACTGGACAAGTATGCCACTTGCCCGTCGTACTAGTTACGCAGGCGAATCTTAGCAAAGCCTTTCCAGAGGGCGCAAGTACTGGGAGGTTTGGAGGACCATCTTTAGTTGGTTTCTCACTTGGAACAAAAGCCCGAAAGAAGTCGGTACTCTAAAACCCGGGCGATCGGTTACTATATGCGGCCAGCAAGCCAGCCCCTGGTGAAACCTGAAGGAGATACGAGGATGACGCGCGCATCAAGTCCCCTGTCTTTGGCCCTATCAATAGCACTGGTCCTGACCGCCTGTCTCTCGATCAAGGCGCCCGCGCAGACTTCTTCCCGCGCGCGAGCCGCTTCGAACGAAACACGGCCGAACGTCACTGCCGGTAGCAAAACACCAAAAGGAAGCGGCGAGGAATTATTCGATCTCGATGAAACCAGTTCACGCGAAAGCGAAATGCGCTCCTTGATTGAGCGCTACACGGTGGATCGTGGCAGTCTTACGCGCTCGTATCCGGTTTCGATCTCGCCGGCACGCGTGGCCCGTTTCCGGCAGTTCTATTCCGCCTGGCTGGCTGAAATTCAAAAACTGAATTTCGATGGGATGAGCCAGGAAGGCAAGGTCGACTATCTGCTGCTCAGGAACCATCTCGAATATGAAATGCGACAACTGGACATTCAAGCCAGGCAGATGGCTGAGATTCAGCCGCTGGCTCCTTTCGTGAAGAGCATCATCGACCTCGAAGAAGCCCGGCGACGAATGGAGCCAATCGATTCGGCTAAGACCGCCGCGGTGCTAACGAATCTCAAGAAGCAGATCGACGACACGCGCAAAGCCGTGGAAGCGGGGATAAGGCCCGAGCGCGGATCTGCAGCCCCACCCGAAGGTACCGAAGTAATCAAAGCCAAGAAGACGGTCGCCTTCCGCGCGGTAGGAGCAGTGAACAGTCTGCGGAACAACTTGCGAAACTGGTACGGGTTCTATAACGGCTACGATCCAATTTTCACCTGGTGGAACGAGGAGCCTTACAAAAGCCTGGATCAAGCCCTCACCAACTATGCCGCCTTCCTAAGCGAACGCGTTGTCGGTCTACGGCCTGAAGGAACACCAGCCGGGACCTCGGGTCCGACGGCAAATCGCGGGGCAGCCGGGGGTCCAGGTGGGGCGGGCCCTGGACAGAACTTGGGTCAGGGATTTGGACAACAGCCGGGCGCGCAGCGCGCGGTCGCGCCCGCGCGGGCAGGCGACGCCAGCGACATCGTGGGCGATCCAATTGGTCGCGAAGCGCTCTTAAGCGAATTGCAGTCCGAGATGATTCCCTACACGCCTGAAGAACTGATCGCCATCGCCCAGAAAGAAATGACCTGGTGCGAGAACGAAATGAAGAAAGCCTCTCGCGATCTTGGTTATGGCGACGATTGGAAGAAGGCCCTGGAACATGTCAAGAATCTTTACGTCGAACCCGGCAAGCAACCAGAGATGATTCGCGACCTGGCGCTGGAAGCCATTAAGTTCGTCGATGATCATGATTTGATAACTGTGCCGCCGATGGCCCGCGACTCCTGGCGCATGGAGATGTTGTCGCCAGAGCGGCAACTGGTTAGTCCCTTCTTTCTTGGCGGCGAAGTAATCCAGGTTTCTTTTCCGACTAACACGATGTCGCATGAACAGAAGATGATGAGCATGCGCGGAAACAACATTCACTTCGCGCGCGCTACCGTCTTCCACGAATTAATTCCCGGACACCATCTGCAAGGTTTCATGACCGCGCGCTACAGGCCTTACCGCGGTCTGTTCGGCACGCCGTTCTGGACGGAGGGCGGAGCGCTCTACTGGGAGTTGCTGTTCTGGGACCTGAACTTTCCCAAAACGCCTGAGAATCGCGTGGGCATGCTTTTCTGGCGCATGCATCGCTGCGCCCGAATAATTTTCTCGCTCAGCTTCCATCTGGAGAAGATGACGCCGCAGGAGTGCATAGATTTTCTGGTCAATCGCGTGGGCCACGAACGCGACAACGCCACCGCGGAAGTGCGGCGATCATTCGACGGAAGCTACGGACCGCTTTATCAGATTGCTTATCTGATTGGCGGGCTGCAGTTTTACGCCCTGCACCACGATTTAGTTGACTCGAAAAAGATGACGAACCGCGCGTTTCACGATCGGATCTACCAGGAGAATCGCATCCCTGTAGAAATGGTGCGGGCGCTCCTGACGAACCAGAAACTCACGCGCGATTTCAAATCCAATTGGAAGTTTTACGGCCCGGCTCCGGCAGGGATACCCTAGCGGATATCGAACGAGTTGCTCTTTGACCCAGCCCCAACGTCCGCAAATGCTCATGCCTCTCACGGGAGAATCGAGAAGGGCGGCGGCGTGACGTTCGGTGATTTTGAACCCTTGTTGTTATCCGTTCGATTAGTCCGGCGCTTTTGCGTGTCGCTTCTTCGGCTGGCTTCGCCGGCAGAGGTTGCGGGCACGCTCGCGGCGCCAGACGCGCTAAGGCGAGGCTTTTCAGACTTGTTTTGATGCACGCTCGCGGTTCCGCTCTCATCCTGGCCGGAAGTTGTCCGGGCATAATCCAAAACAGAATCCGCCGACCGGATCAAATGGGCGAAACCATAGAACGTGCCGACGCCGGCGGTCAGAAGAATCGCCAAGACAACGCCGATAACACCCGGATGACGGCCGTGCTTCGGGATCAGCCAGGCCGCGTCGGCAGGTTTCAGTATTGAGTAGCTGTCGAAGGGATCTACCACCGCTACCCGCTCTCTTCTAACAACCGTGGTGTTAACGGCGGCGCCCGCGGTGGATTCAGCCATAGAAACGCTAACCGGTTTTTCTTCTATGAGCGTCTCCATCCGACCAACTCGCCGAAGGGCTCCACGAAATTCGCTGGCGCTGGCATAACGATCTTCCGGACTCAGGGCCATAGCTCGACTCAAGATGGCAGCGATCTCCAGGCCGACGGCTTGGTGAACCTCGTTGGCCGGCTTGAGCGGATCTGACTTTGAATTGCCCAGGGCGGCGGCCCGCACCAGCGCGTCCTGAGGTTTGACGCCGGTGAGCAGATGGTAAAGCGTCGCGCCGAGAGCGTAGATGTCGCTCTGCGGAGTAGTACCCTGATCCTGTATCTGTTCAAGCGGTGAATAGCGCCGGCTGTAGCCAAAGATGCTGGTCGAAGAGTTAGTGCCGGACATGTCCGCGCTCTGTGCCTTTGCCAAGCCAAAATCCAGCAGAGCGATCTGGCCCGTCGAGGTAACTTTCAGATTGTGCGGCTTGATATCGCGATGGATGATCTGGCGGTCCCGCGTATGCAAATACATAAGCGCATCGAGTAACTGATCTGCCCACGCGATTACCACGTTCCGTGGAAATGGTCCTGGTTGCGTCACAATGATCTCAGCCAGGTCGGCGCCCGAGATGAATTGCATGACCAGGAAGGCCCGGTCGCCTTCCGTGAAGTAGTCACTCACGCGCGGCAGCGCAGGGTGATGAAGCTGGGCCAACAGACGCGCTTCCTGCTCAAACTGTCGACGGAGGCGGTTATCCACAGAGAACGTTTCTTTCAGAGCCACAATCGCCTCCAGTCGCTGATCGACTGCTTCATACACGGCACCCATCCCGCCCTTTCCCAACTGCCGAATAATGCGGTAGCGGTTTTGCAGGATCGCGTCCGGCCTCAGCACAGATGGACGATTGTTGGATTTACTCGGGGGAGCGGACAAATGTGTTCTCCATTCCGAAAACTTAATAAAGGCCTCGCGGGATCGATACCGTGAGCCTCACCAAAGTATTCGATCTATTGGCCTGGGCAGTGAGGCAAAAACCTGGGGCACTACGTTCCGAGTTGCTGGAGAGGACTTTAAGCTGACAGCGTTTAGTTGCTGCCAGGAATGAACGGGAAGTCGGGGGCTACAACTTCCTTGTCTTTGAATATACGCTACGGGCAGGATTAAAAACAAGAGAATCTTCAGGAGGCGACAGCTCATTGTCCGCGCTCAGTGGCATTCTCTCTTTTCATCGTTGGTTTGCTCTATTGGCTGGCAAAACGCGTTCTATACTCTGACGAAGCGAGGAATGCTTTGACCATCTCAGCCTGGATGAAGTTGCCGTTGAACTGATTGAGCTTCAGGAGCCAGAAATCGTAGCCACTAAAGTCAGCATCCGGCGCTTCGTTCGGATTGCGCCGCAAATATCCGAAATACTCCATCAAGACGAAGGCTCGATTAAGCTGGGCCGCACGGAAATCTCCATCCTCGGCCACACGCCGGAGTACGGTCGCGCGCGTTTCCGTGGCATTCTGGAGTCCCATTATGAGGGCGTCGCGCTCAGCCGCTGACAGCGCGCCTCCCGCATTCGTGTTCAGCGCATCAACGAACTGCGTAGGCGTCATGATCAGGGGATAGCGCAGAGTGAATTCGGGGCGCTCGACGAAATCGCGGGCTGCGAGTTGCTTATTGGCTTCGAGCTGAGCTTGCCAATCACCCTGTCCAACAATCACACCGCGACTGATATCCTGAGTGTCATGCAAGAACTCTCGATAGGTTGGAAATCCGCGGGGCCGCGACGCACTGTCGGGATACGATGCTTTGAAGAATCGATAAACGAGGAACCCGGTCTCCTGGAACTCTATCGATTGATAGAACGCTGCCGAGACGTTGATCTGTCTGATCTCGCGACACTGCAAGTTAGTGCCGCAACCGTCAATCTGGTTCATCCAGAAGTTCAAACCCGAGATGTCGGGGTCGCGACTAAGGAAGTCCGCATAGTGCTGCCCGACAAAGAAACCAGTCAAGTCGACCGGGTTCGCCGTCCCCGCGGACGTCTCATTGTCGGAAATGTCTACTGTCATCGTGTTCAGTACCCCGAGGGCCACGTTACCCGTCGGGGTCCCAAGACGGACGGTCACACTCTGAATCCCGTCAAAGTAAGCATCGTCGGTGATCATGACACGAAAGCTTTTGCGCCTTTCGCCCGGTGCAAACCTCAACGTACCAATGGCCGTCGTATAATCTGAGCGGTCTGTCGCTTTACCGGCCTGCCTCGTGGGTTGGCTGCCAACCGTGGCGTACTGAACGGTTGCGGCCGTCGAAGTATCGCCTGAACGAGTAACAAAAATCTCGACGCTTCCTTGCCCTTCGCTGGCGTCGGCATGATTGCCTTCAAATTGAATTGTATTAGTCACAACCGGCGGCGTGCATGCGTGTACTAAAGAGAATTCGTTCCGCGGCGCGGGCGGTCCAGTAGAGAAGTCCGCAGCGTTATTATCGGTGTCGGTGCACCCCGATGACTGTCTGAGAAGCGCAACGTTCGCAGTAGCCGGAGCCGCCACCGGAGCGGCGCCTTCCGCACAACTGGCTGGGCCGTATGCGAGATAGTCGGCTACAAATGGATCCTGGCCCACCGGACAGCCGAGCGGCGCGGAGCTCTTCGATTGGACGAGCGCGATCTTACCGGAAACCCTGCCGAGATTAACGCTGGAGTCATTGAACTCTGCAGCGACAATGATAAAAGCTCCGGCGTTTCCGCTGCTACCCAGTTGGAAGAGGAGGTACTGACCTGGACCGATTGGGATATTGGAGGAGGAACCGAGGCTGACAGTCACATCGGGGGTCGCGCCAGCCCCTGTAGTTGAGATGACCAATGAATATTCGGCGAGGTTGATGGTGGTTGTGCCTCGATTGAATAACTCTATGAAGTCGTTGCGAAACGCCGCGCCGGGTTCGCCACCGCCCGTGTAGACCTGACTAATAACGACGTCGGTCGACCCGGAAGCGGTCTGCGCTTTGGCGTTATGCCCCGACGATACCAGACCAACGAAGAGCAGGCATGCGATTACCAGCCTCGCAGGGAAAGGCCTTCGTCCGAAATCTGTATGTTTTACTTTGTCAGAAAGCATGCGCAACACCGGAGGGGCAAGGGCTAAGGTTGCACCATTGTGGGTTTGGTGCCGAAACAATCAGTAGGCGGTGGGAATTTGAAACCAGGACCTACCGTGTCAAAACGCCAAAGAAGGCCGCGTACGACTCGCAACCGTTCTTTACCGTTCCAAGTCTAACCAAACCCGCCAAATAAGTCACTAGAATGTTTGGCAGGGGCCTGGTTTGGGCAATCATATACTTGACTGAAGGCCCGGCGCGAAAACCAGATAATAGTATTGCATCTGACCGGTGAATTAGCTGCGGGCGACGGTAACCGCGGCGTTTGCCGGGATCGAATCAGGCGATCTCGCCTTCAATGAAGGCTACTCGCCGATCAAGCATTGCCTCACGCAGATCGAATAAAAGGTCGTCCGGCTCGCCTCGCCCGAATGCGAGCCGGACCAGCGCTGGATAGAACAACCCTCAAGCGCGTTACCAGGACGATCTGATGTTCGCGTTCAAGGTTTCTCGCCAGCGATTCGGCGGTGACGACTCCTCCAAAGCCGCTGCCAACAATTAGAGTCTTCGCCATCTCAGGCCGCCCTTACTTCTCCCGTCCCGTGATTACGAATGCGCACAACTTCGACGGAACACTTTGCGTGGGAAACGATGGCTTGAGAGACTGAGCCCAGCAAAAAGCGGTGCCATGCCCCATAGCCATGCGATCCTACAACGATCAGATCAGCCTTCCAGCGATCAGCTTCTTCGAGAATTATTGAACGCGGTGAGCCGGGCAGAATGTTGCCGGTTACCTTGACTGATGGATCGAGAGACGTAGCCAGTTTCAGCACCACTGCATGCTCAACTGCCTCGGCGTGTTCGCGCGCAGCGCGGTCCAGCTTCTCGAAATAGTCGGCAGGCAGAGCCCAGGTTTCCGGCGCCGGGGCCAGCGGCAATTCGTACGCGGTAATTACTCGTACCTCGGTGTGTTCTGGCCAGACACGCGAGGCTACTTCATTTACGGCGGCATCGCTGGATGGCGATCCATCGGCTGCTAGAAGAACTCTCATGATTGCTCCTTCCGCTGGCACAGACTTTAGTCTGTGACGTCCGTTTAGAGTCGGGCGACTAAGCGAGCGATAGCCCGCTTCTAGACCCCCAAAACGAAGAACTTGGAGTCTGTGCCACCCCTTCAAAGCGCTTCGCCCAGATTTGTCAGAGCAGCTTGCGAAATCGTCCGGTTTGCTCTCTCGGCCACCTTCTTTTGTTTTCGTTCCGCGACAAAGGGCGCATTCCCATGCTTGAGCGGTCGGGCTACCAGCACCGGACAGGGCGATTGTCGCAGCACGCGGTCTACATTCGAGCCGAACAATGCGAGCATCCCGAAGCCCGCGCCGTGTGCGCCGATGCAGATAAGATCGATTTGATTTCTTTCCGCGTAGTTCAGTATCTCCCGATAAGGCTGCCCTTCGCTGACGGCGTGCTTGATCGAGCACCACAGATGCGCTTCTCCGGGCACGGCTTTCTGTAAGCGGCGCGCGGCTTTGTGATAGGGACCTTCGTTGCCCAACGGATACCAGGCGATCTCGGTCTCGTCCAGGGTGAAGCGCGGCAACACATGCAACAAGTGCAATTCGGACTGATACTCTTGCGCGAAACTCAGTGCATAATTCAGTGCCAGCTCGGAGTGATCGGAAAAGTCGTAAGCCACGAGGACCCTCTTCAAATCGATTTCCCGTGTAGTTGCCCCGACCCATTCACGTTCGTCTGCGTGCGTGACCATCACCGCACAGGGCGCGGTGCGGCTGACCGATTCCGCGGTCGAGCCGAGCAGGGCCGCCCGGGTTGGTCGCCGACGAGAACGCATCACTATTAAATCAACCTTACGCTCCGCCGCCAGCTCCGAAATTGCTTTTCCCGGATCCTCGTCTTTGACGACGACGCCTTCCCAGTCCAAATTCGCCAGTTCTGCCGCTCCAAGATGTGGGATTATCGACTGCTCGAGTAGCGCCTTGGCTTCACCATTGACCAATGCCGCACCCGGCGTGTCGGGCGTACAGTGAAAAACGATCAGCTTTGCTTCGTAGGCGCGTGTCAGAGCCAGGGCGTAGCGCAAAGCTTCGTCCGATTCAACCGATAGATCTGTAGGACACAGAATGCGCTTGATGGTCATGAGATTTTGCCTGGGGCTGTCGTGCCCCGCCTCCTTGCGATTCTTCTTTGAGCAACGACTGTGCCGAGATCGTCAGAGGCGAAGTTTCTGAGAAATGCTGCGTTTGATTAGTGGTCCCAAAGGCCTTCTGAGTTCTTTTACTCAAACTGTGGGAAAGTTTGCCCAGACACTCAGGAGGCGGCCCGCCTTAAAGGAACGTAATGGGGTTTCCACATCTTGCCCCTGACGGTTTGCTCCAGCTTATCGAGGTCCGTTGCAGCCAGGCCGGCGCGCTGTGCCTCACGGGCAACTTCCAGCGCCACTCTGAGTGAAACTTCGCGCACCAGCTCCAGCGACGGATAGAGCGGCGCTTCGGGGTCGTGCAACACCGGTGCGAATTCACTTAACACGCGCGCGGCGGCGGCGAACATGGCGTCGGTTACCCGGCGCGCGCCAGAGGCGATCACGCCCAGCCCGACACCGGGAAAGACAAACGAGTTGTTGCACTGTCCAATCCGAATCACGCGGCCCTCGTAAACGACGGCCGGAAACGGGCTGCCGGTGGCGACCAGCGCCCGACCTTCAGTCCAGGCGAGCAGATCTGAGGGAGTTGCTTCGCACTTCGAGGTAGGATTCGAAAGCGGAAAGATCACCGGACGCTCGACATGTTTCGCCATCTCGCGAACGATCTCTTCGGTGAAGGCCCCGGGCTGTGCCGACGTGCCAATCAGAATTGTCGGCTGCACATTCTTGACGACGTCGGCGAACCCGAGTTTTGAAGGATCGTTCAGTTTCCAGTGCAGCGTCCCCTCGATCGCCTGAGCGTATTTCTGCTTGAAGGGTTCGACCTTAGCCCGTCCCGAGTGGACGAGACCCTGGCTGTCAACCAGCCAGAGTTTTGAGCGCGCTTCAAGCTCCATCGCGCCTTCAACCATCATCGCCGCAACAATCTGATCACTAATACCGATCGCCGACGAACCGGCGCCCAGAATGACTATGCGCTGCTCGCTGAGTTTCGTGTGCGTTAGCTTTGTCGCGGCCAGCAACCCGGCGACGGTGACCGCGCCTGTTCCCTGTATGTCATCATTGAAAGTGCAAAGCCGATCGCGATAGCGCTCGAGTATCCTGGGGGCATTGTGCTTTGAAAAGTCCTCCCACTGCAGCAGCACGTGCGGAAACTTCTGCATGATCGCTGCGACAAAGGCTTCGATAAAGTCGTCGTACTCTTTGCCCCGCACGCGTTCATGCCGCCAGCCGAGGTACAGGGGATCGGTAAGCAACTCTCGGTTGTCAGTCCCGACATCGAGCAAAATCGGCAGAGTTGTCGCTGGATGAATTCCTGCGCAGACCGTATAGAGAGAGAGCTTGCCCACCGGGATTCCCATTCCGCCCACGCCGAGATCACCCAGACCGAGGATGCGTTCCCCATCGGTCACCACGATTACTTCCGCTTCCGCAGGCGCATTGTTGAGCAGCGCTAGAATCTCGTCGCGATAAGGATAAGAAATATATAGACCGCGCGGCCGGCGAAACACATGGCTGTATTGCCGACAGCCCTCACCGACCGTCGGCGTGTAGATGATCGGCATCATCTCAGTAACATGTTCCTGCAACAGCCGGTAGAAGAGTGTTTCGTTCCGGTCCTGCAGGGCCGTGAGAAAGATATAACGTTCGATGTCGTTATCTTTACGCTGGTAGTTTTCGTAAACACGCGCCAGCTGTTCTTCCATGGTCGAAGTATGCAGCGGGAGCAGTCCTATTAGCCCCAGCTCGCGTCGCTCTTCTTCGGGGAAGGCGCTGCCCTTATCCAGCAGCGGGTCATCGAGCAGTCGTTGCCCGGTAATCGATATGCTCAGCGATTCTGATTCAGTAGACTCCATTGCGGGCCTCGCCAAATTCATTTTGCGGATTCCTTTCGGTGCCTACGCCGGCGCGGCTTCAGTTTTTCCGTTACGTTGCGCCATCGACACATACGCTCTGGTCCGTTGGCCCAGATACACCTGGCGCGGGCGAGCGATCTTCTGATCGGCATCCCCAAGCATTTCGGCCCATTGAGCCAACCAGCCAGAGGTTCGCGGTATCGCAAACAACACCGGGAACATGTCCACCGGAAAGGACAGTGCCTTGTAGATGATTCCTGAATAGAAATCAACGTTCGGGTAGAGTTTGCGCTTGACGAAGTACTCGTCTTCCAGCGCGATGCGTTCCAGTTCGAGCGCGGTGTCAAGCATTGGGTCCTTGCCGGTAACCTCAAAGACTTCATCCGCGACCTGCTTGATTATCCGGGCGCGCGGATCATAGTTCTTGTAGACGCGATGACCGAATCCCATCAGGCGAAACTCTCCGGCCTTTACGCGCTTGATGTAATCCGGCACTTTACTGACCGATCCGATCTCGCTCAGCATCCTCAAAACCATCTCGTTCGCGCCGCCATGGAGCGGTCCATACAACGCGGCGGCGGCGCCGGCCATTGACGAGAAAGGATCTGTTTGGGCGCTGGCAATGCTGCGCATCGCGTTGGTGCCGCAATTCTGTTCGTGATCGGCGTGCAGAATGAACAGCACGTTCAGCGCGCGCTCGAGCACCGGATCCGGCTTGTACTT
>JBGQGG010000046.1:0-33336 GCA_041497335.1 Pyrinomonadaceae bacterium | reverse complement strand
TCGCCACCAGACTTGGCGGGACGCAGAGGTTCCTGATACCAGCGTTCTCCTGATCTGTACTCGGTGCGGCCCAGCATATCCAGAGAGCGCCTAGGCTGGATGTGAGCGCTCGCGGCAATAATTGAATTTATGAGCGCCAGGGGGGCCACGTATGAGCCGGTGAAAGAAGGGCTGCTGGTGTATGCGACTAGATGGGCATCACAGTGCATCGCAATTGGGGTGGTGTTGCCGTCGGTAATTCCGAAAGTGGGCACGCCAAGCTCATGGGCCCTGAGGACCGATTCCACCGTTTCCCTGAGGCATCGCCCGAAGCTGATAGCGATCAGTAAATCTTTGCTGGTTAAAACATCAATCTTGTGTTGCAGGTTTCCAGCACTCCCAATAGGCGCATCGGCGTCGAATCCAAGTGGCGTCAAACCGTAAGCAAGAAACCATGCGAGCGAAGCTGCCAGATCCACTCCGACAACCAGAATGCGCCGCGAGCGATGGATCAGTTTAGCCAATTCCACTACACGATCCGCGTCGAGGCTTGATCTGAGCACGCTCAAATTTTCAGTATCCCTTTCCACGCAGTGGCGAACATGATCAGGCACGCTTCGTTTCTCTCGCGTAGCAGCCTTCAACACTTTGTATGGCGTGATTTGCGTGACGAAATGTTTGCGCAGGTCTGCCGTGAAGTCCGCGAAGCGTTCGTAGCCCAACGCTTGGACAGTGCGCACGATAGTTGCAGCATCCACTTTGTAGCGCTTGGCCATTTCGCGAGACGAGAGAAAGAAGGCTTCCTCGTGATTGTCCAAAATCGCTCTAATCAGTTGACGCCGGCTGCGGCTCAGTTGCGATTGAGCGAAGCGAACCTCAAGAGACGTAGGTGAAGCCTTACTATGATTTCCATCTTTACCATCCATCTCATTTCTGGCCGACATGCTTTCCCCCTGATTGCCTTTGCTAGTTTTGCTTAAGGATATCGCACGGAAGGAGAAGATAGCACACCATATTTCGAGGGCGCAACGCTTGTTGTAATTTTGTTGACATGCTGCAACGATAGATGTTATACACCCGCTCAACCGTTAGGCAACTGTGATGGGTGCCAGATGTCTGAACCGTTTACTGGACGACGAGTGGCAGCTCGCAACGATTAGTGATGCGTGGGCGCATCACGTTGGAAGGTTGATTCCACCCCTTAAAACTGCGGGAGCTTCGAGTAACTTTCTTTTAGAGGAGGCAGAAGTTATGAAAAGGACTGTCCTGACACCGACCTGTAATCCGATGGGCAAAGGCGGGCAAGCCAAACTGAGGAGGTGTTGCTCCTCGCTGATAGTGCTTTCCCTCACTCTCTTCATGTTCCACCTTCTGTCCTCAGGCGCAACGGCACAGACCACGACTTCGACTATTGAGGGAACGGTGAAAGATCCACGCGGCGCAGTCGTTGCCGGCGCCCAGATCAAAGCCAGCTCCCCTTCTTTGGCCACCGAACGCACAACTACCAGCGATGAAAACGGGTTCTACCGGATCACCGCGTTGCCGGCGGGAACTTATACACTCACTGCGTCAGGCACCGGCTTTGCCAACAGCACTTTTGGGAGTGTCGATCTAACGGTCAATCGCACTCTGACTTTGGACGTTCAACTAGAAGTCGGCAAGGTGCAGGAACAGGTTAGCGTCACCGCAGAAACGCAGTTGATTGATGCCACCTCGTCCGCAACGGGCACGACTGTTACTCCGCGCCAAATTCAAGACATGCCCGTCAACGGACGTAACTACCTCGACCTGATGCAACTTGTGCCGGGAGCAGTTATCAATCGGCAGGCCAACGTTGGCAGCGACAATTCCACGCCCGTGCTTGGTGAGCGAGCGGGAAACAATAACTTCATGATAGACGGCCAGCCTAATAAAGATACAGTAAATGGCGGGGCTGCCGCACCATTCAACCAGGAGACAATTGCCGAATTTCAGGTGCTGACCACCGGTTATAAAGCAGAGTTTGGCCAGGCTTCGGGAGCGGTAGTCAACGTCATCACCAGGAGTGGCGGCAGCGGCTATCATGGCGTTGGGTCTTTGTTCTATCGCAACGATGCGTTTGATTCCTCGAATTCGTTGGATCCGACGGTAACGGCTGCGCCGGCCCTCCACCGGTATGACTACAGCGTGGCGCTCGGCGGCCCGGTAATTAAGAAGAAAGTCTTTTTCTTCGGCTCCGCTGAGCGTATCACAGAGAATCGGACACTGAATTTCACCTTTCCGAGCACCGGAAATGCCCAGGCTAATCAGATTCTCCGTAACTTTGAGACGCCGTTTGATAAACCGGCGCAAACCTTTGAGACACGCGGGTTTTTCAAGTTAGACGAACAAGTTCGGCGTCACCATCTGTCCCAGGAGGTGAATTATACGAACGGGGTCGTCAAGGAATTCCTGCCGCTTTCATCGGCTAACAGTTTACCGTCGAGGCGAAATAACACTACCGGGCGCCACTTGCTGCTCGGTTTCGGCGACACAGTTCTGTTGGGTGACCAGAGCAACCCCTGGGTGTTGACGCTGCGCGGCGGGTATCGCGGCGAGCCCTCCAACAGTGCGCCAGCGCATCCGGAGTCCGGCGTGGGAACCACGTTCCAAATATTCAGCTCTTACACGACGGGCGGACTTGGCGGCGATCTTGGATCTGTCGCTTTCGGTAATCCCGTAACGCCGTCGACCCTCAATCAGAAGTACACTTCCTTGTCGGCCAACGTTGGGAAGCTCTTCGGCGATCATAGCGTGAAGTTTGGTTGGAATTTCCTGCGGACAAAAGTCGACGGCGTCGAATCGCAGATTCAAAACCTTCAACTCTTTGCCACAGTCAATGACTTCCTAACGTATGGGCCGATCAATTCCGGTTTTTTCACCGTTACGACTGCGGGCGGTCTTACGCCACAGGCCAACGAGATTCATCTGCGAAACGACTACAACGCAGTGTTCGCTCAGGATGACTGGAAGTTTCGCCATAATCTCACCTTGAATTTCGGTGTGCGCTGGGACTATGACTCCGCATTCCTGAGGAAGGACAACATATCGCCGCGTATCGGCTTCGCTTGGGCGGTTACGCCGAAGACCGTGGTGCGCGGCCACTACGGACGCTTTTATGATCAGTTCCGGCTGGGGCTCGCGCGCGACGTCCCTGCTTTTGGCGGGGCGGATCGAAGAATTGTCCAACCCTTTTCATTTCCACGCGGGTTTTACGGTAACCCGAGCATAGCTGCCGCAGCCATCGACGCCTCTCTATTCCCTGGGGGCCTATGCGCGTCGAGCAGCCTAACCGATGCCCAGATCGTGGCCGGCAACGTGGCGTGCCCGTTTTCTCCGGGTTTGTATATCGGAATCGACAGGCTCAACAAAGTAGTCGCGACCGGACATGCCCTCATTCCAGCCAACGCGGTGATTAATATCACGAACATTCAATCGCTGTCGGGGCTGACTCCGCAGCAGTACGCCGACCAAGCCAGCGCCGCAGTCGGGAAAGCGGCTGGCTTCTTTTTCTGGGGACCCTTCGGCGCGTTGACTCATGCCGCCATTCCCGCGCAGATCTTACCAACGAGCATTGACGATAGCTTCCGCACGCCTTTTACCACGAGTTTCAGTATCGGTGTGCAGCGTGAAATCGGAAAGGACCTCGTGGTCCAGGCAGACTACTACAATCGTCGAATGCACAACTTACTGGGCCTGCGGGAATCCAATATATCGTTTGTGTCGCGCACCGGGGCCCGCACTTTTTTGCCGCCGTTCACCGCTGGGGCTATCAACACTTTCGGTCCCTGGTACAAAGGCAGTTACGATGCTCTTGTGATCAGCTTCAACAAGCGCTTCAGCCGCAGGTTCACCCTGAACGGAGACTATGCTTATGCCAAAGAGACGGATAATCAGCTTGGCATTAACAGTCTCCCTTCGGACAGTTTCATCGGCATAGCGCCGGTGGTCTCAAGCACGGAAGCTGGTGTGGTTATGACCAACGCGAATGGTTCATACACCCGAACCAACGGCAGGTTTGTGGCGCAGGCCAACACTTTTGTGAACGGTCCCGACCGGGACAAAGGCCCATCCGATCTATCAGTGGATCACACTTTCCAACTTAACGGACTGCTGGCGTTGCCGTGGCAGATACAGCTCAGTGGCATCTTCCGAGTGCAGAGTGGTTTTCACTACAGCCGCACCGGATCTTCAGTGGATCCGGACGGTGATGGGACTTTGAACACCATCGATTTGATTCCGGGCCGGAATGGTTTCACCGCGCCTGGGTTCGTTGATCTCGACATGAGATTTGCCAAGCGATTTGATATCGGCGAGCGCGCAAAAGTGCAGGTGCTGTTCGAGTTCTTCAATTTGCTGAATCGTCAGAATCCTGCCGCAGTCTTTACCTCGCTCACAACTCCGGCGACGTTCGGCACGAGATCGCAGGTACTGCCTGGACGAGAAGGGCAGATCGGATTCCGAGTCGAGTTCTGAGTCGGCGGCAAAGACTTCCTCTCCCATTGGGAGAGGGTTGGGAAGAGGGATCGACGTAGTAGTGGCTGATGTCTCGCTCGGTTTCACGTCTACACCTTCACCCAGGCCCTTCTCCCAAGGCGAGAGGGAACAGAACGATTCGCTACTAGGCGGCTGCTGTTCCAACGTACCAAACTCTTGGTTTTTACGATAAACGCCTCGTGAGAGATCATCCATGAACATACGACGACTGATCTTCTTTGCTCTGCTATTGTGTCTATCCATCTCAGGCATAGCGACTGCGCAGGGAACGCGCCTGCTTCGTCACCCGACGGTGAGTCATGACTCGGTGGCCTTCGAGTACGCAGGCGACTTGTGGATCGTGTCGCGAAGCGGAGGGCAGGCACGCCGCCTCACCTCAACACCGGGCGTCGAGGTAGATCCGTACTTCTCTCCCGACGGAACCCAGATAGCTTTTACCGCCACAGTTGCGGGGAACACCGACGTGTACGCCGTGCCGACGACGGGCGGTGATCCAAAGCGGCTGACCTATCATCCCGGTATCGATCGAGTCCGGGGCTGGACTCCCGACGGTCGGCGCGTGATCTTCGCGTCGGTTCGGACGAGTGCACCCCAACAGTCGTACTTCCAACTCTGGACAATCGGTTTGGAGGGTGGGCTCCCTGAGCGACTGCCGATGCCGCGCGCGTTCAGCGCCGCCTACTCAGCTGATGGCCGCAAGCTGGCATACGAGGAGATCACGCGCGCGTTCATTCCGGAGTGGGACGAAGCGAGTGAGTGGCGGCACTATCGGGGCGGTCGCACACACCCGATCTTAGTCATGAATCTCGCCGACTACTCTGTCGAGAAACTCCCGTGGACCAACAGCAACGACACACTCCCGATGTGGATCGGCAGTACTATTTACTTCCTCTCCGATCGCAATCACACGATGAATCTCTTTGCCTGCCGGTTAGACACGAAACGAGTGACCCAACTCACGCACCACGATGACTTCGACATCATGACAGCGTCGGCTGGTTCCGACGCGATTGTCTATGAACAAGCGGGCTATATTTACCTGCTCGAAACCAGTTCAGGGCGGGCGCAAAGGCTCAACATCGAAGTGACCGGCGACCTCCCCTGGGCGCGGCCCCAGTTCAAGAAAGTAGTCAGCATGATCCGTAACTCAGCGCTTTCGCCAACCGGCGTTCGCGCGGCGTTCGAGGCGCGTGGCGAAATCTTCACTGTGCCGGCGGAAAAGGGAGATTACCGAAACCTCACGCAGAGTTCGGGTGCGCATGACCGCAGTCCCACGTGGTCGCCCGACGGCGCGCAACTCGCCTGGCTTTCAGACGCCAGCGGGGAGTATCAGCTCATGCTTGGCGATCCGCTCGGCGTCACGACGCCACGAGCAATTGCCTTACCATCGACGGCGTTCTTTTCCGCGCCTGCATGGTCACCGGATGGGACGCAGATTCTGCTTCAGGACAATCATCGGAATCTTTGGACGATCGAAATAACAAGCGGCAAAGCGGCGAAGATTGATAGTGATAACTATCCCGATCCAATACGCCAATTCGACCCCATTTGGGCGCCGGATTCCAAGTGGGTCGCCTACTCAAAGAATCTGCCGAGCCATCTGCGCGCGATCTTCGTTTATTCGTTCGCTGATAAAAAGGCGCATCAAGTCACCGATGGACTCGCGGATTCAATCTCGCCCACCTTCGACGCGGGAGGCAAATACCTCTATTTCATGGCGAGCACGAACTATGGGCCCAGCACTGGCTGGCTTGAGATGAGTTCGATCGATCGACCCGTGCGCCGGGCCATTTATTTGGCCGTGCTTAGTGCGAGCGAGCCTTCGCCGCTATTGCCTGAGACCGGCGACGAGCCACGACCCGCACCTGCTCAAGAGCCTCGCGCAGAGCCCGCACCGCAGCAACCGCCCGCCGCACCGCGGACCGTAAACGTTCGAATTGACTTCGATAGGATCGAGCAACGAATACTCACCGTCAATATTCCCGCCGGTGATTACAGTAACCTCGTGGCCGGCGCAGCGGGGAGCTTCTACTATACGGAACCGATCCTGACTGCTGGCGGTGGTTTGCCGGCGCTGCGCTTGCAGCGATATCAACTTAAGGAGCGCACGGCCGCGCCTTTTCTCGAAGGCATTCGCTCATATTCAGTCTCGAACGACAAAAAGAAGGTTCTGTATCAAGCCAGCGCCGGCGGCGGCGCATCGTGGGGAATCGTCGGCACGGATCGTCCGGTCAAGGTCGGAGATGGACCTATTAACATTGCGCAATTGGAGCTGCGAGTCGATCCACGCGCTGAATGGGAGCAAATCTTTCGCGAGACTTGGCGAATCCAGCGCGAGTACTTTTACGATCCCAAAATGCACGGGAATGATTGGCAGGCGATCTATGAGAAGTATCGCCCGTTGCTTGCTTATGTGGGCCATCGCGCCGATTTGGGATACCTGATCGCCATGGTGGGCGGTGAGCTGACAGTGGGACACTCATATCTGCTTGGCGAGGGTGACCTGCCGCGCGAGGATCCGGTGTCGGTCGGCTTGTTAGGAGCGGACTTGGCAGTGGAGAACGGGCGTTACCGGATCAAACGAATCTACACTGGCGAGAATTGGAATCCCGATCTGCGGGCGCCGCTCAGCGCACCGGGGATCCAAGTGAGCGAAGGAGATTATCTCCTCGAGGTAAATGGCCGCGCGCTCGTGCCGCCTGCCAACCCTTACAGTCTGTTCGAGGGCACAGCGGGAAGACAGACGCTGATCAGAGTGAACAAGACTCCTTCGATGGAAGGTTCACGCGTCGTGACGGTAATCCCGGTCCCGAGCGAAGACGGTCTTCGTACGCGAGCGTGGATCGAAGACAATCGCCGGCTAGTGGATAAGCTTTCCGGCGGACGTCTCGCGTACGTGTGGCTGCCGAACACTGGGGGTCCCGGCTACACTTCTTTCACTCGTTATTATTATGCGCAACAAGACAAAGACGGCGCGATCATCGACGAGCGCTACAACCACGGCGGACAGGTGGCGGATTACATCGTCAACGAGCTGGATCGAAAACTCATGGGCTATTTCGCTCAACGTGACGGCCAGCCCGCAACCTCGCCAACCGCCGGAATTTATGGTCCTAAGGTGATGATCATTAACGAGTCGGCCGGCTCAGGCGGCGATGCGCTGCCGTATTTCTTTCATCTGCGCAAGCTTGGGCCGATGGTGGGAACTCGGACATGGGGTGGCCTTGTCGGCACGCTCGGCGTTCCGCCGACAATCGATGGCGGCGGCATTACGGCGCCGACCCTGGCCTTTTATGATCTTTCGGGCAGGTGGGCGGTGGAGAACGAGGGAGTAGCGCCGGATATCGAAGTGGAGTACACGCCGGCCGAAGTGATTAAAGGACATGACCCGCAGCTTGAACGTGCGGTGCAGGAAGGACTCAAGCTGCTGGAGCAGAATCCGGTGCACCGGGTGCCGCGGCCCGCCCCCATTGATCGCGTGTCGCCGCATTAGCAGGTTGCCGAACGAGCCTGCGGAGCAGGCGGCAGCATAAAGCCTGGGGTAAAGCGCAGCGGAACCCCAGGTTAGGATTCAACAGAAATCATCAGCCCGCGATAGCGGGCGGCAGAACCTTTGGTTTCGGATCGGCAATATCGTGAATACAACTCGAACGATAACGCCCCTGCTGTCGCCCGCATTCGCGGGCTAACCGTTCTTGCTGACTCGAACCTGGGGTTTCGCTGCGCTCCACCCCAGGCTTTACGCTGTCGCCTGCTCCGCTGGCTGGTCGCCCTGATTTTGTCAGCGAACTTTAGAAGCGAGACACTAGATTCCTTTCTGTGGACCATTGGTTCAATCGTCGCTGACGCGACGAGGGATCTATCTTGCCCCATTCCGTGGGTTGAAACCCACGGCTAAATTCAGTAGCCGCTACGCGGCATTCGTCAGGAAACGGAAATGGATAAAACCATATCAGCCATCATCACACTTGTTTCGCGCCTGCGCGTTGTGCTGGTCGGCTTCGCAGTCGTTGCGTCCCTCAATGCGCAGCAAGCTGCGAACTCGGTCTTCAACCCCACCGAGTCTATGATCCCGACGCGTGATGGGGTGCGTCTATACACACAGGTGTACGTGCCAACGTCTGCCCGCGAACAGCTCCCGATCCTGTTGCTCAGAACTCCTTACGGAACCGGTCAACTCAGTTCGGAGCGTTTAGCTGCTTTGCTACCTGAGTTAACGGCGGACGGCTATATCATTGTCGTGCAAGACATCCGCGGGCGGTTCAAGTCAGAAGGGGAGTTTGTCATGCTCCGACAGCCGCGCGATCCCAAAGACAAGAAGGCGATCGATGAAAGCACCGACACCTATGACACGATCGAGTGGTTGCTCAAGAACGTGCCAAACAATAACGGGCGCGTCGGGATGGCCGGCACGAGCTACGGTGCGTGGCTAACAGTGATGGGGATGCTCGAACCGCATCCGGCGCTCAAAGCCGCCGTCACTCAGGCCTCTCCGGCGGATATGTGGATCGGCGACGACTTCCACCACAACGGCGCCTTCCGGTTGAGCTATGGCTTCGAGTATGCGTACATGATGGAATCGTCGAAAGAAATCTCGGACGTTACGGCAGTCATCGATCGCCATGACGCGTACGAGTGGTATCTGGGCCTCGGGCCGCTGTCGAATGCGAACGCGAAGTACTTCCACAACCGGCTCCCGAGCTGGAATGACTTTGTGAACCACCCCGACTACGATGCGTTCTGGAAGCGGCAAGGCTTCGCGCCGTGGCTTAACCGCGTAACCGTGCCGACGCTGAATGTGGCGGGCTGGTGGGACCAGGAAGATTTCTATGGCCCATTGAAGATTTATGAACTGCTCGAGCGGCACGATTCGGGGAACATGAACTTCCTCGTCGTCGGCCCGTGGAACCATGGCGGCTGGTCCAGAAGCGATGGGCAGAAACTCGGTCCCATCGATTTCGGCAGTAAGACCTCGGAGTATTATCGGAAGAACGTGCTGGCGCGATTCCTGGCATATCACCTGAAGGGAAAGGGCACCCTCGATCTGCCTGAGGCGCTGACGTTCAGGACCGGCGCGAACCAGTGGGTGCGGCACGACGCGTGGCCGCCGAAACGCAATGCCGTTGGGCGGCAGCTCTACTTTCAGGCAGATAGGAAGCTGTCGTTCGACCCGCCACCCAAGACTGCTACGGAGGCATTCGATAGTTACGTCTCGGACCCCGCGAACCCCGTTCCCTATCGTCACCGACCCGTTGAGGTGCGCTCGGGATGGACGACCTGGTTGGTCGAGGACCAGCGGTTCGTGGATCATCGGCCAGACGTGCTCACGTGGACCACCGAACCGCTTAAAGATGACGTCGTCGTATCGGGGAAAGTTGTGGCCAACCTCTTTGCGTCGACCTCAGGCACGGACAGCGACTGGATCGTGAAAGTCATCGACGTTTATCCTGAGAAGTATGAGCCCGATCCGAAGCTGGGCGGCTACGAATTGATGATCGCGGGCGACGTATTCCGAGGGCGCTACCGCAACAGCTTCGAAAAGCCCGAACCGATCGTGTCCAACGCGGTGACGCGTTACGAGATCGGTTTCCCTGCCAACGACCACGTCTTCCTGAAGGGTCACCGGATCATGGTACAGGTACAAAGCACGTGGTTTCCGGTGATCGACCGCAACCCCCAGCGCTTCGTGCCGAACATCTTCCTCGCGAAAGAGTCAGACTTTCAGCGTGCGACCCAGCGAGTGTTCCGCTCGGGGCAGCATGCTTCATACATCGCGATGCCGGTGGAGGAGCCGGCGCGGTAGTGATGGTAAGTTCAACGGCAGAGTTCTTTGAAGTAAGCCTTTTTCACTTGTCATTTGTCATCACCGAAGTGCGGCCCCGTCAATGACAAATCGCAAATTAAGGACGAAACATTGAATGCAAAATGGAATTTACTGACTCTTTTCGGACGAAGGAACCAATGTGAATAACTTCAGACGAAATACTCGGAGACGAACTCGGCTGCGCCAATGGTTCTTGGTCGCCATCAGCATAGCGGCGATATTCTTGACTGCTTCTAGGCCGGCTATCTCCCAGACTATCAACACTGATCGCGTCGTCGCAGAACTCGAACCTGAAATTCAGCGCGCTTTGCTTGCAGGAAACATTTCTTCGGCGTCAATCGCGCTGATCGCCGGCGACCGAGTGATCTGGACCGGCGCTTACGGCTACTCGAATCTGTGGGCCCGCACTCCCGCCACGCCGAACACCGTCTATCTGATCGGCTCGACCTTCAAAGCGATGTCCACCATTGCTTTGCTACAGCAAATGGAGCAGGGCAAATTCAAGCTTGACGATCGCGTCAATGATTATTTGACTGACTTCAAGATTCAGGGTGAAGATGCCCAACACCCGGTCACCTTTCGCCACCTGCTGACTCACACTTCGGGTCTGCCTGGTGGTGACTTCGGCCCACTTTCCGTGTGGGGCGACACCGCGCCACCGCCACTCGAAGAGTATCTGCGTAAATCGCTCAAAGTCGCCAAACCTCCGCTCACTTCTGTCGTCTACTCGAATCTGGCTTACACGTTGGTCGCTTATCTGGTGCAGAAGTTTTCGGGCGTTCCCTACAAGCAATATATTCAGGAGCACGTCTTCACCCCGCTTGAGATGACAAGCACAGCGTTTGAGCCAAGACCGGATATGGAAGAGCGGCTGTCGATTCCCTACACAGTGGATGAAAAGACTGGAGGCCAAGTGGCTGCAGTGCGACTCAAAGCGTCCGTCTGGCCGGCGGGACTCGTTTATGGCACGGTGCTCAATCAAGCCAACTGGTTAATCACCAATCTCAACGGCGGAGTCTTCAAAGAGAAACGGATCATCAGCGAGCAGACGTTGGAGCAGATGTTCACGCGCCAGTACGACCAATTTAAGGGAGGGATAGAAGGCATTTGGGGGAATGACACCGCCGGGTTCGGGCTGACGTGGTGGGTTCAGGTGCGCGATGGCGAGCGCTACATCGCGCACAGCGGTAGCGTTCCTGGTTACACGGCTTTCCTACTTGGCAATCGTGATCGCAAGCTCGGGTTCGCCATTCTGACCAACGGCAATCGCGCCCATCCTCACCTCTTCAAGCTGGCGGACCGAGCGATCGATCTGCTCAAGAAATACAGCAGCACGGAGAAAGCAGTCGCGACCCCACAGAAATGAGAATCAACTCAAGAAAGTTTCTGACTCTGACGTTAGTCCTTGCGCTGGTAGACATCGCAGCCGCGCAAGGATCACGCCGCCCTCAATCCCAATCTGGGCAGTTTGACGTGATCATCAGAGGCGGAACTGTTTACGACGGCACGGGCCGTCCGCCTCTGAGAGCTGACGTGGGAATCAAGGAAGATCGCGTCGCCGCCATTGGCAACTTGAGCCGGGCTACCGCTCCGACGATTATTGATGCCAGAGGCCTGGCCGTTGCGCCGGGCTTCATCAACATGCTCTCCCACTCTGAGTCGTCTTTGATTGTAGACGGCCGCTCGCTGGGCGAGATAAAGCAGGGCGTTACTACTCAGATATTCGGCGAATTCTCCATGGGGCCGCTCAACGATCAAATGAAACGGCGCCTCCGCGAATCTCAAGGCGATGCGAAGTATGACATCGAGTGGACCACGCTGGCCGAATTTCTCAACTACCTTGAGAAACGAGGGGTCTCGCAAAACGTCGCCTCATTCATCGGGGCGTCTACAGTGCGCGAGTATGTCATCGGGCTTGAAGACAAGCCGCCGACGCCTGAACAACTCGCCCAGATGCGTGAGCTAGTGCGACGCGAGATGGAAGCAGGCGCGCTCGGCATCACTACGGCTTTAATCTATCCGCCCGCTTTCTTTGCCAAGACGGATGAGCTGACGATCTATTTCCTGATGAGCGAAGAAAATATTAAGAAGCAGATCCGCCAGCCCTGGGTTTCGTTCGGCTCCGACGCAGCCTCGATTGCACCCGAAGGTGTCTACCTGAAATCTTCCGCACATCCGCGCGCTTACGGCAACTTCGCGCGACTGCTCGGCAAGTATGTGCGCGAAGAGAAGGTGATCTCGCTCGCCGATGCAGTAAGGCGACTCTCAGGCCTGCCTGCGACGAACCTCGGATTGGAACATCGCGGCTTTCTCAAGCCAGGGATGTTCGCCGATGTGGTCGTGTTTGATCCGCAGATGATTGCCGACCGCGCCACATTTCCAAACCCACACCGGTACGCAGTCGGCGTCAGACACGTTTTTGTCAACGGCGTGCAAGTGCTTAAAGACGGGGAGCACACCGGCGCGAAACCGGGAAGGGCGCTCTGGGGGCCAGGTAGGATCAAATAGTTCTATACAACAACTACTGCATCTGGTGAATAAAGGTTAATGGATGTTGGCGATGCCTGCTGCAACTGAAACCCCAACCATAGTTGTCCGCGACATTGATGGGGGCGCGGAGATGCGAGCCGTCGAAGAACTTCAGAAGGAAGTGTGGGGGATACCCGATCTCGACGTTGTACCGCTTTCTCATCTAGTCGCCGCCAAAGCGGCGGGCGGCGTTTTGCTCGGCGCATTCGACCGTGAAACTCTAATCGGCTTTGTTTACGGCTTCGTCAGTCACGAGCACGGAACTGTGGCGCATCACTCGCACATGCTGGCGGTCAAGTCCGCTTACCGCAACTTCAATCTCGGATACAAGCTCAAGCTGGCGCAGCGCGAGCGCGTGCTCGCGCAGGGCATCACCGTGATGACGTGGACGTTCGATCCCTTGCAGAGCCTGAATGCACACTTCAACTTCAACAAGCTCGGCGTGATTTCGGATCGCTATTTCATCAATTTCTACGGCGCAGATGCGGCGAGTTTTCTGCATCGCAACGGCACTGATCGCCTGTGGGTCAACTGGCTACTCACGAGCCGCCGCATGAGCGGACGACTCGAGGACACAGTTTCCGCGCTGGAATTGGAGAAGGTGATCCCGCTCGTTCAGCTTGGAATAGATGATTGCCCGCGCAGGAACGATCTGACTGAAGCGCTATCGCACGAGCAGGCTTTAATAGAGATACCGGCCGACATCAACGCCTTGGAGCGGCGAAGCGGTGAATTGGCAATCGAGTGGCGGGAATCCACGCGTTGGGCTTTCACTGAAGCGATCGCTGCGGGCTATCTGGTTACGGATTTCTATCGCCAGAGTCGAGGTGAGCAGCGACAAGGAACATATCTTCTCAGTCGGGGCAAGAAGCTTGGTGACTTCGGCTGATGAAGGTTTGTCGCACAGTTCGACATGGACGGGAGCAAGCCGAAGAGCTTAACAATGCTGCAAGACTCAGGGCCAAGCATCATGTTGCTGGCGAAGCAGTAGAGGAAATATTCGGCCCCGCGCGACATGCTTTCGCGCAGGTGATGATCCGCAAAATACAGGAGTATTGCTCGTGAAAAAACTGACGGCTTTTATCATACTTGGCTCGCTCCTCTCCGCAGCAGCGTGGGGACAGGTGCCGAATTTGCCAAAGGCTCCGAGTAAGGAAGGAGGGACTGAGCAACTACCGGCTGAGAAAATTCCTGCCGGCACCCACGAGTTGACGGTTCAGGACCTGGAGGCTTTTCTTGACGGCATTGTGCCCCTGCAACTGGAACGCGATGACATTGCTGGCGCGACAGTCGCTGTCGTCAAAAATGGAAAGCTCTTGTTTGCTAAAGGGTACGGTTACGCTGATTACGAAAAGAAAAAGCCCGTCTCAGCGGAGGAGACATTATTTCGACCCGGCTCCGTGTCCAAGCTGTTCACTTGGACGGCGGTGATGCAGTTGGCCGAACAGGGCAAGCTCGACCTCGACCGCGATGTGAACGATTACATTGATTTCAAGATTCCGGAGGCATTCGGAAAGCCGATCACGCTGAAGAACATACTGACGCACACTCCAGGATTTGAGGAACAGATTAAAGACCTGTTTACAATCGGTTCTGAAACTCCTAATCTTGGGCAATATCTAAAAACACATATTCCGCGGCGAATATATCCTCCGGGAACCGTCCCAGCCTACTCAAACTACGGGGCAGCATTGGCGGGATATATCGTCGAGCGTGTGTCGGGTCGTCCGTTCAATCAATATGTCGAAGAGAACATTTTCAAGCCGCTGGGCATGACTCATTCCACTTTTGTTCAGCCCTTACCATTAGCTCTGGCTCCATTCATGTCTAACGGTTATCAGCTTGCTTCTGATGGGCCGAAGCCGTTTGAAGTAGTGGTTCCCGCGCCGGCCGGAAGTCTGAGCAGCACCGGCGGCGATATGGCTCGCTTCATGCTTACGCATCTGGCGGACGGACAACTGGGCGACGCACGGATACTTCGCCCGGAGACGGCGCGTCTCATGCACAGCAGACTGTTCGCTTTGGACGCGGCGGCCAACGGGATGTGTTACGGCTTCTACGAAGAATCACGTAACGGACACCGGATCATCGGACACGCTGGCGATACCCTCTATTTCCATAGCGATCTGCACCTGATTCCGGACGTGAGCGTTGGATTTTTTGTTTCGCATAACAGCTTGGGAAAAGGGCAACCCCTGCCACGAACGACGCTGTGGGAAATGTTCCTTGACCGCTATTTCCCTTCCACATCTCCTCCCGAACCTACGTTGGGCAGCGCAAAAGAAGACGCCAAAGCGGTCAGTGGCACTTATATGTTAAGCCGCCGAAGTGACACTTCGTTCCTGAAGGTAGCAACACTGCTTGGAGAATTCGCCGTCTCCCCAGTTGAGGGCGGGATCATCGAGGTTGCTCAACTGACAGGTCCGAATGGGAGGCCTAAACGATGGCGGGAAGTGGCTCCTATGACATTTCTTGAGGAAAACGGCCATGACAGACTCGTCTTCAAACCGGACCAGAATGGTCGCATGCAGTTGATCTTGCCCTACCCGTTTTTTGTTGGTCAACGGGTTGGATTACTCGAGAACAATAAGGTTCTTCTAACGGTAATAGGAATTTCGCTTGTGATCATGCTGATGACACTTGTGTTGTGGCCGGTAGGGTGGTTTGTGCGGAGACATTACGGCCGCAAGCTGGCATTGACGCCAATGGCACGACGACTGCGGCTGGCAGTGCGGACCGTTTTTGCCTTGGATCTGTTCTTTATGGCGGCCATGACCGGTCTCGTTGTGTACGCCTCGACGCATATCGAGTTCCTCAGTGATCGCGGGAATACTTGGTTTCATCTTGCTCAGGCGATTGGCGTTCTCGGAGCGATTGGAACACTGATAGTGGTCTATAACGCGATCCAGTCTTGGCGGAATCGGGAGAAGAGAATCTGGGGCAAGCTCCAGGCCACCCTCTTTGTGCTGGTGTGCCTCGGCTTCCTGTGGTTCGCCTTTGCGGGAAATCTATTGCATTTCAGTTCGAGTTATTGAGGCCGCGCATAGCAGTATGAAGCAGAATTATGGTGAGTGATCTTGATTCTTCCAAACTGACGGCGATGCGTGCACTCGTCGCCCGGCGACAAGATGAGCTTGTAAGTTCGATCTGCCATCTCGTCGAAATAGAGTCTCCCTCCGGCGACGTTCGAGGCAGTCGGGCAGCCGTCGCTCTGCTGGAGAAGGTGGCACGTACAATCCCGTACGTAAGTTCTATTGAGAGAGTCGCCAGCCCGGACTATGGTGAGCACCTTCGGATTCGTGCCTTCTGCGATGACGCCAGAAATGATGATGCAACGCTAATACTTGGTCATACAGATACAGTTCACCCGCGCGGCACGTTGAGCGCGCAGCATGGACTTCGCGCAGAAGGAGACCGGCTCTATGGTCCGGGCATCTTCGATATGAAGGCTTCTTGCGTGATCGCTCTAGAAGTCTTGCGCTGCTTAACTACCTTGGCTCTTGCTCCTCACCGCCCTGTGACGCTGCTCCTCACTTGCGATGAGGAGACCGGGAGCGCGACGGGTCGCTCGTTGGTCGAACATGAAGCGCGCCGTGCGGCCCAGGTCCTGGTGCTTGAGCCGCCTGCGCCCGGCGGGTGCGTGAAAACTGCGCGTAAAGGAGTCGGGTCATGGACTGTAGAGGCTCAAGGGGTTGCATCGCATGCGGGTCTGAATCCGGAGGCGGGAGCCAGCGCCATACTTGAGTTGGCACGACAGACAGAACGGTTACATTCGCTAAACGATCCGACTCGCGGCACGAGCTTTAATGTCGGCCTGGTGCGTGGAGGGACGCGCAGCAATGTCGTTGCGGCGCAGGCGGAGATGGAAATAGACGTGCGTTTCAGTGCAATGGAGGAAGCGAGTCTAGTCGAGGATTTGATGAGCACCCTCCAGCCCTTTGACGGACGTGTTCGCCTCGCAATCAAAGGCGGCATCAACCGTGCGCCGCTCGAACGCACGGCAGGCGTGGTGAAACTGTTTCATCACGCGCGGGAGATTGCCGCACGACTCGGTTTTGAACTCGAAGAAACGGCCGTCGGCGGAGCGTCGGATGGCAACTTTGCCGCGGCTCTTAATGTGCCGGTACTCGACGGACTTGGGGTGGACGGCGACGGCGCGCATGCGGCGCATGAGCATATCCTGGTAAAGGACATCGCACCTCGCACCGCACTGCTCGCGGGTTTAGTCGCTACGCTTTAGCTCGATGTATTCAATCTAGACCTCAGCGCACGAGCAGGACTTTACTGCCATGAATTTACAACTAGAGCGCGTAGAACTCAGAGAGATCGAGTTGCCCCTCAAATGGCCGTTCGAAACGAGTTTCGGGCGCACCACCCGGCGGCGTATTTTGATCGTCAGAGCGTTCGATAAGGACGGGGCTTCAGGGTATGGCGAGTGCGTCGCGGGCGAGAACCCCTTTTTTAATCACGAAACTATCGACACCGCGTGGTTAATTACGGCCCAGTATGTCGCCCCTATCTTAGCGGCGGCCCGGGTCGAGAGCGCCGCGCAGGTGAGCCAGGCGCTTGGCCAGATTCGGGAAAACCGCATGGCTAAGGCCGGCGTGGAAGCGGCCATCTGGGACCTGGAAGCAAAGATCGCTCAGGCACCCCTCTGGCAACACATCAAGGGAACACGGGATGAAATTACCTGCGGAGTTTCAATCGGCTTACAGAGTTCGACCGAAGCACTGCTAGACAAAGTCAGCCGCGAGGTTGAGAGCGGTTATCAAAGAATCAAAATCAAAATCAAACCGGGGAAAGATGTTCAATTAGTGGAAGCCATCCGCAAACAGTTTCCCGCCATCACGCTCTCGGTTGACGCAAACTCTGCCTATCGGATTGAGACGGATACTCCGCTGCTCAAGCGGCTTGATGATTACAATCTCCTGATGATCGAGCAGCCGCTGGCGCCGGGCGATCTAGTCGATCACAGCAAGTTGCAGCGGGAACTGCGAACGCCTATCTGTCTGGATGAGTCAATCGTCTGTCTCACGAACGCGCGCCACGCGCACGAGTTGAAGGCGTGCCGGATTATCAACATCAAGCTGGGGCGCGTGGGCGGGTACAGCGAAGCAAAAGCCATCCAGTCTTTCGCGCAAGAGCATGAGATGCCCGTGTGGTGCGGCGGAATGCTCGAAGCGGGCATCGGGCGCGCGCACAATATTGCGCTGTCAACGCTGTCCGGCTTCACCCTGCCCGGCGATGTCTCCGCCTCGGAAAGATATTGGGAGGAAGACATCATCGAGCCACCGGTGACAGTGAGCCGCGAAGGCACGATCAAAGCGCCGACGGGTCACGGCATCGGCTATGAAGTTAATGAAGCTCGCATCGAGGCTCTGACGGTACGCAGGGAGACCGTTCATCTGACTTAAGAAAGATATATACGTGGCGAGTCTGAGGGCTCCGTTTAGTCGCTGATGTTCACCGCCTTGCAACTTGGTCTTCAATTGATTCAAAAAAACTTGAAAGGCGGTTCGAGATAGTGCCGACGAAGACCCGACCGGATATTAGAACAATCACACGACTGGTTCCTCCCAGCGGAAATCTTGTGCAAGGCCAATCAGAGTTGGCCATCAACCCAGCCCTCGCCCGCGCCGCCAGCGAGGTGATTCAGCAGCTCAACGAGATGTTGATCAGCCGGGCCGGGGTGGCGGGAGTGCCGGGAAGCGCCTTCGCCGATAGCGATATGTACGACAGCCACATGCGCTTGTGCATCGCACGCGAAGACGAGATTTTGCAAGGTGCGCTCGACAAAATTCAGGGCGCGCTGTTGGAAAGGCTTATGTAGAGCTTCAGAAGCCGGAAGGTTCGCACCACATGACAAGTCTGCCGCGCACGCTCGGGCTGCGTGATCTGATTTTGCTGACCATCGGCTCCGTGATCGGCTCGGGCATTTTCCTCGTGCCCGGCGGCGTGCTGCGGCAAACGGGCGGCTTCATCGTCCCGGCGCTCCTCGTGTGGCTCGCAGGCGGCATCCTCTCCCTGCTCGGTGCGCTGACTTACGGCGAGTTGGGCGCGATGAAGCCGCGGTCGGGCGGACTCTACGTTTACATCCGCGACGGCTTCGGAAGACTGCCGGCGTTCCTGTTCGGCTGGACGCTCTTCTTCGTCATCGCCAGCGGCGCGGTCGCCACGCTCAGCGTCGCCTTCGGCGCTTACCTCGGCGAGATCGTACCGCTCTCGCCCGGCGCGGAAAAGTTAGTTGCGGTTCTGATGATCGCAGCCGTCGCGCTTGTGAACGTGATGGGCACGCGCACGAGCGCGAACGTGCAAAACTGGACGACGCTCGTCAAGGCATCTGCGATTCTTTTGATGAGCGCTGCGCTTCTCTGGCTTGGCAAGAGTTTTACGGGGGCGGGTGCGACGCTGTTGCCTGCGCACTACGACGCTTCGCTCGCTTCAGGCTTCGGGCTGGCGATGATCGGCGTGCTGTGGGCTTATGAAGGCTGGCAGTTCGTTACCTACTGCGCGGGCGAGGTCAAAGACGTGCAGCGCACCTTCCCGCTCGCACTGCTCACAGGCACGGCGTCGCTCATCGGAATCTACCTAATCGCCAACGTCGCTTACTTGGCGGCGCTGGGGCCCACAGGCGTAATGAGTTCCAACCGCCTCGCCGCGACCGCCGTTTCGACTTTGATCAGCCCAGGCGCCGCCAAGCTGATCACCATCACGATTCTCATCTCGATGTTCAGCGCGGCCAATGGGGTGACGCTGACCGCCTCGCGCGTCTTCTTTGCGATGGCGCGCGATCGTCTATTCTTCAACAAGCTGGCCGAAATACACCCGCGATTTCGAACGCCCGCCTTCGCCGTTATCGCCCTATCACTCTGGGCCGCGATTCTTGCGGTAACGGGAACGTTCGAGCAACTGCTCACATACGTGGTATTCATCGGCTGGATTTTCTACGCGCTGGCGGCGGCCAGCATCTTCGTATATCGGAGACGCATGCCCGAAGCCGTGCGACCTTACCGTGTGCCCGGCTATCCCTTAACGCCACTGCTGTTCATCATCGCTGCCGCCGCTCTCGCTTTGAACACAATCGCCACGCAACCCGCGCGTGCAGGGATTGGACTCGGCATCGTTCTACTCGGTGCGCCAGCCTACTTAATCTGGCGTCAGAAAAGCGGGAACGTTGACCAAACCTTGGTGATAGGAGAATCGGAATGAAGGCGTTGCTCAGGCAAACAGTAATCCTTGCGCTCATCGCGCTGGCCCCATCTCACGCATATGAAGCTTTGGCGCACACTTCAAACGCGGCGAGTGCAGGGGATCATTCTTCAAAGCTTGATGCGCTAAAGTCCTTCGAGCAATCAAGCGCGCCCGAACAAGCGAAGCCTTTACCGGCTCCTGTGCGTTGGCGTGGATTAATCGGTGAGTACGGTCTGGACAACGGCATTCTGTACATTCTCGAAAACGATGGAAGACTCTGCGCCTTGTTCAAGCGAGTCGAACTCGATCCGCTGGAAGAAGTCTCAAAAAATATTTTCAAGTTTTCTGCACAGGGGCAGCGCGCCGGACAGCAACTCGTCTTCACGCGCGACGCAAAGGGGCGTGCGACGCAGGTTGCAGCCGGGAACGTTCTTTACAAACGTCGGCAGGTCGGACCGGAAGAAGGCGCGACGCAGTTGCGCGTCAAGCCGCTGCGCCCCGTCCCCGAATTGATGAAAGAGGCGCGCACCGCCGAGCCGCCGAAAGAGAGCGGAGAGTTTCGCGCGCCGGACCTGGCCGAGCTGACGAAACTCGATCCGACGATCAAACTCGAGATCGGCTACGCGACCGCCAATAATTTATTCGGCACCGTCTTCTACTCGGAAGCACGCGCCTTCATGCAGCGCCCCGCGGCAGAGGCACTCGTCCGCGTTAATCACAAGCTGAGACAGATGGGTTACGGGCTGCTCGTTCAGGATGCCTACCGACCCTGGTATGTGACCAAGGTATTCTGGGACGCGACGCCGGAAAACAAGAAACTCTTCGTCGCTGACCCGTCTAAGGGATCGCGCCACAATCGCGGCTGCGCCGTTGACCTGACACTCTACGATCTGAAGACGGGAGAGCCAGTCGAGATGGTTAGCACATATGACGAGACCACCGACCGCGCGTACCCGGACTATCCCGGCGGCACTTCACTGCAACGTTGGCACCGCAATCTCCTGCGCACAGCAATGGAGTCAGAAGGTTTTACCGTGTACGAAGCCGAGTGGTGGCACTTCGATTACAAGGACTGGCAGAAATATCCAATCGGGAACCTGTCGTTCGACCGGATCGGTATCAACCGAAAATGAGCCTGAACACAAAGCAGTAAACAATATGGACGAAACTCGTCAGAGAGGAAAATCCATGCGCACGATCTTGGGCATTAGTCTTCTGTTTGTCTTAATCGATCGTGTAAACACTTTAGACGGGCGTCGCTGAAAGGCCAGTGCGTGACGACTGGTAGATGGCCTGGTCGTCCAACTGTCCGGTTCGTACTGCACAATCTCGACCGTGTGACCGTCGGGGTCGACGATGTTGAAATTCAAGTGTCCGATTCGACCCTTTCCCACCTTATCCGGAACCTTCACTCCCCGGGACGCCAGATAATCGTACATGCCCTGGGCGGAGTCAGTGAAGAATGAGATGTGATTAAGATGTCCGTCTTGTTTGGGATTCTCGGCGAAGAGCTCAATATATTGGTTGTCGTTGATCTTGATGAAAACGATCCGGTCCGTGCCATCCTCCCGCTTCAACACGTAAGGCTCCTGATATCCGAGGAGTCTTCATAAAACGCGCGCGCCTTCTTTAGATCGCTGACGAAATAGCGCCATGTGGGACAGACCCAGAACTCGAGGACGCCTTACCTCATCGCCGGCCATTGAGCCAACAAACGAAATTGCCAGCAACAGGGAAATTGCCAATCGCTTCATGGACTTCATTATAGTGATGCGGCCCAAGAGTAATTCAGTCACCCGCTCCAACGCTAGTGCTAATACTATGTTCCGATGGTTTCACGCGCTGATGTACTCGTACGTAATCGACAAGCATAGTCTGCGGGAAGACCGTAGTTACAGCTGGGCTCCCGGGCCAATTTCCACCGACGGCGAGGTTGAGGAGAATGAAAAAAGGCTTATTGAAGACCCACGTTTTTCCCGCCGGAAGATCGGCAGGAGTTCTAGTCTTATAAAGAATCCCATCGCAGTAAAAGCGTACGACGTTCGGCTCCCACTCGACCGCGAAGGTATGAAACGAATCGGCGAATCACTGGTTGTTCGACAGTGAGTAAGCTGAGCTGAGCCCGCCCCCGCCTGAATATCCCGGGCCATGCATCGTGCCATGTATGATCGAGGGCTCTCTGCCGATGTTCTCCATGATGTCAATCTCACCGCACGTTAGCCAATGGACAGCGTCGATGTCGCTGCCCAGCAACCAAAAGGCTGGCCAGATTCCCTGACCATAGGGAAGCTTGATGCGCGCTTCAAAGCGGCCAATACTAAACTCCATGTCGAAGAATCTGCAGCCCTGGTGTAACTCGATGAAATACCGTTTAGCGGCAGGATTAAACAGAAAAGAAGCAACAAGCCCCTATTGACCCTGAGGTGGGTTCGTTTCAATGTTGACAGAGAGACTGCATTCGTCTTCATGCGCCTATTGAATCGGGACAGAAACTCTCGAGCAAGACGCGTATTCATGGATAATCCCTTCAAGTAGCCTCGTCGCGGAAACTATACGATGGATCGTTTCTACAGTCACATTAGATTCTCTTAAGGGGATTTCTCTGACCGAGGAGTGTCCTTGTCGAAACTACCGCCCGAGTTGGTAGTGTACTATTGCCGGAAACGGCTTATGAACCCAGTTTAGCGGCGGGGTTCTCAGTCTCGCCGCTTTTGCTTTTCTAACCTATAATACCCGCAACACTTTCGGCTTGCCTTAACCCTGTCCGGCCAGATAGGGACAAGTTGCGATTTCCTGAACGCTTCAGGCGAGCCGATTAAACTTATTCAGGAACAACGGCTAACAGGAAAGCCGTCATGTCATTCGTTGCCCCAAAGTTTATATTAGGAATCGAAGAATCGAAGAATAGAAACAAAGAGTAGATGAAGTGCCTGATCTCATTTCATGTCGCCATTCTTATCGCCCTAATGCCAAGCATTCAGGCTAGTGCGAGGCACGACAAGGTTATTTCGACCGTTGACGTGAGTACTACTCATCCGCGCTTGTTGTTCAGCCAGAGTGATCTGCCAGAGATCAAAAAACGCGCCACGCTTCCGATCTTCCAGCCCACAGTAAAGCGCTTACTGGAACGCGCTGAATGGCAACTGACGGCGCCTCGGCTCATTCCTTCGATCACCCAACGCGGCGAGCCTGATACACCGGGAGAGGATAAGGGTCTGCAATGCGCCCGACTGCTGCAAGGGCGAGTTCTGACTTACTGCATGGCGTTTACGCTGACCGACCAGAAAAAATATCGCGACGCCGCCCTGGCTGAATTGATGCATGCCATCAACGATTGGCGTATCTGGGTAGACACCGCTCATCAACCTCCCTTTGACCTGATGACCGGCGAAACTTGTCTCACCTTCGGGTTAGCCTGGGATTGGCTTTATCACGATCTGACGCCTCAAGAACGCCGGCAGTTGCGCGAAGGCGTGGAGCGACGCGGCTTGAGTGCTTACTTACAATCTGCAAAGGCCGCTAGGCCGGGATTCTTTTTTACTGCCCACCACAACTGGAACCCCGTCTGCAATGGTGGCGCCGCAGTCCTGGCGCTGGCACTCGAAGGCGAGAGCGAGTTAGCGGCTCCAGTCTTGAAGATTGCCGTACCCGCGATGGATCATTTCTGGAATCATCTGGCGGAAGATGGTGGTTGGGACGAAGGGACTGGCTATTGGCACTACGGTTTCCGCTATGCGTTTATCGCCGCCGAAGCCCTCCGACGAGCGGGGAAGCCCGGTGGCGTCGAACGATTTCAGTTGCCGGGCGCAAAGCGGACAGGCTACTTCCCGATTGTCTTTAACCCAGGATTGAAATTGAGCGCGAGTTTCGGCGACTCGAATGGGCGCGCTAACGACGCGATCTTTTATTTGTTAGGACGCGCCTACCACGATCTGGCATTTATTTGGTTTCAAGATCGAGCGCCGCTGGCTGCTGTCGGCGCCGGCACTTGGCCTCAGGAAGCGTTGACTCTGCTGTGGCGTCCGGTGGGTGACGCTTGGTTGCCAGAGGAGCCGCGCGATTTCAAACCGCAGCTCGATCCCGTATATGTCTTTCCCTCCATCGGTTGGGGAATGATGACGCCGCACCAACCCGATCCGCCATACTTCCTGGCTTTCAAAAATGGTTCGCTGACTGCTAATCACACACACCTGGATCTAAATCACATCAGCATTGGCTACGGCGATACGATGCTCGCGGTCGAGCTGGGTAGCCGTCCGTATCCCGCAGACTACTTTTCGCCGCAGCGCTACAGCTACTATGAAATCACCACCGCCGGGCACAATACCGTGTTGATTGGCGGCAAGGGTCAAGTGCCCGGCAAGCAAGGAAAGTTGCTGGGGCCAATCAAAGGCAATGGCTATGAAGAACTGACGGGCGTGGCCGATGGCGCCTATGAAGTCAGCACGACGCGAGTCCGCCGGCATGCGGTCTTAGTAGATGACCGTTTTTGGATCTTACTTGATGAGATTCAAGCTCCAGAGCCTGAAACGGTCGAGTTACGTTTTCATACTTACGGCAAAGTCGCTGAAGCCACACCTCGCCATTGGGTTTTCGAGCAAGGGCAAGCGGCATTGGATATTGTCGCGCCCAATGTTGAAATTACCGGCGCGCTTGAAACTCCCGCGGGCTGGATCAAGCCTGTCACAGTGCTGAGTTTGAAAGCTACGGCGCCAGCGCGGGAACACACGCTGATTACCGTGTTGCAACCGCGCGCGCGACAATCACCGGCACTCGGCAAAGTTCAGGCGCGGCAAAGCAAGCAGCAATTAATCGTCACCATCGCGTCTGTTCAAGTGACTTTTAATCGAGGAGCTGATGGGTGGCGAATCAATAATGTGCGCCTCGGAAAGTAACTAGCCAAGGATTGAACGTCGCAGATAAATTCAGTGTCGTCAATGGTTCGCGTGCCGCGTCCCTTCATCTGCTCGAAATACACGCGCGACTTCACATCGCGCATGAAGATTAAGCACTCAAGTGGCCGGATGTCCGTGCCAGTGGAAATCATGTCAACGCTAACGACGATACGTGGGCCACAGGAATTGCGAAACGCAGAGATCAAGTCTTCAGTTTTCTCTCCGGTCGTGCGATAGGTAATCTTCTTGCAGAACTCGTTACCTTTGCCGAATACTTCTCGCACAATATGCACGATGTCTTCCGCGTGAGTGTCATCTTTAGCGAAAGCCAAAGTCTTCGGAACGATGCTTCGGCCTGGGAATAGCTCCGTGAATAGCTTCTCGGCCCGATTGTTCTGCCCCTTGTTCTGGCAGTGCTCGACACCCGGCAGCACTTCGGCCTTCGCCGCGCTGTAGCTCTTCACCAACCCGGCGCCCTGCAAAGCCAGCTTCACCCAGGTGTAACTCAACTTGATCCCGTGCTCAGCCATCAGCTGCTCGTGAAAGTGCCGTACATTGAAATCAAAGTATTGGTCTTGATAAAGCCGCAGCACTTCTTCCACTTGCGCCAAGGGCACCCGCTTCTCCGACACGCGAACACGCCGCCGATCTCTCAGACCCTCATAACCGTGTTCTTCATAGCGCCGCTGCCAGCGCCGCATCTGGCGACAACTAATGCCGATAATCTCGGCTGCCTGCCACCACGTGATCCGCTTGGCTATGGCCCGTAACATCACTTCTTGTATCTTCATCGCCCGCTCCCAGGCGGCTTCGGGGCTTCGCTTCATGCCGCATACTGGCATGTCGCCCACCTCGCCGCTCAAAGCGGACACTTCACCTGCTAACTCAACCGGACATATGATGTGCTAACGACAATACCGATGAAATGCATTAGAGGACTTTCTCGCGCATAATCATACTCAAGGCTTGACCATCGTATTCGAAATCGCCCAGACGGGAACCCTCGCGGCCTGACCCCAAACTAACTGCTAACCTCAAGTGATTTGGGTGTTAAGAAAATTGACTCTCAGTCGTACTGGCCAGCCTGGCCGCCAACCGACGGTTGAGGCCGTGAAGTTTGCGCAATATGACCAGCGAGTGCGGAGAAGTCCGCAAGAGAGCCAACGCGTCCGTGAAAATCCAGGCATGGGTGTCGGGCTTCTCTGCCGGGACAAGAGGGACCACGGCCCGGTAGCTCCCGCAAAAATCCTCTAAAACCGGGCCTCTCGCCCTAAGCCTCCAGCCGCACTCATGTCGCGAAGCATCGTGGCGTGAAATTTGCGCGGATCGGGCGACGAAATCGCGGGCGATTTTCGACTTCGTTGGCCGGTTAGGAAGTTCAGTCCGGATCAAGCAATCCAAATTTACCGGTTTGCTGTCTTGAACGGAAGAGGGAGGAGTGATCTACCCCAGGATTCTGGACCTGACCGAACATCTCCATTTTGGACGAACTTCGCCAGCCTATAAAGCGGGTTGGATTACCTCATCCCTTGTTTCGCTAGCTTCAGAACGAAGCGACGACGATTATCGTGCGACTTGTTGGTGAGCGTTCCGATGGAATTGATCGGGCGCGCAATAGTTGGGGAGCTACATGCAGCCTCTGGAAAAACTAGAGCTTTTCTCACGAACATTCGAGAACAGGTTCATATTCAGTCTGTTTGATGTGCTCTTGTGCGGGATTATCGTTCTAGTGATCTTGAGGGCATGGCGGGCGCAGACGAAGACGATTCCCGTCCGAAATCAGCTCCTCCTGCTTCTTGCATTTTCCTCCCTGGGCGCGTCCTTCGCTACGAAGGCGCTTCTTTCCGGTGCTTTCATTTTCTTTCGATACCGGTTACCAGTAGCATCCTTCGAATCAGCGTTTCACATGTTTCAGGCGGGTGCGTGGCTACTGTTGGCGGCCAGCGCATATCCAGCTCCGGAGCTTCGTCGGTCAAGAGCACTAATACCCGGTCAATGGTTTTTCTTTTTCTTGTTGCTCTCGCTTCCCGCTTTGCTCCTTCTGTCCGGTTCGCTCGGCAATCTCACTCCGAAACTGATGATGCTTTTGGATCTGGCTAACATGATTCTGATCGCTTTCACTTTTGTTCATGTTTATCGCAGCCCCCTCGGCGGCCGGCGCTATGCTGCAGGAGCCCTCGCTCTGGTTTTCGTGGCAGCCTCGCTTCACTTTGTCTCTTCGTTGAATTGGGGAGATAAGGCGTCCCTCATCTTCTGGAATTTGGAACAATTTGCGTGGTCGTTCTCCTTATTTACCTGTGCGTTGGCGATTGGTGAAACCAGTCGAAACTTATCCGACAAAGTATTTGTGCGGCTACAGATCACGTTTATCCTCCTGGCCAGCCTTATGCTGCTGGTGATCACCCAGAGCGAAAAAGCGGACTACTTCGCGAGCATCCGTGGACGGGCCGATCAACTGGCGGAGTCTATGCGCCAGGATGTGGACAACCTTAGACAACAAAACGAACCCTTGTCTGCCATCGTTGCTCGAGAGGATCTTTCAAAGGCGATTCGTGAGTATGACAATCTGCCTGAATTGAAGATCGTTCGCATTTCCGCTGATAACCAGATCGTCACCTTAGAAATTACCAACAACGGAGAAGTGTCTCCGGCAAGTAGCCTGCAATCGGTCTCACCGTCAATCCGGCTCGATCCTGAGGAGTACTTTCTCATTCATGCGCTTCCTCTAAAAACAACATCGACCGGCGAAATTGCGTTTTATGGCAGTCGCGAGTTTCTTGACCAGCATATACGCCGCAGGATCGTTTTTATCTTTTCGCTCTTTACGGTAACGGTTGCTCTTTCTACCCTGATGATTGGATTGGTCGTGCGGGGCGCGAGCGCGAAGATTCGAGGACAAGCGAGAGAGATCGAAAAGGCCCAGAAGCAACTCTATCAATCTTCCAAACTTGCAGCGGTTGGAGAACTGGCAGCGGGAGTGGCCCACGAGATCAACAACCCAGCGACCACGATCCTTAGCTTGTCGAGCTTTTGGGTTTCGCAAAACGACGGAATGCCGGCGGCGGTCGACCCGGAGGATTTGAGGGAAGTGATGACTCAGGCCCAACGCATCGCCCGAATCACTGCCTCGTTGCTTGAGTTCGCTCATCCACAGATATTAGAGATGAAGCCAGTTCCGCTCGATCGCGTTATCAATCTTAGCTTGCGCTTAGTCGATGATTTGCTGACTGCCAATAGGATCTCGGTGGAAAAGAACCTCCCGCGAGAGACAATACGCGTGCGGGGCGACGAAGATAGCCTGGTCCGTGCGCTGGAAAATCTTTATCGTAATGCCATCGATGCAATGCCGGAAGGCGGGGCATTGAGCTTAGGTGTTTTCTGGGAAGACCGAATGCGGAAGAAGGTACGACTGGAGATTGCCGATACTGGCCTGGGCATTCAGACCCACCACTTAGATCGAGTCTTCGATCCGTTTTTCACCACCAAGGAAGTAGGCAAGGGTACGGGGTTAGGGCTGTCGCTCGTCCACGGCATTGTCAAAGAGCATCAAGGAACGATTACTATAGAGAGTCAGCCTGGCCAGGGCACCAAGTTCGCAATTATCTTACCGACTGAGAATTGAAATGCACGCCATACGAATTCTAGTAGCGGACGATGACCAGGCTATCCTGCGCACGTGTCGGAAAATCCTCGAGCATGCCGGTTATGAAGTGACCACGGCACCCGACGGGGACTCGGCGTTGAGTCTGTTGAAATCGAGCCGCTATGATCTGTTCCTGGTGGACATGCTAATGCCCGGTTTGAGTGGGTTGGAGACGGTAAGTTTGGCGCGCCAAGCCGATCCCACGTTGATGATCCTTATGCTCACCGCCTATGCGACGATTCAAACAGCAGTTGAAGCCGTCAAGCGTGGTGTCTTTGACTACTTGGCCAAGCCCTTTACGGCCGATCAGCTTCGTTCTGCGGTTGAGCAAAGTTTACGACAAAAACAACTGCTGGAAGAGAACTTCAATCTGGGCGAACAGCTGACTAACGACCTTGGGTTTGACAAGATCCTGGGCACCAGTGAAGCAATGCAGAAACTATTTGGTACGCTCCAAAAAGTAGTTCGTACCAACGCGAATATTTTGATCCAAGGGGAGACCGGCACTGGCAAGGACTTAGTAGCGCGAACCATTCACGCGCACAGTCTTCGCCGAGATAGGCCATTCCTGGCAGTCGATTGCGCCGCTTTACCGGAGAATTTGCTGGAGAGCGAGCTCTTCGGGCACGAAAAAGGCGCATTCACTGGCGCCGATCGGCTTAAACGGGGCCAGTTCGAGTTGGCTCATACCGGAACGCTCTTCCTGGATGAAATCGGCGAACTCTCCTTTGCGCTTCAGGCCAAGCTTCTGCGGGTATTGCAAGAGCGCGAATTTCGAAGGCTGGGGAGCGAACGTCAGATCCTGGTGGACATCCGAGTGATCTCAGCTACGAGCCGCGATCTGCGGAATGAGATTGTCGCGAGGAAATTTCGTCAGGAATTATACTACCGATTGAACGCAGTGACCGTGAGTTTGCCTCCGCTTCGGGATCGCCAGCATGACATTCGAATTTTGACCAACCACTTCTTGAGTCACTACTGCCAGGAATATCAACTGACGGCGCCCGAAGTTTGTTCTGAAGTAAGGAAGCTTTTCGCGGGCTATGAGTGGCCAGGAAATGTTCGCGAGCTTCAGAATGTCATGCAACACGCTGTCTTAATGTCGGAGAGTAAATCTGTTGGACTTTGTGATCTTCCGGAATACTTGCAGAATGGTTCTCGCGCGGAACTATCATTTCTTGAAATGCGTGATAAAGAGGCCGAAAACGTCGAGAAGCCTTTTCTGGAGGATCTGCTTAGAAAACACCACGGCAATATCTCTAAGGCCGCTGCCGAAGCCAAGCTCTCTCGCAAGACGATCTATCGTCTCGCCAAAAGGTTCAACTTCGACCTTGGCCGCTTTCGGTAATTCGAGGCAGCGCGTTCCACTGTTTCCCTTGTGCACACCGTATTTCTTGGACTTTCAAGAGTCCCTTTGCCAAAAGGTTCAGCTTCGGTCTCACCCGGTTTCGGTAAGCTGAGGCGCTTAGTCCCACTGTTTCCCTTGCGCACACCTGCATTTTCTTAGATTTTCCAAAGAGACCTCGTTAAGATCTCGTTCATCCCGGTCTTTCGCTGTATACCCAGGTAAACAGATCGCCCTTTCTCACACTTTTCTCCTGAACGGTCAGCAGTCCGTTAACCTTTTGATTCACTGATAATTACGACGACGGCGCGGTTGCCAACCGGCTTGCGGCGCGCAAATTGACTAGTACTCGGCTGCCAGTCGCTGAAGTGCGCTCCGCTCGACTGAGTTTCCGATGCCGGTAACGGACGCATAGGCAGCCAACGTTTCAGTCGGTAAGTGACGAAAGGAGACTTTTCAGATGTTTCATAAGCGAGATCATCTAGGCGTCAATTTGGTTAAGGCCTTCATCATCGGCGGAGTTCCTTTGCTCCTTTTCTTGGTGCTGATGCCAGCACGAAAGGCGGTTGCTATTCCTGCGTTTGCACGCAAGTATCAAACTGCGTGCGCAACTTGCCATAGCAATCCTCCCGAGCTGAATGATTTTGGCGAGGCGTTCAAGAAGAACGGCTTCAAGTTTCCCAAGGACGACGAGACTTTTGTCAAAGAGCCTCCAGTGCTGTTGGGAGCCGAGGCCCAACGCGAGAACTTTCCCAAAGTCATTTACCCGGGCGAGATTCCGGGAACGATTCCGATCTCTTTCCGGTTTCTGGGGTTCGCCTCCTACAACAACAGACGGCCATTGTCGGCTGGCGTTGTGCCGCGCACAGATCTGTTCACACCCGACACGTTTACGGTCATTGCCGCCGGCAGCTTCGGACAGAGGCTCTCCTTCTGGGTAGATGACGACCTTTCGGTAGGAGGATCCGGCGCCGAGGGCGGATTGGGCGATGGCTATCTGAAGGTAAACGATCTGGGCCATTACCTCGGCTTGCCCAAGGATGCTCTGAACCTCCGCTTCGGACAGTTCGAACTGGATCTGCCTTTTACCCAGGCACGCGGCATAAATCCGACGGGTTACGACATCTACGAACAGGCCAGCGTTGCTGGGACGCTGGGCACCACCAACAACCCGTTCATATTTGCCGAGCCACAGCGTGGTATTGAAATCGGAGGCTATCCCAACGACGGAAATTTCAGTTGGTCTGTAGCCTTAGTGAATGGGACGAACGCTGATGCGACGACGCGCAGCTCAAAGGACATCTACGCGCGTGTCTCTCAGCGGTTCAACCTCGAGCGTGATCCAAAATCCCGCAAAGACGTGCAGGCCTCAAGTAAGACCGGGCCGCGCGATCATACTTCGCTGCGCTTCGGAGCGTTCTACTACTACGGTCGAAATGAACTCAACCTCGATCGCGAGCTGTTTCCAGAACTCGGGACGATCCATGAGCGTTTCTACCGCGCCGGCGGCGACTTTCGGTTCAAGTATCGCAAGTTCGAAATCTATGGGCTCGGGATGCACGGGCGTGACCAAAACCACCTGATCCTTGACCCGGAAGGTGGCGACATTGAACGAGGAACCCCGGTGACATTCACCGGTGGGTTCGTGCAGGCGCAATACTGGTTTCTCCCGTGGGTGATCGGAATCATGAGATACGATGTGGTGAACTCGCCCACAGATTTTCTGAACGGCGCTTCTGTTCACAACACGCGCAACCGTTTTTCGCCAGGCCTTCAGATTCTTATCCGCGGCAATATCAAAGCGGTGTTCGAGTATCAGCGGCGCTGGCAGCAAGTGGTGGATACGTCGGGACGTTTCCGGGCCAACGGCTTTGTATTTGGGATCGACTACGTCTTCTAATTTCTAACTAACATCGCTCCCCAGGAACTAAGCAGGAGCTTTCATCAAAGGAGAATCATCGCAATGAAATCGTTACTTCATAAATCACTACTTTCGGTCTTATCCGTTTCTGCCTTGCTGGTGACCGTAGCGGCGTTAGCCAGCGTCAGCATGGCTCAGGAGATCCAGGGCAAGGTAAGCGGCGCACGCGCTGGGACTGTAGTTTACGTCGATTGGATCTCTGGCAAGGACTATAAGGGGGAGGGGAAGCATGTCACGATGGATCAGAAGGGCATGACCTTCAGACCCCACTCACTCGTGGTGCTGAGAGGAACCACTGTCGATTTCCTGAATAGCGATGCCGTCGGACACAACGTCTACTGGAAATCCGTAGGCGGCGACAAGTCTAAGGCAAACAATATGGGCACCTGGCCACAGGGGCAGACCAAATCCTACAAGTTTTGGGACGCGGGAGCGGTGTCACTGCTCTGCAACGTTCATCCAGAAATGTCAGGTTACATATATGTGGTGCCGACACCTTTCTATGCTCTCACCAAAGCTGATGGAAGTTTTGTAATCAAAGGTGCTCCGCAGGGCCACCTTACGCTGAAAACGATGGGTGGGGGCGCGTCCAAATCGAAAGAGGTTGATGTTGGCGCTGGAATTACAAACGTCCAGTTCTGACCGTGCATCGTTAAGCGTGCGGCTAACTTGTTCGGGTTGGGACCTAAGGAACTTGTATTCGTCTGCCGGTAAGAAAGCGAGCAGCGTGTGGATCGATCACGTTCAAAACTCGTCGATCTCGAATGGCTGGAGTCTAACTTCCCGTGTATGCAGGCATGCCCTGTTCATACGGAAGCCGGGCGCTATGTCGCCTTGATCGCCGAAGGGCGCTATGAAGAGGCGTACCGCTATGCCCGCCGGCCCAACCCACTGGCTTCGATTTGTGGTCGGGTTTGCGGGCATCCTTGTGAGACCGACTGTCGCCGCGGCAAACTTGACGCGCCCATCTCCATTCGCGCCCTCAAACGCTTTCTGACAGAGCGCTATGGGCCAGAGTCCCGTAACCCCATCGATGTATTCCCCGACAAACCTACAGTTTCACGCCCGGACCAGGTAGCGATAATTGGTTCCGGACCGGCCGGACTCGCCGCCGCACACGATCTGGCTTTGCTGGGTTACCCAGTAACGATTTTCGATGCAGCTCCGATTCCTGGCGGCATGCTCCATCTCGGTATTCCTGAGTATCGTTTGCCGCGTGATGTGCTGAACGCGCAAATTCGTGAAATTCTGGACCTGGGTATCACGCTTAAACTTAACGCCCGCCTGGGCCGGGATTTTTCGCTTACAGATCTCCGCGCTCAGGGTTTCAAGGCTGTTCTGCTTGCGCTCGGTCTGCATCGGAGCCGTGACCTGACGGTGCCGGGCCACGAGCTTGATGGCGTAATCAAAGGCATAGATTTTCTGTTGAACGTCAATCTTGGCTATCGCTTTTCGATCGGTCAAAAAGTAGTTGTGATCGGCGGCGGCAACGTG
>JBGQGG010000045.1:0-33878 GCA_041497335.1 Pyrinomonadaceae bacterium | reverse complement strand
CCCTCCGCATCCGCAATAGTCGCGCATGCAGCGGCTGGACTGGTTTTGATTTCAAATCGATCCCTCTGTGCATCGGGCTTAACTTTCTCACTTTCAACAACCTACAGACAATGACCTAGCTAACGTTGGGACAGTAGTGATACGCAGTATTGAAACATACGACCGGCTCATTAATGATGGCCGCCGCGGCGTGACAACCGAGGGACCTATCTTACAGCCTCATCAAACGCAACCAGGTTTTATTGGCGGTGGCGTGATAACAGGTGCGGGCGGTGTGCCTATCGGAGAGTTGAAGAGTTACAAGTTAGCCGTTTGGTCTGTTATCTTCGCCGATGGGACAACATGGACGCGCTCATCACCTCGATAGAAATCGCGGCAATGAAAACCTTCTCGATTACTGTGGCATTGGCGTGCGTCATCTCGATTAACATCAGTGCTCAGACTAAAGATTCCGGACAGCGCTTTGATACTGCACCGCCGGATGCTGCGCGAGAGCTGGTCAGGCGCGGAATTGAACTGGCCGGAGAGGATCGCGTTGACGAAGCCATTGCCGCGGTTAAAAAAGCGATTGTCATCGCTCCGAACTACCTCGAAGCCGCCTGGAGATTATTATTGGCGAGTTGATGAAGTGAACCTGCGCCAGGCCCAACTGAAGGGCATCGTTGGCAGATTGAAGAGCAATCTACTTGAGGTTCATACGACGCTGCAGGTCAACAAATCTGGGATCAGAATGAAGGCTGTCGAACCTGGGATCGACCTTGAGAAAGGCCATCCAATCCGCGCGGTCCTGAAAGGCCTTCTCCAACCACTCGAAAGCCCGATCCTTGTCGTTAAGGCCAACATAAATAGCTGCGATGTGATACGCCGAAAGGTACTTTTGTTTCGAGAGTTCGATCAAACTCTGCAGTTCGTCCTGCGCTTTCTTCGTATCACCGGATAGAGCGAGCGTATGCGCGTATTCGGCCCTCATCAGCGGTGAGCTGCCCGACGACGCAATTGCTTTTTCAAACTCAGTAATGGCCTCTTTGTACATGCCCTTCTGCGCGTACGAGAGGCCGAGATACCTGCGCGCCACGAAGAAGCTCGGATCAAGCTCGATGGTCTTCTTGCACTCCCTTATTGCGTCGTCGAACCGGTGCGCGAGGTAATCGACGATTCCGAAATGGGCGTTGATAATGAGTGAGCTCTTATCAATCTCCTGAGTCCGACGAGTTTCTTGAATCGCCTCATCGAAGCGGCCCTGGGCGGCCAAATAATTTGCATACCACTGATGTGCCGACGCGTAGTTGTCATTGAGTTTGATAGCTTGCTTGAATTCCTTTTCGGCCTCTGTCCAGTTCCAATCGCCACGAAAGGTTGTGTAAGCCAGCGCGGCATGCGCCTCAGCGAGATTGTTATCTATAGCCAGTGCCTTGATAGCCGCGTCATGGGCCTTGGGAAAACTTTCCTTTGGTGATTTTGCGCCGTAGGTCGCGAGCATATTGTAACAATCGGCAAGCGCGGCATAAGCCTGCGCATAGTTCGGATAGAGCTCGAGGGCCTGGTTGAAGTTACCGATGGCTTCGTTGATGCCGTCGGCGGTGCGCTTGTTCCAGGCGTTGCGGCCCTTAACGTAGAGTGTCTCGGCGTCTTTTTTCTTTTTCTCTTCCGCGCTCAGTTTGAGACCCATTTTGTCTGAGACCGAGGCCACAACTTCTTCCGGCACCAAAAGAAGATCGGAGTACTTCACCGAGCGCTGCATGCCCCAGATTTGTCTCTTGTCTCGCGTGTCAATAAGCTCGGCGCTAACGATGATGGAATTATCACGCTTGAAGATCCGGCCCACTAGAATAGCTCGCACATCCAGATCGCGTCCCACTGTCTGTGGATCAATCTGTCGCCCCTTGTACTGCTGTACCGAATTGAAAGACATGACCCTCAGGCCGGTTGATTGAGACAAGTCGTTAATAATGCGTTCCGTCATCTCATCACCAAGCTGCTCCAGGCCGGGGTCAGAATTGACGTTGTTGAAGGGCAATACGGCGAGCGAGTCTATCGGGCGCGTGAGCACGTAATAAGTCAGGCCAACAGCCGCCATGATGACTACTATTGTAATAATAAGTACGACGCTTTTGTGCCGCTTGATCCCGCTGACGATGTATTCGGCGCTGGAAGGATGCTGTTGCAGCAAGAGTTGTGTCCTCGCGGCTTTCTGTTCGCCGGTGACAACTGTCTCTGCGCCACGACCAGTCACCAATTCGCGGCTGGAAACGGGCTCAGGCAAATCAACAAGCTCTTCCTCCAGTTCCAACTGTCGCTTGAGCCTCTTCAAATCAATCAACATATCTTTGAGGCTTTGATAGCGGTCATCTCTGCTCTTGCTGAGAGACTTGCCTACAATGCGCTCAAGTTCTGGCGGAATCTCCGGGGCGTATCGGGCCAGAGGCCGTTGCCTCTTTTGTATTATGGAGACGATGATCTCGCTCGGGGTCGCGCCTTCAAACGGCAGCCGGCCTGACAACATTTCGTATAGCAGCACCCCAAGACTAAAGATATCAGTGCGCGCATCGACATTGCTGCCGCGCGCCTGCTCAGGCGACATGTAGCTCACGGTACCCATCACGACCCCCGGGCTGGTGTTAACGATGGCCTCCGTTTCCGCCTCCTTATCGATGGGCGAAGATCCGTATCGACGCTGCTCGGTGAACTTGGCCAGGCCGAAGTCCAGGACCTTGACGTAGCCGTCGGGCCGCAACATGACATTCTCGGGCTTGATGTCGCGATGGATGATGCCGGCGGTGTGCGCGGCGACGAGAGCGGTCGCAACTTGAATGGCTATGTCGAGGGCTTCGCCGGTAGTGATAGTGTGCTCTCTTAATCGCTCGCGCAGTGTCTGGCCGTCAATAAACTCAGCGCTGATAAAATGGGAGTCGCCCGTTTGTCCGATCTCGTAGATCGTAATGATGTTTGGGTGGTTGAGGGCCGAGGCGGCGAATGCCTCTTGCTCGAAGCGGCGCACCCAGTCCTCATTCTTCGTGACATCCTCGAAGAGCAGCTTGAGTGCCACCTTGCGCCGGAGTCGCACGTCATGCGCGAGATAAACCTCACCCATGCCGCCGGAACCCAAGCGGGCAATAATCTTGTACTGGCTGATGTTAGTTCCAGCAGCTAGGGCCATAAGAGAATGGCCTCCACGCGAGAGGGGCTTGAGGATACTGAGAAACGCGGGCAAAAGAAAGTGCTAAATACTCGTAATTGAAACGAAGAGCACAGAAAACCAGTTGCCCCGTTCGCGCGATGGCTCGTGAATCGGGCGTCCCCGCCCCCCGCGACCGACTCCGCGTCCTTCGCGAGTGCAAATTCCATTCCGAATACGCTGACCTATAAAAACAAATTGGGGGTCAGACCTGCTGCGATTTTTGCGATTCTCAATCGTTGCCGCTCCGCAACCCGTTCTATCAAATCCGAAATCGCAAGAATCAGGCCTGACCCCAGCTCTTTTCCCACTGCGACGCTCGGCCGGGCCAAGCCCGGACGTTATGCCTCCCCCGCTCTCCCTACTATTTGATCGTCAAAATCACAATCTCTGGCGGGACGCGAAAGCGAATTGGAAGGATGCTCGTGCCAATGCCGGTCGTCACGAACAGGTGATGGTCGTTTTCAAACACATGGCCCGAGGTGTATTTCTGGCCAAAGTCGGAAGGAACAATCGGAGTTCCAATCAGGGGAAGGTTAACCTGGCCGCCATGCGTGTGAGCTGCAAGCAGGAGCGGGACGTCCCGAGGAATGCTGGGAAAGATATCGGGATTGTGCGTCAACGCGATTATCGTTGTACCCGGCGGTGCTTTTGCGATCGTCTGAGGGATGTGTTGCGGCCGAGTCCAAAGGTCTGCGAGACCAGCCAGCCAGAAAGATTTGTCGTGCCACTTGATTTCAGCCACTTCATCTTCCAGGACGTGCATGCCGTTCTGTTCAAAAGCGCGCCGCACCTTCGCTCCGTTGTACCACCAATCGTGATTGCCAAGAACTGAATAGACACCCAGCGGAGCCTTGAGATCCTTCAAAGCCGCTGCCGTTACTTCGGGCTCGACCCGATGACTGTGCCAACTGTTCGGCGACATGTAATCGCCGAGCAGTATGATGAGATCCGGGCTTTGTTGATTTGTCAGCTCGACAATTTGTTGCAGCTTCCGGTTGTTGATGAAGGGGCCGCCGGTATGAATGTCTGAGATCACGGCGATGCGCAACCCGCTTAGTTCCTTCGGCCAATTGTCGATTTGGATAGTTTGCTGACGAACGATGAGGCGGTTTGGCTCAATGAAGAATGCCCAAATCGCGAGGCTGCCGGCGAACACGAGAATAACCACGAGGGTAATTCGGACCCGCTTCTTCCACAGTTGAGGCCGGCCTGATTCACCGGACTCGGGCGGCCTTCGCAGTTCGCGAAAAAGAAAGAGAAGCAACCCCAGCAGAACGGCAACGGCGATTACGAAGACGATGCTCATATCAATTCTGTGTAGAGTTGGGGCCGGCAGACCGAAACGACGGCGCTTTGGTTCGGAGTTCCGCTCTCAGGCGGGCCTTATTTCCTCATAACGCCGCCTAAAGGCGGAACTCCGAACGGCCTACAGCTCGCTTGGAAAATACTCACGCCAACGACTATCAACCAGCTTCGCAATATCGTCGCGCACGATCGATTCGTCGGGCAGACCGGGTTTCTTTCGCGCATCGATCACGATTGGTCCGCGATAGGCAAGATGATGACGTACGACGTTGGTCTCGGCTGCGTAGATATCGCCGGCAGGTTCAAAGCGCGTCCAGGTTGACCATAAGAAATCTGTGGCCGAACGCGCGACCTCCGCATCGTCGTGCAGGATCACCAGGGGCCAATCGGTGAATGCCGCCTCGCGCGCCAAACGCGCAGCCTGTTCCGGCTCGTCTGAATACGGCGCGCCTTCGATCACCAGACAGCCACCACAGAAGACTTCCGCGCGCGTGACTCCGCGCGGTAATTCACCGCGAAATTCTTTTGGAAAATCGCGAATCGCTTCGCCGAGGCCCATAAGGATCGCCTTGCTGCCTTCGTTCACTTTTCCGCTGGTGTAATCCAGTGTGTCCATAGATGTATTCGAGAAGATGAAGAAGTCCGTTTCCCAGCGCACACGTGCGAGCACATGCTCCAGAACCCGCGGAAAGTCGTGAAGGTCTACGGGAGTGTCAGTGAGAATCAGGAATTTTGTCAGCGCCAGTTGCCCTTCGCCCAGGATGCGAAAGCCGGCGACCAGGGCCTCGCGCGTGTAGCGTTCGCGCACGACAGCGGCGGCGAGAGAATGAAATCCAGTCTCGCCGTAGCTCCACAAATCACGCACGCTCGGCATCACCAATGGAAACAGCGGAGACAGGAGCGACTGCAAATAGTCACCAATGAAAAAGTCTTCCTGCTTCGGTTTGCCTACAACCGTCGCCGGGTAAATGGCGTCTCGACGATGCGCGATCGCCTCGCAGTGAAAGACCGGATATTCATGTTGCAGCGAGTAATAGCCATAATGATCACCGAACGGTCCTTCCGCCCTGCGTTCATGCGGTTGCGCGTGGCCGATAAGGGCGAACTCGGCTTCCGCAACCAACCGATGCGCGCCCGCAGGGTTCTTCGCCATTCGGAGTTTTTCTCCGCCGAGCAAAGACGCAAGGATTAGCTCAGGCACATCTTCGGGTAGCGGCGCTATCGCTGAAATGATCAGAGCCGGCGGTCCGCCGAGAAAGACCGTCACCGGAAGCGGCTGATTCAACTCTTCCGCCGCGTGATAATGAAAGCCTCCGCCTTTCTGGATTTGCCAGTGCAAGCCGGCGGACTGTCCGTCGTAGACCTGCATGCGATAAATGCCCAGGTTGTGTTTCTTAGTAAGCGGATTTTCGGTATACACCAGCGGCAGCGTGATGAAGGGCCCGCCGTCTTCCTGCCACGTCGTGAGCGCCGGCAATTCATTCATCCGTCCGGCCCGATCAATGACTTCGATTACCGGCCCCCGCGAAACGGTTCGCGTTCCGAGTTTGAGAAAGTCGCGGACCAGCGAACGATGTTTCCAGAGCTCGGCGCGATTGGGAGGCAGAAGGGCTTCGGCGACGCCGACCAACTCTGTAACGAACTTCTCAGGCTTGGGGCCAAAGGCGAGCTCAATTCGTTTCGCCGTACCAAACAGATTGGTGACGACCGGATAACTACTTCCCTTCACTCTCTTGAAGAGGATTGCCGGTCCGCCCCGCTCGATCACGCGACGATGAATCTCTGCGACTTCGAGATAGGGATCGACCTCGGTATCGATGGTGACGAGATCGTTTTCACGGCGCAGGAGGTCGAGGAAGGAGCGAAGATTTGAGTGCATCTAATCCAATTGCGCCCTTCTGTGCTCCTCTGTGTTTCTGTGGTGAATAAATCCTGCGAAAGACCCACCACAGAGACACAGAGAACACGGAGGATGCACAGAGAAATACTGATTCTAGGTCTTGGGACGTCGCAAGCTGGCGCTGTTCAGATCGAGCTCAGCCACGGGAATAACTTCTACCTGCGGAAACGCTTTTTGTAGCGCGGGCAGAAACTTCTTTGCGTCGCCCACAACAATCACGCTGGTGCTGTCGATGTTGAGATGCGTCGCCGCAAAGTTCTTCACATCTTCAGCCTTGACGGCCTGCACGCTGCCGACGAACTGATTTATCTGATCAAAGCTGACACCATAGATTGCCAGCGAACTCACCTGGCCGACCAGGCCGCCCGTGGTTTCCAAGCCACGGGCAAAGCCTCCGTTCAAGCTTGCCTTGCGCGTTGTCAGCTCACTGTCCGGGAGATCGCCCGACGCCAGCCTGGCAATCTCCGCGAGGGTCAGTGACGCTACTTCAGCGCCTGACTCGTTCTTGGTCTGCGCAGTCGCGGTAAACGACCCGGCCCAGCGCCGCGTATCGAGCGAGCTGCCCGCGCCGTAACTCAGTCCGCGCTTGACGCGAATCTCCCAATTCAGACGACCCGAATAACCACTCAACACTGCGTTCGAAACGATCCCGCGGAAGTAATCCGGGCTGCCCCGGTTGATTGCGCTGCGCGCGGCGAGCACTGCCGCCTGTCCGGCGTCGGGCATATCGATGACCAGGATGCGCCGATTCTTAGCGTCGCTCGCTGGAGTCACGACAGTCATCTTCGGCAGCTCGTTCGCCGGTTTCTGCCAATCGCCGAAGTATTTTTGTGCAATGGCAAATCCGTTTTCCGCGCTAATGTCTCCGCCCAACACGAGAATGGCGTTGTCCGGGCGATAGAACATTCCGTGCAGTCGAGTGATGTCTTCACGCTTGATGCGCGGCAAGGATTCCGGCGTTCCTGAAAGTGGATGTCCATAAGGCGCGTCGCGATATATCACTCGCGCGGCCGCAAAGCGAGCGATTGCTCCCGGCTGGCCCAGCGACACTCTTAGATTGTTGAGGTACTGCCGACGCAGGCGTTCGATCTCTTCTGCCTTAAAAGCGGGATTGCGTACCACGTCGGCGAAAACTTCCATCGCCGGCCCAATTCGCGACGACATAACATCGACGCCGATTACCGACGAATCCCAGCGCGCCCCTGAGTTGATAAAACCGCCCAGGGCCTCGACGGCTTCAGCGATCTGGGTCGCACTGCGGGTTGTTGTTCCTCTGGTAAGTAACGCGCCCGTCATATCCGCGACACCTGCCAGCTCAGAAGGGTCGACTTCGCCCCCGCTCTTAATCAGAAGCTGAGCACTGACCAGAGGCATTTCGGATCTCTGGACCACCACCACACGTAAGCCATTGGGCAACGTCTTCTCGACAGGTTTAGGAAACTGCACCGTGCGGGGCGCGGTCGGCGGCGGCGGCGTGGCTTGCGGCGCCTGGGCGAACCCGGACACCGCAAACGACAAAAATGCTATCGGGAGCAGCGTAAACGCGGCTTTTCTAATGGTAATCGTCCCTTTCATTTCGCGTCCGCTCCTTTCACTTGATTGATCCAATCGGGGCGTTGCGACATCTTGTTTGCTCCTGAGGCCGGACGCATTGACTCCGGCAGATAGATAAAGACGTAACGGTTTTGATCGGTGAAATACTTTTTCGCGACACGCTGCACATCGGCAGCGGTTACGGCTTGCAGCTTCTCCAGCTCCGTATTCACGCGATTCGGATCGCCCAGCAGCACGGCGGCCTGGCCCAACGCGTTCGCCTTCCCGTTGTTCGTTTCGCGCTGTCGCAACTGCCCGGCGATAATCTGGGTCTTCGCTTTCTCGAGTTCAGCGTCGGACACCGGCGCATCCTGCAACTTCTTGATTTCAGCGCGCAGAGCAGCCTCCGCATCCTCGGGCTTCTTGCCGGCGGCAACAATCGCCGTCAACTCGAACAGGCCTGCGTCTTCTTTGAGATCGGCGTTCGCGTTCGCGCTTTGCGCAACCTGCTGTTGATAGATCAGGGATTGATAAAGTCTCGACGAACGGCCCTGCGAGAGAATGATGTCGGCCATGGTCAGGGCCGGCGCGTCCTCGCTTTTCTCTGACGGAACCAGGTAGGTAATACCGACTCCGGGGAGTGGCACGTTTGCTCCGTATTCTGTAAACCGCTTCTCTCCGGTACGTTCGGCCTCTTTGGTCTGCACCCGAGGCAAAGGCAGATTCGGCTTTTGGATCGTCCCAAAATATTTATCGACCCAGGTGTCCAGTTGTCTTGGATCAAAGTCGCCCACGACCAGCAACGTCGCGTTGTCGGGCCGGTAGTAGGTAGCGTGAAACTTCTGCACGTTCTCCAAAGTAGCGGCGTCGAGGTCTTCGATGCTGCCAATCGTCGGTCGCTTATACGGATGCGAGGCGAATGACTTCTGCTGCATCATGTAGAAGAACTTACCGTACGGCGGGGCCAGGACACTCTGCCGATACTCCTCTTTAACCACATCGCGTTCGGATTTGAAGTTCTCGTCGTCGACATTCAAACCTGAAAGACGCTCGGCTTCGGCCCACAGCAGTGTCTCGAGATAGTTGGAAGGCACAATTTCGAAATAGACGGTGACGTCGTCTTCGGTGAAAGCGTTGTTGTTTCCGCCCACGTCTTCAGTCAGGCGATCCATCATCTCGGCCTTCATGTTTTTGGTTGACTTGAACATGATGTGCTCGAACAGATGGGCAAAGCCGCTGCGCTGATCCGGATCGTCTTTCGAGCCGACGTGGTACCAGACATTGATGGCCACGGTTGGGCTCGACTTGTCCACCACGCTCAGCACGCGCATGCCGTTTGCCAGCGTGCGCTCGCGATAAACCATTCGCGGCAGTTTCGTTTGGGCGCTGGTCCGAACACCGACGGCAATCGCGCCGGCTGCGATCAGCGCGCAGCCAATCAGGGTTAGTAGAAAACGTCGTCGCATACTTCGTAGGCTCCTAAGTTTCAAATTTGTGCTTCCACGTTTAGAGGTGTTTAGAGTACCAACTTTAGTTGGGCTTTTTTTCAAACGAAAGAACCGACTGAGGTCGGTACTCTAAACGCGTGCGCCATCCCACTCGGGATTATTCAGTCCAAATCCAACGGATTCCGATAAATCTTAGTGTCTTTTTCCGCTTTCTTCTTCGCTTCCTGGAACTTCTCTTCCAGCAACCGCCCGCGATCCTTATGAGAACTCATCTCTTGCGCGAATATCTGCTCGCGCGTCTGCTTCTGCTTATCGAGGTCTTTGACCATGTCCTCAAACGAACCCACCGGCTTGTGCTTTTCCTCGTGGGAAAGCAGCGCGCCGGTGTCGGCATCGATTGCCAGGGTCGCCTCACAGCAGGGACAGATGATGGTAAAACGGTTCGTCTCGCTCATAAGTTTCAATTCCTGACGCGGTCGCGCGTTTCGAATCGCTTTGTCTGAGATCTCTCTCGGCAGCGCGTTCGAGGAAGACGCTGTACATGCTATTTGCCGTTGCGTTTGGCCAGATAATCCTCAAGCGGCCGGTAGTGAAGCTTCCTGCGGCGGGCCCGCTTGAGCCAGGCCACGTCATCAGCGTCTTCCGCGCGCTCCAGTAACTCCTGGTATTCCTTGATCGGGAGAATAACAGAAACCGGCTTTCCGTTTCGCGTCACTATCTCTGGCTCGCGATTACTCGTTCCCATGTCCGCTAACTTAGCACCACCGGGCCTTTGGGTAAACCAATAGTCCTGAAACTACCGATGAAAACTGCCGCCAATAAAGTACCTTTGCCAGTTCTGGTAGCCTTCCTCGTAGCCGCGCAGAAAACCGTCACGATACGCTTGCGTGTACGAGTCGCGGGCGCCGAAGATCGAGAAGAAACCAGAATCGCCATGCCTGTAGAAGTGCGAACGCTCCGGATCGTAGCTTTGAGCGCGTCGCCCATCATTGGCGCCTGTATACAAGCCATCCTGGTAACCCCGTTCATAGGCGTTGGAGCTGTACCGATAGCTGCCATAGTTGGAGGAGTTGTAGATCCTGGTGATTGCGAATGGGCGGTTGCGATGTCGATTTCGGTCCCGACCTTCGTCCCGCTTGCGATCGCGTTCCCGTTCCCGTTCCCGTTCTCTGTCCCGATCCCGCTTGCGATCCCGTTCCCGGTCTCTGTCCCGATCTCGATCGCGGCCCTTGTCGCGATCCCGGTCCCCGTTTCGACTCCAGTTCCGGGAACTGTCATCAGCGGAGCGCTCTCGACCTTGAGGAGCGCTACTAACACGATCACTGCTGCCCCGACGGCTTTGAGTACTGCCATCACCGCCGCTCCGTCTCTCGCCGCCACCGCTTCGGCTCTGACCGCCGCTGCTGCTACTGCGGCTACTCGAACCGCTGCTGCTACTGCGGCTACTCGAACCGCTGCTACTGCGCTCGCCACCACCGCCTCGCCGACCCTGCCCCAGCACGGTCGACGCTGCTATCGCCGAGGGAAGTAATGAAGTTGCCAGTACGAGTGCGCCCAGCCGGTTAATTAGGGAATGTGCTTTCATGCTGCCTCCTTGTGCGCCGTACAACCAGGCGCTCACGAAACAGAAGGGTTGCCGATTTGTGGTGTATTATACGCCACCCTACCTTAAAGGAACATTGGAAGAATCCGCGCCCGATGGCCGCGCGAGCCGACAGTTTCCCTCCATAAGAAAAAAGAGCGGCACGGTACCGCTCTCTTTGACTTATGCCGTTGACTGAAAAGTCTATGGCGTCACGATTTTCTTAATCGTGTTGCCTGTTTTCTTCGCGCCTTGCACGGTCTTGTTGGCGACTGTTTTCGCGCCCGATGTTGTCTTCTTAGCAACTGTCTTGCTGGTGGAGACTGTTTTGTCGGCGACCGTCTTCGTTGTGTCTACTGTCTTGTCGACGACCGTCTTAGTCGTATCGACAGTCTTATCAGCCACGGTCTTGGCGCCTTCTTTGGTTTTGTCGTACGCGGTTTCCGATTTGTCTTTTACCCACCCCGCCGCGTCGGCTATGGCGTCACCGGTTGCGTGGAGCACATCCGGCGATTCGTTCTTGCTGACGTCTTTCTCTTCGCCGCTCGGCGAATAGACCTTCACGGTGCGAACTCCATTTCGCGTAGTCACTACGACCTTTGACACTCGCGGATTGTTTCGAAAGGTGCGCGTTTCGGTCTTCACTCCGCTATTGTCTGTCGTTGTGGTTACCTCTGAATTGTCCGGCGCCGACGTCGTTGTCGCAGTTGTGTTGCTGTTGTTCGCGTTCGCATTTACATTCGACTCCGTTGTTTGCGAACAAGCCACTCCCAGAACGACCAGCGCAGTAATAATTAGTCCGATCAAGAATTGTTTTTTCATACTTCTCTCCTTCCAAGGGGTCCCAGACTTCTAATTCTATTCGGCAAGCATTGTGCCAGATATGTCCGACAACTTCAGCTTGTCGTGACCGAGCGACAAACTGAAGTTTGTCGGACATTTACCCCTAAATCGTCGTCAACGAGCTTACTTAATCGGCCAAGGCAGGTGGAAAAACCATACGCGAGAGCGTCAGCCGACGGGAAATGAGTACGGAAACCAAACGGCCGTGATCGGCCGCCGGTGCTATTTGCCAAGGTAAACAGGTTGGGTGGAAACTTCGATTGAGACTCCCTGCGGGCCGGCTGAGGCTGAGCCGGCGCTTTCGCCGGTATGTCTGATGACTCGGAATTCTCCCTTGTGCGTGGGATTACTAAGCGTAATGTTGAGGCGATGAGCGGAGCCCGTAGTCCAGGCTGCCACGCGCAGGTCACTACCTTTGGCAAAGACCAAAACGTAATCGTCCCCACCGCCGACCGCGAGGCGCTGCTGGAAAACATAACCGCTGAAATACTCACTTAATGCCTTTGCCGCACGATACGCAGGCTTTGGTTCGTAGACTTGATCACGTCCCGACTGGTAAGCATATCTGACTAAACCAAAATGATGTTCCGGATCGCTCGGATCAGATCCGTCGTCGCGCCAGTCGTACCAGATTGACATCGGGATCTCATTAGTGACATTGGTAAGAATCTCGCGAGCGAACATCGCCCCTTGCTTTTCTTCACTCATGCCACGCCAGGCGGACGAGTAGCCCCATTCGCCTGAGATGATTGGAATGTCCCTTGTTTGATTTTGATTTGGCCCGTCGCTACCGCTCCGGGTTCTGTAACGCTCGATCAGCTTTCGCAGGCGACAATACTCGACAGCCGCCTCTTCCGGATCTGAGCGCAGGTAAGGATGAACGGACACGGCGGACCAGTAATCGAGCAAGCCCGCTTTGAAGCAAGTCTCGAGAAACGCAAAATCCATTTCCGAAACCGCCGGACCGATTAACTTCTCACCGGGCACTTCTGATCGAAAAACCCGGCCCACGGCCAGGGCCAGTTCCACGTACTCATTGGCATTCGGTCGTGGAGGCCAGAACATGTCGTGATTAGGCTCGTTGTAGAGTTCCCAGACCACGCCACGATTCGAAAAGTGTTTTGCCGCGGCCACGGCCCAACGGGCGAACGCTTGCCGCGTCTCCGCCGTTCGCGGCGGCGAGCCTTTGTCGTACAGCGGGTTGCCGTAGTCGAGGATGAACAGCGCTTGAATCTTCGACTCATCAAGGGCGGACAACAACCGATTGTATTCAGAAAAATCGTATTGGCCGCGTTCGCGCTCAGTCGCGTCCCACTTGAAATCCATCCTGACCCAGCGAAAACCCGCGGCGGCGATCATCTTTACTTCGCCCGGTTGCGGGTCGGTGAAATGAATATTGACGCCGAGCCCCTGCGGGATGAAGGATTCTTTTGCGGGCGTGCCGCCAAACTTACAGTTGGTATCGGCGGCGCAACCGCTCAGGAGGGTGATAAGAAAGACAAGCGGCAGGAGCATTCGAGAGCCATAAGGATTCGATCGTTTCACAACTTTCCGGCGGCGGCATGCAACTGCGTGCCGACGAACTCAGGAGCCGGCGCAACGAAAGAACCATCTCCAGTTGATACGACTTTGGTGGGACGAGCTTTCTTCAGCGCGGCCTCAGCTTGTTTGATCCTGCTGCGTCGCGCGATCGCCCAATTGCCCAGCCAGCGCATCCAGGGACGGCTGGCCCAGTCCCACTCTCCGAGATACTCGAGCGGAACGGCGCCTGTGTCTCGCTTGAAGCGATAGACGCCATGATTTTGCACCGGGTCGATGCCGGCGAGATCGCAAGACTCAACTTTGAGTTTCAGACAGTGCTGAACCAGCGCCCAGAATATTGCGTGCGACGCTTGTAACTTACGACCGGATTCGCTGGTTGCCCACAGCACGGCCCACGTGCGTTTGCCGAGCACCACCCAACCTAAAAGGCTGACCAACTCTCCGCTCTCGTTATCGCAACGATAAAGGACGAGCCGTTGCTGGAAGTGCTTCAAGAGCTGTTCGATTTCCTCGCGCGATTGCTGTTCTTCCAAACCTTTCGCGTTCTGCATAGAGGCATAAACGGCCAGCACCTCTTCGGTACGCGGGTTGAGCCATTGACGAACCGACAGACTGGATTCGTTGGCCCGCCTAAGATTTCGTCGCCAATTACGATCACAGGCAGCCAGCACGCGGTCCTCTTCGCGGTTTAGATCCAGACTCATTGACAAATTGCTCGTGAGGTTAAACCACGAACGGCCCCAGCCCTGCGAGTTCAATCTTAAGACGTCTTCGATCCGTCGCGCGCGATCGCAGCGAAAACGAACGTATAGTCGCTTCACGCCGGTCGTCTGTCGCATCGCTTGCTGCAAACTGTCATCGCAGACCGAGAGGTCGCCCACAGGGCCGCCTTCAGTCCATATCAAGCCAAAACCAAGCGGATACCGGCGCAATTGACCGAGCATCATCGCGACGATCTCGCCGCGCTCGTCGAGCGCGGCCCAGCGACACGGCTCCCACCCCAAAGCGCGCCGGTATTCACCCCAGGCATAGCTCTGAAAAGGTGTGTAGTCTTCGAGACGCAGCAGCGCTTCGTCCCAAATTTCCATCGCTATTTCATCGGTCAGCAGCTTCCAGGTAACCATAGACTGAACTCCTCTCGGCTTCGCGTCCCGTCGACCTGACGCCCGTCATCCTTCTTTCGTACCCGAACTGTCTATTCAAGCCCCGTAACCAGTGCTTCACCGGTTTGCCGGGGTGTTGGTCGCGGAGTCGGCCGCGAAAGCCGATTTCGCAATGCTGCCGGCACAAAACTGCGCGGGATGTCGCCCCAACGCGGACGCAAGCACTCCCACAAAGTAACCTGCCGGCGCCGTAGCAGCCAGAACAACGCCACCAGGAACATCACGCTGTAACCAACGATCGACGCCAGCGCCGCTCCCTGGATGCCCCTTGACGGAAGCCAAATGCGCAACGCCACGACCATCACCAGCGCAGCCGTCATTCTGGCGATGGCACTCAAGCCTGGATGCCCTAATCCGTTTAATCCGCTAATGACAATCGCGCCGGCGCTCCAGACAACCGAAGCAACCATCAGCAACCGCAAGACGTTAGTCACCGGCAGGAAGGCTTCCCCATAAGCAAAGCGGAGTATGAAAGGTGTAGCGATCCAAAGCGGCACCAGAATCGACAGGTGCGCGGCTAACGTAAGGCGCAAACTTCTCGTGACCACGCGTGTCGCTGCCTCGGCTTTTTCCGCCGCTGCTACTTCCGGCATCAAGGCATCACCCACCGACGAAGCCAGGGTGCTGGTTATGTCTGCCAGCCGAAGCGCCACCGCGTAGAGCCCGACGGCGCTGCTCGAAGCCACTCCCACCAACATCATCAGATCGAGTCGCCAATTAACGAACTCAGTCAAGACACCGGGATAGTCGCGAATCCCGTAACGGAGTGTGGTTCCCAATTCTGATAGCTTCGGCCGCCAATGTGGATGGAGTTCGCGCCAAACGGCAACGAAGGACAATAGCAACGAGGCGACTACCGCGGCGACCATCGTGTACGAAGCGCTGGCAACCGTTAGTCGACCGACCAGCCAGAGTATTATAAAACTTCCCAACTGCACGCCGAACAGGATCAATCGCAGGACTCCAACCCAGGTAAAGCGCCGCGCTCCTTCCAACAATCCGCGGAGGAGGTCGGTCAGCATCAGTATCGGAATTACCAGCAGATAGATTCGCGCGAGTCGCACCACCTCCTCACTTCGGTGACCAATCAAGAGCGGGATCATTAACTCGGCCACGCCGACAGTGATCACGCCCATGACGAAGGTGAAAATTACGGCGTTCGAGAATAGCGCTGAAACGCACTCAGGCCGCTTCGCGGTCCAAAACCGATATGCCGACGGCAGACCAATCTGCGCGACCATGGAAAAAATCGCCGGCCACATCAGGACGATGATCAGATCACCGCGACCTGCGGGCCCGAGCGCCCAGGCGCTGAGCAGGCTGGTCACTACGCCTGCACACAGCATCAGGGCATTCGTGCTAAAGACTAATTTGATATTACGTTTCAGCATTCAAAATGTCCGACAAACTTCAGTTTGTCGCTGACTCCTTCTCCCTTTGGGAGAGGCTTGGCGAGAGGGCTTGCGTATCGTACCGTCCCAGCTACGCCCCTCTTCCCCCGGCCCTTCTCCCAAAGGGAGAAGGGAGATATCAAACCAACATCTGCGTGACAATCCCTCGTCAACTTGCTCACCCAACCAGATCCAATACACTCATCATCACGCAGCCGAGAGTTACTAACTGCGCGGGAGCAAGATTGCGATTCAAGGGCGTCGCTTCTCTACCCTTCAATACCTGACGAAACAGTTCGTACGTTTTTTCCGCGACTCGCTCCCACGAGTACTGTTCGACTCGCGCATATCCCGCCACCACCAGGCGCTCTCGCAAGCTTTCATCTGAAAGCATCCGTCGCAAGGCCCCCGCCAGCGCGTCCGCGTCACCCTCTGTGAACACCAGTCCCGCATCCCCTATGACCTCGGGAATCGCACCGCACGTCGACCCAATTACCGGAACCCCGCTGGCCATCGCTTCAACCAGAACGCGTCCGAATTGTTCACGGATGCGTTTCGTTGTCTGGGTCGGCAGCACCAGCACGTCAATCTGGTGAAAGTACTCGGGAACCAGATTGAAATCGATCGCACCGGTGAACACCGCACGGTCGATGAGACCGGCAGCGTTGAGTCTTTTCTCAAATCCTTCGCGCTCGGATCCATTACCCACGACTAATAGTCGCCAGGGTTCCGACTTCAGCTTTTCGAGGGCGGCGGCCAGGACATTGAGACCCTTTCCCGGCAACAATCGGCCGACAAAACCGATCGTTAACGGTCTACTGGATCGCTTGCTGCCCGCTGGTTTCGGACGAAACGCTTCCGTGTCTACACCAAACGGAACGATCGGCGCCGGCTTACTAAAGCCTTTGGCGCGCAACACCTCGCGCACTGTTTCGCTGCACGCATAGGCGGCGGCCACCCGTCTAAAGGCACGTTGCTCGAGCCAGTTAAACGGCGGCGGATAGTTGTGGAGAATGTTCTGGTTTGCCTGCATGACGATGGGAACGTGGGGCGCAAACCAATCACACAAAGTCAGCACCTCGGCACAAGCGACGCTGTACCACTCGTGGCCGAGGTCAATCAAATGAGGTCGATGACTGCGCAGCGCCTTGATGATCGGCCGCGGGTCATAAGCGAACAACTGAATGTGCTTTGAAAGATAAGGCCGGGCTGTCCTTACCGGAAATAGATCATCCGGCGCCGCGTCAACCATCACCTCGGCTTCACGCCAGCGGTCCGTCGTAATCACCTCAAGATCCACGTCGGGATAACACCGGGCAAGGGCACGCTCCCGATGACGCAGTGCCGGGGTCAAGCTGGAATGAGCAATACGCAATACGCGCATCTTCTCGTCTCCATTCTTGTGATTGCTTTTTGCTGCCATGTTCATCCTCAGACGGAGGTACTCGGATTCGGAGCCGCCAGCCTCTGGGAGCCGCCACCCCATTTGGGCGCCGCTGGGATCCCAGGGCTTTGGACTCGTTCTGCGATTAGCTCATCAAAGAGATTCAAGTACTGCTGAGCAATCTTTTCCCAAGCATAGTCTTGGGCCGTGGCAATGCCTGCCTTGCGCAGGCCCGCATGTAGTTCGCGATCGTTGAGAAGCCGATCCAATTTCGCAGCAATCTCGGTCGCGTCACGTTGAATGTGTAACCCGTTTTCGCCGTCGCGCAGATAGTCTTCGATGCCGCCGACCGGCGAGGCCAACACCGGCAGACCGGAAGCCATCGCTTCGAGGCAAACCAGCGCGAACGTCTCGTAGAGCGTGGGAAACACGAACGCATCTGCCGCGGGATAAATCGTTGGAAGATCGCTTCGGGCGCCGGCAAAGATCACCCGATCGCTCACTCCCAACTGTTCCGCGAGTCGCTTGAAAGGGGCAGCCGCATCAGCGCCAACAACCAGCAGCACGGCCTTTGTCTCCATCTCTGCCAGGGCCCTGATGGCAAACTCCAGGCCCTTAAGCCGATATTGGCTGCCGACGAAAAGTAGTAACGGAATGTCCTCAGGAACGCCGAAGCTTCGACGCACCGCGTCCCTGGATCGGGCATTCTCGGGACTAAAGCGAGAGAGATTAATGCCGTTGGGGATGGTTACGATCCGCTCGTCGGGAACGTTGTAGTACTGCTTCAACTGCCGGCGCACGCGCTCTGAAATTGCAACTACTTTTCGATAGCGTCCGCCGCCAAGCATCCACCAATCGCGCCACGCCACCCAGAGATTGCTGGGATTCAGAAGCCAGCCGTAGTATCCGGTGCGCCGCTTCTCTGCCAGGCTCGCGCGGTTCACGGCGTGCACTACACAGACATCGCCGATTAGTGAATCGCCGTGGCTCAGGACAATCCTCGATCCGCGGCTTCGCTTCACCCGCCGGGTCGCTGCCAGAGTGAATAAGGGGACGGTGAAGACCGTAGCCAGGTACCGCCAACGCGATCGCAAGCCAAAATGCATCAGCCAGGGCGCCACAAAGCTGATTCCCTGTCGCGCATCGGGTTCGGTGGCGTGGCTAGTGACTGCCCGAGCATCGATACCAAGGGCCTGCCAGGCGCGGTGCAGCTCAAAGGCTACGCACTCGCTGCCGCCACCAAAACCCATTTCCAGCGAGACCTGTAAGATGAATAATGCGTCCATTTCCATAAAGACTACTGCTCTGCCAGCTCTGCGAACTTCGTTGCATCACCCACGGATTTAGTGAGAGACCCTACGGCCACTGCTTTTGACTTCGACTCCACGTTAAGACAGTAAAAAGTTTGTAACTCAGCCAGGTACCTATCCGCTGAGAATCGCGAGGCCACATGTTTCTTACCTTGCTCCGCGAGTTGAGCGCGAAGCGCCGGCCGACGACTGAGATTAACAATTGCGGCAGCCAGAGCTTGTTCATCACCAGTTGGAACCAGCCACCCGTCAACTCCGTGTTCGATGATTTCCGTCAGGCCATCGCAGGCGACCGCGACGACCGGCGTCCCACAAGCCATCGCTTCCAGGGCAACCAAACCGAAGGGCTCTGCCGAGGAGTTAATCACCAGAAGGTCGAGCGCCTGCATGATCGCCGCTACGTCGCTTCGCGCGCCCAGCAGACGCACCTGGTCTGAGACGCCAAGCTGTCGCGAGGTCTCGCGCACAAGTTGCGCGTATTCATGATCTCGGTTAAATAGGGGTGCGCCTGCCACAAGCAGCACCACTCTCGGATTCTGACGCAACACCTTCTCAAAGGCACGAATCAATTCAAGCTGGCCCTTACGTGGCGTCAGTTGTCCGACAATGCCAATGACGGGCCGACTGTCACCCAGATTCAATTCATCGCGCACTCGCTGCCGGGCAGTTTGGTCAGGCTGAAACTTTTCCAAATCGATTCCATTGAGGATGACGGTTGTTCGCTTCCTCAAGCCGGAGCCCAGGGGATAGATCGTCCCGCCAAAGTTCTCCTTGACGGCCCTTGAGACTGCAATCATCCGTGTGCGAGCACACAAAAACGCAAAGATCCGCACTCCGGTGCTCAGCGGGTGGCGCGGGAGAAGATCGTGCAAATGCCACACGACTCTTGTTCCCAGGCCGAGTGTGGCCGAGGTGGCTACAAGGCCTGCACGAATGCTGTTCGCGTGAATCAGATCAGGCCTGGTGCTCACAACTCTTCGCCGGATCTGCCGGATGGCCAAAAAGAAAGACTTGAGATAACGCAGCAGGCGATCCAGTCGCCACGTAAACCGGGCCTCGAGACCAGGCACACTTAGAACAGGAACGCCCTGGTTCGTCACCATTTTTAGTAGCGGCCCTTGCTCGGGACAGATCACCAGCGGATCGAATCGACGTTGATCCAGACGCGCCAGTATCATTAACAGCACGCGCTCGGCGCCGCTGACTTGACCCGTGTGGTTGTAGAACAAGACTTTCATCAGGAACTTTTTGGAGTGCGGCAACTTGTTGCCGCTTTCTTAAAGCGCCGACAAGTCGGCGCGCACCAAAGGCTTGTGTCTGTTTCTAACTCGATCCAACTTCTTCTCCAGGAACTTTGTCGGGAGATATGCGCCCGAAACTTTCGCTATGAACCGGGCCATGTTGTCCCGGCGTCCCAGCGGCACGCGCCAGCGCGAGTAAGTTGAATTTGTTCCCTTCCATACTGACCACGCCGCGCGATAGCCGCATTCTTCACTCAGGCGTTCCAAACCGGCGTCGCATTCCCCGAATGGCCAGGCCATCAAATCAATTTTTCGTCCGGTAATACTTTTCAACCGGCTTCGTGATTCGCGGAGTTCGATTCGCGCTTCAACACTGGAAAGGCGGGTGAAATGACGATGCCAAAGACCGTGCGCGCCAATAGTAAGCAGCGGATGCCGCGCGATCTCGCGCAGCTCCTCCTCTGAAAGGTATCCCTCCTGTCCCACAAAGCCGGCGACCACGAACAACGTGATCGGCAAGCGAAACTTTTCCAGCAGTGGCAGCGCCACCGTCAGGTTGTCGCGAAAGCCGTCGTCAAACGTGATCGCCACGCCCCGCGCGCGCGAATTGCTCCCCAGCGTTTCATCGAGCTTGACGACCTGACGCCAGCGCGATAGCCAGCGCAACTGTCGCTCGAAACGCTCAGGAGAGATATCGATGTCGCCGGGTAATGGTTCAGCCGGAGAGCTGATTGTGTGGTAAACCAGAATTGAGTGCATAAGTTTATGGGGCCTTCTTCTCTCCCTTGGAGAGTGCCGGAAGAAGGCCTGAGTTTCGGGCCACCTCATCTTCAGCTGGTCCGCTCCTTCCCAGCCCTTCTTCCCAACGGAAGAAGGGAGAACTAACTCGTTCGAAGAACGGCCGTATCGCCGAATCCGGCAGTCCGCCAATTACAGTCCGCCGTTCGAGCTTGATTCTCCAAGGGTTCTAAACGCTGAATCGAGTGCTAATTTCAACGATTGCCGCATTTTGAGTTCCTTAAGACCGCACTCGGGACAGCGACAGCGGTGAATTGCGCGAAACCGTTAAATAGAGGGGAAAACCTTCTCATTGAGCCTTTATTAGCTCTCGAGGGAGTCTAGCTCCGCGACGCACGTGTTGGTTCTCAAACCTGTTCCCGCAGACGCCGGATTGATGATGATCTGATTAACCATGTCTACTCAACTTTCTTCCAAACCTCCGTCTTTTGCGCCGCGCACTCGCCTGGCGGCGACGGTTAAGGCGCATACGTTTGCTTTGCCCAATAGCAACCGGCACAGCCGTTCGCCACAAGACCTTTGTGTCCCGCAACTTGTGAACGCGCGAGCCGCTTCGACGCCAGACGCGCCGGCGCTGACGACAGGCAGCGAAGGTGTGACCTATGGAGAGCTGGATGAACGGGCTAACCAACTGGCCCATTACCTGATCGCGCTGGGTGTGAGACCGGAGAGTCCGGACAACCTCGTCGCGCTTTGCCTTGACCGCTCTGTGACGGCCGTGGTTTGTGCCTTAGGGATTCTTAAAGCAGGCGGGGCATATCTGCCGCTCGATCCAAGCTATCCGTCGGAACGTCTTGCTTTCATGTTGAGCGATGCTCAACCTCGCGTGCTGATCACGCGACAAGAATTGGCAGATCGGCTTCCCGCCGGCCCATGGCAGGTCATCGCGATTGACCGCGACGATGCCGAGATTCGCTGCCAATCAACCTACGCTCCGGTCAGTGACGTAGCGACTGATCATCTGGCCTACGTCATTTACACTTCTGGTTCCACTGGCCAGCCGAAAGGAGTGGAAATCACCCATGCCAGTTTGATGAACCTCGTGTCCTGGCATCAGAGCGCGTTCGAAGTCTCGCCCGGCGATCGCGCAAGCTTGTTAGCGGGAGTGGGTTTCGATGCGGCCGTTTGGGAAACATGGCCCTATCTGGCTGCCGGAGCGAGTCTTCATTTGCCCGATGAGTGCACGCGTCTCTCGCCCGAGCTTCTTCGTGATTGGCTGGTGGCCGAAGAGATTACTATTAGCTTTCTTCCGACTGCATTGGCTGAGCGCGTCATGACTCTCGAATGGCCGCTGAATACGGCACTTCGCCTTTTGTTAACCGGCGCCGAAACTCTGCGCCGCTTTCCTTCAAGGAATCTGCCCTTCAGGCTCGTTAACAATTACGGCCCCACCGAGTGCACCGTAGTTGCCACCTCCGGGTTTGTTTCGCCGAGCACTGGAACTAACACCTTGCCGACGATCGGTCGGCCGATCGCAAGTACGGAAGTCTATATCCTGGACGAGAACCTGCGGCAGGTAACCGTGAACACGCCGGGAGAATTGTATATTGGAGGAGCAGGCGTCGCGCGAGGTTATCTTAACCGGCCTGAGTTAACGTCAGAAAAGTTCATTCAGAATCCTTTCAGTTTTTTCAGCAATAACCCGGTCGCACGCCTGTACAAAACCGGAGACCTCGCCTGCTGTCTGGAGAGTGGTGAAATTGCTTATCTTGGGCGGATCGATGATCAAATCAAGATTCTCGGACATCGGATCGAACCAAACGAGATCGTCACCGTGCTGGATCGCCACAGAGGCGTACAGGCAAGTCTGGTCGTAGCGCGTGACGATGCCGGTAGCGAGAAACACCTGGTGGCATATGTCGTGCCAACCCCCGCGTCGCAACTTGCTGCCGCTGATCTGAGGGGCTTCCTCCGAAATGAGCTGCCCGAGCACATGGTTCCGGCGGTGTTTATCCATTTGGAGACCTTGCCGTTAACCAAGAACGGCAAAATAGATCACGCTGCCCTGCCCGCGCCTAATGCCGAAAATACCTTGAGGGATGAAGAGTTCATCGCTCCACGGACGCCGATCGAGGAACGGCTGGCGGTAATGATTTCTTCTTTGCTGGGACTGGAGCAGGTTTCGGTCACGGACAACTTCTTCATGCTGGGCGGGCACTCTCTGCTGGGCACGCAACTCATCTCTCACATTCGCGGCGCGTTTGGGGTTGAGATGGCGCTGCGCACACTGTTTGACGCACCCACGATCGAGCAACTATCGCTCGAGATCGAGCGGCTGCTAATGGCCCGAGTGGAAGCAATGAGTGAGGATGAGGTTCTGCGGTTGCTGGCATGAAACCGAACCCCATTTTCCATTTGTCATCGATTGCAACCGGCATGAATCGCCACCACCGACGAATTGATAAGGCGACATTTTCAATCGCAAATGAGAAATGACAAATGGAAATTGGAAAATGATTGTTGACACCACACATGACGACCACCACTAAAGAAACGATACGCAAGCAATCCCCAACTCTCAGCCTGTATCAACTCCTGGATCCAGAGGTTCTGGCCAATCCGTATCCGCTCTACGAGCGCCTGCGCACGGAGGCCCCGGTTTACTGGGACCCTTACCTGCACGCATGGGTAGTTACACGCTACGCGGACGTGATCACGGTGCTGCACCACTTCTCCGCCAACCGCACGCCCTCGCCTGAACAGCTCGCAGCCATCGGTCTGGCGGAGCTGGCGCCGGTCGCGCAGGTCATGGTCAAGCAGATGCTCTTCATGGATGCGCCGGATCACACGCGCCTCCGCGGTCTTGCGTCGACGGCCTTTACGCCCGCGAGAGTGGAAGCTTTGCGATCGCATATTCGGGAAATTCTCGACGACCTGCTCGAACCTCTACTCGTAGCCGGACGCATGGACGTTATCACTGACCTGGCGGCGCCTTTGCCCGCCATCGTCACGGCCGAAATGATGGGCGTGCCGACTACTGATGCCAATCAATTAAAAGACTGGTCGGCCGACTTTGCGGAAGTACTCGGCAATTTTCAGCACAACCCTGACCACGCTTCACGCACCTTGAAATGCGTAGAAGAGATGACTTCCTATTTTCGTGACGCAATTCAAAGCCAGCGAGATCATCCGCGTGACGGTCTCATCAACGCGCTGCTGACGGCCGAGATTGATGGCGATCGCTTAACTGAAGAAGAGATTATCGCCAACTGTATCGTGACCATGGTCGGCGGCCAGGAGACTACCACCAACTTGATCGGCAATGGCGTTCTAACGCTGCTGCGTCATCCAGACCAGCTTGAGAGATTGAGAAATGATCTAAGTCTCATTCCCTCGGCCGTCGAGGAGTTGCTGCGCTTTGAAAGCCCGAGCCAACACACGGCGCGCATTTGTCCCGAGGATACCGAACTTGGCGGAAAGCAGATTCGCAAAGGTCAGGCTGTGATTGCCGTGATGGGCGCCGGCAATCGGGACCCGGAACGCTTTCCCGATCCCGATCGGCTCGACCTTGGACGCACTGACAACCGCCACCTGGCCTTCGGCTGGGCCAGCCATTTCTGTTTTGGCGCGCCGCTCGCGCGGATTGAAGGACAGCTTGTCTTTGAGGCAATCGCGCGTCGCATGTCCAATCTAAAACTCAAACCCGGCCCACTCGTGTGGCGAGACAACCTGGGTTTGCGCGGGCTCACTGCCCTGCCAGTGACGTTCGACGAGGCGCAGCCACTCAGCCCAAGCCCCGCGCCAATCACACACACCGGAAGCGGCTGCCCATTTCATGGATCCGCGTAACGGGTGTTTAGAGTATCGACTTTTGTCGGGCTTCTCGCATGAATCAAAAAGATCCCCCTGAGCTTTGTACTCGGAACGCCCACTAACAAGCATCGTGCAAGAACACGTTCCATCGACCACCACAAACCCGGGTTTGGCCAACATGTCAGAAGCCAAACGCGACCTGCTGGAAAAGTACCTCCGCGGAGATCTTAACCGGCAAACCGCACCGCCGCGAACCATCGCGCCGCGTGGGCCCAACGCTCCCGCACAACTCTCGTTCGCCCAGGAGAGACTATGGTTTCTCGACCAACTCAATCCTGTTTCGTCGGTCTACAACGTGCCGCTGGCTGTGCGGCTGTCGGGTCCAATCGATCCGAGCGTGCTCGCACAAAGCGTCAACGAAATTGTGCGCAGACATGATGCGTTGCGGACGACCTTCGTCAAGGTCGACGGCCAACCAGTTCCCATCGTTAGCCCCGAACTCAAGGTTGAGCTGTCAATCATCAAGTTCGTTTCTCATCCGAAAGCGGAGTGCGAAGCAAGCGCGCACTCGCTACTTGGCGAGGAAGCGGCACGGCCGTTTGATCTAACCAAGGGGCCTCTAATCCGAACGACCCTGCTGCGACTGGACGAGCATGACCACTTGTTTCTCGTCGTTATGCATCACATCGTTAGTGACGGCTGGTCGCTGGTTCTGTTCTTTCAGGAGCTGTCGGCAATCTATGACGCCTTCGCCCGCGGCGAACAGTCGCCGCTCTCCGAACTGACAATTCAGTATGCCGACTACGCGGCATGGCAGAGAGAGTGGCTCAAGGGAGAACTGCTCCAGAAGCAACTCGCTTACTGGCAAGAAAACCTTGCGGGCGAACTACCAGTCCTGGATCTTCCAACCGATCGACCGCGCCCGGCCGTGCAGACATTCCGCGGCGCCCGCGAGTGGCTCGTGCTTTCAGAAGACCTTACCTCATCGATCACGGCGTTTGGCCGGCGCGAAGGCGTCACTCTCTTCATAACTCTGCTCGCGGCCTTTAAAGTCCTGCTATGCCGCTACACAGGACAGGAAGACGTTATTGTCGGCTCGCCGATCGCGAACCGTCCGCAAACCGAAACTGAATCGCTCATCGGATTCTTCCTTAATAACCTGGCGCTGCGCTCAGATCTCTCGGGGAACCCAGGCTTTCGTGGGGTGCTCGCGCGCGTGAGAAAAACGGCCCTCGAGGCATACGCTAACCAGGATGTTCCTTTTGAAAAGTTGATCGAGGCGCTGAGACCGGAACGCAGCCTGAGTCGCACGCCTATCTTTCAGGTCTATTTCAATCTCTTCAACTTCGCGGACGAGATCAAGTTACCGGGCAGCGATGAGACAGTTTCCTTCGTCGAAGCCTGGGCGCAATCCGACGAGGACCTTTCAAAGTTCGATCTGACTCTCTATGCCGGTCAGCGGGGCCGGAAACTCAAGCTCGCGCTGGTCTACAACACCGACCTCTTCGATGCAGACTCGATCAGGCGGATGTTGGCCCAATTCCAGGGCTTGCTCGAAAGTGGAGTTGCCGATCCCGAAAAGCCGATTTCTGAGTTGTCGCTGCGTACTGAAGCGAAGACTTCCCCACGGTCCAGGCGCATTCGTCCCGACAATGCGTTTATTGAATTTAAACACGAAGAGATCGAGCAGTCGATCGCAGAGCGCTTCACCAGGCAAGCCGCGATGTATCCCCGACGGATTGCCGTCAAGAGCCGGAACTACCATTGGACTTACAAGGATCTGGATCGGGCTGTAAGCGACGTCGCCCAATCAATTCTCTGCCGGCGCGGGCCTGGAGAGGAACGAATCGCGCTCTTGTTCGAGCATGATGCACCAATGATCGCGGGCATGCTCGGCGCTTTGCAGGCCGGCAAAACTTATGTGCCGCTTGATCCTCATCATCCCACAGAGCGCTTAAGACAGATCGTCGAACACTCAGAAGCCACCGCACTTCTGATTAACAGCAAGAATCTTGCACTGGCCCGCGAACTGGCGACTGATGGCGTGCAACTAATCAATATCGACAGTGTCGAATCGGCAGCAACACGCATTGATCTTCCGGCAATCGAACCCGACCGACTGGCGTATATCCTGTACACGTCGGGCTCGACCGGACAGCCGAAGGGCGTCATGCAGAACCATCGCAATGTGCTGCATTACATTCGGGCCTACACCAACAACCTGCATCTTAATGCGGACGATCGGCTGACGCTGCTTTCTTCCTACTGCTTCGATGCCTCGGTCATGGACCTCTACGGCGCGCTGCTGAACGGCGCTACGCTCTGCCTGATCGACATCAAGGAAGAAGGACTGGCGGGATTGTCGCAGCGGCTAATCGATGAAGAGATTACGGTCTATCACTCCACGCCTACGGTCTATCGCTACTTTGTTAACACGCTGAACGGCAACACGAACTTTCCAAATGTTCGTTTGATCGTGCTCGGCGGCGAAGAAGTAAAACGGACGGACGTGGACCTCTACAAAGAGCATTTCTCCGACAATTGCATCTTCGTCAACGGCCTGGGCCCGACGGAAGCGACCGTCAGCCTGCAAAACTTCATCGATAAGCAAACCGAAGTGTCCGGAGAGAGCGTGCCAGTCGGCTTCCCTGTTGAAGCCACGGACGTATTGCTGCTCAACGAGGCCGGCCAGCCCTCTGAAATCTTCGGAGAGATTGCCATCAAGTCCGCGCACGTGGCGTTGGGTTACTGGCGCAACTCTGAAGCAACCGCGGCGGCGTTTGGCACGGGTGTCCCGCCCGTGAATCACGCGCAGGATGCGCGTGCCACCGGCTTAGTTCGCATCTACCGCACCGGTGACATGGGTCGTCGCCTCCCGGATGGCAGCATCAAGTTCGAAGGCAGAAAAGATTTTCAGATCAAGATGAGAGGCTTTCGTGTCGAGTTAGGCGAGATCGAATCAGCCCTCGCCCAATACCCGGATGTGCGCGAGAGTGTAGTCGTGGCAAAAGAGAATGGAGCTGGAGACAAACGGCTGATTGCCTATGTCGTCCCGCGCGAGCAGACTTCAGTCAACGGTAACCTGCGCGACTTCTTGAAACAGAGGCTGCCGGAGTACATGGTTCCCGGCTCGTTCGTTGTTCTCGATTCCCTGCCCTTGACCGCCAGCGGCAAATTGAATCGCCGCGCGCTGCCGGCTCCCGATGATCTCAGCAATAGACAAAATGGTCAGGCGACAACATGCTCTGCGCCTCGAACTCAGGTAGAAAAACTGTTGGCAACCATCTGGGCGGACCTTTTGGATGTGAGCGAGATTGGAGTCAATGACAACTTCTTTGAGTTGGGCGGACATTCCCTTCTGGCGGTGCGCCTCTTTGCGCAGATCGAAAAGCGTTTCGGCAATTGTTTGCCGCTGGCAACTCTCTTTCAGGCTCCTACGATTGCGCAGCTTGCGGCCATCCTCGAAAGGGAACGGCAAAAAGATTTGAAGGCGGAGTGGTCTTCGCTCGTGGCTATTAATCCGATCGAAGCTTCCTCTCCTTTTGGGCGAGGGTTGGGGAGAGGGCTTCAGCGTCGAGCCGCCCCAGTTACGCCCCTCTTCCCCGACGCTTCTCCCAGTGGGAGAACAGAGACCACTGTCGCTAGCGATGGGATCACTGCCCGCGATGCTAGTTCTCGACCACCTTTCTTCTGCGTTCACGCGTTGGGTGGAAACGTGCTTGAGTATCACGATCTCGCTCGCTACCTGGGTAAGGCCCAGCCCTTTTTTGGTTTGCAGTCCGCTGGTCTTGATGGCAAACACCCACCGCATACGCGCGTCGAAGACATGGCCACGCACTACATCAAAGAGATGCGTGAGCTTCAACCCGCTGGGCCTTACTTTATTGGTGGCCGATCTTTGGGAGGCATGATTGCTTTTGAAATGGCCCGTCAACTCGGCGCGCAGGGCGAAGGTATTGGTCTGCTGGCGCTTTTGGATACTTACCCTTCGGGCTATGCGAAGTTGCTGAAAGATCAGAATACGTTGCGCGCCCGCTTTGATCGGGCCGCAAGCAGAACCAAAGCTCACCTCGCAAACCTCAGGAGCCTCTCTTTGCGAGACAAGCTTTTGTACTTACTCGCGAAATCAAAATTCGCTCCGCGCAAGATGAAGAGCCACGTATGGCGTCGCGTCTACAGTTCATTCGAGAATCTCGGACGCCCGCTGCCCCGCGCGCTCCAGGACATCAAAGAACTGAACTCGCTGGCAGTGCGCGAATACGTCCCGCAAGTCTACGACGGTCACGTCACACTCTTCTGGGCGAGTACCGATCTTCGAGCGTCAGTTGATTTCGTGGAAGGTTGGCGCGCCCTGGCCGGCGGTGGGATCGAAGTGCACGAAATTCCAGGCAGTCATCTGGATATCATTAAAGAACCTCATGTGCAGGAGCTGGCAAGGAAACTGAGTAGTTGTTTGGCCCGAGCCCAGGCGGGCGATTCGGCGTTACAGAACCGCTCGCGGTAGCGAGCGGGTGCTGCTATTCAAGTTGTGTCTATGACCCGGTCGCTACCCCGACAAGTCGGGGTTCTGCACTAACTGCACCCATCGCTGCCGGCGCTGTGTGTTTCGCTTAAAGCGATGATTCGCATGGCACCTCTCTTGATCAATTAATCATCTCGCCAGACCATCTATCCCGGCCCCTCCAATACGGACACTGAGGACAAGACTCACCCTCCGGATAATCAGTGCGTCGGAATGCACTTGAGAAGCGACTGATAGCTATCAAAGAGAGTGTGCCACTGAGCGCGCGGTTATCAATTCTTCGCTGATGATGACTAAAGCTCTGTCTGCACGGATGAAAACCATGCTTCAAGCGATTAGGGAGTTTGCTCTGGAGATTGAGAAACTGTGTGCTTGTGCATCCTGACTTTCCCTTGTTCCAGTCCTTGCCCGGCGCGCCTCGCTGATCGAGCGTCCCACGGAAGAATGCTGGCGCACAGCTGCAATTCTACCTTGACGGCTCGGCTGGTGCGGTGATTTCGTCCTGTGCGACCTGCATTTCATCGCCACCAACCCCCCCATCGGCCTGCGCTGCCGGCCCGCAGGTCGGTGCATTTCATTGTCAGCGGCGAACAATTACCCGTCGAGTGTAACGAAATGCGCTGAACGCTCTAGGGAAGGAATATTGCCATCGATATGGGCTTGCCGCCTACGGCGTCGCAAAGGATGGGGGACAGTGCGCCACCACCGTCAATGGTGAGCGACGAAATGCGTGCCCCTTGGATATTGCCTACCGCGGCTCCCACGGGATCGCTAACGTAAAGAACTTTTCCTCTCGGATCGACGAGCGCTCCGCCGGCGGCCGCCGGGGGCCAGACGCACCACTGACTGCCGGTAATAGGAGTCGCGCTAGCGACGACCTGCAGGGGATCCGCGGCGCTGATGGTCAAGAATCCGCCCTGGCGCGGGAGAAAGAGAAATTTCCCATCGACCGACGACGCCAAGCCAGCCGCGTTGGCCGCACCGACATCCAAGCCCTGCCCTCGCTGCGAGAGATTGCCGGTCGTGCCAACCGTCCAGGCGGAGACCCAGTTCGAATTGCCAAACCCAGTGGACGCGGGGGCGTTGAAGAGAAGATACAGCACGCCTCCCGAGTACGGCATCGCCTCCGGCGCCCCGCTCACGGCGACGCAATTCCCGGGTCCAGCGGGGAGCGTGCCGTCAGACTGGATGGTGTGCGTGCAGACCTTGGGCCCAGTGGCGCCGTTCGCGCGACTGCCCGTAAAGAGAAATTTTCCGGACCCATCGATTTGAATGGCATTAACGGCATCGACGCTGGCGGTTTGAAGGCTGGCAAGATTGCCGCTGGCATCGATGGAGAACACGCTCACGTTACTGGAGCCCCGGTTCGCGACATAGAGAGTCGTGGTCGTGGCGGCGATCGCGTACGGGGGGCTGCCGGCGCTGATCGTTCCGCGTAGAGAGAGGTTCCCGGTGAAGCGATCAATCGTGTACTGTGCGACCGCGCCACTGCCCGTGGCGGCGTAGAGCGTGCTGCCCACCACGTGTATTGCCAGCGGCGCGCCTGAGGTCACTGGGACTCCACCTCCCGGCTGTTGGATCAGCTGCGGAAGATTGTTGGGACCGCCCACTTGGACGCCGAAGATCTGGATGACCGCACCCGCTGTGTTGGCGACGTACAACCAGGGCTGCCCCAGCCCCTTCGGCTTTGGGCGGCAGCCTGCGCTGAGTGCGACAGCGAGCCCAACCCCGATGAGCGCCGTGACGCGTGGTCGGAAGAATCTTGGCCGGCCTGTCTCTGTAGTAGGGGTTTGTCGCATATGGTTCTCCGTTCAAGGGTACTCACGCTGCAGGGATCCCGACACGGGTAACGAGAATACTCACTCTTTCCAATGGAAGCAAGACTGTTCAGACAAAGTTGGCAGACGCACGCGGCGTCGACGGTGGGCCTTGGAGGGATAGGAAAAACAAGCAGGCTTCCGGTGTCCGCCGGAGTCCTCGGTACGAGAGTACGAGAGGACGCTCCGGAGTCGTTGGATTGTTCAATAACGGTTGACCGGGCGCGGCGATTACATTCAACTTTCGAATGATACGAACAAGTTGAGAAAGAGGCCATCTGACGCGCTCCGGTCCAACGAGTTGGGTCCAATCCCAAGCGCGTCGAGCGCCCCGCACCGGGCGCGTTTTACGACAATCATGCCCTTGTTAGTTTAGGTTATTGGTGCGTAATCTGGGACGAGTAGTGGTTGGCAACCAACCGCCAGCGCCCTTGCTGCTTTACCCACACCCTGGTAAAGCGAGTGTCACGGGGAACAGTTTGGCCTTTGTCTTGCCCATTCATTGTTGAGCGGCCAGTCTCCACAGCCGTGTTCCCATAAACGCGCACTTGAACGTCATCGGTAGTGATAGATTGAAATTTCAAATCACCTGACGTGAAATCTAAAATCACCTGCGGCTTGGTTCTCACTGTGCCACTTGGCCCTACGCCTATGAAATCAGGAGCGTAGATGCGATCAAGGGCCGTTGCATCAGCATGAATCTGTGCTTGAATGCGTTCGTTATCCAGTTTCCTGATGGCCTCCTCGACACTTGTTCTGTGACTGCCCCTCGCGCTCTGCCTTTGCCCTACGCCCATAGGGGCTACGTTAAGGATGAGGACAGCTATAAAGAGTGCTCGTCTCATGGAGAGTTCTCCTTTGAATGACATCAATAACGCAGAGCCAACATAGAGTCAACATGGATGTTCGCGTCAACCAGTCGCGGAGCGGCGTGGGAATGTTGCCCTGGGTGAGCGAGTGCAGCGAGCGTAACCCGCGGATCACGTCTCTAATTAGCAGAGCCCGCGAAGCGGGCGACAGAATATTGCGCCCCTTCAGGGCGCGCAAATCTTGTCTGACGTGATCCAGGGGTGGCGCGATCTTCGGTCGCTTACCCCTGGCTACTATCTGCAACCGCTACGCGGTTGGTCGAGTTGAGCAACCCAACGGCGGAGTTGACGCGGCGGCGCGAATCAAAGCACCCTCCGCCGCATTAAGCAAGTTGCGAGAGGCGCTCCCGCCGCTCGCGTCCAACGATTTGGGCGGCGGCGGCCCTGCCGGGAGACCGAGGCACAAAGACTCTGCTCCCGACCACCCGCCCGCCGTGGTTCACAGTTCGTCGGTGTACAAGGGGCACTTCGGAAGTGACGAGAGGTTATTAGTCGTCGTGCTGTCGGCGACCGTGGCAAGGTGGTCGAAAAAGAACTCGTCGTGTGCCTCGCGGTGTGCCGCGATGATCTGCACATCGGCCGCGCTGCCGTCGGAACCCTGGACAAAAAACGTCTTCTGGCCGCTTCGGATCAGATAGATCACCACGTCATGCGACAGCTTCCAGAAGACAGTACCGTCGAAGCCGCCGACGGCTGAGATGAAGCGCGCATGGGTCGGTCCGCGCTGGCTGCGGCTGTTGGTATGCTCGACGCACGAGATCCTCAGCCGCGGGCTAGGCGGGATGACGTTCATCGGGATCAACTTGGCGATCGCGTTGTAGCTCAAGTAGATCCGGGCGATGTATACCCCCCTGTTCTCGTCGGCGTTTCCGCTCTGCACGATCCCGACGAGGAACGGCTGGCCGGAGGCGTCAACCTCAATCCAAAAGTCCGCCGAGCGCGCGTGGTTCTTCTGGAATTCGATCGTGAAGACCGGCTTCTGGTCGTAGTGGGGCACGACGGGTACGGGGGGGAAGAGTATGCGGAAGTCGCCGATCCGATTCTCGCCCGAGTGTGGGACGTTGGCCGGGAAGTTTCCGGAGTCGTCGGAAAAAACGGTCAGATAGACCGTCTTCGCGTCGTTGAAGGTGCGTTCGGCCAAGACGGTGGTAATCGGATGGATCTCGGTCTTGTCGCCGTGCGACTTGTCTTCCACCCACGTCCCGACGACCGTTACGTGGCGGTTCTGCAGCGGGCCGAAGTAGATCTGCTCGTGGATGTCATCGTCGAAGAAGTCACTCGGTTCGACCTCGCACTCGACGATCCCGTCGTCGTTGGCATTCCCGTGGGAATTGACGAGCAGCGGCTGACTCTCGGCATCGGGCCGGATCTTCAGGATCCAGTCGCCGTCTTCCGACCGGTCGGTCCCCACGACCGTCCCGACGAGTTTGACGTAGTCACTTAATTCATTCCAACCCAAGACTCCCATGGTTAATACTCCTTTGGTTAATACTCCTTGAAATTCTGTGTGTCCCTTGAGGAACAATCTCTCAGGACATAGTGCATCATCATGCGGAAGCTACCATCCCCAAGTTCCACCAGAGACGAGGCGATGGGTCCGCCAGCCACCTTTCGTGTGGCCCTCAGCAATAACCGCCTGCGCAAGTTGGAAAATGGCAACGTCACTTTCGCTTACAAAGAGTCCGCCACTGACCAACTCAAGCACTGCTCCGTCTCCGCCGCTGAGTTCATTCGTCGCTTCCTCCAGCACGTGCTCCCTCCTCGCTTTATCAAAGTCCGCTACTTCGGCTTGCTCAGTCCCAGTAATCGTCAACTGCTACAGAAGGCCAGACAACTGCTCGCCACCTCCACCACCAAACTAAAGCGTGAAGATGTTATAACCACCGAGCCTCTGGCGGTGCCAAGTTGTCCCCAATGCGGCGGGCCACTCACCTTGCTCGGTCCAATCGCCAGAGGTCGGGCGCCATGAAACTCTCGCCGCTGACTATGATCTTCCTTCTATTGTGCCCGCCCTCGGCGGCGAACCGCTCTCGCCCTCACGGCCGCACTCTGTCTGCGACCGCAAAAAAACCTGCCTCAGTTGGCTGGCTTCATCTCCCTCCGCCTCAACCTGTCTCGTCTTACGGCTCTTCTCCTTCACCAGCCCGCTGTTCACACCCCGCATCCTTCCCTCAACTTCTTTACTCAAACTCCAAGTAGCCTCTAATCCGGCTTAGTCCAACACCGAATTGTGTGGCGGCTCGCTTGAGCCTACTCAACGTTGACCCTTTCACCGCCCCACACTAATTCTTAATACGTT
>JBGQGG010000044.1:0-35925 GCA_041497335.1 Pyrinomonadaceae bacterium | reverse complement strand
GAGGGTCGTAGGTTCAAGTCCTGCCGGGGGCACCATTTCAGGTAAGAATTTCTTAGCATTTTCGTGATTAGCGGTCGAAGCGCCCGCCAACGATCAAACCATCGCCGAACTCCGCACTTTTCTCAGCAGCCGCGGAATGTCCGTAGCAGATTTTGTTAAGGTGATGGTTGATAGGAGTCGCTTTCTGGGGTGTTTAGTTGGTATCCAAAATGGGCGAAAAAGTTGGCACACTATAGGCACACCGAGGGGGTTCAGGAATTTTGTGGAAACCCGTTAAGTTATTGAAAATAAATGAATGAAAATGGGGGGTCTGAGAGACGGCCTTCTGATTCGAAGTCAGACGCTCTATCCAACTGAGCTATGGGTGCACACGAGTAAATAGTAAATCGTGAATGGTGAATAGTAAAAGCCGCAGTGGACAGTGAGCTGTGAGCAGTGTGCAGTAAACAGAAAGCAGCCGGGTCCACTCCTCGGCCCGCTAGCTCGAAAGGAACATCACTTCATCTTCATATCCTTCATCGGCGATTTCATCGACTCTGCCGGAGGCATCATCCTGCCCTGGCACTCGTGACGAATGAAGCGAACGAGGTCATTGATCTCTTCCGGCTTACACTTCTCTCCAAAAGCCGGCATGCCGTCGCCGCCCTTGGTGATTTGTTTGATGAAATCTGAATCGGGATGATGCAGCGCGTGCCCTTCGCGCAAGCTCGGTACTTTCAGTTTCGTCCCGTCTTCCAACTTCACCGGCCCGCCTTCACCGTTTGGTCCGTGGCACAATTTGCAGTTCTTCTCAAAGGTAGCGCGCGTCGCGGCAAACTGGTCAGGCGTCGGTGTAGCCGGCGCAGGAGTGTTGTTCGCAGTCGGCGTGTTCGCGGTCTTGTCAGTCTTACAGGCAGCCATCAAGAGAAGAAAAACAGCGGGGATTAGTACGAGTGTCTGACGATTCATCCTCGAATTCTCCGAGTAATCAGGCGTTGAGTTTTTTTAGAACGGAGCGAAAGTATAACACGCTCGGTTAGGATCCTTCCTGCTCGGTTGCAAACCGGTAAAGACAAAAGGCAGAATAGGTGGTGCCAAGACTCTGGCATTCTATCGCAGCAACCTTAATTCCGGCGAAACTCTTCGGACGAACGATTCAGACCATGGGCACTGAACGCGATCAAACGAATAACTCTACACGTGGTTCGCTTCGTCTTGCGCCTAACGTTGAGGAGCTCGAAGAGCACAAGAGTAAACTTCCACGCCAGTTCGTCAACTTCACTTTCTATCGCGCGCGTCCTGAGTGGAGACTGCTTGACGACGGTGCGAAGTGCCAGAGCAAGCAAGGCTTCATTGACACCGTCGAGGATTCTCGGCGCCAATTGTTGGTCTATACTTATTCAACCGTCGGGCTGCGCACTAGTGCGGACTTCATGATCTGGCGTATCGGCTCTGATCTCGAGCCGATGCAGGAAATGACCGGCCGGCTCAACCAGACCGCGATGGCCAAGTACCTCGAGGCGACCCAGTCATTCCTTTCGATGACCAAGCGTTCAATGTATATCGAGAAGGATTGCCCTGAGCAAACGGAAGATCGCGTGCACATCGTTCCCGGCCAGTCGGATTATCTTTTTGTCTTTCCACTGCTCAGAACGCGCGAGTGGTATTCGCGCCCGCAGGAACAGCGCCAGGAGATGATTGATGAGAATTTTCGCATCGGGTCGAAATATCGCTCGGTGAAGCTGCACACGACGTACTCGTTCGGCCTGGATGATCAGGAATTTGTCGTCGCTTTCGAAACTAATAATCCTTCCGACTTCCTGGACCTGTTTCAGGAACTGCGCGAAGCCAAGGCTAGTTGCTTCACGCTCCGCGACACCCCAATGTTCACTTGCCGGCAGCGCACTCTGGCCGAGTGTCTGGACGCACTCGGTTGATCACGTCCCAGGTGCCCACTAAAGTGTTCGCACCAAACAAGAAAACATTTTGGCCGTGGCTGATAGTCGTCTTTGTCCTGGCAGCCACAGCATTGCAGCTTCACAATCAGGGCCGCTTGTGGTGGTGTTCCTGCGGCCGCGCGTTTCTGTGGACGGGAAACGCATGGGGCTCGCTGACCTCTCAGACTTTCCTGGATCCGTACAGCTTCACACACATTCTGCATGGGCTCATGTTTTGTGGACTGTTGACACTACTCATTCGCGGGCTGCCCACCAGGTGGCTTCTCTGTATGGCGATTACGATCGAGGCTGCCTGGGAATTGATCGAGAATACCAACACAGTGATCCAACGCTATCGAGAAGCGACGGCATCTCTTGGCTATCAGGGCGACACGGTGATGAATTCGTTGGGGGACATCATGTGTTGTGCCCTCGGATTCATGATAGCTCGCAAGCTTGGATGGCGCCGCTCGCTGCTGCTGTTCATAGCGACTGAGGCGGTATTGCTAATCTGGATCAGAGACAGTCTGCTTTTGGAAATATTGATGCTCGTGCACCCGATCAATGCAATCAAGGTTTGGCAGATGGGTCAGTAGAAGAAATAAGGGGACGTGCAGACACGGAGACACGGAGACGCGGAGATTTAAATACATTTCCGAAACCGAAGCCGCCGAACTCGACCAAACTTACGATGGAATACTCGGTCAACTCGTGCGTATGATAGAGCGCCCGGAGCAATGGACCATAAAAACGCGCAGCAATCAAAAGAGGCCTGCTTGAAGACTAAAAGCGCGCGGATTGGCAAGAAGTGGTCGCGCTTGGCGCTTGGAATCTGTTGCATTTTCTCTCTCAGTGCGGCCCATCGAGTATCTACTTCGCAGATTGATCGGGTAGACAGAGTCCCCGCGTCCCCGCGTCTCGGCGTCGCCCCGTCCGCCGCAGAGTACCTCTGGTATGAAGCTGAGAACATGCGCGGCATTACCGAGACGTCGCGACATGAGCCTTTGCTCAACCCTTCATACCTGAACCTGCCCGCGTCCAAAGCGCCCGGATGGTCTATCAGCGGTCCCGGGGTGTCGGCGGAATGGTCGCAGGGCGGCGAGAGCGAATGGAACTCCGTGGCTGCCAGCGCGGACGAAACACACGGCGCAATTTACCAGGAAGTCGAGGTCCCGCGCGCAGGCCCATACAAAGTTTGGGTTCGCTACGCTGATTTTGCTAACCAGACTGAAAGCTTCATCGTTCGAATTACGCAACAAGGGCGCGAGGTTGTCCATCATGAGTTCGGCGAAAAGGACATCGTCGATCCCCACGATGAAGTAAGCATGTACTGGGGATGGGCGTTCGCATGGAATGGCGCCGCGGCAACTTTGGCGAAAGGCTCCGCGCGAATTTCAGTCGAAGTCGGGAAAGCCGCACAGGCCCGCAGGCAGATTGACTGTATTCTGATCACGAACGACCTTGCATACATTCCGCAGGGACGAAGCAAACCTGATTTCGCAGCCATGCGCTACTTGCGTGATTGGTCGCGTAAGCGCGCACCGCTCTCGCCGCTTTTCGAAGCGCCGGCGCGAAACGATGTTCCGTCTTCGTGGACGCGTCCCAAAATCGCCGGCCGCAACTTTCTGATGCCCTGGAACATCGCGAAAGAGTTTTGGCAGCTTTACGATAAGCGACCGACGGAACGCCCACTCTATCCCTTTAATGCCGAGCCGATTGACGAGTTCGTCAAAGCCTATTCAGGTAAGAGCGAGGTTCCAATCTTTGATTCGAAGCTGATCGTTCCGACCGTCTACATCAACGATCTGCCGGAGCTTTTGAAAGAAGACAGCGCCTTTCGTCGTTACCTGGCCGAAACAAAATCGCCCTTTGCGGTTTTGATTAATTACGGCGCGGCAAACTTCGCTTCCGAGGGCGACGCACAGGCTGCCTGGAAACTTTTGAACGGCGAGTTACGCGATCAGTTCCTGGGTTGGATTTCCGGCGAGAGCATCGGCTTTGTCTGGGATGAAGCACCGCAGTATTTGAAAATCTCTCCGGACATGACCCGAACCCAGTTGCTCGAAGCGCACCGCACGTTCTACACGGACGCGCTGGCGCGCAAGTGGAGCGCCATGTTCAAGACCCAGACGGGGCCGATGTGGGACAAGATGATTCCGGCCCAGTCAACTTCCAGCACGTCTTTCGCGCACGCCCTGGGCGAGTGGGGCGTGCGAAGTGTCGGAATAGAGTCCGCGGCGGTGCAACCGATGACTGCGATGCGGATCGCGTTCACACGCGGCGCGGCGCGACAGTACGGCGGCAACGTTTTCTATTATCACGCGCCGAACTTTGGCGACACGGCGACCACGTTCACTAAGCAGCAGAACTTTGCCGGGCCCGACAACTTCTATCATTCACGCTACGGCGCGACGATGGGCCCTTCGCTGTCGTGGTATCGCAAGAGCTACTACCTCTATTACATGTCCGGCGCGTCGGCGATCTATCTCGAGCAGGGTTTTGATCAGTTCTTCAAGCCGGGGCCGGGTGAACATCCGTTTCAACTAAATCCGCTGGGCCGCATCACGGACGAGTTTGTGCGATTTGCCGAGAAACATCCCGATCCCGGCGCACCGTATACGCCAATTGCTTTTCTGCTCGATCCGGCGCACGGCTGGGAGATGACCGATTATCCGCACTGGCCGTTCGAGGTTTCTCAGATCAATCGCAGCGATCGCGCGCTGCGCGAGTTGATCGGCGCGGCTTACTATCCCGGGCCGGTGCGTGAAGGCGAACCGGCGAGCGGCGAAAGACAGGCGTTCGTTCCGGGGATCTTCGGCAACATTTTTGATGTGCTGGTTGCTTCGCCGATCCAGAGTTTACCGTCCAGAGTCCAAGGTCGAGCGACTGCCGGGAGCGCGGACGTCTCGTCCGCAATGAGCGCCGCAGGCGCGAAAAGTGTTGGTTCACCCAGCGATACAATCGATTCCTATGCGGCGTTGATCGTTGGCGGAAGGATTGAATGGTCCCCACCGTGGATTTCCAAACTCACCAATTACGTTCGCAACGGCGGCACGCTCATCGTCAACTCAGCCCAAGTCAAAGGCCTGCCAGCCGATCTACTCGGCGTTCGCCTGACCGGCGCCGACGCCGAAGCGCATAACGCGAAATGCCTGTCTCCCAACGAACCAGAACAGGATTTGCACGGACAAATATTTCGCTACGATCGGGTGGAAGCAAAAGGCGCCGAGGTCCTGATGGCCGTGCCCACCGGCGATCCGCTGGTGACCGTGAACAAAGTTGGGCGTGGTCGAGTAGTCTTTGTTGCTGTGCCCGACCTTTTGGGTGAAGACGAGCGCCTCGTGCCTTTCGTGGCGCACCTGCTGGCGCATCTTGCCGGTGATGCGACCCCAGTTCGCGTCGAAGGCGACGTCGAGTACATGATCAATCGCACCACGCGCGGATGGGTGGTGACGCTGTTCAACGACAACGGCGTGTTCAAGCCGCAGCAAGGCCTGGCCCAGGTCGATCGCAATGCGAGTGTGAACGTGAAGTTAAACTTGCACAGTGCGACGATTTCGACTGCGGTTGAATGGACTTCAGATCGAACTCTGACAGTGAACGGTCAGGCGGGTGTCACTCTCAAAATACCCGCAGGCGGCGTTGCCATCGTTGAGATGACAGCGGCCAACAAATGATTCGTGGCGCGTGCATCTTGCGCGTGATTCACGGGCGGGACGCCCGTGCCACAAGCTACTTCGTAATCACGTTGCCGTCCGCATCGTAGATCGTAACGTCGCCAAACGGTGTCACCTGATCTTTCACCTTGTCCCAGTCGCCCACGATCACAACGGCGGCATGGTAGGTGTCGAAGTATTTTGCCGCCACGCGTTGGATGTCGGCCTTGGTAAGGGCCGAGATCTTTGGACGAAAGTCTTCGATGAAGCTCTTATCCAGGTCGTACGTGTAGATCGAATTGATGCGTCCCGCCAATCCGAACTGACTGGCCAGCTCGACGGAAAAATTGCCGGTGCTGTATTCCTTAGCCGCGTTTAACTCTTCGTCGGTCACCGGCAGTACTCGCATTCGATCCAACTCATAAAACATTTCCAAAAGCGTCGGCCCGGTAACTTCGTTACGGACAGCCGCACCGGCGACAAACGATCCCGCGATGGCTTGTGTGTTCGACGAACTGAACGGCGAATACGTATAGCCCTTTCCTTCGCGTATATTTATGGTCAGACGTGAATAGAACGAGCCGCCAAAGATGATGTTCGCAGTGCGAATCGCAAAGTAGTCTTTGTCCTTGCGCGGAATGCTGATGCTGCCGATCAAAATCGACGATTGAACCGAGCCCGGGCGGTTAACGAAGTAGATCTGACGCTTATCCCGAGTGGGCAGGGCTGGATTTTCCTGGGCCGGAACGGTCCCGGCTTTCCATGTGCCGAATGCTTTTTCGATCTCGGCCAGAGTCTTGTTTGGATCGATGTCGCCCACGACTATCAAGTGGGAACCATTAGGGATGTAAAAGCTGGCAACGAAATTGCGAAGGTCTTCACGGGTCAGCGCATTGATATACATCTCGCTGGGCACCACGAAACTGTAAGGGTGATTGCCGAACACGGCCTTCTGAAAACGCTCGTTGACGAGGAAATTGGGATCGGCGCGGCTGGCGCGAATCTGCTGAATCGTATTGTCTTTGGCGAGCTTCAGTTCGCTTTCGGGAAAGGCCGGATGCTGGGTCACTTCGCTCATCAAATCAAACAGACGCGTCGAGAACTCAGACAAAGCGACGGCCGTCATCGAAGTTGAATCAGCGTCGCTGCCCAGGCTAAGGCTCCCCCCGATGGAACGGAGTTCTTCCTTGATCTGTTTGCTGGTGCGGGTGTCCGTGCCCTCGTTGGCGACGGCGGCGGCAATTTGAGCGATGCCCTGATGCCTGACTCGGTCGGTGGCGGTGGTGGCCGAGCGGAACGTCAATATCGCCGTTACCTTCGGTACATTCGGCAGAGGCGCCAGGATGACCGTCAAACCATTGCTCAATTTCTTTTCCGTCATCTTCGGAAGATTGAGTGGTCGTTCAGCCCCCGGCGGTGGCGGCGTTTTTTGTTGGGCCACAGCCGGGATTGTGACCATTAGCGCCAGGATGAAAATAGCAAGCAGGGTTTTCATTTTCGATTGCCTTTCAAAACTATCCGCAGATTTCACAGATTAACCAATTAGACCTCTTAGCACGCTGCTGAAAAATGCATCGCCGATCTTTAGCAGATCCTCTCTGTGGTTCTCTGTGAGATCTCCATGCCTCTGTGGTGAATGTTTTTCGGAGTGATTTCACCACAGAGACACAGAGAACCACAGAGATCGCGCGGAGAAATCGTTAACCCAACTCGAGCCGATGACTTTTTCAACAGCTCTGTTGGGCCCCCAGGCCGGACTGACCCCAGACCCACGGTATGGCTAATGACGCTTTTACTTCTCAGCCCCTGTCTTCGCTTCTGGAACTCGATCAATCACGGTACGATTGCCGGCGACGAGATATTTCTTTGCCGCGTCTTTCACCTGCGCTGCCGTAACTTTCTCGAACGGCGTAAGCAACGAATTGATCTGATTTGGATCGTCGCGGAACAGGGCCAGCACGCAGAGCAAGTGTGTCTTGCCAAAGGTTGACTCGACCTGGTTGTAGAAGTTCGAGCGAAAGCGGACCTTTGCGTCGGCCAGCTCTTTTTCCGAAACACCTTTCGCTACCAACTCCGCCACCACTGCATCCATCTCGCGCACGACCTCGTCCGCCGTATGACCCGGTTTGTAGGTGGTGCGAGTGGTCATGATCATTGGGCCGTTGTAGTCAAACTCGTTACCGAAATAGTTCAAGCCGCCAGTGAGATCCAGTGTCAATTCCTTCTCTTTGACCAGGCGCTGATACCAGCGCGAGCTGTCGTCGCCCTGAAGAATCTGTACGAGCAGGGCCAGGGCCGGGAAGTCGGGCGAATTCTGCGCCGGTATGTGATAGCCCGTGGCCAGCGCGGGCAAGTTTGCGAGTTTATCCTTTTGAGAAACGCGCTTTTCCTGCGTCTGGGCCGGTTCACTGAGATCGGGCGCCGGCGGTTTCGGCTGCGCGGGAATCCCGGCAAAATGCTTTTCGACCATCTTCTTCACGTCGTTTACGTCTACGTCGCCGACGATGGTCAGCACGGCGTTATTGGGCGCGTAAAAGGTCTTGAAGAAGTTGCGCACGTCCTGAATGGTAGCTGCGTTTACCTCAGCGAGATCGCCGTAACCGTTGTGGGAATTATTCCAGTTGGTGAACGCGTTTTGCCACAGGTCGATCCATTCAAACAACTGATAGGGCGTGTTGAGCACGTTCACACGAATCTCTTCGCTGACGACGTTTTGCTGGTTCTTCAGATTCTCTTCGCTCACATCCAGAGAGCGCATGCGGTCCGATTCCAGCCACAGTCCCATCTCAACGCGATTACTCGGCAGAGTCTCGAAATAATTTGTGTAGTCGAAATCGGTGTGGCCATTGAGGCTACCGCCGTTGGCCTCGACGTATTTCGCGTGCTCGAACTTCTTTACGTTGGCTGAACCCTGAAACATCATGTGCTCGAAGAGATGCGCGAAGCCCGTGCGACCCTTCGGTTCGACGCGAAAGCCGACGTTGTAGTAAACGCCAACTGTTACGACCGGGGCCATGTGGTCCTCTGAGATCACGACCTTCAAGCCATTCGGTAGCTTGTAATAGACTACCGGCACAGCTAACGGCTTGGCTGAAACGGAAGAGAAAGAAATCAACAGGCTGCTTAATGCCAACCAAGCAGCCGCGAGTTTTCGGGTTCTAATCATTTTTTAGCGACCTCAAGAAAAATAATTTCAAAAGCCGGGAGCCAGCTTGTCTAGAACGCAACCGAAGTAGCACAGACTTCAGTCTGTGATTGCAACGATGGAGTCACAGACTGAAGTCTGTGCCACTTCGGATTAAGGCTACGTACGGCTGAGAATTGAAAAAGGTTTCGGAGTTTTCGCTAACCCTCGCATTGCGCGAAGGGCCCTTCAGTATTAGATTCAATTCAGTGGATAGGTCTCCAATTGCCCGGCAGTTTTTCATCAGTGGCGACGTGCAGGGCGTGGGTTATCGTTTCTTCGCTCAGCGTGCGTCGGCGCGGCATCAGGTCGTCGGTTACGTGAAGAACCTCGATGACGGCCGGGTCGAAGTGCTGGCCGAAGGTCCGGCCCGGAATGTCGAGGCCTTCAAGCACGACTTGTTAACGGGACCTCGATTCTCGTCCGTGGATCACATCGAAGAAATCAACCTCGATCCCACGGGCTCTTATTCGTCTTTCCGAATTGAACCCTGAGTAGCATAGACTTTAGGGAGCTCTGAACTAGTATCGTTTTGCGCGGGTCGGCGTGAGCATGAGGTCAGTACCACCTGCGTCAGCGGGTGGGGCAAACACCCAACTCGCGAGTTGACCGCTGGATCCACCCGCTTACGCAGGTGGTACTGACCTCATTACTCGACTTCGACGCATCACAGACTCAAAGTCTATGCTACGAGTGAAACTGTGAGTCATTCGATCTCGTAACAAACAGGAGTTATGGAAGATACCAAGCCGACTCTGGTACTGGAGCACGTCTCGAAAACTTTCGGAGAGTTTGCCGCCGTCAGCGATCTCAGTCTGCAGGTTCGGCCCGGCCGCGTCTTTGGTCTAATCGGTCCGAACGGGGCCGGCAAGACCACGACGATTCGAATGATTGTCAATATCACCGTCCCTGATTCAGGTCGGATTGAATTGTTCGGGCAACAGATGAACACCGCCTTGCAGGATCGCATCGGCTATTTGCCGGAAGAACGCGGTCTCTACAAGAGGATGAAGGTCGGCGAGCAGTTGCGTTTCTTTGCCGAGCTCAAGGATTTGCGTGGCAAGGAAGCCGAAGCGCGGATCGATAGCTGGCTCCGGAGACTGGAACTCACTGCCTGGAAAGAGAAGCGCACGAAAGAACTCTCGAAGGGCATGCAGCAGAAAGTTCAGTTCATCACATCAGTAATTCATGATCCAGATTTGGTAATTCTCGATGAGCCGTTCTCGGGTCTCGATCCGGTCAACGTCGATTTGATGAAAGAAACGATCCTGGAACAGAAAGCGGCCGGCAAGACGATTATTCTGTCGACTCATCAGATGGAAATTGCCGAGAAGCTCTGTGACGACGTCTGCATGATCAATAAGTCGCGCAAGGTGCTGGACGGAAGGCTGCGGGAAATCAGGCGCAGTTTCTCGCGCAATGCGGTGGCGCTCCAATTCGAAGGCGGCGACGGGCTGCTTAACGACCCGGCGCTGGTGGCGAACATTAGTCAGAACGGCGAAGAATTTGAAGTGCTGCTGGCGCCCGGCAAGAATCCGCAGGAACTACTCAGGCGTCTGCTTGACGCGGGTGTCGCGGTAACCAAATTCGAACTAGTTGAGCCCAGTTTGCACGACATCTTCATAGAGAAAGCCAGAGAAGTCGCATGAGAAAATTCCTCGCCGTCGTCAAACGCGAATACGTCCAGCGCGTACGCACCAAGTTTTTTGTCATCGCCACCATTCTGGGTCCGGTGATGATGGCTGCGTTTACCATCGTGCCGGCATTGATGTTCGGCATCAAGGCCGGAGGTCCGACGCGCCTGGCGATCGTCGACCAGACCGGCAAGATGTACGAGCGGGTGGCTCGAGAGCTAACCAGTGGTAAGAAGCCAAACAAGAGCAGCAAGCCACAGACTCCAACGCCTCCGGTCGGAAATAACAATCCAAAAGAGCAGGTCGATCAGGCCGGCAAGTTGTTTCAGGGAAGTTTTCTGGTCGAAGAGGTTCATCTCGACAATCGCCCGCTTGACCAGATCAGGCGCCAACTGGATGCGAGAATCCAGAACAAGGAGCTTGACGGCTATATAGTGTTGCCGCCCAACCTTCTCAAAGATGAGCAGCCCGAATTCCGGGCGCGCAACGCCGCGGATCTATTCACACAGAATTACGTTGAGAAGGCTATTAGTGGAGCGGTGCGTGGACAGCGAATGGTGGACGCTAACATCGACGAAAAAGCTGTGGAGAAGATGTCCGAGCCGGTGAATCTGAAGACGACTGGAGCCGGTGGTGAAGAGAGCAAGGGCGAAGCCAGCTTCTATTTTGTCTTTGGTATCGGCTTGCTGATCTACCTGAGCGTGCTGCTCTACGGCCAGTTTGTGCTGGGAGCGGTGATCGAGGAAAAGGAAACGCGCATTGCCGAGATTCTGTTTTCGTCAATGCGATCGTTTCCGTTGATGATGGGCAAGCTTATTGGCGTCTCGCTGGTAGCTCTGACTCAACTGGGAATTTGGGCGGCAGCGTTCGTGATATTTTCTCTCTGGGCCGGCAGCGGATCCTCCATGCCTCACGTTCCGCCGATGTTATTCCTGTATTTCGCCCTCTATTTTCTCATGGGCTATTTCATCTATTCGACTGTCTACGCCGTGGTGGGTTCGATGGTGACGACAACCCAGGAAGGCGGGCAACTTGCTTTGCCGATAGTGTTGATGCTGGTCGCGGGTTTCTATCTCTCGTTTTCGATTATTCGTAGCCCGAATTCGTCGCTCGCATTCTGGGCCTCCATGTTTCCATTCTTTGCGCCGATAACGATGCTGGTGCGAATCGTTACCGAAACGCCCCCGATGTGGCAGATTGTTCTATCACTCGGGATCGGAGTCGCTACGATCGTGGGATTGGTTTGGCTGGCGTCGCGTATCTATCGCGTCGGCATGCTGATGTACGGAAAGAAGGCCACGATTCCTGAAGTCTGGCGCTGGATAAGACAGTCGTGAGTCATTTTCAAATTTGAGATTTCAAATCTGAGATTTCAAAAGTTAATACATGCCAATTGAGATTGAAAAGAAATACCTGCTGACGAAGAGACAGCGCGAAGCAATTGTCCGACGTTTGCGCAAGCTAGGGGCGTCACCCGGCGAAATCGAGTTCGAAGAGAATACTCTCTATCGCGGCGGCCGCCTCGACCTCGGGAGCTGTGCCTTGCGACTGCGTCGCGTTAATGGCCGCGCGCTGCTGACTTTCAAACAACGCTTTCCTTCGAAGTCTTCGATCAAGCATCAGCGGGAAGAAGAGACCGAAGTTACTAATGCAGATGCGCTGGCCGCGATTCTGAGGTCGCTCGAGTTTCGGCCGGGTCTGGTTTACGAGAAGCGCCGCACTCGCTGGATCACAGGCAAAGCTGAAATCGCCCTGGACGAGCTTCCATTCGGATTGTTCATGGAGATTGAGGCTTCGGAAAGGGAAATAGCGCGAGTTGAGACGCTGATAGGCGCCCAGAATCTGCCGGCCGTCATGGAAACTTATCCGGCGCTGACCGCAAGGCTGGGAAAAAAGCGAGGCGGGGTCATCGAAGCACGTTTCGCGCGCTCAATCCGCAACCGCGCAACATGCTCGGTACAGAACCGCTTGCGGTAGCAAGCGGGTAACTATCGGCCGAATCTCCGGTTCTACGACTGCTCGACGGTAACTCCAACGAACAGACGGGAGCTTTGTCATCGGTTCGTGAGATGCGCAAAAACGAACCGCCGAACAATCGATTCGCTTTACCTGCTTGCTACCGCAAGCGCTTCCGTAACGGTTCGGCGGCTCTGCCTGGGTTCAGTAGTTGCGATCGCGCACGTCAACTCTTTGGATTGAAAACACCACCCGCATCGTTCCCGGCCGGCGATCTAATGCCGCCGGGACAAATGCCGCATCCTTCCGCAGCGCCTTCTCAAAGTCTTCCAGCATCCGACGATCACGCGGAGCCTGCATTACGTCCGCCAGAGAGGCCGCACCATTACTGAAGACATCGGCGACCACGATCATGTCGTCATCACTCTGGCGCCCCTCCCTTAGCCAATGGGTCCGCTCAGAGGTAAGCGTCGCGAGCGCGCCGCCAGGGTTCAAGCTCGGCGACTCGGCATTGTAAGGAGTTCGCAGCGCGGCGTAACTCTCGGATGAAATCGGCTTGTTGATGTCGTAACCCGGGCGAAAAAGATCGGCAGGGTCGCTGGTGATGGGTACTTGCTCAAAGGCCAGCGCAGCTTCGTGCAGCGCAATCATGTGCGGACGCAGGGCAGCGAACACGGACGTGAAAATGATCAGTGAGGCCAGGGAGCTGAACGCATAACGCATTGCAACGGGTTGCAGCCACGCCGAAACTACGTCACCTAACGTAGTGTTATGGCGCGCGTCTTGCGCAGCCGCGGCGGCAACCAGGGCCTTATTGATGGAGGGAACCAGATCGGCGGGCGGCGCAGGTCGCGAGAGCATCGCCAGGCTGCTTCGAATTGATCGCATTTCTGCGAGGCGCGCCCGACAAACCGGACAAACTTCCAGATGCCGGTAGCACTCAACCCGAGCGTCCGGCGTCAAACCGTCATCAACGTAAAGCGAAAGCGATTGTTGGATCTCGTCACACGACATAGTCATTGCCAAATTCCGATTGCCGATTTCCAATCTTGTCTTCTTTCCCCCAGCCTATCTGGCAATTGATTCAATCAATTGGCAATCGGCAATTGGAAATCAAAAATCCCTCAACGAATGGCTGGCCGACCCCGGCTGCCCTCCCTCAATTCGGGAAAGCAACGCCGACCTGGAAACTCTGGCATGCTCATCAACAGTGCCGGAACGAAATTGACGGGCTGTTGCTGGCCACGTTTTCAAACGTTTCAGTTCCTGGTTGAATCGCTTTTCCACCCGTTCCCGGGCCGTCACTCCGACCCAATTGGCACCGAGTTCATTGTGAAGCCGGGGCGGGCCAACCATTCGTCATTGCAAAGATCCTTCAAGCTTGCGACGCATTTCCAATCTGCCTCGTGAAATCCGCGACTTCACGGTTCCAATACTGATCTGAAGTGTGTCCGCAATCTCTTCGTAGCTAAATCCTTCTACGTCGCGCAGGATTACTGCTTCCCGGTACGATTGCCGCAATCCCAGCAGGGCCTCGCGCAGTTGGCCTTCTCGCTCGCGCGCCAGAGTCTCTTGTTCGGGATCGACCGCATCATCGTTTCGCAACGTTGCGCCCAGCGGCTGCTGATGGCGGCCATCGGTTGCGTCAAGCGAGACCGTGAGATCGCGTTTGCGGCGACGCCACCACCGCCAGCGATTGCGCGCCTGGTTGACCGCGATGCGATATATCCAGGTTTTCAAATTCGCGTCGCCGCGAAACCGACTAATGTTCTGAAAAGCACGCAGAAAAGTTTCCTGCGTCAAATCGCGCGCTTCTTCGGCATCTGAGGTCAACCGGTAGAGCAGAGCGTATACTTCACCAGAGTGCTCAGCTACCAGCCGCTCAAAGGCTGCCGCTTCTCCTTGCCGCAATCTTTCAAGGAACTGGTCCTCGGCGGTCGATCGAACCTCCAGCGCAGCTGCCGAAGCAACTTCTTCCAAGTCCGCATGGCGGAGTGCGATTTGCTCTCCGTAGCTCACCTGGCACCCCCATGGGCGAGAAGCTTCAAATCCGACGTCCGCTGAGGCTTCTCGGACAGACGCTCAGTTAGACACTGGCTAACTTTGTTTTGTTCCCGCCAATTCACCCGGTTTCGATCTCCACCTGCCCGGTTTCTTTGATGATGATCGGGTTCGCCAGCGTTGCGATCGCTATAGGCTCCTTGACAACGTTCAGGACGGTCGCTAAATTCGCTGTTTCCGCAATCATACACCAAAATGAACGCGCGTGACCGTGCGTACTTGCAAGAGGAAAACAGTTGGCAAAATATAAGAAGAAGCGAGCCCGGGAACTGAAGCACGATCGGTTTCGCGATACCACGATGCTGCTCGCGGACCGCCTCGCCGAACGGGTCGCGGGGCGTGGTCGACAGATTGTGTATGGCTTGGTGGCCGTGATAGTTATTTTGGCGGTTGGCTATGGCGTGAAACGCTGGCGAGACAAGCATTCAGGCGAAGCGGAAGCGGCCATGGGGCGGGCAATTACGATCAATGGCGCGGAAATCTCACCGGCTCCCGTCGCGGGCTCGAAGGACCCGGTTTTTAGCACGCAGCAGGAACGCTCACAGCGGGCCATCGAAGAATTTGAGAAGATCGCCGCCAAGTACGGTGAGCCGTATCGCTCAGAGGCGCGCTACTTCATAGCCACGAACGAGTTGGTGACAGATCGCGCCAAAGGCGAGACCGATTTGCAGGCGTTGAGCCAGGGCAGCGGAGAAATAGCTCTCCTCGCGAAATTCGCGTTAGCGCAGGCCAAGGAAGCCGACGGGAATCTCGACGAGGCCGCGAGGCTCTACAGCGAGATTGCTAAAGCGGGTTCCGCGATCGTAACACCTGAAACGGCTAATCTGAGGCTGGCTTCTGTGTACGAAAAACAGGGAAAAAAGAAAGAAGCGGCGGATCTGTTATTCAACATAGTGGAGGCAGCGCGCAAAAACAAGGACGCAGACGGAAAGCCGGTGCCGGAGTCCGCGGCGTCGCGTGAAGCTGCGCAGAAGTTGCTGAAGATCGATCCGGCCCGCCATGCACAATTAACACCGCTGCCCCCGCCGACTGGTCTGCCGTTCTGAATCTAATCTCAAATCTGAAATCTCAGAATGGACGGTCTGACTCATTCGCTGGTCGGCTTGACCTCAGCCAAAGCGGGACTCGCGCGTCTGTCGCCCTACACGACCGCCGCCTGTATCCTCTCCGCGAACGCTCCTGACATTGACGTCGTTTCCTTTTTCTTCGGTGGTCGTTGGGCTCTGCTTCAACATCATCGCGGGGTAACGCATTCGGTAATCGGTACCCTGGTTCTTGGCGCGTTGATCCCCTCAATCCTTTTCGCTATCGAGCGGGCGATTGCCAGGTGGCGGAAGATGGCGCCAACGATCAAATATCGCGGCCTGTTATTGGCGTCATTGATAGCCGCGGCCACGCACCCAGTAATGGACTGGACGAATAACTATGGAGTGCGACCGTTGTTGCCCTGGAACGGCAGATGGTTCTACGGCGATCTGGTCTTCATTGTCGATCCTTACCTGGTGCTGATCCTGGGTGGCGCGTGCTTTCTGCTCACAAGCAATCAACGCGCAAAAGTCGTGGGTTGGGCGCTGCTGGCTATCCTCGTTACGATCGCAGTTCTCCTGGCGCCGGCGCAACGCGCGGCCGGCAGCGCGGCGTTCACAATCGCGCGAATAATCTGGATCACAGGTGTTTTGGCGTTTGCCGTCGGTCGTTCGCTGAAACTCCAGAAGCGCTTTGGCAGGTCACTTGGGGTGGCGGCGCTCGCTTTCGTCGTTCTCTACTGGGGGGCACTTGCGTGGGCTCATGCGGGTGCGTATCGCAACGCGGTAAACCAGGCGAACTCAATAGCTGCACAGCATGGCGAGCAATTCACACGGGTGGCGGCGATGCCGACGGTTGCGAATCCTTTTCGCTGGCTGTGCGTCGCAGAAACCGACCGAGCTACGTACCGATTCATCGTTGGCATAGGTGACAAGCCAGCGACAGCGTATCCGGCGAATTCACGCGCAGATGGTCCGCAAACGGTCATTGAACGGTTTGAAAAACCACTGGGCCAAAGCGAGCAGTTAGTGTCATCGGCATCGAGAGATCCCCGGGCCCAGGTTCTGCTGGGCTTTGCAAGATTCCCGATTGCCCGGCTCGAAAGTGACAACTGTATCGGCCGGACGCTCGTTCAATTCGCCGATTTACGTTACACTGAACCCGGCGCGTCGCGCGGGAGTTTCTCGTTGAGTGTTCCGGTCGAATGCCCCGCGCCTTAGATTTTGGCCGGCTTTGAAGAAAGGCTTTTTGAGCGACTCATCACAGAATCAAATTCGCGAAGTGCTGGTTGAAACAGCGCGCGGCCATGTTGCGTCCGCCAAGCGTAAGAAACTAGCGGGTATCCGCGTTTCGCCCGGTGGGTATTTCGCGGCCGCAGCTCTTTTGACCTTCGCGTCACTCCTGTGCCTGAGGACCCATCATGATCTCATCGCCCTGATGCTCACTGCGGGCACGTGGACAATCATCCCGCTGCTGGTGCTAACCAATCGACTAAGTTTTGACGGACATACAATCGTGCGAACCGGACTCGTGGCCAGGCTCATACGCCTGGTGCGCGGACGCTTACAAAGCCTGGGAGTTGACGACGTCGAGCGAGTTGAGGTGGCCACGCTTCGCACCCTCCGGCGTGGCGGCAAGGTGCGTTATCGTTATCGGGTTGAAATCGCCGGCAAAGGATTGGCATTTGTGCTGGCCTCGGGCGGCCAGGAGTTTCGTCAGATGGTTCGGGTGTTGTTGCCGCGGATCTCTGATCACAAGCTCGATGCGCGCGCGCGCGAGCTTCGCGACCACTTGGGTGACGCAAAAGTTGTGCGCCGCGAGGCCGCGAAGCTGGGGATTGCGTCAACGTCGGTGTTGGAGGAGACCAGCGCGGCGAAAAGAGCGGACAGGTATCGCGCGGCGCTTTCGACTAGTCCGGCGACTAATCTGCCGGCTAATGAGACAAAACCGGAGGACGCCGAGCGCGCGAACTCGCTGCGCAAGTCGGCAAACGATTTACGCATCTCGGGTTTCTTGCAGCAGTCGGCGGAAGCCTTTCGACGGGCCTTACTGATTTCCCCGCGGAGCCCCTGGCTCATTTACGAATACGCGCGACTGCTCAAGTCGCAAGCCAGTGCATTCGGCGATGCGCGGCTGTTGGGACGTGCCTGCGCGGCACTCAGGCTGGCCGCGACGCGCGGGCCGACTGACGCGCTTTTGCTGGCGCGAGTGGGCGAGTGTTTTCTCGAGTATGGCGATCCGTCGCGGGCTTCAAAACTATTCCGCCGGACCCTGGAAATTGATGAAGAAGCGTATCGCGCCCAGCTCGGGCTGGCCGAAGTCGCCTTGAGTGACGGCAAGCTGGCGCACGTGATTCACCACTATAACGACGCCGCGCGAATTGCGCCTGACAAGGCCACCGCCACGCTGGCGCGACGCGAGGCGGATTACTACTCGCGTCTGAACAACGACGAGGACTATCTGGCAGCAGAGCTGCGCCGCATGAACTGGTTGGAAGGAGCAAACCGAATTCAGCGTTTGACGGCGCGCGTCAGTTTCGCCGCATTGCTGGTCGCGCTGGTAGGATCTTCAATCGATCAGGTGGTGGCAGGCCTGGGGTGGGCATTAGCTTCGTCTTCGATTATTGCCTGGTCCGGTTCGCTGGTCATAAGAAAGCTGCTGGCACCCAGGGGGCGTGCTGAAACCAGCGATGCCTGAGCTCGCTTAGCCGATGGCTTCTTTTGCCTCGTTCGCCGAACCGCGCGACTTTGCCGATCCCTTCTTTTGCGCCGGAGTCTTGGGAACAATCGTTCTGGCAGCTTGCTCGGACGCCGACGCAACAGCTTCAATCCGACTCAGCTCGGGACTCAGAAATGCATCCCAGCGATAACGTGGTTGCTCTCCGGTTTCGCTGAGCCGCCTGAAGACCAGATTCGTCACCGCTTCAGTGACCCAGCCATGATAAAACTCACCTACCGATTGCAGCTCGGCGTCAGGGGCCGGATTCATGAAGTCGATCGCGTAGGGCACTCCATCCTTGATCGCAAACTCCACCGTGTTGAGGTCGTAGCCCAGTGCCGAACAGAGCGTCAGCACGTCCTTCACTACGCGTTTTGACATCTCTGGCGCCAAATAATTTGGATCGTAGATGTATTGCTCTCCAGAGAGGTAGGCTTTGCGCGGATCGTAGGGCATGATCATGACGTCCCGCTGGCCGATGCAGTAACAGCGCACGAATTGATCGAAGTCGATAAACTCTTGCAAGGTCATGCACAACGTGCCGGTCTGATCGTACTCGGTAATGAGCTCTTCCAGAGTGTTAACGCGCGAAACGTTTTTCCATCCGCCGCCGTCAAACGGTTTCATGATAGCGGGAAGTCCGACGTAATCGACGATCCCCTGCCAGTCGAGCGGAAACTCCAGGTTGCGCAAACTCTCGCTGACGATTCCGTGAATATAGTCTTTCTGGGGTAGCAGTACTGTTTTGGGCACCGCCACGCCCAGCTTGAGCGCGAGAGAATAGTTAAAAAACTTATCGTCAGCCGACCACCAGAAAGGATTGTTTACGATGATGGTTCCTTCCAGCGCCATGCGCTTCAGGGTAGCGCGATAGAAGGGCACTTCGTGCGAGATGCGATCGACTACCAGATCGTAAAGCGGCGGCGCGTCATGGCGAACGCCTCCGAGAGTGATAAACTCGGCGACGACCGATCCTTTACCCCGCTCATTGATGTTTCTAATCAAGGCTTCAGGAAAAGTCGTTTCCCGGCCAACCAAAATGCCAACCTTCTTCATTTACCAAATGTCCTTTCAGGGACCACTCTTCAGACTCGCATTGTCGGGGCTGCGACTATCGATCCTGGCGAACGGCCTTTCAATGTTTGCTCTCTTACTTAACGCGGCGCAGCGCGGGTTGTCAAACTCATCAATGAGGTCAGACATCCAACAGCCTGACGTTAGCATCAGTGAGACGGTGCAAAGCCCATTTCTCCGATTGGCTTGTGTTACAATCCCGACAAATTGTAGAGTTTGGCCCCAGGTATTATTGAGTTATGGAATCTAAAGCCCCTTTGCTCTTTCGAAGCCTGACGGTTTTCGTAATACTGCTATCATTATCTGCCGGCATCTTAACGATCAGCCCTTCGGCTAAGGCCGACGAACCGAAGGCTCCCACGGCTTTGCAGATCGTGGAAACGGTAATAGCTGTTGCCGGGAAAGGCATGGGCCGCGCGGTCCTGGAGCAGATTCGCCGCAACGGCGTTGAGCACGGGCGGTTAACACGCATTACTGAGGACGGCCGCGCCGAGGAAGTGCGATACGATTTGCGATTTGTGCGCGGCGAAAAATCTGAAAAAGATAAGGTTCGCCTCGACAACAAGACGCCGCAGGCTGAATACTCTCTGATCTATGGCGAGGGCCGCATCTTCGGCATCATCAACGGCGCGCCTTTCACTCCCCGCGCGGACGCCACGGCTGATTTCATTGCCCAGCGGGCGCACAGCATCGACGCGCTCCTCCGTTACAAAGAAAACGAATCCAAACTGAGTTCGGCAGGCAAAGACAAACAGCAGGGCATCGAGGTCTTTGTCATCGATATGACGGACACGGCAAGTCGCCGTACCCGGTATTTCATTAGCGCAAGGACTTTCCGTGTACTATGGCTGGAGTACGAAGAGACTCCACCTAACGGAGCGGCAGCGGTGAAGTACACCCGGCGTTTCTATGACTACCGAGAAGTTCAAAGCACGTTCGTGCCTTACCGAACTGTGTTGTTGGAAGACGGCAAGCAGACGCTGGAGACGCGCATTCTTACCGTTACCTATGGCGTGAGGATGGAAGACTCGGTGTTTCAAAACCCTGATGCCCAGAGTGCGTCCGGAAAACCCTAACCCCACAGGGTCTCTGGTTAGCTCTTACCGGTTTCCCTCCGGCCGCTTAAGTCCTGAAAAGGGCAGTTGACCCGGCGCTGACCCTCAGAAGAGTCATTTTTTCGGAACCCGGAGTCCAACCGGGCGTGTCTACTGCCGAGGCGGTCGCGGGCCGGTGTATAATTTTGCTCGCGATGAACAGCGGCAACCAGCAAGAATGCCGGCGCTTCTGACGCGCAAATTTGACCGAGAGCCTGCCTGCCCGATGAGAACGCTAACTTCGATTGAGGAGTTGGACTTCGCCGCCGCGATGCCGTCGACTGTCGTGGTCCAGAAGGCGTCAGACCACACGTTGTTGGAAGAGACGCTGGCGGGCGACGAAGACGCATTCGCCGAATTGGTTAGCCGCTATCGCAACCAGATTACGAGTTACATCTATCGCATGACAAACGATTACGACGGTGCTGTAGATTTGGCCCAGGAGACATTCCTACGGGTCTACCGCGCGGCCGGACGTTATCAGACGACGCACGCGTTTTCGACTTACATCTACCGCATCGCGACCAACCTGGCGATCAGCGAGTTGCGCAAGCGCAAGCGAAGACGCCTGGTGTCGCTGACAGGTTTGCTGGCTTCCAGCGATGGGCAGGAGGTCAGGGACTTTGATGCGCCGGACGAGCGCCCCTTGCAGGACGTCAATCTCGTCGATTCGGAAAAGCGGGCGGTGGTCAAACGGGCCATCAGCACTCTGCCAGAGAAGTATCGCGCGCCGCTCGTGTTGCGCGATGTGGAAGGGAAAAGCTACGAGGAGATCGCTTCAATCTTACGCACGAGCGAGGGGACGGTGAAGTCGCGTATCAACCGGGCCCGGAATTTCCTGCGCGACAAAATGCGAAGTTACATCCAGGTGGTGCCATCATGAATGGGAAAGAATGCCGCGCTACGCGGCGAGAAATTGACGAATCAGAACTGAACCAGAGACTGAGCAATCAAGCGCTGGCGCACCTCACGGTATGCACGTCGTGCGGCAATTTTCGCACAGAGCGCGCAAGCCTCCGCGAGTTGGTTGGAAGTCTTGAGCCCGTGGCCGCGCCCGGGGACTTTGATATGCGACTGCGAGCCCGCATTGCCAATGAGCAGGGTCGAGCCCGACAGCCCTTCATTTTTCGTTTTGTGACGAGCACTCCGGCCATCGTCGCGGCCGCGCTGGTGGTAATGCTGGCGACGTCCCTGGTTTGGTTCGCGCAGCGAAATAAGAGTCAGGCGCCGACGATTGCGGCAGCTCCACCCGCAGGACCGTCAGCTCCGTTCACAGGGGCGCCCTCAAATACCGAGCCACCGACGCTTGCCTCAAACAGCACGCCCGGGCCGGAAGGGGTGACATCAGCCCCGCGTAACGAAGCGAAACCTGGCCGCTCTAATCGGGAAGGGAATGCTTCTCGAGAGATTATTAGTAAGCCTGCCTTTGCCACCGACTATGCCGTTTCGAAAGCAGAATCCATACAGCAGTTAGAACAAAGGGCGGGTGAAGTTTCTCTGAGCGCGCCTTTCAGGCCCATGGTAGTGTCAATGCAAGATGATCACGGGGCGACTCGCAAGATCTCTCTACCGCCGGTTAGCTTTGGCGCGCTGGTTGATAACCGAATTCCTGTGAGTTCGACGAATAGCCGAAGCTGGTAGTTGTGGTGTTAAGTAAGATTATGAAGGCGATTTTCAATCGAGTGCTGATGTTGCTGATTACGGGATCAGCGATGATGTGTCTGGCGGTCGCATCGCTCGCGCAGACTGTTGCGCCGGCCGCCTCAACTGAAGTTCAGCCAACGGATCCTGGGCAATCACCTGCGCCGGAAAAAACGCAACCCCGCCGACCGCCCAGACGCGCAACGACTCCACCGGCGAGAGTCACAGTAGTTGCCGACCAGACGAAGGTTGCACCACAAGTGGTGACCATCGTGCATCGGTTGAGCGGAGTCAAGATGCTTCGGTTCTTACTGAGGCAGGAAGGCGAGCCCGGTACTGTCTATACGATCGACCCAGAGGCGATCTCAAGCGACGCACATGCGAGCATAATCGCCGGCTGGGTGTTGGCCGATGGCAAGACAATCGCTGCCCGATTGCCTCAGGCCGGGGCGGAACTCGAATTTGCGCAGTTTTCTTTTACCTCTGCCGAACTGATGGGCCAGCTACCACGTTCGACAGCGCCGGGTCCGTTGCTACCGCCACGTGCTGAACCTGACTTGACGGTCGTTACTCGTGACGGACGAAAACTGAGGGCTCACTATGTCGGGCTCGACGGCGAGACCGGATTATCGGTATTGCAGGTGAACGGTGAGGTCGTACCGCCACCGGCAGAAGGAGTTGCCAGAGCATTGGCTCAAGGACAGGGAGTGCAGATTTTCGCGCCGGAACGAACTACGCCGGAAGGCGAGGCGTCGTCTCGGACCATTTACGTCAAAGTAGGTGAGGTCGATGCGACGATCGCCGACCTGACGCACACCAGTGCCGGGAAGCCGCAAAGATTGACGGTGCGCGGGACAAAGCTCTCGCCGCTGGTCATCGGCGGTATTGCCTGTGATGAAGCGGGGAATACACTGGGCATCGTCGATGCGATGGAAGGCAACGACGCGCGGATCCTTCCCGCGGACAACGTTCGCGCCGCTACCCGCCGGGTATTGGATCGGCAGGCCAGTGTCCCGCGGCCTCTGCTGGGCGTCCGCGGCGAGCCGGTGGAGTTCGCGGCGCGCGCCGCCTTCCTGGCAAACGGCTGGCACGACGATCAGTTGGCCGAATTGATCCGGCAGCAGGTGGGGATCCTGCTGACATCGGTAATGCCGGGCACGCCGGCCGCCCTTGCCAAACTGCATCCCGGCGACGTTATCGTCACTGTCAATCAGGAAGACGTAAAAAGCGCTGAGGAGTTTTCCAAGTTGCTCACCGAGGCAGGCAGTGGCAAGGAAGTGCAGTTTTTGGTTCGCCGGCCGAACTCTCCTTCGCCGCTGCCGATAGACGTAAAACTTGGCGGTTCGTTTGATCCAACATTCCGGTGGCGTTTTGAGATGCCAATGATCACAACTCGCCTAAATGGTCTTGAGCGAATCGGGCTCGAAACGATGGCCCTTTCATCCAATGTTGCCTCACAACTAGGCGCGCAGGGCGGCTTCCTGGTGCTCGCAGTGCGACCGGAAAGCAGTGCGGCCCGCGGCGGAGTGCGCGAAGGTGACGTGGTCGAATCGGTCGACGGGCGAATCCTGGGTCGTGGAGCCTGGGCGTCAAGTTTCGAGTTCAATCGCCAGAAAAAGTACGTGCTGTCGCTGGTTCGCAAGCGCGAGAAGAAACAGGTTGTCCTCGAACCCCCGCTAGAATAGTCCGGGAATAGTCAGAGACTGAGATTTCAAATCTGAGAATCGAGATCGGTCAGTCAACCTGAAAACCGAACCTCTGTGAGGCGCTGGTTTTCGCCAGTCGATCAATAACCGTTACCAGCAGCTCGTAACAGCCGGGTTGCAGTCCATCCAGGGTTACTTCGGCCGCATACGGAAGGTGCCGCAAATCTGCAATCCCTTCAACCTGAATCTTTTGCAAAGGCATCGTAATGACTGGCTCGTTGTCGCGAAACACCTGTACCTGGACGGCCAGATCGGGACCGCTCGTGTTACCGTTGGAAGTCGGCGGCATCGTGTCAGCAAGTGAAGCGGATCCTGTACTCCCTGAGGCCGGCAGTGCGGCCGCGTTCGTTGCATCAGCAAGTGCGTTGTAAACAAAAGTCAGGAATCTCAGATGTGAAGAGCGAGCAAAACGATGATCGACGTTCAGACTTACCTGGCGAAATGCACTTGGCTGCTTGTCTGGTTCATTCGTGAGCACTTCCGCTGGTTGAGTATCTGCCTCAGCTTTTTTCTCTCCGACGATCAGACTGCTGAGGGTTAAGGCCTTTGATCCCACATCCGGGACCTGAATCCACTGCGAAGTACTTCCGGAGCGGCCTCGTCTTTCGTCCAACGCCGCCACACGCACCTGGTAGAGGCCCGGCTTTATTATGGCGAAATAATTGTAGAAGAAGCTCTCAGGTGGCTCAGGTGTTGCATTTGCGGGGTCCGCCTTGATCGTAAAGCGTTTGTTGAAAGTGCTGACGGATTTCCCTTGGTCGTCGAATATGGCGCCGGCCACATCCAGGATCGCCTGCGGTGGGCCTCCCTGTGCTTCCAGCACCAAAGAGCTGGTGGAAACCTTCAGCGACGTTGTCAGTGTTGCGCCATACTGGGCGACATCGATGAAGTTGAGCGTAATTGAGATTGGCAGCTCACTCTTCGGATAGGGCGAGCGCAACGCTGCTCCCAACTCTTCGTTCGGCGGTTTGCGAGCAGGAGCCGTGGGCTTGTCCTTTGATCGGCTTGCTGCCTCGGAAGATACTACTTCACCAAAGGCGCGCCGGAAACGGATCATCAGATCGGACTTGCCGTCTATGCTGACTTCGATGCGATGTAATTTTGCGTCGCGTTGCTCTTCATTCTCGGGTCGCCACGCTATCAGATAGTAGGCAGAGGTTTCCTTCAACGCCGTCGTGACTGCCGTCGAAAGGGCGTTACTGTTATAGAACCCGCGGCCGCCGGTATCGTTTGCCAGCGCGCTGAGACCGCCCCGGGAAGCTGTCATCTCACCGGCCGTCGCGCGTAGCAATCTGCCGGAAGTATCAAAATCACTTGGGCTGCTCGCGTCCGCCAGACCGGCCGACAAACCCCGCGCGTCGATCGAATAGATGACCACTCCTGAGGCAGCAGCCGCGGACGTGATCCCTTGTATGCGATCGGACGAATCTGAATTTCTGGAATCGAGAAAGAAACCATCCGAGATTAAAAAAAGAAGTTTGCGGCCTGGCAGTGCGGCCGACGTGTCGACCAGACTCTTAAGCCCGGCAAGGGTATTGGTAGTGATTGCGGCAGCTTCCTGAAGCAGTGCCGACGCACGGCCGCGAACCAACTCTTCCGCTACCGAACGCGCGAGCCTCGGATTCTCTTTGAGAATGTATTCGACAAAAAAGTCGAGAACATCGGAATCGTTTCGCTCGATTATTATCGCCTGGTATTCAGACATCGGCGGTTGGTCTGAGTCCTTCGGCGCGGATGACCTGGCCAGGAGCCGTTCGGTCGCTGCCTGCAGCACTGTTTTATCGTTCGTGAGTTGTTGCAAGAACCCAATCTGCCCGCTGCCTGAGGTAATCGCCGCTTCGTCGTTCTGTCCCATTTCACGATCGATAAATCGTTGCAGCAGCAGCCGCGTCTGCTTCACGCTTCCTGCGGAAAGGTGCAAGTCATCAATGAAGAAAAACACTGCCCGTCCTCGGTCGAGAGGTACGGCACCAGTCTTGCCGCCGGCTGAAATACCGCGCGCGGCCGCCAGTTGAGCTTCTTCGTTTCGGCTCCCAGCCACGATGCGTTCGAAAAAAGAAATGTCCCGGGGCTTGCCGTCGACCTTCAAAAGAAACTGATCGCGCTTCAAACCATCGACAAAACCTCCCTGCTTGTCGAAAACCATGACGTCCGTCTGCACGAGTGAGGTGTTAACTCGAACGATGTCCGGACCCTGACGGGAAGATCCCTGCTCCTGCGCAGACGCTTGCGAAGCGCACGCACAGCATGCCGCGGAGAGAAGAATGCGCATTGGCAGTCTGTGAAGTCGCATGCTCGCCCTTTTCCGGAATTTGCCGGCGTGTCTACACGAGTCAACCGGGGTCAGTCGACCTGAAAACCGAACCTTTGTGAGGCGCTGGCTTTCGCCAGTCGATCAATAACCGTTACCAGCAACACGTAGCGACCGGGCTGCAGGCCATCCAGGGTTACTTCGGCCGCATACGGAAGTCGCACGAAATCCGAAACGCCTTCCATTTGGATTTTGTGTAAAGGCGTGGTGATGACAGGTTCGTTGTCACGGAAAACCTGCACCTGCACAACCAGATCGGGACCGCTAACGGGCCCACTGGTAGAACTTGCCGGAAGCGCGTTGGTCCCCGGGCTCAGCGTAGGAGCCGGTACGGGTGTCGGTGCGGCCGTTCCCGGCGAACTCTGAAGCGCGTTGTAAATATAGGTCAGGAAACGGAGGTGCGACGAGCGAGCAAAACGGTGGTCGACGTTCAAGTTGACCTGGCGAAAGGCGTCAGGTGTCGTGCCTGGTTCAGTCGCATCCAGCGGGGCCGGGCCTTGTGATTCGGCCTTTCTCTCTCCGACAAGCAAGCTGCTCAGCGTCAGCGCCTTCGAACTGAGATCTGGAATCTCGATCCAACGCACGGCGCTCCCGACCCGGCCTTGTTTTTGATCCACCGCCGCTACGCGGACTTGATAGAGTCCAGGCTTCAGTGCACAGAAATGATTGTAATAGACGTTGTCCGGGGGGGAGGCCGTCGCGTCAGACTTCGGCTTGAGAGTCAAGCGTTTGCTAAAGCTGCTGATTGATTTTCCCTGATCATCAAATACACCGCCGCCGAGATCTATGTTTGCCACCCGCTGCCCTGCCTGAGACTCGAACACTAATGACTTCGTCGAGGCCCTTACGGAAACGGTGAGGGTTTCACCGAACTGAGCAACATCCAGGAAGTTTAACGAAAGCGCTACCGGCAGATCGCTTTGCGGGTAGGTTGCCCGAATGGCATCACGCATCACTTCGTTCGGCGGTTTGGCCGGGCCAGGCTTGTTCTTCGATTCGGACGGCAAGACCTCACCAAAGCTGCGACGGAAACGGATAGCCAGTTCAGGACGTCCGATTACGCTGACCTCGATGCGGCGAGATTTTTGGTTGCGTTGCTCCTCAGTCTCGGGCCGCCATGCCAGCAGATAGTAAGCCGAAGTCTCTTTCAGGGCGGTCGTGACCGCTTTCGAAAGTGCGTTGGTGTTGAAAAAGGCGCGACCACCCGTATCCGCCGCAAGAGCGTTGAGGCCGTTCTGAGAGGCGCCCAACTCGCCGCCGGTTGAGCGCTGCAACCTGCCCGAAGGGTCAAACGTGCCCTCCGTACTAGCGTCGGTCATTCCGGCCGTCAAACCTCGCGCGTCTATTGAGTAGATGACAACGCCGGCAGCCGCAGCCGCTGAAGTTACGTCTTGCAGGCGTGCGTACGAGTCTGCATTTCTGTTATCGAGAAGAAATCCATCAGAGACGAAAAAGATTAGTTTGCGTCCCGGCAAGGCGGCAGAGGTGTTAACCAGGGTCTTGAGCGACGCAAGCGTATTGGTTGTTACGAAGATCGACCGCTGGACGATTTGCGAGGCGCGGTTGTGGACCCATTCTTCAGCCTGGCCCCGCTGAAGACCCGGGTTTCGTCTCAAGGTCTCATCGACAAAAAAAGTGAATACGTCGTCATCGTGAGCGCCGATCATCATGGCGTGATATTCAGACATCGGCGGGCTCTCTGAATCCTTGTTCAACTGTGACTTGGCCACCAGACGATCGGTCGCGAGCTGCAGGACCCGTTTATCGTCCGTCAGTTGTTGCAGAAACCCGAGTTGCCCGCTGGCCGAGGTGATTCCCGCTTCGTCGTTCTGTCCCAATTCATGATCGATAAAACGGGAGAGCAGCATCCGCGCCTGCTTCATGCTTCCTATGGAAAGATGCATGTCATCGATGAAGAAAAAGACCGTGCGGCCCCGATCGAGAGGTACCGCGCCGCTATCGCCCGGACGGGTCACACCGCGCGCAGCCGCCAGTTGGGCTTCCTCGTTTCGGCTTCCGGCGGTGACGAGTTCGAAAAAAGAAACGTCCCGTGGCTTGCCGTCAACCTTTAACACAAACTGCTCACGCTTCAAGTCATCGACGAAATTACCCTGCTTGTCAAAAACCATCACGTCGGTTTGCACGAGCGAGGTGTTAACTCGAATGACATCGGGGGTCTGAGTGGGCTCCTGGGCAAATCCCTGCGAAGCGCCCAGCCAGCATGCCGCCGAGAGCAGAAGAATGCGGGTTGGCAGGTTGCGGAGTCGCATGCTCGAAAAAAAAAAGCTACTGATTCAAGCGCCAAGGGTAGCTGGGAAGATCGCCCGAGATGATATCATGCCCCCCGGAAACGGGATAGCTCGACTCTAATTTGCCTGGTTAAGAAACCGTTGTCGATTGACGGATTATGGACGAACTGAAAAAGCTGATCCGCGAAGTGCCGGACTTTCCCAAGCCGGGGATAAACTTTTACGACATTACCACGCTGCTTAAGCATCCCGAGGGGCTACGCAAGACGGTCGATGCTTTGGCCGCGGAGTTTAAAGGTGCGCAAATCGATACCGTGGTAGGTATCGAGGCCCGCGGGTTCATTTTCGCGCCCGCGCTGGCTTATCACCTCGGGGCGGGCTTTGTACCCGTACGCAAGCCGAAGAAGCTACCGGCGGAGAGTGCGTCGATTTCTTACGACCTTGAATATGGTCAAGATACGCTCGAGATTCACCGCGACGCGATCGGGAATGGTCATCGTGTGATCATTGCCGACGATTTGCTCGCGACGGGTGGTACGGCCAAAGCAGTTTGCGGTTTGGTTGAAAGTCTTGGAGGAAAGATCGAGGGACTGGTTTTCGTCGTTGAACTTGAGTTTCTTCCGGGACGGAAAAAGTTGGAAGGGTATGATGTTCGGTCTCTGATTAAGTATCAATCGTGAAGATGGCCAATTGTTGAAATAGGTCGTATAGGACCTATTTGACCTATTCTACGAAACAACTACCAACAACTAACAACTGACCACTTTGGGGATTCATAAAAATGCCAGCTCAATCATCGCTCGCGGAAGAGCACGCAACCTACGAACGATTTCAACCGCCAAAGCGCATATTGCTTGGACCCGGCCCGAGTCCGGTTGATGACCGTGTGCTGAGCGCGATGGCTGCGCCCGTGCTCGGCCATCTCGATCCGCTTTTTCTGCGTTGCATGGATGACGTGCAAGCTCTCCTTCGCTACGTCTTTGAAACGGACAACCGGGTGACGATTCCGATCTCGGCCACGGGCAGTGCCGGCATGGAAGCCGCGCTCGTCAACGTGATCGAACCGGGTGATGACATCGTCGTGTGCATTAACGGCATCTTCGGCGAGCGGATGCGCGACATCATTGAACGCGCCGGCGGTAAACCCGTGGTGGTCGAGGCGAAGTGGGGCGAAGCGATCGATGTCAACAAGATCGACGTTGCACTCAAGTCGTCGGAACCGCGCGCCCTGGCTTTGGTCCATGCGGAAACCTCCACCGGCGTGCTCCAGGAATTGTCCGGCTTGGCTGAGATGGCACACGCCCGTGATGCTTTGCTGATCGTTGATGCGGTGACATCGCTCGCCGGTCACCCCGTGGGAGTTGATCGGCAGGGCATCGACATCTGTTACTCGGGCACACAGAAGTGCATCGGCGCGCCGCCGGGCCTGGCGCCAATCACTTTCAACGAACGCGCGCTGGATCGCATTCGCTCGCGGCGCTCGAAAGTGCAGAGTTGGTACCTCGATATCACGATGGTCGAGCGCTACTGGGGTGACGACCGCACCTATCATCACACGGCGCCGATTTCGATGAACTACGCTTTGCGCGAAGCTCTGCGTCTGATTCACGAAGAGGGACTGGAAGCCCGTTGGCGTCGCCATGAACTGAATCATCGCGCGCTGGTTGCCGGGATCGAGGCGATGGGTTTGAGGATGGCAGTAGCGGCAGCGCAGAGACTGTGGAGCTTGAATGCGGTGAGCGTGCCCGACGGCGTCGATGACGCGCGAGTGCGCGCGCATTTGCTTGCAGAGAACATCGAGATTGGCGGCGGACTGGGACCGCTGAAAGGACGCATCTGGCGCATCGGCCTGATGGGATCAGGCAGCACGCGCGAAAACGTCTTGCTGGTGGTGGATGCGCTGCATCGAGCGCTCAACGCCGGAGGGTTCTCTTGCGCTTCGGGAGTTGAATCGGCACAAACGGTTTACAAATGATCGGCCGAGGATAAGCGGCGTTCATAGAACCGACTTCAGTCGGGCTTTAGTGCGTCGAAAGAACCCGACTAAAGTTGATACTCCAAACACCGGTCAGGCGCGACGGAATGATGCTAATCAGAAGCGCCTTTTCGGCGCGGGAACGACCGCCGGCGAGACGGTCTCTGATTATGGCTCTCCAGTTTGCTCCCTCAACAAACGCGCCACGCGCGGCTTCAGCCAAAGCACGGCGAGGCCTGCAGCGATGACGTTGCACGCCACTGCGGCCCAGAAAACTGGAATCCACGAATGCTTCGCGGCCATCAAAAGGGCTGCGCCGGGGCCCGCCAGGATCGAACCGATCCCTTTCGCAGTGTACTGAATGCCGTAGTTGGTCGTAGCGTGTTTGCTCCCAAAGATGTCCGCGATGGCCGCCGGGAACAGCGAATAAATATCGCCCCAGGCAAAGAACATCAGCGCCGAAATGATGATGAACAAGGTGGGGCGCGCCACCACCAGCGTCAGTACGGTGATGGTGATCGCTTCCATGACGAAGACTATGGCCATCGTGTCGTAGCGTCCAATGCGGTCCGAAACCCAGCCAAAGAAAGGCCTCGCCGATCCGTTCAGCACTTGATTCAAAGACAGCGTCAGCGTCAGCACCGTGAAGCCGCCAAATAGCGCGTACTTGTCATAACCATAGGTGACGCCAATCGGTTTAAGTTGGGCCGTTAACATCAATCCGCTTGCCGTAACCAGCGTCATCATCAGGTAAAGTAAATAAAACGATAGGCTGCGCATCATTTCGCCGGGCGTGTAATCGCGGGATGACTGCTGGACATTGCGTTGCACTTTCGTTCTCATTGCTTCCCAGCCGGCAGGTAACCACCCTGATGGAGGCATGCGCAGAAACTGCGCAGCCACCAACACCACAAGACCCTGAATCGCGCCGAAGAGAATGAAAGCTGTGCGATATCCGTTGTGCTCGATCAGGTAAGAGATCGGCAGCGTGGTGAGCGCCGTGCCAAATCCGTACGAGCCGGCGACCACGCCCACACAAAGGCCGCGCCGATCGGGAAACCATTTCATGGCCACACCCACGCAGGCGCTATAGACGCCGCCGGCGCCAACGCCGCCGATCGCGTAGACGGCATACAGCGCCGAGAGCGAGTTGACCCGACCTGCGCCAATCCATCCGATTGCTACCAGTAAGCTGGCCAGCGTGACAACTCGCCGCGGGCCAAACCGATCGACCAGATAGGCGTTAAGCGGAAATAGCACCGTCTGGGCGATGATGAAGAACGTGAGAGTCCACTGGACTTGATCCAGGCGCGCATGAAAACTCTTCGTGATGTCAGTAGTGAAAAGCGTCCAGGCGTATTGAAGATTGGCGATGGCCAGCATCGCTACGATGCAGGGGATTAGTACCTGCCATCGTGGCGAATCCGGGTGCTGTGGTGCAGACATTCGGGGTGTCTCGCGGAAACGTTCAGATTGAAGTCCGGTTGCGGCTTTGGATCTTGTTGTGGGGCAAACTTCAGTTTGTCGCTGACTCCCTCTCCCTTTGGGAGAGGGCTGGGGAGAGGGCTTAAGGATCGAGCCGCCCCAGCTTCGCCCCTCTTCCCCGACCCTTCTCCCAGAGGGAGAAGGGAGATTTCAATTCCAAATCTACTAACTCTTGCGTGGCTCAGCGTGAGCACTCCCCGCCAGCAGTTTCACGCACGCATAGACTGACTCTGTGTACGGCAGCGACAGACCCATCTTGTTACCTAACTCGACCACCGCTCCCACAATCGCCTCGAGTTCCATTGGCCGTCCGGCTTCGACGTCCTGGAGCATCGAAGTCTTGTGACGGCCTACCTTTTCAGCGCCTTCGAGGCGTTGTTCGATGGAAATTCCTAAGTCAATGCCGAGTTTTCTCGCGATAGATTCCGCTTCAGCCATGATCGCCGCGGCCAGTTTTCGAGTCTCCGGACACTGGACGATTTCGATCAGGGTCGCGCGGGCGAGCGCGCTGATGGGATTGTAGGCGACGTTGCCCATCAGCTTAACCCACATGTCGTGACGAATATCTGTGCGTATGGGAGAACGCAAGCCGGCTTTGATGAACGCGTCGGCAATGCGCCGGCAACGTTCGCTCTTTGATCCGTCCGGCTCGCCGATGGCAAAGCGCGTTCCTTCGATGTGCCAGACTATTCCGGGCTCGACGATAGTCGTCGAAGGGTAGACCACGCAACCGATCACGCGCGCAGGATCGATGCTTTGGCCGATCACTCCGCCGGGATCGACCGTCTCGAGATGAGTCCCTTCCCACTCGCCGCCGTGGCGATAGAAGTACCACCAGGGAATCCCGTTCTGGGCGCTCAGAACACAAGTACCCGGACCCATTAGCGGCGCCAGACGCGGAGCCATCGCGGTCAGGCTGTGCGCCTTGAGCGTTAGCAGCACGACATCTACGGGGCCGACCGCGGCCGGATCATCAGTGGCCGTGGGATGCGCTGCAAATTCTCCTATCTCGCCGCGCACACGTATGCCATATCGCTGCATCGCGCGCAGATGCGGTCCGCGCGCGATCAGTGTCACATCTTCACCGGCCCTCGCTAACATGGCGCCGACGAACGCGCCGATGGCGCCGGCGCCGACGATGGCAAATTTCATGGCGACTCTATCTGGTTTTAATCAAACGGATGGTTCTTCTTTGTACAACCACGCGCCGGCGATGGCCCCGATTACATACACAATCAGCCCCAACGCAGTCCCCTTCACGATGAGATCCACAGGCATCCCCAATACCATGCCAAGTAGTACCCTCGTGTAAAGGAAGGCAAAAAACCAGGCTATCAATCCGGCGTAGATCGCCGTCTTCACACCCGCTCCGAATCGCGGCCTGATTGCCGCGTAGAGATAGACAATGGCGATGCCGAGGATGAAAGTCATCACCACAGCTTTGACAATGAAATCATTGCCCGGCTCCATCACGTGGAGCCTGGAAAATTCGGCGTTCATCGCGTCTCTCAGCAAGACACGGTTTATCACGAAGTTGCCGATGCTAATTACTAAGCCTCCTACCAAACCGCCCAGCAGGACACGTCCCACATTGATTCTGTTCATGTCTTCCTCCTCATGATTGTTGGTTGGCGAGCAGCCGGATTTGTCCGGTCAGTGTCAGTTCAATTCCGAGCAGTCGTTGATACGCGGTAAGCTGGCTAGGTGGTACGGCTGCGCCACGTGTTCGGAAGGCAGCGATCTCACTCATAACCGAAGAACCGCATTTGCGATAGGCGCACAGCATAGTCCAATTTCGCCCCGCTGCCTATGCGCAGCCTGCGCCTTTCCCTCTACCGAACTGAACGATTACGTCGAATCTGGTGCCCAGCTAATCATCACTGAGAACTGGCTAAGGGTTACTAGTCTGGGTGATCGCTGCCGCGACGTTGCGCCGCTGAATCTTACCGGTCGCAGTGCGCGGAATAGATTCCACAATGTAGATTGCGGTCGGGCATTTGAAGTCTGAAAGCGACGAACGACAATGGGCGATCAAATCGCTTTCGGTTGCGGCGCCCTTTAGCACAACTGCCGCCGCCACCTCTTCGCCGTAAACTCGGTCCGCGATTCCAAAGCACACGGCCTCGGCCACCGCTGGGTGGGTGAGCAGCGTGTCATCAATCTCGCGCGGTGAAATTTTCTCGCCGCCGCGATTGATCAATTCCTTGAGGCGGCCCACGAGCGTCAAATAACCCTCCGTATCCAAATAACCCTGATCGCCGGTGCGGAACCATCCATTTGAGAATGATTCAGCATTTGCTTCCACATTGCCTTCGTAGCCGCCGAACACGTTCGGCCCTTTGATTGACACTTCGCCAACTGTGCCGGTCGGCAATTGATCACCGGCCTTATCGAGGATCGCGATCTCCACGGCCGTACCGCGTCCAACTGAGCCGGCCTTGCGCGCGGCCGGTGGCAGTGGATTGGAAGCCATCTGATGCGCGGCCTCGGTCATCCCGTAGGCTTCAAGAATCGGGACGCCGAATCTCTCTTCAATATCGGCCATTGTCTGCGGCGCCAGCGCCGCGCTGCATGAACGGATGAAGCGGAGCTGTTCTGCGCCTGATGGCCGAGTGCCGGTTTTGGTCCTTGCAAGTAGGACTTGATGAATTGTGGGCACGGCTGAATACCAGGTGGCCCGATGATCTCTGACCGTAGACCAGAAAGAGAGCGGATTGAATTTCGGCGGCACGACTACCGTTCCCCCGGTGGAGAGCGTAGCCAGCGTCGAGGCGACTAAACCGTGAACATGAAACAGAGGCATCACGCACAACGAAACGTCCTCGGGCGTTAGTTGATAGGTTTCCGAAACGTTTCGCGCCGAGGTCAAGAGATTTGCGTGCGAGAGTGGAACGCGCTTTGGACGGCTGGTCGTCCCGCTGGTGTGCAGGATCAAGGCGATATCTTCAGGTTCCGGATAATCGGTTGAGCGAGGCTCGCCGGCAGTTCCCGTCGATGAGAATCTCATCTGGCCATCTCCGTCGATGTCAGCTTCGATAAGCAGCACCTTGTCGCCCGCTGCGGCTCGGGCTTCATCAGCGCCTGTGGGTGGAACGATCAACGCGCGCGCCCCGGTATCTTCAAGGTAGAACGTGAATTCATCGCGAGTGTAAGCGGGATTCAGCGGAGCAGCGGTGCCTACGGTAGACGCCGCCAGGAACGAAGCGATCACTTCGAGCCCGTTCGGCAGAGCCATCGCAATCCGGTCTCCGCGGCCGAGTCCGAGCTGATTGAGTGTCTTAGCCAGCGCAACGACTTGCTGTCGCAGTTGACTATATGTGACAGAGGGCCCGCCTCCAGCGACGCTGAGTGCGATGCGTGACGGGTCGCCGTTCTCCAGGAGGTCAAGAATCATTAGCTTTCGGGTTCCCAATAAAGACCAATTTGTTGTTAGAGCCGCCGCGAAAGTGATGAATGGCAGCGCAGCCTATCATGGTCCAAGGTTCGTTGTCAGTAGTTAGTTGGCAGTGGCTAGTTGTGATTGGAACAGGGTGAAGTCAGTACCACCTGCGTGAGCGGGTGGGTCAGACACTCAACATGAGGGGTAACCCATGGACCCACCCGCTCACGCAGGTGGTACTGACCTCAATCAGCTGCAACTGGCAACTGACAACTGACTCGCGACGTTGTACTATTCCCACGATGTGCTCCCGTAGCTCAGTTGCATAGAGCGCTCGCCTCCTAAGCGAGAGGTCGCGCGTTGGAATCGCGCCGGGGGCACCATACTTATCAATAACTCACAAGTTCATTCGGATTCGCGAGCAATGTTTGAACTCAACCTACAGCGAGCAGTCCTCAAGGATCGCTATGAGATTAAAGGTCGGATTAGCTCCGGCAGTTATTCGGAAGTGTTTGTTGCTCGCGATCGTGGCGATGATAGTAATAGGGGCAACGCTGTTGTCATCAAAGCCCTGAACAGTCGTCTACAAGGAATTCCTCCTCCCGAGCTTGAGCAAATGCTCGGCGAGAAGTTTCAGAGCGAAAGCGCGATCCTTAACAAGATTCGTCACGCAAACATAGTGTCGGTTCTCGATCAAGGCGATGCCGAGGATGCGACCGGCCGAGCTTTCGGTTTCATTGTTTTGGAGTTTATGTCCGGCGGGGATTTGATGAATTACGCCCGCACAAAACCAAAGCAAAGCATCGGGCTTGCCGAAACGCTCTTTTACTTCAAGCAAATCTGCGATGGCCTAAGTCATG
>JBGQGG010000043.1:0-36535 GCA_041497335.1 Pyrinomonadaceae bacterium | reverse complement strand
TAACCTGAGAAAACTCCTGCGAGTTTTCTTTTGGCTCATTTTTGGTTCGCCTGAGCAAGACCTGGAAATCAATCTCGCGCCCGTGGGTGGCGGCTCAATGTCTCCGGAGATCTGAAAATCGCTTTTTTCAGGCTCGACTAGACTATTTCCCAATCACCGCCGCAAATCCTAACTTCGCGTTCTATACGCCTGCCAGGATTCTGGGTAACTTTGCAGATCCTCGGGGCGGCGGCAATCCCTCGGCGTCAGGTGGCTTAAGTCAGTTACAAATAGACTTTCGTATTCCGTCAAACTTGACCGAAGCCCAATTCAAGGCCCTCGGGCTGGTAGTAACCGGCGTCGATCCCAATTTGAAGCCTTTCCGTCAGGATGAATTTACGGTTGGTTTTGAAAGAGAGGTCCGCCAGAATTATGTTTTGTCGGCCCGCTTCACACGCAAGAATGTTGCGCAGGCCCAGGAAGACCACGCCATACTGGGATTAAACCAGGCGGAAAACTATCCCGTCGGCAACCCGGGCCAAGGCTTGGATTTGCAGCTTGACCAGGCAAACGGGACCGCGAAATCGGCGATACCACAACGGTTGTACAGGGCATTTGAAATAGTGCTCAACAAGCGGCTCTCAAACCACTACTACTTCAATGCGAATTATACCTTGGGGTATTTGTTTGGTAACTATTCAGGACTTGCAAGTTCTGACGAGGGCGGACGTACCGACCCTGGTATTGAGCGTTTCTTTGACTATCCGATTAATGGATTCACCGCAACGGGCCAACCTGATAACGGATACCTGGCGACCGACCGCCGTCACGTTTTCAAGTCATACGGTGGATACGAGTTCGAGCGGTGGAAGAGTAAGGGACACACGGATGTTTTTTCTTACTTCTACACCGCGATGCAGGGAACACCCCAGACGACCTTTATTACTGTTGTCGCCACTTCAATTCCCTTAATCAAACGGGGCGATTTGGGAAGAACTCCGATGTTCTCGCAAACGGATCTTTCGTGGACGCACCTTTACAGGTTTGGTAGAGAAGGGCGTTATTCGCTGGCCTTCGACTTTAACGTCTTGAACGTCTTCAACCAAAACACGGTGACCAGCCTGACTACGACCCGGTACAGAACTACGAATACGATTGGGGCCAAGGACATTGACCCTGCTTACGATCAGGCAAAGCAAACGTTGATTCCGATTTTGAACAAGATTCTGACCGGACAAATCGGGACCCAGCTTACGCAACTCGAAAGTGGCGGTCTTCCCAGCCTGACTGGAAGACCAAATCCGCATAGTACTCTTTACGGGCAACCTTCCGGATATCAGGGTATTCGTAACGTTAGATTTGGTGTCCGATTCAACTTCTAGCTGAATAAGAATTGAGACTCTTAAAGGCCTGCTCTCATAAGGGAGCAGGCTTTTTTGCGGCAACAAAACACTGAAGGTTCTTTGGTAAGGAACAATCCCTTCGGACACTTTGTCCGGATAGTAAGGTTTAGACTCAATAAGCTTGGTTCGGGGCGGAGAGTATTCAGGCAGTTTTCGAACTCCAGGTGGGGTGACTTACGCAGCGCCCTGGAGAGACAGTCACCATGTCGATCGGACCACGGCGTTTGGACTCAGTAGCGGTATATTGATTATTCGTTTGCATCCACCCTATTTATTCTTGTTAGCGGAAGTCCTGAGTTTGGCGATCATGTCTCGAATCTTATTCTTATCAGGGGAGTCGGGTACGAGTCTTATGAAAGTTTCAAGCTCGTCAATGGTGTCTTGATTTCGGTTGAGTCGGTTATACAGCAGTGACAGTTGCCAATGAACCTCGGCATTCATCTTCTTTGCCAGAGAATTGGCTTTAAGCAAAGCTGTTTCCGCCTCAGTATAGCTTCCCATTATTCGCAAAATCGTCCCATATAGCAGTTGCGCTTCAATTGAAGCAGGGACAAGAATCGTGGTCGCTTTGGCGGCTTCCAAAGCAGCGGGATACTGCTTCATCTGATAAAAAGCGTAACCCAGACTATAAAAGGTAGAAGGACTACGGGGGTTTATATCAATTGCTCTTAACAGGTACGGATAGCCTCTTTCATATTGCTTGCGGGAGATATATTCCTTACCGATCCAAGTCAGAGCATCAAAATAGTTGGGAAAGATGTTTAGCGCTTCTTCAATTTCCTGCAATCCCTTGTCTTGATCTTTCCCGAAATCAGCAATGCCTTTCAGGTACGCTGTTCTCGCCGCCGGAGGAATGTCCTGTACAAAAATCACTCCGGTGGGCATATCAGGTTCTGGCCCGCGGCTGCGCTTATCATAACGAAGGGTGATGTCAACATAATCCACGTCGCTGTTGTTTCTGGTCGTGCCGATGTTGACCTCTTGAGTTTGCTCCACAAAGTTCGTGCCAAAAGTTAGAACTTTTACCATGAAGCGTCCGGGAGGCACACCTATGAAGGAGAAACGTCCGGAAGCATTTGTCTTGGTTCGCTGAATAACCGAATCTACTTCATCGATCAGTTCGACATAAAGATTCTCGACCGGACGATGATTCGGGTCATACACCTGTCCCTCGATCCTGTTAAGAAGATTTGAGCTCTTTGGAGAAGCTTGCAGCGGGTTCGCGAACAAAACAAAGAGCGAAAAACACAAGCCATAAATTAGGCTTTTCATCAGCCCAGGTTTACCTCCTGACTTCAGTATATTCGTGGCTAGAAAGTTCTCGTACTCGAAGGACTATCAGATGAACTGACGACAGGTTCGGATTATAGCATCTGCAGTGCACTCCATAAATTCGCTGGGACAAGCTCTCGAACCTATTCAATGGCCGTTCAATGGATTGGGTCGCGGCAGTCTACCGCATGGCGCCATGCGGGCCATGTGTTGAAAGCATCGATCAGGTTGTTTGTTGCGAAACTGTGGCCACGAGCATTTACGGAATTTCGGAGTAAAACCGAATTTTCGGATTTGCTCTTTTCGCCAAATTAGCCTAAATCAAAGGTTTTCCGGCCACGCACTGGAGGGTGGCTTATGGCATCGCCATTGCTTAGGAAGACCTCGGAATCGAAACTCTGGCGGTGCATATTGGGGACGAATCAGTCAGCGACTAGCAACAATGGTCCAGAACCGCCAACGAAATCGGAATAATACAGGCCGGCAATACCAGGGTGTCAGTGGTTTTGGGTTGTTGGCCATCGATTGAATTAAGACAAATTAGACGTCTCTGTACGGGGGACGCTCTTCACGAAAGGAAAGAGAAGATGAAAAAAGTTTTTATGTTCGTTCTGGCTCTGACGCTGGCGGTTTTCGCTACCAGTGCAATGGCCCAGTCGAGCACGACAGGTTCTATCGAGGGAGCCGTCACCGACCCGAACGGCGCGGCAGTGAAAGGCGCCACGGTCACGGTAACCGGTCCGAATCTGATCACGGCTAAGGACGCGACCACAGGTGATGATGGTAGGTACCTGATCAGCGCTCTGCCGCCGGGCAAGTACAAAGTTGCGGTTGCCGCCTCAGGGTTCGCCAAGTATGAACAAGGCGACGTGACGGTCAACCTGGGAAGAACTTCCAGCGTTGACCCGCAGCTCGCCCTCGCGACTGCTACGGCGACCGTAACGGTCACTGGCGGAGCCGCCGTTGATGTGGCAGCCAACACAACCGGGGCTAACGTTTCGACCGAGCAGTTTTCGAACTTCCCGACCCAGCGTACAGTCCAGGGGCTCTACACCATCGCCCCAACTGTTACCCGGTCTGGATTGCGTGACGCGACCGGTCGTGATCGCGATCCGTCGGTTGGCGGATCTTCGGGACCTGAGAACAACTACATTCTGGATGGCGTGAACACGACCGACCCGGCTTTTGGCGGTTCGGGCGCCAACCTGCCGTTTGAGTTTGTTCAGGAAGTGGAAATCAAAACCGGTGCTTACGGCGCCGAGTACGGCAAGTCCACCGGCGGTATCTTCAACGTCATTACCAAGAGTGGTGGCAATGAATTTCACGGCGACCTGTTTGGTTATGGAACCACCAAGGGTCTGGTCCGCCAGGTGAAGAACTTCTCGTTCACGGGATCTTCCGCGAATGGATTCTCCGAAACAGACATCGGCGGCGACATTGGCGGCCCGATCGCGAAGGACAAGCTTTGGTTCTTTGGCGCCTTCAATCCACAGCGCCGGACGAACTACTATCTGACGCAGACCTTCTTTGCTCCGGTGCAGAACAAAGTGACCATTCCTTTCTATGCCGGAAAGATCACCTGGGCGGTCAATGGCAAGAACACCTTGACGGTTTCGACGTTTGGCGACTTCACCAAGATTGAGGGTTTTCTCGCCACGGCCGCGCTGAATAACGTCAATGGCTTCGGCAATGACGTTAATGCGTTCACGGGGCGGCAGGAAACGGGTGGCCATAACTACGCTGCTCGCCTGAACTCAACGATCAGTACCAACTTCATCGCAGAGTTCTCTGGTGGCCTGCACTTCCAGCGAGCCAATACGATCCCGACAGCGATCGCTGCGCCGCTTATCGCCGACAACTTTGCGGTGTTGAGAGGTGGCGCGGTGCTTACGCCGGTATCTACTGGCGTCACCTGTCCTGCTGCTGCTTGTATCGGAACCGGCTTCATTGACTTCGTCGATGGACGGGGCGGCTCGTTGCAGCGCGGTTACTCGCGCGGTCCGGGCTTTGGTTTGTTCTCAACTCAGAACCGCGACCGCTATGAAATCAACGCCCACATGCAGAATATCGTGGGCAAGCATACGGTTAAGTGGGGCTTTGAATGGTTCCGTAATAAGTACGACATCAATACCCTTTCGAGCGGACCGGCGGTCACCTACGCGTTTACACCCGGTCTGGGTCTGTCGAACACAAACGGCGCCGCGAACGTTACGAATGGCGAGCGCATAACCAACAACTGGTTGGTTTGCACGGTAATTGGCACTCAGATTACCTGTCCAAGCTCCGCGGGCGTGACCCGTGCGCAGGCCATTCCGGCTGCCACGCTGCTGGGATTGGGCCTTACCGTGAACCCCACGGCAACTACGATAACCACGGCCCAGGCCTTCAACAATCCGTTCATAATTAGAAACACCACGCGCGTGCGTGATTTTGAACTCGTCGGAAAGACGTATACGAACGCGGAAGCGTTCTATATCCAGGACGACTGGAAGTTCCTTCCCAACTGGCAGTTCAATATCGGTGCTCGCTGGGACTATGAACAGGCAAAAAACAACGACGGAACCGGCTACATCAGTTTCAACCACTTCTGGGACAACCTGGCTCCCAGGTTGGGCGTGAGCTGGGACTTTACCGGCAAGGGCAAGGGCAAGCTGTTCGCGAACTATGCCACGTTCATCGAAGTTCCAATTCCGCTGGATGTTAACGTCCGCGCTGCGGGCGGAAACGTTCAAACTGACAAGAACTTCAACGTTGGTACGATTAATGGTCCTGCCGGCTCCCTGATTGTTCCGGGAGTCAGCACGGGAGCAACTAATCTCGGCTCCGACGCCACGCCACTTGATCCGGGTCTGAAACCCCAGAGCATTGGCGAAGGTTCGGTGGGTTTTGAGTACGAGATTGTGAAGGACCTCGCGATCGGAGCGCGTGGCATCTATCGGCACATGAGAAACGTGATCGAGGATGGCTCGTTTGACGATGGCGACACTTACTTCCTGTTCAATCCGGGTCGCAACGAGCCCGGCACAACTGAGCGGGCAGCGTGCGAAGGCGGCCCTGGTCGCAGTCCCCGTTGCTTCGGCCGCGCTCAGCGTTTTTACCGCGCCATCGAGTTTACGGCGACCAAGCGATTTACGAACAACTATCAGTTCATCGCTTCCTACGTATTCTCGAGCCTGACCGGTAATTACGAAGGCCTGTTCCGCAACGACAACGGGCAGTCTGATCCGAACATCACTTCGTTGTTCGATCTTCAGAGCCTGCTCGATAACACCTATGGACGTCTGCCGAATGATCGTCCGCATCAGTTCAAGTTTAACGGCAGCTATCGGACTCCGTTCAAGCTTCTCATCAGTGGGAACTTCTACATGCAGTCCGGCACTCCGTTCAACCAACTGATTCCGCACCCCATCTATGGAAACAACGAAGGGTTTGCGGTACAACGCGGTACGGCAATCGTCCCAACGGTAACGGCTGTTCAGACTGGGTTCCCGAATGTCGTTAACAGCATCGGTTCCAGCCGCACGCCGACGACGATGAACCTGGATATGGGTGTCTATTATCCGATTAAGGTCGGTGAGGGTAAGGAACTGCGCCTGTCTGGAGACTGGTTCAACGTCTTCAATAGCCAACGTGCACTCACTCTTGATCAGACCTTCTCGATTAACAGTGGTGTATCGGGAGTTGCAGCGGTAGCAAATCCCTTCTGGGGATCGGCTCTGCTGATTCAAGCTCCTTCGGCGTTCAGATTTGGCGCCAAGTTCACCTTCTAACCAATAGCCTTCGCCCAGGGGGCGATGTATATTGACCCTGATGGGGAGAGGCGCCGAGAATTTGCGCCTCTCCCCCTTTTTTTGGATCCGGTTTCGGGAACTTGACGTTTGTTTCCTCGCAGAGTTCCAATGTGCACACCTCAACGAGTTTCTTGATGGAGGTTTTCCAGATGCCTTCTCTCCCCGCGCAGAGTTCCGAGCACCCGCCCGCAAACACAGCAGCACGCTTTCTACCGATCCTGCTCCTGCTCTTTTTGCCAGTTGCGGTCCCAGGCCAGGGGAGCGGCAGGGACTCGACCGGCACGGGTGGTAACCACGTAATCCAGGGCAAGATATTTTTTCCGTCCGGTCGCAGGGCGGAGGGTTCGATCCAAATCAAGTTACAGAGCTACGCCGCGAGCGAGATATCGATAATGGCGGATTCCAGCGGGTCATTTACTTTCAGCTCGCTGTCGCCCGGCAATTACACGATAGTTGTGAATGCCGGCGATGACTATGAGATTGCGCGCGAAGGCGTGACGATCGATAGCGATCTGAATCTGTCCAGAGCGGGCGTCTCCCTTAATTCGGGGACGCGCAGATACACGGTGATGGTCACGTTGCAGCCGAAACACGATTCGGGAAATCGGGCGAAGCCATCTGTGGTCAACGCAGCTCTGGCAGCCGTTCCGGAAAGTGCTCGCACGCTGTATGAGAAAGGCCTGGAGTTGGCCAAGGCGGGCGACACTTTGAAAGCGATCGATGACCTCAAGGCTGCAATCTCGCTATTTCCAAAATTCCCGCTGGCGCTCAATGAACTGGGAGTGCAGTATCTGAAGCTCGGGCAGGCAATCAAGGCGGTCGAGCCGCTCAAGGCAGCAGTGGAACTCAGCCCCGACGCTTTTACTCCGAAGCTTAATCTGGGAATTGCTTTGTTAGAGACGCAGCGGTACGCGGAGGCAGAAACGCAATTGCGCGAAGCTTTGAAGCAAAACGATTCCGCGGCCACGGCTCACATGTATCTGGGAGTCGCGCTCACCAGGTTGCGCAACTATCAGGAAGCCGAAAAGGAGTTACGGCGGGCTATTGAATTGGGAGGCAACCAGTTGGGACTGGCGCATTACTATCTCGCTGGGATCTATTGGGGAAAGGGTGAGTATGGCCGAGCCGCGGATGAGTTAGAGACCTACCTTCTCCTGACGCCCAATGCTCAGGATGCCCAACGTGTACGCGGCACAATCAAAGAGCTTCGCCACAAGTCATAGTCAACGTTTTCACTTCCTATTGTTAGTCCTGTTGGGGTAAATTCACTGACAGAAAGGGTGTGAATTCATGATCGCTCGTTTTGACAAGATTGCTATTCTGAAAGCTTTTCGCGCCTCGCGCTTTATCCACTCTGCAATTCTGGTCCTGTCAGTCGCGCTGGCAGCCACCGCCCAGGGCGTAGGCAGCTCGCGAGGTTTATCCAGTGGTGATGGTAATCACTCGATTCAGGGGCGGATCTATTTCCCTGCGGGCCAGCCAGTCAACAGCAAGGTCGTGAAGGTTAATCTGGAGAGTACTAACTCCATTGGTGGAATGTCCACGATGTCCGATGAAGACGGCACCTTCAGGTTCAACGGCCTGCGACCCGGCGCCTATGCGGTTGTGGTTGATGGCGGCAAGCAATACGACGCCGCGCGCGAAACTGTGAACATCGATCCAACCGGCGGGGCCCCCGTCATTCAAGTGAATATCCAACTGCGCCCCAGGATCGACGCGTCAAATCCGTCCTTTGCGGGTGTTCCTCAAAATGCGTTGGACTTCTATCAGAAAGGAACGGCTGCGGCGCAGAAGGGCAACACGAAAAGCGCCGCCGAGTTTCTCAGCAAGGCGGTTTCAGCCTATCCGAACTTTCCGCTTGCGCTCAGTGAATTGGGCATGCAGTACATAAAGCTGGCGCAAATGGATAAGGCTGCAGAGACTTTCGAGGCGCTACTCAAATTGAAGCCAGGCGATCCAGCTGGTCAACTATATCTAGGCATCGCACTTTACAATCTGAATAACTTTGATGGCGCCGAGACGCATCTGCGGGAAGCGCTGAAACTGAACAGCGCCGGCCCGTCGGCGGCGCATTATTACCTTGGCCTGACGATGATACGACTCAAGCGGTATGAGGAAGCTCAAAAGGAACTGGAACTGGCGATTCGCGACGGTGGGCAAAATCTGGCTCCGGCGCACAAGTTTCTGGGCGGCCTCTACATGAGCGCGCACAGGAACAAGGAAGCAGCCGATGAGTTGGAAAAATATCTCCAGCTGGAACCTAAGGCTGCGGATGCTGAGAAGATTAAGGGCACTATCAAGGAGCTGCGAAGCAAACCATAGGAGTTGCCACCTGGACGGGTTAGCGGGCGGGAACCACCCCCCACGACCATACCTCAACGAGCGTTGAGATCCAGCAGGTGTCCCATCTTCTCTTTCTTGGTTTGTAAATACCTGGCGGCCGGTTCCGACGACGCGACCTCAATCGAGACGCGTTCCGTAATCTCGAGTCCGGCTTCCTCCAGCGCACGCAGCTTTCCGGGGTTGTTCGATATCACTTTCACCTTGCACAAACCAAGATCAAACAGCACCTCCGCGCACTGACGGTACTCTCGCGAATCAACTGCCAGACCCAGACGCTCATTGGCTTCGACAGTGTCGGCGCCGTCGTCCTGCAAGGCATAGGCCCGAATCTTGTTGATAATGCCGATGCCCCGCCCTTCCTGTTGCTGATAGACGATGGCCCCGCGTCCTTCTTCGTCAATTAACTGCATGGTGCGGTGAAGTTGCTGGCCGCAATCGCACTTCGTCGATCCAAATACGTCGCCGGTCAGGCATTGCGAATGTATGCGTACCAGGGTGGGGACGTCTGGCCGCAGATCGCCTTTGAACAACACTACGAACTCTTCACTGCTGGTAAGCGAGCGATAACCCGCGATCTTGAAGTTGCCCCATTCAGTAGGCAGTCTCGCCTCAGCCACGCGTTCAACCGATAACGACTGTGGTGAGTTAGGACAAACAAAAGGCTCAACCGGCGCCTTGTTCACGTTACAGGCCATCTCAGGCTCCTTAAGACTGGTTCGCTCTCTCAACAGGCGGACTCACCCGATGTATAAAAGAGAATCGAGGGAAATTATAGGCGCTGGCCTGCGCATCGACAAGTAAACCCTTCGCGCAGTGACCTGGCCGAGTTCCTTGAAAGCCCGGAAACTTGTTGCTGTCCGCGTGAAGCCCGCGCTAAGATACGCGACTTGGGCCCAAGTCCATGTGCGGGCAACGTTTCTCGGTCAAACGCGGCAACGTCAGAAACCAGATGCCGAATAACTCTGAAGACATTTCGGTGAGCAAAAAGCCCGCTGAACTCGGTGCTGACTCGAGCCAGAATCTGCGGACAGGTGAACGCCGGCCTGCGCTGGTTTTCCTGCGCGGCGAATTACTGGCAGTGCCGATTCCGCTGGAACGCGCGGAAGTAACTCTCGGCCGCGCCCTTGACGCCGACATCCGTATTAACGACTCGCGGGCTTCACGCCTGCACGCTCGCATCACTACTGAGCCAGACGGCGCCACCGGCGAGATACGTTATCGTTTGAACGATCTCAACTCGACCAACGGCACCATTCTGAACGGGGTGCCCATCGATCGGGCTTTTCTGCAAGCCGGCGACAAATTCGAAGTCGGCGATCAGTTGATCCGCTTCGAAATGCTCGACGAGATTGACCGCGAGTTTCAGCAACAGATCCATCGGCTGCTGGTTCATGATGAACTGACCGGATTGCTGACCAGCAAATCATTCTTTTCCGAACTGCGTCGCGAAGCAGCGCGCGCCGAAGCCGAGTCGATGCCTTTCTGCGTCCTGATGATGGACATTGATCATTTCAAGGAAGTGAACGACACGTACGGCCACCTGGTCGGCAGCGAAACGTTGGAGGCAGTCGGCGCCGTGATCAAGAAGACGTTGCGCGCCGGCGACGTCGGGGCGCGGTTCGGCGGCGAAGAGTTTGCCGCATTTCTACTCGATGCCGATTACGCCCAGGGATTGGTGGCGGCTGAACGCGTGCGATCGGGAATCGAGAAGCACGAATTTCCCGCAGTGCGCCGGGGCAGCAGCGAAGAACCACGTACCCACCGCATGACGATCAGCGTCGGGGTCGCGGTGTTTCCCGAAGATGCGCGGGATCCGATTCAACTTGTGGAGATGGCCGACTCGGCGTTGTATCGGGCGAAGCGCAGCGGACGCAATCGCGTCTGTGCTTACCGGCCGGCTGGTACAACTGAGGTGCTGCACTTGCGCCCACGAAGTTGATGACTGCTATGTACCAGACGAACTCGTGAGTATTATCTCAGGGGGAAATGGCGCAACAAGTACTGAAACAAATCTGACGAGTAAGCTGACCATCGGTCAGAAGGAGAATCACGTGAAATATTCAAGAGGAGCTATTGGGCTCGCATTCCTGCTGGCCGGCGTCGTTACGGTCGCGGCACAGCAACCTGCGGAACAGCGCGCGGCGTTGAGCGAAGCCGCCGTGGGTCTCGATGCCAAGGGCGCGCCGGCGATCGAAGCACGATTGCTGACAACCGTGCTCAATGGGTCTGATGACTCGCCGGCTACCAACGTGCGGCTGGTGATTAAGAACACCAGCTCGAACTCTTATACTTATGTAACCGGTTGGGCGACGTTCTACGACGCGGGCGCGGTACGGTGTGGAGAGGGTTTGTTCAAAATCGACGCGCTGGCCTCCGGCGAATCTTCGGAAACCGATACGCCGGGCTTGCGTCTGCGTTGCTCGCCGGCGAGTTGGCGCGTGGTGGCCAACAATTTATTGGCGCGCACGTCCGAGATGGCTAAGGTTGAAACAGCGCCGCCTCAGGTTGAAACAACTGTGGCTGAAAAGCCCGCGCCGATTAACTTCATCATCAGCATCGACGGTGAAGAGCATCCCATCCAGGTCAATAATCCGATCGTCCTGAAGCTGGGCACGAGGCAACGAAAGATTGTGCTGAAGTCGGTGCCGTGATTCGCAGGCGCTCACCACCCGGCTGGTCTCGAGAACGTTCCACGTAGGTCGGTTAACATGTTAGGAAACTGGCTCTGAGCAAGGACTCCTCGCCGGATCTGTTTGACAAACTTTGCGTGCGGCAATAGTGCCGCACTGGGTACTCTATGCGGATTCAGGATTCCGACCGGTTTACCTAGACGCTGAGTTACAACCTTGATTGGTTCAAGGAGATCCGAGTCGTTGGACACGATGACTGCCAGTTCATACGCGTCATCAAAGCCGTCGATCAACAAGTGGGTCGCAAGATTGACGTCGGACCCTTTTTCCTCAGTCTTGATCACTTTCTGATAACCTCTGGCAGGCGGTGCCAGAGGCATCATGATTTCGTGAGTGAGAAAAAAGCCATAGACAATGGAGAGGTTAGGAATTGTCGCTAATGCGCGAAGAAAAGTCTCCTGTCGAGAGCGCTGGTCTGGATCTGACCGGCGAGGATTTACCAAGGCTGTGAAGTACTTGATTTGCAGAATCTGATCCCTGGGCAGGAGTAGGCTGCACATTTCCGCTATATTCAGCCAACGATAGGGCGTACCCTTCACTGCGCCGTAATACAGATTGAAACCATCAACGTAGATATTGACTTTCACGGGAGTAAACACAGAAGCCGCCTTGCGGCGGCTTCGTACCAGGTTCGCCGCGAACGGCTACTACTGGGCGGTATGAGCGTATTATCCCTTCGGCAAGCGTGCCTGTCAAACACGATGGTCAATCAAATCTTGTTAGTCGACGTGATCATGCTGAAGCAGCGTAACCGATATCGAAGAATTGTGCTGAAGTGGGCTTCGTGACGCGGAGTTAAGAGCTCAGACGTAGTAGGCTACTAATTACTTAAGGATATTCAAAGAATTTCAAATAGTTATTCGACAACAGGCAGCAACGCCGCGCCACGCGGCATGATGTAGCCTTTGGCGGCTGGTGACACATCGGCCAGCGCTGCCTCCAGTGATCGGGCCGGAATCATCCGCATGCGCTGCGCCTCGGGCTCACCAAGTGTCGAAACGAGGTGAACTCGAAAGCGCTCGGTCTTGGTCAAAAGCGCCCACGCCGTCTGGCCATTGACTTCATAAGCGGTCCGCAAACGAGTTTCCAGCGCGCGCGAATCCTCGGACTCGAACCACTTTAGAAAATCCGCGCGGCCCAGACCATCGCCACATTCAGCTAAGAAAATGATGGTCCCATCGTCGAGGCAGGCGTGCGCGGCCATGTCCAGAGCCTTGTGCGCCTGAATCATGTTGATGTCATACGGCGAGCCGCCGCAACTGACGACTACGACTTCGCGCTTCTCCTGGATTCTGAGGGAATGCCCGGCCACATAATCTTCACACGCCCGGGCGTGTGCAGTTCGCCAGTGGCCCGCGTAAATCTTCTCTGAGCGCCCGCGCCCGTCCACGATTGCGTTGATTGCGAAGGCGGGATCGACCATCGCCGCGACACGTTCGCATTCCTCGCTCACCGCATTGCCTTTCAACAACCCGGAACCGACCCCGCTGCGCCGGCCGCCCCGCTCGAAATCCAGCGCCAGCATGTGTGTGGCTTCGATGGTCTCGCTTCCAGCCAATCCGGGACAGATTGATTTACGCCCACCGGTAAAGCCCGCGAAATAATGAAAGCCCACGGCGCCGGTGAGAATTACTTTCGCGAATTCCTTGAGCGCGCGGTTGATCTCGATCGGCGTGCCACTTTCCATCATTCCCAGTTGTGTTAATTGTGAAGCGTCGTAAGCGTCGTGATCGATTGTGCGGATGCGTTGGGCAATGAATGGCGTCAGCAGCTCTGCCTTTTCGTCCGGCCGTACGGCGCGATGAATACCCGTAGCAAAGATGATCGCGATGTCGCCGGGCGGAATTCCATTTTGAATCAGGCGGCGAACCAGCAGGTTGATGACCTGTGCGCTGCCGGTCGCGCGGGTGGCGTCTGACGCGACGATCAAAACGCTCTCACCCGGCGCTATCAAGTCCTCGAGGGCCGGCGAATCAATGGGAGCATCGAGCGCCGCGCCGATTTCCACGTCGGACAATGGATGCGCAGCGGCTTCGCTGGCCGCGAGCACGTCAAAACGCCCGGCATCGTAATCGAAGCTTAGCGCTCCGCGGCCGTAACTGAGTTCTATTGTTGGCATGGTAGTCAACTGCCCTCTCCCAAAGGGGGGAGGGAGAAAGGGCCCTTACTCGCGTCCGGATCGAAAACACGCTGTGCCCGCGTGACAGAAGTGAATTGCCTCGTCTTCAAAGTCGACGGTTTCCATCTGGATGGTCAGGTGATCGACGCCGAAACGATCGAGCAGTTTCGCGCGCAGTTCCTTGAGCAGGTTCGGCTGTGAAACCGAGTACGCGTGAATGACGTGCGCGCTCAGCGCCTCGCGTCCGGAGGTAATGGTCCAGACGTGCAAGTCGTGAACGTCTGAAACGCCTTCAGTTTCCATAATTGCTTCTTCGACGGCGGCCAGATTTATGTGGGCCGGCGTCCCTTCCAGGAGGACATTCGTCGCGTCCCGAATCAGGTGCCATGAACTCCAAACTATCAGCAGGCCGATAAAGACGCTGATCAGCGAATCAGCCGCCATCCAACCGAACATCGTAATCAGGACTCCCGCGACAATCGCCCCGGTCGATCCCAGCGCGTCGCCCATGACATGCAACCAGGCCCCACGCACATTCAGATCTTTCTCGCGATCGCGATGCAGCAATCGCGCGCAGATCAAATTAACGAACAAACCTCCCGCGGCAACGATAGTCATGGCGACGCCGCGAATGACGGGTGGGGCAAACCAGCGCTGGTAAGCTTCGTAGAAAATGAAAAGCGAGATCAGCACCAGTCCGACGCCATTGATCAGCGCGGCGAGAATTTCCAGGCGGTAGTAACCGAAGGTCTTACGGGGTGTTGCCGGCCGCGCGCCGAACCACACCGCCATCAAAGCCAGGATCAGCGCCGCCACATCCGCAAACATGTGACCGGCATCGGCCAGCAACGCCAGCGAACCGGTCCACAAACCACCGAGCAACTCGGCGATCATGTAGATCGCCGTCAGCAGCAGAACGATCGAAAGACGTCTGCGGTTACCAGACGCGTGACCATGGTTATGAGCATGGCGTTGACTATCCGGCAAAACGACTTGAACTTCGACTTCAGACATTAGCTTGACTGCCGGCTGCATTCTGTGTTTGAAAGCGGCCGGGCTCTGCAACACCCCAGCCAAGGTTAGCAGATTAGATAATTCGAGCAAACGGCGAGCATCCAGTCGGGCTTCGCTAAGACGCCGGCGGGTCTTAGTTAACATGGGCCTTGTCGTCGGTGCTAGAATCGTGCGCGCGATTGATACGGAACCGCTCGCGGTAGCGAGTGGGTAATGCTACCAGGAAGACCGCCGGCCACCGCAAGCGGTTCCGTACCTGTTCTGCCGCCCGCTTCGCGGGCTTGTGTTCAAAACCGATTCCGATCCCCGGGCTCACGCCCGGGGCTACACTCTGCCGCGCCTCCGGCGCTCGTTGCTTGTTACAGACCCGACCTGAAGCTTGGGGAGGAATGTGAATGTATCGCCACGTCGACAGAAGAATAATTGCGATTGGTCTAACGACTCTGTTTGCGCTTATTGCAACGTCCGCCATCGCCCAGAGCTTTAGCCTCGAACAGGTGATGAGCTCGCCTTTCCCATCCGAACTGATTATTTCGAAACGCGGCGACAAGCTCGCCTGGGCATTCGATGCGGAAGGGAAACGCAACATCTGGATCGCCGAAGCGCCAACATTTTCCGCGCGGCAATTGACCCGCTACAACAGCGACGATGGCCAGGAGTTGACCGAGTTGGCGTTCGCGCCAAACGGCAGTGCAATTGTTTACGTGCGTGGTGGTGGAGCGAACCAGGCGCGCGAAGTGCCTAATCCCACCAGTGATCCGGCTGGGGCGAGGCAACTGATTCTCGTGGTCGATGTCCGCAGCGGCCGGACCACTGCGATTGGCGACGGCAGCTCACCCATCTTCACACCCGCCGGCGATCAGGTCGTCTACACTCGCGAGGGCCATTTTTGGACCGCACCGATCATCGGCGGCAAAGAACGCAAGCTCTTTGAAATACGCGGCGGTGTGGGCGCGCCGCATTGGTCGCCCGATGGATCGCAATTGGCTTTTGTATCGACTCGCGGCGATCACAGTTTCATTTCAGTCTATGACATGCGGACCGACCAACTTCGGTTTCTTTCTCCCAGCGTCGATCGCGACGTCGCGCCCCGCTGGTCACCCGATGGCCGGCGCATTGCGTTCATCCGCTTATTCAATGTGACGGACACTTTTTCCAACGATCGCGATCGCCTGCAGCCGTGGGCTATTCGGGTCGTGGATGCGCGGACCGGCGAAGGCAAGCAGGTCTGGCGCTCAGGCGACCTGGATAGCGACTCGTTTTCTGGTTTAGGAGGGGAAGATTTCTGGCAGTGCGTGGCCGGTGATCGTCTGCTGTTTCCTTCAGAGAAAGATGGCTGGGTGCATCTTTATTCGATTTCCGCGGCAGGTGGCCCACTGGAAGCCTTGACGCCCGGCGAGTTCGAAGTAGAAAACGTCGCGCTTTCGCCGGATAAATCTTTCGCCGTTTTCTCGACGAATAAGAACGACGTCGACCGTCGTCATCTCTGGCGCGTCAACGTCGCCGGCGGCGGGCTGCAACAGATAACCAGTGGCGACGGTGTCGAAATGTATCCGGAGTTGTTCGACCACGGCCGGCGGATCGCTTTCTTTCACTCGACCGCGCGCGATCCTTTTCTGCCGTTCACGGCTTCGATTGATGGTTCAAATATGAAGCCGCTGGCGCCGCAGGCTTTGCCGCGAGACTTTCCTTCCGCAAAGCTGGTCGTGCCGGAGCAAGTGATTTTCAAGGCCGCCGACGGAACTGAGGTTCACGGACAGTTGTTCAAGCCGGCAAGCTCTGACGGCAAGTTGCCGGCCCTTGTGTTCATGCACGGAGGGCCGGTACGACAGATGCTGCTGGGCTGGCATTATCTTTATTACTATCACAACTCGTATGCGATGAATCAGTATCTGGCGAGCCGTGGCTACATGGTTTTGTCGGTGAACTATCGCAGCGGGATCGGTTATGGCCGCGCCTTTCGCATGGCGCAGCATCGTGGCGCGCGCGGCGCCGCAGAATACCAGGACGTGGTTGCCGGTGCGAAGTATTTGCGCGAGCGCGATGACGTGGACAAGAAGCGGATAGGTCTCTGGGGCGGATCGTATGGCGGTTACCTGACGGCGCTGGGATTGGCGCGCAACTCGGACATCTTCGCCGCGGGAGTAGACTTTCACGGGGTGCACGACTGGAGCCAGCGCGTTGCCGGCTTGCCGCTGCCCGTAGAAGCGCCCGATCGCGCGCGAGTAGCGCGCGAGTCTTCGCCCATCTCGTCCGTGGACAAGTGGAAGTCGCCGGTCCTGCTGATTCACGGCGACGACGATCGCAATGTGGAATTCTCGCAGACGGTCAATCTCGTGCGCCGGCTGCGCAGTAACGGAGTCTACTTTGAAGAACTAATCTTTCCTGATGAGATTCACGACTTTCTACGGCATCGGGATTGGGTGCGGGCGTATCATGCCAGCGTTGATTTTTTCGACAAGCATCTGAAGTGACATTCAACCCTCGCAACATTCTCGTAATCGATTTTGGCCAGCTCGGCGATGTGGTCATGAGTCTGCCGGCGTTGTGTGCCCTGCGCGAGCGATTTCCGCACGCGCGCATTACCGTCGCGGTGGGCCGGCCCGGCGCGGAAATAATCGACATGTCCGGTTACGCCGACGCGACTATTGAAGTCGACAGGGTCGGATTGCGCGATGGGTTCAAGCCGCTCTCAGTGATGCGGATATTTCAGGTCGTCAAAGATGTGCGCCACCGCCAGTTTGATTTCGTGATCGACCTGCATAGTTTTTCCGAGACGAACCTGCTGGGGTTTTTTTCCGGCGCTCCGAAGCGACTGTTTTCTCGCCGGCCGGGACGTTCACTGGACTTTCTCGGTAACTTCAATCCTAAGCCGCCGGTTGATAAAAATGATCCCGACCAACATTTGATTGATCGTTATCTTGATGTGCTCGCGCCGTTGGGCATCAAGGATTCGCCGCGCGTGCCGCGGCTTTTGACCCGGGCCGAGGATAACCGGGCCATCGACGCGATGCTGCGAAAAGCTAAAGCCGAAACGGGAGCTCCGTTAGTGGGCCTGTTTCCCGGCGCCGGCCATCCCGGCCGGTGCTGGCCGCTGGAACAGTTTGCGCAATTGGCCGACTTCCTGATACGCAACGAGGGCGTGCGACCAGTAATTTTTGTCGGCCCGGAAGAGCGACACCTGATTCATCGGATGCGCGCCCTTTTCCCAAACCCCTGCGTCATTCTCGAGAAACTGTCCATTCCTCAACTCGCGGCGGCACAGGCAAGGCTGGCGGTGTTTGTTTCAAATGACACCGGTCCGGTGCACATTGCCGCCGCCGTGGGCACGCCCATCGTCGTGCTAATCGATCTGCCGAGGCCCCACGCCTATGTGCCCACCGCCTCCTCGCAACGGCTGATTTTTAGTGAGAGCGTAACAGCGATCGAGGTCGAACAGGTTTATGCCTCCACGCGCGAATTGCTGAGTGCGGGGCGAACGGCGACGCTGTTCGCAAGCTAATCAATTAGAAACATGCCGGAAAGAAGAAACACGCGGTACCTGCTGTTATCACTGATTGCTCTCGCTTGTTTACTGGTCCCGCTACTTATGGGACGCACCGGAGCGCCGTCGCGCAATGAGAACAAGAGTTCTACCAGGCCTGCTAAGCCGTTGGCCTCGACGGACCGGGTCGCGAGGTTGCCCGAATACGCGGCGTTTGATTTGGAGATCGATCGCCTAATCGACGAGAGCGATCTCACCCAGGCACGTTGGGGCATCTTTGTGATGTCGATGAAGGATGGGCGCGTGCTTTACTCGCGCAACGCCGAGGAGCTGTTCACTCCGGCGTCGAACATGAAGATCTACACGACTGCGGCGGCGCTCGATCTGCTCGGTACGGAATATCGTTGGCGTACTTCGGTGTATGCAGACAGACAGCCGGACGCCGGCGGCGTCATCGATGGAGACCTGACGTTGTTCGGGCGGGGTGCTCCGGACCTGGGTTCGTACCGCAAGAACGGACTGCCCTCGCTGGCTGATCAACTTTACCAGCGCGGCGTGCGCAGGGTGAGCGGCAACATCATTGGTGACCAAAGCTATTTTCGCGGCGAACTATTCGGGCTCGGCTGGCAGTGGAATGATTTGCAATGGTACTTCGGCGCTGAGCCCAGCGCGCTCACGATTGACGAGAACAGTGTTGAGTTGAAGATTGCTCCGGCTAACAAAGTTGACGGCACTGCGACTCTGACTCTGAATCACGAAACCAACTACCTTCATCTCAAAAACAACACGATGACGGTCGCCCGCGATGCCGCGACCACCATTGGAATCAATCGCGGGTTGTCGGATAACGAACTACGAGTGTGGGGAGACTTCCCCATCGGCGGTCGCCCCTTCACCGCATATCTTTCAGTTCCCAATCCGGCGCTGTGGGCGGCAACGCTTTTCAAAGAAGCGCTCATCGCCCGCGGCATCAAGGTCGGCGGCGAAGCACGCAGCCGGGACTTTCGCGTCGCGGAAAGCGAGAAGTTCGATCCAGAGAAAGCGTTCGAGATCGCTCAGGAGACCAGCGGAACGCTCGCTGAGATTGTTCGCCGGACAAATAAGGAGAGTAACAATCTTTATGCTGAGCTCATTCTGCGTACCCTCGGTAAAGAGCGCAGTGCGTCCGCGCCCGATCCCGATCCACGCAAGAACCGCGAACGCGGCGACGACGAAGCCGGCACCGCGGTCGTAAAGTCCTGGCTTGATCACAGCGGCATCCCGTCCGAGGCTTTGGCGATTCGCGATGGCTCGGGCCTTTCGCGTCTGGATCTGGTGACACCGGAAACGACCGCGCGCCTCCTTGTGGCCATCGCCAGGACCAACTCGGCTGCAGCCTTCCGCGATTCCCTCCCTATCGCGGGTCGCGACGGTACGCTTGGGCCGCGCCTTAGTCGCGAAACCGGTCGCGTGTTTGCCAAAACCGGTTCGCTTACTTACATCCATTCGCTTTCCGGCTATGCAACCACCCAGGGCAACGAAGTCCTGGCTTTCTCAATCTTCTGCAACGATGCGACGGGACACGGCAATCCAGTCCGGGTTATTGACCAGATTGTCGAGCTGCTGGTACGGCCGGGATACGCATTCCCGGCAAAATAGCCTCCTAAAACAGCCCCATTTTGGCCGTTTTCATCGAGGTTTGCTCTAGACAAACACAATTGAACCACGTAATATGATACTCGGCTGCCCACGCTTTCCTGCTGAAAGCCAAGCCGACGCCTCATCTTTTCAGTTCACAGATTCAGGAGATCATAATGTCGCAGTTCACCCGAATTCTCTCTGCAGGTTTCCTTCTCTTAGTGCTGGTTGCGGTAGCCACCGGCCAAAATAACTTAACGGCGAAGGCGAATGGAGTTCAGCCGCAGCCTGCGGCGGTTGACGGGCCGGGTAGCGAAAGCGATCGCGCTCGCGACGGATTGCTTGGTCCGGTGCGCCGGGTCCGCACTGAAGTAGTTAAGCTCTCAACCGCTGGTGGAAAAACCGTAGAAGACAGCAAGCATGTTTTGTTGGAAACCGCCGAGTACGATCTCAAGGGTGTGAAGACCCAGAACCAATATTTCCCGATCGAGGGAGCTACGCTGACCGGCCGCGAAGTTTATAAGTACGACGACAAGGGAAATATCAGCGAAATGACTTTAGTCAACGCCGATGGATCTCTGGTGAGCAAGGAAGTGTACAAGTACGACTATGACTCAGTAGGCAACTGGGTGAAGATGACCGCGTCCATAGCGGTAGTGGAAAACGGTAAAATCGATTTCGAGCCTTCTGAGGTCACCTACCGGACGATTTTTTATTACCTTGACGCATCGATGGCGAAGATGCTCCAGCCCACAAGCTCTTCCCCCTCCGCGCCAGTCAATGCTTCAAGCCCTGGAGCAAACGCCCAACCCAATTCAAACGTAGCGGCAAACCGCACACAGGGCGACAACAAACCTGCTGCGGCTTTGCCTGCGCCACTCTCTGTCGACAAACTCAAAGTGTTTTCTGCGGTGCCATCGCCTGGTGATCTTCGTAGCCTGTCCGCCGATGCGACTAAGAAGGTCATGATCGCGGATAGCGACCCGCCGCCGGCTCCGCGACCTTTGATGAAACCTGTTTCCGGCGGCGTGCTTAATGGCAAGGCGCTGAGTCTGCCCGCACCCGTCTATCCGGAGTTTGCTCGTCGCATGCGCGCTACCGGCACAGTCGAAGTAGAGGTCGTGGTTGACGAGAACGGCAAGGTTGTTTCCGCCCGTGCCTTATCCGGTCCGGCAGCGCTCCGCGATGTCGCCGTGCAGGCGGCTTTGCGAGCGCGTTTCTCACCAACCAAGCTTTCAGGTCAGCCGGTAAAAATCTCCGGCCTGATCAACTATAACTTCACCATCCCTTAATAGTTTCACGCCGCGCGTCAAGGTTCGCGCCGGCGTCGCTCGTACAAACCTGGTAACGGAAGAAGGAACGACGTATGGCATTGACTGGAGAGCTCAGCGATCTTTCGCTTGCCGAGCTGATTGAATTTTTCTGCAACCAACGCAAGACCGGCAGGCTAAAAGTGATTTACTCGACGGGGCCGGGGTATTTCTATCTTCAATCCGGTTCAGTGGTGCACGCCAGGATTGGCGTTCTGCGCGGCATCGAAGCCGTCTACTACGCCCTGACGCTGCCGAACGCCTCATTCACTTTCAGTCCCGCGTTTGAAGCTCCGGAGCAGACCATCAATCAGCCGTGGACCTCAGTAGTCCTGGAAGGTTTGCGCCGGATGGACGAAGGCGTCCAGCCCAGCGATGCATTTCCCGACGGGCACCAGACGCAAGTTGAAGAACCCAAGGCTGTCGCCCGAAACGTCGCGGCGCCTGCGCAGACGTTTGCGGAAAAGCCGGAAAGCATTCCGGCCCGCAGAATTGAACCGGTAAGGCCGCGCGTCAAGGTTCCCGCGGCTGATCCGCCGGACTTGGGAGCGTTCTTCTCTCAGACAGATGCTGCGGCCCGTTTTGGGTCGTGGAAATTAGCAGCCGTGATAGCTGCCATCGCATTAATCGTCGGTGTGATCGCCGTGCCGTGGGGATGGTACGCGCGCAGCAAGGCGGCGAAACTGGCCAACGAGGCTCAATCAGTGCGGGTCGAGAATTCTCAACCAGCCACGCAACCAGTAACGGCCAATGAAACGTCTGCTGCGCCGGTGGCGAGTGAGAGCACTGTCCCCTCGGCGACTAACGAGGCAGCTGATTTGGCCGCCAGGCGCCAACGCGAATTGCGCGCCAAAGAGCGAGCCAAGGCCCTGGAGGCTTCCACCGCTGTCTCCACCGCACAGTCATCGTCGGCTGCGCCCAATCCGAGCGTCGCGAAGGCCCCATCACCAGTGACTGGGCCGAGGAAAGCTACGGTGCAAGTTACCTATGATGAGAACGGGCGAGTAACACAGGCTTCGGGTGGTGATGCAACCGCTTTGCGCATCGCGCGGCAGAAACGCTTTCCCGCGGGTAAGGCCGGTTCAGCCACGATCACGATTCCGATCAACTGAGTGAGCCGTTAGCAGTAAGCAGTGGAAACCTCGCTCTTCATTCCTGACTGCTGACTGCTCACGGCTTACTGCTCACTGATCGACCAACGCCATCATCTCTTCTTCGTTCAAAACTGCCGCCGACTGCTTCGCGCGTTCATAGATGCGCGTCACTCGGTCTTCACTCGCTTCCAGGCCACGACTTTCCAGCCAGAAGATGACGTTTGACTTGCCGCTCATCGGACCAACTTCGATGACTTGCTGCAAACCAAATTGTCCCGCGGGCACACCCGAATAAATCAGATCGGCGAGTTCCGTGTCGCCTTTCTTATAGCTCTTGATCACTGCGGCGGCGTGTACTCCGGTCGCGGTGCGAAAAGCGTCGCGGCCAAAGACCGGATAATTAAGCGGGATGGTCCAGTGGCAGGCTTCCGCGGCTTTGTCGCAATACTCACGTAAGCGCATCAGGTCGTTTTCAATCCAGCCGAGCAGCTTCAGATTTACCAGCAACTGATCCATCGGTGTGTTGCCGACGCGCTCTCCCATACCGAGTGCCGAGCCGTGTACTTGATCGGCTCCGCCTTCGATGGCCGCGATTGAATTGATCACTCCCAGGCCGCGGTCCTGATGCCCGTGCCAATCAAGCCGGACTCTTTCGCCCTGCTCGTCAATTATTCCGCGCACAAACTTCACTACTTCGCGCGCACCGTCGGGCGTGGCGTGGCCGACCGTATCACAGACGCAGACGGCCCGCGCTCCGCATCGAATTGCCGTCGTGTACAGTGCGCGAAGCGTTTCAGGATTGGCGCGTGTGGTGTCTTCGGTGACGAACATCACGGGCAGGCCTTCTTTTACCGCGAACGTCACGGCCTCTTCGGTCATCCCCAGGAGTTTGTCGAGCGTCCATTCTTCCGCGTAGAAGCGAATCGGCGAAGAGCCGATGAACGTGCAAGCTTCGATAGGAATGCCGGCGCGCTGCGAGATCTCCACAATGGGAATGATGTCGTTTCGATGCGTGCGCGCCGCGCAGTTGGGACGGATCTTGAGTTTCTTGTCGGCAATCTCGCGGGCCATCATCTCGACGCCGGCCGCATGTGTGCCGCCCGCGCCCGGCAAACCGATGTCGGCAGTGTCGATGCCCAGCGCGTCCATCAAATGCAGTAGCTCGATCTTTTTTTCTACGGGTGGTTCGGTGACCGAGGGCGACTGCAAACCGTCGCGCAGCGTCTCGTCGTCAAACCCGATGTGGCGATCGGGTTTACGGAGCGTGGGCTCGGCTTTATTCCAATCATGAATGAGTTCGGCAAACCTCACGTTGTGCACCTCCGGGGCGAAAACCTTGCAAAGGCGGTTCGGATTCGATTACAACAACCGCGAGGCTTGAATGTCAACTCAAGGTTCTTCCGTAAAAGGAGCGCCGCGACCACGGATCGAAAGAATCGCGCTGGGCTCTGATCGCGCCGCGAAAATTATGGCTGTGCGCGCCAGCATCGCGCGCATCGCCGAGATCGATTCGGCGTGGCGCGAGGCGAGCGTCGTTGCCAGATCGGTGAAGACGGACGCTCCGGCTATGCCCCTGACCGATTGGGAGTTGATGAGCGGTGCGCGACAACGCGCCCTGGCTGTGCGCGAGATTCTGATTGAGCAAAACCTCGATGCCGACCTTTATGTTGGACTGGAGGGCGGCTTTCATTCGATCTCGGTCGAAGGCGAGTGGCACACGTTCCTGCGCGGCTGGGCCTTTGTAACCGACGGCGAGCGTGGCAGCTTTGGCATGTCACCGTCGATCGGGGTCCCCGCCGCGATCGTGAAAGATGTCATCTCAGGCAAGCGGGAGCTTGGTCTGGTGATCGACGAAGTTGCTGGAGCGCGCGACGTGAGAAGCCGGCAGGGTGCGTGGGGCGTCCTCTCGCGCGATTTGATAACCCGCTCGATGAGTTTCGAAGCTGCGCTGATCGCGGCGTTTGCTCCGTTCTATAACCCTGCACTCTACTCAGCCAGCCTGTAGCGGCTTTGCCGCGGCACAGTGCGGTAAGCCTTCGGCTTACCGTCAAGATACCAGAGAATGATCGGAGGCTTCGCCTCCCATCTTCTGAGGTAGCCTCAGATAGTAAAAGAGGTTTGAGCCGGTAATCCATAGGCTGACCGCACTGTGCCGCGGCGAAGCTGGGAGAGCTTACGACTAACAACCACGACCACGGCTCAGCGGCGAATCAGTGCTAAAATCATCGTCAAATGCGGGTCACTATCGGGCAGATCAATACAACCAACGGCGATTACGAAGGCAATGTTGCGCGCATCCTCAGCGCGATAGATCAGGCAAAGAAAGACGCTTCGGACCTGGTCGTTTTTCCAGAGGTCACAATTCAGGGTTACACGTCTCTGGACTGGTTCCTCGATAAAGACGTGGTCCGATCCTGTCTCGATCCGCTTAATACGATCATTGAAGCGACCGAAGGTTTGACCGCGATCGTCGGCACCGTGCGCCCCAACGATCAGCCGACGGGGCGCAGGCTCTATAACTCAGCGGCAGTGATTCGCAACAAAACTCTCCTGGGTTTTGCCGACAAAACTCTACTGCCTGAATACGACGTCTTCGACGATCCGCGTTACTTTGAGCCGGCGCAGGAAAGACGGCTGTTCGATCTTGGCGATTGCAAACTCGGCATCGCCGTCTGCGAAGACTTCTGGAACGACAAAACGTTCTGGACGCAACGACTCTACCCTAACGATCCTGCACAGGAATTGATCGCGATGGGCGCCAACCTTTTGGTGTCGATCAATGCTTCGCCATTCAATAAGGGCAAGTTGGACGTGCGCTGCGAGATGGTTTCGCACCGCGCCAAAATGGCGAACGTGCCGATAGTTTTTGTGAACCTCATTGGCGGGAACGACGGCATAATCTTTGACGGGTCGAGTATCGTTGCCGATGCGACGGGAAGGATTATCATGCAAGCCCCGGCGTTCGAGGAATTCACCGGCACTGTCGATCTCGGATCCGGTATTCCTGACACACGCTGCCTGCCGGGGGACGACATTGAGACGGTGCGCCAGGGACTGGTGTTGGGCATTCGCGACTATGCGCGCAAGAACAATTTCACCACAGTTGTGTTTGGTTTGTCTGGCGGTATTGACTCTGCGGTGGTGGCCGCGCTGGCAGTTGACGCTCTCGGCGCTGAGAACGTTCTCGCGGTGATGATGCCCTCGCCATATTCTTCATCGGGCAGTATTCAGGACTCAGTCGATCTCAGTCGACGTCTGGGCATTAAGACAATCGAGAGACCAATTAGCGAAGCCTTTCACGTGCTACGAACCGAGCTGGGCTTGCCTGAGCCGCGCGCCGGAAGCAACTCTCACGCCGTTGAAAATCTGCAGTCGCGCTTACGCGGAAACATCCTGATGACAATCTCGAACGAGGAGAATCGTCTGTTGCTTTCGACGGGAAACAAATCTGAGCTGGCGCTTGGTTACTGCACGCTTTATGGGGATACGAACGGCGGGCTGGCGGTGGTTGGCGACGTTTTGAAAACCGAGGTTTACGAGCTGGCCCGGCTTTACAATCGCGAGCGAGAGATCATTCCCCAATCGATCATCGACAAACGACCGTCGGCTGAACTCGCGCCCGGTCAGTTTGATGATCAGTCTCTGCCGCCATATGACCAGTTGGATCCGATCCTCAAACTTTATTTCGAGCAGAGAGCTTCGCCGGAAGAAATCATCGCGGCTGGTCACGAAACACAGCTCGTCTACGACATCCTCAATCAGGTCGAGTCGCCGGCGAACGAATTCAAACGCCGCCAATTGCCGCCGACTCTGATCATTTCGCGCAACGCGATTGGCATCGGAAGACGGCGACCGATTACGCATCGCTATCGCCGCCGGCCGGAGCCTTCGAGTATCGGGCGCGGCGCGCAAAAATAACGCTGCCGCCAAAGTCAGCCATGCCAGCTTGCTCCGGTCAGCGTTAGTGAAGCAATATTGTTGACGTTTTGAATAAGTCATATTGCCAAAATTCATAGCAAGGTGAAAACGATGCGAATCAAATCGTTCGTAACGCGGGTTGCTCTCGCTTCGATAGTTGCGGCGGTGAGCTTCCTGCTAAGCGCGAGTGTAACTTCCTCAGTCCTGGCCCAGGGAGGTAAACCCGGACAACCAAATATCTCGGCAGCGGAGCAGAATTTCCTCAAGGCAATCAAGACGGCTCCGAATCCCGCGGCCAAGCTCAAGGTGGCTGCCGACTTGATCAAGAAGTATCCGAAGAGTTCAGCGCGGGCGAGCGTCGCTCGTGACATAGCCGATCAAATTGACGTCGTGGCGGATGCCTCGCAGAAAATAAGCCTGGCCCAGGAATACCGGGGTATTTTTAAAGATCCGACTGAACAGCCGCTTATTGTGGCCATACTGATCGATGGTTATGGCAGCGCCAAACGACCCGACGAAGCTTTTTCCACCGGCTCAGAGTTTGTGGCGCAAAACCCGGATGCGGTGCTCGCTTTGGTCGCATTGATGTCGGTCGGAACAGATCAGGCTAAGGTCGGCAACGCCAAGTTCGTCGAACCGAGCCTGCAGTATGGCGCCCGAGCGATTGAACTGATCGAAGCAAACAAGAAACCTGCCGACATGGATGATGCCGCCTGGACGCAATACAAGACCGCCGTGTTGCCGGGGCTGTACCGATCTCTGGCGATTCTCAATCTGGTTAAGGGCGACCGCGCCCAGTCTAAGGTGCGAATTACGAAGGCTGTGGAAATCGCACCCACCGATCCGTACAATTACCTTATCCTCGCGACAATTTTGAACGAGGAGTATCAGGATGCGGGGAAGCGCTATCAAAACCTGCCCGATGGCAAAGCAAAGAACGATGAGTTGCAAAGAGTTCTGGCGGCGCTCGATAGCGTGATCGACGCTTATGCTCATCTGATCGCTCTCTCAGAGGGCCTCGCACCGCTACAGCAGGCACGACAGCAAGTCATGCAAGACCTGGAGGCATATTATAAATTCCGTCACAGCAACTCCGCCGCCGGCATGCAACAACTGATCGACAAGTACAAAGTCGCCGCCAAGCCGTGAGCGTAGCAAGCATCAAGACATGCTTTCGCGCAGCCTGGGGCGATCACGCCGGGAGATTCTCAGGCATTCGCGCTCGTGACTACTGAACTAATCGAAGGACCTCTTCTAATCCGGCCGTATCGCGAGGAGGATGCGAGCGCGCTGTTCGAAGCGGTCCGCGAATCCCTGCCCGAAGTTTCGCGGTGGCTGCCGTGGTGTCACGAGAATTATTCCATTGAAGAGAGCAGAGAGTTCATCAGTTCACGAGCAATGGTTTCGCAGGGCGTCGAATGGTACAGTTTTGCAATTTTCGAAAGGGATGGCGGCAGGTTTCTCGGCGGAGTGGGGCTGAACTTTTTCAATCGCGTCCATCAGATGGCCAACCTCGGCTACTGGGTGCGAACCAGCGCTGCCGGGCGCGGCGTGGCGACTGGGGCAACGCGTCGGGTCGCGAGATTTGGTTTTGAACAGCTTGGTCTGCAACGAATTGAGATCGTTGCCGCAGTCGGGAACCTCTCGAGCCAGCGAGTGGCTGAGAAGGCCGGCGCGGTCCGCGAAGGTGTCTTGCGAAAGCGACTTCTGATTCACGGCGAGCCGCACGATGCGGTGATGTTCTCGTTGACTGTTGAAGATCTGTAGCGAGTGGCACAGACTTTGAACATGAGGTCAGTACCACCCGCGTCAGCGGGTGGATCAAACACTCAACGCGCGGGTTGCGTGCTGGATCCACCCGCTTACGCAGGTGGTACTGACTCTTTTGCACGCGTCGAGCCAATCACAGACTGAAGTCTATGCCACTAGAAATTCACAGACTAAAGTTTGTGTCACTTGTGCTACCCTGCTCTTGATGTCCGGACCATCCAGTAATCGCGATCTGGTACGCGAATTCCTCAGTTACATTCAGGTCGAGAAAGGTCTCTCTGCTAACACTCTGCAAAGCTATGCCCGTGACATTGCCAAGCTGCAAGACTGGGCGCAAAAGAATGGCAAGCAGATCGAAAAGCTTGAGCGTAAAGACTTACGCGACTGGATTGCGCGCATGTCGCGGGATGGTCTGGCGCCTTCGTCGGTGTCACGCGCGGTCAGCGCCGCGCGCGGGTTCTTTCGTTTCCTGATGCTGGACGGTCACATCAAACGCCATCCGGCCGAAGACATCCACACGCCGCAACAGAGTGCGCGCCTGCCACAGTTTCTGAGCGAAGAAGAGATGGATCGGCTCCTGCTTGCCCCCGACGTCAAGACTGATACGGGCGTGCGCGATCGCGCGATGCTGGAAGTTTTATATGCGGCGGGCCTGCGCGTGTCTGAGATGTGTGGCCTTCGCGCGAGCGACATTGATCTGAACGCCGCCCTACTTACCTGTTTTGGGAAAGGCAGCAAGCAACGTCGAATTCCGATCGGCAAGAGCGCAGTTCACTGGTTGCAAAGATATCTGAGCGTCCGCAAGCAACTGGGCAATGAAGCAAAGCCTGAGCTGTTCCTGCACAGGGGCCGGCGGATGACGCGACAAACGGCCTGGGCGATCATCAAGACATACGCCGCCCAGGCAGGCGTGCCCGACATATCGCCGCACACCTTGCGCCACAGCTTTGGCACTCATCTCATGCAGCACGGCGCGGATTCGCGTTCGGTGCAGGCGCTGCTGGGCCACTCGGACATTTCCACTACCGAAATTTACACGCACATTACTGACTTGCACATGCGCAAGGCTTATGACCGATTTCATCCGCGGGCGCGGGCGCGGGCGGTAGGGAAGAGTAAGTAAGAAGGCATTAACCACAAAGACACGAAGACACAAAGCAGACGAAAGCGGACAAGTCGCCGTTTCTCATTCATGCGGTTCTATGGTGGCTTTGTGACTTCGTGGTTAATTTCTGGTAACGATGAAAACAGCCTCATCCATCGAAGTCACGCGCACCTATCTGGAAATGCGCGACGCTTCAGAGTTGCAAGGGGCGCGCAGTGACGATGCCCGCATCCGCATCGAGCAGATACATGAATGTTCGCCATCGTTTTTTCGTTATCTGTACGTCGAAGTGGGACGGAACTATCACTGGATCGATCGTCTGCCGTGGACCGACGAGGACATTGCAAGACATTTGCTGCAACCCGAAAATTCGTTGTGGCTAATGACTTACGATGGCGAAACAGCTGGATACTTTGAACTGAGGAAATGCGAAGACGGCTCAGTTGAGATCGCTTACTTTGGATTATTACCGGCGTTTATCGGGCGTGGTTTGGGGAAGCACTTACTGACGTGCGCGACTGAACAAGCCTGGGCTGTCGGCGCGAATCGCGTCTGGCTGCACACCTGCACGCTGGATGACCAGGCCGCCATGCCGAACTATTTAAAGCGAGGCTTTCGGCCTTTCAAGACGGAAACTTATTCAGTCGAGCTGCCGACCATGAAACAATAGGTGTTGGTAAAACAGTAGGGATGATTCCTGCTCACTGCTCACCGGCCACTGATTTAGGAGCCCGCACGATCGTCAGCGACTTCACCTGCCGAACCCAACGCGCCTGAGTCTTGTCACCAGAAGCGATGATCTTCAAAGGTCCCGCCTCGACCGGAAATGCCGCGCCGCTTTGGCGATCGGCGAGCAGGATCAGACGATCATTTGTTGGGGGATCCAATACTACTAAACCCACCCGCTACCGCGGGTGGTACTGACCTCAGTTCCGACCAACCGACTTCCCGCTGCGATAAAAGTGAATCTTTATCTCTTCCAGCGTGGCCATGCCTTCTTCGATCTCGTTGTCGATGAGGGAGAGAAATCTCTCGAGCTTCTCCCGCGTGTCCACGATCTCAAGGATGATCGGCAGGTCCTGAGACAATCGCTCGATCTTGAAAGTGTGCAGCCGGCTGTGCGCGCCAAAGCCCATCATCCCACGCAGTACCGTGGCCCCGGCCAGACCTTCTTCCCGGGCCTTGAGAACAATCCATTCGTACAAGAGCTTGCCGTCATGCCGGTCGCTCTCGCCGATGAAAATGCGCAGCAGGTAGCCTTCTTCCGGAAGCATCATAGTGTCACCCCCAAATCTGATAGGCGAGCGCACGACTGGCCCAGACCGCGCCCAGGCCCAGGATCAGGTGTGCGGCGACGTTGGCGATGGCCAGCGAACTCTCGCCATCGCGCCACAGGTTCATCGTTTCGTTACCAAACGCCGAAAAGGTAGTGAACCCGCCGAGGACGCCGATAAAAACAAGGGTGCGTGATTCCGCGGTAAAGACGCCGCGCGATTCCGCCAGTTGTGAAAGAAAACCGATGAGGAAGCAGCCGATTAGATTAACGGCCAGCGTGCCGTAGGGAAAGCCTACGCTCCTGCTCCAGGTTTGGACGTATCCCGTCACTGCATAGCGGAGACTCGAGCCAATGAAACCGCCAATGCCTGCCAAAAATAATTTGCCCACGTTGATGACTCCTGACCAGAAGTTTGGTAGGAGTCATCAGCACGCAGGCATTTAATGGCGGACTCCATCGCCCTATCTTTGGTTCGGAGTTCCGCCTTCAGGCGGGCCTTGCCTTCTCATGATAAGACCGCCTGAAGGCGGAACTCCGAACAGTCAGCGCTCCGAATTACACAAACGCAAAATCAAACTGTTCCTGGAAGATGCGCGGATCGCTGTTGATATCGACCGAGCCGAGATAATCCTCGATTTCGTTCAGCACATCTCGTTCAGGTCCGCGCAAGGCTTTCGCCACTTCCGGATTTACGCGCAGCATTGCCTGTCTCGAACCTGATTCGCCTTCCCGAGCCAGACGTCGCGCCTGTTCCAGAATCTCGTAGCAGATTGTTTGCGGCGACTTCACCAAACCCGCTCCCTGGCAATACTGACAGGGCGCGCACAGCGTGCGCTCGAGCGATTGCTTCACGCGCTTGCGCGTCATGATTACCAGACCAAAGTCGTTGAAGGAAAGGACCTTCGTTGGTGATTTATCACGGCGCAGCGCATCCTGCAACGCCGTCATCACGCGCTGGCGATTGCGGCGTTCTTCCATGTCGATCAGATCGAGCACGATGATGCCGCCCAGATCGCGCAGGCGAATCTGGCGCGCAATTTCTTCCACGGCTTCCATGTTCGTGCGCGTGATCGTGTCTTCCAGACGGGTCGCGCCGCGACCTACGAACTTGCCTGTGTTCACGTCGATTGAGACCAATGCTTCCGTCTGATTGATGACGAGATAGCCGCCTGACCTTAGCCATACGCGCGGCTTGATCGCTTTATCAATCTCGGCCTGCACGCCATAAGCTTCCAGGATCGGTTCGTCACGGGTGTAGAGCTTCACGTGCTTGACCATGCGCGGCTGCATCCGGTTCACAAACTCGACAACACGTTGGTATTCCTCTTCCGAATCAATCCGGATGGCCGTGAAGTCCTCTGAGAGTTGATCCCGCAAAATTCTCTGCACCAGATCCAGATCGCGATGCACCAGCGCCGGCGCTTTCATCTTGTCCGCATCGTGACGAAGGTCCTGCCAGGTGCGGAGCAAATACTTTGCGTCGGCGTGCAACTCAGCTTCACTGACGCCGACTCCCGCGGTGCGAACAATAAAGCCGCCGGCCGGCGATTTCTCTTCAGCATGAATTTTTTGAATCAGCTTGCGGAGGCGAGAGCGTTCAGTGTCCGAATCAATTTTGCGCGATACGCCCAGATGTTCCACCGTCGGCATGTAAACCAGAAAGCGGCCGGGCAAAGCGATGTGCGAGGTAATACGCGCACCCTTCTTGGCGATTGGTTCTTTGGCAATCTGAACCAGGATCTCCTGGCCTTCGCGCAACAGATCGGTAATTGCCGGCTGGCTACGCTGCTCGCGCCGAGCAGGACGGCGTCCTCCGCGCGCAGGCGGTCGACGTTCACCGCGCTTGGGAGCTTCCTGTGTGTCTACCGCTTCCTCTACCACTGCCGGCTGTACGTCAATCATTTCAGACGACTGGGCCTCAAACGGATCGTCGGCCATCGCAGCCTCTTCGTCATGGCCCTCAACTCCGCCAGATCCCTTAGCCCCATTAGATCCATTGGCTCCGTTGGTCCCGTCTGCTCCGTTGCCTTCGACGGCGCCCTGCGGACGCTTCGAAGAAGGACGGCGGCGGCGGCGGCCTCCGCGCCGGGTTGCAAACTCTTCGTGCACGCGCCCCGTGGTGATGCTGGCTGCAGAATCCGGAAAAGGCTCTTCGGATATTTCCGCGACCGCCGCTGCTTCATTGTCTGTTTCGGGTTCATCCCCGACCAGTTTGGATTTAAAGAAGCGACTGATCACGCCGGTCTTCTTTCGCCGGGTCGCCGGCTCTTTACCTGCTGTACTGCGCCGTGCGGGGCGTTTCTCAACCAACGGCGTCTCGACCACCTCGCTCACAACTTCCGCCGCGTCATCGTCACTGACGCGTTCGAACGAAAGACTGCGGGAACCTTCATCGGCAACTTCGTCGATGAAATCGCGAACGCGGGCGGCTTCGAGTTCCCGTGCCCGCGACAGCGGCGCACCGTTGGAATCGTCGTCATCCGCGATCCGTTGGAAAGAACCACTGTCGGTCATTTCCGGCAGCAGCGAGCCAACCGGAGCGCTCGGCAAATCTTCCATGTCGAACTCAGCCGCGTGCACTTCGTCCATGAGCCGCTCCTGCAGCCGGGCATCCTTGAACATCTCGCCGTTGAGAGCCCGTTCTTCTTCGTCGCTAATGCGCTCAAACGAAGATCCCGGCACCACGAACGGTGTGTCGACCGGTTCAGCGGGAGTTGGCGCCAGCCGGCGTCCTTCCGACGCAGGTGGAGCGTCGGCCCGGGTTGAGCGGCTGCGTCCGCGTCCTCCGCGACGTCCGCGGCGGCGCGGCCCGGTTTCGGTCTCTCCAACCTCTTCCGGCTTTTCCGCCAGGAGGGCGGGTTCGGCTGCTTCAGCCTGGCGGAGGGGCTCAGCGCGCTCGTGCGCGCCTTCGATGTGATGCTCGCGCTCGACGCGCGCCTGCTCGATGTGTTCGGTGGCGGCGCGGGTAGCGGTTTCGGGATCAACCTTCCTGGACTTATCGACGACGATGCGCTCGAACTCGGCTTCCTCGTCAAAGAAATCGGTAACGTAAAGGAACGCGTCGCGGTCCAGTCCGATATCCACAAAGGCTGATTGCATGCCGGGCAGGACGCGCATCACGCGCCCTTTATAAATGTTTCCGACGATGCCCTGATTCTGTTCTCCGCGTTCGATGTAGAACTCAGTAACGCGTTCGTTTTCGACGATCGCGATTTTCTTTTCGCGACCGTTCATACTAACAATTAACTCTCTTGACATTGATATTCTTTCTGTCGCGCCAGCGTGAACTCTGCAGCCCGAGGGCGAGGCACGCGCTGCGCACACCTTGAGTGAGCATTAGGAGCGCGCGCATCCTGCGTGCGGTCCGCGGGCGTCTCCGTCCGCGCTTTGTGCTCGTTGGTTGTGGTCGGAAGTTGCCGACAGAATGTGTCGGCTGATTTGTGATTAGCGCCTGCAACCGGGGGTCCCCGGCGCGGCAGCCGCGCCGGAGTGGTCGATAGCCGGCGGGATGTTCGGGACCGATCGAGTGGATCGAGATCCCTCGCGTGGTTTGTCAGTTCCACCTGCCGCAGCGGGTGGATACGCGTTTGATTCAAACGGAAACTCCGTGAACCGCTCGGTGCTGCTCATTTGGGCAACGACCGCCAGGGAGCCTAGCGTTAGCCAATTAAGGACGCGCTCTGAAACCTGGTTCGCAGTTCGTAAGTGGCCGTCGTATTGACGGCTTCAAAAATCCTTGCTCACCTGTAACTACATTGGAAACTAGGTTTGCTATGCGTTGCGATCGGGCCGGATGCCTGACCGAGGCGAGCACGGGCAGTATAACAGAGGAGGCGGGTCAGACCAAATCCACAGATTTCGCAGATTACACAGATCGACAAAAAGCTACGACCAGGAACAAATCAATCAGCCGCGAAAAGGCACAAGAAGCACAAACGTTACCGTTGGGCTTTCCCTTGTGCCTTTTGTGCCGCTTTGTGGCTTGTTCGTATTCTTGTGTAATCTGTGAAATCTGCGGATTAGAAATGTACTGACTATCGTGTAATCCTCTGGATCAATTGCCCAAACCGCAGATCCTCGCGTAGCCCCTTCAGATTCGGATCGTGTTCGAACAGCGGTTTGTTTTCGTTTCCCAGGGCAACTGAACGTCGCAGCCACTCGAAAGCTTCGTCGCGCGCGCCTTCCAACGCGTACACCGACGCCACCGCGTAAGCAATGTCTGCGTCGACGGCCGCATTTCGCTTTACATCTTCGTTCAATTCCGCCAGCGCGGCCTGGTGCTCTCCCTTGGCGCTCAGACACATCGCCAGAAGCGGCCGCACGCCGTTCAGATTCGGATTCTGGGCCAGTACTTCGCGCAACAAATCGGTCGCCTCGTCGACTTGGCCCGTGTAATACATCGTCAACGCGCGAAACATTCGCAGCAGCGGATTGTTCGGTTCGACTGATGTGGCCCGGTCGAGTTCGCGCTGCGCGTCTTCATACTTCCCTTTGTAAAGAAAGATCAGCGCCCGGTTATAGCTCACCACGACGAACGAAGCCGGATCCAGATGCACCAGACGATCGTAACTGCGCAGGGCGCGATCGTACTCGCCATCCAGCCGGTGCAGCGTGGCTTTGACAAAATGAACGACCGGCTCGTTAGACGCCTCGCGCCGCATGCGCGCTACCGCGTCACGCGCTTTCTGTTTCTGCCCGCGCCACAACAGGACGAATACCATCAGCATGCGCGCTTCGATGATGTTGCTGTCGATGCTAAGAGCTTTCTTGAAAGCCGTTTCCGCCAGTTCAAAGTCTTCAATTCCGCCCAGACCCTTGAAAACCCGATTGACATGACAGGCGCCCAGGCCGTCATAAGCCAGGCCGAATTCCGGATCGAGCTGGATGGCGCGGTTGAAATGATGAATCGCCGCGTTGCAATCCGCCGCGGCTACGCTGCGAAAGATAAAGCGCGCAAATCGATCGCGCCCGCGCAGGTATTCTTCGTAAGCTTCAGCGTTGACCGTGGCCGGCTGCGCCAAACCGGCCTGCTCGTCGGGACTCAGCTCCAGCCGCAAGCCGTCCACGATGCGCTTGGTGATCTCGTCCTGCACCGCGATGATGTCGTCGGCCGACGCGTCAATGCGATCACTCCAGATGATCTCGCCGCTTTTCACGTCCATCAGTTGCGCGTTCACGCGAAAGCGCTCGCCGACGGCGATAAAACCGGCCGACAGGACCGCATCTACATTCAGCTCTCGCCCGACATCGGCAGGGTCGGCCGCCTGGCCCTGATACTTCGACATTACGGAAGACGGACGCACCACCAGAGAGCGAATGCGCGCCAACTCAGTAATCACCGCATCGGCAAGCGAGAATTCGTAAAAGCTCGACTCGGCATTATTGTTGAGGTTCTTGAAAGGAAGTACGGCGAGACTCGTCTTTTCACGATCCGCGATCGTCGTCATTGATCCTTCCCCAGGATCTGTAAGCCCTTTGCTTGAAAGTTGCGGCGAACTGGTCGGCGAATCCGCGGCGCCTCCCAGCTTTCGCAGCCAGCGCATCGCACGCGACACCGGGCTGGATCCGCCCAGGTGACGTGGCGCCGTGGCTTCTTCAAACTTCGCGCCGCTGGCAATCTCGTGCAGGGCCGTACGCAGATCGTCGCGCAGCTCACCGATTTTTTGATAGCGATCGCGCGGATCTTTCTGGAGCGTCTTATCCAGGATCTGTTGCAAGCGCGCGGGCGTGGGACCCGGACGTGCTTCGGCGAGCGACTTCGGCTGATCGTGAATCACCGCGTGACGCACGTCCACGGTTGACTTGCCGCGAAACGGCCAGGTGCCGGTCAACATTTCATAGATCAGCACGCCGGTCGAGAAAATATCCGCCCGGGAGTCCACCCGGTCGCCGCGTGCCTGTTCCGGCGCGGCATAGGTCGCCGTTCCATAAGGCACCCCGATTTCAGTCAGCTCAGTTTGATGAATGCCGCTGGTGGCCGCTTCGGTTTCGTCTAGGAGCTTGGCCAGACCAAAATCCAGAATCTTTACCTGGCCCCCATCGGTGACCATCACGTTGCCGGACTTAATATCGCGATGAATGATCCCACGCGCGTGCGCCACGGCCAGCGCGTCCGTTACCTGAATCGCGATGCGCAGGGCGCTCTCCAGTTCCAATGGCCGCCCGTTGCAGAGTTGTCGCACGTTTCGCCCTTCAACGTACTGCATCGCGATAAAGTGCAGGCCATTTACTTCGTCCATATCAAAGATGGTGCAGATGTTCGGATGATCCAGCGCCGAGGCCAGACGGGCTTCACGCTCAAAGCGTTTCAGGTTGGCTTCCTTGACGGTAAGTTCCGCGGGCAAGACCTT
>JBGQGG010000042.1:0-37345 GCA_041497335.1 Pyrinomonadaceae bacterium | reverse complement strand
TGTCCTTGGGCACTCTTCGCTGGTCTCATGTTTTGCAAGCTTTCTTCACTTGAATTCGCAAAGCTTGCAAATTTTACCCCACCTCTCTTACCTTGTCCCTCAGTATTTACCTTTAAGATTTCACTTGATCAGGCTCGACTAGTCTATGCGGAAAAAGTCACCGCCGAACGACCCGCGCGGCGCTGCAAATTTCAAACGGTCATAAAACCAACCGTAACTGGCGAAAATTTTCGTTTTGCCATCACCGAATACGTCGTAAGCGCCGCCTAAGCGAGGAGCAATTTTCTTGCCCCAACCGAATTCAATACTTGGTATAGCGGTGCCGGCTAGTACGTCGCCAGCATTAAAAGATGGTACGAGTTCTTTTTCGAAGCGAATACCCAAATTCAGGGAGAGACGATCCGAAGGCTGCCATCTATCCTGGAAGTAAATACCCTGGTATTGGTTCTTGCCAATACCTTTCGTACCGCTTCTGTTAAGACTTCCGACACCGAGACAGCTTGCCGATCCAAGGGTGCAGGGAAGGCTTGCGGCGGCGGCCAGCGCCTGAGCATAATCCTGTCCGTAAAACAGCTGCACAGTACCAGTGCCGGCGTTACCCGACAATACGTCATTTGTGATTCTGCCACGCAGATAGCCACCCTTAAAATCGTGTTTGCCGCCAAGACCACTAACAAGATAGCTGATGTCAGCAGAAAACTCATTTTTTAAGGAAACGTCACGAGTGGTAATGGAATTAGCGGTGAGATTCTGGTAACCAATACCTCCCGGACATCCGGTCACAATCGTTGCATAAGCGGCTGCTGATCCGCTGCATATGACGCGGACACCCTCTGGAATCGCGTAGTTTCCAGCTTTTTCATTCTGAAAAGCGCGCCCATAACGGGCCGTAACAACCGTCTTGCTGTTCGGTGTCCACTCAAGGTGGGTCGTAATATTGTTTGAGCTATTCCGTCCACCTCGTATGGCCGAGTAATCATGGGAAGAATACGAAGTTCCGGCGTAAGTGGTGTTAACCGGATTGGAAGTAGTGATATTGGCGAAAGGAAGAACGCCGTGAGTAATTTGTGGATTCCACAAATAAGTACCCCCAGCTCTCCATTTTCCCCAAAACGCGGCATCAAGTCTTCCAAACGCATATTCGCTCTTGACCCTGGATCTATATGTAATCGGAAGCATCGCATTTCCTGTGAGGGGGTCGATTCTCGGAGAAGAGACAAATTGCCCCGTTGAAAAATTCGCATTGCTGACCCCATTAATGAAATTCGAGACGCGGGTGGTCGTAAAAATCTGAGGTGAATAGCTGGCGAGGAACCACAAGTGGCTCTTGAGAATTGGACCGCCCAGGGTTCCACTCGGGAAAAGATTCGAAAACTTATCTTTCTTGTTAACAATGGCATAGGTGTAATCAGGGTTGGTCGAAATGGCTTGCGCGACCGTACAAATGGGGGGAACAGTGGTAGGGACTGCGCATGCACTACTCGAAACAAACCGCGACGGCGTGAATCTCGGTGAGGGCTGAAGTGCGCTGAGGTCAAATGCCGTGCCAAAACCCCCGTGAAAAGTGTCCGAACCCGATTTGGTAACAACGGAGACGACAGCCCCCGAAGCTCCGCCGTGCTCAGCTTCAAAACCTCCGGTTTTGATCTGAATTTCAGAAACCATCTCGGTCGGAATGTTGTTTACGCCGTTGAGAACTCCGGTTCTAAAATTTTCAACCGATAGTCCGTCTACAAGAAAGCTGTTTTCTGAACCCGAAGCCCCATCAACCTGAAAACCGCCCGAAAGACCTTCTTGTCGGGTTGCCGGGGAAATTCTCAATAGCGAATTAAAGTTAGTGCCTTTCGGTAATTGCTCAATCATTCTTGGGGTAATGTTCGTTTGAACCTTACTGGCTCCAGGATCTATAACCCCGGCCACATCAGACGCAGTAATATCAACCGTAGTGGTTGTTGCCGTAATACCTAACTTAACGTTGACAACAGTAACTTTCTCGATAGTTACTGAGACATTCTCCACCGTAGCTGCCGCAAAACCGCTTACAGCAGCAGTGATCATTTTGTAGGTACCGATGGGAATTTGTTGAATCCGAAATTCACCTTGATCATCGCTTTGAACAGTTCGGTTAAAACCTACTGTGACGCCCGTCAAGGTAACGCTGACATTAGGAACGACAGCTCCACTCGGGTCAGTAACTTTGCCTTCGAGGTCTCCGGTTGTGCGCTGTCCGAAAACAGCCGTCGCGAAGCATAGGACGAGGGACATCGTCATGATGATATGTCTGGGGCTTATTCTCATTTGTGTTCTCCTGTGCGTCGGGCTAAGCCGGCGGCTATGGTGAAGGAAATTGCTGATTGCCTTTACGAAGGCTCGTGCTGGGTCTTAGTTAGGTGGTCAAACTTCGAACCCTTGGAAAAATGCAATTGATATGCCAGCGAACAGGAAAAACCAGCTGATCGATAGAGTTCTTATATTCAGTGGGGGTTAGTATTGCGAGAGCAAATCTGTTCGGGCGAAGACGGTACAGTTTTCTACAAATTTTTGGTCAAACCTCCAATTGTTTGGATTTCCCCAAGAGCGTGGGTTGCTTCAAATGAGGTGAAGTTGAAGCCTACAGCGATTCCAGGATTGCCAAAGAAGCCGTATCTTTCCCCACTGGTAGCGAGAATCGTTCGGCTGAAGTTGCGATATCTGTCAGTCGTAACATGATAAACTTGTGCCAACCGAATAATCATTGAAAGTCTAGCGACTTGTCTGAACGCATCTATCGCGACCCTGTCCACAACATCATCCGCCTTTGCACCAACGATGACGAAGGCCGGTTGATGATTCGCCTGATCGACACGCCGGAGTTTCAAAGGCTGCGTCGCATCAAGCAACTTGGCCTTGGTCTATACACCTATCAGGGAGCAGAGCACTCGCGCTTCACTCACAGTCTGGGAGCATTGCATCTGATGACGCGCATTCTCGATCAGCTAAGCGATCGCTACCAGATCGCGTCGGCTGATTGCGCTGCGGCGCGCGCGGCCGCGCTATTACATGACGTGGGCCATGGCCCGTTCTCGCATGCCATGGAAAAGGTTCTCGGCGTCCACCACGAACAATTGACAATGCTGGCCGTGACGTCAGCGGACACGGCGCTTAGTAAGGCACTCAAGTCATATTCGGAAGAACTACCGGAACGCGTGGCCTCGATCATCGCCGGAACGTTTAAGCCGGCGGCGTTGGCGCAACTGGTTTCTTCGCAACTGGACGTGGATCGAATGGATTATCTCCTGCGCGATTCACTGATGACCGGAGCGAAGTATGGCCTTTTTGACCTCGAATGGATCATCAATGCGCTTCAGATCGATCAGGAAGGCGACCGAATCTATGTCGCCGCGCGTGGCACCTTTGCGGTCGAGGAATACCTCCAGGCGCGCTATTACATGTTTCGACAGGTCTACTTTCATCGGACCCTGCGATCCGCTGAGGCAGTGCTCAGATCGGCATTGCGCCGTGCGCTCGAACTGGTCGAGAAGGGCGAGCGGGTCTGGTGCGCGCCGGGCACGTCCTTTGAAAAGATTCTGCGGCGACAGTCTCTGAGCATCACCGAACATCTCGAAACGGATGACTCGGATGTCATCTTTCACATGAAGCAGTGGCAACGTTCAAACGATCCGGTATTAAGTGATCTAAGCCGACGGTTCGTGGGGCGGCGGCTTTTCAAGGCCATCGATCTCGACATGCCTGAAGACGACCGGGAGGAGTTTCTGGACGCGGCTCGCGCCGTAGTCGTGAAGGGCGGTTTCCTACCTGAGTATTACTTCATCGAGGATCGTGCCAGCGACGTTCCTTACTATGGTTATTACACGCCCGAAGGGGTGGAGCCGCGCACCCGCATCTATGTAGAGGATGGTTATGCACATCCGAAGATTCGTGAAATCAGTGAGGTCAGTGAGGCCGTGCGCGGTTTGGGTCGGGGTTATGAACTGCATCGAATCTGCTTCCCCGCGGAAGTAAAAGAAGAGGTGTATCGGCTTTATCACAGCGCGTCCCCTGCCCGCGCCATCGCCAATCCCGGCAATTAGAAATGCTTCAGGATCGATCGTTGAATAGCGCCACTTCACCATTTAGAGGACGAGTACGCGCGTCGCTTTGCTCACTGGCGTCGCTTTGCATCCTCCTGCTCGCACCGTCTGCCATTCCTCAGTCTCGACTGACTCGCGTTGCAGTTCTCGATCTCGGAAGTGCGGCAACGGGTTTACATGCGGCCGCGGAAATCCGCGAAATGTTTCTTAGCAAAGACCGGTCGTATTTCGGGCGCGAGTTCGACATTATAGATCCTGATCAGACACGCGCTGCCGCGCGCGGCGCCGGCTTCGAAGGATCACTGAACCTGACGCTCCAACAGGCAAGGGACCTTGGGGCGGCGATGGGTTGCGACTTTTACTTCATTGGCGAAGCACAGACTGTCAGAAGATCTTCTTCGACCAGACCGATCTATTTTGAATCCTACGCGACAATCTTTCTGGTGAGCGCCCGCACGGGACGACTGGTGCTCTGGGAGAGGCCAACGGTCCAACGCGATTCTCCCGAAGAATCTGAGAAAGCTTTGCTCGCAATTCTGTCCACCGAAGAAACCCGTCAGCGCTACGTCGTTGCGTTGCGCCGCGCGCAGGAAGATGAACGCGCCGAACGAGTAGCCGCAATTGAAAACAGCCCGGCAATCATCGAGGTCATGTCCGATGATGTCAGCGACGCAAACAAAGACGTTCGCGCCCCTCGCCCTTATCGCCGATTGAAACCGCCTTATCCGGAAACAGCGGCCATCGCTGAAGTGGAAGCTACTGTCGACGTGCTCCTTGATATCGACGCTCGCGGTGAAGTTGGGCGCGTCGAGATAGCTCGCTGGGCCGGTTATGGTTTGGATCAGTCAGTCATCGATACGGTGAGACAGATGCACTTCTTCCCCGCCATGCGCGACGGCGTAGCCATTCCGATGCGCGTGCTGCTTCGCTATAACTTCCGCAAGCCGCCCAAATAATACCGCGAAACGCCAACAAGGCCGGCGTTCCTTCGTGTTATTATCCGTTTCGATCGCGCTCGCAGCGTGAATCCGAACCATGCTTTATCTTTCGCAAGTGCTTGGTCGGCCTATCCTCGACCTGGACGGTGAGCGTGTGGCGACGCTCAGAGACGTCATCGTCCGTTTGGGCGCGGACGAACACCCGCCGGTGGCCGGTTTTGTCGCGCGCTATCGCCGGCGCGATTTTTTTCTGCCACGGTGGCGGATTTCACATTTCGGCGAAGACGGCGTGCGTTTGAAATCAGACATTCTTGATCTGCGTCCATTTATGCGACGCGAAGGCGAGGTCTTGCTAGCGCGCGACGTGCTCGACAAACAATTGATCGACGTTGATGGAAAGCGCGTCGTGCGCGTCAACGACGTGCAGATTATCGAAGCCGCAAATGAATGGCGCGTAACGGGTGCGGATGTTAGCCTGATCGGGTTATGGCGTCGGCTGGCGCCCGCGTTCCTGCGCAGTGGCCGGCCGGTCGAAGTGATCGATTGGGCCGACGTGGGCTACCTCGCCACTGATGCCGCCACGGTGCAGTTGAAATCGTCGCGCGGAAAACTTGCGCGCCTACATCCGGTGGAAATAGCGCGACTGGCTGAGGCTTTTTCCTACCAGCACGGCGCAGAGATCGTAGAGTCGCTCGACGATGAAACGGCCGCGGAAACTCTGGAGGAGATGGCCTCCGAACGCCAGGCGCAAATCATAGGCGACATGGATGAAGAGCGCGCCGCGGACATTCTCGAACACATGTCACCCGATGAAGCGGCCGACGTGCTGGGCGATCTTCCCGAAGAGAAAGCGGAAGACTTGCTCAACCGCATGGAAGACGATGAGCAACTCGAAGTTGCTGAGCTTTTGCCTTACGCGGATGACAGTGCCGGCGGTTTGATGACGACTGAGTTTGTAACTGTGCCGCGTGATTTGACCGTCGGGGAAGCCCTGGCGCGTCTACGCGAGATGGCCGAAACGCCGAACATGATCTATTACCTGTACGTGGTGGCCGCGGAAGACTCATGGAAACTCGAGGGCGTGATTGCTTTGCGGAGTTTGATTCTGGCTGATTCGTCCGCTCCGCTTGAACGCGTAATGCGCAGCGTGCTGCAAGTGGCGCACCCGGACGATGGCGCCGCCGAAGTGGCCCAAAAAATCGCTGAGTATAACCTGCTGGCTCTGCCGGTGGTTGACGAGGCCGGAGAGATTCTCGGTATCGTAACGGTTGACGACGCGATTGAGATTCTGCTGCCGAAGGACTGGCGGCAAAGACTGCCGAAATTGTTGGGATGAAGCTCCGGTACGCTTGATCAAGCTGATCGAAAAGTGCGTGGTTTTTTCCCCTCCCTTTGGGAGAGGTTAGGGGAGGGTGCAAAGCTTGACGCCGACAAGCCCTCTCCCCTGCCCTCCCAGGGGGAGAGGGAGAAAAGACTTTACAGAAACGATTGCAGTGACTAGGCAGGTAAACACAACTCCAAGAAATTAGAAATGACTGAGGACCCTCCGAGTGCCAGAGCAACCAACAGACGCGAGTGGCACGGGGCGCCGGCTTTTGCGGCGCGGCGTGCAAGGAGTGTCGCGAGTGCGTCGCACCGTCGCGCGGCGTCCGCGTGCGTTTTTTTATCTCGCCATCCTTGGTCCCGGAGTAATCACAGCTTGCGCCGGAAATGACGCGGGCGGCATCGCCACGTTTGCCACGGTCGGGGCCGATTACGGTTACAAACTGCTCTGGATTCTAATTCCCCTCACCATTAGCCTGGGAATAGTTCAGGAGATGTGCGCCCGAATGGGCGCGGTTACAGGCAAGGGTCTCTCTGACTTGATCCGCGAACGTTTTGGCGTGCGCTGGACCGCTTTCATTATGCTGGCGCTGCTGATTGCCAACGGTGGCGTCACCGTCTCAGAGTTTGTCGGCATCGCGGCGGCGATGGAGTTGTTTGGAATCGCGCGTTACGTCTCAGTCCCGATCGCTGCTTTTGCCATCTGGTGGCTCGTCGTCAAAGGATCTTACCAGCGCGTCGAGCGGGTGTTCCTGGCCATGTCCCTGGTCTTTCTCGCCTACGTGGTTTCGGCTTTCCTGGCCCATCCTCCATGGGCGACGGTCGCGCGCGAGCTGGTTCATCCACATTTTGATCTTACGCCCGCTTACCTTTTTACTTTTGTGGCCGTGGTGGGCACGACGATCTCGCCTTACATGCAGGTTTTTATCCAATCGTCGGTGGTGGAAAAGGGAGTTCGGCTGGAGAACTACCGGATGATTCGCGCCGACGTGTGGATCGGAACGGTTTTCGCGATCCTGGTCGTTTTCTTTATCGTGGTTTCGACCGCTGCGACTTTGAACGTGCATGGCGAGCACGTTGACTCTGCAGAGCAAGCTGCCCGCGCCCTGCGGCCACTGGCCGGTCCTTACGCGGAAATGCTATTTGCGATCGGATTGTTCGGAGCTTCGATGCTTGCCGCGGGCGTCTTGCCCCTGGCCACGGCCTATTCAATCAGCGAAGCTTTCGGGTTCGAGAAAGGCGTCTCCAGCAGTTTCCGGGAGGCGCCCATCTTCCTGGGCGTCTTTACCTTCCTGGTTGCCCTGGGTGCACTCATAGCCATGATGCCGGGCTTGCCTCTTATTCACGTATTGATTGTCACTCAAGTTATTAACGGGATGCTCTTGCCGGTCATCTTGTTCGCGATTCTGCGACTGGTTAACAACCGCGATTTGATGGGCCCACACGTAAATGGACCGCTATACAATTTGGCCGCGTGGTTGACCGCGATCATCGTTTCGGCGCTGTCGATACTGCTGATTGTCGATACGCTGTTTCCGAACATCTTTTCCCGCTCCGGGTGATTAGCGTTGCGGTTTACTGTCCTTGAGCTTTACGAGAAACTTGCCAGAGATTTGCGATGTTTTGATTTGAGTCTCGCCAAGCGAGAAATTTGGTGGTAAAAGTACGTTCGCTCGCTAAGCCACTGCCGTAAACCGTGAATGATTGAATGACTGCCGATCGCTCTAGTCAAAGGAATAGATTTCTGGTCCTAATCACCGCGATCGTGGTGGTGGTGGCGGGACTCTACGCCTTCTACAATTGGATCGAGCCGGTCCTTCGCGAGTCTCTCAATGCCCGTATCAACGCCCAGGCTACGGAAGACAGCCTAATCAAGATCCCCAAGCTAATCCTTTGGTCTCTCCTCGCATTTTTGGGCGTCCGCGCTCTGAGCACTCTTATTTTCGATCTTCTGTTCCGTTTGCGGCGGGGTTATGAAGCGCCTACGCTGGTTCGCAATATCTTTTCCATGGTCGTCTTCACGGTCCTCTTCGTTCTGATCTTCACCCGCATTTACGACAAAGTTGACCTGGGTGCGGTCTTCACCACCTCCGCGATCTTCGGCGTAATCATAGGTCTTGCTTTGCAGGACACGCTGGGAAATTTCTTCGCCGGTATTTCCCTGCACGCAGACCGTCCGTTTCAAGTGGGTGACGTTATTACCGTCGGCCAACAGAAGCATACCGGTGTGATCGAGAGTATTACCTGGCGGGCCATCAAAATCCGCACCTTCCAAAACCACATCGTGCTGGTCAGCAACAGCAATGCAGCCAGGGAAGCCATCGAAGTTGCTCCGCGCGACAACCTGAACGCGCGATTGGTCTTCTTCGGCACGCTCTATAGCGATTCGCCAGCCAAGACAATTCATGTCGTCCGCGAAGCCGTGCGCGACACCGATAACGTTTCAGAGAAGATTACTCCCATCGTGCGGATCAGAAATCTGGGCGATTCTTCAATCGAATGGGAAGTCAAGTATTGGCTCGATGACTATGCCAAGTATAACGATACCGACGCCCTGATTCGTCAACGGATATGGTACGCCCTGCGGAGAAGCGGCCTGACCTTCGCCTTCCCGACCCGAACCCTTCACCTCGAGCGCAAAGCCATCACCCGGCCGGTGACCGCCGAAGAACAGATCGCCGATCGCCTTTCCGCCGTCGATGTTTTCGCGCCTCTCTCGAGTGACGAGCTGCGACAACTCGCAACCGCAACGGAGGGACACGTCTTCGCGCCCGGCGAGACTCTGATTCGCGCCGGTGACGAAGGCTCTTCAATGTTCGTCGTGCACAATGGCCGGGTAGCAGTCCAGGTAGCCGATAAAGGCGGCCCCCGGACAGTTGCGGTCTTAAGCGAGGGGAACTTCTTTGGCGAGATGGCCCTCTTCACGGGTGAACCACGTACCGCCAATGTGGTTGCTATGGAAGAAACCGAAGTGCTCGAGATCGGCCATGCCGCAATGAAACACATCTTCGAGACAAACCCCAGCCTCGCCGAGTCCATCAGTTGGACCATCGCTGAGCGCCAGGCCGACCTGGCAGCAGGATCTCAGCAGGCCGCCCAGGACAGCGTTCATGAACCGGCAGGATTGCTCGCGTCAATCCGGCGCTTCTTTGGCTTGCGCTAACCGAAAAGTCCGTCCACAAGACCCAACCACCAACTCGACCAGTGACCAAATGGCCCACAAACGCGCCGCGTTTTGCCTCCATTCGAGACTTGACAAGAACAGACTCAGCCTTTATTATCGCATCGTACTCAGGGGCGGGTGGTGAGTTTCAGGAGCCTCGCTCTGAGGCAAGAAAGTCAACGAGGATTCAGGAGGTTAATGGTTATGAGTATCGTGCGTTACGACCCGTTTCGGGATCTCAGGACCCTTCAGGAAGAGGTCAATCGTCTTTTCACCGGCAACGTGGCTCGCGCCTTCGATGACGAAGGCATTGCCCGTGGTTCGTGGAATCCAAACGTAGACATCTACGAAAACAAGGACCAGCTCGTGCTCGAGGCAGAGTTGCCGGGAATGAGCCGAGAGGACTTTGACCTATCGGTCGAAAATAACATTATCACTCTGCGCGGTGAGCGTCACTTCGAAAAGAAGGATGACACCGATAATTATCACCGCGTCGAGCGCGCCTACGGCAGTTTCACGCGCTCATTCACGCTTCCAAACACGGTGTCCGGCGAGGGAGCTACTGCCGATTACCGCAACGGTGTCTTGAGAGTCGTCCTTCCAAAGAGGGAAGAAACCAGGGCCCGTCGCATTGAAATCAAGGGCGAAAGTAGCGAGCCTGCCAAAACGATTGAGGCAAAGGCGGAGGCTTCGAAAGCTGCGGCCAAGTGATCGTTTTAGCTTGAGTAGACACTGCGGGGCGACTGGCTTATGAACCAGTGGCCCCGCTTGCTTTCAACTGACGAGATTTTGTAGTTAACTTTTCCTATGCGTTTAGACAAGTTCACACTTAGAGGACAGGAAGCCATCCAGTCGGGAATCGAACTCGCTGAGCGGAATCAGAATCAGCAGGTTGAGCCCGAGCACATTCTCTGCGCGATGCTCGAACAGCCCGAAGGGATCGCGCGTCCCCTGCTGGGCAAACTCGGGGCGAATGTGCAGGTAGTGCTCAGCGATTGCCAGGCGGCGATCGCGCGTTTCCCGCGGGTTCAGGGCGGTCAACAATATTTCAGTCCTCGCTTGACCCAGATATTCACCGCAGCGCAAAAGCAAGCTGAAAAGATGCAGGACGAGTACATCTCGACCGAGCATCTGCTGCTGTCGATTGCCGATGAGAAGGACGGTCAGGCTGGGAAGCTCCTGCGTCAGCACGGAGTTAATCGCGATGACCTGCTGAAAGTCATCGAGCAAACCCGGGGCGGCGCCCGGATCACCGATCAGAATGCCGAAGCCAACTATCAGGCGCTGGCAAAGTATGCGCGGGACCTCACAGATCTCGCGCGGCAGGGCAAACTGGATCCGGTCATCGGCCGCGACGACGAAATTCGCCGCACAATTCAAGTGCTTTCTCGCCGCACCAAGAACAACCCGGTGCTCATCGGTGAGCCCGGCGTCGGTAAAACCGCGATCGTCGAGGGCCTGGCCCAACGAATTGTTTCCGGTGATGTCCCTGAGACTTTGCGCAACAAGCGCCTGGTCGGGTTGGACCTCGGCTCGATGTTGGCCGGCGCGAAGTATCGCGGCGAATTTGAGGATCGATTGAAGGCGGTGCTGAAGGAGATCGAATCAGCGCAGGGGCAGATCATCCTGTTTATCGACGAATTACACACGCTCGTCGGGGCCGGTGCGGCCGAAGGCGCGATCGACGCTTCGAACATGTTAAAGCCCGCGCTCGCGCGCGGCGAGCTTCGCTGCGTGGGCGCCACGACGCTCAATGAGTACAAGAAATACATCGAAAAAGACGCGGCCCTCGAACGCCGTTTTCAACAGATCTATGTGGGTGAGCCGAATGTCGAAGACACGATCGCAATTCTGCGCGGCTTGAAAGAACGCTATGAAGTTCACCACGGCGTCCGCATCAAGGACTCGGCGATCGTGGCTGCGGCAACGCTCTCAAATCGCTACATCACCGATCGCTTCCTGCCTGATAAGGCCATCGATCTGATTGACGAAGCAGCCTCGCGCCTGCGCATCGAAATTGACTCGCTGCCCCAGGAGATCGATCAGGTCGAGCGTGAAATCATGCAGCTCGAAATCGAGCGCCAGGCCCTGCAACGGGAAGAAGACGAGCGCTCGAAGAATCGACTCCACGAGATTGAGCAAAAGATTGCGGACTTGAAAGAAAAGTCCTCAGGGATGAAAGCCAAGTGGCAGTCGGAAAAAGAAGCGATCGAGCGCATGCGAACGGCAAAGGCCGAGCTGGAGCAGTTGCGATTGCAACTGGATCAGGCTCGTAATGCCGGCGATCTGGGGCGGGCCTCCGAAATTCAATACGGCCAGATTCCCGAGCTGGAAAGAAAGCTGGAAGCCGAACAGGCCAAGCTGGCGCAAATTCAGACCGACGGCGTCACCCTCAAGGAAGAAGTGGACGAAGAAGACGTGGCTGAAGTTGTAGCCAAATGGACAGGCGTGCCCGTTTCAAAAATGCTCGAAGGCGAGATGCACAAGCTGCTTACGATGGAAGACCGGCTGCGCCAGCGCGTTATTGGTCAGGACGAGGCGCTCGAAGCCGTGGCCAACGCAGTGCGAAGAGCGCGCGCCGGCCTGCAGGATCCAAATCGTCCGATCGGATCGTTCATCTTCCTGGGCCCCACCGGCGTAGGCAAAACTGAAACTGCCCGCGCGCTGGCCGAGTTTTTGTTTGACGATGAACGGGCGATGGTGCGACTTGATATGTCTGAGTACATGGAGAAGCACGCCGTGGCTCGCATGATCGGCGCGCCGCCGGGTTACGTAGGCTACGAAGAAGGCGGACAGCTGACTGAAGCAGTGCGGCGACGGCCTTACAGTGTGGTTCTTTTTGACGAGATCGAAAAAGCGCACTCTGACGTTTTCAACGTGCTGCTGCAGATTCTTGACGATGGGCGCTTGACCGATTCGAAAGGGCGCACGGTGCATTTCAAAAATACCGTTCTGATCATGACTTCCAATCTCGGTTCGCGCGAGATTCAGGAAGTCAGCGAAGACGAGCAGCAGATGCGTGAAGCGGTGACCCAAGTCCTGCGCGAACACTTCAAGCCGGAGTTTCTAAATCGCGTCGACGACATCGTCATCTTCCACACGTTATCACGCGAACAGATTGCCCGGATTATCGATGTGCAACTCGAGCGTCTGCGTGGAATGCTGCGCGAGCGCAATATTTCTCTGGTATTGGAAGACTCAGCCAGGGAATTGCTGGCGCGCGAGGGCTACGACCCGAATTTTGGCGCCCGTCCGCTAAAGCGGGCAATCCAGACCATGATTCAAAATCCGCTGGCCATGAAGCTCTTGCGGGGTGAAATATCGCCGGGACAGACGGTGATCGTATCGGCTCGTAACGGTGAAATGGAATTTGCGACCGATGTTGCGGTCGCGGCCGCGTGAACTGTGCTGAAAATGCGAGCGGTTTAGGAGAAGTCCGCCGCTGGCAAGGTATTTGCGTAAGGGAGGCCGGGCAGATTCTTGTTGCACTGAAACGCAACGATGAATATGCTCTGCACATCAAAGCGGTGCCGCCTGACGGAATTTCGGGCAATCTGAAATGATGGGCGCTTAAGGAACCAGGGAAGACAGGCAACAAATGGCCGATTTGGAAGCATACAAGGACAAGTTTGGCGAGAGCGGACAGCGTGTGTTGCAAAACGCTTTGGGTGAATCAAGGCGGCGCGATCAGAATTACATCGCCGTCGAACACATCATTAGCGGCCTGGCTAAGGAAGAACCCGATCTTTTTAATTCGACCATGCGCAGCCTGGCCCTCGACCCGCTAAAAGTCACACAGGCTATCAACAAGCGTTTGGATAACGCGCGCCAACATGTCGGGAAGGGATTTCGGATCGCTCCCGATACGACCGATCTGTTCAAGCGAGCGATGGAGCGCGCACGCTCTCGCGGGCGCAAGACGATCGAAGCCACTGACATATTCGATGTGCTTTCAAACTACGACAGTCTGTTTGTCGAAGTGCTGCGCAACCTGGGCGCGACACATGAAGCGGTGGTCGAACATGTGCGCACCAACGTTAACGAGCGCGAGCAACAGGAAGAACAATATCGTAAGAAGTTTGAACTGCCACCCTATCTGAAACACTTCGGGCTTTCGCTGAACCGGATGGCCCGCGCCGACAAGATTCCACCGACCATCGGGCGCGAAAAAGAGATTCAGCAGATGGTCGAGATTCTTTGTCACCGCGAACGCGCCAACTCGCCGATGCTGGTGGGTGAGCCGGGCGTGGGCAAGACGGCGGTGGTCGAAGGTCTGGCGCGAATGATTGAACTCGAGCCGCAGAGAGTCCCGGCGCGTCTGCGCAATTCGCACGTCGTACAACTTCAGATGGGTGGCATCGTGGCCGGCACCATGTTGCGCGGCATGTTCGAAGAACGCATCAAGGGCATCATCGATGAAGTGAAAGAGCGCGACAACCTGATCCTTTTCATCGACGAGGCACACACGATAATCGGCGCCGGCGCAGCCCTGGGAACGTCGTCAGATGCTGCCAATATGTTCAAGTCGGCGCTGTCCAAGGGCGAGATGCGGATCATCGGCGCTACGACGATGAGTGAATACAAAGAGTCCATCGCCGAAGACGAAGCGCTGGCGCGGCGCTTCCGCCTGGTCAAAGTTGACGAACCCACGATCCTCGAAACCCGAGAGATCCTTTTGGGCGTGCGAGCGCGTCTGGAACGCAACTATTCAGTCCAAATCTCAGACGAAGCTATTAACACCGCGCTGGAGATGGCGCCGAAATACATCCGGAACCTGCACCTGCCCGACAAGGCGATTGGCTGGCTTGACACCGCCGCGGTCAAAGTCGAAATCAACGAGCCGCATACGATGATCGTCAAACCGGAGCACGTAATCGAAGTCATCTCGCAAGAGTCACGCATTCCCCGAGACATGATCTTTCGCGACACCAGCGATCGCTTCGCGTTGACCGAAGTGCAACTCTCAGAGCGCGTCATAGGTCAGAAGGAGGCCATTAAGGCCGTGGCCCAAAGACTGCGCCTGAACAAAGGCCCGCTAAAGGAATCGCACTACAAGCCGGACGGCGTGCTGTTGTTCCTCGGCCCTACGGGCGTGGGCAAGACCGAGTTGGCGAAGGCGGTGGCAGAATTCATGTTCGGCGACGAGGAAAAGATGGTTCGCCTCGACATGTCTGAATACGGCGACGGCACCGTGGGTATTGAAAAGCTAATCGGAATGCCGCGGGGGATTGTCGGATCCGAACGTGGCGGCATCTTAACTGAACGGCTAAGAGAGAACCCCTACACGGTTTTGTTGCTCGACGAAGTCGAGAAGGCTTCACCGTACCTGATGAACATTTTCCTACAGGGTTTCGATGAAGGCTGGTTGACCGATGGTCGTGGCCGGCGCGTCTATCTTTCGGACGCAATTGTGATCATGACATCCAACCTCGGTTCAGACAGCTTTAAGAAGTATGAAAAGCCTTTGGGTTTTGGCACCAAGACGCCGGGCGACTTTCGCGCGATCAACAACGAAGTCATGAAAGCCGCGGAGATGCGCTTCTCGCCGGAGTTCCGCAATCGCATCGACGAGATCGTGGTGTTCTCGCCCCTGACCCTGGATGAGGTGAGGCAAATCGCGCAACTCTACCTCGAGAAGACCAGGCGCCAGATGAAGCGGCAGGGCAAGTCGTTCGAGATTACCGATCAGGCAATCAACCTCGTGACTGAAAAAGGCTACAGCATGAAATACGGCGCTCGCTTCCTGAAACGTTTCATCGACGAGAGAGTAAAGCTTCCTATCACTACCATGTGGAAGGACGGATCGAATTTCATCGTCGACGTTGAGGACGGAGAAGTAGTTACCAGAGTCGCCGATGTCCCGGATGTCAATGCCGTCTGAATCCGATTTCAGGATGTGTTGAATAGAGCCTCAAATTCCTGATTGAGGCTCTTTCTTTCTTGCTCCTTTTGGGTCTGGCTCAGCATGAAAAGATCCCCCCTCAGCAGATTTATCTCCTCCAGCCTTCTGTTGGTATTAGCGGCATTCTGCTGCCGGGCACAGAGCGAAAAACCGAGCTCCACGCCTGACGACCGGGCTGACAAAATCGTACAGAAAGCAGTCCAGGCGCTGGGCGGCGATCGTTACCTGAACCTTAAGACAGTAATTGGCCGCGGCTTCTTCTACGACTACAAAGACGGCGTGTCGGGGGTTCCGCTTCGCTTCGTCGACTACATTGCCTACCCGGACAGAGAGCGCACCGAATTCAGCGGTGGCGGCGCGCGCCTGATTCAAACCAACGATCGCGACAAAGGCTGGGTATTTGATAGCGCGGCGATAACGCTTAAGGACCAAACCGCCGCGCAGTTGGAAGACTTCCGCTTCGCGATGCGCACCGGCGTTGAGAACCTGCTGCATGGTTGGTGGAAAACGCAAGGCGCGCAATTGAGTTACGTGGGCCGGCGCGAAGCCGGCCTGGCGCGGCGCAACGAAACGGTGCGCCTGACTTATCCGGACGGGTTTTGGATTGAGTATGAGTTCGCCGCCACCGATGGCTTACCCGCGAAAGCTCTGTACAAGCGCAAGCACAAGAAGCCGGAGAGCGACGAAACCGAAGAGCTGGACGAGGAAGATCGTTTGTATAAACCAATCACGCTCGATGGCGTGGTTGCCTTCTATGTCCTGGATCACTTTCGCAGCGGCGTCCAAACCAGCCGCATCAATTACGAGTCAGTCGAATTCAATAAGCCGCTCTCCGACTCACTCTGGACCAAGCCGGCGAGTATCAAAGCTATCAAGTAATTCCGTCTGTAGTGAAATCATCAATGACAGATTGGCGATTGTACGAACGTTTTGTCGCTGGACTTATGGCTGGCCACGCAAGCGACAATGTCACGGTCATCCCAAATACAAGGTTGAGAGGTTGCATAAGTAAGGCAGAGCGGCAGATTGATGTTCTAATTGACGCGAAGTGGGATGACGACACTCACCGTAGAGTGATCGTTGATGCTAAGCGTTACAAGAACAAGATAGACGTGAAAGATGTAGAAACCTTCGAAGGGATGATGAAAGACTGTAGCTCCCAATATGGAATCATCGTTTGTCCTCAGGGCTACACCGAGGCCGCGAAAAGGCGTGCGCAGGATGCCATTACTATTAAGCTGGTTCCTTTGAGTGAACTCGATAACTTCAATCTTGATAGTTGGGAGCCATGCTTGGGAAAACGCGCTAAGCCAAAGCGAAGGAAATCAGATCATGGCTTAGTCTTATATGATAGTCCTTATGGCCTAACGGTTGGTGAATCACCATTGTCCATAATGGCTGTTGGCAAGTGCGATGTGTGTAATGAGTTTCACGTATGGTGTTGGGATTGTGGACAGAAGTTCGCGTTGGCGAATGAAGATGAGTTCAAATGCGATTGCGATGATCGATTTTGGCTTACGGCTATTGAAGACGAAGCACAACAAGGGGACGAGGCGTTGAGTGCTGTTCACCTATTTCTAATCCTAACTCTAGTATCGGGAGTAGTGATCCCGGTTGACCGCCGCAGATTGCAATGAGGAACAGCGAATACTCAAAATCCCAGCACCTCTCGACTTGGTGGTCGGTGGACGCTACAATCCGGGCAGACAATAACCTCTCTGGAAGGTGAGGCACCTAACAATGGAAGTTCGAAGTGTTCAGGCAGTTTTTGAGGATGGCGTCTTGAGACCTAGCGAAGACTTGGGTCTGCAAGAACACGAGCGGGTGCGCCTCATTGTGACCTCCGAAGCGGAATGGGAGCGCAAGTTTGCTGCTCTGCTCGAGCAGGTTCAGAGTAAGACAGATCGCTTCGCAGCGGATGAAATCGAGGCCGACATCACGGCCGCAACGCATGACAACTGACTCCCCGGCATGCGATGAGACTCGTCGTCATTGACACGAACGTCTGGGTTTCCGCGTTCCTCAACCGAAGAGGTTCTTCCAGATATGCCACGTGAAATCAAAGAGTCTGATTGGAAGATATTTCGGCGGCTGCACCCAGTTGCGCTTGAGCGTTTTTGTAAGCAGGTGGTTGAGGAAATCAATCAGGCCACGTCCAAAGTTACCGAAAACTATCACGAGCGCTATCTTGAAGTCTTCCGTCTCATCATGGATCGGAACGAGGAGATGGCCCGGGCATTCGACGACATGCGCCGGTCAAATGCGTTCATCCTGCTGGCCAACATCAGGGAAAGTCAGTTGCTGACCGAAGAAGAGTTTTTAGAGTTTAGTCCGGAGACGCGTGAAGGCGTGGAAGTAATAATCAACGTCCGTCGTATGTAGCGATTTTGGAGTGCGCTGACTTGTCAGCGCTTTGGACGCTGCGACTTGTCGCAGCCGCTCTTAGGACTTGTCGCTAATGAGCGCGGGGGGCGTCAAGCGGAGGCGAAAGCGGCGACAAGTCGCCGCACTCCAAAAACGGAGTCGCTTTCCGTTCGTTGACAGTAAATATTTATGATTAAGATTTATTATCGGTTCGCATTTGTCTGTGCGCTCTTGCTCCTTTTTCTCGCTTCCGCCTCCGCGCAAAGACAGTTGGGTGTTCGCGGTACTGACACAGGTGGGCCGTTGATGCCGGAACAAGCGGCGTATGACGTCAAGTCATACGACCTGGATTTGCGAGTGGACACGGTCGAGCAATCAATCAAAGGAGTGCACACGACGCAGGCCCTGATTGTGCACCCGACCAATTGGTTTGTTCTCGACCTGGACACTCCGTTGCAGGTTGACTCGGTTGGGCTCGTCGATCCGGCGACGAGAAAACAGCAGCCACTCAGATTTGAGCGGCGCGAAGGCAAACTCTGGATAGCTTTTCCGTCGACGAGACAGCCGGGCGAAAATGTCCGCGTGCGGGTTGAGTACAGCGGCAAGCCGCGAGTAGCGCCACGCCCGCCCTGGGTCGGTGGGTTCGTGTGGTCGAAAACAGCATCGGGCCAACCGTGGATCGGAGTGGCTTGTCAAATGGATGGCGCTGATCTCTGGTTCCCGGTGAAAGACCATCCATCGGATGAAGCTGATACCGTCTCTCTGCACTTCACCGTGCCGGAGCCGCTGGTCGCCGCGTCGAACGGACGACTCCAGAGCGTCGTCGACAACCGCGATGGGACGCGCACCTTCAACTGGTTCGTCTCGAATCCGATTAACAACTATGGCATCACGCTCAACGTCGCGCCCTACAAGACAATCGAAGATTCGTTCAAAAGCGTCTCAGGTCAGACGGTGCCGATCACTTTCTGGGTGCTGCCGGAAGATTTTGAGAAAGGTGCGGCGCTGGTGGCAGAGACGAAGAAATACCTGGCCTTCTTCGAAGAGTACCTTGGTCCGTACCCTTTCCGCGCGGACAAATTCGGTATCGCAGAGACGAGTTATCTTGGGATGGAAACGCAAACCATCATCGCCTACGGCAATCAGTTCAGGCACGACCCGGACGGTCTCGACTGGCTGATGTTTCATGAGCTGGGACACGAGTGGTGGGGCAACATGGTGACCGCGTCTGACTGGCGAGATTTCTGGCTCCACGAAGGCTTTCAATCTTTCATGGACACGTTTTATCTGGAAAAGCTGCGGGGAAAAGAGGCATACTTTAAGGCCATGGCAAGTCGCGTGAAGAATTTGCGCAACGTGCAGCCGGTGGCGCCGCGCGAATCGCGCTCGGCTGTGCAGATGTATATGCAAGCGCCTGACTATCTAAACAGCGACGGAGACATTTACGGCAAAGGCGCCCTGGTCCTGCACACACTGCGTTATCTGATTGGCGACAAAGCGTTCCTCGTGGCTCTCAGAAGGATGGCCTATCCGGACCCGCGGATGGAAAAAATCACAAACGGCCGCCAGACTCGGTTTGCAACCACGGATGACTTCCTGAATGTCACGGAAGCGGCCTCAGGGGTGGACCTCGATTGGTTCTTTGAAGTCTATCTGCGGCAACCTAAACTACCTAAGCTGGTCAGTGAAAAGAATGGCAATCGACTGACGCTGCGCTGGGAAGTACCGGCCGATTTGCCTTTTCCCATGCCGGTCGAGGTGCAGGTGGGAAACTCAACTAAGCGTTATCAGATTTCGCAGGGTCCGATCATTGTGCCGATTGAGTCCGGGCAGAACGTCGTCGTCGATCCGCAGGGTTGGATTTTGAAGGCGCAATAGCCAACTGTACCGGCGACTATCTCAGGCATTGTCTTAGGGAGATCAGCTTGAACAAGCTCCTCAGCGTGATCAAGTACTGATGGCTGTAGGCGGTTCGGTCAGGACGCAGCAGAAGGCACCGCCGATCAGGAACCTCGTGCGTGTTAAAATGGTAGTCGTGAGGTTTACATCCGAATTGCTTAGCTCGGCCATCAAAACTGTTGGAGCACACGAATGAATCCCAGTATCGCGCGCAGTAACGACCGCCGCCTCTACATCTGGTTCGCGGCATTCATGCCCATCATCGTCCTGATCGGCTTTGCCCGGACTTATTATCTGAAAGGTTTCTTCGGCAATCCCGCTCTACCCAGCTTGCTCGTGCATTTGCACGGACTTGTGATGACGTCGTGGGTAGTTCTTTTCGTCACGCAGGTCTCGCTGGTAGCCACCGGCCGCACCAGAACGCATCAACGCCTCGGTGTGTTGGGGGCGGTGTTGGCGGCGCTAGTGTTCATCGTGGGTATTCTTACCGCAATTGCCGGGGCCGCACGTGGCGCATCGCCTGGGCCGCCGCCGCTTCAATTCCTCGTCATACCGCTGGGCGACATGTTGGTATTCGCGATCCTGATCGGAACTGCGCTTTACTTAAGAAGACGACGCCTGGACATTCACAAGCGGCTAATGCTGGTGGCCGCGGTGAATTTGCTGGCTCCGGCCATCGCCCGCATCCCTTTGCATTTCATCGCGACGGGCGGCGCCTTAGCATTTTTCGGCTTGACCGACGTGTGTCTGCTTGCGTGCGTGGCCTTTGACACCATCAGGAATCGCCGGCTGCACCCCGCCTTCTTATGGAGCACCCTCTTTGTCATTGCGTTCCAGCCGTTGCGTTTGATGCTGGCCGGTACGGATGTGTGGATGCGTTTCGCGACGGCGCTGGTGGGACTGGTTAAGTGAAAGTTCGCGCTTCGCGCTCAATGCGAAACGTAGACTCAAAGGACTGGAGTCACGCCCGAACCGATCGGCTCAGTGATTTTTTCTGAGGCGCAGGTTCCGAGACGGTGGCTTGTTTCGATTCGGGCAGTGGCTTGCCGGCCATTTTCGCAAACAGGCGCTCGTACTGATCGACAACGTAGTCCCAATCGTAAAATTCCTGCACACGTGCCTGGGCGCGATTGCGATACGAATGGACCTGGGAGCCATCGCGCAACACGCGTTGCAGCTTCTCAGCCAGATCGTTTTCGTCGGTGTAAGCAATTCCCGCGTCGCCGATGGCCTCGATATTTTCCGGCGCCGCCAGCGTCAGCACGCAATTACCGAATCCCATTGCCTCCAGCAGCGCCGGATGCGTGCCGCCGACTTCCGTGGCGTGAACATAGCAATAAGCGTTCTGCTGCAGGGCGCGGTAGTCGCTGCCAAAGACAAAGCCGGTGAAGATAATTCGTCGATCGCGGCGGGCGCGTGCCTTGAGATCGTTGATGTAGTCGCGCGCGTACGGAGCATCGCCGACAATCAACAGTTTATGAGCAGTGCGGACTCGCTTGAACGCCTCGATCACCAGGTGCGCGTTGTTTTCGGGCTCCAGACGCGACACATAAAGCACGTAGCGGTTCGGCTCGACGCGCCAGCGGCGCACCGTCGGATCCGGACGCCGCTCGACCTCGGCGCCGTAAGCGATCATCGTAGATACAACTTTGTGCCGGGCCAGGTAATATTCCTGAATCACGCGCGCGTCGGTAACAGTTTCAGTCGGCAGAATGGTCGCTAATCGCTCGGCCATCAAATAGTATCTGCGAGCAATCCAGTTCCACTTCTTGCGCTTGTGTTCAAGCCCGTCGACGTTCAGAGCCACGGGTGTGCCGGTGATGCGGAGGATCGGGGCGAAGGGTGCGTTAGCCGCGTTGCAGATCAGCGCCGCATCGTAGCGCCCCGGGACTGCGTGCAGTGCAGAGAGAAACGTGTGCACGATGGTGTCAAAGTATTTGTGGCGAATTGTAGGGAGGACCCTGAGGCGTACGCCCTGGAATTCGAGCTCACGCGGGCTGACGTAGTGTGCCCGGCAGTAAACGGTAACCTCATGACCGCGGGCAACCAGCCTGGTCGCAAGATGTTCCGCGAAGGTTTCGAACCCACCATAGTTGGCGGGAATTCCCCGCGTACCAAGAATCGCGATGCGCATGATCAAATTGAAGGATCAACTGAGGCGGGTCTCTCAGCTCACTCCTGTCATTCCCGTCCTCTTCGTTTTCGCAGCTAACTCGTAAGCCTTCAGAGTCAACTGCGCAGTCACCTTCCAGTCGAAGTTTTTTGCTCGTTCCAGACCCTTTGCGCGTAACGCAGCACGATATTCTGAATCATCTATCACCTGCATGAGAGCGTTAACCAGTGCCTGCGTGTCGAATGGATCGACCAGCAAACCCGCGTCGCCGACAACTTCCGGCAAGCTGGTTCGATTTCCTGCAATTACCGGTACGCCGCATTGCATGGCTTCGACCACCGGCAAGCCAAAGCCTTCGAAATAAGATGGATAAACGAAACAGTTGGCGCCGCTATAGAGACCAACAAGGTCTTGTTCAGGAACATAACCCGTGAACAAGATGTCCCTGCCGAGAGCGTGTCGCTCTGCTGCGCGAAAGGTTTCGTCATCAAGCCAACCGCGCTTTCCTGCCAGGACAAGCTGAGGAAGCTTACCTTCTGAACGAACTCTGCGCAAGCATGAATATGCTTCGATAAGTCGTACCAGATTCTTCCTCGGTTGAATGGAACAGAGCGAGAGAATGTAATTCTCGTGAATCCCGTAACTTTCACGAATCCTTCTCAGTTCTGTTTCATTGGTGATGGGCGAGAAGTGCGCGGGCGCGGCTTCGGGGGTGACGGTTATCCGCTCAGGCGCAATACCATATGTGCGGCTGATATCACCGCGCGAATATTCTGAGACGGTAATGATATGCGCCGCCCGGCGCGCTGTCCAGCGCACCGTCAGACGAAGCTGCATCCAACTGCGCAGGTTGAAGGTTTCGGGCAGGTGCTCGAAAGCCAGATCATGAATGGTGGCCACGACCGGACAAGGCGCAAATGGAGGTGCGGTGTATTGGACGTGAAGTATATCGACAGGATGGCGCCGCAGTTCCAGCGAAAGCGTCAGCGGAATACGCACCAGCGGCGTATGCGGCAAAGTCTGCTTGACCTGGAAATTGGGCCAACGATTATTGAACCGCTCGAGGGCGACGGGTTTGGTAACGTAAAGCGTGTAAAGATTGGTCTGATCGATCTCAGCGAGGGCCTCGATCAGGTTGGTGGCATAACTTTCATTGCCGCCGAGTTGAGTTCCGACGGAATGCGCGTCGATTGCGATGTGCAAGCTCGCCTTCGCTCCAGTTTAGTGAGAACGCAGCCGGCGGATCATTAGGCGAGGGATAACCGTGGGAAGCCGGCCCGATCAAGGTTTATTCTTCGCCGGCCGCGGACTCTCCGCCTCCGGCGGTCGCGGCCCCGGCCACTTCGGTCTGTCGTGTATCCCGCTCGCGGATGCGCGCTGCTTTGCCGCGCAGACCACGCAAGTAATAAAGCTTCGCGCGGCGCACGTGACCTTTCTTGACCACGTCAATATGGTCGACGATGGTCGCGTGCAACGGAAAGATTCGCTCCACGCCAACGCCGAAACTGGTCTTGCGCACGGTAATCGTTTCGCGCGAGCCGCCATGCTTGCGGGCAATGACCACGCCTTCGAAAGCCTGCAGGCGCTCTTTGGTTTCGGATTCCTTAATGCGCACGTGCACGCGCACGGTATCGCCCGGCTGAAAATCCGGAATGTTATTGCGTAATTGAGTCTTCTCAATACTGTCTAAGCGGTTCATGACTGAACTCCATTTCGGGCCTAGTTCCTAGTTCTTAGCTCTTAGTGATTAGCCCTGCCAAGCAGATCTCCCATCGTTGATTAGAAACCAAAGTACGAAGCTCTAAGTTCCAAGCTCTAAGTTCTAAGCTCACTCTCTTAAAAGATCTGGCCGGTTGCGCCTCGTTTTATTCACCGAAGCATCGTGCCGCCAGCGCGCGATCTCGGCATGATTGCCGGTTAACAAAACTTCCGGCGCGCGCATCCCTTCGAAATCAGGCGGCCTCGTATACTGCGGACAATCGAGCAAGCCGTCTGAGAAAGATTCGTTGGCCGCTGAGGTTTCGCTGCCCAGCGCGCCGGGTAACAAACGCACCATCGCATCGATAATCACCAGCGCGGCCGGCTCTCCCCCGGAAAGGACGTAGTCCCCGATTGAGATTTCATCCGTCACCAAAGCATCGGCCACGCGCTCATCGACGCCTTCATAGCGGCCGCAAATCAAAACCAGTTGCTCGCTTGCGGCCAGGTCGGCGGCCTGCGCCTGCGTGAAACGCCGCCCTTGCGGAGAAAGCAACACCACGCGTTTTCCGGCGGTTATGCTTTCGCGACGTCTGGCGCCGGTCAGCGACTGAACTGCTGCAAAGATCGGTTCGGGCTTTAACACCATGCCATCGCCGCCCCCGAAAGGCCGATCGTCGACCATGCGATGTTTGTCCGAGGTCCAGGCGCGTAAATCGTGCGCCTCGATGCTTACTAAACCGGCTGCGCGCGCGCGCCGGACAATCCCATAATCAAACGCTTCGCGAAAGTAGTCGGGAAAAATCGTAATGATATCGACGCGAAGCACGGTTTCATTGCCTACAATTCCAAAAGCCCCTCGGGGGGATCGACGCGAACAACTTTCTGCGCGACATCGATCCCAACGCAAATGTCCCGGGCCATCGGAATCAGCGTCTCACGGCCCGCATCACCCGCGACGACCAAAATCTCTACTCCGCCCGTGTGCATTACTTCGCGAACCAGGCCAATCAGCGTTCCGTCAGTCGTCTCGACTCGACATCCAACCAGTTCCCATTCGTAAAAGTGATCTTCAGGCAGCTCAATTCGCTCACTCGCCGGAACCGCCAGTTGGTATCCCGCAAGCTCCCTGGCCTCGTCGATCGAATCGTAGGCAGCGAACTTGAGAATGAGCCGATTTCCGTGAAACCAATGCTCTTCAATTTGCAAAGATCGGCGACTTCCGTCCGGCGCAATCGCAATCAAACTGTCGAGATCGTCGAAGCGTTCCGGAAAATCCGTCAAGAGATCGGCAACCACTTCTCCGCGCAACCCCCTCGTCCGGGCCACGCGCGCGACGACGATCAAATCATCGGCCACATCACTCAACGACGTCGACAACGAACCGGTGATGTTGTTTCAAACCCGCGGCGTGAACCAATGAACGCAAAGCGCGGATGGTGCGACCTTGTTTCCCGATCACCTTTCCCATGTCTGCCTGGGCCACGCGTACCTCGATGCGCGTGGTTCCATCGCGCTCAATCTCACGCACGTCAACCGCTTCCGCATCATCGACGAGAGCTTTGACGATCATTTCGACTGTGTCGCGCATCATTCCGGTCCAACGTCCGATGTCCAAAGTCCCAAACCGTCATGCTGAGGTTGGACTCTTAGACTGCTTCCGCTTCTGCGGCCGCCTTAGCTTTCGCGGCCTGCTTGATTATCTGGCGCACGGTATCAGTCGGCTGAGCACCCTGCTCGATCCAGTACTGAACGCGTTCGGCCTTGAGGGTAATCTCTGCCGGTTCACGCGTCGGGTTGTACGTCCCGAGGTTTTCCAGGAACGCGCCGTCGCGCTTCGACTGCTTTTCCTTGACCACGATACGGTACGAGGGTCTTTTCTTCGCGCCGGTGCGCATCAATCTGATTGCTAACAATTGTCTTCCTCCGTTCGCTCTGTGCCCTCTCCTTTGGGAGAGGGCTAGGGTGAGGGCTTACTGATAACCGAGCGGATAATCAATTTACGAAGTTCCTGCCGCCCTCAATCCCTCTCCACATCCCTCTCCAAAACGGAGAGGGAGCAGTTTCATCGCCGCTTTTTCTTTTTCTTCTTCTTCCGTCGCGACGGTCCGGCAGTCATTCCGCCCATCCCTGACATCATTGCGTCGCCGCCTCCGTCGCCTTCCCCTCCCGCGACACCGGCCATGCGGCGCATCATCTTGCCGCGCAAGCCACCGCCACTGAACATTCCCTGCATCATTCGCCGCATCTCGGTGTACTGCTTGATGAGCGAATTCACCTGCGCCACCGTCGTGCCTGAGCCGCGGGCGATGCGCCGGCGACGGTTCGCGTTGAGGATCATGTGATTGACACGCTCTGCGCGGGTCATCGAATCAATGATCGCCTCGGTGCGCCGCAGCTCTTTCTCCATCATCTCCGATTGCTCGTCAGTCAAATCCGGCATCCCGACGCCGCCGAGAAGTTGATCGGGCAACAACTTCAGAATCTTTGAGAAAGACCCGAGTTTTTTTACCTGCCTGAGCTGCGAACGAAAATCATCGAGCGTGAACTGATTGCGCTGTAGTTTCTTAAGCTGCGCCTCAGCTTCGTCCTGATCGACCTTGTCCTGGACCTGTTCGATCAGCGAAAGCACATCGCCCATGCCGAGAATGCGCTGGGCCACGCGATCGGGATAAAACGGTTCGAGCGCGTCGTACTTCTCGCCCACACCGACGAACTTCACCGGCTGGCCCGTCACCTGTTTGATCGACAAGGCCGCGCCGCCGCGGGCGTCACCGTCCATCTTGGTGAGCACTACCCCGGTGATGCCAATGCGCGCATGAAACTCTTCGGCCGAGCGCACCGCGTCCTGACCGGTCATGGCATCGGCCACGAACAGGATTTCAACCGGATGTGTTTCGCTCTTAATCGTAACCAGCTCTTCCATCAACTCATCGTCGATGTGCAGGCGTCCGGCGGTATCGATCAGCAGCGTGTCATAGCCAACGTCGCGCGCGTGCCTTAGCGCTTCACGCGTCAGCTCCAGCGGGTCATTCGTCTCAGGCTTTTCAAAGATCGATTGGCCAGTCGCTTTCGCGATGACCCTTAATTGTTCCCGCGCCGCCGGCCGGTAAACGTCGGTGGAAAGCAGCAGCGGCTTGCGGTCCTGATTCTGCGCCAGCCAACGCGCAATCTTTCCAGTCGAGGTCGTCTTGCCGGAACCTTGCAGGCCGACAATCATCACGACGTTTGGACTGGTCCTGGTGAAAACCAGACGCGAAGATTGCCCGCCCAGCAGTTCGACCAACTCATCAAAAACTATCTTGACGACCTGTTCGGACGGCTTCAGTTCCAGCCAGACCTGCTGGCCTTCCGCCTTTTCCTTTACCGACGCAATGAAGTCTTTCGCGACTTTGTAGTTAACGTCGGCTTCGAGCAGCGCCAGTCGAATCTCGCGCAACGCCGCGTCGACATGTTCCTTCGTCAGGACGCCTTCGCCGCGCAGATTCTTCAGAGTCCGCTTCAGTTTGTCGGAAAGAGACTCGAACATACATTAGACGACGATTCCGGCCCACGCGGAAACAAGCATGATAAGGGGCGGTCTGAGGGGTGTCAAGGAATGGGCTTGGGAGGTAGTGCTCTGTTAACGGAGCACTACCGATGGGGAGGGTGTGTGGACAAGATTTAGGATTGGTGCAGCGGCGAAGAATTGCCTTGCAACTAAAAAGACGCTTGACGGATTGTAATCCGCTGCTACGCTTGCGCCATGCCGAGAAAAGGATCGTCTTCGGTCGTCAACCTTCCTGTGTCAGTCTCCATAATCGAGCGGCGGATTTATTTGATTCGCGGCAAGAAGGTGATGCTGGGTAATGACTTGGCGGAACTGTATCAAGTCGAGGTGCGCACGCTGGTGCAAGCCACCAAGCGCAATGTCGATCGCTTTCCGGCCGATTTCATGTTTCAGCTCAATCAGAAAGAGCACGACAACTTGAAATCACAAATTGTGATTTCAAGTTGGGGTGGCGCGCGCAGCAGACCTTACGCTTTCACTGAACAAGGCGTAGCCATGCTCTCAAGCGTACTTCGAAGTAAACGAGCAGTAAGAGTCAATATTGCCATCATGCGTGCTTTCGTCAAACTGCGGGAACTGCTGGAGTCAGACGAAGAACTAAACCGCAAATTTACAGCCGTGATCCGTAGACTTGCTATCCACGAGAAATACTTTAAGGTCGTCTTTGACGAACTCAAAAAACTGGCGGTTCAGCCAACACCCTCACGACGATCGATAGGATTTACTGCCGATGATGAACCGTAACAATATTTGGCTTGACCGAAACCTGCTCGGCAATCGAACTCCGCCGGGCATTCTACAGGGGTTGCTTCTATTCCTTTGCATTGCCGCAGGGACACTTCCGTTTTCCCAAAAAACCGCAATCATTAAAGCCCAAACCGCGGACGCGACACCCGGCTTGATGTCCGAAGTCATCGCTCCTGGCGTCGAGCATCTACAAATTGTTCGCGGTAATAAATCCGAGAAGGAAGCCACCGGCCCGTGGTTCATCAACATGCTGCGCATCGATCTGGGCCGAGCGCATCTGAAAATGATTCATGCGCTGGACGAAGCTGTGGGACTGGAGACCGTGAGTTCGATGGCGGCGCGATACGGCGCGCTGGCCGCAGTTAACAGCGGATACTTCCGGACGACGGGGACCTATCGCGGCGATTCAGTTGGAGTCGAAGTGCTTAATGGGAAACTCTTGAGCGAGCCTAATAACGTGCGCGCCGCGGCGGGCCTAATCGAAAGGGGCGGTAAGCAGGATCTGATCTTCGGACACATAAAGTTCGATGGGCAACTCGTCGCCGGCGCGCAGGCGAAACACGCAATCGATGGGCTTAACCGCCCGCGCGGCGAGAACGAGCTGCTCGTCTTCACGCCTGAGTTTCATCGCACGACTCTGACTGATCCCAACGGTCTGGAATTGATTGTTCGTCGCGAGCGAATCGTTGAGCGGCGCGATCTGAAAGGCAGTAGCACGATTCCGGCGGACGGTTTCGTGATCTCGGTCGCGGGCACGGCCCGACGGTGGGCGCTTGAGAAGCTGCGTGTCGGGACGCGAGTAAGACTAAATCTCGATTGGTCCCCAACTGAAACCGAACAAGCTGATTTATGGAAGCAGGCCACCAACATCATCGGCGGCGGTCCTCAACTAATCAAAAACGGGCGCGGCGAAATTACCAACACCGCAGAGAAGATTCTGCCGAGCTTTGTCAGTGACCTCCACCCGCGGACCGCAATCGCAAAGCTCAAGTCAGGCCAGATCCTGCTGGTAACCGTCGATGGCCGTCAGCCAGGCGAAAGCATCGGCATGTCGCTGACAATGCTGGCTGACCTGTTACTCGAATTCGGAGCGGTTGACGCAATTAATCTCGATGGCGGCGGTTCAACCGCAATGGTCATTAAGAATAGGCTGGTGAACAAGCCTTCGGACGCTACCGGCGAACGCCCGGTCAGCGACGCGATCCTCGTCTATCCACGTTAGAACTCAGCCGAAACTCTGGTCGTGACCCATTTTGTGTTGAGAGTTGTCGCAGGGCCGAAACTCTGGTAGTGCGTGACGCTTCTTCCGGACTGTGCTATTTTCAGGTCGTTTGAGTGCATCCAAGCGCGCTACTCTCAAGTCCGTTACGTCCTGCCTCTGGACTTCGGAGATGAAAAGCGCAAATCATTGGCCGTTTTTTGATATTTCGGACTATCTCTAAAGTTCCGGCATTAGGCGATCGCCTTCACAGGAACTTACCCGCTTGAGCAAAGAGAAACACAAAGCAGACAACGCTGTTGTCGATCTCGAGCACGCCCGCGCGCGGCTACGTTCGCGCGGCGGTAAGTCTTCTCCTGAGTCCTTGGCCGGTGATCTCGAAATCGTTCGCGGCCTGCTCGATCAAGGCCTGACCACAGAAGCGCGTTCCCGTCTCAATTCCTTACTTGCACAGACCCGGAATCATCCCGCGCTACTGGCCCAGGCGCGCTGCGCGTTGTCGGTAGCGCTCGAGATGCAGGGCGAATATCGCGACTCGCTGAACGCAGTCTCGATGTATGAAGACCACGACACGCGCGCGAAACTTGATCTACCTCTCAGCGCAAACCTGCGTGTGCAAATCGCCCTGGCTCATAACTACAACGGCGATCATCCGAAAGCAATAGCCCTGCTCAAGGCCACCCTGCGTGAACTGCCCGAGGAGGGCGCTGAGGTCGGGGCTGTTTACGCCGCGCTCGCGCGGGTTTATCGCAGCATTACTGAATATCCAATCGCGCGTGATTATTCGCGGCGCGCTCTGGAAAGCTATCGCCAGAGCGGCGATTGGCGCGGACTGGCTGAAGCGTACTTCGGACTGGCTACGGCCGATGTTCATGAAGGGTTCCACGAGCAAGCATTGGAAAATTTTGACCAGGCCATCAAGCTTGCCGGCGATCACCCGGCCAGCTTTATGCTGGGCAAGATCTACGCCAACATGGCCGGGGCTTGCTGGTTCCTCAAGCGGCCACAGGAAGGAATACGGTATCTCGAAAAGGCGATCGGTTATTACGAACGAACCGATCACAAAAACAACGCGGCCGACGGTTACAACAATCTCGGAATAAATCTGGTTCTGATGGGGCAGTGGGATCGCGCTCAGGAAGCGCTTGAAAGAGCACTATCGATCGCCACTGACATCGAAGACACCGGCAGGGCTCTGCCCATGATCCTCGATTCGCTGGGCGAGCTGTGCACCCTGCGCGGCGATCTCGATGAAGCTCATAGCTATTTGCAGCGTGCCGTGGCGCTGGCTACGGAACGGGGAAACAGGTGGTATCAGGGACAGACGCAGCGCACGCTGGGCCGTTGTTATCTGGCAATGAAGCGCAGCGCTGAGGCGCTGGCCACCGCGAAGAAGGCCCTGGAACTCGCCGAACTGATTGGTGACCGACAGGCAATTTGCGAATCGCGACTGTTGTTTGCGGAAGCCTCCCTGGAGTGCGGAGAGAACGACGAATCGGCGGCAAATCTTCAGAGCCTGGCTCAACTGATAACCGATACGCCTACCGACCTGCTCCTGGCTGGCGAGGCCCAGCGTCTGCACGGATTACTGGAGATGGCCCAGGGCGATGCGGCCACGGCCGCGCAGCACTTTGGGCGCAGCGTCTCAATTTTTGACCTGTTGGGTGATCGTTACCGAAGCGCACGCGCGCATTACGAATTGGGACGGGCTTATGCCACCGCCCAGCCCGAACGTGCGGCCGAGGATCTTTCGCGCGCGGTGAACATCTTCCGTGAATTGGGCGCGCGGGTTGACCTTGATCGCGCCGAACAAGCCTCAGCCGCACTCGATCAGACGAAACCACAGCAGTTACTCCAGCGCGACACGGTGGTTCAACTTCTAACCTTGCGATTGGCCGAAGCTGTCACCTCGCGAGAGTTACTGCTGCGCGAACTGGCTGCGGTGATTCGGCAGGAAACTAACTGTAGCAAGGTCGTGGTCATCGAACCCGAAGGAGCCGCCGGTCAGCGCGTGGTCATCGCGCACGGTTGTCTTAAAGATGAGGCCACAGCGTTGGCCGGTAAGTTTGCGACCCTCAAACAGGATTCGCAAATCGAATCCTTCGCCAGGAAGCAAGATGTAGCGGTGATTAGTTTGAAGTCGAGCAACGCGCCGCCGGCGACCCTTCTGATTTCACCGCGTGAGCGCGCTGAGCTGCCCGGCGGGCTTTCACTGGATCCTTTACTGCGCGTGGTTGAGTTGGGAATGGATGTCTGCGCTCTGCGAACGCGCAGTCGCACGGGCCAGGGACCGGAAGAGGAAAGTGCTATGGCCGGGGCGAGTCTGATGCCGGGGTTCATCCATTCCAGTCCGGCAATGACCCGTCTGGTCGAAGAGGTACACAAGATTCGTTCGTCAGACGTGACTGTCCTGGTCACCGGTGAGTCGGGCACGGGGAAAGAACTCGTGGCCCGCGCGATTCACGCACTCTCCTCACGACGCGACAAGATTTTCGTACCTTTCAATTGCACCGCGGTGCCGAAAGAACTTTCAGAAGGTTATCTTTTCGGCTATCGCCGCGGCGCTTTTACCGGAGCGGTTAGGGATTCGCATGGCGTGATTCGCACCGCCGCGGGCGGCACGCTCTTTCTTGATGAAATAGGCGATCTGCCGCTCGACGTGCAGCCGAAGATTTTGCGGTTCCTCCAGGAAGGCGAGATTCAACCCCTGGGCGAGCAACGGCCGGTGAAGGTCGACGTGCGCATCATCGCCGCGACCAACTCTGATCTCGAGGAGATGGTTGCGCACGGCCGTTTTCGCGAAGACCTTTACTACCGCCTGAACGTGATCCGTTTGCGGGTGCCGCCACTGCGGGAGCGCCGTTCTGAGATTCCCACGATTGTTAACTACTACGTCAATCACTACTCGGCCAAATTTGGCCGCAGCGATATTCAGATCACGCCACAGGCAATCGACCTGTTAATGGTCGCCGAGTGGCCGGGCAACGTGCGCCAGCTCTGCAACGAAGTCCAGCGAGTTATCGCCCGCAGCGAGGACGGCACGCTCATCACGCCGGAACAGCTTTCGCCTGAGTTGCGGCACATGGGAGCGCCGGTTACGCCTCCGGCCACGGTCACCTCGATTGGAACCGGCGGCAGCGGCCCGTCGGTCACGGTCCCGCTGCAAAACGTAACGTTGGCCGACGCCCTGGCCGAAGTCGAGCGCCGCATGATTGCCGAAGCCTTGCGTAAGCATAACGGCAATATCTCGCGCGCCGCGCGCGAACTGGGCCTCACCCGTCGGGGCCTCTACCTCAAGCTTGAGCGTCATGAAATGAGCGCCAGCGCTTAGTTTTCCCTCGCGCTTTCCGAAACCTCTCTCCGCGGCAAACGTGTAAGTCTGGTGCGGCTCTCCTCATTTTCCGGGTTTGCGCCGCTTCGCAGCAGGCGTGTATCCTTTTCAATGACTGTTTGGCTTTTTGGAAGGTGAAGCAGAAGTAATGACCGCGAAGCTTAATCTGGCGAGCAATCCTTTCCGCAATCGCGCCCTGCCCTGGACGGTCACGACCATCGTAGCCCTGGCGTCGATCATCGCCCTGGTTCTCATCGCGAAGTCGACCATTCAGACAAATGCGAAGGTGGCGGCGGCTCAGAGCGACGTCGCGAAGTTGCAAAAGGACATTAACTCGCTAAGGCAGCGTGGCGAAGCAATCAAGGTAGCAATGACCCCCGAGCAGCAGCGCCTCCTCAGGTCCACGCACGGGCTCGTCGATCGCAAAAAGTTTTCGTGGTCACAATTGTTTGCCGATCTGGAAGCTGCCTTGCCCGGTGGTGTGCGCGTCTCGCGCATCGTGGTTAAGGAAGTGCGTGCCCAGAATGATCGCACCGTTGCAAATCTCGACCTCACCGTCGCCAGCAAGAACCCCGCAACGATCACGCAAATGATCGAAGACATGGAGCGAGAGGGAGTTTTTCACGCGGAACTCCGCGCTCAGACCCTGCAGCGCGGCCGGGGTGAGAGCGGCGCTGAGTATGAAATGGACGTGTATTACGGGCCCCGCGCCGGCATGGCTATTGAGCGGAGTGAAAGAAACAGCCGCCCCGTCGACACCGCCGGAGAGAGAGGCAAAGTGCAATGAGCCAGGAGCAACCGATGCAAGGTCCCGCGCTGGCTGAGCGCCGGAAGATTCCCATTCGCTTCGATCGGTTGAAGCGCGCGCCGGCCTTAACCGTGATCGGTCTGCCGGAACTCATGGGTCTCGCCGGCGCCGCCCTGCTCGCACTGATCACGATCTTTGCTTATTTTTCTTTTTATCTCCCCGCACATTCTCGTTTGGCATCGGCTCAGAACCAACGCACGCAGTTGCAGACTCAACTCCGCTTGTCAGAATCGCTTTTTCAGCAAAACCAGACTACAAGTCAGTCCGTCGATCAGATGATCGCGAGCGTGAAAGACTTTGAAGGTAATTGGCTCGCCGTAGCCGGGCCCGGTCGCTTGTCGCTTTACACTGAACTGAACAACCTGATTCGAAGCAATGGGCTGCGGAATACTGCAGGCCCCAGTTATTCGCCGCTCGAGCCGATAGGTTCCAAGTCTCAGGTTCAGCCGACCGCCAGCGCTGAGACGCAAAGCAATGCAAAGTGGCAAACCATTTACGCCGGCATCGCGGTGAGCGTGACCGTCGAAGGCCCGTACCAGAGTGTTCGCCATTTTGTGCGCGACATTGAGACGAGCCGCCACTTTCTGATCATTAATGCCATAGAGCTTGAGGGGGTCACCCAATCCGGGGTTGACCAGGCCCTGGCTGCGCCCGTACCAGCTGCCACAACTTTGGCCTTGCCGCCTCGCGGGGGGAGAACCGCCCCGCCTGTCGTTACATCCCCGGTCGTTGGGCGCGGCGCCCTGGTGAGTCTGCGACTCGACATAGCAACATATTTTCAGCGGCCGGAAACAAAAGGTGTGGACGAGCCGTCAAAATGATCCGGGCTTTCGGTGGCGCGCAGTTATTAGAACCAAATCGTCACGGCGCCGTTTAACCAGAAGGCCTCAACAGAGTTAGATCGGATTTAAGGCAATGCAACTTTTTGACCCCAACAATCCCAACGAAAAGAAGAAGATCATTGCCGCCGCCGTGCTTGGAGTTGCTGCAATTGCGGTGCTTGGCTATGTGTTCTTTGGCGGCAGTTCGACCAAGACGACAACGAATCGCCCCATTGCCGGCGGGCCCACACCTACGCCGACGAAGATTGCCAAACCGCCCGACGTTCCACCCGACGATCCCTCAGTCTATGAGCCTATCAATTATGACGGGACTGTCCCTGCGGTCTCAGAAGCGAACCGAAACATCTTTGCTTACTATGAACCTACTCCGAAGCCGTCGCCCGAGGTGAGAATTCCCACGCCAACGCCGACGCCGATTCCGCCGGTGACGGTGTCTTCGCTAGCGCCATCAAACGTCTACGCGCGCACGGCGGACTTTAGCCTTCAGATTGTGGGTGACAAGTTCACACCCGCGATGCACGTTACGATCGACGGCCGGGAACTGCCCACTCGTTTCATTAGTGCGCAACAGTTATTCACCACCGTGCCGGCGGCGCTCATCACTAACCCGGGCACGCGCCAGGTGCTGGTGCGAAGTAACGACGGGAAACTCTACTCGAATACGATCATGCTGAACGTGACGCCGCCGCCGCCGCCGAACTACAATTTTGTCGGCATCCTCGGCAAGCGGGGTTTTAATGACACGGCGGTGCTGCAGGACAAAAGCAACAAAGACCTCATGAGCGTGCAGCGCGGCGACGTGCTAAGTGGACGTTTTCGCGTTAGTAGTATTTCTGAGAAGGAAGTTGTTTTGGTTGATACGACATTGAAGATCAGGCACACAATTGCTTTCTCGACCGACAACCCTACCAACCCACAGTTCAGACCGCCGGTGCGCACCAGCGACGATGAACCGTTGTGAATGGCTTAACGGATTTGTATGACTCGATCTACTTTTTCCAGTAAGACACCTCTTGTCGAACACAGTCGGCACTCCGTGACGCGTCATCCGAGCTCCGTAATCCGTGATCCGAGATCTAATCGCGAGGACGGCTACGCTCTGGTCTCGCTGCTTGTCGTGATGAGTCTGATGGCCCTGTTCGCGGTCGCCGCGGCCTCGAATGTGCGGCAACAGGCCCAGCGCGAACGTGAGAAAGAGGCTATATTCAGGGGCGAACAGGTCGCCGACGCGATTCGCGCCTACTATCGTTATCGGGGCGCCCAGGGCGTCAATGCCTTGCCGACGAATATGGATCAACTGCTGGAAGGCATCCCCCGGGGAACGAAGAAACTCCAGATTCTGCGGGTCGAAGCGGCGCGGGATCCGCTTTCCAGTTCGGGAGAGTGGAAGCTGATCGGGCCGACCTCACAGGATTTTGCCGGACTGGTTCGCTCGCTGACCGTTTACAGTGGTGGCGCGCCCCCAACTCCGCGTAATGAGTTCCGACAATTGGCTGCTCTGATTCCGCAAATGACCAACGTACTGGACACCGGATCCTCTGGTACCGCACCAGGCGGCGAGGACAACTCGGCCAGCTCTTCCGGCCCTTTTCTCGGAGTCGCCAGTCGGAGTCAACGTAACTCTGTGATTACTTATTACGGGATCGATCGCCACGACGAATGGATCTTCACGCCGCTCTTCCGCTAACTGCCGATCGCTTCAAGAGCATCGTCAAGATCTCATCTGTCGCTCTGCGCTGATCGCAATTTCTGGTTCGCACAACTACACATCTGAGTCCTCAACCTCAGCGTCGAATACACTCACCTGCACACGCAGTGATGATGATCGATCGAGATGAAACTTCACTCTCTGTGCGCGTGTTGAGCGCTCCAACTCGGTGAAGGCGTGCGAAAGATTTTTCATCTCATGAGTAAAAATTGTTGACAAGCATGGAATTTAAGTTTATATAGCAAGATGTTGTGCGCCGTTTTCTCTAGACCACAAGAGTTACCGAAACACACTATCTTGTGGTCACAACCCTAAACTGAAAAGGAGCACGAGAAATATGGCAACTAAGAAGAAGGCCGCGAAAAAGGGCGGCAAGAAAAAAGCGGCCAAGAAATCCGCTAAGAAGAGATAGCTCGTTCACGCAGGAAACAACAACGACCACGTTCAAGTGGCGCACATCCTCTGAGGCCTTGAAGGCCCTTTCAAAAGGAACGGCGAATGCTTATAAGCGCGCCGTTCCTATATTTTTGGCAGCACGTCGCAGGCGTTCTTTGTTGCGGCGCCGCCGACTCTCAACTATTCTCGTCTGCAAGTTCGCTGAGTGAACACAGTTGATGAAGGAAGGAATACGAGGTGCGAGAGTTTGACGAGAGACCATGGGGCAGCTACGAAGTCCTGGAACAACGACCGGGCTTTAAGGTCAAAGTGCTGGAAGTCAAACCCGGCGCGCGGCTCAGCCTGCAGCGACACGCGCGGCGCGGCGAACATTGGGTCGTAGTCGAAGGTGTCGCCGACATTGTCTGTGGCGATCAAGAGCTGCAACTGCGTCAGGGCGAACATATCCACATCCCGCCCCAAACCAATCATCGGCTGGGAAACAGCGGCAAAGTCCGGCTGGCAATCATCGAGGTTCAGCTTGGCGACTATCTCGGCGAGGATGACATCGTGCGCCTGGAAGATGACTACAAGCGAATTGAGTGATAGAAGCGATCACAGGTCACCGGACTCGATATTTCCATTCAGAAACCGACGCGGCGCAGCAAATCCTGAAAGCGCGGGTCGGTACGTAAGTTATTCCATTTCGGTTCGACTCTTAGAAAAACCAATTTCGGATCTCGCTCTTTATATCCGCGTTCCAGCCAGGTAAGCGTTTTGTCGCGCTCGTCCAAGCCGTTATAGATCAGCGCGATGTTGTAAGGAGACACGTAACGCTCGGTTGATAATCTCAATAAATCCTCGAGCACTACGCGCGCTTCTGCTGGTTTACCGGACTTCGCCAAAGAGTAACCGAGGAACGCGATTGGGTGGGTACTAGCACCGGAAAGTTCTCTCGCCTTGCGAGCTTCATCACCAGCCTCGGCAAGCATTCCTTTCTCAATATAAGCACTTGAAGCAAACAAATGAGCCATCCAAAAGTTTGGGCCCAGCTCGAAGGTTTTCTGCAATCTGGCTAACGCCTCGTCGGTTTGTCCGGCGTGAATCAGAAATTGCCCCTCGAACGCGTTGATTCGCAAGTTGAGCGGGTCGATCCTCGGGGGTCACCCAAAACCGGCCATACGTGGTCACTTCAAAACCGGCCAATGAGAATAGTCGCTAAGGGACGTTGACGCCGACGAGAGGCCTTGTAGCCTCCGCCGGTATGAGCAACGTATTGAGCGACGAAAAAAGAC
>JBGQGG010000041.1:0-39978 GCA_041497335.1 Pyrinomonadaceae bacterium | reverse complement strand
CACCTCGGTCACAGATCTAAAACGAAAACTCATGAAGTACATCCGCCGCTACAACGAGACGTCGCGGCCGATCAAATGGAAATACACTGACGTCTCAAACCGGATTCGTGCTAGCAATTCAACTGTTACAGTCCACTAGTTGACCACGTACGGCCTAAAGACTATATTCGGCGTCCCCAAAGTAGTAGCATAGCCGATGGAGGACGCTTATGGCTGACGAGAACATAGTTGACGATGAAACTATAACCCTAAACATCGAACATCATTTTCCTGAGTGCTTGAATCTGACGTTCTCTGACAACATCGCGGTTCAGCATACTCAAAACGAGTTTACTATTACTTTCGCTCAAGTTCGGCAACCTCTTGTTGCTCGTATGTCGGAATATGAAAAGATCGACAAGATAACAGCCGAGGTCGTAGCCCGCATCGTCCTGACTCCGGCAAAGATGGTAGAACTTATTAAAGCATTACAGGAAAACTGGACTCTCTATCAGCGAAGAATGAAAGCCATAATGGAGGCTAGAAGCAATGTCGGCACAGTTGAATCCGCAAAGAGCCCCGAAAGCACAAACGAGTCTGGGTGAATCGGCGTATCGCTGGGAACCCGTGTATGTTGATCCGTTGATTGTAGGCTTTCCCGCGCCTCAACTGTCCGGTCAGGGAACGGCCACGGTATTCTTTCAAGGCAGTTACAGCAGTTACGTCAGAGCCACGCAGGTTCCCCCGTGGCTTGATTTAGATGTGACGGTTGCGTTATCACATCAGCCCGCACAAATAGAAGCGAAAGAATTTATCCGCTGCTTGGCTGAAAGTCTGTGTCTTGAGCACCCGGCAATTAGCACCTATGAGGGGATCTTTGGAGGCGCACCCCATATAAAGGGTGTTCGCCTTTCTGTAGGCGATGTTCTTAGCGAACTTTACCTATTGGGCAGCGTTGACGCGGTTGCACAAACTTATTCTGTGGACAAAGAGCAGGTAAAAGAGGCTATTGCTTATGCCCAAGACTTTCTTGAGTCGGCTGTTTCCTCATGACCTCAAGCTGATTGTTGATTACAACTTAAATCCGGCCGCCATTGATGGCCTAAACAAACTTGGTTCAGTCAAAGCTAAGAGAACAACAGATTACGGGTTCTCTCAGGGCGCGGACGACAAAGACCTTGTTTACAACAAGGACCGTGCCGTGCTCCTGACTGGCGACTTTGAGAGCATCGACGAGATAACTTATCCGCCGTGCCAACACGAAGGCATCATTCTATTAAGAGAAAAGAGAGCATCCCCCGAGAAGATCGTGTCTTGCCTTAAGGCGTTTTGTCAGTCAGGCCATAGGAAGAAAACCTCTCATAACGTGATCCATCTTTGGGAAAAGAAAGCCATAATACACAAGCATGACAAGGAGGTTGAAGAGGTGCAATTATGAAGAGAGTTCAACGAACTGACTTCGCATCAGTTCAGCGTCTCCCGCCTCCATGCTAAACTCCCTTCAGCAGTGGAACACCAGCCGTTTGCCAGACGAAAACAGGGGCTTCGCGTTCGGAAGATCAAAACCCGCGCCCGATACGGCCGTAGACGACTGAAACAAATCTCGCGCACGGCGACCCTCGGCGGGCTCTTTCTCTCGTTCCTCAAAATCGGACTTACCGGATTCGGCGGCGGCTTTGCCGTCCTATTACAGATAAGAAACCTTGTAGTTCAGGAGCGGCGCTGGCTGGGCGAACATGATTTTGTCGAAGCGCTCGCTCTGGGTCAGAGCCTGCCCGGCACCAGCGCCGGTAACGCCGTCACTTATGTCGGATACAGGTTGCGTGGGTGGCGTGGCGCCGGCGTTTCGCTCTCCGGTTTTATCCTTCCCTCGATGCTACTGATGATCGCTCTGGCGATCTTCTACGACCGTTTCCGCGCGCTTCCCAACACAGAACAGCTTTTTCATGGTTTCAATTCGGCGGTCGTGGCGCTGATTGCTGTCACGGCATGGCGCATGGGCAGGCAAACCGTGAACAAGCCGTGGCAACGCATCCTCATCCTACCTGCTTTCGCCGCGGTCGTTTTTCTCAAAGCGACCGTGGTCGAAGTTATTTTACTTTCCGGCTTGGTGGGGATTGGGATTGAAGCCTTCAGCGAAAGGCGATTGCCACGCCTGCAAAGAATTCGCGGGCTCGCGGCCCGGCGCCAGCAGCGCATTCGCACTCGCATGGCAATCAGACGGGCCAAGCCACACAAGTTCTTTGGTGGCTATCTGACGGAAGCACTCGCCGAAGAACGTCTGCGCCGAATGAGTGAGGCACGAGTCGCGCAGCCGGATGACGAGGAGGAATACGACAACTCTCCGGAAGAAATCGAATCTGAAGAGAAGCCGTCCTCGCGCGCGGTCCTTTTGTTCGCGCTGCCGGTATTTGCCAAGCTCGGTCTCGCACTCTCGTTGTCATTCATCTTTCTTCGCATCGGCGCGGTCACCTTTGGCGGCGGCTTTGTCATGATTCCCGAGATCCAGGCCGAGGTCGTCGATTCGCATCACTGGCTGACTCATCAGGAGTTTGCCGACGCGACGGCGTTGGGACAGATAACACCCGGTCCGGTTTTGATCATGGCCACGTTCGTGGGTTATCGCGTGGCGGGTCTTCTCGGAGCTTTGTTCTCTACCATCTGCGTTTTCCTCCCATCGTTCTTGATGACGATCGCTGCGGGCTCCTCGTTTAGACGCTTTCGCGCGAATCGCCAGATGCAGGCTTTCTTACGAGGCGTCGCGCCGGCAGTTGCGGGTCTGCTGGTCGCCGCCGCCTGGAGCGTCGCCCGGGCCGGCATTCATTCAATCATCGGCGCCTCGATGGCCGCGGTGATTCTTGTGATTCTTTTGCGCTTCCGACCGAATGTTTTCTGGGTCCTGATAGGCGCCGGCGTCTTTCGATACGTGATGGCGTTGGTGTTGTGGTGAGCGAGCTATGAGCGAGCGCTGGATGAAGTTGAAGGAGTTGGGCGCGAAGGCAAGCGGAGGTTAGCGAATGGTTCGCGGTGCGGCTTTGGGTTTGTTCTCAGTCCCGTAGGGACGGGATGTATATAGCTCGTGCCGCGCCATCAAACTCCTGAGCCCATTTATGGGCGACAGAATGTTTCGCTCCTCTAGAGCTGAGAATCATTGAGGATCACGGGTGCTATAAATATTTCGCCGCTACGCGGCTTAGAGCTTCCCCTTCTTTTGATGCTGCTACGCTGGGCTCGTCGTTTGATTCCGACCTTGCATTCTTTTACCCAAGATGCGTCCGCAATGCGCCTTCCAACTCAGGTTGCTGAAACTTGTACCCTGCTTCGGTTAGTCTCTTTGGAACGACACGTTGGCTCGCCAGCAGCATCTCGTCCGCCATTTCACCGAAAGCTAACCTCGCAGCAAAGGCCGGCATGGCCAGGGCTGTCGGGCGAGAGAGGACGTGGCCCAGCGTCTTGGTGAAAACTTCGTTCGTGACTGGATTCGGAGAGACTACATTCAGAGGCCCGCGAACTGTTTCGTTGTGCAGTGCTATCTTAATAGCCCCGACCGCGTCATCGATGGCCACCCAGCTTATGTACTGTTTGCCCGATCCGACTTTGCCACCCATGCCCATCTTAAAAGGGGTCAGGAGCTTCGCCAGCATCCCGCCTTCGCGCGCGAGTATGGGACCGAAACGCAGATTGACTGTGCGCACTCCGGCCTGGACCGCGGGCCCGGTCGCCAGCTCCCATTCACGACAGACACCCGCCAGAAAACCGCCACCCGATTCGCTCTGTTCGTCGAGAATCTCATCCCCGCGGTCACCATAGATTCCCGTGGCCGAAGCGCACACAAACACGCTGGGTCGATTCGCGAGTTTTGCTATAGCTTCGCTCAACAGATGCGTGCCGTTCACGCGGCTGTCTCGGATCTTGCGCTTCTGCTCGTCGGTCCAACGTCCTCCGGCTATGTTCTCGCCGGCAAGATTTATGATGGCCTCGAAGCCTTTCAACTGGGCCGGAGCAAGCTGGTCGTTATTCGGATGCCATTCGATTTCGCCCGCTCGGGCGAACGACCGAACCAGGCGCGTGACCTCAGCTCCTTCTGCTTCGAGTGCTGGGATTAGAGCTGAGCCAATTAGACCGCTCGCTCCCGCGATCAAAACTTTCATGCTCTACGTCTCCTTAAGTAACCGCCTGCTCGGGCAGACGGTTTGACCTGACGTTAAGGCGAAATCGGTGAATCGCTGAATCGTAACCCAGCGATGCCAAAGATGCTACAAGCAAGCGAATTTCGTTAAGAAGAGCGGGTTCCCAACGCGTTGAGATTGCAAGATCCGTTGGATTGTATTTCACGCACAACTCTGTAGAATCTCCGCGCTTATTTCTCCGAGTCTTCCTTGTGAGTCGCGCTCGAATACTCCCGCTCGTTCTGGCCGGCGCCATCGCGCTCTCATTCATTGGTCTGCGCGGAGCAGGGACGCAAACGGGCGGTTTGCGGCGGGTCACAAACACTTCCGAAGAAGGTATTAATCTCAATCCTTCCATCAGCGGTGATGGGAGGATTCTCGCTTTCGAATCAACCGAGGATGTCGCACACGTGGGTGGTACGGATCACTTTCGTGCGATTCGAGCGAATATCACGCCCGACACGGCCACCTTCTTTCAGATGGGCGGCGCGCGGGCGGTGGCTCCGGCAATTTCACAGGACGGATCTCGCATCGCCTTCGCTTCGAAAGACGATCCGCTCGGCACGAACCCTGATGGAAACTCTGAAATCTTTCTTTTCGACGCCGCGAAGCTGATTCAGGTAACCACTACTTCACCCGGAGATGTCGCCAACCGGGTCACGAACGGAAACTTCCAACCTTCGATTACGGACGATGGCCGGTTCATAGCTTTCTCTTCAAACCGTGACCTGGCCGGGCAGAACCCAGACGGCAATCTGGAAATCTTCATATACGATGTGAGCGCCGTCAGTTTCACACAGTTGACCAACTCTTCCGGCATAGTTGGGTTTAGTGATGCGAAGATTAGCGGCAATGGCGACAGCGTCGCCTACATTCGCGATGCCGGAACAACGCCCAGTTCAAAGCGCGATCTGTTGGAACAGCCACGCGCCGGCTCAGGGCCGGTTACTCTGCTCGCTTCCAATGTTCAGTCACTGGCGATGACGTATGGCCGCGCCATTTGCGATGACGGCACCCGTGTCGTCTTCTCAGCCGAAACCGCTGCCAACTCAACCCAGGTTTTTCTTTTCGACGGCCGCAGTGGCCCTGCCAACAGACAAATTACTTCGCTGGGTGCACGAGCGACAGAAGTACCGCTACACCCGACTATCAGCGGTGACGGATCGCGCATCGCTTTTGCAGCGCGGCGGAGCGTTAACGGGACTGCCAGCAACTCAGACGGGAGCGTCGAACTCTATGTCTTTGACATTCCCTCTTCCCAGGTGTCGAAGATCACTGACGTACCCTCCGGCGTGACGACAGACGTTTTGTCGTCGCTCAACGACGATGGATCGATAGCCGCTTTCAATTTTCCGCGAATCCTCTCTGGCGCAGTTTCAAACAGCGATTCAGCCAACAATTCCGAGATTTATGTGACTGCAACTCCCGCGCGACCGCCCTTTGGCGCGTTAACGGTCGTGAACGGGGCCTCGTTCGGCAACGAGCCCTCTTCGACTAAAGCTGTAGCGCCCGACAGTATCGCGGTGGCTGCCGGTGGCGCTCTGGGTAACTCGACCCAGCAGTCTCAGCGACTAGCCAACGGAACCTTCCCCACGAACGTCGGCGGCACAACGGTTACGGTCAACGGCCGCGCGGCGCAGATCTTTTTCGTCTCACCGGGCCAGGTCAATTTCCTCGTACCGCCGCTAACGGAGATCGGCGCCGCGGATGTGGTGATCACAAATTCTGAAAACTTTAGTTCACGCGCAACTGTTCCCACGTTGCGCGCAGCACCCGGCGTGTTTACCCGGGGCGGCGACGGAAGCGGCCCGGGAGTTATCCTAAACAGCGATACCTTACAGGAAGGACCATTCGATCCCAGCAGCGGCAATCTGCGGCTGACTATTTTTACCACGGGCGCACGTAATGCGAACCAGAATTCCGTTGTGATCGGTGGCCGCGTCCTTGCTGCTGAAACCGTAATCGCATCGCCTGACATGCCGGGCCTCGATGAAGGTCACGTCCTTGTGCCCAGAGATCTACGTGGCGCCGGAACCGTAGACCTCTTCGTTCAATCCGATGGCCGCGCCAGTAATCCCGTCGCCGTCACGTTCATAGGAGACGCCACCCGCGACATTCTCATCAACGAAATGCTCTCCGATCCTCCAGGCTCGGTTGCAACCGATCTTCAGGGCGACGCTAATCACGATGGCGTGCGCAGCAGCAGCAATGACGAGTTTGTCGAGCTTGTCAACACAACCACCCACGATATTGACATCGGCGGTTATCAGCTTCTGACGCGCAGCTCGAGCGCGACGACCGATACCCTGCGACACACCTTCGCGGCGAGCACTATCGTCCCGGCCTGCACAGCGGTCGTCGTTTTTGGTGGCGGCACCCTTGAGGCGAACAATTCAGTCTTCGGCGGTTCGATGGTAGTTAAAGCCTCCAGTGGAGATCTTTCACTGAGTAACACCGGTGGTGTTGTCACGCTGCGCGATCAGGCAAGCGGCATCGTCAGTTCCCTGCCCTACGGTGGCTCTACCGGACTGAATGGGAACGCCGGCCAATCGCTGACCCGCGCGCCCGACAAGACCGGCAACTTTGTCCTGCACCAGACTGCCAGTGGCAGCGGCGGCAGAAGTTTCAGCCCGGGCACTCAACTCAACGGAGCCCCGTTTGCGACATGTAACACCTTCGTTAACATCGATGTGTCACCTTCATTAGCGACAGTCGATGGCGGCGCGAAACAGCAGTTCACCGCGAAAGCCATCAATGCGAATGGTGACGAAGTTCCCGGCGTCATCTTCTCCTGGCAGTCCAGCAATGCCTCGGTGGCTACAATTGATCAGAACGGTTTGGCGAGCAGTTCTACGGCCGGCTCGACTGAGATTCGGGCTTCCGCTCGTGGTATTCAATCGGCCCCGGCGAAGCTGACCGTGCGCGAAATCCCGCGTGTGCTCACTCGTATCGACGTGACGCCTCAGTCGGCGACCATTCCGGCGACCGGTGCGCAACAGTTCACGGCCAAAGGAATCGATCAGTTCGGAAGCGAAATTGTGGGTCTGACGCTCGCCTGGGAATCTTCGAATACGAATGCCGCCACGATAGATCAGACAGGTTTGGCTAGCGGAATCAGCCAGGGACAGTCGACGATCAAAGCTACCTCACAGAACGTAAGGGGCACGGCGACTCTAGACGTCACGGCGCCGACAGTTGTCGTCAACGAGGTCCTTGCCGATCCGCCGACCGGGACTGACGGCGACGCGAATCACGACGGGACGCGAGACTCTGCGCAAGACGAGTTCGTTGAACTGGTTAACTCAACCAACGGCGGCATCAATGTCTCTGGCTGGACTATCCGCACACATTCAACCACCAGTTCAACCGAAACCGTCAGGCATACATTCGTAGCGAACACGACTTTGTCGGCGGGCGATGCGATGGTTGTTTTCGGTGGCGGCACCTTCAACCCGGCGAATCCGCTGTTTGCTTGTGCTCAGGTCGTGAAGGCTTCTTCCGGCGGTCTCCCGCTTACGAACGGCGGCCTGACGATTCTCGTTCGCGACGGATCGGGCAATCTGGTCACGCAGTTCTCTTACGGAGGCACGACAGGTCTGAACGGAGGCAGTGCGCAATCGCTTACGCGTTCGCCGGATATCACCGGAAACTTTGTTTTGCACACGACTCCCGCGAGTGCGGGCGGACGGAAATTCTCATCCGGTTTGAAGGTTGATGGCACGCCTTTCGGAAACTGCCCCGGCCACCCAGCGAGCGTCACGATCTCGCCGCCAACCACGGCTATTAGTGTTGGGCAGTCGACCCAGTTAACCTCGCAGGCTTTCGATCAATTTGGGCGCGCGATGCTCGGCGTGGCAATTACTTTCGCTTCGGACGATACGTCCGCGGCGACTGTTGATTCTGTTACGCCTAACGCGAGCACAGGCATCGTGACGGCAAATGTCTCTGCCCACAATCCCGGAACGGCGCACATCACCGCCTCAGCCTCTGACGGCTCCACGACAGCCAACAGTAGCTCGGCGACGCTAACGGTAAACGGTCCGTCCCTATCGATTAACGATGTCAGCCAGAATGAGGGCAACTCTGGCACAACTATCTTCACTTTCACGGTCAGCCTCTCCCAACCGGCGCCTCCGGGAGGCGTCACCTTCAATGTGGCGACGCAGGATGGCACGGCAACGACCGCCAATGACGACTATGTTGCGCGCACTCTAACCGCGCAGACGATCAGGGCCGGTCAGACCACTTACACCTTCGATGTGACCGTCAAAGGTGATTTGAATATTGAGCCTAACCAAACGTTCTTTGTAAACGTGACTAATGTTTTGGGCGCCAGTGTCGATGACGGGCAGGGGTTAGGTACGATCATAAACGACGACACCGCTAACCTGGTCATCAGTCAGGTCTATGGCGGCGGCGACAACTCGGGCGCGCCCTTCCGCAACGATTTTGTGGAACTCTACAACCACGGCGCCACGACCGTGGACTTCTCGATCACGCCCTATTCGATACAGTACGCCAGCGTCGGATCTAATTTCGGGGCCAACAAGACGAACCTGACCGCCGGGACGATTGCTCCCGGCCGATACTTCCTGATCCAGGAATCAGGCGGCATTACGAATGGTGTCGCTCTGTCAACGCCTGACGCTACCGGCACCATCGCTATGGCCAGCACTGCAGGCAAAGTGACATTGGTCGTGGGCACGACGGCGCTCGCAACTGCGACTTGCCCCGGCGATGACGGCCCGTCGCCCTTCAACCCGAGCAGCGCCGCTGTCGTTGACTTTGTCGGCTACGGCAGCAGCGCCACCACGGCAGGTCATTGCTATGAAGGAGATGGACCAGCGACCCCGCCGTCGAACACCACTGCGGACTTCCGCAAGGCCGGCGGCTGCGTTGACACAAACGACGACGCGTCTGACTTCCTTGTCGCTTCGCCAAATCCCCGCAACAGCAATTCTCCGATCGGCGACTGCAAACCTGAGATCACGATCAACAATGTGACGGTCAACGAAGGAAACAGCGGAACCGTTAACGCCACATTTACGGTTACGCTTTCCGCCCCCAGCGGGCAAACGGTGACTTTGAATTACGCGACCGCAGACAGCACCGCGACAGCCCCAGCCGATTATCAATCAACGAGTGGCCTGCTCAGCTTCAATCCTGGCGACTTGAGCAAGACCATCACTGTGCCGGTCAATGGCGACACATTGGACGAACCGAGCGAAAATTTCTTTGTCAACCTTTCGAACGTTGCGAACGCGGTGCTTCTCGACAGCCAGGGTCAGGGCACGATCAACGACAACGACCCGACGCCTTCGCTTTCGATCAACGACGTCAGCGTCACGGAAGGCGATAGCTCTACCACTCCGGCGACGTTTACCGTAACGCTCTCTGCCGCCAGTGGTCAGACAGTGGCAGTGAACTACGCGACTGCCGACAACTCGGCTACCGCGGGTAGCGATTACCAGCCGGCTAGCGGCACCCTCACGTTCAACCCCGGCGAGACGTCGAAGCCCGTCACCGTGCTCGTTAATGGAGACACTACCTTCGAACAGAGCGAAACGCTCTTCGTCGATCTGACCGCTCCGGTGAACGCCTCCATTTCAGACAATCATGGTCAGGGCACGATCACTAACGACGATGCGGAGCCGCCGACCCCGACCCTCTTCATTACCGACGTCAACATCACAGAGGGCAACAGCGGAACGACCATTGCCACGTTTAGTGTGACGCTTTTGCCGTCAAGCAGCCAGACTGTGAAGGTGGATTACGCCACGGCTAATGGCACGGCCACCACTGCCGGCAATGATTATCAGTCAGCGAGTGGCACGCTCACCTTCGATCCTGGCGATACCAGCAAATCCATCTCAGTAACGATCAACGGCGACACATTAGTCGAGCCGGACGAAACATTCAGCGTTAATTTGTCGAACGCCACGGGCGGAGCGGCGATCGGAACGCCCTTTGGCACCGGAACAATCCAGAATGACGATACGGCCAATCTGGTGATTAGTCAGGTCTACGGTGGCGGCGGTAATTCCGGCGCACCATTCACTAATGATTTCATTGAGGTCTTCAATCGCGGTACTACTACCGTCGACCTCGCCGGGTGGTCCGTGCAATACAGCTCAGCAAGCGGCACGGGCAACTGGTCCAATACTCCGCTGTGCCCGAGCGGTCCATGCCTGTTCTTGCCCGGCCGCTACTTCCTGGTTCGCGAAGGCGCTAATGGAGCTGCCAACCTGCCTACACCTGACGCCACCGGAAGCATTGCTATGGCCACAACTTCCGGCAAGGTAGCACTCGTCAGTAGCACAACGGCATTGAACGGCGCGTGTCCTTCGAGCACGAGTATCACGGATCACGTGGGTTATGGCGGTACGGCTGCCACCACTGATTCCTGTTTTGAAGGAGCCGGGCCGGCACCTGCGCCCAGCAATACCACGGCAGACTTTAGAAAGGCCGGCGGTTGCATAGACACCAACGACAACGCGGCTGACTTTTTCGTCTTCGCGCCCAATCCACGTAACACGGGTTCGCCGGCGAACAATTGCACGGCCGGCACGCCACCGAACATGACTATTGATGATGTCACCGTGACTGAGGGCAATAGCGGAACCGCAACGGCGACGTTCACTGTCAGTCTTTCAGCGCCAGCGCCTTCGACCGATGTCACGTTCGACATCGGTACCCAGAACGGCACGGCGACGACCGCCAACAGCGATTTTGTTTCGAAGAGCCTGACGAATCAGATTATTCCCGCCGGGCAAACGACCTACACATTCAGCGTGACGGTGAATGGCGACTTGACGATCGAGACTGACGAGACCTTCCTTGCTAACGTGACCAATGTCAGCGGAGCGACAGTTACGGATGGTCAAGGCGTGGGAACAATTCAGAATGACGACTTCCCGGCACTCTCGATCAATGATGTCTCGCAGAACGAAGGCGACAGCGGTAACAGCACGTTCCATTTCACCGTCAGTTTGTCAGCGCCCGCGCTCACCGGCGGCGTCACCTTTGATATTGCGACCCAGGACCACACCGCCACTCTTGCTGATAACGATTACAACACGCACAGCGTCACCGGACAGACCATCCCGGCGGGTCAACAAACTTATGGCTTCGATGTAACCGTCAACGGCGATCTAGACATTGAGCCGAACGAAACCTTCTTCGTTAACGTGACGAATGTCTCGGGAGCAACCATAGTCGATGGGCAGGGTGCGGGAACTATCCAAAACGACGATAGCCCGGTGCTCTCCATCAACGACGTCTCGGCGAGCGAAGGTAATAACGGCACGACTACCCTTACTTTCATCGTCAACTCGACGTTACCTGCCCCGGCCGGAGGCATCACTTTCGACATCGCCACGCAGGACAACACCGCGACCGTCGCAAATGACGATTACATCTCCCGCAGTCTGACGTCTCGGACGATTCTTGCCATGCAAACGACTTACACTTTTGACGTGACCGTCAACGGCGACAAGCTGGTCGAACCAAATGAAACATTCTTTGTAAACATTTCGAATCCCGCGGACGCGACTATTGGTGATGGACAGGGCGTGGGCACGATTACGAATGATGACACGGCGAATCTGGTAATTAGTCAGGTGTACGGCGGCGGTAATAACTCCGGCGCACCTTACCAAAACGATTTTGTCGAGATCTTCAATCGCGGCACGACCACTGTTGACTTCTCGGTGACACCCTACTCTGTACAGTATGCCGGCGTCGGCTCTAGCTTTGGTCCGAACAGGACCAATCTGACCACGGGCGCGATTGCACCCGGACGCTATTTCTTGGTTCAGGAATCAGGCGGTACGGCCAACGGCGTCCCACTGCCGTCGCCCGATGCTACCGGCTCTATCGCAATGGGAAATACATCAGGTAAAGTGGCGCTGGTTGTCGGGACCGCTGCGCTCCCATCCTTCACCTGCCCGGGCGACGATGTTGTATCTCCATTCAATCCGAGTGACTCGTTGATCGCGGACTTCGTTGGTTACGGCAACACCGCAACCATCGCCGGCCACTGCTACGTAGGCGCAGGTCCGGCAACCGCGCCCAGCAACACGACGGCTGATTTTAGAAAGTCAGGCGGTTGTACGGACACTGATCAAAATGCTACCGACTTCCTGGTCTCAGGGCCCTTCCCACGGAACACTGGTTCGCCCATTGACACCTGCGTTGCCGGTGCTCCTCCGAACCTCACGATAAGTGATGTGTCCGTGATCGAAGGCAACAGTGGGACTACTACGGCAACTTTCACCGTGAGTCTTTCCGCCCCCGCTCCGTCGACCGATATTAGTTTCGATATTGCAACACAGAACAACACCGCCTCGACTGCGAACAGCGACTACGTGACGCGGAGCCTGACGAATCAAGTGGTTCCGGCCGGTCAACAGACTTACTCCTTCGATGTGACTATCAATGGCGACCCAACGGTCGAGTCCGACGAAACGTTCTTTGTTAACCTGACGAATGCCAGCGGAGCGGCCATTCTGGATGGCCAGGGTGTCGGGACAATTCAAAACGATGATCTTCCGATACTCGAGATCAATGACGTTACGGTAACCGAGGGTAACGGCGGCACGAAGCTATTCACTTTTACCGTGGGCCTGTCGGCGGCAGCGCCAACCGGGGGTGTGACCTTCGACATTGCGACACAGGACATCAGCGCGACTGTCGCCGATGGTGACTACGTAAGTAGGAGCTTGACGGGTCAGACCATAACGGCGGGAAATACATCCTACACCTTTGACGTGACCGTTAACGGCGACACGAACATAGAGACCGATGAGACGTTCTTCGTTAACGTGACGAACATTACGGGAGCCACGCTGACAGGCGGAGATGGCCAGGGCCTGGGAACGATCCAAAACGATGACAGTCCGTCGCTCAGCATTAACGATGTTACTCAGACCGAGGCAGACAGCGGAATAACGACTTTCACGTTTACAGTTACTTCGTCTTTGCCGGCTCCCGCGGGAGGCATCACGTTTGACATTGCCACTGCCGACGGCACGGCGCAGGACGACACGCCGGCGACTGAAGATAACGACTACGTAGCGAGGAGCCTGACAGGCCAGACGATCCCAGCCACACAAACAGCTTACACATTCGACGTGACAGTAAACGGCGACACGAAGAATGAAGCCATCTGCGAGACGTTCTTTGTAAATCTCAGCAACCCAATGAACGCTACAATTCTGGATGGTCAGGGGCAGGGAGGAATTACGGACAACGATGGGACGAAGCTTGTGATTAGTCAGGTGTATGGCGGCGGCAGCAACTCCGGCGCTCCTTTTAGAAGCGACTTCATCGAAATTTTCAATCGAGGAGCCACGACTGTGAGTCTGACAGGCTGGTCGTTGCAGTATATCTCAGCGGCCGGGACGGGCTCATGGGCAGTGACGAACCTTTCTGGGAGCGTCCTACCCGGACAGTACTATCTCGTACAGTTAGCGGGCTCCAACGTTGCGTTTACGGCCTTACCCACTCCGGATGCCACCGGGGGTACTGACATGTCCGCGACGGCCGGTAAGATCGCCCTTGTTAATAGCACCACGGCGCTCAGCGGATCGTGTCCGTCAAGTGCGACTATCGTCGATTTGATTGGTTACGGATCAACGGCTACATGCCGCGAAGGGTCAACAACTGCAGATAACGCACCAGCACCGAGTAACACGACAGCCGACCTCAGAAAACAAAGCGGATGTCAGGACACGGTCATCAACGCGACCGACTTTCAATCTCTTGCACCAGCTCCACGCAACGCGAGCTCCACCTTAGCTCCATGTAGCTGCGGCACCAGCTATTCTTCCCTGTTTATCCTGGGTGAGGAGTCATGGAAATCGACTTTGGCCCGCCTGGTGGCCACTTCATCGCTGTCCGCCACTGGTTTGCTCCGCCCATGAGCTATTCCCTTCTCTCACCGTACGAGGACCCAACGTTCAACTCCGGCGCGGTCCGGTCGTTTGAATGCCCCAGCGGCAGATGGCAACTCATCAAAGATCAGTATTCTCTGTTCGTGGGGATGTTCCGACCTGCCAGGAACGGAGACATTCGTCTGAGCCTCGGCGTTGCTAATGAGATTTCAGCCTGTAGACTCACTCACTTATCGGCCTAACTTTTTGTGATTGATTAGGACTGGCGTTGGGGCTACAATTTCTTGCGTCATATCGTCCCAACAATTCATCGCTTATTACTTCAAACCGATGCTAAGGATCGTATCTTCCCAACGCTCATTCAACTTTGGTAGCGGAGAATCCTTACCATGTCCTCGGCGGGGGTCAATGCAGTCCTGACAAGAACATCGGCTGGGAGCTCACGAGCAGCGCTCGCGATCTGCTCGCAGGTCTTGAAGAGCGCTATCGGTGACGTGGATTCGCACGTGTACCCCGCCGGCATGGAACTTTTCCGTCAGGATGCCAGTCCGGGTGATATCTATTTCGTAGAAACGGGACTGGCAAAGCTCACCCGCTATGAGGAAAACGGGTCCGAGTTCATTTTGGACATACGCTTTCCGGGCTCGCTCCTGGGTTCTGAAGCAGCGATCCAAAGGAAGCCTCATCCTTTTTCAGCCGTGACTGCTACCAACTGCAGACTAACGCGCCTGTCAGCAAAGCGCTTTCTTGATCTACTGCGAACCGAACTTCGACTCGGGCAGTACATTCACGATCTTCTAAGTGATGAGGTGCTCAATCAAGCCGCCCGCATGTCAGAGATCGCCTGCCTGCCGGCGAGAAAACGATTAGAGCAGTTGCTTTGGAAGATTGCCGAGCAGGCAGGCGAGGAACGCGCGATGGATTTGAGGGTCCAATTGCCCGTCAAGTACTGGGAAGCGGCCCAGTTGCTTGCCATTACACCGACTTATCTTAGTCGCCTCCTGGCTGAGCTTGAGTCGGAAGAAATAATCAGTCGTCGAAATGGTTGGATAATAGTCCGCAAGCCCACTAGTCTTTGGCATCGAGTTGATCTCTAACTCTTATCGATTCGACTCAAAGCTCAAAGTAGTTTGATAGAGGGCTCATACTAGTTGAACGACAAGGAGTACTCAATTCTCTAAGGTACGCGAGGTTGAATTGAAATGGCGGAAGAAGAACGCGCCAGCGGAGATGAAGTAGCCGCCAGGGTTGTGCTTCTGTTTGTTCCGATAGTCTTGACAGCGCGTCTGCTCAGCCTCTGGGTACCAAAACCACTGGCTTGGGCGGTTAGCATGCTTGCCTGGATGCTAGCGATCTACTGGCTACCACGACGAACAGACCTGAGTCTCCGGCGCTGGTTGATTATCGTATCGGCCTCGGCAATCTTTGCCTTCCTGCTCGCGACATTTCAACCGGATCTGTTTTGACGAATGTTGTCGTCTAAACCAGCACGCAGCTGAAGCACATTTTCCGCTGGGGCGAAGACAACTCTAACCACCTTGGAGGACCCCTAATGAAAAGCAAAGTTTACACATCGCCACTCGCGAAGCGCATTCTATTGGCAGTGGGACTAGTCGTTCTTCCATTGTCAGTAGTGAGTCAAACGCAAGCCAAAGGTCCGGGAAGTAGCCTGGGCATAACAACCATTGCGGTCGTCTCCGTGGTCGACCATCCGGGAATGACCATTAACACCGCCGCTGAGCTTAAGGCTCGGCTGCTTCACCTGGTTCTACGTAATGCGAGATTGAATCCAAAGTCGGTTAAAGTGCTCTCGAAGGGCTGCGGCTGCGCCGTGGTAGCTCCCCAGGAGGTAGAGGGTTTTCCCTCGTGCATGAAGGGCTGCCTAAAGGACGTAGGAGTAACCCCGGTCCAAATCATCATGTGCGGCGCAGCATGTGCAGCTGCTGAGACTGGAATTGGTGCGATCGTTTGCGCAGTTTGCGTTGGCGTGGATGTTACTGTCGTCATAACCTGTGCGATGGGTTGCGCCGCGTACCCAGGTCCGTATCCCGGCGGCGGTGGACGCGCAATGGTTATTAGTCGTAATACCAGATCCGGCCATCCAGATCGCGTTCCGCGGCGAGCTAAGCTGACGGCTCAACCAGCCAGAACAAGCTCTTAGACGTTGGAGGAACTATCAGTGACTGCACCCGGGAGAGCAGTTGAGAATTCAGCTGCTCTTCGCACATCCGGTGATCACTATCCCGGCTAGGCAACACATCGCTCTTGTAATTTGAATGGAGGAGTTCATGTTACTCAAGACAATCATTCTGCTCTCAACCGTATTCGCTCCCTTTCAGCTAATTGCCCAACAACCGCAGACCGCGAAAACTCAGCGAGAGCAGACTTCGGCAGCAGAGCTGGAGGCGGTCATCGCTGAGGCCGGCAAACTGGATGACAAGCTTGCAATCATCGATGTGAAAGCCAGGGCCGCGGCGCTCGTTTCGCTCTATGATCCGGTTAGATCTGAGATGATTTTCCTTGAAATCTGGAAATTTGCCAAAGAACAACCTGATAAGGATTTTGACAAAGAACAGGCCCGGACTCTGATTCTGAAGCATATCTTCCCGCGAAATCCAAAACTTGCTAAACAGTTGCTGAGCGAGGAGCCTAAACCAGACGGATCTTCGCTCGAATTGCGTGCGACCGGTCGTGATCCAGGTCTGCGCCGCACAGCGAAGTTAGCATCTCAATTGGTGGATGAGGATCCGCGAGCGGCTTCGGAGCTGTTGGAACGGAACCTGTCTACCGGTATGACACCCGCCGGGCTTAGCGCTCTTCTTCGGCTTAGGGAAAAGGACCCACTCCTTTCGGATTTCGTCGTTGCCAAAGCACTTGATGGTCTCAAGGCTCAACCCGATGTTGTATCTCTGAGTGGACTCTCTCTACTCAGTGCATACCTGTTTCCCGAGGGTAATACCGTCGAGATCAACTCATCCCTGCAGTCGTTGCAAATCCAGTACTTCTCAACCACCTATGATGTGTTGAGGGCATCGCTAGCGGAATCAGAGGCCGCCTTAATCAAGGATCAGCACTACACCCAAGCTGACTTGCGCTTTCGCGCTATGTATCAAGCCCGTATGTCCCTGACACTTGCCGCACTGGCGCCGCGCTACCGGCCCGATTTATCCGCTGAGCTAAACGCCCTTGGCAACAAACTTGGCGTCCTGCTGCCTGACAACGTGGCCCAATTGGCGAAACTCACGTCGGCAAGGCTGGGCGGCAATCAAATAGTTCCCGACAACCCGGAGATGGCCATCCCGCTCGCAATCTCAAGCGGTGACTTTGAAGAAGCCGGTCGGCTGGTCGACGATCTGAAGAGCGAGGAGCTAAGAAAAACCTATTCTCAGCTATTAGCGAAGATCGAGGCCAAGGCGCTCTTGGCGAGGTCTGATGTGCTCGGAGCGTTAACCCGGATTCGCAGGGTCGAAGATCAAAGTGCGCGGTTAGCCCTCTACCTGGAAGCGGTAAAGACGGCACAAAAGAAACGCGATCTCCCTTTGTCCAGCGTTGTGATTAACGAAGCGCGCACCTTGATTCCACAAGTTGACCGGAACGGATTGCATGTGCGGGCTCTTCTCGCTTTTGCTTCCCAAATTTCCGCTCTGGCCTCGACGGATGAGGCCGTGGATTTTCTCGACGCCGCCGTTGTGGCCATAAACTCCTTGCCTAAACAGTCTGCGGAACCGGCGGCAACAAAGTCCTCCGCGGAGCTTGCCTGGGATGAAATCAATGACCCTCGTAGCTTGTTGGACGCGCCAGAATTAGACCATGCCTTTTCTTCGGTTGGCGCCGTTGACCTCGAGCGTGCAATTGATGAAGCGCGGAAAATCGGAGTGAAACCCGTCCAACTCGTGGCTAGGTTGGAGGCAGTCGGGGAAGTGATGAGAATTGACGCTCGCAAGCCCCGGTCCAAACCGGCAACGAAAGCCGTCATCCGGTCCCGCCAATAGGGTCCCACGCCTTACCAGTTGGATCGCTCATTGTTCATGGAGTGATGGCGAAGGATCGGGCTCACCGCACCACTCCCGTCACGGGGCTCGATGCGCTGGCGTAGAGACGCTTCTGCATTCGACCTGCCACGTAAGCCAGACGGCCGGCTTCGATCGCGAGCTTCATCGCCTGCGCCATCTTTGCCGAGTCTGCTGCTTCAGCGATTGCCGTATTCATCAACACCGCGTCCGCCCCCAGCTCCATCGCAATAGTCGCGTCGCTGGCCGTACCTACACCGGCATCGACGATAATCGTCGCGTTGGGAAGTTGTTCACGCATGATGCGCAGATTCGTAGGGTTTTGCACGCCGAGCCCGGAACCGATTGGCGCCGCCAGCGGCATTACCGCTGCGCATCCGGCATCAAGGAGCTTCTTTGCGACGATCAAATCATCCGTGAAGTAGGGCAAGACTATGAAACCTTCTTTCACCAGAATGCGGGCCGCATCCAGCGTCTGTTCGTTGTCTGGAAAGAGCGTGGTTTGATCTCCGATTACTTCCAGTTTGATCCATGCGGTGTTCAGGGCTTCACGCGCCAGACGAGCAGTGCGCACCGCTTCCTCCGCGGAATAACACCCGGCCGTATTCGGCAGAATTTGTAATGAACTATCCAGATGATCCAGGAACGATTCACTGCTGCGATCCAAAGGCACGCGGCGCACGGCGACTGTTACCATCTCAGCCCCGGACGCGCGATGTGCGGCCTTCATCTCGTCGTAACTTCGGTACTTACCCGTGCCAATGATCAGCCGCGAGTGAAAAATCTCTCCGGCGATTTCAAAGTGATCGGTTAATGCTGCTGCTGCGGTTGACATGAATACAAACTTCCTTTATTGAAATCTTACGACGACTCTACACCTCCTGAACCGAAACCAGAAACCGATCAACTACGTCAAAAGCTCCCGCCTTCAGCCGTCTGCTTACTGCCTACTGCCTACGCCTTTCCACATTCCTCCGCCAACAAAGTGCACGATCTCTATTCGATCATCTTCAGAGAGAATAATTTCGGGCCACTTATCACGCCGGACTACCTGATGGTTAAGCTCGACCGCAATTCGCGCCGGCGCCAGAGACAGTTCATCGACTAGATCGTTCAAGGTCGTCCGATCCCGTACTTCGCGGCTTTCACCGTTAACCCGAACACGCAATGTTTTTTCGATTGACCTCGAGTTCAATTGGATTTGGCGGTCAATATGATGCGCCGCAACTCGGCCCTCTCCCCATCAGCGTTTACCTGAATCAAAACAGCTGCCCGGCCCGTTTCAAAGGATGGCAACAACACGGGAATCAGGGCGATTCCTTCAGTATTGGTCGCCGACACCTTCGACGTCGGTCGAAAGCTTGTGCCCAGAGTCTTCACGACTACGCGGGCTTTCGTGGCTGGTTGGCGGCCGTTGGCGGAAGCGCGGCTTACCATCACGCGAAACGTTACGGACTCGCCCGACCTAAGTTCTTTATCATCGAGCAGGGTCACCTTCAGTGGTTGTTCGTCCTCGGCCGGCGCCCATCTCGCGAAGCCACGCTGCGGACCAGCTTGAATACTCTCGCCTTCTCCAATTGTGGCTGTGGCCTGAGTTCCTTTGGTTGGCGTCAGCTCCTTCTGGATTGGCGCATCACCGACTTTTGCTTTGCGCCGCCTCTCCGCCTCCGGCTCGCGCTCACTCATGCGTTTCAAATCGTCAATCCGACCGGCATGCACAGCGGCGCAAATCAGTTTGTGTTGGCGAGAAAGACGCTGCGTCAGAACCGCTTCATCAAAGCCCCGGGCAATCAAATCGTCGTAAGGCGAGCGCTTGCTGGCGAGAATCGCGCCACCGGTGTAAACCAAAGAAAGAATGAAGGGTGTCCGCAGACCTTTGTCCTCGGTCTGGACATGATAGACAACGCCGTCGTACTCCACATCTGTGTTAAAGCCGGTAAGCAATGTTTCAGTCGCTTTTCAAGTCGTGAGTTAATCAAGAACTTCCGCAGAGGCAACTCAAACGTTAGCATAACGATTTTTCCACGGTCAATCCAATCCGATCCTTGATAGCAAATCGAGGTAGGAGCAGCTTGACACCCTCTGATCCTTGCCCTACGATCAGCTTGTACAATGATTCTCAAGCTGAGTCTTCGCTGATCTGATGTCCCCCATCTGTGCGAGCGCGCGGCGCGCAGTCAGGAATCTATGCCTTTCGAGCTGAGCCAATACCTGCCGGTGCTTTTGATGTTCGTCGTCGCAACTGGGTTCGCGATTACATTCATTACTCTGTCTCAGCTCGTCGGGCAACGCAAGCGGACCCGCACCAAGCTGATGCCGTACGAATGCGGCAAGGATCCGGTTGGATCTGCGCGCGAGCGCTTTTCAGTTAAGTTTTATCTGATCGCGATGCTCTTTATCCTGTTCGACATTGAAGTCATTTTTCTAGTGCCCTGGGCGGTCGTTTTCAAGCGTCTTTCCAGCCCTGAGTATGGCCTTCGCAATGTCGTCTACTTTGAAATGATTGTATTCATTGCCCTGCTGGCTGCCGGCCTGATTTACGTGATTAAGAAGGGCGCGTTGGATTGGACTGAAGGTGCGCGCCGCGAAGCCGAAGCGGAAGCGCGATTGCTGGAGACGGTGGAGAAGCGAACGAAACAAGCCGCTTGACATTCAGCTCTTCAAGTTTCGAGTTGCAAACTTGAGACTTGAAACCTGGAACTTGACACTCAGAAAGTATGGGACTGGAAAACATCATTGCTGAGGCGCTGCCCGAAGTTCTCACGACCCGGCTTGATTCGCTCATCAACTGGGCGCGGAAATCATCACTGTGGCCGGCGACGTTCGGCCTGGCGTGCTGCGCAATTGAGATGATGAATGCTACGAGTGCGCGAAATGATCTGGCTCGATTCGGCTCTGAAGTGTTTCGGGCTTCGCCCCGCCAGGCAGATGTGATGATCGTTTCCGGACGCGTTTCGCGGAAGATGGCGCCGGTGTTGCGACGCATTTACGATCAAATGCCGGAACCGAAATGGGTAATCTCAATGGGCGCGTGCGCAACGTCCGGCGGCGTCTTCGATAACTACGCGATCGTCCAGGGCGTCGACAAGATCGTTCCGGTTGACGTTTACATTCCCGGATGTCCGCCGCGGCCAGAAATGCTGATTCATGCGGTGATGATGCTGCAGGATAAGGTGATGAAAGAATCGATTCGCGATCGCCGGGATGCCCCGGACGAAGAGGCGCGCGAGGCGCTGACGCCGGGCACGCTGCCGGTTACGGATGGTTCAAGCTTGCGCGAGAGCCCGACGGCAAAGCCGCAGCCGTACACTATCGCTTCCAAGCACGAGAAGCGCCGGTCGTTTTGAAATTTGTAGTTTTAGATCGTCTGCACCAAATCATGAGTTGTTAGAGCTCCCCGGAACCGAGGGTCGATGGAAGCACAGAACACGCAAGAGGGCCCGTCCAACAATTCATTGACCAGGACGCCGGAAGACCAAGCGCCGTCGCCAATAGCGGCGGCGTTGCAGCGTGAACACCCGGAATGGACAAGTGAAGTTATCGAGGCGCTGGGTGAAACCACGATTGTCGTACCTCGGAAGCACATTGTTGCGACCTGCGGATGGCTAAAGGCCGCGCCGGGTTTAGAGTTCAACTTCCTGGCTGATCTGTGTGGCTTTGATCGCGGGCCTGAGGAAGAGCCGCGTTTCGAAGTTAACTATCATCTGTTCTCAACTACCCGTCATCATAGAGTTCGTCTGAAGGTTGTGCTGCGTGAAGACGACGCCCACGTGCCCACTGTGACTGGTATCTGGCGCACTGCGAATTGGCACGAGCGAGAGACTTACGATCTGTTCGGGATCATCTTCGATGATCATCCCGATCTGCGGCGCATCCTCCTGCCCGACGACTGGCAGGGACATGCGCTGCGAAAGGATTTTCCCTTGCGAGGTTATGAACCGTACAGTCTTGAGTGACTAAGTGACACAGACTTCAGTCTGTGATTCCGCCGACCACAGACTGAAGTCTGTGCCACAACAAACCGATGAGCACCGCCGTAGACATACCACCGCAATTCGAGATTGTCGATCGCCCGCTCGACACGCAGATGACGATCTCGATGGGGCCGCAACACCCATCTACACACGGCGTGCTGCGTCTTGAGCTGGTGCTCGACGGCGAGATGGTCGTCAAGGCGACGCCGGACATCGGCTATCTCCACACGGGCATGGAAAAGCTGTTCGAGTACCGGAAGTACCAGCAGGGGATCGTCATCACCGATCGGATGGATTACCTCAACCCGCTGGGCAACAACCTGGCCTACGTCATGGCCGTCGAAAAACTTCTCCAGATTGAAATTCCCGAGCGCGCCCAGGTAATTCGCGTCCTGATGTGCGAACTCCAACGCATTGCTTCACACCTGGTCTGGCTCGGCACTCACGCGCTGGACCTCGGTGCGATGACCGTCTTCTTTTACTGCTTCCGCGAGCGCGAGAAGATCCTGAATTTGATCGAAGCCGCATCGGGCGGCCGTCTGACACCTTCCTACTTTCGCATTGGCGGTCTGATGATGGACCTGCCGTCGGGATTCGAGCGTCGCGTCAAACAATTCCAGGATGGTTTTCCCAAGTCGGTCGCCGAGTTTCACAAGCTGGTTACGGGGAACCGCATCTTTCAAAAACGCACGCAGGGCGTCGGCTACATTTCCGCTGAGGACGCGATTGATTGGGGACTGTCCGGCCCATCTCTCCGCGGCAGCGGCGTCGAGCTCGACATCCGGCGCATGAACCCCTACACCGGTTACGAGAATTACGATTTCGAGATTGTGACTGAAGCTGACGGCGACGTCTGGGCGCGCTACCTGGTCCGCATGCGTGAGATGGAAGAGTCGCACAAGATCGTCGCCCAGGCCCTTTCGCGTCTGGTGCCTGGTCCGGTCAAGGCCGACGCGCCGAAGGTTGTACTTCCCGATCGCGAAGCGATGAAGACGCACATGGATGCTTTGATTCATCACTTTCTGATTGTCGCCGAAGGCTTCGACGTGCCGGCCGGTGAGGTCTACATGCCGATCGAAGCTTCGAAGGGTGAACTGGGCGTATACATAAAATCCACCGGTGGTCCAAAGCCGGCGCGGGTGCACTTTCGCGGTCCGAGCTTCGTGAATCTTTCCGCGCTGCCGCACATGTCGCACGGCGCGATGGTGGCGGACATCGTGGCGATCATCGGGTCGCTCGACATAGTCTTAGGTGAAATTGATAGATAGGAGACAGGCTGCGATGAGGAAGACCATTTTGACAATTCCTGAGATCGGTTTGATCGGCGTGACGCGAGTTGCCCTTGGCGCGGGGCTGGCGCTCTTACTCGCGGATAAGCTTGATCGGAAAGAACGTCGCGCCGCGGGTTGGGCCCTTTTCCTGACTGGAGTTGCGACCACAGTGCCTCTGGTGCTGGACGTACTGGGTAAGAAACCAACCGAGTGATTCCCCGGTCGGTGAATGAGTCTATGAGTCAGCAGCCAATCAACATTCAACTGCTATCGCAACCGGTCCAGATGCCGGATGAGATCGCGACTTTCTCGCCCGAAATCGAGGCGGAGATCGATCGTCATCTCGCCAAGTACCCCGTGATGCGTTCGGCGATTTTGCCGCTGATGTTCATTGTGCAGAGAGAGCGTGGCTATCTCGATCCTCCGGGGATTTCTTATCTGGCTAAGCGTTTGAATTTGCGGATCACGGACATCTGGGAAGTCGCGACCTTCTACTCGATGCTCCACCTCAAGCCGATTGGCAAATATCACATCCAGGTGTGCAGAACCCTTTCGTGCAAACTGCTTGGCGCGGACAAAATCACAAAGTATTGCGCGGCCAAGCTGGGCATTAAGGTTGGCGAGACCACGGCCGATGGACGCTTCTCCCTATCGGAGGTTGAATGTCTGGGCTCGTGCGGGACGGCCCCAATGTTTCAGGTGAACTTTGATTATCACGAGAATCTGACGCAGGAGAAGGTGGATCAGATTCTGGATTCATTGCCTTGAATAGGTCCCATATCACTAATAGGTCCTATACAAAGTACTAAGCAGATCCACAAGAAGATTATGTTTATCGGCGCCATCGGATGTGAACCACTTCTGCTCAGACGACTTCATCTCGAGAACTCGCGTTCGCTGGACGTGTATCGTCGTAACGGCGGTTACGAAGCGATCCAGAAGGCGTTTGATTCGATGTCGCCCGATGACGTCATCAGTGAAGTCAAGAAGTCTGCTCTACGTGGACGTGGCGGCGCGGGTTTTCCGACGGGGATGAAGTGGAGCTTCGTCCCCAAAGATTCGCCGAAGCCGAAATACGTCGTTTGCAATGCCGACGAGTCCGAGCCTGGGACATTCAAAGACCGCTACCTGATGGAACGCGATCCGCACATGCTGATCGAGGGCATCCTGATCGCAGCCTACGCGCTCGGCGCGAAGACGAACTACATCTACACGCGCGGTGAATACAAATACCTGATCGACATCATGGACGTCGCCTTGGACGAAGCGCGCGCGGCGGGACTTCTGGGCAACAAGATTCTCGGCACAGATTTCTCTTGCGAGATTTACACGCACACCGGAGCGGGTGCGTATATCTGCGGTGAAGAAACTGCTCTGCTGAGTTCGTTGGAAGGTATGCGCGGCCATCCGCGGATGAAACCTCCCTTTCCTGCTGTTTCCGGTCTCTATTCATCACCAACGGTCGTTAACAACGTCGAGACTCTTGCTGCCGTACCCGACATTATCAAGATGGGCGGCGAGGCTTATCAGAAACTCGGCACTGAGAAGAGCGGCGGCACAAAGCTCTGGTCAGTCTCAGGCCACGTCAACCGTCCCGGCGTCTATGAACTGCCCATGGGTTATGACGACATGGAAAAGTTCATCATGGAAGACTGCGGCGGGATTGCCAACGGGAAGCAATTGAAGGCAGTGATTCCCGGCGGATCATCCGTTTATATCATGCGTGCGGACCAGATCATCGGCAAAGACGTGCGCATGGATTACGAGGGTCTGGTTGCGGGCGGTTCCATGGTCGGCTCAGGCGGTCTCATTGTGATGGATGAAACAGTTGACATCTTTGAGTCGACAAAGAACCTGACTGAGTTCTACAAACATGAATCGTGCGGCTGGTGCACGCCTTGTCGCGAAGGCACTGACTGGCTGGTAAAGATTTTCAAGCGCATCGAGAAAGGCGGCGGCCGGCCGGAAGACGCGCAGTTATTATTGGATCTTTGCGACAACATCGAAGGCAAATCGTTCTGCCCGCTTGGCGATGCGGCGGCGTGGCCAATTCAGTCGGCAGTTCAGAGGTTTCCGGAAGATTTTGAGAAGCATCTGGTGAACGGTAAACAGTGAACCGAGAACCGACGAGCGTAGGCCTCTGACGACAGTTAGCGCAGAAACAATTTGAACGGTAGAGAGATTCAGCGAGACGGTTTACTGTTCACCGTTTCCGGTTCACGGTCCCTAAAATGTCGACCGAACTAGTCAAAGTCACTATCAACGGCAAAGACTTTCAGGTGCCCAAAGGCGCGCGCCTGATCGAGGTCTGTCGCCAAAACCAATTCGACATCCCGTCGTTCTGTTACTACGCCGACCTGGCTTTGCAGGCTTCGTGTCGTATGTGCCTCGTACGAATCGAGAAGATGCCGAAGCTGCAAACGTCCTGCACGATCATTTGCACCGACGGCATGGTCGTCACTACGCAAAGTGAAGAGATTGAGAAGGCCCAACGGTCAATGCTCGAGTTCCTCCTCGCCAATCATCCTCTCGATTGTCCCGTCTGCGATCGGGGCGGCGAATGCGAGCTACAGGAACTGACGTTCGACTGGGGCAATCTCGAAGAGCGTTTCATTGAAACAAAGAATGCCCGGCCCGAAAAGTACCTTTCGCCGATGGTCGCAAACGATCCGCAGCGCTGCATTCTCTGCAAGCGCTGCACGCGCGTCTGTGACGAATGGATGGGCGAAGACGCGATCGAAGCGGGCAATCGCGGCGCGAACACAGTCATCGGCACTTACGGTGGCTGGCTGAATTGTTCCCAATGCGGGAACTGCATCGAGGTTTGCCCAACAGGTACTCTGCTCGACGGGACGTACCGCCATCAGGCGCGGCCGTGGGAGCTGACCCAAACGGTTTCGACTTGCACGTATTGTTCTGACGGGTGCCAGATGTCACTCGGCTCCCGCGGCGATGAGTTGATGCGCATCGTGGCGCGCGATCGCTACGTCAACGGATTAAACGGCGAGTTCCTTTGCATTAAAGGCCGCTTCGGCCACCCATTCGTCAATCATGAAGAGCGAATCCGGACGCCGCTGATACGTTACAAAAAAGGCGGGAGGCTTATTCCCGCAACCTGGAGCGAAGCGATTCGCTTCACCGCACGGAAGCTCGACGAGATCCTGGCCGCCCACGGTAACAATTCTCTAGCGGTGGTGGGCAGCCCGCGCTTAACGAACGAAGCGCTCTATTGTCTGCGAAAGTTCGCCACGGAAGTTATCGAAACCGAAAACTATGCGTTGGCTGATGCATTCAGTCTCAAACCGTTCTTCGAGAACCTTGGCGGTCCGCTGGCGACTCATCACGATATTCGACACGCGAAGACGATCGTGCTGATTGGCGGCGAGCCGGAAGAGCTTCAGCCGTTAACCGGAAAGCAGATTAGGCAGGCCGTACGTAACGGTGGCGCGACGTTCATTCTCATCAACAGCGTGCCAATTCGTCTGCGCGAACAAGCTTCGCAGTTCATTCATGTCCGGCGAGGCACTGAGAACGCCGCGGTGCTGGCGCTGGCCGGTAGCGGCGACGACGCCCTGGCTGCGCGCAAGATGGGAGTGGAGACAGCCCAACTCGAAACTCTGCGCAAGACCATTAGTGAGACGCAGGGCGATGTCGTCGTCATGTTTGGCGGCGAATTGAGCGCTGTCGCTCAGGCTGTCGTCGCGCAAATGCCTCATATCTTCGCCGGCGAAGGCCGTCGTGTCCTGCTGCATCCACTGCCGCTTTTCAATAACAGTATTGGCGCGCTCGACCTGGATGCGAACGGCAAGACTCTGACTGATTTGCTTGATGCGGCGGGTGCCTCCATTCATGCGATGTACGTCGCCGGAAGCCTGCTCCCTGAACATCTGCTAAAAGATGGGCTCAGCAGACTCGACTTCCTCGTCGTGCAGGAGCTCTTCGAAACGGACACGACCGCTTTTGCTGACGTAGTTTTTCCCGCGGCCTCGTTCGCTGAGATAGACGGCACCTTCACCAACAACGACGGCTTTGTGCAACGGGTGCGCAAGTCCATTGAGCCAGTGAATCAATCAAAGCCGGATTGGCTGATCGTTTCACAATTGGCGAAAGAGCTGGGCGTTGATTTCGGATTTGAAATGTCCGCGGGCGCCGTCTTCCGGGAGATTGCAGAACGAACTCCGGCTTATGCCGATCTCCGTTATCCACTGCTGAAAGACGAGAGCCGGCCCGTCCAGGTAAAGCGCGCTATCGCCGCAAAGCGCGACCTTGCGAATGAGATTGCCGAGATTCGTAGTGCAGTTCAAGAACTTAGCGATGACGGGGACAAAACTGGCGAAACCCCTCAGGTCGGACACGAACTGTTTAAGTTGGGCACTTTGACGGATAAAGTGCCGCAGTTTCATCTGCTGGCAGCCGGCAATCCGACGCCCGAGTCATTCGCGATTTCGCCGCTTTATCAAATAACGATTGATAAGGGCCTCAAGCGGGAGCCTGTGGCCGTGTGAGGTATGGAGTGCGGCGACAAGTCGCCGCCTGCAAAATCGATGGAAGATCTAAAACAAGCTGCTCTAATGCTGGTCGGCATCCTCATCGCCTTTACGGTCGTGATGACGATGTTCGCGTACACCACTCTGACTGAGCGCCGATTTCTTGGCTTCATTCAAGGCCGGTTGGGCCCAAACCGCGTCGGGCCCGGCGGGCTGCTGCAACCAGTCGCTGATTTGATCAAGTTAATCTGCAAGGAAGACATCGTTCCCGACAAATCGACGCGCTTCGTCTATTTCCTCGCGCCGGTCATTGTCACCACTACCGCGCTGATGTCGCTCATCGTCTACCCGTTTGGGCCGGAGATTCATCTGCCTATTCTGGGCACCATTCGTCTGGTAATCGCGCGTTTCGACGTCGCCCTGCTGTACGTGCTTGGCGTTACGTCCGTCGGCGTCTACGGCATCGCGCTGGCCGGCTGGTCGTCAAACAACAAATACAGTTTGATGGGCGGGCTGCGTTCTTCGGCGCAAATGATTTCGTATGAACTGGCGCTGGGGCTGGCGCTGATCGGAGTAATTCTGCAGTCGGGCACTCTCGATCTATACAGCATTGTCGAGCAGCAAGCAGGGCATCTGGGCATCAGTGGGTGGAATGTTTTCTGGTTGCAGCCCCTGGGGTTTCTTATTTACCTGATCGCGGCGATTGCCGAGACCAATCGGGTTCCTTTCGATTTGCCCGAGGCAGAGACTGAACTGGTCGCGGGCTTTCATACCGAATATAGCGCGATGAAGTTCGGCCTGTTTTTTGTGGCTGAGTACTTGAACATGTTTACGGTTTCGATGCTGGCGACCACGTTGTTTCTCGGCGGCTGGAACGGACCATTCGTGCGCGAGGTACCGTGGCTCGGCGTGTTCTACTTTTTCGGTAAAGTCATCCTGTTTCTTTTCCTGTACATCTGGTTGCGCGGGACGCTGCCGCGCTTTCGTTTCGATCAGTTGATGAGCTTTGGCTGGAAGTTTTTGGTGCCCCTGGCAATCATAAACATCGTGATCACTGCGACCATCGAATGGTCGGGTGTATTTGATTTGATAAGCAAGTACGTCAAGGTGTCGGCGGGTTGGTGGGGATAGTCGTTTGGAGTACCGCCTTCAGGCGGAAACAGAATGGCACTTAATCCCGCCTGAAGGCGGAACTCCAAACAGAAGATTTGACAGAGATCATCGAGCAATGCTTGCTCTACTCTTTATCTTGTTTGCCGGGCTGGCGATCGGATGCGCAATCTCGATGGTGGCGCAGCGCAATCCGCTTTACAGCGCCATCTCACTGATCGGCGTCTTCATTTCCCTCGCCTGCTTGTACGTAACACTGGCAGCGCCCTTTATTGCAGCGGTGCAGGTCATCGTCTATGCGGGCGCGATCATGGTCCTGGTCGTGTTCGTAATCATGCTGCTGAACGTAGAAGAGGAAGAGCGGCGACCGCTGCGCATGCGCGCTTTGGTGCCGGTGGCTATAGGTCTGGCCGCGGTGCTTTTTGCGGAAACAGTTTTCATTATTTTCTTTGTGCAGGCGTCGCCGGCGACTCCGACTCGCAATCTGTCCGATGTCGGGTTGACCTCTTCCATTGGCGCGGGGCTGTTTACGAGTTACCTGTTGCCTTTCGAGATCACTTCAGTCCTTTTATTGATGGCCATAGTGGGAGCGATCACTCTCGCCCGGCGTGGCGGCCTTCTGCCGGCGAGGGCAGGCGTCGTCCCGGGCGATCAGGTCCTTCCGAGGGGAATGCTGGATCGGCGAGACCCGGGTAATCGGACACCGGTTGCGACGCATACGACCAAGGAAGCGGGGCGTTTACTAGGGGTCGAACAACGGCGCGATGAAGGCGAATAAGTAAAGGTTGAGATCTACTGACGACTAACAACTGACTACTGACAATGGCTCCACAACTTTCATGGTATCTGGCGCTGTCCGCCGTGCTGTTCACGATCGGCGTGGTCGGCGTATTGATTAAGCGCAATGTGATCTCGATGTTCATGTGCATTGAGCTGATGCTCAACGCCGTGAATCTGACGTTCGTCGCCTTTTCAAGTTACTTCCGCGATGTGTCGGGCCAGTTGTTCGTCTTTATCGTGATGACCGTGGCGGCCGCGGAGGCGGCGGTCGGTTTGGGGATTATCATTGCTATCTTTCGTAATCGCGAGTCATTGGATGTTGACGATGCCAGCGTACTAAAGCTGTAGTTCGGAGTCCCGCCTTCAGGCGGAACGCCTTACTTAAGAGGAATTCCGCCTGAAGGCGGGACTCCAAACAGAATTTCGTGACGCAGACTCATCTTCTCAGCTTAATTGTTTTCGCCCCGCTTGCTGGCGCGCTTATTAATTGGCTCGTCGGTCGACGTGTGCGCAATGAACGATTTATCGCACTGGTGGCCTGCGGATCGGTAGGCGTGTCGACGATTATCGCTTTCTACCTCTCCTTCAAATCAGATGGAGTCCTGCGCGGTACGCAGCCGATCGTGGATCACCTATGGACCTGGATTCAGATGGGAGCGTTTCGCGCGGACTTTGGCCTGGCGATGGATCGCCTGAGCGGCATCTATGCACTCTTCGTTACGCTCGTGGGGCTATTGATTCACATATTCGCCACCGGCTACATGCATGGTGACGGTGGTTACTACCGCTTCTTCGCTTACCTGAATCTGTTCATGTTCGCCATGCTCACGCTGGTGCTGGGGGACAATCTGCTATTGATGTTTGTCGGTTGGGAAGGGGTCGGGCTTTGCTCGTATCTGCTAATCGGCTACTACCTCGACAAGGAAGAAGCCGCGCCCGCCGCCAAGAAAGCCTTCATTGCGAACCGGGTGGGAGATTGGGGATTCGTCCTCGGCATCCTGCTGCTCTTCTGGATGACATTACACGCGGGCGCTCCTTCGATTAGCTTCTTTGACAAAACTGGCGTGACGAGTGCGCTGGCGACTGTAGCCAGCATGCCTGCGGACGGATTTACCTGGCATGCGATCTTTGCCGGCGGCATCACTTCCGTCGCTATTCTTCTTTTCATAGGCGCGACGGGAAAAAGCGCGCAGATTCCCTTGTTCGTGTGGCTGCCGGATGCCATGGCCGGCCCGACACCGGTCTCAGCGCTGATTCACGCGGCGACAATGGTCACCGCCGGCGTCTACATGGTCGTGCGTTGCTCGGCAATCTTCACGCATGCTCCGTTTGCAATGTTCATCGTCGCGATCATCGGGGCCGCTACTGCTCTGTTTGCGGCAACGATCGGACTGGCACAAAACGACATCAAAAAGGTGCTGGCGTATTCAACCATCTCCCAACTCGGCTACATGTTTATGGCCTGCGGCGTCGGCGCGTTTGTGGCGGCAATTTTTCATGTGATGACGCATGCGTTCTTCAAAGCACAATTGTTCCTCGGCTCGGGATCGGTGATTCACGGCATGCATCACGAGCAGGACATGCGCCGCATGGGCGGCTTGCGCAAGTACATGCCGATCACCTGGCTGACGATGTGCGCGGGTTGGCTGGCGATTTGCGGCGTCCCGATCTTTGCTGGGTTCTTTTCGAAAGATGAGATCCTTTGGAAGACGTGGAGCGCGAGTTCACCGGGCATCCCGCCGGGCTTTAATAAAGCCCTTTGGTTCATTGGTGCAGTAACGGCGCTGCTTACGGCGATCTACATGACGCGCCTGATGGTGATGACCTTCTGGGGCAGTGAGCGTTTTCGCGAAAAGCATGTCGAGCAGGTTCACGAACTCGACCATGGCCACGCGATCCACGAACCGCACGAATCGCCGCTCTCGATGACGATTCCGCTGATCGTGCTGGCCCTGCTGTCGACGTTTGGCGGCCTGGTGGGTGTTCCCTACGCCCTCAGTTCGTTAACCGGAGGCCATCCGGAAAATTATTTCGAACGCACGCTTGAACCGGTAGTCAGCAAACCTCTGACACAGTCTGCGATAGACGAAAGGATCCCATCACAACTGCATTGGCTTTCGACTCCGCCGCAGCCGGTTGATGGAAAGCCCGCGGTTGAGTCTGCGCAAGGGTCGCATCCCGGTGAAGCTATTCCAGAGCCTGAAGAAGTTTTGCAAGAGCGCATCCTTGCGGTCGTTTCTGTTCTGATCGCCTTAACCGGCATCAGTATCGGCTGGTTCATGTTCCAGCAGCAGCCGCTTCGCCAAATGCCGCGCTTACTCGAGAACAAGTACTACGTTGATGAGATTTATGACGGGACAATCATTCAGCCCATTCTGGTCGTGTCGCGCGAAGGGTTGTGGAAGATCTTCGACCTCGGGGTTATTGACGGCCTGATTCATGGCCTGGGGCGTTCCGTGATCAAGTTTGGCAAGACAGTTCGTTATATGCAAATCGGTTTCGTGCGCGCGTACGCGGCTATTATTTTGGCCGGTGCCATAATCATCATCGGTTACTTCGCCTACAACGGCGCGCATGTGTTGCGATTTTTGAAATAATAACAGTTTGGAGTTCCGCCTTTAGGCGGCTTCTTCCTTCCGCCTGAAGGCGGTACTCCGAACGCAAGATATGATGCAGAATCACCTTTTAACAATTCTGATTCTTCTGCCGGTCATCGGCGCGGCCACGACCGTGGTCTACAGCCGCACGCCCGGCGCGCGCGAGTCGCATCATCGTTGGATTGCTCTCGGATTCACCACGCTTTCATTTCTCGTCTCGCTTCTGCTGATTCAGGGCGCGGGAGGGGCCACCGCAGCCTTCCGATTTGCCGAGAATTACTCATGGATTGCTTCGGTTGGCGCGCGTTATCACCTCGGCGTCGATGGCATCAGTCTCTGGCTGGTTCTCCTGACAACCCTTTTGATGCCGATCTCAATTCTTTCCAGTTGGACCGCGATCACGAAGCGACAACTTACTTATTACGTCCTGATGTTGCTGCTTGAGTCGGCCATGATCGGGGTCTTCGTATCTCTGGACCTGCTTCTGTTTTATCTCTTTTTCGAGGCTTCGCTGGTGCCGATGTTTTTTCTCATTGGCGTCTGGGGCGGCGAGCAACGAATTTACGCCGCAATCAAATTCTTTATCTATACGGCAGTCGGTTCCCTGCTAATGCTGGTCGGGATCATCGCGTTGTATTTTATTCATCAAGCGGCGACCGGCATCGGAACTTTTGACTATCTCACGCTTGTCGACACGCTGAGATCCAACCTGATGACCATTTCGCCGCGCGCCGAGTTCTGGTTGTTCCTGGCCTTCGCGCTTGCTTTCTGCATCAAGGTGCCTTTGTGGCCGCTGCACACGTGGCTGCCAGATGCACACACGGAAGCGCCCACTGCCGGCTCAGTAATCCTGGCGGGCGTGCTCTTGAAGATGGGTACTTACGGACTGTTGCGATTCAACTTCGCGCTGTTCCCGAACGCGTCAAGGCAGTTCGCGCCGATCATGATCACTTTAGCCGTGATTGGGATCATCTATGGCGCGCTGGTGGCGATGGTTCAACCAGATGTGAAGCGCCTGGTCGCCTACTCATCTGTAAGTCACATGGGTTTTGTGGTGCTCGGATTGTTTTCCTTCACCGAGCAGGGAATGCAGGGCGCGCTTTATCAGATGCTGAATCATGGCGTCTCGACCGGGGCGCTGTTTCTGTTCGTGGGAATGATTTACGAGCGCAGACACACGCGGATGATTAGTGACTTTGGCGGACTGGCGGGGCCCATGCCATGGTTTTCAGCGCTCTTTGTTATCGCGTCACTTTCATCAATTGGCTTGCCGTTCCTGAATGGTTTTGTCGGCGAGTTTCTAATCGTGCTCGGTGCCTGGACATCGAGCGCCGTGCAGCACGCATGGTTTGTAACCATGCTGGCCGGCACGGGAGTCGTCTGGGCGGCCGTGTACATGCTTTGGATGTTGCAGCGCGTCGTGTTTGGAACAAAGACGAGTGAAGCGAATGCAAAACTCCCGGACTTGAATGCGCGCGAGATGGGACTGGTGCTGCCGCTTCTCGCATTGATGCTTTTCATGGGTATTTATCCCGGGCCGTTTCTGAATCGTGCAAGGGCCAGCATCCAGGCCGCGCGGCAGGTACTTGTCAAGTCCGAAGCCGGCGGCTCGCCTGAGATCGCCAACGTGACTAAACCTGAGGGGCCTAAGGGACGCGACGAATCTCGTTAATTTTGGTACAGCATGGATAGGAGAGTTCAGCATCGACTGTCGGTCATGTGGCTAATCGCGATAGCCATTCTTGGCCTTGCCATTTTGCCGGCACGAGGCCAGGGGAAGAGCGCGGCCAACGCGCCCAGCATGAAGTTGCAGGGACTCGACGGTCGCGTGTACGACATGGCGGACCTGCGCGGAAACGTCGTGCTGGTGTCGTTCGGCGCCACGTGGTGTGCGCCGTGCAGCACTGAGCTGCGCGCGCTGGAAGAACTTCTGGTTGAGTACAAGGCAAAGCCGGTAAAGTTTTTCTGGGTCAGCATTGAAAGCCCGGAGCAGGTTACTAATGGCGCCCTGAAGCGCTACGCGAAAGAGCGGAACCTAAGCTTTCCGGTGTTGCGCGACACGGCCAAGATGGTTTTCTCGCAGTTTTCACCGCGCGTGCGTCTGCCCATGATCGTATTGCTTGGCAAGGACGGGCGGGTCGATGCGCCGGCGCAGTTTGGCATGCGATCGCCGGTGGATGCTTACAAAGCCGACATGCGAGCGAGACTTAACAAACTACTGACGACGGCCGATTCGGATCGTTGATGGGAGTTTAATGACGCTGATCGCACTTCAAGCAATAAACCCCGATATCAATCTTACGCTGATCGCGCCCGAGCTGATTGTCGGTGTCGCGGGCGTGGTCGTCATGCTGGTCGACGCATTTGCGCGGCGTGGACAGCGTTGGGTGACCGGGACCCTTTCAATCGCCGCTCTGATCGCCGCCGCCGTGGCTTCGATCTGGCTTTGGGTGGCGTGGCAGGGGGCGCGTACCGCATTCAACGGCATGATCCTGCTCGACGAGTTGCGGCTGAGCTTCACCTTGATCTTTGTAATCGTCTCGATCCTCACGATTCTAATCGCCGCGGTTTGGATCGACATCGAAAAGTTGCCGGCGGGAGAGTTCCATGCGCTCCTGCTGTTTGCCACGTGCGGCATGATGCTGATGGCTTCGGCTGGTGATCTGGTTATTGTCTTTCTTGGTCTTGAGATTCTCTCCATCGCGACTTACGTGCTGGCGGGCTTTCGCCGGACCGATGTTCGCTCAAACGAATCGTCGTTGAAGTATTTCATCCTCGGCTCGTTCGCCTCTGCTTTTCTCCTGTATGGCATCGCGCTCATCTATGGGGCTACGGCGACTGAGTCTCTGCCCGGGACGACGAACATTGCCGCCATCGCCGGGCGTCTGAACCAGTCCCTTTATCCACCGTTGTTGTTAGCGGGCGTGGCGATGCTGCTGGTTGGTTTCGGATTCAAGATCGCCACCGCGCCATTCCATGTGTGGACGCCTGATGTTTATGAAGGCGCGCCCACGCCGGTAACGGCCTTTATGGCTGCCGGTCCAAAGGCTGCGGGCTTCGCATCCTTCATGCGCGTCTTTCTTTTTGGTTTTCCGATCGCGACGGCGGCCGTTAGCACCGCCGGCTATGCCCATAAGAGCTGGCTTGGTGCTCTGGCCGTCATGGCCGCGCTTACAATGAGCATCGGCAACGTGGTTGCGATTGTTCAGAACAACGTCAAACGCATGCTGGCGTACTCGTCGATTGCGCACGCTGGTTACGCCCTGGTTGGATTCGTCGCCGCCGGCGCTGCCAGTGACCCCGAACAAAGGAGCGCGGCTCTGACTTCGGTAGCATTCTATCTGCTGACCTACGCCGTAATGAACATGGGTGCTTTCGCCATCGTCACCCTGATCGCCCGCGGCAACGATCGCGATAATCAAGTCGAAGACTACAACGGTCTTGGCTTTCTGTCACCGGTTTTGGCCTTTTCACTCTCCTTGTTCCTGTTGAGCCTGCTCGGGATGCCTTTGACTGCGGGATTCATGGGTAAGTTGATGGTGTTCAGCTCTGCGATGCGCCAGGGTTACGTCTGGCTGGTCGTGATCGGCGTTCTGAATAGTGCCGTTTCGGCATACTATTATCTGCGGCTGATCATCGTGATGTTCTTCCGCGAGCGGACTGCGCCATGGGAGGCGCCGCCGGTGCCGGCGAGTATAGCGCTGGCGTTGGTGATTACCGTTGCCGGAGTCTTGTATCTGGGACTTTTTCCGGGGCGCGTGATTAGCGCCTTTGGTACCCGCCCCGGCGTTAGTTTGTCGATCCGTTAACCTCATGAGCATTGTTTCTGTAGCGCTTGTCGAGGAGCCCCTCGCGCCAACAAAAAAAGTGAAGACGGTAAGGACCTTAAAGAGACGGGAGCAATCCGCGCATGAGCTCTTGCAGGAAATCCAAGAGACAATGGGCGACTCTTGGTTGCCGGATATCTATAGCAGCCGAATCTTGAAACTGCGAACCCGATCATACGACTTCCCGTTGCTGGCCAGGAAGTCGGTGCCCGACATTCAACACACTCTGCTGGGTATTGAATTGAAGGTTGGCCGAAAGCGAATGCTTTGCCCCGACCTGGCTACGGCCCGGTACCTGGCGGTTTTTGCCCGCGCCGGATGCAAAGCGATTGCGATTCCCTACGACATTACAAAAACTTCGCGCCTGGCCGACGAACTTGAAAGCTCGTGGCATCGCATGTTGGTCCTGGCCGACAGCCTTACCAGCGACCGAAATGCGGCCTTTGCCACTCGCGTTCGCACCATGTTAATTGGTAAAGTATGTGATGCCATCGCTGCGGCCGGTGCGGGAACGCGGATGCCCGAATTCAAACTGAGCACAAAACAAGCCCGGCGGTGATTTGATTGAACGGCTCGCGATGACGAAGGGGTTGTTTTTCGAGTTCTAAGAACTTCAGGAGATGTCTCAAGAAATCGAGCACATGGACTTAGACAACACCACGCCGCCGGAAGCGTCTGAGTCGCTTCCCTTCCCCTTCAACCAACAGACGTTTTGCCGCTACGAATCGATCGAGAAAACCATCGACGAGGCGCGGGTCTTGATCGTTGATAATCTGCTGCGCGACGAAGGCGATCTATCAGAGGTCGCGCGCGCGGATTGGGGGAAAGAAGCTGCAGCGCACTTGAGGCGAGAGCGCCAGATTGCCGAGCTGGCCCTGCAAAATATCGTTACCAACGTCAAACGTCTGGTGAAGCAGCCGGAAACGCGCACCGCGCACGTGTCGGCAATCGCCGATGCCGTTGCAGAGTTCCGACCGGATGCAATCGTCCTTAGCGGCACCCTGCGCGATTTCGATTACTACAAGCCGGAGATTCTCGCTGACTTTTCCGACTTCATTCGAGTTACCCGCACCCCCGTGCTCGGCATCTGCGGCGGACATCAACTGGTCGGTCTGAGTTTCGGGGCGCGCGTCATCACTCTCGACAGCCAGGAACAACACGCCCGCCGCGAAAATAGGGTTACCGAGTATCAATACCGCTTCGTGCGCATCGTCGAGCCGGAAGATCCGATCTTTGCAGGCATCGACAATCCGCAATCCCGTGTCTGGCAGGACTACACCAGAGAGGGACGCATCCTGCGCGTCTGGCAAAACCATGGACTGCAGCTTGATCATGTGCCGGCCGGCTTCAAGCTCCTGGCCACGTCATACCTCTGCCGCAATCAGATGATGGTCAAGCACTCGGAAGATCAGTTGATCTACAGCGTTCAGTTTCATCTGGAAAAATCTTTCGAAGACTGGCACAAGAGCCGCACGCGCTGGGAACATCCAAACGAATCACGCGACGGCCGGATTCTGTTTGAGAATTTCCTGCGGCTGGCTTTGGAACGTCGTTAACAAGAAAAGACTGCTGAAGTGTAGTTTTAATAAGGTCTCCTCTGTGTGATCTCCATGTAGCTCCGTGTAGCCAGGGTTGTAGCTTCTTGTTTTTTCGAGCAAGAAAGAGGCTCGTGTTCTAGAGCCCGATTCATCGGGCTTGCCCGAAGGGTTATTAGGCCGGCCGTTCGACGGCCGGATGCGACGGCGACGAAGAGGGAGAGCGCGCTCAGCGTGCTTCCAAGGCCCGGGCTTTAGCCGCCCCGCCACAGCCGGCAGCGAGAAGGAGGTTGAAAGCCCCCTCCTTAGAAATTCATCGCCCCACTTTACCCAGCCGTAAAACGGCTGGGCTAGTAACCCTTCGGGAAAGCCGCATGAATGCGGCTCGTTGATAGAGATCGTGAAGCCTTCAGTGCGAGCAAAACGTCTCACAAGCGAGAGCCTCGCCGCGGCGGCCAAAGCGCTGGCCGCGCGTGATCGCACTCTTGCCTCGATATACAAACGTCATGGCGCACCGCCGATGTGGGCGAGGCGGCCCGGCTTCCCTACTCTCCTGCGCATTGTTATTGAACAACAGGTTTCTCTGGTGTCGGCGCGGGCGATGTTCGCGCGACTCAAATCAAATATCGAACCGTTTACGGCGGAAGGGTTCATTGAAGCCGGTGAAGCTTATTTGCGTTCGCTGGGCGTGACGCGACAGAAGGCGCACTACTGTGTGCAGGTGGCCGAGGCTTTCACCAATGGGCATTTGAACAACCTTGGCACGCTGAACGATGAAGATGCTCACGAGATGTTGTTGAGTATTAAAGGCGTGGGCCCCTGGACTGCGAACATCTATCTTCTGATGGCCCTCAGACGTCCGGACATCTGGCCCGACGGCGATGTCGCATTAGCAACCGCAGTAGGTAGACTCCGCAAGATGAACCCACGCCCTTCTTTCCAAGAGCTAGCAAAGATCGCCGAAGCTTGGCGTCCATATCGTTCCGTTGCTGCAAGGATGCTGTGGCAGTATTATCTGGCGGAACGAGATGCGAATAAGGTTTGAAAGCGGTACTCAGAGATAGTATTCTTCACTTGCATGAACACCATTCTCGCAGAGCTTGAACAGAAGGCGATGGAGTTATCCCCTGAAGACCGGTCACGCTTCGCGCTTTTTCTCATTCAATCACTTGAGATAGGGGATGAGGGTGACGTAGAAGAAGCCTGGCGAATCGAGGCAGAGCGACGTTTGGCTGAAATTGAGAGCGGTGAGGCTCGTCTGGTGCCCGGTGATGAGGTCTTCGCCAACATTCGACGCCGACTGGGTTGATTCCTTACGAGTTTCATTTCGAGGCAGAAGAAGAATTGGCCGAAACTGCGATGTTTTACGAATCGCGCGTCATCGGCCTGGGTGCCTCGTTCGCTTCGGAGGTCCAGCGTACAGTAAACCTGATTCGCGAGTATCCCGACTCAGGCTTGCTTCTTGGGCAAAGGGTACGCAGAGTTCTGGTTCGACGTTTTCCCTACGATGTTATTTACCGTCACGACACGAACCGCCTTTTCATATTAGCAGTTGCGCACCAACACCGCCGTCCGGGCTACTGGCGTCATCGGCGGTAACGTCAGAGATGAAACACGACGAGGGCCGAAGGATTGCGAAGAACGTCAAAGCAGAGATTAATGATGAACTTCGGGAGGAATACGACCTGAAGAGGTTGCGCGTCAGAAGGCTTGGACCAGGCCGGAAAAGCTTCGGGGATGTCGTTCGCTTTGAGCCTGACGTTGCAGAAGCGTTCCCCAATGCGGACTCAGTTAATGAAGCCCTGCGTTCTCTGATTCGAGTCTCTAAAGACAGGGCTCCCAACGTTCACGGAGCAAGCTAACAAGACAGTCATCTTCCACCATCAAATTGGGATGATATGAGCCAAATCTTCGCCGAAGTGGTCGAACATGTGAAGCAACTCTCTCTGGCTGAGAAGCAAGCGTTCTTAGAACTGCTCCGAAAGTACCTCATCGAAGAAAGACGTTTGGAGATCCTTGAGAACGGCGAGACCGGCCTAGCCCGCATTATTCATGAAAAAAGCCCAACCGTAATTCGCAGCCTGCTGTAAAGTAGCTTTTGCATAAGAAACTTGCAGCAGAAGGAATCGGAGTTGGGCATGGAAAAGATAACACAACGTTTGATCTTTCCGGAAGTATTCGAGAAACCAATTCACTGCCAATTCGATGAGCCGCACAGCAGTTCCGACGGGGGCGCGTTGCTGCTGAAGGCGGCTGATCAGAAACTGCAACTCACGGCGGCTTTGGCGGCTAGTCTGGTTGATGGTCGCCAAGCGGCGAAGGTCAAGCACAGCCTTGAAGATCTGT
>JBGQGG010000040.1:0-40448 GCA_041497335.1 Pyrinomonadaceae bacterium | reverse complement strand
CAGTTCTGGAAAAATCAAACGCTGTGTTATCTTTTTCATGCTCAACCTTAATTCCTTTCTGCGCAAAGTTTCTTCGTCAAAAGCTACTTTACAGCAGGCTGCGAATTACGGTTGGGCTTTTTCATGAATAATGCGGGCTAGTGGGTTTATGACGGACATCAATCGAAGCAGAAATCAAGTTGGCCAGCGTGAGTCGGAGCAGATTTTGGCAACACGACATCGGCAATTGTGAGACCGTTTTGTAGTTGTTCCATTTCATCAGGATCATCCTTAGTAGATTTGAACAAAGTGCCGTCGGCGCTTGGTTCCAGGCGCAAGACTTCCTCACCTCCGATTCCCGGATCAGAGAGAATCTCTTCGGAGTGAGTGCTGATGATTACCTGTCTCTTGATCTTTCGTTGCCGATTGATTCTCTCGATCATTTGGGGCAGTCGACTGACAACCTCCGAATGCAGTGATAGCTCAGGTTCCTCCATCAGCAAGGGTCCATCTCCCTCAAAGAGCGACCATAACAGTCCAAATAGTCGAAGAGTCCCATCTGAAAACTGCGTCTCGTTCTGTTTACCTGCTTGCGGGCGCCAATGTTCGAATAATCCGACCAGGTGCGGAGTCCCAAAATTATCTCGATTGACCTTGAGTTCTTTCAGCTGAGGAGCAGCTACCTTTAGTGCTGACAGAATCTTTTTCAGCCTCGAGTCGCGAACGTTATTAGAAGTATTCTCAACCCGTTGAAGAAAGTCCCGTCCATAGGGATCGTTGTCGATCTGCCCTGGAGAAAAGCCTAAAGGATTCCGTATTAGTTGAGGAAGAAGATGCTGGTAGCTGATTGTCTGAAGGAAGTTAACTATAGGACGAAAACTCTTATTAGCCGTGATCTGCTCTAAGGCTGTCTGCGTCAGTCGCATTGTGTCGGCCCTATCGGCATCATCAGGGCGTTTCAACTGAATGACGTTGTTGTATTCAACCAACTCCTCCTTGATCAAGGGTCGTCGGTTGTTATCCTGATTAAAACTGAGTCGATATTTCCAAACGCCGTCTTTGCCCGAGTCTTCCTGGATTTCAACTTCGACGACAATGTCTCGATACCGTCGCGCAGCCAGGCAACGAATGGCCGAGACTCCTTCCCGCGCTTCCACCGCCTGACGGAACCCACCGCCTTTGGGAAGACTCAACTCTCGGAGAAACCGAAAGACATCCAGGAAATTTGATTTTCCCGACGCATTGGGTCCAATCAGAAACAACCGGCGCGCCAGGCGGACTTCACCACTAAGAAAATTCTTCCAATTCTCTATATGAAGTTTCCTTATGAACATCTGTTCCGGTTTGACATTTTACGTCTGAAAAGCAATCTTACCATTCCTTTGGGCTGTGCATAAAATTTTGAACTCTATGTATAGTCGCTCGAATGATCCAATGCGGTAGAAACCATGCCCAAGCGCACTGACATTCACAAGATTCTAATTATCGGTTCCGGTCCCATCGTTATCGGTCAGGCCTGCGAGTTCGATTATTCAGGCACCCAGGCCTGCAAGGCCCTGCGAACGGAAGGTTATGAAATCGTGCTCGTTAATTCGAATCCAGCGACGATCATGACCGATCCGGAAATGGCCGACCGAACCTACATCGAACCGCTCACCGTCGAATCAGTCTCAGCAATCATCAGACGCGAGCGTCCTGACGCCCTGCTTCCAACCGTGGGCGGACAGACGGCGCTGAATCTGGCTATCGCCCTGGCGGATTCAGGAGTGCTGGAGGAGTGCGGTGTCGAGATGATCGGCGCCAAGCGTGAAGCAATCAAGGTTGCCGAGGATCGAATGCTGTTCAAGAAGGCGATGGACGAAGCCGGCTTGCAAATGCCTCGTGGCGGTTTCGCTAAGTCATGGGCGGACGCTGGAGTGATCGTGGAACAGACCGGCTATCCCGCTATCATTCGCCCGTCGTTCACTCTGGGCGGCACGGGAGCCGGCACTGCTTTTAACCCGGAAGAGTTTGAAGAGATCGTTCGGAATGGGCTGGCGTCATCGCCCATTCATGAGGTGCTGATCGAAGAATCGATCCTCGGCTGGAAAGAGTTCGAGCTGGAAGTAATGCGCGACCTCGCCGACAACGTCGTCATTATCTGCTCGATTGAGAACTTTGATCCGATGGGCGTGCACACCGGCGATTCGATCACCGTGGCCCCGGCCCAGACGCTCACCGACCGCGAGTATCAGCGGATGCGCGACATGGCCATCACCATTATTCGGAAAGTCGGAGTAGAGACCGGCGGCTCGAACATTCAGTTCGCAGTAGATCCTGACAATGGCGAAATCCGCATCATTGAAATGAATCCGCGCGTGTCGCGCTCTTCAGCATTAGCTTCGAAAGCCACGGGGTTCCCGATTGCGAAGATTGCGGCCAAGCTCGCCGTCGGCTACACGCTCGACGAGATCCCCAACGACATCACGAAAAAGACGCCGGCGTCATTCGAGCCAACTATCGACTACGTGGTTACCAAAATTCCCAAATGGAACTTCGAAAAGTTTCGCGACGCCGAAGACGTGCTCGGTACGCAGATGAAATCGGTCGGTGAAGTAATGGCCATCGGCCGCACGTTCAAGGAATCGCTCTTCAAAGGCCTGCGTTCGTTGGAAGCCGTAAAGCCCCTGCGCCTCGAAGATGTTTCCAATGACGAGCTGCAAAGAAAACTGGCGCGTCCAAATTCGCAAAGGTTCTCGTACATCACCTATGCGCTGGAGCATGGATGGTCGATTGACGAAATCTATCGCTTGTCGCGCATCGACCGATGGTTTCTTGACCAGCTCAAGCAGGTGATGGAGATTCAGGAGCAGATTGAGGGCAAAACCCTGGAAGAAATTCCGCGTGATCTCTTGCGCGCTTTCAAAGAAGCCGCCCTCTCAGATCGCCGGCTCGCTTATTTGACCAATCGCACCGAAGACGAAGTCCGCGCCTATCGAAAGGCGCTCGGCCTGATTCCCGTCTACAAACGCGTGGATACGTGCGGCGCTGAGTTTGAATCCTACACGCCATATCTTTATTCGACTTATGAAGAAGAAGATGAGGCACAGCCAACCGATCGAAAGAAGATTATGATTCTCGGTTCCGGCCCGAACCGCATCGGCCAGGGCATCGAGTTCGACTACTGCTGTTGCCATGCGTCTTTTGCGCTGCACGACGCCGGCTTTGAAACGATCATGGTCAACTGTAATCCGGAAACGGTCTCGACCGACTATGACACGTCCGATCGTTTGTACTTCGAACCGCTCACCTTCGAAGACGTGATGAATATCGTCGATGTTGAGAAGCCAACGGGCGTGATCGTTCAATTCGGCGGTCAGACTCCTTTGAATCTCGCCATGCGCCTGAACGAAGCCGGCGTCCCGATAATCGGCACGTCGCCCGATTCAATCGACCTGGCTGAAGATCGAAAACGCTTCGGAGCGCTCCTGCGCGAACTGGGAATTCCGCAGCCAGAAAATGGCACGGCAACATCGATAGAAGGCGCGAGAGAGATTGCCGAACGCATCGGGTATCCGGTCCTGGTCCGACCAAGTTATGTCCTGGGAGGCCGGGCCATGGCGATCGTCTATGACGAAGAGACCCTGGATCATTACATGCGCACGGCGGTGGACTTCTCTCATGATCGCCCGGTTTTGATCGACAAGTTCCTGGAGCAAGCCGCCGAGTTCGACGTGGATGCGCTGGCAGATGACACGGCCTGTGTGATTGCCGGGATCCAGGAGCACATCGAAGAGGCCGGGATTCACTCGGGCGACTCGTCATGCGTGCTCCCGCCGGTGCGGATCGCCGCAGAGCACCTTGATACGATGCGGCACTACACGCGCAAGCTGGCGACGGCTTTGTCCGTAAAAGGTTTGATGAACATTCAATTCGCGATTAAAGACGATCGCGTCTACGTGCTCGAGGTCAATCCGCGCGCCTCGCGCACGGTGCCCTTTGTCTCGAAAGCCACGGGCGTTCCGGTCGCTCGCATCGCCGCGCTGGTCATGGCCGGACGCCAACTGAAGGAGTTCAGTCTGCCTGATGAACTGACCGTCGAGCGTTTCTACATTAAGTCTCCTGTCTTCCCTTTCCGGAAGTTTCCCGGCGTCGATCCGGTGTTGAGTCCGGAAATGCATTCGACGGGTGAAGTTATGGGTGTTGGTGAGACTTTTGGCGAAGCTTATGCGAAGGCCATGACGGCCGCGGGCATCGCGCTGCCGGTGAGGGGCACGGCATTCATCAGCGTGAACGAAGCGGACAAGGGCCAGGCAGTTTTGCTAGCGCGAAGACTAACCCGGCTTGGGTTTGACCTGATGGCCACCGTGGGGACTGCGGCGCGCCTGCGTGAAGTCGGTTTGGAAGTCGCGTCCGTTTTCAAGGTTAACGAAGGACGTCCCAACGTTGCCGACCATATTAAACAAGGCGAGGTCGCCCTGATAATCAACACCCCGCTGGGTCGCGCATCACATTACGACGAGCAAGCGATTCGTCGCGCGGCCCTGCAATACAACGTGCCGTGCGTGACGACGATGACCGGCGCCCAGGCTCTGGTCGAAGCGCTCAGTTCGCGGACGACGCGAAAAGAGATCGCGGTCTATGCTTTGCAGGAACTACATGGCAAAGCCGCAATAGGAGCGTGAGTCATGGGAGTGACGGTAGTGATCTATGGATTGATGGGAGTGTTACTAATCGCTTTGTCCGTGCCGATGATGTACGACAAGATACCGCCAAATTCATTCTACGGTTTTCGCACGCCGCGAACGCTTTCCGATCCGAACGTCTGGTATCCGGCGAATCGCGTAGCCGGTCGCAACCTGGCGTTGGCGGGGTTGATAGTAAGCACCACAGCGCTGGTGGTGTTCTCGATTCACAAGAGCATTCACCCAGGGACTGCCGCGCTGACTCTTTTGATCGTGTCGATGGCCTCACTTATCGGCGCGGTCGTGCATTTCTTAATGGCTTTGCGCAGGATGTAATGCCGGAAATAAACGATAACGAGACAATCAAACGGATCCTCGATGAATGCCGCACGATCGCGGTCGTCGGCCTATCTTCCAAGCCCACGCGGCCTTCACACGGTGTCGCAGCTTACATGCAACGCGCGGGTTATCGCATCGTCCCGGTGAATCCTAACGAGATCGAAGTGCTTGGCGAAAATGCTTATCCTTCTTTAGTTGAAGTTCACGAGAAGATCGGCCTGGTGAACGTCTTCCGGCGATCCGAAGAGGCGGGCGCGGCTGTCGATGAAGCAATCGCTGTCGGCGCGAAGGCGGTTTGGTTGCAGGAAGGCGTGATCGATCGCGAAGCCGCGCAACGCGCTCTGGAGGCGGGCTTGTTGGTCGTGATGGATCGTTGCTGGTTAAAGGAACACGTACGAAGGCAAAAGTAAGAAGGTTTGATTAGGGTTCTTACTTTTACCTTTTACTTTTTACTCTTTACTTGGTTGAGCCTCTATGTCGATTCAGATACGCGCCGTAGTAATCACCTCCAGCGACGCCTGCTCCGTTGGCGAGCGCGAAGACGAATCCGGCGCAATGTTGGTTCAATTGCTGACCGGACTCGGCGCGGAAATCGTCGCGAAAGAAATCGTCAACGACGATCTCGATCCGCTCGCCGATATGTTGCGCGCTTACGCGGATCGTCTGGACGTGAACCTAATCATGACGACCGGCGGTACGGGTCTTGGACCGCGCGACAACACGCCGGAAGCCACCCTGCGCGTGATCGAACGCGAGGCTCCCGGTCTGGCGGAGGCTATGCGCATCGAGACTTTGAAGAACACCCCGATGGCCATGATCTCGCGCGGCGTCTGCGGCATTCGGTCGGGCACGTTGATCGTCAATCTTCCCGGCTCGCCAAAGGCAGTGCGTGAGAGCTTCGAAGTCATCCGGCCGGTTCTGGCTCATGCTATTGCGTTGCTCGCAGGCAAAACGTCGCATTAGAATTACAGTTCGGAGTTCCGCCTTCAGGCGGCATCAGTCTGATCTTATTTCCGCCTAAAGGCGGTACTCCAAACTCTCTAATGAACAACCATCCGACTTTTTATTGACACGCCACGCTCGATCATAAAGAATGCGGCAATGTTGAAGCCGAAACGCGTAGCCCAGGTTTGAGAACAGTGGCACGGGCGTCTCAACCGTGAATCATGCGCAGGATGCGCGTGCCGATCTTTCAAAGGAAGCACACCATGAGTAACCGTCCTCACCATTCCCGGCGATCCCGCTGGTCGAGTTTGTTTTCAAACAGAGTCATTCAACGTGCTGCTTGCTCGTGCTATTTGGTCCTCGCTTCCACCGTCGCCGGACTGGCGCAAGCTAACACCCCTTCTTCTTCACCGTCCGCATCCGGCGCCCCTCAATCATCAACCGAAGGCATTCAGAAAGGTTGGAACGAGTTTGGAATCCGGGGCGGAATCTCTTTTGACGCAACCACCTTGATCGGTAAAACGCCGGACGCCAGATTTGGAAACATCGGCTTGCGCTACGGGCGGGTGCTCAAAGCCACCAAGACGGTCGCGTTTGAATGGACGATCGACGCTATCCCCGTCGCGATACTTTCAAACAACCGATTTACCGTGGTGCCTTCCGGATCGGGATTCATCTTTACCCAAACTCGTAAGAGCGTCTACGGCTGGGGCGCCGCGCCCATCGGTTTGAAGTTCAACTTCCGTCGCAATCGCCGCGTGCAACCATTCGGCCAGGCCACCGGAGGCTTCCTCTACTTTAATGAACAAGTGCCGGTGGCTGGCGCAGCGCGCTTCAACTTCACCTACGATTTCAGCGGTGGTGTCCAGATCGTCAACAGCAACCGCCGGGCGTTTACGATCGGCTACAAGTACCAACACATCTCGAACGGCTACCGGGCGAACTTCAATCCGGGCGTGGACGTGCAGATGATCTACGCGGGGTTTTCAGTTTTCAGGTGAACCGAGGGCTTTCTCTCATGAGCGGCAAAACAGTCTTCATCAGTTACCGCCGCCGCGATTCCATCTACGCGGTGGTAGCGACCGGATCATAGACTCAACTTGAGTGGCAGCATTCGTTCTCTGCCCAGCCTGTGTCAAAACTCGGACATCAGTTAACGAGAGTTCCCTTCTTAAACGTAAGAGGACGCGGAGGCACTCGCAGAGGAACGCAAAGGAAAGTCTTTCTCTGCGTCCCTCTGCGAAAACCTCCGTGACCTCTGCGGTTAGCTTTGCATCCCTGTCTCCACTCAACTTGAGTGGCTGCATCCGCTCGCTACCGCTCGCGGTTCTGTAACGTTCTCATTGACATTGATCTAACGCGGCACTTAATATTTTCGCGTTCGCGATAATTAGCCAAGCACGCTTCGGCAAACTAATGCTGCTGCTTCAAGCAACCACAACTGCGCACACCGTCGGGGGACCGGGCACCGCGTATTTGCCGGTGATGGTCTTTTTTGTTTTTGCGGTTGCCTTCCCGGTGTTGCCGCTAATCCTCGGGCGCTTCCTGCGGCCGTGGAAATATGGGAAAGACAAGATGCGCCCGTACGAGTGTGGCATCGATCCCGAAACGGGCGCGCACGATCGCTTCACCGTCCGCTATTACATCGTCGCGATGCTGTTTCTGATCTTTGATGTCGAGACGATTTTTCTGTTGCCGTGGGCGATCATCTTTATGGGCAAGGATTTTTCATTTACTCTGTTTGCCCTGATCGAGATGTTTGTCTTTATTGGAATTCTGGTAGTCGGTTATTACTACGCCTGGCGCAAAGGCGCGCTGGAGTGGGCGTGACACAGTTTCGAGTTCCGAGTTTTGGGTTTCGAGTTAACGCGATGCAGTGGAAATTCAAACTCGAAACTCTAAACTCGAAACTCTGAACTCGAAACTCGAAACTCGAAACCGCGGAACGCAATGGCTGAACACAACGAAGGCTTTGTCCTAACCACCGTCGATTCGATCACGAATTTCGTGCGTCGGGGCATCGCGGCTAAAGCAATGGACATAGGCGCGCCGGTGATCAACTGGGCGCGCAAGTCTGCTATCTGGCCGATGACGTTTGGCTTGGCCTGCTGCGCCATTGAAATGATGGCGACCGGTGCCGGACGTTTCGACATTGATCGTTTTGGCGCCGGGGTGTTTCGTCCCAGCCCGCGCCAAAGCGATCTGATTATCATCGCCGGCACGGTGACCTTGAAGATGGGTCCGGTCGTCCGTCGCATTTACGATCAAATGCCCGAACCGAAGTGGGCGATCGCCATGGGCGCCTGTGCGTCGACCGGCGGACCCTTCGATTCTTACTCGACGATGCAAGGCGTAGATCGCACGATCCCTGTGGACGTTTACATTCCCGGCTGTCCGCCGCGGCCCGAAGCTTTGCTTTACGGCTTGATGCGCTTGCAGGACATCATCATGCGCGAAGCCCCCTCGTCTTACATCTTCGACTCAGACGGCACTGCCCGGCGACAGCGAACATTCGATGGTGAACCGGCAGTTGCGCTCGTGGGCGAAGCTCATTCAGCCAATACGTCGGTGCCGGCCTGACGCGGCAAGTTCGCAATCGCAACGCGCAGACAATCACTCTTACCGAAATTTAAGGCAAGGCTTGCAGGGGCGGTCCTTTTATCAGGAGGCATTTTATGAGACTCAGTCAAGCAATCAAGTTGTTCGTTACTGTAGCGGTACTACTTACGGTGCCGATTCTGGCTAACGCACAAAGGACCAAGCCGCGTCTGCGCCGGGCCGCACCGCGCGTCGTCACGCCGGTGCTCGTTCCAGTTGGTACCAACTTGAAAGTTCGCTTGAACGATACGCTATCCAGCAAAGAATCGCGGGCGAGCGATAAATTTACGGCGACTGTGATGGATCCAGTTCGCTTCAACGAGGCCACGGTGCATGGACACATCCGTTCGATCGTCAAGTCCGGCAAAGTCACCGGACGCACCACGATGAACCTGGCATTCGATTCGATTGAATTACCTGACGGTAAGCACGGCGTTCTCCACGGCTACATCACCAAGGTTTATGGCTCCAAAAACAGCGCCGACAACGAAGGCGGCGTGCAATCCGAAAGTCGCGGCAATCAGACTGTGAAGCGCGCCGGCATCGGCGCGACTGCCGGCGCGATCATTGGCGGGATTGCCGGCGGCGGCAAGGGTGCAGCTATCGGGCTGATACTGGGTGGCGCCGGCGGCGCAGGCTCACTCGCAGTTAGGGGCAGCAAAGAACTGAAGCTTGAGTCAGGGACCGAAATGCTGGTCCATGTCACGCGCTAACCCATTCGCTAAGTTCTCTTAACCGGGCTCCTTTTCAGACGATAGGCGGCTTTGCCATTTGGGCGGTAAAGCCGCTTTTTGTTTTCACCTCCGGGAAGAAAAGTAGACCCGCCCTCGTCTAACTAGGCGATGCTCGAGCAAACGGCCATCCCAGCGGAGCAGCTAGTGCAAGATTCGCGAGTGCACGATTCGATAGACGCGCGCGTTATCAGAGCCTGTCAGCAGGGCGACCGGGAAGCATTTCGCCTGCTGTTCGAGGCGTACAAGGATCGTGTGTTTTCGATTGCTCGCTATTCGCTGGGCGACGAAGCAGCCGCGGACGACGTAACGCAGCAAATCTTTGTGAAGCTGATTACGCGCATCGGCCAGTTTCGCGGCGAGTCGGAGTTCACCACATGGCTCTATCGACTAGTCATTAATTCGTGTTTGGACGCGCGCAGGAAACGACGACGTTATTTGCCAGTCTCAGAATTCGAACCCATGCAGAACACCGCTAATCAAAGATCGCCCGAGACCAGATATGCGCGTCGAGAGGTTGCCGATTCAGTGAGACTGGCGATCAGCGGACTGAAGCCGAAGATGCGCCTGCCGATCCTGTTGAAATACATCGAGGGGCTTTCCTACGAAGAGATTGCCGAAGTCCTGGGCTGTTCAAAGGGGACGGTGGCTTCGCGTTTGAATCGCGCACACAAGGCATTGGCCAAGCGCCTAAGCCATTTGCGGGATGAGTTTGTTTCGGAGTAAGCACCATGTCTGATGGTTTAGAAGCGGACTACCGCCCGCTTGGTCGGGCATTAGCCCGACTCTAAACGAACTTTGTCGGACGCTGGGAGAAGAAAGATGTTTTCTAAACACGTTTCCAGTATGACCTCAGCCTATTATCACGATGAACTTCCGCCCGACCAGTCGCGGCGGGTCGCCGAACACTTGATTGGTTGCCTTCGCTGTCGCGCTGAATTCGAAGAGGTGAGGTTTGGCGCCAGGCTGGCTGCGCAATTGCCGCTGGTGCCGGCGCCGGATTCACTATGGCGCGAGATTGAAGTGGCGCTTGATCGCAATGGCCGGACGGCGCTTATTCGCAGCAGCCGACGCGTTATTCCGTTTCTGATGCAACCTCGTTTCGCTCTGGCTGTACTGGCTTTAATGGGGCTAGTTGTCGCTATTGCAGCGTTATGGTTGCGTCAGACGTCGAGACCGGCGGGCGCATCCTGGGATGTCGCGCGTACGCAAGGCGCGCCGCGTATCGGCTCTGCTCTGATTAGTGATAGGGCAAAACTCGGCGTCGGACAATGGCTCGAGACCGATACGAATTCGCGGGCGCAAATCAGTGTCAGCGACATCGGCCAGGTTGAGATCGATCCAAATACTCGCGTGCGCCTGGTGGAAACGAAGCCGACTGAGCATCGACTTGAATTAGCGCAGGGACGTTTGAGCGCGCGCATCTCGGCGCCTCCAAAGCTTTTCTTTGTTAACACTCCGTCAGGCATCGCTGAAGATCTGGGCTGTGCCTATACTCTGGAAGTCGATGATGCCGGCAACAGCCTTTTGCGCGTGACCGCGGGTTGGGTTGCACTGCAGTTGAAGGATCGCGAATCGGTTGTGCCTGCCGGCGCCGCATGCGCCACCAGGTCCGGCATCGGACCAGGCACACCTTACTTTGAAGATGCGTCAGAGTTCTTTCGCACCGCGCTCACCAAAGTGGATTTTGAATCCGGCGCGACCGATAAGAGCAAGAGTCTGGACGCTCTACTCAGTGGCGCTCGGGTGCGCGACACCATCACTTTGTGGCATCTATTGGCGCGCGTTAGCGGCAATGATCGTGTGCTGGTGTACGAGCGAATGGTTGAACTGGCGCCTCCGCCCCCGGGTGTTACGCGCGAAGGAGTGTTAGCGCTCGATCAGCAGATGCTCGACTCCTGGAAAGACAAACTTGAACCCAGTTGGAGTGACTACTCGTCGCCGACAATGAAGTCTTGAGGAAGGTGTGGACCCGGAGTCTTGGAACACTTCATGGGGTTGAGGGCAAGAAATGATAGTGTCCGACGTTCAAAGAACTAAAGTCTGTCGGCTGGCACCATAGGGAGTAACTGAAATGAACACCTTTATCAGATCAAGAATCGTCGCAGGTTGCCTCGTCGCTGTCGCCATCGCAACCGTCATCGGAATTAAGCTTTCAGGACGCATCAGTCCCGCGAGTAAAGCCGCTCAGAAGGCGCTTTCAGGAGATAGCCGCCTGGTCGTGCATGAATGGGGAACCTTTACCTCGATTGCCGGTAAGGATGGCGTGGCTCTCGAATGGCGACCGCTCAACGGCTCAACCGACCTCCCAGGTTTTGTCCACACCATCCAGGAGGGAGACAAAGGTCTGCGCCATCCCACGCTCAAGGCCGACCTGGCAGCAACGGTGCGGATGGAGACGCCGGTGCTCTATTTTTACGCGGACAACGAAATAGACGTATCCGTCAAAGTCGATTTCCCGAAGGGCAAGATTACTGAATGGTACCCGCAGGCGCGCGACGTCGGCACAAGTATCGACTGGGGACGTTTGAAGGTCATGCCGGGCGCGGCGCTCAATCTTCCGGTCGAATACAAGGAAAGTCATTATTACCCTGCCCGCGAGACTGACGCGGCTCCGGTCCAGGTCTGCGCCACCAACGGCAAGCTGGTACAGCAGGAGAAGTTTCTCTTCTATCGTGGCGTAGGGACCTTTGATCTACCGGTTTCGGTCAAGCTCGAAAGCGGAAAGGTGGTCTTGAGGAATCTGGGCAAGGACGGGATCGCTCATCTGATGCTCTTCGAGAATCGCGGAGGTAAGCTGGGCTATCGTCTGCTCGATGGCTTTAGGGGCGAGATGACGCTCGAGCGGCCACCGCTTGACAAGAACATAGAGTCATTACTCTACGACTTGAAAGTAATGCTGGTCGCTTCTGGCCTGTATGAAAAAGAGGCCACGGCGATGATTAAGACATGGCGCAGCAGTTGGTTTGAGGAAGGTATGCGGGTCTTCTACATCCTGCCGCGCCAGGCGACGGATGTAGTTCTCCCCATCACGATTGACCCCATGCCGGCGGAACTCGTCCGCGTGCTGGTCGGCCGCGTCGAAGTCATCACTCCGGAGATGGAGAAGTCCGTTCAAAGACAGGTCAGTATGCTCGGCGATCCCTCGCCGGAAGTGCGCAAAACAGCAATGCTGAACATTCGGAAGTACGGACGTTTTTCCGAACCTATCCTCAAACGCATCCTGGAAAACGAGGGGAACGGATTAATGCGCGAGCGCGTCAAAGCATTGATCGAGTCGAACACAACCCAACAATAAGGCAGCTAATCTCTGCCCGGTCTCGTTAACATTCCGACCAGGGAGACGTTTACAAAAATGACGTCTGAGGCGATCGATCTATGCAAATTCACCAGAAACTAAGGTATTGCTCGCTCACCTGCTTCGCCGCCGCGGTGATCTTGATTCTCACGCCTGCTACGCCGGCCCATCCGGCAACAGGAATCGTGGTCGACCGAAAAGGCCAGGTCTATTTCAGCGATCTCGAGACCATCTGGAAACTGGATACCAATCGGAAGCTTTCCGTCTTTCGGCCCGCTGTGAGCGGGAGACATGTGCACGAACTGACGATTGATGATCAAGGCAATATCTACGGCGAAGACGTCAGCTATGAGCCCGCGACGAAGAAATGGATCAGCGATGTATGGAAGATGACTCCGGAAGGTGCGCTCACATACATAGTCGCGCCCACAACCGATCCTCCACGCGCAATGACCATGTGGCGAGATCGCCAAGGCAACACGTACTTCATCGATCAAAACAATCACCTAAAGGAAAGGACGATTCTTTTACGAAGGACTCCGGATGGCCAGGTGACAACTTTTGCCGGCGGCGCCTACGGCCATCGGGACGGAAAAGGTACCGAGGCGCAATTCAGCAGTGTCGGAGGTCTGGCCTTTGGTGTGGATGGAAGTCTGTATCTCACCGACGGCGTTTCGCTGCGTAAAGTCACAATGGATGGAACCGTAACGACGGTTGCGAACAATCTGAACGTCAGGACCAGGGAAGACAAGCCAGTACTCTTTGAAGGGCTCTATGGCAGTCTCACCGGCCTGACTGTAAATTCAAATGGTGTAGTTTATCTCGCCGACGCAGGCAATCGCCGACTACTCAAGATCAATCCTGACGGCAAGGTTGAAGTTGCCCTGCGCGCCGATCCTCCTTTCTTTCCGAATGGCGCGTTCGCTACGCCCTCCGGCGATGTCTACGTACTCGAAGTCGGATTTACCTTGCCAAATATTACCAGCGGGCCCCGCGTGCGACAGCTAACTCCGGATGGAAAGAATGTAATATTAACAGTCGTAGGACAGGAAAACGGCCAGAGCGCCGGCAGCGCGGCGGCCGAACGCGTGGGACTTTCTTTGGAAAGTGGCCTGGGATTTTTCGTTAACGCGGGATCTATGACTTACGGCATCATTGCGCTGAGCTTGGTTGTTATGGGAGGCGGAGCCTGGATCTGGAGAAGTCGCGGGAAGCAGCAAAGACCAAAATGAAGATTGCGTGGAAGATAATCAAGTGGCTTCTGATCGCTCTGGTTTGCCTTTTCATTCTCATACAGCTTAAGAGGCCGGCGCGAACAAATCCTGCGGTTGACCCGTCGCAAACGATCGAGGCGCGCACACAGATGTCGCCGCAGGTTGCCGCGGTCTTCGAACGCTCCTGTCGCGACTGCCACTCAAACAAAACTGAGTGGCCCTGGTACACCAACGTCGCGCCGGTTTCATGGTGGATAACCGATCACGTCAATTCTGGTCGCAAGAATATGAACATATCGGAATGGGGCCGATTCGATCGCGACCGGCAGGACAAGAAGCTCCGCCAGATATGCGACGAAGTCGAGGACGGCGCTATGCCCTTGTCTTCCTACTTACCCATGCATCCGAAGGCTAAATTATCAGAGCAGGACAAAAAGACGCTGTGCGATTGGACCAGCGCGGAACGCGAGCGCCTGTCACATGAAGCGAAATGATTGCATCTTCCTTCCTTCTCTTCTTTCATCTGATCGATTGAGCCGCCCCTATCGACCACCCGATGCGGGCGGCCCGTGCGCCAGCAAGGGGTAATTCACGCTGCCTGGCCAACTTGTCTTTTGCTACGGCAGAATGCCAGAATCCTCTCTCCCTTCTTACAACGCAGGTAGGAGCGTTCGAGTCCTGGGCTGAATCAAGCCCAGACCTGCGTCGAGATCAGACAGACTTCGTATTGGAGATCGCAATGCAACCAGTTGGATTACTTGGAAGAGCGACAAAGTTTTTCCTGGCCGTCGCTTTCTTATGCATCGTCGCGCACACAACGCAGAGTCAGCCGACGCCCACGCCGACGCCGCAACCGGCGGCCCGGCGCGCAGGTCGGGCCCTTCCACCGATGCGATACATTCCGCCACACGATTACGATCAGCGGAACATCAAGCTCGATCTCCGCTTTGACTGGGAACAGGAACAGGCGATCGGTATTGCGTCGATCACCCTGGCGCCCATGATTAAGGATCTGCAACGCGTAGATTTCGACGCCGCTTACATGACAGTGTCGCGGGCAACGCTTCAGTCCGGGGCTCCGCTCAAATTCGAATATGACGCAACGAAGCAACAGCTTTCCGTACTTTTGGATCGCGCCTACCAGCCCTCTGAGGAACTCACGGTTGTGATCTCCTATCACACCAACCAACCGCCGCCTGACAGGCGAGCGGGCCTCGGCGGTGGCGGACTGAATTTCGTTAAGCCACGACCGGATGACCTGACGCGACCTCGTCAGATCTGGTCGCAGGGAGAAGCCGAGTCGAATCATCTGTGGTTTCCGTGCTTTGATCATCCAAACGATTTTGCGACTTCCGAAATGATCGCGACTGTTGCGAAGCCGCTCAGTGTCGTTTCAAACGGCAAACTGATCTCGGTGAAAGAGAATTCCGACGGCACGCGCACCTATGACTGGAAGATTGACGAGTCGCACGCGACCTACCTCACCTCAATCATCGTAGGAGAGTTTGCGCCCGTCACCGGCGACTATGCCGGCATTCCGGTAATCACCAACGTTTATAAAAACGAAGTTGCGGAAGGTCAGGTGACGGCCGCGCGATTGCCAGAGATGGTCAAGTTCTTCTCGGAAAAGACGGGCGTGAAATATCCCTACGCCAAGTATGCGCAGACGACCGTGCGCGATTTTGGCGGCGGCATGGAGAACATCAGCGCGACCACGCAAACCGACAACATGATTCACGATGCGCGCACTGAGCTTGATTCAACCAGTGACGGTTTGCAGTCTCACGAGCTGGCGCATCAATGGTTCGGGGATTTCGTTACTGCCCGCAGTTGGTCGGACATCTGGCTTAATGAAAGTTTTGCGACCTACTTTCAGGCAATGTGGGACGAGCACAAACTGGGCCACGAAGACTTTCTGTACCTCGACATCAAAACGAATCAGGAAGCTTACTATCAGGCCTGGGGGCGCGGTCAACGCCGGCCCATCGTCACGAAAAACTACGCCGGACCGGACTCGGTCTTTGACACCTACGCCTATCAACGGGGCGGCGCGGTACTGCACATGCTGCGCACATTCCTGGGCGAGGACAACTGGTGGCGCTCAATCAAACATTACCTGACAAAGCACGCCCATCAACCGGTTGAAACGGCCCAATTTCGGATCGCAATCGAGGAGACCACCGGCCAGCCGATGGACTGGTTCTTTGACGAATGGCTTTACAAAATGGGCCATCCGGTCTTCCGGGTCACACAGGACTTTGATGCCACTAAAAAAGAACTGACGTTGAAAGTCAGACAAGAGCAACATCCCGATCCGGAATCACAATATCCGCAGGCTACAATGTTTCAGACTCCGGTGGACATCGAGATCGGAACGGCTTCGAACACCCGCATCGAGCGAGTGCGCATTGAGCCGAAAGAAGAACAAACGTTCACTTTCGCAGTCGATTCAGAGCCCTTGCTGGTGAGCTTCGACTATGGCGGCACCCTCATCAAAGAGTTAGTGTTCGTCAAAACGACGGGCCAGTTGCAGTACCAACTGGCCAACGATCAGGATGTCCTGGGCCGCATCTGGTCCCTGCAGCAACTGGCGTCTCGGATGAACGATCAAAAGACCGCCAGTGCCGATCGCCAATCGATCATCAAAGCGATTACCGACGCGGCTACGAAGGACCATTTTTGGGGCACGCGTCTGGAAGCAGCCGCCTCGCTCACTGGTAAGAAAGAGGCGAAGGACGCATTGCTGGCGGCGACCAAAGACACCAACGCGCGGGTGCGAGCTCGTGCCGTCGCCGCGCTGGCGGCCACAAAGGATCCCACTTTGGCCGACGTCTACCAGCAACTGCTCGACGATCAGAGTTATGCCGTCATTAGGGCAGCCGCGCTTGCATTAGGTCAAACGAAGAGCCCGGCTGCGTATGATTCGCTTATCAAGTTGATCGATGCGCCTTCCTGGCGGGAAACGATCAGGGCCTCGGCGCTCAATGGACTGGCGGCTCTGGGTGATAAGCGCGCTCTGGATCTGGGCCTCAAGTATTACCCTGCCGGCAATCCTGTGGCAGTGCGTTCGGCGGCGCTCGCCGTGCTTGGCGCTACCGGCAAGGATGACCCGCGGATATTTCCGATCCTCAGCGCCGCTTTGACTGATGCCGTGGAAAGACGAAATTTCGGGCTGGTTCTTGGCGCCGCCGAGGCCATTGTCTCTCTGGGTGACGAGCGGGGTCTGGTAACATTTCAGGAACTGAGTAAAAGGACCGGTACCTCTCCGCAGATCATTTCAGCTATCTCGGGATTCGAAGCGCGGCTGCGCGAAAAGCTGGCGCCGCCGAAGCCGGCTTCCTGAGAGGTAAGAGCGAGCGCTTTGGCATCGATCAATCGACCCCGATAGGTCAACAGAGTCTCGCAAGGACGAGCTCCGGGAGTTGCGACGGCGCGACTGCGCGTTAAGACTGCCAATTTACGTCACCCTGAAAAACTTAGGGCTTGAGTTAATATGCAATGTCCTGTTATAGTCCTACCTGAAAGCGCACCTGTCAGCGCGGTGCGCGCATCCCCGAAAAGCCTTCTCGCCCTGAGGGAAACAGCCAAATGTTGAACAGTCAGAATGGGGAGAAAGGCAAATCAAACTCAATGGACGCCGCAGGAGCAGCTGCCGCGCCCTCGCCGAAAACCTCGCTTCTGATCATTGAAGACGATGACAATATTTCGACCGCTATCGAGGAATATTTCTCGAGGGTGGGCTATACCGTCAATACCGCAGCTGACGGAATTGCCGGGATCGAGGCCGCAGTCAAAAACCGACCCGACGTGGTCGTACTCGACCTGATGCTGCCGAAGATGGACGGCCTCGCCGTCTGTAAGGAGCTGCGACACAAGAACCCTCAAATGCCAATTCTGATGCTCACCGCAAAGGATGATGTAGTCGACAAAGTCCTCGGCCTGGAAATGGGCGCGGACGATTACATCACTAAACCGTTTAGCTTGCGCGAGGTCGAAGCACGCATCAAGTCTGTGTTGCGACGGGCCCGGGCGGCCACGGTCAGCGGTGACGGCAAAGACGAGGCGCCGATCGTTCGCGGCAATTTGCGCGTCGACCCCTTGAGACGCGAAGTGACGATCGCAGAGCGACAAGTAGAACTGACTCCCAAGGAATTTGATCTCTTGTGCCTGTTTGCCGCTAATCCCGGACGCGTTTTCCCGCGCAAGTACCTGCTCGAGAAGATCTGGGATTACTCCTATGAAGGGTATGACCGCACGATTGATTCTCACATTAATCGCTTGCGGGCAAAGATCGAAGAGAACCCCGACAACCCCCAGCTGGTGCTCACCGTATGGGGCATTGGATATAAATTCACCGACGCAGAATAGAAAACTGCCCTCGCCTTCTCACCCGGGCACACTTAACCGAAAAGACAATTCGGTAGTTATCTCCGGGAAACATTCTCAGGCAATCACGCCGCATATGACTGAAAAGCTTCCGAGCAGAATGGTGAAAGTCATGCCAAATCAGAATTCCGCATCAACCTTGCCCAAAGTGTCACGAGCCACAACTGCTTTCGTGGCCACAACCCTTCTACTTGTCTGCATGTCGGGGACTGCCCACGCGGCGCTCCAGGAGGCGCCCTCAGACGACTCGTGGATCTCGAGCTATGGCATCACGATTATTCTGGTGCTAACGCTGATTGGTCTGGTCATCTACAAAAAAGTTCGCGCTCCAAAAAAAGCGGACGTCGCTACGGTCAGGCCTTCGCGACGAACCAATCGTCCTGAGGATACTCATCTAACGCCCACCCGCACGGCGCCGTCTGATCCCGCCCTCCTCGACGAACGTCGCTCTCAGTCGCTCGAGAGAGCGCAGGCTTGGGAGAAGCCGCAGCCTATGGACGCCGAGCCCACCGTTTTTGGCGCGTATCGCATCGATCAGGAAGTGGGAAAACTGGTCCTCGGCAAGCCGCATCGTATGGACGTAATGGCCTCGCGTGCCACAGAAGATCGTCGGGCTATTGAAGCTTCATTGGTTAAGGTACTGGATTCGCCGGATTTCGGTGAAGACGGCCGGGGACGAGCACGTCAGGCGCTGGAAGAGTACGGATTCGTCGCCCGGCAAAGCGCCCTGATGTTAATGGGTCGAGACGCATGGGAGCGCTCTTCGGCCGCACGAGCTCTGGGACAAATCGGCTCGCAATCCTCTCTTACATTTCTCATTGAAGCTTTGCATGACTCGGATTCGGTTGTGCGCAACCAGGCCGTATCCAGCCTGGGTGAGCTCAAAATGCCGGCGGCGATTGGCGCCTTACTCGACATCGCTCGACGCCATCCGGACATCCCCGCGTCGCTCTTGAGCGAGAGCCTGAGCGCATGTTCGGTCGAAAGCCTGGGTTATCTCGATGCTCCCTCATCCGCGCCGGCCAGACTGGGCAACAGCAGTTCAAATGCGGACCTGCCCGAACTCGAGTCTTTCGTGTCCGTTGAAGATCTGCCGGCAGGAAATGAAGACGCGGCGCTGACGGACACGCTGACGCGGCTGGAAGATCCTGATGGACACGTGCGCGCACAGGTCGTGCGGGAACTCGCGTCTCATCCGGTGCAACGCTCGGTCGCAGCATTGACGGCGCTGGCGCTCAACGATCCGGACTCGGCCATACGCTCGGCGGCGGTCACGGGTCTGGGCTCAATAGATCACGAATCGGTGTTTGCACCGGTGCTCGTTGCTCTGGCGGACGACTCTCGCGAAGTTCGAGCCGCCGCCGCCCGCACCCTAACCAGTCTCCACTTCGGCCGCGCGGACGCATACGTGCGCATGATGGAAACTGCCGATGTCGATACTTTGCGAACCGTAGCTCAAGCGTGCATCAAAACCGGCATCGTCGCCCAGGCAGAGGGTCGCCTGGCGAGCGAAGATAGACATCAAGCCTATGAAGCCTTTTCGCTGTTTTCGCTGCTAGCCAGAGCGAATGAAACGCAGCCCATTCTGGACACAATCGAGCATCACAAAGATGAGCAGGTGCGCCGGTGCGCAGTGCGCGTCTTAAACGTTGCTGCGCAACCGAATCTGGCGCCGAAGCTGCGAGAGATGGTTGCCCGCGAAGGCATGCCTGAAAACATACGCACGGCGGTGCTCGAAGTCCTGTACAAACTGGATCAAGAGCAGCCCGTCTTTGATTTAAGCGCGAGTGACAATGGCGCAGTGTCGTTGCATAATTCCCCATAGTGTTTTTAGAGGTTTTCGTTAACGTTGCCCCAATGATGAAAACGATGAACCAATCGCCTCGCTGTGCAAGACTCTCATCCTCAGTTTTGAGATACGGCACAGTATTCCTGTTCGGCGCGGCCATGATCATGGCGCAAAGCCGGGTCAGCAGGCCGTCTGCGCAAACAAACTCCAATGCCCCGGGAAACCGCCGGCATGTCGCTACTTTGCGTTCCAGTGATTCTCCGGAAGGATCGCGGGTGGTGCTCAGTTCGGATCAGTCGCTGAACGACTATGAGGCCTATCGACGCGGCGATCGTTTCTACGTCAAAATTCCGGCCGCCGATGTGCCGCGTGCCGAAGCTCTTCGCGGTCGCGGGTTTGCCGACGTGAAAGCGCAACGAAGCGGCGAGAGCACGGTCGTATCCTTTCGGCTACAGCCGGGCGCCACCGCACGCGTCGAACAACACTCAAACAAACTTGATGTAGTCTTCACTGTTCCCGGTGGGCGGCCATCCGTGGCGTCGAACTCAAGCCGTGAGTTCCCGCGGCCCATAGCCGTCGCGAAATCGAACCGGAATGCGAATGCCAACAAGCGAAATACTCTGCCCGCGGCGACCAACAACAACGCTTCTGATCGATCGAATTCAGCAACTGCCCGTAACGCGGGAGCTTCCACCACGTTCAATTCCAACGCGGCCAGCAAGAGCGGTGCACCCGCGGCGTCAGCTTTGAATTCCACATCAAAGCCCGCGACTACGCCGTCGCCGGTTCCGTCTTCGACGGCAAAGCTGCCGACGCCGACACCGGTGCAGAAGCCTTCAGCAGCAGCCGCTCAGTCATCTGCGAATCAGCCAACTCCGGCGACGACAAATCAACCCCGCCAGGATCGTTGGAGTCAGATGAAAGAGCGCATCAACTATTGGATTCTGTTGGCCCAGCTCAACCCCATTCCAGTCGCCACCGGCGTCGGTCTTCTCTTATTGTTGGTCGGGCTGTTTCTTTTTCAGCGTCGGCGCACAAAAGCCCCCAGAAGCGCGCGGCCCAGCCGGAAATCACCAAAGACGGCGGCTACAAACGATGCTGCGGTAAGCGTTCAGCCGGCGGCGGAATCGAAATCCGAACCCGTCATCGCGCCAGTGGTTGCAGGAGCGGCACTGGCAACGCCGCTTGTAGCCACCGCAGCCCGCCCCCCACAAAAAAGCCAGGAAAGTAAGGTTCCGACACCCGTACCGATTCTTGAAGCTTCGCCGCACCCGTCGGATGATCCGCGTCGAGAGCGGGTAACACGCGTGGCGGAAGAAGCAAAGAAACTGATGACCGGGGGAAGCTACGACGAAAGCATCATCGGATCAGACGATCGTGAAACACGACAGTTGGTCGGCGCAGAATTGCTTGCGGCGATTGTGGGTCGTAATGTCCTGCGGCGCGAGTTCGCCCGCGAGGCTTTTATGAAACATGGCTATTTTGACGATGCCACGCGCGACTTGCGTATCGCCGAGTCTGAGAACGAACGTGCCGCGTCCGCGCGCCGGCTCAGTTTTGTCCACGATCGTGAAGCGACGCCGCATTTAGTCGCGGCGCTCGGCGATCCTGCTCCTGATGTGCGTCGCGCCGCCGTCGAGGCGCTGATGGATTTGCGAGACCCGGCCGCTATCGCTCCGTTGAATACTCTGATGCAAACCGAAAACGATCGGAAGGTGCCCCGCACTTTGATTAAGCACGCTATCGACGCCTGCGCGACGGTTTCGCTCGAGGAAGGTTCGTCGGTTGCTGCTTCGAATTATTCTCCCGAGATTTCCAAACCTTCACCGCCCATCGACACTGAACGCGAGGTTATCGAAATATGACAGCTCATGATTTGCTTTCCCAGCTGCGCGAAAAGGGCGTCGAGGTGAAAGCCTCCGGCGACGATCGCCTGGTGATTGATGCGCCGAGGGGCACCATCACGGAAGGTGTGCGCAAGGCGCTGGCAGCGCACAAAGTGGAACTTATTCAGATTCTCAAAGCCGAGCAAGCCGGGATCGGCTCGGATGCTGCGGTTGCCGAGCCCCCCGAACTCGCGCCAATTGAATCCTCTGCGCCGCAAACAGAAGACGCGCTGGTTGCGGCAGGTACTCCCGATGAAATCACCCAGCTGGAAGCTGAGCTGATGCGGATGCGCACCGAAGAGGAAGCGCGCCGGGCGGAGGTAGAGGCCGCGCGTCTCTCGATGGAAAATGCGTTGCGCACCGAGCAAGAGCGCTGGCGCAAGGTCGAAGAAGAGACCGCGCGCCATCGCGCTGAAAAGGAAAAGCAGCGGATCGAGGTCGAAGCTCGGGAACAGGCCGAGGAACAGCATCACCGCCAAATAGCCGAGCAGGAACTGACCCGGGCCGAAGGTGAATTGAGGCGAATGCGCGCGATGGAGGAAGCCCGCCGTGCGGAAGTCGACGGACAACTGCGCGCTGCGCGGGAGGCGCACGAAGCCGAACTGGCAACGCTCCGCCAGGCGGAAGACGAACAGGCTCGCCGGCGAGCAGAAGAAGAACGGCGCTATCTGGAAACAGAAGGCAGGAAGAAGGCCCAGGAAGATGAGTTGCGGCGTCGCGCGGAGATGAGATTTCGCGCAGTAGCAGAGGAGATCGATCGCGTAAACGCCCGTGAGGAGGCTCGTCTCAAGGCTGCTGAAGAAGCGCAACGCTTGGCGGAAGAAGCCGCGCGTCGTCGCGCCGAGGAGGATGCGCGCCGCAAAGCTGAAGCCGAGGCCCGCAGCCGCGCGGAAGCAGAGGCGCGATTGCGCGCCGAAATCGAAGCTCAAATGCGCGCGGAAGCCGAAGAGCGACGTAGGGCCCAAGAGGAAACGCGGCGGCGGGCTGAGGAAGAGGCTCGGCTTCGGGCGGAAGAGGAAGCCCAGCGACTCGCAGCCGAGAATGCTCGTCGCCTGGCCGAAGCAGAGGCGCAACGTCGCGCTGATGAAAAAGCACGACGTCAGGCTGAAGAGGCAGCACGTCTTGTTGCCCAGGAGGAAGCGCGTCGCCAGGCTGAAGCGGAAGCGCTACGACATGCCGAAGAGGAAGTCCGGCTCAGGGCCGAAGCTGAGGCTCGCCAGCGCGCCGAACTCGAAGCGCGCATTCGAGCGGAAATCGAAGCGAAGATCCGCGCCGAAGAGGCCGCGCGCGACGAGTCTGAAGAGGCGCGGCGTCATGCCGAACGCGAGCGGATTGTATCTGAGGAGGCTGCCAGGCCTTCTGCGCGACCAGAGATCGTTTTCGAGATCGAGCGTCCGGAAAGTGATAACGAGTTGCCTTCGCTGGAAGCCGCACTCGAGGGAGGCCATGAGGAATCCAAAGTCACGGAGATCGCCGAGTGGTTCGAGGTCGGTATCGAAAACCGGGACCAGGCCCAAGCGGTCGACACCCCAGTGCTGCCGACTCTGCCCGATGATCATTTCGGCGCAATGGAAGATGATGCCGGCGGAGAGTTCGCACCGGTGAGTCTGCCGGAAAGTAACCTCGTGGCGGACGGGGTTGCCGTTTCTTCCGGGATACTGCGTCAGCTTGCCAGCGAAAAACCGGCAGAGCGCGCTGCAGCCGTCAGTGATTTGCCGCGCGTGGGCGGTGAGGACGCTTTCCGCCGCATTTGCGCTGCGTTTGATGATCAGTCTGTGGAAGTTCGCAGCGCCGCCGCCCGCGCAATGTTCGAATTACAGGACGACCGCGCAGCTGCTTTCACTCGCGCGCTGCGCGAGGCAACACCAGAACGGCGCCGTAAGATCGGATCGGCGATTGCTGCCTCGGGATTGGGCAACGAAGCGATCAGAAATCTTACGGGTGAGAGTCGCGACAAGACCTACGACGCTTTTTCACTTCTGTTTCTGATGTCGAAGGCCGGCGAAGTCCAACCGTTGATGCGAGCAATTGAAGAGCATCCGAATATCGAAGTGCGGCTGGCGGTAGTGAAACTGCTGGCTCTGAGCGGCCAGCCCGACATTCTTCCGGCGTTCCGTCGCATGGCCGTGCGCGGATCGTTGCCGCCGGAAATACGTTCGGCTGTGATGGAAGCGATTTATCAAATCACCAGCCAGACACCCGCCGAAGCTCCGTCAATGCAGTAGACAGTTCAATATGACGAGGGCGCAGGGCCGATGACTCTGCGCCCTTTGTGTCTTTGATTGTCGGAGGCAACCTGCCGATGAAACTCCGGGCCCATCAGCCACGTCGGCGTAGGCGAGAGATCACTTTGCTCGGGTCTTGTCTACCGTGCGTGCATGCGAGGACCGTGACCTCGTCCCCAAGAACTCGATACCAGATGAGATACGGGAACCGATGAACAATCGCCCTGCGAACATCTCGATACGCAATTTGGTAAATGAGTGGAGTCTCAGCAGGACGGTCAATGACCTGGGAAATTTCGGAATGGAACTCAGCGCCGAGACCACTTCCCTGCGTCTCGTACCAAAGTTGAGCTTCAGCAACGTCAAGCTGAGTACGGCTTAGGAAGATTCTCTTTTTTCAAATCTCCAAAGCAAACCGGGATTACGGCTTTCTTTGCCAACCACGCAGCTCCGGCCTCAAAATTTACCCAGGGTCGCCCCCACCGACCTCTGGCTGAGCATAAGTATGACAACTTTTGCAGAATCCAACTCCTCTTCAATTCGATCGAGCCATATTTCACCACGTTTGGTTTAATCACGCCACACCCTTTACTATTCCCGGTTATGTCTTTCAAGCTGAAATCCGACTATCAACCCTGTGGCGACCAACCCCAGGCAATTGACGCGCTGATCCGCGGCCTGAGTGACGGCGCGAAGGATCAAGTGCTGCTCGGCATCACCGGCAGTGGCAAAACGTTCACCGTTGCCAGCGTGATTGACCGAACACAACGCCCCACTCTGGTAATCGCGCACAACAAGACCCTTGCGGCCCAGCTCTATCAGGAATTCAAATCGTTGTTTCCGGAAAACGCGGTCGAGTATTTCGTCTCGTATTACGACTATTACCAGCCCGAAGCCTACGTGCCCGCCTCAGACACTTACATCGAGAAAGATGCGATCGTCAACGAAGAGATTGACCGGCTGCGCATGTCGGCAACGCGCTCGCTGTTTGAACGCCGGGATGTGATCATCGTCGCCAGCGTGTCGTGCATCTACGGCCTCGGCGATCCCGATGCCTACTACGGCATGCTCGTTTTTCTCGAGCCGGGCATGCGCATCGCCCGCGATACTCTCTTGCAGCGTCTGGTTGAATTGCAGTACGAGCGCAACGACATCGAATTCAAACGCGGCAGTTTTCGCGTGCGTGGGGACGTGGTAGAGGTCTACCCCAGTTATCAGGACGAGGCTTATCGAATTGAGCTCTGGGGCGATGAAATCGATTCCATCTCAACCATCGATCCCTTGATGGGTGAAGTTATTCAGAAACACACGGCGCGTTTGCCCATCTATCCCAAGTCGCACTATGTCATGCCCCGCAGCACGCTAAAGCGCGCCATCAAATCGATTCGCCAGGAACTGGAGTGGTGGGAGCCTAAGCTTATCGAGGAAGGAAAACTGGTCGAAGCCCAGCGTCTGCATCAACGCACGATGTTCGACATGGAGATGATGAAAGAAATGGGGTTCTGCCGCGGCATCGAAAACTATTCGCGTCACCTGACCGGCAAGAAACCGGGAGAACCGCCGCCGACCCTGCTCGACTATTTGCCGCGCGACACCCTGGTCATCATCGACGAATCGCACCAGACGATTCCGCAGGTGCGCGGCATGTTCTTCGGCGATCAATCGCGCAAACGCACGCTGGTCGAATACGGTTTTCGTCTGCCTTCGGCGATGGATAACCGGCCGCTGAATTTTGACGAGTTTGAAGAGCGCGTCGGCCAAAGAATCTATGTCTCAGCCACGCCCGGCCCATACGAACTGACAAAGGCCAGCGGTGAGATCATCGAGCAAATCATCCGCCCGACCGGATTGATGGATCCGGAAGTGGAAGTGCTGCCCGTCAAAGGCCAAATCGATCATCTGCTCGGCGAATGCCGGATCCGGGCGGCGCGCAAAGAGCGCGTGCTGGTCACGACGCTGACCAAGAAGATGGCCGAGGACTTGACCGAGTATTTCACCGAACTCGATGTCCGCGTCCGTTATCTTCATTCGGACATCGTTACGCTCGAGCGAATCAAGATTCTGCGCGACCTGCGGCGTGGTGAATTCGATGTGCTGGTCGGAATCAATCTCTTGCGCGAAGGTTTGGACTTGCCCGAAGTTTCGCTTGTCGCAATTCTGGATGCGGACAAAGAGGGCTTTCTCCGTTCCGAGTCATCCTTGATTCAAACGATCGGACGCGCGGCGCGAAATTCTCGCGGCAAAGCGATTCTTTATGCCGACCGGGTGACCAATTCAATGAAACGGGCGCTGGACGAAACGCGCCGCCGGCGTGCGCTGCAGGAAGTCTACAACCGGGAAAAAGGCATCACACCGATGACGATCATCAAGCCTATCGAATCGACGCTGATAACGGCGGCAGAGGCAGACTACTTCAAAGTACCGCTCGATCTGGAAGACATCGATGGCTACAGTCCGGAACAGATTAGCGAGACAATTACGCGCCTGGAGGCTGACATGCGCGAGCACGCCAGGCGATTTGAGTTTGAGAAAGCCGCAGAGCTGCGCGATCGAATAAAGTATCTAAGTGAGCGCCAGCTTGCGGTCGCTTAGTTTGGAGTGCGCCGAGCAGGGCGAAGCGGCGAAAGTCGATCGCTGCGATACGAATGAATTTCTCCCTTCTCCCGCTGGGAGAAGGGGCGGGGAAGAGGCGCGTAGCTGGGAGTGGTTCGGTAGTCAAGCCCTCTCCCCAACCCTCTCCCAAAGGGAGAGGGAGTAGGACAAACTCAAGTTTGTCGGACAACAAGACGCACTGCGCTGGCCACCGCATCCAAAACGAAATGCTGATCAAATCGCAGCCAGACGAGATTCAATCATTCATCGAAGACTCTTCGCATGTGCGGGGCGGTTTTGCTGAGCGTGTCGTCTTTCCCGAAACTGCGGAAGAAGTTGCCGAAGTCCTCGCGACAGCAACTAAAAACCGAACTCCGGTTACCGTATCCGGCGCGGGCACCGGCACTGTCGCCGGACGCGTCCCTTTTGGGGGGATCGTGCTCGCAACCAACAAACTGAACCAGATAAAGGAAATCGTTCATAACGATCGTGGCGGAGGTCACGCGGTTGTGGAAGCCGGCGTGATTCTTAGTGACTTTCAAAAAGCGGTCGAATCTGAGGGGCTGATGTATCCGCCGGACCCGACCGAACGCAGTTGTTTTCTTGGCGGCACCGTTGCGACCAACGCCTCGGGCGCGCGCACCTTTAAGTACGGGGCGACGCGAAACTATGTCGAGCGGCTTAAGATTGCGTTGGCGAACGGCGAAGTGATCGATCTTCGGCGCGGCGAACTCCAAGCGGATCGAAACGGTCGAATTGCGATTCCCCTTCCCTCCGGTGCCACGATTGCAGCGCAGCTTCCAACCTATCGCATGCCACAGGTTCGCAAAAATGCATCCGGTTATTACGTAGCCCCGGGGATGGATCTGATCGATCTCTTCATTGGCAGCGAGGGAACACTGGGCGTGATCGTAGAAGCTGAGGTAAGGCTGCTGCCGAAACCCGAAGGGTTGTTGAGCGGAGTTGTCTTCTTCACGACTGAGGAAGAGCTGCTCGCCTTTGTACGAGAGGCGAGAAGCAGGTCGCTGGCAAATCAGAGTTTAGCGGACACGCTCGACGCGCGCGCGCTGGAATACTTTGACATCGAGTCGTTGCGATTCCTGCGACAGAGGTATGAGAAGATTCCGGAAAGAGCGATCGGGGCAATCTTCTTCGAACAAGAGAGCACGCCGGCTACGGAAGACTCCCTGATGAACGAGTGGCTGGCACTACTTGAGAGTAATCGCGCCCTGAGCGACGAATCATGGTTCGCAACCAACGAACACGACCAGGCGAAGTTGCGCGAGTTTCGCCACGCCCTTCCGGTGCTGATGAACGAATGGTTCGCACGTCATGATCAGCGAAAGGTCTCAACCGACATGGCCGTGCCGGATGACGCGTTTGCCGGGATGTTGCGCTTTTATCAGGACAATTTGCGCGACGGCGATCTGAGATACGCAATCTTTGGTCATATCGGCGACAATCACGTGCACGTCAACATTCTGCCGCGCGACGACGACGAGGCAATAAAGGCGTGGGCGATCTACCGGAAATTCATCCGTCGCGCCGTCGATGTGGGCGGCACCATTTCCGCCGAGCACGGCATCGGTAAACTCAAGCGTGAGTATTTGCGCGAGCTTTACGGCGAAGAGCACTTGCGCGAGATGGCTGCGCTTAAACGCGCTTTCGATCCAGCGGGAATTTTGGGCAGGGGAAATATCTTTCCGGAAAATACTTTGATTAGGTAAAAGATTCTTGCATTGAATCGCTTGTAATCGATGTTACGCTCATGAAGGTACAGACTCACCGCAGAGACGCAGAGAACGCAGAGGCGGCGCAGAGAGAAGATCGTTATGAATCTTCAACCAGCAGGTGTAAGCGTCAACCAGCTTACGCAGGAAGTAATCGGCGCGGCCATCGCGGTCCATCGGGCACTCGGGCCGGGCTTGCTCGAATCGGCGTACCAGGAATGTCTCTGTCAAGAGCTGGCCTTGCGAGGAATCCCGTTCGAGCGTCAGATACCGTTACCACTGGAATACCGGGAAATTCGCCTCGAGTGCGGATATCGTTTGGACATCCTGGTCGCCGGATTGGTTGTTATCGAAGTAAAATCAGTTGAAGCGATCGCACCAATCCACGAAGCACAGTTGATAACTTATCTGCGACTTGGTGGTTGGAATGTTGGGCTGTTAATGAACTTCAATGTGGTTGTATTAAAGGACGGCATCCGAAGAAAGGTGCTGGGTCTCAGAGAGTAATATCTCTGCGCCCCCTCTGCGTTCTCCGCGTCTCTGCGGTGAATGCGGTCGCTCAAGGCGCTTCGCATAGAAACGAGCATGTTCAGATTCACCACCGCCGGCGAATCACACGGTCGCGCACTGGTCGCGATAGTTGAAGGACTGCCTGCGGGTATGCCCGTAGACATTGAGCGGATCGACCACGAGCTGCATCGTCGTCAGCACGGCTATGGCCGCGGCGCGCGCATGAAGATCGAACAGGACCACGTCGAGATCCTTAGCGGGGTCCGACACGGATTAACGCTCGGTTCGCCCCTGGCACTGACTATTGAGAATAAGGATTGGGCCAACTGGACTGAGGTGATGTCCATTGAACCGCAAGAGATCGCTCCCGAGAAATCTCGCCGCGTCAAACGGCCGCGGCCGGGGCATGCCGACCTGGCCGGCGGATTGAAATACAACTCGCGCGATCTGCGCGATGTCCTGGAACGAGCTTCCGCGCGCGAGACAACGGCACGGGTTGCGTGTGGCGCGCTGGCGAAACAACTGCTCGCGAACTTCGGCATTGAGATCCGCAGTCATGTGATCCAACTTGGCGGGATTCCTGAACAGCCTTTGGAGCTAACTTTCGATCAAATCGCCGCCATTCCGGAAGACGCACCGCTGCGATGTGCCGACGAACAAACTCAGCAACGCATGATCGCGTTGATCGATCAAAAGAAGAGCGAAGGCGACACGCTCGGCGGCATCTTTGAAGTCGCCGCGCGCGGCGTTGTGCCGGGTCTGGGCTCGCACACGGCCTGGGACTTGAAACTCGACGGGCAACTGGCGCAGGCCGTGATGTCGATTCCCGCGGTGAAAGCGGTAGCGATTGGGGCCGGCGCCCAGGCCAGTTCCCTTCCAGGTTCCGAAGTCCACGACGAGATTGGCTACAACGAAGAGACCAAGGAATTTATTCGGGCCACGAATCGCGCGGGTGGATTGGAAGGTGGCGTCACGAACGGCGAAGAGCTGAGGGTGCGCGGGCACCTAAAACCAATTTCAACTTTGCGGCGTGCATTACGTTCAGTTGATATAGACACGAAACAGGAAGAGCGCGCTGCGTTTGAACGTTCTGACATCACGGTGGTCCCCGCCGGCGGAGTGATCGGCGAAGCAATGGTGGCGCTCGTTCTCTGCTCTGCGATGCGGGAAAAGTTCGGCGGCGACAGTCTGGGAGAGATGAAGCGCAACTTTGAAGGCTATCGTGAGCAGTTGCGGGGTTATTAAGGTCAGTACCGCCTGCGATAGCGGGCGGGTAACTCACAGGAGCAAATCTCTCACCCACTCGAAAAGCTAACTGGCTAAACCACAACGTTGATCGTAAAATCAAAGTCGGTCTGACCGAATCAGAGCGCTTGGCAAATCAGCGATTTGAACTTTGAAATCTGGAATTTGAAATCTGAGATTAGAGATTTAGGAATGTCGTTATTAAGAATAGTTACCTGGCCGAATCCGATTCTCGAGACTCCGGCGGATCCGGTTACCAGGTTCGACGACGACCTGAAAAAGCTCGTCAACAATATGTTCGAGACGATGTACTCGGCTCCAGGTGTTGGGCTGGCCGCAGTACAGGTTGGCGTGCTTAAGCGTCTGTTCGTGATGGATTGCTCGGGCGGGAAAGACCCTGCGCGGCGCATCGTAATGATTAATCCGGAAGTTGTCAGTATGGAGGGCAAGCAGGACGGCGAAGAAGGCTGTCTTTCCTTTCCTGGTATCTTCTACAACGTCGAACGGAATCTGCGCGCGATTGTCCGGGCGCACGACGTTAATGGCGAGGAATTTGAATTGGACGGAACCGAGTTGACCGCCCGTTGCATGCTGCACGAGACTGATCACTGCGACGGCATCGTCTTTCTCGACAAGATGACGCCACTCAAGCGTGAAATCGTCAAACGCAAGATCAGAAAGCTGCAGAAGGCGGGCGAGTGGCCGTCTTAAAAGCTGAGAGTTCAACCTTCAGGTCGCTGATTGCCATGAAGTCAGTACCACCTGCGTGAGCGGGTGGATCGAGGACTCAAACCTGACGAGGCGCGTGTCTGGCCCACCCGCTCACGCAGGTGGTACTGACTTCATGAACTGGCACAAGCTAAAGCTTGAACTCTGAACCTAAAACTGGAGTGATAAATGCCAACAGAATTTCGTAACGAACCGCTAACCGATTTCAGCAAGGAAGAAAACGCGCAGGCGATGCGCGCTGCTATTGAGAAAGTAAAAAGCCAACTCGGCCTGGAGTATCCTTTGGTAATCGGTGGAGAGCGCATCAAGACAGAAGGCAAGCTTGAAAGCATCAATCCGGCAAATCGCGCGCAAGTGGTCGGAAAGTTTCATAAGGCCACCAAAGAGCTGGCCAACCGCGCGGTTGAGACTGCATACGAGACTTATCAAACATGGCGCAACGTTCCTGCCGAAGAGCGCGCCCAGTTGCTGTTTCGGGTCGCGGAAGTAATGCGCACGCGAAAGCACGAATTGTCAGCGTGGATGATCCACGAGGTGGCCAAGACCTGGCCCGAGGCCGATGGCGACACCGCCGAGGCGATCGATTTTCTCGAGTTCTATGGCCGCGAGATGTTGCGATATGCGGCCAAGCAGCCGCTAGCCAGGATCGCGGGTGAAAACAATAACCTTGAATACATTCCACTCGGGGTCGGGGCGGTGATTCCACCGTGGAATTTTCCCCTGGCGATTATGGCGGGCATGACCTCTGCGGCGATCGTCACCGGAAACACGGTCGTGCTGAAGCCGTCTTCTGACGCGCCAACCATCGCTTACAAGTTTTTCGAGTTGCTGGAAGAAGCCGGCATGCCGGCGGGTGTGGTGAACTTCATGACCGGCTCCGGCGCCGAAGTTGGCGACGTCGTCGTCGATCATCCAAAGACACGCTTCATTGCTTTTACCGGGTCGAAAGAAATCGGCCTGCGCATTAACGAGCGCGCGGCCAAAGCTCAGCCGGGCCAGCTCTGGATCAAACGGGTCGTAGCTGAGATGGGTGGTAAGGACGCGATCATAGTTGCTGGCGACGCGAACCTCGATGAAGCCGCCACCGGCGTGGTGCAATCAGCGTTTGGGTTCCAGGGTCAGAAGTGCTCGGCATGTTCCCGAGCAATCATCGACGCGCGCGTTTATGATCCGATGATCGAAAAGATTGCTGAACTGACTTCGAAGATCAAAGTTGGCGATCCCACTGACGCCTCGAAGACGATGAGCGCGGTCATCAACGAAAAGGCGTTCAAGTCGATTAATGGCTATGTCGATAAGGGAAAGGCTGAAGGCGGCCGCGTGGTCGCCGGCGGTGGTGCGGATGGCGAGCAGGGATTCTTCATCGAGCCGACGATTATTGCCGATGTAAAAGCCGGCGACACGATCGAGCAGGAAGAAGTCTTTGGACCCGTTCTGGCCGTGATCAAGGCGAACGACTACGACGATGCCCTTCGGATTGCCAACGACACTCAGTTCGGTCTGACGGGCGCGGTCTACTCGACTGACGAAGAGAAGCTGGAACGCGCCCGCCGCGAGTTTCATGTCGGTAATCTCTACTTTAATCGTAAGTGTACCGGCGCGTTTGTCGGCGTGCACCCATTCGGCGGCTTTAACATGTCGGGCACGGATTCAAAAGCCGGCGGCCGCGACTATCTCTTGCTGTTCATGCAGGCAAAACTTTCGTCGGCCAGGATCGGCGCAACCACAAGCAAGAGAGCGGAGACTGGTTCGGCGGCCTGACAAGTTGCTGAAAAAGTATCAGCTCAAGTTGGGTTAACGATTTCTCTGTGCGAACTCTGTGGTTCTCTGTGTCTCTGTGGTGAAATCGCGAACAAAAGCACTCACCACAGAGGCACAGAGATCGCACAGAGAACCACAGAGAGGATCTACGCTGCTTGCCACATTTTAAGCAGTCAATATGCGACTTGTCTTCATGGGCACACCGGAATCCGCAGTTCCGTCTCTGCGCCGACTGATTGACGACGGGCACGAGGTTGTCGCGGTGTGGACGCAGCCTGATAAGCCCGCCGGGCGCGGAAACAAACTGCATCAGTCGCCTGTTAAGGAATTTGCTGTTCAGCACAACCTCGCTGTTCACCAGCCTTTGAAAATCAAAATACAGGAAGCGAAAGAGCTGTTCACTTCTCACCAGGCCGACGCCGCAGTCGTCGTTGCCTATGGAAGGATATTGCCCGCGGACTTTCTGAATGCCCCACGTCACGGTTGCATCAATGTCCACTTCTCTCTGCTGCCAAAGTATCGCGGGGCGGCGCCGGTGAACTGGGCGATCGTCGCGGGCGAGAAGGAAACAGGGGTCACCACGATGCGAATCGTGGAAGAACTCGACGCCGGCCCGATGCTCCTCCAGCGCGCAACTGAGATCGGGGAAAGAGAAACAGCACCACAACTGATGCAGCGCCTGTCATTGATCGGCGCGGACCTTCTCAGTGAGACGCTCAAGGGCCTCACGGAAATCAAGCCACAACCGCAGCGCAACCAGGACGCGACGTTTGCGCCGATGCTGAAACGTGCCGACGGCCGGATTGATTGGTCGATGGATGCGGCCGCAATTGATCGTCGCGTGCGTGGGTTGCAACCGTGGCCGAATGCTTACACGAATCTCAATTCACGGCGTTTGATCATTCGCCGGGCGACAGCCGAGAGACTTCAGCAGGTCTCAGCGGGCATCCAGATAGTTCCGGGCCAGGTCATCGAAGCGCACGGCGATAGACTGGTGATTGCCTGCCGGGATGCGACGGCTTTGCGCATCCTGGAGTTACAACCCGAAGACTCGCGCCGCATGAGTGCGCGCGATTTTATCAACGGTATGCATATCAAAGTTGGCGAGAGACTCGTTAGTGCCTAACGTCGGTGTAAATGGACAATTGTTCCAGCCTGTTACCTGATGAAGTCATCACTCGCTAAAGGAAGCTTAATCGCTAAGGTCCTTGAGAGTTCCTGGTACCAATCCCCTTCTCCGCTCAACATCTCATTCGAAGAACTCGACATCGTGACGCCAATGCTGCTCGAATCGGGCGCAGGTGCTTTGGGCTGGAAACGAGTAAGCAACTCAAAGCTTCGAACCACGCCCGCGGCCCTTGAACTGGAACAAGCCTATCGCCTGCACGCCCTTCAATCCGCCATTCATGAGCTTGAAATTGAAAATGCGCTTGCGCTGCTTCGCTCAGCCGCGGTCGAGCCAATCCTGGTAAAGGGCTGGGCCATTGCGCGGCTCTATCCGGAAGTGGGTCTGCGCCCTTACGGGGATTTGGATCTATGCGTCGCGCCCAGGGACTACCGCGCAGCCAGGTTCGCACTGGAAAAGGAAGTCAACAAAACGTACACGGTCGACCTGCATCGAGGTTTCAAGACGCTCGACGATAAATCGTGGGATGAGCTGTTCGCGCGTTCACGTCTGCTGAAACTGGGGAATATCGAAGTGCGGGTGCTGTCCCCGGAAGACCATCTTCGGGTGCTCTGCTTTCACTTCCTGCGTGAAGGAGCGTGGCGGCCGCTGTGGCTCTGTGACCTAGCGGTGGGACTTGAGACGCGGCCGGCGGACTTTGATTGGAGGCTATTCTCAGACAGCAATAATCGCCGCCAAAAATGGTTTGCGTGCGCAATTGCTCTGGCGCATCAACTGCTCGGAGCAAATATGGAGGGGGTACGGGAAGCTATCCGCAAGGAACGACTGCCGAGCTGGCTGCTTCCTTCCGTCTTGAAAGCGTGGGAGGTGCGTTCGATGTCAAAGCGCCACAAAACACCGACGAGCACGGCGTGGCGCAACCCAACTCAGGCTCTTAAGCTCGAATACCTGAGGTCCCACTGGCCGAATCCCATCGAAGCCACGATCGGTGTGAATGGTCCATTCAACGAAATGTCCCGGCTTCCCTTCCAACTCGGTAACTGTGTTCTGCGCACGATTGAGTTTTTCCGACATCTTTCCGTAACGCGGCGCGAGAATCAGGTTCACAGTTCGCGCAAATAGGTGTTGACGCGGGTGGGAGGGTGACATATTCTTTCGCCCATACGAGCTTAAGTTAACCACTCCGCAGAGGAGTCGCACCCTAAAATGAGGAAAAGCGATCGACCGGCACCAAAGGCGCGCAAGGAACGATTGGTGGTCAAAGAACTGGCCCAAGAAACGCTTGTTTATGACGAGAACAACCACAAGGCCCATTGTCTTAATCCGACGGCAGCGCTCGTTTGGAAGTTTTGTGAATCCTCCATGGTGATTGCGCTCTGGCGAATCTGAAAGCAAACGCAAGCCGAAGTCATGACAGGCACAGTGCGCGCGCTCAATGTTAGCTATCAATGCCTGGCCGACGATGTTTTCCCTGATTCAATCCACGCCGCATTCTCTTCCATCGTTTGCCAAAAGAACGAAGCTCATCACGACACTCCATTGTCTTCGTTGTTAATCATTTGAAAGTTCACAATGGTTGGGCGTGGACGTATGCTGAACCACATTCCTCAGACGCCAGCGATTCATTTGGCGAGAACAGCGGTTTCCTTCTACATCAGGAAGGCGAACAATGGAAGGTCATGAAATTGCCGCCGATGGTCAAGGATCCGGATGATCCCGAGAATCTTGACTACCCGACCCGCAAGGATGTTGAGAGGATTAGAAAGATGTATCCTTCAATAGCGACCGACATTTTTCAGAAATAGCCGTAAGCGGAACCTCGGAGTCGCAGTCCTTGTTTGCATGATTGCCGGCGAGGACGCCGCTTTTAGGAAAGGACACCATGAAACAATGTCCAGTTTGCAGTCGTACTTTTTCAGACGACACTCTGGTGTATTGCCTGGATGACGGCTCTGTGCTCGCCAATGCCTACGATCCAGGTGCGACCCTGCGTATGCCGTCGCCCCGAAGCACCAATCCGCCTCCCACAGAGTACCTGCCTCTTTCCAAACCGTCGCCGCAACGTAGCAAAACGTGGCTGATCGTACTCTTGGCTTCAGTTCTACTTCTTTCTCTGGTCGCTGCCGGCACACTGATCTTGTGGTTTAGCTTGAGGGACAAGAACAACGGCGCGCAGGATTCTTCTGCGTCGCAGACGTCAACTAACCAAAGCGAGCGCGAAGCAACAAGCTCAAACAATAGTAAGAACAATAGAGATAGTTCCTCGTCATCTACAGAGACCACTCAGACCACTCCGTCATGGAAACTCGTGGGTGTCTGGCGGACCAACGTCTCTGAACTTGGCGTTAACGAGGAGATAACTTACACGTTCCGCGCGAACGGAACTTCCCAAGCCGTATTTAAGGATGCAAAGGGACGGACCGCAACAGATCACGGCACCTGGCAGTATTCCGACGGAATACTCTATGAGAAATTCTCTAACGGCGTTTCGGGTAAAGGCTCTATTGAGTGGATTGATAACGATACGCTGGTGATAACGATCATCGACAACGGAGTGCCGGCCTACAACGGTCTCAAGCGGCGTTACCGTCGCATCGGTTAATACGTTCGGCAAATCGACGAGGTCGCTTAACACACTCTAGTCGTAAACCACGCGGCGTCAGTCAACGAGTAGGAGCTGCCGATCCTTTTCTCAAGCTCTCAATCCACGCCGCATTCTCATTCATCGTTGGGCGAAACGCTTCTCGCGGCGCCACAGTTTCCACGTGCATGTTGTCATCAGTGTTGATGACGGCGCCCGCAACCGCCGGCCCAAGCTGTGTTTCGTCCGTGACAAACCAGGCCCGTAGATCATCAGCGCTCTTGATTCCCACCCGGGCGAGGTCAGCCTCAATGCGAGGATTGCTCATCCGCTCACCAATGCGATCGAGAGCCACCGGCGTGCGGCTGCCAATCAGAATCAGATCCTTCCCTTTTGCGGCTCCCTGGACGCGAAACACTGCTACATGTGGAAAGACTTCGTGAAAAGTCGCCAGCACCGATCTCAAGCTCTCTGTCGAGAGCTGATAGATCTGCAACCATTGCACGAACACTCCGTCATCCCGCAGACGTTCTTTTCCCAAAGTGAAGAATTCGCGGGTGAACAGATTCGCGACGCCGGGCACCCAGGGGTGGCTGGGCTCGCTAATGATTAAGTCGTACGCGGCCGTGTTGACTCGCAAATAGGTCCGCGCATCGTCAATAATCAAATGCAGACGAGGATCACTCAGAGGCCGGTTATTGACGTGCTCAAAGAAACGCGAAGAGGCAACAGCGGCGGGTTCGATCTCGACACACTCAACCGACTCGATCGGTGATTGCAAAACCGACCCCGCAGTTACCCCGGTCGCAAAGCCTACCAGCAGCGCAGAGTCCAGGTGCGAGGCTGACAAAACGCCGAGTTGGCCCAGAATCACCTGCGTCGCCATATCGTCTGCATCGGATCCGTTGGTACGCCCATTGACCGCCATCGAGGTAATTCCCCAATCGCGACGAACAGAAACCGTAGCCGTCCGGCCTTCTTCATACATTAGGAGTTTGTGATTCTCTGGCCGGTCATCTTGAGCGTTCTCAGGAACACCGCCGCGCGATTTTGCCAGGACGCGAACATAGCTTTCGTAAGCCCCGGCTGAGAGAGCATTGAGATTCAAGCGCGGCCAGGCGATAAACATCGCCAATATCAACGTGGCGGCCACGCCGACCGCCAGGCTCCGCGCCAGCCCGCGATCAGAGGTTGAGTTTCGTGGCTCGTAGGCAATTCCCGCGACGATGATGCCGAGAGCGGCTACACAGAAGATTGTGAATCGCGTGCTCGTCCCGGGAACGAGCAGAAAAGCAACGATGACTGAACCGGCAATTGCGCCGATGGTGTTGAGCGCATAGGTTTGTCCGACTAGTCGGACACTCGAGTGTGAATGGCTTAAACCAGCTTCACCTCTCTCCTCTCTTCGCCGACTGCCTGCCCACATCAACACCAGCGGCATGACCATTCCCATTAAGATCGCCGGCAATAGAATCAACAACGCGGCGGCAGCTATCTGCAAAGCCAACAACCCCATCCAGGAATTGACGCCAAGACGGAAGCCGGTGGAGATTAACAAAGTGGGCGTGGCGCTTGTTATGCGAAGGCTCAGTAATAAAGTAAACGCAGTGAAAATCTCGATCACCAGCACGGCGCGACGAAGCGACCGCGCGTCCGGCTTCTTCTGTGCGCTGACTATGTATGCTCCCAGAGCCAGACCAACCAAGAACAGCGCGAGCACGATGCTGAACGCGTAAGTGCTCGACCCGATAATCATGGCCAGCACGCGCGACCAGACCAATTGCATACTGATGGTCATGAACCCGGAGGTGAAAGCACAGAAAAGCCAAAACTTCGCACTGCCAAAATTCAGAGAGACTTCAGCTTCCCGACCTTCATCGGATTTGACCAGGCGGGGAACGTCCTCGCGCGATTCGGCCGCTTGGGAATCGATCAGAAATGCGGCCAGGCCAATGACCAGATTCGTCGCGGCGGCGATCCAGATAGTCGCGCGAACGCCAAAGAACGGCAGCAGGAAGAAGCCCGCGGCGATAGCTCCGCCGATAGCGCCGCACAGATTCCACATGTAGAGCCTGGCTATCGCACTCATGGCCGCGCTCGCACCGTGCCCAACTGATCGTTGAAGAGCGGCCACCAACACTGGAAGCGTGGCGCCCATCAACGCCGTGGGGACGACGAGGACTGTGGTAGCCAACGCAAATCGCGAAAACGCGGCGCCATAAAAGCCAGGGTGAAAATGTTGCCATGCTTCCGCATAGACGCGGTCAATCCCGCGGAAAAGCAGCGGAACCGCGAGCGCGTACAGCCCTACGGCGATCTCAATGAGAGCATATGCGCGCACGGGTCTCGTTATTCTCGGGGCGAACCTGGCGGCAAGCGCGCTACCCAGAGCTAATCCACCCATGAACGCCGCCAGCACTGCGCTGATTGCCAGAGTGGTCGCGCCAAACACAAGCCCCAACATGCGCGCCCACAGCACCTCATAAATCAGAGCGGTGGCGCCGGAAAGCACAAAGCAGATCGAGATTAGTCCGAGATGTCGGGGTGAATAGGCTTTAGTCAAAACGAGTGTGCCGTGGCGGCATTTTCAAAGATGGCTACAAATATATCACGAAGGCTCGTCGCCAAATGTTGGGAGGAATGGATCCGTGCGTCGCTGTGGTAAGGACTACCAGGTAGTTTGCATCCAGGCGATGCTCTGAGCGCGTGGCGTTGTCGAACATTTCCTGCAAATGTGAAGTCGTACCTTGTGCTCGAGTTGGCTGCACCAGCGCCAGACGACGCAAGCACGCATACAGATGCTCCTGGCCGGCGCTAAAACGTCCCCGCTCCATCCCCAGCATCAGACAGACTTCGGCTCGTTCATCGATAAAGTGTTTCACCAACGAAGCTGACTGAGTAACTCCACTTTCGAAGCGGATGCGAAAATTTTCCTCATCGATATCCTCGGTCAACCTCGTGTCCAAAACGATCGTTATCCGCCGCTCGTCTTCAGCAGTGAATTCGCGGACCGTCAGCCGGCGCGCGCGTGCGGTGGCTTTCCAATCGATGTGTCGCAGATCGTCGCGCGGTTGATAATCACGCAGCAAGAGCAGATCCTGGCCGGCGCCCCGGCGAAACGATGGGGTTTGTCCGGTATTCAACGGCAACAGGTGCAACTCGTCGGCGACCTGCTCAGGCTTTGGGTAGACCACGATGTCCACGTCGCGTGCGCTGAGGCGCCGGTGATGGCGAAAGAAGCCAAACGGAAACCCCGTCGATAGCTCGAAGCCTTTGACCAGCACGTGGCCGCGTTTGGGAAATAATTGCGCGACGCTTTGTTCCGCCGCAGCGCGATGCGGTACATAGACGAAGTAGCCCAGAGTGCTCTTCCTGGAACGCAAACGCTTACTCTTGTTTGACGGAAGGCCGGGGCGATCGAATGCGCCTCTCATTTCCACCAGAATTGAGAAGGATGGCAGCAGACGCTTCGCGTTGCGCACGGTCAGGAGTACCTCTGCCGGTTCACCGGCAAAGATGTGATCAGGAAAGCGCGCCGAGACGGTGAGGTCGCGTAAAGAGGCCCGCGCCCCTGCCCACGAAACGAATACGGTTGACAGCATGATCGAAAACACCATGAACAGTAAATTGTTCCCGGTGTTCCAGGCCGCAAAGGCGACGATGACCAGGATGACGACGAAGACCACGCCGCCCGTAGTTACTTCGAGCGGAAAACCGCGACCCGAAACCTCGGCAAACGCCGAGCGAGCCAGCGGCGGAACCACCAGTACTACTATCAACAAGACAAAAACCAGCGAAGCAATTGCTCCGGCGCTGGCCAGCTCCGGCTCACCCAGACGTCGAGCCATCAGCGTCACGAGTGCCGTTGCCAATCCTGCCAGGACCAGCAGCGTGCCCAGAATGGCTCGCCACCATGAAGAGAAGGATGAAGGATGGCGGAAAGATGGACTCATTTTCCATTTCTCATTTTTCATCAACTATCACTACTGTCCCAACGTTAGTTGAACAGAATCAGTTGTTTGCAAAGATCGTCTAAGTTGGTTTGATCGTCTACCAAAGAAAGAGCCCGTAAAATGGGGGTTTTCTCGAAAAGAGTAACGCTGCAGATCTGTAACATTCT
>JBGQGG010000039.1:0-43957 GCA_041497335.1 Pyrinomonadaceae bacterium | reverse complement strand
TAAAAGAACTCATCGTCGCCATTAAGGAATACCTTGCTCAGAACAACAAACAACCGAAGCCTTTTGTCTGGACCGCCACCGCACAACAGATCATCGATAAGCTTAATCGTTGTAAAGGAATTTCTGAGACACTACACTAGCACTGACATTCGCTCGTTCGGGAGGTTCCTTAAAACATCCATACTGGATTGTGTAATCACCGTAGGTCGGGCGACGTTTCAGACCGGACGCAAGCACTTGCCTGCTCCAGGATGCCCAGTCCTCTCGCGGGCGCGTGTATTGCCCATTCCTTTCGTATTTCCGTAGGTCTTGGGAAAAAGCTCCACTGGCCACGGTGAAGGTTCGCCATCGCAGCAAGTACGGAATCCGTTCACATAACTCACTGTACGGCATTGCAAAATCGGAGAGAACGCGGTAATCGGCTACGAGATCCACTTGCTCGGGTCGCAATGCCAAAAGGGTCAGCAACCCATCTAGGTTTTTGCCGAGAAATGAACTCTGAAGATCGGCGGGGCAAAGGCGAACACAGACCCCACGATGGTCCTTTGCCACGAGCTTTGCTACGGCTGTTTGATGTTTCTTGCTGCGGTCAAGACCAGTTACAGGTATGGCTAGGAGTCCGTGGGACCTCATCGCCTCGCTCATGCTAACGATAATCTTTCCGGTTTCCGATTCTGGCCAGTTCATGTCGTCTAGGAAAAACGGCGAAGGGCCCCAGTGTCTTCTGATATCATCTGAAATCTTTAGCGGCGAGTTCTTCTTGGTGACAACGAGCTCCAACAAAGGCGTTATCCGCGCGCGCACCTCATTAGTCAACCTCATTAGAGCAACTCGCTCCCCGCCCTTCCATCGGAGAACTGGCACATAGTGCTTGTGATCGAACTTCAACTTCATTTTCAACTCCAACGTATTTCAGGAAAACACCTTCGCACTTTTCCCTGACCAATCATCTGACCGAGGATCTTATATGAGCCAGCCTCATGACGCATTCGCCCGACTACTATCGCAGGGTGTATTCGAAGCTTCTTCGCGAGATGCTGTGCCGCCTCTGGTGATCTAAGGTCTTTCGCTGGACTGTCTCTCCATTCCTCCTCTGGAATTAAGGCGCTACCAGCAAGACGATCCGCCTCCTGCTCCCGTGGATCACTGCTCTCCTTGAGATCGAGGTTATCGAAGAAATGAGTAAACCCTTGCCCATAATGCAGTGATATGTGCGCTAGTTCATGCATCAGGCAATACCAAAAGTTATCAATCCGATCATGCCTGATGGTAAGGCCGACAATTGGTCGGTCCAACCCATACATGATTGCCGCCCCATCAAGATGAGTATGAGCAAGGTGCGGTTCAATAATGAGAGGAATTCCATGCTTCCTTAAGAACTCCTGTGCTAAGCGCGGACCGCTTTCAGCCCAGCTTAACCTCGCTACCTCACGCATGAATTTTAGATCGACCGAGTCGCGCTTGTACTCAACTTTTGGACAGTCCTCGGTTGCTCGGATCACAATTCGAGCACTCCAAGCAGCCAACGCGTACTGGTCAACTGCGTGAGCCGTCCGCGTGTTCTCGGTCTTTTTGAACACGGCAGCAATTTCCATCGGCGACCCAATTGGAGCAAAGAAGTGGGTTAGCAGACGCTCGGCCTTATCTCGGAGAATCGAGCCAGTAATCCAGCCGCGCGCCATCATTTCGTTAAGTGGAAAACGCTCCCATGGGATTGTCTCGCCTGGGACCTCCGGAGAATTGCGTTCGCGTAACAAGACACTAGCTGGTATTCCCAAGTGTGAATGTAGGGCCCGCATCATTGACAAGGTTAACGGCCTCCTACCCGACAGCACTTCGGAAACTTTGCTAGGGCTGCCGATATACGGTACAAGATCACGTTGCTTCAGATTCTGTTGCTCCATTCTAAAACGAATTGCTTCGACCGGCTCAGGAACCCTTTTAGGAAAGGATTGTGATTCGTAGTTTTCGACGAGCAATGTCAGTAGCTCCAGACGATCAGCTTCCTTCGTACCCGGATCGGGATCACGATCGATGAGAGCGCTGATTTCGGCTAGGGCACTCTGATACTCGTTCTCGCTCTTGATGATCTTGATCATTTTTGCTCTCCTCAAAACTCCCAAGTTGAATATTCTTCATGCGTGCCGATTCTCACGATCAGCACGACTTGGTTCTTAAAGCTTACCTTTGTATCTAACCTATATTTGTTACCTTTCAAATTAAAAACAACTCTCCTATTCGCAAGAAAACTCGCGTGGGAATAACGCCTCTTAATATCGTTAGGCGTCTGCCATTCTGCGTCCGCAACCTCAGCTAGCCACGCGTCAAGCTGACTCCGAACATCCGCATGCTTGCGGGCGCATTTCTCCAGTTCTTCTCGACCGATAACCTTCATGCACCGTGTGCTTCAACCGCTCTTCCCTCTAGAGGGACGTGTTCCTAGTTCCCCTACCAGGGAACATTATACATGGAAAAGAAAATACCGCAAGAGGAAACCCAAGCTTTTTGATTATTTGTTTTTGAGGGAAATCAGTGACTGGTCGCTGTGGCCGTCATCATCCGCCGATCCAGATCGGAGATCAGCGAGTTGAGGAGCGGCGAGAGGCCTTCGACGTTGTCGTAATTCTTCGCCAGCAACTTTATCAGACGCTTCTCTTTTGAAGTGCCTTCGATCTCTTTCAGGAATGCGCGGCAGAAGGCACAGACGACCGCGGGCTCGAATTGGGTCCCTGTGTTAGCGCGAAAGTCTGCCAAAACGTCTTCGAGCGGAATTCGTTTGCGGTAAGGTCGATCAGTCGTCATCGCGTCGAATGAATCCGCCAGCGTGACTATCTTCGCTCCGGCCGGAATCTGATCGCCTGACAGCCCGTCCGGATAACCATTGCCGTCGAGACGTTCGTGATGGTAGCGGGCCATCAAAGGAATGTCGGCGTAGGGATGACTAATCGGGGCCAGGATTTCGTACCCGGCGGCCGGATGCCGGCTCATCTCTTTCGATTCCTTTGCATTAAAGCGATCGGGCGAGTTGATGACAGAGAGATCGACGATCAGCTTGCCGATGTCGTGAAGATAGCCCGCGATAGTGATCCCCTCGATCGCCTCGTCGGTCCAACCCATTTCACGCGCGATGATCTCGCTGTACTTGCCCACGCGCACTGAATGGCCCTGGGTGTATCTGTCCTTGATATCGATCGCCGCCGCAAACGCGCGCACTGTTTCTTTGTAGATCGCGCGCAGCCCGTCGTACAAACGCTGGTTCTCGTCCGCTTTGTGCTCGACTTCTTCCAGCAGACGATGACCGTGAATTCCCACGCCGATGTGACGCGATAAAGCGCATATCACCTCGAGGTCTTCATCGGTGAACTTTTCGCCGCTCGCCTTTTGGCCCAGCAGCACCAACCCAATCAACCGATCGCGCACAACGAGCGGAACCAGCAGATCGATCTCGACTGTGGCAAAGACCGCTTTGTGATCTTCGAGAAATTTTGCAGCTTCCGTGGTTGCGTCAGTGAGCGAGAGTGCCGAGCCCAAACTCGCCAACAGCCGCGCGTGTTCTTTGGAGAGCGGCAGCGCCAGTTCCTGAGATTCGCCCAGGCCTCGTGCCGCAACCAATCGGAGTTGCCCCTGGTCTCGATCGAATTCACCCACGGCGCCGCGCCGGATCGCGAGCGACCCCAGCAGCAGGTGAAACGACGTGCGGAGCATCTCTTCAAAATCGCCGGTGCCGGCTATTTCCTGGCCTAAATCTGCCAGCGCCGCAAACGTGTGAAGGAGTCTTTGAGTATTTGTATCCATCGAAATCTGTTTCAGAAGCCCGACCGTCAGAGAGGGCTCGATGCGATACTTGCCCTTGCTGACGCGCGGGCTTCTGACACTTTCTAGCTTGTCGTCGAACCCGCTGCGTTCGTCTCCGGACCTACCAGCGACAGAGCTTCGCCCTCGTCTTTGGCGAGACTGACATGCCGGGTCAGTCCCAGCATCTCGAACAAACTGGCAGTATGGCTGTTTACGTCAGAGAAGATCAGGCGCGCGTTGTTTTGCTCAGAAGCATCGATCACGCCCATAAGAATCGAGACCCCGATGCTGTTTACCAGCTCGGTGTCCCGGAAATTGATCACCAGCGCCCGGCAACCCGACTCAAGCTGACGTTTGCATTCGCGCTCGATGCGCTCGCCGCTCAGCTTGTTTAGATAATCGCTGGCATAGATGATTGCGGTGTCTCCAACGCAGCGAGCCTGCACCGGAGTTTCCCCCGTTGTATCCGCCATCTTCGCTAAGGCCCCCTCCCTAGTGAATGGTGAATGGTAAATCGTGAATGGTAATGACGGCGATCCATTTACCATTTGCTATTTACCATTCACGGCTTACGTAGATACTTTGTCATTCGCAGTTGCGTGCCATCGTCGACGCGCTCGAATTCAACCTCGTCCATCAACGTTTGAATCAGCTTCAAACCCCAGCCACGCCGGCTCCTTGCGTCTTCCTGATCAATCCGCGCGTCAGTTTCCTGGCCGTTCTGGCCCGCCAGATTTGCCGGCACAACGCCACGGCTCGCAACAGTAACGACTAATTTATCATCTTCCACGCGAAACCGCTGATAAATTTTACGATCCGGACTGAGACTGTGCTCAGCAGCGTTGATGCAAGCTTCAATCAACGCGGTCTTGATCTGGTTAATCGCTTCCGGTCGGAAGTTCACCCGCCGCGCGATCTGTTCGACGGTGTGCGCGGCAATCAGTTCCGTGTCCGAGCCCATCGGAATGACCATCTCGTATTCATCGGGCCGCGGGCTTTCGATCTCTCGCGCCTGGGTCTTGATACGGGCCGTTAACAGTTCAACCTGGTGACGGCTGGAGTTGTAGGCTTCGCGCTTGTTGAGCAGTTTGCAGGCTGCCGGCGAAAAACCCTCGGGCGCAACCAACCACAGGCGCACCCGCCCAAACCCACACTCGCGCGACAAACTCAAAAGGCGATCACACCACTCTTCAGTCAATTCCCTGCTCGCTTCGAGCTTGGAATCAATCTCAGCGGCTAGCCACACGACTTCGTTTTCATCGGTATAGTCCGCGGCCTCAAAACCATGGGCCACAGCGCATCGTTCACGGTCACACGGAATCGAGGCCGAATACCCCGCGCACCCCGTCGCCAGAACAATCTGTGGCAATCTGATCAAGTCTGATTCAGCGTCGAGCGCTGCGTCGACTTCCTCTGGATCGGAGCCCTTGTGCGCAGCCGCAAAACGATCGTAATGGAACAGGCTTGCCGGAACACTTTGAAGGTTGAAATTTGAGACAAGATCGGTAAGGCCGAGCGCGGCTTCGAGCCGATATTTTCGCGCCATTGCCTGCGGCGCGCGCTTCAAAGAGGCGAGCAGTGTCATGGCCACGGTCAGGGCCCGCCCTTCGCCGGCCACCTCGATGCGATAGTGAGCGCGGAGGTAATCCATCCACACGTACGAGTCGGCGTTTACCTCGATGAACGCGGCGCTGGAATTCACCAGCTCATGCACATGCAAGGCATCGACGATGCTCTCGAACTCGCCGGCATCGACACCCAGCCGCTTCTTCCACGCCCACAGCGAAGACTTATGAGCACCGCTCGTCACAGACTCAAAAAGCACGCGCAGGAGTGTCTTCTTCGCCTGTGGGTTCGGCGCAGCTGAGTCCAAAATCCGGGAAAAGTGCCGGTGAATATGACCGCCCATTATCTCGTCAACGTAAAGACGCTGACAGTTGAGAAAGCTTGTCAGAGGCGTCTTCGATTCTCGTGCTGCCAGAATCAATGCGTTGATGAAGAAAGGACTCGCGTTCAACTGTTGCACTATTAGATCGCGGGTGGGCTCGTTAGTGTCGATCTGGTGTCGCCGCGCAAGGATCTCGACCAGCCTGCGGGCGTCATCGTCGCTTAACCTCTCCAGGTGAACAATCTCACTCGGGTCGTGAGCGTCTTCCGTTCCGTGAAGTAGTTCAACTACCTGCCGTCGGAGACCGGCCACCGCGAACGGTGCATGCGAGCGAGTAACGGCGGCGGTAATCTCCCGTCCAAGCAACGCCGCTTCTTTCGACGGATTGGCAAGCTGCATACAGTCGATCAAGTGGTAAATCTTTCGGCCGGCAGCGTTGAGGCGATACGGAGCATTCAGACAGAAGCGCAGGAAATCGCCTTGGTCCCCGGCACGCTCACGGTCGAACCCTTCGATTAACTCGCTGACCAACTCGTAGTCACCCGGCAACGCGAGCTCGAGCAAGTCGTGAAACGTCATCCGGGCGTCACAAAGCTTAGGATCGACGCGACGATAGGCGATGTATTGCTGAAGAAGATTTTGGAAGAATCGACGGGCAGCGTCCAGCGGCGTCTGGTCGTTTCGGCTGAAGGCGAAATGGATCGGTACCGGCTCACCACGACGGACGAATAACTGATCGTATGCCTGCCGCAGAAGTTCCGCCGCGCCCACGTCCGGCGCCGCGAAGACTACGAGGCCGTGTCGATCCACAAGCCGCGAAGCCTGGCGAACAATCTCCTGCAGTTCCGCGTCGCGGCCCACAAACTCGTCTCGGCTGACATTGGCAAGTATGCGCTGGTGGGTCATCGATCACTTTTGCACGTTGGTGGCCGTTCGGCTCGCACCGGGCTGAATACCTTGGTACGCGTAAGCGCGGTTCTTGCCGTGTCTCTTTGCATGATAGAGCGCCCGATCGGCGGCGCGCACGATTGCCTCAGCCGAGTTGAGCGCCGGCGAGATTGCCGAGAGGCCGATGCTGACGGTTACGGCGCCCAGCGGTTGTGATTTGCCGTGCGTGAAAGGTGTTTCCATAATCTTGCGCCGAATGCGATCGGCAATCACACCGGCCTCCTCCAGGGTAGTCTGCGGCAGCAAAATGGAAAACTCCTCGCCACCGTAACGTGACGCGACGTCCACCTTGCGCAAAGCAGACCTCAGGGACTGCGCGGTGATCTCGAGCGCGCGGTCGCCGGCCTGGTGGCCATTGGAATCGTTGTAGATCTTGAAGTCGTCAATGTCGATCATCATAAAGCTAAGCGGATAATCGTAACGCTTCGAACGGCTCAACTCTTCGGTCAGGCGCGCTTCGAGATAGCGCCGGTTGTGCAGACCAGTGAGCGGGTCCGTGATCGACATTAACTGGAACTGGTTAGCTCTTTGCTGCCACCCGGCGCGCTCGATCGCTAAAGCGATCTGCGGCGCAACCAATTCAATGACGCTCAGGTCGTTTGCATCATAAGCTCCGCCACCGACTTTGTCTGCAAGATTGAGAACTCCAAATCTTCGATTCCCAATAGAGATTGGATAGCTGATGAATGACTTCGTCTTGTAGCCGCGCTCGGGCAAGCTTACTCGACCCAGTTCGTCAATGTTGGCAAGCATTGGGCGTCCTTCACGCAACACGGATCCGGCAATCCCCTCCGCTAAAGAAATGGGGCCAACTTCATTCATAGACGTGGGTATTCCTCGAGCCGCGGTCATGGTCAACTGATTGGCCGATTCATCAAACAGAAGCAGCGAGCCGCGCTCGGCCCTTACCAGTTCGGCCGCCTGAGTGAGAATTGATTCGTATGTCTGAGCCGGCTCACTCGCGTCAATTTGTTCGGTAAATCTGCGAATCGAATCTGCGAAAGGCGCGCGGCGATCGAGCCCGCGGCGCAGTCCTGCTTCAGTTCTACGATCCTCATCGCGTGGCGGCGCATCCTCAATCACCGAACCAGCCGCGGCCGGCTCGACGGTGGTAAGTGGAACGTCTTCAGATGTCGAATGCTCGTCGAATTCTTTGGCCGCCCTGGCAACGCGCAAAGCTGCATGATCAAGGTCGGCTTCATCGGCAAAGATTACGTTGCGAAACAAATCGTCGGCAGGCAGATCCTTCAGATCGCCGGAGCGAAACCGTTCAGCAAGCTCGCGGTAGTCTGCGCTGCTCACGAAGGCGCGGCCGCCGATTACCGCGAGTTGGCGCCGGCTGTCAATCTCTACCGGCATCGCAAAGCACTGCAAACCCGCGTGACAACGATAATGCGTAATCGTGTTGGCGCTGACCACGCGACTGTGGGCTGCCCCGCAAAACGGATCGCAAAGGGATACATGGTCGGGGGATGATTGCAGGGCTTCGCAAATTGAGTTGTTGTTGGTGATCGTCAACGACGGTGGTTGATCACCCTCAACCAACAGCAGCGAGATTCCCGCCGACTCCGCAATGGACTTCTGGATTTCGGCCCAGCCTTTCGGGGCCCGTTGCGGCGCTTCCTGTGGAATAGTCTTCGCCTGCTTGACGCGATTATCCTTCATTGCCTGACTGACTCTCTGCGTTGTTGCGCTCGACCGCTTCATCAATTTCCTGGTTCCAAAGAAGACTCAGTCTGGATTCTCGCGTAGGGGACGTCAAGGATCAGATCAGTATAGGTTTGCGTCCTACCCGGTCACAAGCAAGTTTCCGGCAGACTGATACCGGCCCAGGCATCCGAAAGCGCCTCTAGCTTGAACTCACAACTACCGTAAATGACTAATAAGTGGTGTTTTTCACGTCGCTTATTGGACCGCGTGGTCCCGCAAGCCGGGAGCGGCGCCCGGCGCTACGCGGTCAATATCGGGCTGTTCCGGGCTGATGCGGATGCAGGCGGCAAAATGATTGGGTTTGATTTGGACAAGCTGCGGCTCAACCTCTCCACAAACTTCAATCGCGTAGGGACAGCGAGTGTGAAAGCGGCAACCGCGTGGCGGGTTTATCGGTGAAGGGACGTCCCCCTCCAACACGATGCGGTGACGCTTTGCCTCAACCTTGGGATCAGGAACCGGCACCGCTGAGATCAGCGCTCTGGTATAGGGCATCAGCGGGCTCGAGTAGACGGTCTTTCCGTCGGCCAGTTCGACAATTTTCCCCAAATACATTACGGCGACCCGATCAGAGACGTGCTGAATAGCCCGCAGGTCGTGCGAGATGAATAGATAGGTGAGGTTCTTCTGGCGTCGCAAGCGATCCAGAAGATTCATTATCTGCGCCTGAATTGAGACATCGAGAGCTGAGATGGGCTCGTCCGCGACGATGAAATCGGGATCGACAGCCAGCGCGCGCGCGATCCCGATTCGCTGGCGCTGACCACCTGAGAATTCGTGCGGATAGCGTTTGAGGAAACGCCCGCTCAGACCAACCATCTCCATCAGCTCATGCACGCGCTGTTTGCGGGCCTCGCCCCGGGCCAGCCTAAACGTCTCCAACGGCTCGCCGATAATCTGGCCGACAGTCATGCGCGGATTCAGTGAAGCGTAGGGATCCTGGAAGATTATCTGCAGGTGACGGCGCTGCTCGCGCATGGCGGAATTGGATAGATGAGCCAGGTCATTACCGCGATAAAGAATCTGTCCTGAGGTGGGCTCAATCAAGCGCAGGATCGCGCGGCCCAAAGTTGTCTTACCGCAGCCTGACTCGCCTACCAGACCGAGGGTCTCTCCCCGATAGATATCGAGCGTGACCCCATCGACCGCTTTAACCACCTGCCGGGAGCGACGGAATAGCGATCCGCCCGCTAGCGGAAAATGGACCCTGAGGTCCTGGATCGAAATTAATGGCTGCGCGTCTCTCTCCATCACACTTGCTCCCCTGACTCTGCATAAACCTCGTTGGCAAAATGACAGAGGGAGTAGTGCTCGCGCGTCAGTTTGACGTAAGGCGGGAACTCTTGCCGGCAAATATCCTCCGCACGTTCACAGCGCGGAGCGAATGGGCAGCCGGGCGGCAAGTGTGCCAGATCCGGCGGCAGTCCCGGGATCTGATAGAGCCCGCCCTGCTCGTCGGTGGGATCGGGCACCGAGCGCAGCAGGCCGCGCGTGTACGGATTCCCGGGCCGCTCGAAGAGTTCGCCGGTCGGCGCCTGTTCGAACACCCTGCCGGCGTACATCACGATGATGCGGTCGGTCATGCCGGCTACTACGCCGAGATCGTGAGTAATCAGAATAACGCTGGCCCCGGTTTCCGCTTTCAAGCGCTTTATGAGTTCCAAAATCTGCGCCTGGATAGTTACATCCAGCGCGGTCGTTGGTTCGTCGGCAATCAGTAATTCCGGCTGGCACGACAAGGCCATCGCGATCATGACGCGCTGGCGCATGCCACCTGAGAATTCGTGTGGATAACTGTCAGCCCTTTCGCGCGCGTCGGGAATGCCAACGTGTTCCAGCATCTTTATGGCATGTTCGCGCGCCTGCTCTTTGGTGTGGCCCAGATGAAGTTGTGTAACTTCCATCAATTGCCTGGAGACGCGCATAAAAGGATTCAGTGAGGTCATCGGATCCTGGAAGATCATTGCGATGCGTTTCCCGCGAATGCCGCGAACTTCGCGCGCCGGAAGCTTTAGTACATCGCGTCCGTCGAATACGATCGAGCCGGAAACTATTTTGCCGGGAGGATCGGGAATCAATCGCATCAGCGACAGGTTCGCGACCGACTTGCCGGAGCCTGACTCTCCGACGATGCCCAGCGTCTCTCCGTGCCTCAGTTCGAAACTGATGTCGTCGACAGCTTTGACTGTGCCGTCTTCAGTTTCGAAGTACGTGCGCAGATTCTGGACGCTAAGAAGATTTCCGTTGCCGCTATCGGTCATAGTTCCCCGGGCGAGTCACGAAACCAAGAAAACAAACACCTGTTAATTCCACGGAAAGAAAAACGACACCACAGCGACGGTAAGACCCGCGCCCGCACCGGCGAATACCGCTACGAGCCAGCGCGGTATTCCCCATTTCGGAGCAGATCTTCCGGCAAAGATCAGGCCGGCAAAGAACCACACCACGAAGAACGCGATGCCAATCGCGAAATGAAATGGAAGCCAGCGGGCCAGAAGCAAACCGAGCAGCGGGCTGCAGAATCCGCCTACGAAGGTCGGCCACCATCTCCACCATGAACTCGCCACAATCGTCACGTCAGTAGTCATGATCATTCCCTCCGCATCTGCGGATCGAGCGCGTCCCGCAACCCATCACCCAGAAAGTTCAAAGAGAAGAGCATCAGGGCCATGGTCACTCCGGGAAAGATCAGTTGCCACGGATAAATGGCCAGGCTCTGGGCCCCTTCGGCGGCGAGGCTGCCCCATGAGACACGGGGCGGCCGTACGCCTAGTCCCAAAAACGACAGGAACGCTTCGCTCAACATTACTGTGGGCACTGTCAGCGTCGCGTATACGATTACGGGTCCCAGGGTGTTGGGGACCAGATGACGAAAGATGATTTTCGGCGTGGATACCCCGGTTGCGCGCGCCGCCAGGATGAACTCCTGGTTCTTCAATGACATCACCTGTCCGCGCACGATGCGGGCCATCGTGAGCCAGGACACCGCCCCGAGTGCGAAAAACAACTGGGCCAACTGACCCGTAGGCGTCTTCGCGGGCAACAGCGCCAGCAGCACGATGACGATGATCACGTACGGTAAAGAGTAGAGCACGTCAACGATTCGCATCATCAGATCATCGATGCGCCCGCCCAGGTATCCTGCGGTGGCGCCGTACGAAACTCCGATCACGAGTGACACGAGAGTCGCAATCAGTGCCACCATCAATGAGATTTGTCCGCCTGAGAGTACCCTGGCGAGTATGTCGCGGCCGGCGTTGTCGGTACCCATCGGATGGGTCCACGAAAACTTCCCGTCCGGAGAGCGAAATGGTGGAAATGACTTTGTCATCACCGGGTCTTTGGGAATGAAATCGTAAGCGTAACCGGTGGCCCGCTTGATTACGGTGGGACCAATCAGAGCAGCAAGCACAATCGTAACTACAATGACCATGCCGAGGACGGCGAGCTTGTTCTTCAACAGTCTGCGCCAGGCGTCACGCCACAAAGACGTACCGGCAACAACTTCACCGGTGACCATCGAATGCACGTCTTCCGCGACGGCAAACTCCGGTCCTATCTGAAACGAGGGTGCGCCAGAAGGCTGCCTGGCCGGGGTCAGCGGCTGCTCTTCTTCTCGATCTTGATCTGGTTTGTCGTCCATTGCGAACAAACAGGAACCGCCACTCAAGTTAACACTGGCGCTGCTCAATACCTGATGCGCGGGTCGATGAAGCCGTACGAGATATCGACCAGCAGATTGAAACCCAAAACCGAGACGGCGATGAAGGCTACAATGCCGATGATTAGAGGCTCGTCGCGGTTGAAACAAGCGTTGATGAAATAGTTGCCCAGACCCGGAAGCGCAAAGACTCTCTCTACCACCACAGTGCCGGTTATCAGGAATGCCAGCGCCGGCCCGGAAAACGAAACGACCGGTAACAACCCGCCGCGCAAGGCATGACGAACGACAACGTCCCTCTCGTTCAGACCCTTAGCGCGCGCGGTGCGAATGTAATCTGACCGCATCACCTCCAACATTCCGGAGCGGGTCAGCCGTGCAATGTAGGCAATGTAAAGCGCGGACAGCGTGAGCGCCGGAAGCACGATACTCTTGCTGGGGAATCCGTTCCACAATGCCGGCGGCAGCCAGAAAAGCGTCAGTGCGAAGATCAACGCTAACAGTGGGCCCAGCACAAAATTGGGAATGGAAATGCCGAGCATTGCCAGCGCCATGCAGGCATAGTCAATCCATGAATTCTGTCTGAGCGCTGCCAGGGTTCCCGTAGTTATCCCGACGGCTAGCGCGAACAGGTAGGCGCACAGCCCCAGGGTTGCCGAAACCGGTAGAGCTCGCAGCAGAATCTGATTTACTGATTGCCCTTCATACTTCAGCGAATTCCCAAAATCGAACCGCGCGATATTCCATAATACTTTTCGATATTGAACGTACCAGGGCTTATTCAATCCGTACTTCTCGCGCAGGTTCTGCTCGACTGCCGGTGCAAGTTTTTTCTCTGCGGTGTAGAAATTTCCCGGAGCCAGGCGGATCAGTGCCCAGGTGAGGGACACAACGATGAAGAGCATCGGGATAATTATGACGACACGACGAATGATGAAGCGAAGCATGATTTAGAAGGAAGTTTGGATAACACGCGTTCAGAGTACCGACTTTAGTCGGGTATTGGTAACTAAAACAGCCCAACTAAAGTTGGTACTCTGAACACCGCTTATTCACTCATTTTCGGCACTCCGAAGTCCCACTTTGCCTGATCGCGCTCAATGTAAATCCACTTCCACGGGAACAAAGACGCGGGGTTGGGATACATTCCCTTAACATATGGTTTCTTCATCCAGCGAGCGCTCGTGGTGAAGAGCGGCATAATCGGCTGCGCCTCCAGCGCCAGGGCTTCAGCCTGGGCCATTAGCTGGTAGCGCTTCTGCCGATCACCGGTTCGGTTCGCCTCATCGAGAAGGGCCGCATACTTCGGATCCCACCACCCTGTGCCGTTGGTGCCGCGCGGAGTGTAGTACAAACCGAGAAACGTAAACGGATCCATATAGTCAGCCGACCAGCCGTTCCGGGAGATGCCTCTGTACTCAAGTTCGGATCGCGCCGCCAGAAATGTTTTCTGTTCCATAGGCTTCACCGGGATGGTAATGCCGAGGTTCTGCTTCCACTGGGCCTGGATGAACTCGGCGATTGGCAAATTACCGCCCTCGGTATTTACAGTTATCTCAATCTGGTCGACCGGAAATGTGTTTGGATCGAACCTTCCTAAGCTATCTCGATAACCCGCTTCAGCTAACAGCGTCTTTGCTTTCTCCGGGTCAAACGGATCGCCCTTCGGTTGGGGATAATCGGGAAATATTCCTTCAGGCGTTATGGCCGTCAAAGGCTTAGCGTGCCTCCAGGCCCCGACCGCTTTCTTATCCACACTCATGTTCAGTGCTTTTCGCACTCGCACATCGTTTGTCGGCGGCCGGGTACAGTTAAATTGATAGTACTCAATACCAGCTTCCGTGGCATCCATGTAGTCCTTAAACGGAGCGATCATGTCCAACCATGCCGCTTGCACCGCATGATTCTGCGTCGCGTCGATCTCGCCCGCCTTGTAGAGATTCATGATCGTCGAGCTCTCGACCACCGTATAAAACACGATGCCATCAAGCCTCACACTCTCGTGATCCCAGTACATCGGAGAGCGCTTCACGACGACGCGGTCATAGTGCTTCCACGCTTCGAGCGTAAACGGGCCGCTGGTGACGATATTCTGCTCGAGGGTCCAGGCTCCACCGAATTTTTCAATTGTCTGCTGGTGAATCACCCGGAAGAATTGGTGCGGCATCAGGCTGAGAAAAAATGGCACAGGCTGGGCCAGCGAGATGCGCAGCGTGTAATCATCTACAGCTTCGACGCCGATGTCTTCGGCTTTTACCGGCACGAACTGTTTGCCGTCAATCACTGCTTTCAGCTTTGGGTTCGCATCGATCGCTTTCGATCGCTTCTTTTCGTCGCCCGGCAGGACCAGCCTATCCTCCGAGTGCATGAAACGATGAAATGCAGTATCGAGATCAGGTGTCTTCTCTTCCGGAATTGGCGGGTATTCAGACGCAACCGACTCGTTGGGCGTGGAACTCAACGCCTGCGGAGCCTTCTTGCTGCCGGTAGTTTCCGGTTGCGGCGTTGCGGGCTGCGATGCCTCTTCCGAGAAATCTTCAGCCAACAGAAACTTCCCACTCGTTGGATCCAGCACAAAGACGGCGCCTTCGTTATAGGCCTCGGCATATTTGATGTAATAAGCGAGCGCGGCAGTTCGCGAGGCCAGCTTCGGTGACAACCCACGGCGAAGTGTGTAGACAAAATCCCGTGCGGTGATCGGATCGCCGTTCGAGAAGCGGCCGTTCCGGCGTAGATGAAAAGTTAGCTCGGATGAATCCTTGTTAACCTCCCAGCGTTCGGCGAGGGCCGGGATTGGGACCGTCGTTTTCGGATCGTATTCGACCAGACCTTCATAAAGCGCCATATAAAGACGCGCTTCCGGCTGTCCGTCTGAGATCTGTGGATCGAGGGATTCCGGCTCAGACCCTGAGACATAACGCATGATGTTGTCTCGCGGTGGATTGGTCTTGCCAAAAAAAACCTTGTCCTTTGCTGACGCGGCACATCCGGCACCGATGACGCTCATACCAAAACACAATACGGCGACGGCAATCCGCGATGAATAGCCCGTCGTGATTCCGCATCTACTCGAACTTCGCACGGCGTTTCAAAGTAACATGCGCCTGTAGCGCGGGCAATATTTTTCCCGCATCAACGAGCAAGCACACTCAATTCCTGAAACAGCGCTTCGGTCTGCCGGCGTGTGTCCTCGAAACCGTCCGAAGTATCGATCAGGAAATCCGCATACTTCTTTTTCTCTTCTTGTGGCATCTGCGCTGCTATCCGCAGGCTGGCTTCCTCGGCTGACAAGCCCTCACGACCAATCAAGCGCTCTAGTTGCACCTCGGGCCGGCAGTGAACCACGATTAGCTTGTCGAAGCGCCGGTAGCCGCCAGACTCGATCATTAATGCAGCATCAATAACTGCGACGCCTTTTGACTCTTCCTGTTCCCACCGGCGAATTCGATCGTCCTGCGCGGCGATGATGAAAGGGTGCAGAATCGAATTGAGGAGTTGTCGTTTCCCTTCGTCGGCGAAAACGATCTTGCCGAGACTAATTCTGTCGAGCGTGCCATCTTCCTGCAGAATATCTCTTCCGAAGGTGTCAACGACGGCATTCAACCCGGGTGTGCCGGGAGCCACCACGTCACGCGCAGTCGCGTCCGCGTCCAGAACCCGGCATCCGAGTTCAGCCAACACGCCCAGCACGAAAGACTTTCCCACGGCAATCGATCCGGTAAGGCCAACTTTTAGCATCGTTCAGAGTTCAAGCTTTAGCTTGCCGGCAACCTAAAGGTTGAACTCTAAACGCCTCGCCGCCACCTTGCCGCTTGCAGCGTATTCCGCATCAGCACCGCCACTGTCAGCAACCCCACACCGCCGGGCACTGGCGTGCGTTGACCCGCGACCTGGTCGGCTTCGGCTGGATGGACATCACCCACCAACGTGTAGCCGAGCCTCTCAATAGCTTCAATTCTCTTACCAGCTTCATCCCCAAACATAGCTCGCGCGACGTTAACATCGGTGACCTTGTTAACGCCTACGTCGATCACTGTCGCGCCGGGTTTGATGTAATCGCCGCGGATGAAGGCTGGGCGACCAATCGCGGCCACCAGGATGTCTGCCTGTCGCGTCACCGCCGAAAGATCGCGGGTTCGTGAATGACAGATAGTTATGGTTGCATGCCTTTGCAACAGCAGACTGGCCACGGGCCGCCCCACGATTTGGCTGCGACCGACGACGCAGGCGTTGGCGCCGGCAACTTCGATCTGGTTGCGATCCAACAACTCCATGATTCCTGCCGGCGTACAAGGAACGAACCGGGGCCGGCCCATTGCCAGCAAACCTACGTTGGTGGGATGGAAACCGTCAACATCCTTCGAAGGATCGACGGTTTCAAGAATCGACGATTCGTCAATCTGTTTTGGCAACGGCAATTGCACCAAAATTCCGTCAACGTCTCGATGTTGATTTAACCCGCGGACGATGCTGAGCAGGTCCTGTGTCGTGGTTGATGCCGGCAGCGCAAGCTGCTCTGACTCAATTCCCACTTCAGCGCACGCGCGCACCTTGTTCCGCACGTAGACCGCGGACGCCCCGTCATCACCAACCAGCACAGCAGCCAGACGGGGTCTTATGCTGTGTTGCTCCGACAGTCGCCGCACTTCTTCAGCGACTTCATTCTTGATTTGCTCGGCGACGGATCGACCGTCAAGAATCTTTGCGCGCATTTTCTCTGCCGAAACCATTTGCGGTAATCGTAACATACAAATGCGCAGATAAATGCGTTAACTGAATTGGAGCCTGAACCAGACTTGAGCTCATCGCGCTAACCGATTACTCTGGTCTGTAATTCCAGGCTTGACTCAGTGAATCTGTTCGCCGATATCATTCGATATGACAAATACTCGACCTCTGCTCGCGATTGTTTCAAGTCTCTTACTCTGCCTCGCGGTAACCGGGTCAGGTTGTCGCGCCCGCCGTTCCGCGAACGAAAAGCGATACCCGTTGAAGGGCAAAATCGTTGCGGTCGATACAACCGATCGGACCGCAACCATTGCCCATGAAGACATCGCCGGCTACATGCCTGCGATGACCATGCCGTTCAAGATAAAAAATGATGCCGACCTGCAAATGCTGAAGCCCGGGGATGACATAACGGGAACGCTGGTGGTCGACGACCTGTCGTCGTGGGTCGAGATTATTTCGATCGTGGAAGGAGGGCCCCCGGTTTCACAGACCGTGGACGTGCCGGGAGAGCCAATGCCCGGTACTGAAGTACCCGACTTTGGTCTGGTCAACCAGGATGGCCAGCGAATTCACCTCGCGCAGTATCGAGGCAAAGCGCTCGTCTTGACGTTTGTCTACACGCGCTGCCCTCAGCCAGATCAATGCACTTTGATGAGCAACAACTTCGCCGCCATTGATCAAGTTTTACAGAAGCAACCCGAGATCTATGAGAAGAGTCATTTGCTCACGATCAGCTTTGATCCGGACTATGACACGCCCAAGGTGCTGCGCAGTTACGGCGCATCCCACACGGGCCGCTACTCGGACGAAACCTTTCAGCACTGGGAGTTTGCAACCGGAACGAAAGACGAAGTGAAAGGAATCGCGCAATTCTTCGGGTTACGTTATTACCAGGACACCTCGTCGGGCGATGAACAAGTCATTCACTCGATGCGTACGGCGGTGATTGGGCCTGACAGGAAAGTGTTCAAGTTGTATCGAGGAAACGTGTGGAAGCCTGATGAGATCGTGGGCGATCTCAAAATGCTATTTCCATCGCCCGTTCCAACGAAGGAAAACCCCAAGTGAGGCGGTGAAGTCACGATCTCACCGGGTCCTTTTATTTCAACGTGTCCTTTGGATAGGAAACGGTTTCACCCCGTTAGGGGTGAAACCAGGCGTTGGACTTTGGATCTCCGAAACGAGAACCTGGTCCTACCAGATCTGACAACGCTTCTCTGGCGGGCGCACCATCGAATCGCCTGCCTTGCACTGATAAGCTTCGGCGAAAGCGGGCATGTTTGAGAGTGGCCCAATGACGCGGAAGCGAGCAATAGGATGCGGGTTAGTTGCGACCATAAGGCGCTCGAATTCCGGGCGCTCGTTCGAAGCCCAAACCTGGGCCCAACCCAGGAAAAAGCGCTGCTCCGGTGTAAAGCCATCGATATTGGCCGGCCGTGGTTTTCCTTCCATCGACTTCTTAAAGGCCGCGTACGCGAGCGTCAATCCGCCCAAATCGCCTATGCTTTCACCTACTACAAGGTTCCCGTTTTCATGAAGGTCGGGTTGTGCTTCAAAGCCGCTGAACTGATCAATGACGCACTGCGCCCGTGTCTTAAAGCTCTTCAGATCGTCTTCAGTCCACCAGTTCACCAGGTTTCCCTCGGCATCAAACCGGGCCCCGCTGTCATCGAAGCCATGACTCATTTCATGGCCGATGACACCGCCTATTCCGCCATAATTGATCGCGTCATCGGCTTGTGGATCATAGAAAGGCGATTGCAGAATTCCCGCTGGGAATACAATCTCGTTCATTGATGGATTGTAATAAGCATTAACGGTCGGCGGCGACATTCCCCACTCAGTTCTGTCGACCGGCCTGGCTATTTTGGCCAACTGCCGATTGGATTCGAACCTTTGGGCGCTGGTCACATTGACCAGGTACGAGCCGCGCGCCACCTTCAGCGCTGAATAGTCGCGCCACTTATCGGGATAGCCAATTTTTCTGGTGAATGCTTCGAGCTTTGCGGTCGCCCGCTTGCGCGTCGCGTCACTCATCCATGACAGCGTCGTCAGATCTTCCCGCAGCGCGGCGATTAGGTTTCCCACCATCTCCACGGCCCGGGCTTTGGCTGCCGCGGTGAAATGTTTCTGCACGTAAACCTGGCCCAGCGCCTCGCCCAGAGCGCGATCGGTTGCAGCCACACAACGTTTCCAGCGCGGTTGAAGCTCCTTCGCACCCGTCAGGGTCCGTCCCGAGAAATCGAAGTCCTCTTCCGCAAATGCTTTTGTTAAGGCCGGCGCCCGCGCGTTGAGCAAGTGCCAGCGCAAATATGCTTTCCAATCAGAGACCGGGGTCGCCGTCAACTGAACGTTCAAACTCTTGAAGAAATTTGGTTGGGCAACATTGATATCGCCGGCACTTTGCAGACCAATGCTCTTGAAGTAAGCCGCCCAATCGAAATTTGGGACCAGGCCCTTGAGATCGGCAATCTTGGTCTTGTGATAGATGTTTTCCGGATTGCGCTGCTCGACCCGCGTCATCGAGGCTTCGGCGAGTTTGGTCTCGATGGCTACGACCGTCTGGGCGTGGGCCTGCGCCGTAGGAGCGTCGTCACCAGCCAGCGCCAACATCTTAGCAATGTGCGAGACATACTTGTCCCGCAGTTCTTTCGATTTATCGTCAGTCTTCGTGTAGTAGTCGCGATCCGGCAGACCGATGCCACCCTGACGAAGTTGGCCAATGACCTGGGTCGATTGCTTGAAATCCTGCGCCGATCCGAACCCGAATAATACCCGCACGCCATTGCCGTGCAGCTTCGCGACCTCGGCTTGAAGCGATGCATTGTTATTGATGGCATCTATTCGCTTCAATTGCGGCATTAGAGGCGACAGACCAGCGGTTTCGATCCCGGCTTCATCCATACAACTCGCGTAGTAGTCACCAATCTTCTGCTCGTTGCTGCCTTTAGCCGCCTTGCTCTTTGCTGCGTCTTCGAGGATCTGCCGGAGTTGCTCCTGGTTCCTATCCGATAGTTCGTTGAAGCGGCCCCAGCTTGCGTACGCAGCCGGGATGGGATTCTTTTTCACCCACCCGCCGTTGGCGTATTGGAAAAAGTTTTCGCAGGCCGCGACGCTCGTATCCATGTTCGAAACGTCGAACCCACGGCCGTCGCCGCTCGGCGGCGCACCCAAAGACTCAACTAACGAACCGGACTCACTCTGGGCCTTCACGCTACGAGTGTTGTCACCCGCGACCACAAAGCAGAGAAGCGACGCAAACAGGGAAAGACACAGGAACGAGACTTTGGCTCTACGCATGTACTATCTCCTTCAATGTTTTTGCGGCATATAGCTGCGCAGTTTGAAACTCCATCCGGCGGCGTGCCTTGCTGATCACAGTACCGGTTGCAGTCAGCCGATCAGCCCTTGAGTTTTCTGATCTCTTCGGTCAGTACGGGCAATGCCTCAAACAGATCGCCGACAATCCCGTAATCAGCAATATCAAAGATAGGAGCTTCCGGGTCCTTGTTGATGGCGACGATTGTCTGCGAGTTCTTCATGCCTACCAGGTGCTGAATCGCGCCGGAGATACCGAGAGCGATATACAGCTTTGGCGCGACCGTCTGGCCCGATGATCCGATTTGCCGATCGATTGGCAGCCACTCGGAATCGCAAATCGGACGCGACGCAGCCAGGTCGCCGCCGAGCACTTCAGCGAGCTTCTCTGCCAGTGCGATGTTGTCTTTGTTCTTGATACCGCGGCCTACGGCGACGATCACGTCCGCCTTACTGAGATCGACGGCCTGCTTTACTTCCTGGAACGGCGCTTCCGGCTTCATGCGGACGTCGCCAATCTCGACTTGCATCGATTCGACGGGAGCGCCGCTTCCCTTCACCGCCTGATCCGGGCGAAAGGCGCCGGACTGAAAAGTAGCAAACAACGGCGGCTGACCATCGGACACTACATCAGCGTCCAGCTTGCCGAGGAAGATTCGCCGCGTAAAGGTAACTTTGCCCGCATCAACGTTCATGCGAATGCAATCGCCGATCAATCCCTTGCCAAAGCGCGCGGCTACTTTTGGCGCAAAGTCGCGCACCAGGTACGTGTGCGACATCAGAACGTACTGCGGATACGCAGCGCGCACGACTTGCTCCATCGCTGAGGCATAGGCGTCGGGCGTGTAATCGGCCAGTTGAGGATGATCGACATTCACGACCTTAGCCAGATCGTAAGCGGCGATTTCCTGGGCCAGCGACATCCCCGAGCCCAGCACCACGGCCGTTGCGCTTTGACCGGTCTCGCTCCCAAGCCTTTGGGCGGCCGCTATCGCTTCGAGGGAAGTCTTATTAAGCGACCCTGCTTTGTGTTCGATGAAAACTAAAATGCCTTCGCTCATAGGATTCTCTTATATCACCCTCGCCTCATTGCGCAGTTTTTCAGCCAACTCCACCGCGCCCTTCTTTGCGTCGCCACCGCCGAGGAACTGGGTCTGCTTTGACTTCTGCGGCAGGTAAACCTTTTCAATCCGCTGCTGCGATGGTTGATTAACGATCTCCGCAGCGGGTGTGACCTCCTTAATCTCTTTTTTCTTGGCGGCCATGATTCCCTTCAAAGTCGCGTACCGAATCTGGCTGATGCCTGATTGAATCGTCAGCAGGGCGGGCCTTGACATCGTGTACCATTGGTACCAGCCGCTTTCCAGTTCCCGCTTGACCCGCAGTTGATCACCGGTCGGATCAACCTCAATCACGATTGTCGCGTGGGGTAAGCCGAGAATTTCGGCAAGGATCACTCCCGTCTGCCCATAGCCATAGTCATCAGATTGCAAACCGGTCATGATGAGGTCGGCCTGCTCTTCGCGAATAGCTTCAGCCAGAACGCTAGCCGCGGCGAACGGCGAAAGATGGACGACGTTATCGCCAACCACATGGATTGCGCGATCCGCGCCACGCGCCAGCGCATCCTTGATCACGCTCTTCGCGCGTTGGGGCCCCATTGAGCAAACGACGACTTCGCCACCGACCTTTTCCTTGATGCGGAGACCCTCCTCCAGGGCATATCCGTCCGACTCGTTTACTTCAAACGAGAGGTCGGCTTCTTCAATCCAGGTTGAATCCTTATTAATCCGCAGAATCGCGTCTTTATTCGCAACCTGCTTCATCAGCACAAGTATCTTCATAGCTTTCTAAGCTCAGTCAGTGGTCAGTGGTCAGTTGCTAGTTGTTAGTTGTCAGTAGTTTAGTTGCGCTCTGTTCACTCATCCATCCAACAACTGACTACTGACCACTGACAACTAACTTTCCTCGTATCTCTTGAACAACAATGCTGCATTGGTGCCGCCGAACCCGAAACTGTTGGACAGGGCGTATTTCACGTGGGCTTCGCGAGCCTTGTTCGGAATGTAATCGAGATCGCAATCCGGATCCGGCGTAACGTAGTTTATGGTCGGAAGTAGCATGTTGCGATGAATGGAGAGCACTGAGAGAACACCTTCGACGCCCCCCGCCGCCCCCAGTAGATGACCGGTCATCGACTTTGTCGAGCTGATCGCCACTTTGTAAGCATGCTCGCCGAAAGTCTTCTTGATCGCCATCGTTTCAAATTTGTCGTTGTAGGGCGTGGATGTTCCGTGTGCATTGATGTAGCCCACTTCCTCCGGCCGCACCTTAGCATCGCCCAAGGCTTTTTGCATGACGCGGACGGCGCCTGATCCGCTAGCGTCGGGCATGGTGATGTGGAACGCATCGCCGGACATGCCATAGCCCACCACCTCGGCATAGATCCGGGCCCCACGACGTCGCGCGAGTTCCAACTCTTCCAGAATCAGAATGCCCGCGCCTTCGCCGATGACGAAGCCGTCGCGAGTCAATTCAAAAGGACGCGAAGCATGAACCGGATCGTCGTTTCGCGTCGAGAGCGCGCGCAACGCCGCAAACCCGGCCACACTCATGGGTGTAATGGCCGACTCAGCGCCGCCACAAATCATCGCGTCGGCGTCGCCGCGCTGAATGATTTTGAAGCTGTCACCGATGGCGTGCGCTCCCGCCGAGCACGCGGTGGCCGTTGCTGAATTCGGGCCCTTGGCGTTGTGCCGAATCGAAACTTGTCCGGAAGCGAGGTTAACGATAGCCGACGGAATGAAGAAAGGGGAGACGCGGCTGGGCCCGTCTTTCAGGAGCTTTTCATGCTCCCGTTCGATGGCCCAAAAATCGCCGATGCCGCTGCTGATATAGGTGCCGACGTTTTCCGCAATATCGTCATTTATGTCCAATCCGCTGCTGCGGACCGCCTCATCCGAGGCAGCGATGGCATAGTGGATGAAAGCGCCCATCTTGCGCGCTTCCTTTTTTTCGATGTAATCCAGCGGATTGAAATTCTTTACTTCGCATGCGAACCGGGCTGCAAACCTGGCAGCATCGAACTTCTTGATGTAATCCGCACCGCTTTGGCCTTCCAACAACGCGGACCAGGTGGCCTCGACTGAGTTACCCACAGGCGTAACCAGACCTAGACCGGTAACGACGACGCGACGATTCAAAGTCAAAGCTCCTTCCGTGACCGACTTTCGGATGATCGCTGAGCTTAAGGCAATTGCTCGGCTGACCATCGAGAGCTACCGGTCACTTCCCCTTGTGCTGGTCGATATAGTTGTACGCGTCGCGCACGCTTTGAATCTTTTCCGCATCCTCGTCGGGAATCTCGATGCCGAACTCTTCCTCGAAACGCATGACCAGTTCGACGGTGTCGAGTGAGTCAGCGCCGAGGTCATCGATGAACCGGGCATTGGGCGTCACTTCATTCTCGTCGACGCCCAGCTCGTCCACGATAATCTGTTTTACTTTTTGCTCAATCTCTTGATCGGGCATTCGTTTGCTCCTCTTTGTAAATGTCCGACAAACCTCGGTTTGTCGATCGTTTCTTAAGCCGTGTGATTCCAGCCCCGACAAACTGAAATTTGCGGGACCATTAAGCTTCCTAGTAATTACCCGGAAACGCCGAGCGCTTCGCGGGTTGCGCGCAGACTAGTCTCGTCCTCGATGTTCACGCAACGCAGGTTGCGATCAATCTGGCGCACCAGCCCACTCAGAACTTTTCCGGGTCCAATCTCAATAAAGCTTTGTACACCCTCACTGATCAAAAATTCAACTGATTCAAGCCAGCGAACCGGCTGCGACACCTGCCGCACCAGCGCATCGCGGGCCTCGGCGCCGCGCTTGACGGCCTTTGCATCAACGTTTGTCACCAGCGGCGTTGTGAGATCCTCGAACTGAATCCGTTGCAAATCCGCAGCCAGACGGTCCTGGGCCGGCTTCATCAACGCGCAATGAAAAGGCGCACTTACATTCAGTCTCATCGCACGCCTGGCGCCGCGTACCTTCAACAGGACGATGGCGCGATCGATCGCCGCAGCGTCGCCGGCGATAACCACCTGATTCGGCGAATTGATGTTGGCCGCGCTGCAAACCTGCCCTGCGGCGGCCTCTTCGCAAGCGGACATTACCACATCCAGATCAGCGCCGAGAATCGCCGCCATTGCTCCCGCGCCTACGGGCACAGCTTCCTGCATATAGCGTCCGCGCGCGCGCACCGTCTTGAGCGCGTCGGTTAGTGAAAGCGCGCCCGCAGCCACCAAAGCCGAGTATTCGCCGAGACTGTGCCCGGCGACCGAATCGGGTTGCGGAAGGCCTTCTGCTTTGGCGGCACGCAACGCCGCCATCGAGACAGCCAGGATGGCCGGCTGCGTATTCTCAGTCAATTGCAACTGCTCTGCGGGGCCGTTAAAGCAGAGTTCCGAGAGTGCAAAGCCGAGCGCCGTGTCTGCTTCTTCAAAGACTTGTCTGGCCGCCGGATACGTTTCGGCCAAATCCTTTCCCATGCCCACATGCTGCGAGCCCTGGCCCGGGAATAAAAACGCTATAGGTCCAATCGGTCGAATACGTCCTATCTCTTTTCTATCACCAGCGCATCACAACTCCACCCCACGTCACGCCCCCGCCGAAGGACGTCATCAGAATTACGTCCCCTTTTTGAACCCGGCCCGCTTCGACGCATTCATCCAGCCCGATCGGAATGGATGCTGACGATGTATTGCCGTGCATAGCAATATTCGAATAGACCCTTGAATCGTCAACGTTCAGCTTATTCGCGACCGCGTCCGTAATGCGCTGGTTCGCCTGATGGGGAATGAAAAGCTTTACATCTGTCGTGGTTAAACCCGCTTCTTCCAGCACCTCGCGCGAAATGTCGGCCATAGATCGCACGGCCACCTTGAATAACTCGTTTCCCTTCATCTTGAAGAAGTGATCGCCACGCGCAATAGTCTCGGCGCTGAATCCACCCTTGGTGCCACCGCCGGGCGCATACAATTGCTCTTCATAGCGACCGTCCGAGCGAATCTTTGCCGCCAGAATTCCGCGATCGCTTTCCACTGCTCCCAGGACGGCTGCGCCGGCGCCGTCGCCAAAAAGCACGCAAGTCGAACGATCGGTGTAATCAACGTAGCGTGTCAGAATTTCAGCCCCGATCACCAGAGCATATTTCGACTGCCCACAACGTAACATTGCGTCGGCCAGCGAGAGTCCGTAGAGAAAGCCGGAACAGGCAGCAACGATGTCCATCGCGGCGGCTTTGTGTGAGCCCAGTTCGGCTTGAATCAGACAAGCGGTAGACGGCAGAATTTGATCCGGAGTGACCGTGGCGCAAAGTATCAGATCAATGTCCGCGGCATCCATGCCCGCCCGCTCGATGGCCTGGCGCGAAGCGCGCACGGCAAACTGCGAAGTGTACTCGTCCGGGGCGGCCTTGCGCCGCTGCTTGATCCCGGTCCGCGTCGTAATCCACTCGTCTGAAGTATCGACCATCCTCTCCAGATCGGCATTCGTCAAAATGCCTTCCGGATAAGAATGGCCGGTGCCCAGAATGCCTGAATGTATTTTCGACATTCAACAACCTTTGCGCGATGTTTCGGAATCGAAAAACGATCAGGTAGTTTGTTCCACGTGAACAATTTCGCGACCCTTGTAGTAACCGCATTTCGGGCAGACACGATGCTGCATGCGTGGTTCCTGGCAATTAGGACAAACGACGGTCTGCGGTGTCCGCAGCGCATCGTGAGCCCGTCGCTTGCCGCGACGCGATTTTGAGTGACGACGTTTTGGATTTGGCATGATTACTCCACAATTCTAACTTCAGCTTTCCGATTTCAAATCTCAAATTTGAAAATTTCAAATCTTGAGCTTGAAATTCCCTACATTTGCAACTCTTTCAGTTTTTGCCAGCGTGAATCGACCTCGTTAGCTTCACACTGGCAATCGCCCAGGTTTCGATCAGTCCCGCAAGTCGGACAGAGCCCCTTGCAATCTTCCCGGCATAACACGTTAGCAGGGACTGCCAAAAGAATCTCTTCGCGCACAAGATCGTCGAGTTCGATTCCCTCCCCGTCAAAGACTGACAGGTTCAGATCTTCTTCCTGCAATTCGTGCTGCTCATCAGCGGCCCAGGTTACCGCGCGAACGAATCTTTCGGTGAACCCCGTGCTAATCGGTAGTTCAACCGGCTTCAAACAACGACCACACGCAGCCTCAAGTTTGGCGTGCAACCTACCGCGCAACTCGACCTCTGTCCCGATGCGACGGACGCGGCCCTGAATCTCAGCCGGCTCAACCAGGCTGACTTCCTCATCGTCCAGCAACAGGTTGTCGACATCGTAAACCTGCGAGAACCTACCGCCCTGTTCTTCCAGTCTGTCGAGCTCGATTCGCATAGCAGGGCCCCTTCGATCACATAGAATGCGTCAGAGGGCGGAGCGCAAAGTCGCTAATTATAGCCGGGCATACGGCACTTTCAAAGCGCAGCCAGGAGCAAGCGGCGTTTAGAGTACCGACTTCAGTCGGGTTTTCGTTGTTAAAGAGCCCAACTAAAGTTGATGTACTCTAAACACCGGGCACCCAAAGTGCGCGCACGCTCGCGTCAACTGCTGGTACTCGCCTTGCGCTTTGCCTTCCGTGCTTTCTTTGGCTGATGTGTCGAGGAGGAGGGTTCCGGGGGGGTCTCGTTCAGCTTGGCGCATTCTGCCCGCCACATCGATTCCAGGCGTTCGTTATCCACTACGCCACACTCATTCAGGATCTCAATCAAACTTTTCACCAGAGCATGGTTGGTGTAAGCCGTCTCTGATTGGCGCAGCAATAGTTTGAGTCCTTGCTCGAGCCGCTCAGCCAGACGCGCCAGAGTGTTCTCCAAAATGGTCAGCCGCTCCAGCAGGTGCTCTTCGTGCGGTGTTGTCTCTGCCGGATCAACCCGCATCGAAGGAGGCTGCACCACAAGCATCAGCCGCGTGCCGCACCGGAGACAGAACTCCTGTCCGAGCGGATTCGCCGCGCGGCATTTCTGACAGTAGTGTGAGATTGCGCGTTGATGCATCGACACATAGTGCTTAGAGCTTAGAACAAAAGGCCTAAGCTCTAACCCTCTAAGCTCTAATACTCATAAAACCCACGCCCGCTTTTCTTTCCTAACCATCCCGCATCCACATAGCGCTTCAGCAGTGGACAAGGCCGGTACTTCGAGTCGCCAAATCCATCATGTAGCACGTTCATGATCGCTAGGCAAACGTCGAGGCCGATGAAATCAGCAAGCGTCAACGGGCCCATCGGATGATTCATTCCAAGCTTCATAATGCCGTCGATGCTTTCGCGCGTAGCCACGCCTTCGTAAAGCGCAAAGATCGCCTCGTTAATCATCGGCATCAGAACCCGATTTGAAATAAAACCCGGTGAGTCCTGGCACTCCAACGGTATCTTGCCCAGTCGCTCAGTCAACGCGCGAGTCTTTTCGTAAGTCTGATCGGTAGTTGCCGCACCGCGAATAATCTCCACCAGCTTCATCACCGGCACAGGATTCATGAAGTGCATGCCGATCACTTTGTCGGGCCTTCGCGTCACGGCACCGAGTTTCGTGATCGAGATTGATGAAGTGTTGGACGCCAGTATCGCATCGGCCTTCGCCACTTCCTCGAGCGCCTTAAAAATCTCTGTCTTTACGCCCACATCTTCGGTAACTGCTTCGACTACAATGAAAGCGTCTCTGAGGCCGCCGATATCGGTGGTGGTCTTAATTCGCGACATGATCGCGGTCTTTTCTTCGGCGCCAAGTCTCTCTTTGTCCACATCGCGTTGCAAACTCTTGTCGATGGCGTTCATGCCTCGCGCGAGAAACTCCTCCGCCACGTCGCGCATGATGACATCGAAGCCGGCTCGCGCCGCCACTTGGGCAATGCCCGCGCCCATTGTGCCTGATCCGACTACTCCGAAGATTTCGCTCATATGTTTTTAAGTGGCACAGACCCTAGTCTGTGATGCTTCAACGGTAGCAATGAACTCAGTACCACCTGCGTAAGCAGGTGGATCCATCGGTCAACCTGCCGTCGAGTGTTTGATCCACCCGCTGACGCAGGTGGTACTGACTTCACTACGCCCGTACTGATTATCACAGACTAGAGTCTGTGCTATTTCAATCGATCAGCCCAATTCATAAGCGGCTGAGCGCCGCGCAGCGCCTCTCGCAATTCGCCTTCACCTGGCCTTGATGCTTGGCCGCCGTAAAGCTGAATACCGCCTTCGCTCTTAAAAAACTTAAACGCATAAATTCCGAGCGCGGTACCGACAGGAATATTAATCAGTGAAATTGCCGCCAGCGTAAGACCTAACGGTTTCGCCCATCGCCTTCGTTTCGTCAAGCCATAGCCTACAGCCAGCGGCAGTAACCCCACCGCGAAAAGGAGAACCACGAATGCTATGACTCCGAGCGCAATCCAGATTGACGAGATTGAATTCCCTCCGAGCGTCGCAAACTTAACAACGAAGACCAAAAGCAAAAGACCCAACAGCGTAAGCCCATGCATCGCACCATAGATGAAATGCAGAGTGGCCAGAGTCTTGTTGTGCTCTTCTGCGGTCATCTGGTGTCAGGTCCAGTCGGGCGGCGAGGTAGAACTCAGCGTCCGCTGCTGCCACGGATTCTCGCTGGGCAGTTGCCATTCCTCTGGCGGCAAGGGCGGCATATCTCGATTCTTGTGGTCGTACAGTTGCCTGCCGACATCGCTGAACAAAAACCAGAAAGTGTAGACAGCAACCGCAGTTCCTATCGGGAAGCTCATCGACGCAACCACGCCGCCGACAATCCCAGCGATCTTTCCCCAGGGCCGGCGCCTTAGCAGCGCGTATCCTGCCATGACCGGAGGAATGGTGGTAACAAGGTTCATGATTCCGACCAGAACAACCATCAGACCCATCAGTCGCAAAGACTGAGGGCCACCCAACTCCTGTGGCCGGATATTCTTGAACATGAAACCTGCAAAACCCATCGACGCCGTCGTCATCAGCAAGTGAAGTCCGGCGTACCCCAGGTGCGCCAGGCCGACGTACTTGTTGTGTTCTTGAGGCCTCATGTTTCGGCTACCGCTCAACTGCCATCGCTACGGCATTCCCGCCGCCCAGGCAAAGGGCCGCAATGCCGCGATGAACATCGCGTCGCTTCATCTCGTAGAGCATCGTCGTCAAAATTCGCGAACCGGACTGTCCGATGGCATGGCCCAGCGCCACTGCGCCGCCGTTAACGTTGACTCGCTCCGCATCCAGGCCGAGTTCACGAATGATTGCTACGGCCTGTACTGCAAATGCTTCATTCAGTTCAATCAAATCAACATCGCTCAATGACCAGCCGGTCTTTTTCAGAAGCTTTTTGATAGCTTCAACCGGGGCCATCATTACCAGCTTCGGCTCGACACCGGAGGTAGCCTGTCCCACTATTTTCGCCATGGGCTCAACCCCCAGAGACCGGGCACGTTCCCGCGAAGTCACGATCACCGCGGATGCCCCGTCATTTACTCCTGGAGCATTTCCTGCCGTCACGGTTCCGCCCTCTTTGAAAGCCGGCCTTAACTTCGCAAGCGATTCGAGCGACGTATCTTCCCGCACGGGCTCGTCCGTATCGAAAATAATCGGCGGCCCCTTTCTTTGGGGAATCTCTACGGGCACGATCTCTTCCTTGAACTTCCCGGCTTTGATGGCTGCGCTCGCCTTGCGATGGGAGTGCAATGCGTACTCGTCCTGTTCTTCGCGGGAGACATGAAAGCGTTCAGAAACCACTTCACCCGTGCAGCCCATATGCTGATCGTCAAACGCGCACCACAGCCCGTCATTGATGACGGTATCGACGATCGTTCCGTGGCCTAAACGGTAACCTTCGCGGGCTTTCGGAAGCAGGTACGGAGCGTTGGACATGGATTCCATGCCACCAGCTACGACGATATCCGTGTCGCCAAGTTGCACTCCCTGGGCGGCCATCATTATGGCTTTCAGTCCGGACCCACAGACCTTATTTACGGTCACGGCCGAAACAGCGTCGGGCAACCCGCCGCGCAGCGCCGCCTGCCGCGCAGGATTCTGGCCAAGTCCGGCCTGAATCACGCAGCCCATAATCACCTCGTCGACCTCGTCGGCTCTGACGCCAGCGCGCTTAACCGCTTCGCGCACGGCGATCGCACCGAGGTCTGTTGCCTTGAAACCCTTGAGCGCACCCAGGAACTTTCCAACCGGCGTGCGCACCGCACTAATGATTACTGCTTCTTTGATATCTGACATTTTGGTTTATTACTCCGCATCAAGATGATTTAGCATGACTGTTAATTCCAAAGAGTGTCAAGCAGGCGAATTGCTTGTGCTGGGAGCGCGGAGCGCGAACTATTGGTCTAGCCAAAAACTCTTGAGCGTCTGCGGCGCTGTGCGGACGAGGACGTCCGCGCTCCCAGCAACAGGACACCTTCAATGTCCGACCACCAGCAAGCCTTCCCGTCGTGGGTCGCGAATCATCTTAAGCCTCAGACCACCGTGTCCGAACGTCTCTGCACGGGCAAGTATCTTCAACGAAGGCTCTCGCGATGCCAGGCCTTCGTATTCGCGTTCCCAGATAATCGCGACGGACTTCGTGTCGCTCTTCAGAGCAGCTCGCAATCTCTCGTTGTTCGCATCACCGATTAGCCGCTCGACTCGGTGCGGCGGAGGCAGATTGTACGCAAAGCAATTGGCCCAATCGTTCGCAGCCCAGGACGTGTACAGAACGCTTCCGGCAGGTACGCTGGCAGCAAGTTGCCTGGCCGGCAGAAAACGAACGAACACCGGCAACAGCGCCCATTGCATGGTCAGGATTGTCGCCCACATCGTCGCAGTAAGAATCAGCGCAGCCTGACAGGTCTGTCGTCGCGCGATGTAAAGAACGATCACTCCAAGGCCCACCAGGGCCGTCACGCCAGGCAGGAACCGGATAGCGCTGTGAACCGACAGCAGAACTGCGGCCTTAAGCGAGAGGAACGCAACCGCAACTATGACGACGGAGCAAAGAACCAGGAACGCTGCAACTATGCCACGTACAGTGCGTGTTAGTTTTTCAGCGTTCGCGATCACCGGCGCAATTATCAGCGCTGCGGCGGGCATGGCCGGCAGAAGATAATAATCGAGCTTGAAACTCGAAAGCGAGAACAAAAGAATCGTGCAGCCGAGCCAGAGATAAAGTAGCCTGGTAGCCCGTGTTTGTGATTCAATCAATCTGCGTCCTCTCAAATCGAACCAAACCCCGACAAGAATCAAAAGCGACCAGGGAGCGAAATCACTGAAGAAGGCCACAAGCTCATACCAGAATGGCCGGCCGGCTGCGCCGTAAATCTGTCCCGTGAATCGCTGAATGTTTTCACCAAAGAAGAAAAACCACAGCGGCTCTGGGCCGAGCCGAGCATATATGAAAAAGAAATACGGAGCGGCAATGAGGGCGAACAAGATCAATCCGGGGAGCAATCGCAGCCTCTTTAAGTCGTCGCGACTTCGTCTGACGGCTAACTCTAAACCAACCGGCATCGCCACCAGTGCCAAGGCCACGGGGCCTTTCGTTAATACACCCAGAGCGAGGGCCACATAGCCGAGCAATACCGACCTTCGTGATCGAGACTCCAGATCCTTCAGGGCGATAATGAAGCAAGCGAGTGAGGCCGTTACGCAGAGCGTGAGCAGCATGTCGCTCATCGCCATCCGTGCAAAGCTGAGAAAGAGATAGCTCGACGCGAGGAGGGCGACGGAAATTATGCCGGCTCGAATTCCCTCGAGGCGTATTGCGAGCCAATAGACAATCAAGAGCACCGCCAGCGCGGCCAACACCGAAGGGAGTCTGGCCGATCCATAATTCGCGCCGAACAACTTGGAGGAAATGCCAATTAACCAGTAGGTCAGCGGCGGCTTGTTCAGAGGGAACTCGTCGGGAGCATGCGGCGTGAGCCAGTCGCCCTGCTCAACCATTAGCCGTGAGCCGAGGGCAAAATAACTTTCGGCGCGCACGAATTCCTTATAGATCCAGATGTCGCTAAGGAACATGACCGCCGCGAACGCGATCAACAGGAGGAAGGCGCGATGTTGTTTTAGCAAGATCACAGATCATTCAGGGCCACGGCGTCTTAGCCTTCGACTAAGTTAGTTTCTTTGCACCAGCTTCAATCCGTCAAGCCTACTAGATGTGTCGTCTTCGGTGTGAAGAAGTCAGTACCACCCGCGTGAGCGGGTGGATCCTCGGTCGACCGGGGTTGACTGACTAACCCACCCGCTCACGCGGGCGGTACCGACTCCATAACGTCACTTGTCCTCGATTGAAAACCCTCATGCGCGGGTGTTAGACTCAGCACTTGAAATTCAACCCCTTCATCATTCTGGCTCTACCGGACTAATTAATCATGCAGGCACTAATTCTGGCAGGAGGGAAAGGCACACGGCTGCGCCCTCTTACCGTTTATACTCCGAAACCGATCGTCCCGATTTGCAATCGGCCATTTCTGCTTTATCAGATCGACACGCTCCGCCGCGCCGGCGTCACCGACATCACTCTCTCACTTTCTTACCAGCCAGAGAAGATCGAACAGCAACTTGGCGATGGTTCCAATTTTGGCGTGAAGTTGAAATACATGGTCGAGCCACAGCCGATGGGCACGGCAGGCGCGTACAAGTTCGCAGAGGATCTAATTCGCGAACCAACCGTGGTTTTTAACGGCGACATTTTGACGGACCTCGATCTAAAGACCGTAATTCGCCAACACAAAGAGCGCAAGGCAATCGCCACGATCGTTTTGACCCCGGTCGAAGATCCCAGTGCGTACGGAGTCGTAGAAGCTGAAGATGATGGCCGCGTACGTCGCTTCCTGGAAAAACCAAAGCCTGACGTGTCCACCTGCAAGAACATCAATGCCGGAACGTATGTGCTCGAGCCGCAGGTCCTCGACCTTATCCCAAAGGGTGAAAATCATTCGTTCGAATACGGCCTGTTTCCCAGGTTGCTGGAGAACGGCGAACCATTCTTTGCGCACATTCCGCAACGAACTTACTGGATGGACATCGGCACGCCTGCGCGTTATTTACAGGCGCATCACGACCTGCTGGCGCATCGCGTCTCTCGGATTCATATCAAGGATCGTCGGGGTAAGTTCGATTCAGCCACCCATTCGGAAATCGATGAACTGTCCGTAATTGGCGATGAGTGCACGCTGAAGCCCGGCGTTGAGATAATCAACTCAGTCCTGGGCAAAGGTTGCTACATTGAAGAGCGGGCGCGGATTGAGAACTCGGTGATCTGGAGCCACACGCGCGTCGGCACCGCAGCCCGGGTCACGGGCGCAATCATCGGTCGCGGTTGCCACATCGGTCGTTCCACAGTGGTAGGGCCGGGCGCAGTGCTGGGAGACAAAACCTCGCTGACCGATTACACCAGGACCTGTGAATGAGCGAACCTGAAGGAAGGATGTGAGATCGTGAACTGGGACAGTTTTCGCGCATACGACATTCGCGGCGTCTATCCGACGGATCTCGACGAGGAAGCCTATAACCGGATCGCCAGGGCCTACACGTACCTCTTTCATCCGAAAGTAATGGTTGTCGGCAGGGATGCGCGGATCTCTTCGCCACAGTTGGCAGAGAGTCTCATCGCCGGTTTTCTCGACGTCGGCGTTGACGTCGTCGACATCGGCGGCATTACCACTGACATGCTGTACTTTGCCGTGGGCGCTTACGACTATTCAGGCGGGATTGTGGTCTCTGCCTCTCACAATCCAAAGGAATACAACGGCATGAAGATGGTCAGAGAGAAAGCCGCGGCCATTTCGTCCGACACCGGGCTTTTCGATATTCGCGATCTTCTGAAGGCCGGAAAAGACAAAGAGGTGTCTTCACCCACGAGAGGCAAGGTCACACAGAGAGACGTCCTGGAGGATTATCTCAAGCACGTTCTCGGATTCATCGATACTAAGATCATTAAGCCATTCACCTTCGTCGGCAATGCAAACTTCGGCTATGTCTGTTATGGCGCTGCCGCCATTGTGAAAAGGCTGGGACTAAACCTGCTGCCGTTGAATTTCGTGCCTGACGGTACGTTCCCCAAGGGTCCGCCGGATCCGATGCTTCCTGAGAATCGCATTGAAACTGAGAGACTGACCCGTGACTCAGACGCCAGCTTCGGCGTGGCCTGGGACGCCGATGCCGATCGGTGCATGTTCTTTGATGAGAACGGTGAATTCATTTCCGGCGCTTATCTGACGGCGCTGCTCGCCGACATTCTTTTGGCCAAAGACGGAAGCGACAACAAAATTATTTTCGACCCGCGGGTGATTTGGCCAACACAGAAAGTGTGCGAACAGCGCGGCGCCGAAGCAATCATCTCCAAAGGCGGCCATGCTTTCATGAAAGAGCGCATGCGTCGTGAGAATGCACTCTTCGCCGGCGAAATGAGTGGGCACTATTACTTCCGCGACAATTTCTACGCCGACAACGGAATGATTCCCTTCCTCCTGGTCATCGAACATCTCTCAAAAACCGGCAAGCCTTTCTCTGAAGTCATGCGGCCCTACATGGAAGGTCACTACATGACCGGCGAATTGAACTTTCGGGTCAAAGACATCAAGCAAGTGATCAGTGCCGTTAAGGACCGATTCAGCAGAGAAGGCAAAGAAGATTTCACCGATGGGTATTCGCTTGACACCAGTGACTGGCGATTCAACATTCGTCCGTCAAACACCGAACCACTGCTGCGCTTGAATATCGAAGCGCGCCAGCCTGGTCTGGTGGAAAAGATTAGAGCAGAGATCGAAGCGGTAATCGGATCGAAACCCCATTAGGTTTTCGTGAACACCGGCAGTCGAAAGCTCACAACATTCTTCTTTGCGCCTTGAGTTCGTCTTGGCGCCTTTGCGTGAAACTAAACTCGCGAGAAAGCCTTTCACGCAAAAGGCCGAAGAACCAACGCGACATCAGAGCGCTATCGCGGCACGCGTCTTGCCAAATCAAGCCTCGTAAGAACTATTCGGCTCTTGAAGCAATGCTTCGACTTGAGTCGATAGAGATCTGGAAGGAGGGGCCGAACTATGGGGTTGATCCTGCTTATAGTGCTGATAATTCTGTTATTGGGCGCGGTGCCAAGGTGGCCGCACAGTAGAAATTGGGGTTATGGGCCAAGCGGCGGACTGGGTTTGCTGTTGGTGATTGTGCTGATTCTGGTGTTGCTCGGAGTGTTCTAACCTGAGACGCTTCTTGCTCACTTAGAACTCAAAGCATGCACCCTCTCCTTTACTCCCTCTCTCTTTGTGGAGGGGGCTGGGGAGACCGCTTGCCCGCGTGCCTCAACCCGATTCCACCTTTTTCCTTCGCACTCAGACAACCACCCACGTGCCGATTTGACTGAGCGCAAAACTGACGACAAACTTCGGGAATGCCTGAGCTGCCAGAGGTTGAACACGTCGTGCGCGCGTTGCGCCCTCGCATCGTCGGACGTCGAATCATTGCCACTGAGGTAGGTCTTCCGAAACTAATCACCCCGACTTCGCCTGCTCTCTTTAATCGCAAACTCAAGGGCGCGACGATCACCGGCGTTTCGCGTCGCGGCAAATTCATTCTGATTGAGCTGGATAACGATCGCGTCCTGGCCGTGCACCTACGCATGACCGGCAAGTTTCTCTATTTGAGTGTCGATGACAACTTACCAAAACATGCGCACGCCGTTTTCTATTTCGACAATGAACGGCGCCTGGTCTTCCGGGATCAGCGGCAGTTTGGCGTGATGAAGTTGGTGGCGCGTTCGCGACTGGCCAGGACAAAAGGAATCACCGAACTGGCGCCGGAACCATTTTCCGACGATTTTAGTCTTGAGTACCTGACGGATATCTTTGCCCGCTCACGCCGCTCTCTGAAAACGCTCTTGCTGGATCAGACCAAGGTCCTTGGGCTGGGAAACATCTACGCTGCCGAAGCCCTTTTCCGCGCCGGCGTCAATCCTTTCAAGCCCGCATGCGAACTTTCCTCCAGACGAATTCCACGGTTGCATCGGGCAATTCGCGATGTGCTTCGCGCCGCCATTTCAGGAAGCTCTACCTCGCGGATCAAGCTGGAGAATCCGGATGGCTTTTCCTACGGCGAGGCTTTTGGAAGAGTATGGCAGGTGTACGAACGTGAAGGAGAGTCGTGCTTCAAATGCGCCGCCCGCATTCGCCGCCTGACGCATGGAGGAAGATCAACTTACTGGTGTCCGAGGTGTCAACGGCGGTGATTTCTAATTCGAGATTCAAGCCTTCAAAACAATGTCGCAGTGTCAACTGGGCATGGTGTTATGATCACGGCGTGAACGAGAAGGGTAATTACGTAGCAAGCGCCTCGCAAATACCAGTTAGCTCAAGTGGGGCCGTGTCGACCGTGCTACGCGAACAACTATTGCGCGATCCTAACTATCCCGTTCACAAAATTGCGAATCAACTCGTGCCCTACCTACGTGTACTGCTCGAAAACTTTCATCCGGAACAAGTGATTCTATTTGGCTCGTATGCCTACGGCGATCCCAACGAACATAGCGACGTGGATCTCTTGATCATCAAACCGCTCGGGCAGAGTCCGGTCCGGGAAGCCATTTCAGTGCGCAAGGCTTGGCGCCCAGTTCGGGCTACCGTTGGCCCGCTGCCTTTCGACCTGATAGTTACATCCCCCGAAGATCACCAGCATCGTCTGTCGCATTCAGCAGGCTTTTACGAAGAGATCGTTCAGCGCGGACTGAGGGTCGCATGAAAACGGATGAGACCAACCCGCAAGATTGGTTTCTACTTGCTGGCGAACGCCTGAGCGCCACAGACGTCCTGTATGCCCAATCGGGTTCAACATACAGCGGCATAGAGATTCTGCATGAAGCTGTCGAACGGATCTCAAAGGATTTCTTATAGCCAAAGGATGGCGTCTGCTCGACCAACCTGAGACTTGAAACTTGAAACCTGAAACTTGTCACAAATTCCCCAAAATAAAATCCGTCATCATCTGCTGCATGTGCTTGACCAGAACCGGATCAACTACTCCGTGGCGAGACTTGGGGTAGATCATGAATTGGACCTGCTTCCCGGCCTTCTGTAACTCGTAAAGAAACTGGACTGTGTTCGCCATGTGCACGTTGTCGTCGATGGCCCCGTGAATCAGCAGGAGCTTGCCATGCAGATCCTTCGCGAAATGGACCGGTGAGCTCTTCTGGTAACCTTCCACGTTGTTCTGCGGAGTCGCCATGTAACGCTCTGTGTAGATCGTGTCATAGTTGCGCCAGTCTGAAACCGTACCGCCGGCGATCCCGATCTTGAACGTCTGGCTGTGCGTGAGCGAATAACTGGTCATGAACCCGCCGTAACTCCATCCCCAAAGGCCTATGCGCGAACCATCCACGTAAGGCTGGCTCTTGAGCCATGCAAATCCGTCCTCTAGATCGCGCAACTCTAATTCGCCAAAATTTTTGTAAAGCGGCCACGCTGAGCTGACGCCTTTGTTACTGGCCGTGCGGTTGTCACAGATCCAAATGATGTAGCCCTTCTGCGCCAGCATCTGATGCCACATGTACCGCGTGCCCCCCCAGGAGTTGCGCACCGATTGCGACTGCGGTCCGCTGTAGGTGTATGACCAGACGGGATACTTTTTCGATGGATCGAAGTCCGGCGGCTTAATCATCATCGCTTCCATCGTAAAGCCGTCACGCGTCTTGACTTTCATGAATTCAACTTTGCCGAGCTTGTATTGCTTCAACGCATCGACTTTGTTCTCATCAATCAATCGCACGAGCGTGCCGGCAGAGTCATAAAGGCGGAACTGCGTCGGCGTATTGGCGTCATTCCAGGAATCCAGGAAGTGCGAAGAACTCGAGTTAAATGACGCGCGATGGTTCCCTTCTGTCACGGTCAGCCGTTTGAGGCCTGTACCGTCGAGGGCTATTGAATACTCACTATTAGCGATGTAACTATGCTCGGAAGCAGAAAAGTAAACCATCCGCTTCGCTTCATCGACCGAATCAAGTCCGCGCACGTCCCAATCGCCGTTTGTGACCTGCTTGATGAGCTTGCCGTCGCCACCATAATGATAGATACGCCGCCAACCGCTGCGATCGCTCAACCAAAGAAACGAACCGTCTTTCAGCCAGCGCAGGCCTTCGTCAACGACTTCGACCCAGGCCTTGCTCGTCTCGCGAAACATATTTGCCGACTTGCCGTCGTCAGGATTTGCCGAATTCAGATCGAGAAACGTCTGCTCCCGATTCTGCGCCTGGTACCAAATCTTCTTGCCATCCGGAAACCAGCCAACGCGCACAATCAGCCGATCTTCGGCCGGATACTGGTAGGTATCGACCCAACGCACGTCACCGCCCGTGGCATTCACGACGCCGAGCTTAACGTTGGGGTTTGGATCACCGGACTTCGGATAAGGACTGATTTCGACGTTCTGGTCGTAAGGAATGTGATCGACGACGACGAAGTCCGGCACCGGATTTTCATCGATGCGCAGGAAGGCGATGCGGGTCGAATCGGGACTCCACCAGTAAGCGCCAAAGTTCCCGCGCCCGTAAAGCTCTTCCTGGTAAACCCAGTCGAGGCGGCCATTCAAGACCTTCGCATTGCCATCGCGAGTCAGCGCATGCTCTCGCTGCGAGCCAATATCTTCGACGTACAAGTTGTTGTTGCGCACGAAGCTGACCATGCGCCCATCAGGACTAAAGCTGCCACCGACTTCTTCTTCGGGATTGTGCGTCAGGCGAATCACGCGGTCGCCGCCGAATTCGTAATAGAAAAGATCGTTCGAGTTATTGATGAGCACGCCCGCCTCTTCGGAATTCATCTGATAGGAAGTTTGATTCGCCAGACGCTTCGCCGTCTCTTTACTGATACCCGAAAGCGCAGCGAACGCCGCTTCCATTTTCGCCGCGTTATAGAACGGCTCCGACTTCCCGGTGAAGGCATTTACCTTAAGCAAGCGCGGCGAAGCATTTCGATCCCTGTTCGCGGTAATGTAGTGCACTCCGTCTTTTAGCCACTGCCCATTCACCGGCGTGCCGCTGAAGTTAACGCGCTTGGCGGGATCGAAGATGTCGTCAATGGTGAGGAGCTTCTCCTGGCCAAACGCCAAAGGAGCGTGGCAGAAACAGACTGCGAGAACGAGAGAGAGAAATGAGCGTTTTAGCAAAAGACAGACTCCTTTTTCTATTAGCTGGCCTTATTGGGTAGAAACTTCTTAATGAGCGGCGTCATAGCCGCGAGCAGCAGGCCTGCCGCCACAAGCGAAATTGTTGTCGCGATGAAGAGCCTGGGCATCTGGTCGAGCTTCTCCGGATCAACGTTGCCGCCGACGAGGCCGGCGATCAGATTGCCCAGTGCGGTCGCCAGGAACCAGATACCCATCATCTGGCCCACGTACTTCCGAGGTGAAAGCTTCGTCATTGAAGAGAGACCGACTGGGCTCAAGCACAATTCACCGAACGTCTGGAGAATATAGCTGACTACTAGCCACCACGCGGAGACCTTTATGGTGCCGTTGCTCGCGACGACTGCATAAGCAGCGAAGATCATTACGGCGAAACCCAAGCCCCCGAATAGCAGGCCAAAGGCGAACTTCGCGGGACTCGATGGGTTTGCTCCTCGCTTCCCCAATTTCAGCCATAGCGCGGCAAAGAACGGCGCCAGCAGCACAATAAAAATCGAGTTGATGTTCTGAAACCATGTCGCCGGAATCACGAAACCCGCGACATTTCGGTTCGTAAAATCGCGCGCGAACAGGTTCAGCGACGTTGGTGCCTGCTCGAAAGCTGACCAGAAGATGGCCGCGAACACAAACAGTATCGCGATCACCCCTACACGTTTCTTCTCATCACTATTTAGTCCCCCAAAGATAAAGATATAGGCGAAATAGAACACCGCCATACTGACAAGGACATAGGTCATGCTCTTACCGATTGCCTGCGGGTCAAGATGCAGGACTCCAATTCCGGCGAGCACGACAACTAGCGCGAGCAATCCCAGGCCAGCCACCAGGGCGAGTTTAACGGTGCGCTCCTGGCGCGTCTGAACGGCAGCGTCTGGATGTCGAGATCGCTCGAGGCCAAGGTTGCCGAGCGTCTTGGGCGCGCGCACAGCAAAAAACCCGAGGCCTATCAGCATGCCGACACCAGCGGCACCGAACCCAAAGTGCCAGCCAAACTTTTCACCGAGGAGCCCCGTGACTGTCTGCCCCAGAACCGCTCCACCATTAATTCCCATGTAAAAGATCGAGAAGCCCGAGTCGCGACGCGCGCCACCTTCGGGGTACAGGTCACCGACGATGGCCGAAATGTTGGGCTTCAACAGCCCGGTCCCGAGAACTATAAAGATAAGGCCCAGGAAGAAAGGCACCTTGCTCTGCGCAAACGATGAAAGGCCGATACAGATGTGGCCGCATGAGATAAGCACGGCGCCATACATGATGGCGCGTCGCAAACCGAGCAGACGATCAGCGACCCACCCACCAGGCAGTGATGCGAGGTAAACGCTCGCCGCGTAGATGCCGACTATTGCCGAGGCCTGGCTGCGCGGAATGCCGAAGCCACCGCTCAGAATTGCGGTCGACATAAAGAGAACGAGCAGTGGCCGTAGACCGTAGTAGCTGAAACGCTCCCACATCTCCGTAAAGAAGAGCGTGGAGAGACCGCGCGGGTGACCAAAGAAACCGCGATCGTCGGAAGGAGACGGACTGGTCTCTGTTCGATCAGTTGCTGTGCTCATTTATTAGTCTCCACTTCGAGCATTCGCTAAAGAGCGCAAAAGAAAATGTCTTGTCGTCGCAAAGCAAACTAAGTGTGGGAAGAATTGCGAGCATTCAGCCAGAAGCAGGCATGGGCTGTCAAGACTGAACATGTCTCTGCAACCGGCGTCGCCCTTTTTGCTTTGCGTCCGTAAAGAAGGAAACAGTAAAATGCGACAGTGCCCGAATTATGTCGCTTCTTCGGTATTATTATCCGAATGTATCGGGAGGCCGGGGCGCGGCACCATACGCCACATTTTCATGCCTACTATCAGGAGGACGCAGCGATTTTCAGCATCGAGCCAATTGAAGTGTCGCGTGGGACGTTACCACAGCGACAGCGCCGCCTCGTCGAAGCTTGGGCCGAGCTTCACCACAAGAGCTTTTGATCGATTGGGAAAGGCTACAGAGTGGACGGCCAACATTACCAATTGAGCCGCTTAAGTGAAGGAGAAGATCGTGCACGACGTACACCGAGTGGAGTCTTTCGACATAGTCGCGCCATACACGCTCCGCGTGGGGTTCGAAGACAACACGGAACAACTGATTAATTTCGAGCCGGCCCTGGCCGGGGAACTCTTTGGACCTCTCCGCAATTTGTCCGTATTCAATCAAGTCCGGATCGATCCAGAAGTACACACGCTCGTTTGGCCCAACGGCGCCGACTTCGATCCGGCAAACCTACACGACTGGCCCAAGTTGGTGGGTGCCCTCACCGCTCAAGCCAGGGAGTGGGAATCAGTGCCTGCCTAAGCTAACAGGCCTGGTTGACAGAGCGCTCGGATGCGGCGTATAAACTGCATTGGAAAACGTGGTGAGTTAAGGCGACTTGCGGCCACGTAAAACAAACGGCTAAACAGCACGGCCAGTTCGAAAGAGCGAACCGAAAAACTTCAGAGAAATTGAAGTCCCGCGTTGTTTAGCGCGGGATTTTTATTCAACGAGCTTAGTCTTTAGATCTTAGTGCTTAGATCTTATTGATCGAGGAAGCGCGGACACGACTACTAAGCTCTAAGACCTAAGCTCCAAGCTCAGTCTATGCGGAACTTCCGAGACGTTCTCGACTCTGACAGCCTTCAGATCTTTGACGGCGCGATGGGCACGATGCTCTATTCGAAGGGCATCTATATCAACCGATCCTACGACGAGTTGAATCTGGTCGCGGCCGACCTCGTGCGTGAGGTTCACGCCGAATACGTTCGCGCCGGCGCGGACATCATTGAGACCAACACGTTCAGCGCAACTCCTCATAAGCTGCAACCCTACGGCCTGGAAGCAAGCCTGCGCGAAATTAATATCAGAGCGGCGCAAATAGCCCGCGAAGCCGCCGGGCCTCGCGTGTTTGTCGCGGGCGCGGTTGGCCCACTCGGCGTGCGCATTGAACCTTACGGACCCACGTCGTTCGACGAAGCAAAGGAAATGTTCAGGGCCCAGGTGTCGGCGTTGCTCGAGGGCGGCGTCGATCTGTTTGTGCTGGAAACCTTCTCGGACATTTCCGAACTGCAACAGGCAATCCGGGCAGTGCGCGCATTGTGTGATTTGCCGATCGTCGCCCAGGTAACGATTCAGATGGACGGCAATACTCTATTCGGTGCGACGCCCGAAGTGTTTACCACCAGGCTCGACGAATGGGGCGCTGATGTGATTGGTCTCAATTGCGGTGTAGGTCCGGCGATCGTGCTCAACGCGATCGAAAAAATGCGCCCGCTCACGAACCGGAAGCTCTCGGCGCAACCGAACGCCGGGTTGCCACGCGACGTGGGCGGCAGACAGTTCTACATGTGCTCGCCAGAGTACATGGCCGAATATTCGAGGCGCATCATTCAAGCCGGCGCTAAGTTTGTAGGTGGTTGCTGCGGAACTACACCGGCGCATATCAAAATGATCGCGGACGCAATTCGCCAATTCAGTCCGCGGACTCAGCAGGTCGTCGTCGGTGAATCCGTGGGGGTCGCGGCGCACGAATTGAAGCCTCCCGACGTCACCGTTGTCCCTCCGGAAGAACGATCGAACTGGGCGCGCAAGATCGCGAAGGGAGAATTCGTCACCACGGTTGAAGTGCTGCCACCAAAAGGGTGCAACCCCTGGAAGACGCTCGATGCGATCAGGCTGCTAAAAGCGGCCGGCGTCGACGGCGTGAACATCCCCGACGGTCCGCGCGCGCAGACGCGTATGGGCGCGATGGCCACCGCGCTCATGGTTGAGCGCGAGATCGGAATGGAGTCAGTGCTGCATTATTGCTGTCGCGATCGGAATCTGCTGGGAATGATGTCGGATTTGTTGGGCGCCGCCGCGCTCGGCTTACGCAATCTGCTGTTGATTACCGGCGACCCGCCAAAGATGGGTCCATACCCGGACGCGACCGCGGTGTTCGACATAGACGCGATCGGCTTGACCAACATGGTGAACAAACTGAACCACGGTTTGGACATCGGCAATAATCCGATCGGCGAGCCGACGGCGTTTTCGATCGGAGTGGGCGTGAATCCGGGCGCGGTTAACATGGACGAAGAGTTGAAACGATTCGAATGGAAGATCGAAGCGGGGGCGGAATATGCAATCACGCAACCGGTGTTTGACACCGATCAGTTGCGCGAGTTTCTTAAACGCATCGAACATTGCCGCATTCCCATCGTCGCCGGCATCTGGCCTCTCGTTTCGTTCCGCAACGCCGAGTTTCTCCACAACGAAGTGCCCGGCGTGCGTGTCACGCCTGAGATCATGGAGCGTATGCGGGTCGCGTCGAACGTCAGCAAAGAAGCCGGCCGTGACGAAGGATTGAAGATTGCCAGAGAGTCCCTGCTCGAAGTGCGCGACTTGATTCAGGGCGTCCAGGTCTCAGCCCCGTTTGGCAATGTGAAGTACGCCCTGGAAGTCTTCCATGTCCTGCCCGAGTTTGCTGCACAAAAAGAAGCGGCTGCGCCAGTGATTGGTTAAGGACCTTAGCTAGGATACCCGATCTAGTGGACTGTAACATTGAATACGCTAGTGCGATATAGTATCATGAGGCATGTCCAGCGAAACAATTCGATTGACTGCCTCGGAAGAAGATGAACTTCGTGTCCGGGCTCGATCCCGCACGTTGCCGGCGGGCGAGGTGC
>JBGQGG010000038.1:0-44165 GCA_041497335.1 Pyrinomonadaceae bacterium | reverse complement strand
TCATTGATATGCTGGTCGCCATCTCGACGACCAAGATTCCCATACTGATCAAGAGTGGGTTCTGGGCGATGGCTCATGAAGCGCGCGTCGATTATGCGATGCTGCTTGGATCGATCTTTCTTCTCATTGTCGGCGCGGGGCAATGGTCTATCGATGCTCGCTTCCGATCCAGACCCTTAGAGCAAAATTTAAGGCGGAATGGTTAAGAAGAACGAAGTCGAAACAACGGGCGCTGCTCCCCGGAGCAACCATGCTTCGCTAAGGGATCTGACACTCCTGTTCCTGAGACTTGGCTTAACAGCCTTCGGTGGTCCGGCGGCACATATCGCGATGATGGAGGACGAAGTCGTCCGCCGTCGCGCCTGGCTCTCGCGTGAAAAATTCCTCGACCTGCTCGGCGCCTCAAACTTGATTCCAGGTCCGAGTTCAACCGAGCTGGCTATCTACATCGGCTATCAGCAGGCAGGTTGGATGGGTCTCCTGCTTGGAGGCGTCTGCTTCATTCTTCCGGCCGCCGTGATGGTTGCGGCAATCGCCTGGGCGTATGTACGTTTCGGAAGTTTACCCGCGACTGCCGGAATCCTTTATGGTATCAAGCCGGTCGTGATTGCGGTCATTTTGCAGGCGCTGTGGAATCTTGGACGAGCTGCGGTGAAAACAAAGTTCCTCGCAATTATCGGATTAGCTGCCGTGACGCTGAACTTCCTTCGCGTCAATGAGTTGGTAGTTCTATTCGGCGCAGGACTTATTGTGGGCGCCGTAAAGTGGACGAGCAGCCGCACCGCGGCTGGACGATTCGGAGCCTTCGCTCTTTATCCGGCTGTTCCGATCGCCTCACTTCTGCAAACGGCCACAGCGCCAGGAGCAACAGAGGCGACTCCCTTCGGCTTGTGGCGACTCTTTCTGTTCTTCCTCAAAATTGGTTCGGTGCTATTTGGCAGCGGCTACGTGCTGCTTGCCTTTCTCCGCAGCGATCTCGTCGACCGCTGGCACTGGATGACTAATTCGCAACTCCTGGACGCCGTTGCAGTCGGGCAAGTTACCCCCGGACCTGTTTTCACTACGGCCACCTTCATTGGCTATGTACTAGGGGGAACACGTGGGGCCATCGTTGCGACCATAGGCATATTCCTTCCCTCGTTCATCCTGGTGGCCATCAGCGGACCGCTGATACCGCGGATTCGCCGATCTCCTACAGCCGGAGCATTCTTGGACGGAGTGACAGTGGCCTCTCTAGCTTTGATGGTTGTGGTGACATTCGCACTTGGCAGAACCGCGTTAGTCGATCCGGTGACGATTGGATTAGCGGTCATAAGCGCGATCCTGATCATTCGCTTCCGAGTAAACTCTGGGTGGTTGGTTCTTGGCGGGGCAATAGCCGGCTGGCTTCTCTACGGACGAGGATGACCATGCTAGTCATCGATAAACCCACGGGTTTGTGCGGTTGCCCTGAGACCTTTATCGGTATTGTCGAGATCTTGCCAGGACGGATTTAATGGGCGATTTTATCAAAGCGATCATTCTTGGGGTCGTCGAAGGTGTTACCGAGTTCTTGCCGATCTCCTCAACCGGTCACCTGATCGTCGCATCGGACCTGCTCCGCTTCAAAGATGTTGGCGGGACCTTCGAGATCGTAATTCAACTCGGCGCGGTTCTGGCTGTTATCTGGTTTTATCGTATGGACCTGTTTGCGAGAGTGCGTCAAACCGGTGGCAGCACGCAGGCGCGGCGATTCTGGCTTAACCTGCTCATCGCCTTCCTACCGGCCGCAATCATTGGTCTGCTATTCGAAAAATTCATCACCCGGCATCTGTTCTCACCGTTGGTTGTGGCAACGTCTTTGATCCTCGGCGGGATTATTTTGTGGCTGGTAGAGCGCCGCCGCAAGACCGCCGAGAGGGTTCGCGGTTCAGATCATGCAGTGGGTCTGGATGGCATCACAGCCCGTCAAGCATTGCTCATCGGTATTGCTCAGATGACGGCGCTCGTGCCCGGTGTGTCGCGTTCAGGTTCGACCATTGTTGGAGGGCTGCTTTCTGGACTTGATCGAGAAACGGCCACAGCCTTTTCATTCTACCTGGCGATCCCGACGCTTGGTGGAGCGACGCTTTACAAGCTCCTCAAGAACCTTCATCAGATCACGAGTGAAGGTGCGTCGACCAATCTGGCGATTGGAACAGTGGTGGCCTTCATCACTGCCTGGATTGCCATCGGGTGGTTGCTGCGCTATGTGGCCCACCACGATTTCCGCAGCTTTGCGGTGTATCGCATTTTGGCCGGAATGGCCGTCATTGTCTGGCTTCTGCGGTAACGAAGCCGGTTCATTACCGGCAGGTTTGAAATTTAGGGGAAATTCCGATGAGCGATCCGCCTGAAACTGATTTAAGTCATAACGATGTGGAAGAGCCTGAACGCAGGAGGCTTAACTCGAGGGCCAACTGGCTTGGCGTTCACCCTGACGTGCTCAAGCTCGGTCTCGTTAGCTTCCTCACGGATATCAGTTCCGAAATGATCTTTTCGGTTTTCGCGGTCTTCTTCACTACCATCGCTGGTGCATCGAGTGCGTTGCTGGGTCTGGTCGAGGGTTTCGCCGACTTTTCCGCTTCATCGCTGGATTACGTCGCCGGATGGCTGTCTGACAAGACTGGCAAACGCAAAGCCTTTGCCGTTGCCGGGTACGGTTTCTCGACGGTAGCCAAGATCATTCTACTGTTTGCTAACTCGGTGGCGGCGCTAAGTCTCTTCCGGGTGATCGAACGTTTGGGAAAAAGCGTCCGTAGCGCGCCACGTGATGCATGGCTGTCGACTATGGCCGCCACTGAAGTTCGTGGTTATTCGTTTGGGGTGCATAAGGCGCTCGACAAGGCTGGGGCGGTTATCGGCCCCCTCATTGCTTTTGGCTTGCTGTCGTGGCTCGGAGAAAAGGCTTCTTCCTTCAGGACGCTGTTCTGGGTGGCGTTGATTCCTGCGGTGCTCAGCGTTTTCGTGTTGGGCCTCATCAAGGATCGACCAGGCGTTCAGCACGAGCGCGAGAGTATCTTTATGGCATGGAAGACGCTGAGCCGCGGGTTCAAGCGCTATCTGGTCGCGGCTGGAATCTTCTCACTGGCCTATTTCAGTTTTGGTTTTCTGCTCTTGCGTGCAAATAAGATTGGTTTCTCTGTCAAAGATGTCGTCCTGCTCTATGCGTTATTTAATGTCTCTTTTGTCATTGCGGCGCCACTCATTGGTAAGCTCGGCGACTTAGTCGGCAGGACAAGGATCGTCGTACTGAGTTACCTCATCTACCTGGTCATGAGTGTCGGGTTCGCGTTTGCGACGGCGAAGTGGCAGATAATCCTCCTTTTCGTCATCTACGGCATCTTCTTTTCGATCGACGACGCGCAAAGCAAGGCATTCATCGCAGATGTCGAGCGGGAGCGACGCGCAACGGCGATGGGTGTCTACAATTTCGTGACCGGAGTGATCTACCTACCGGCTTCGCTGATCGCAGGAGCGTTATGGGTAGTGAACCCGAGCGCAGTTTTTATCCTGGCTGCATTTATCTCGCTCGCAGCAATCGCCACATTCGTGTCACTGCGACCGGCCCAGCAATAGAGATCCGGTATGCTCGCGATTGAGTGAGACAAGGAAAGTTGCCAAATCTGAAAATGAACGCGCAAACAGTTCAAGTCAGCGATCGGGCGAGTTTAGTCAGACGGGGGCGCAGACTCGAATACTTCACTATTGGCCATAACAGCCTCGAAGGACTCATAGCAGTCGTCGCTGGTCGGTTGGTGGTGGGCCGATCCAGTTGCCGCACTTGTGATGGTTCCTATCATTATCAAAGAAGGGATAGAGGGACTTCGCGGTGACACTTGCTGTGACGATCTTGATTGTCACTGAAAGTGGTCACTTGACCAGAACTCACTTCAGTATTTTCTCTAAAGCTGAGCAACTACCCGCTTGAGCTTTTCATTCACCTCAGTGGCTACAGCATCGAGTGCCGGGTTCATGCCAACCACCGAAAGCATCGCCTTCGCGTCGATCGCCGCAACTACAGATTTCCCCGCTTCGTCAGCCTCATAAACGATGACATTGCAGGGAAGGAGCAGTCCGATGTTGATCTCTTGCTGCAGAGTCTTGTATGCGAGAGGCGGATTGCACGCGCCAAGGATCACATAATTGCGGAAATCAACGCCGAGCTTCTCTTTCAGTTTCTCCTTTATGTCGATTTCACAAAGTACGCCGAAGCCTTCCTCCTTGAGCGCTTCGCGCGTGCGTTCTACCGCCTCATCATAGGCGAGATTTATCGTCCGGCTATAGCCATAGGAAATCTCAGGTTTCGCACTCGAAGTTGATTGATTAATCATAACGTTCCTCTCTCTATCTAGATGTTAGTTACCCAGTCAGTGATTAGTAATCCGGCCATCGGTCATGTGATAGACGCGATCAAAGCCTTCGATCATGCGCTCGTCGTGGGTGACGACGATAACAGCGGTGTGCTGTTCGCGGCCCAGTTGCCGCAGCAATTCCATCACCGCTTTGCCGCGTTCGGTATCGAGCGCACCCGTTGGTTCATCCGCGAGAATGACCGCCGGGTCGTTTACGACTGCGCGGGCGACGGCGACGCGTTGCTGTTCGCCACCCGATAGTGTGGCCGGATATGTGTCCGAGCGATCGGCCAGCTCGAGGCGGCCAAGCAGTTCTTTGGTGCGCTTCATCGCCTGGCGCTTTGAAACTCCGTTGAGAGTCAACACGAGCGCCACGTTTTCCGCCGCCGTCAGAAACGGAATCAGGTTGTAGGCCTGAAAGACGATGCCCATACGCTCGCGCCGCATTTTCCGGTCATCGGTCAGCACGCGCTCGCCTTCAAAGACCACATCGTCACCGACGGCGATGTGGCCGCGCGTCGGCGGATCAATCAGCGACAACGCGCGCACCAGCGTCGTCTTGCCCGATCCGCTCGGCCCCATCAGGGCCACCAATTCTCCCGGCTCGACCGAAATATTAGCTTCCTTCAGCGCTACGACCTGACTGTCGCCTTGCCCGAAAACTTTCATCACACCTTCAGCCGCGATCGCCGTCATTACGCGCCGCCCCCCATCGCGATTGTCGCATCAACATTGAGCGCGCGGCGGATGCCGATGAAGCTCGCCAGCACACAGATGACTACCACTATGCCGAGCAGGACGTACTGGTCGAAGGCCATAATCGCCACGCGCCGAGGGAAGTACTGGTAGGTCAGGTTGATCAGGACGGCGCCGAAACCGTACCCGAGGAGACCCAGCGCGAGCGATTCCTGTAATATCAGACCGCCGATCTTGGTGTTAGGCGCGCCGATGATTTTTAGCGTTGCGATGTCGCGCGTTTTCTCCATCGTCATGGTGTAGATGATCAGCGCGATGATGACGGTCGAGACTGCCATCAGAATTATTCTGAATAGCAAAAGCTGCTGGCGCGGTTTTTCGATCACTGTTTTTGCCAACAACGCCTCCTGGTCCGCTGTCGTCATCGCGCGGTAGTGATTCCACTGCTCGATGCGCCGAGTCACTTCCTCCGGCACGGCTCCCGCATCGAGTTTGACCAGAATCGCATTTGCCAGATTCGTGTTTTGCAGAATCTCCGAAAGCGATTCTGCCGGGACGCCGGCGAGCATTGGATTTGCTTTCAGATCCGCCTGCAGCCGCGCCCGTTCGTTGCGGACCGCTTCGCTGGCTTTAAGGAACTGAAGCTCTTGCGCGTCCTGAAGCGAAATGTAAGCCGCCGGATCGCCGGAGCTGGACACGATTCCCTCCGTCAGTCCCACAACCGTGAAGATAATCCGGCCGGACGGAAGCTGAGCGCCGATGGGAATCCCAGCCTTGCGGTCAATTACCATCTCGTAGCGGCTGGCGACAATAGGCCGGCCCCCGGCCACTGCGGGCGGCGCACCGAGATTACCGGGACGGTACCCGACGATTTGCACGCGAATCAGTTTTGATGCGTACTCAAACTGGAGCGACTGGAATGAAACGGGGCTGGCTTCGCGCACGCCCGGCACCGCGCGAATCACTCTGTAAAGATCGTCGGGGATGCGCGAACTTTCAGCGAACGGACCATTAGTATCCTTCTGCACGACCCACAGATCAGCACGGGGAGCGCGCACGAGGCTAAGGCCATCCTCAACTATCCCGCGATAAATTCCGCCCATCGCCATCACCGTCGCCAGCAGCAGCCCCACACCAAACGCGGTCAGCACAAACGTGCCGAAGCGATACTCCACATCTCGGATGGCGAGGTTCATGGCTTCGGCGTCTCCGTGCGGCTGGCCTCTGACTTTTGTGCAACCGCTGTGACGCGGAGTCCTTCGTTCTTCAGATCGGCCAGGCTGCCCGGAGCGACCACCACTCGCTCGCCGGCGGAGAAACCTTCGAGGACTTCAACCCATCCGCCAGGATCAACCACACCCAAACGCGCGCGTCTGAACCGTAGAGTTCCATCGACCACCGTCCACGCGCCCACTCCCTCAGGCATCCGCACGACCGCCCCCAGCGGCAGTGCTGCCGCGCGCTTAGTGGGCGGATAGATTGTCGCCTCGGCCTGCTCGCCGAGTGTCAGTCGTGGCGGCGGTTCGTCAAAAGCAATGTCCAGCGCACGCTGTTCGGTCACGCGGTCGCTCTCGCGCTCGATTCTGGCGATCTTGCCGCGGAGCTTCTTACCTGGCAGCGAACGCAGCGCGATGTCAGCTGTATCACCAACCGAGATCGGCCCGGCCTCTCGTTCATCGACGAAGACGGTCACCCACGCCGTGAGCGGATCGGCAAGTTTGAGAATCGGTGTACCGGGATTGACCGAGGCTCCGGCTTCCAGCTCACGGCTGACGACGTAGCCATCAATCGGACTTGTGATGACGGTATATTCCTTGCGCGCCTGCGCTGAGGCCAAAGCAGCCGCGCCCGTGGCGATTTCGTTCCGGGCGATCTTCACCGCGGCTTCCTGTGCGGCAATGTCCTTCATTGCCGCCTGCCGCTGCGCTTCGGCGATCTTCACATCTTCATCGGCGACTTGGGCTTCCGTCACGCGAGCTTCCATGTCCATCTGCGATACAACGCCGGCGGCAACCAGTTGACGCCAGCGCGCAGCGTTGGCACGAGCTAACGTCTGGTTCGCTTTTGTTCTGGCAACAGTAGCGTCTGCCGCTAACAAGGTTGCCCGCACTCTGAGCAATGCGGCCTGCTGGGCCGGCACGGCAAGCTTTGCTCGCTCCACATCCGCTCGGGCGCGTTCGACCTCCGCGACTGCTTCTGAGTCTTCCAGTAGAATGAGAGTCTGTCCGGTTTTAACCGTATCGCCTTGATCAACTTTGGTGGCGATGACTCTGCCGGTAATCTTCGCGGCAAGCTGGACGATGACTTTGGCTTCCACCGTGCCGACGCCCTGAACAGCCGGGCTGATCTGACGCATCGAGACCTCCGCCGTCGTTACCTGCACCGGACGCAGCCAGAACCACAGGGCTACGCCTATCAAGGCCAGTATTGCGCCTATCAAAATCGTTCTGCTCAGAAGCTTTGTCACGCGACGCTGCATTAGGTTTCTTCCCCGGGGGATAGGGTGTTTTTGTTGTGACGTCCGCGAAGCTGGGAGATTCTCCGCAAACTCGCAAACTCCCGTGCGGGGAATTACCGCCCGGTAAGCTAGATCATCCGTGAAAACCGGGAACTCATTTTTCTTTTTCAACCTGGCCAGAATCGCCCGTCTGGTGTTCTTTGATTTGGAAACGCAGAAACTCATAGACAGCCGCGAGTCCTTCTGTATTGCTGGTCGTGATGCGAACCCGCCCGCCGCGTTCCATCTCCTCGAACTGATATTTGATTTCCGCCTTTAGAGTCTTCATTACCGGCACGCCGGGAGGGGTTTGGCTGTGAATCAGCATCGGCGCTTCGAAATTGCCGTTCGCAAACATGCTGGCGATGTGCCTCAGGTGCATCCGAATCTGGTCGCGACTCGCGGTGTCCTTTGCGTCGTTAGCTTCGACTTCGATGACACCACCGTCCGGTAATAACCGAAAGTGGTGCGTCGTTTTATCATGATCGAAGCCCATCACTCGGTCGCCGCGCTTGTTCATCCCTTCCATGTCCATGCCCTTCATGTTTCCAGAAGGAGCCTTTGGTTGCTGCTGTGCTTTTGCTCCTCCAACATGCATCTTCGCCATCCTTCCAAGGTGTTTGAGCAGGGCATTAGTGTGCGCTGCCACTTGCTTAGAGTCCGGCTTATCGGCCTGCACATCTGTCTCGAGCGCGCTGATCTGGTCTCTCAATGTGGAGCGGTCCTTTTCCATCTTCTCCATCATCATCTGCGTCTTTGATTTCATCTCAGCGCTCATCGTCTGCATATTGTTTTGGTGGCGGGACTCCATCGCATCGAGGCTATGTCTTAGCTCGGCAACAGCCGCGCGTGCGAATTCAACGTCCAGTGCATTTGGCTTCACTGCCTGATCACGGAGTGCCTTTGCGAACTCAGACATGCTCTTCATGTGGGCCGTCATCAGCATGTGATGCGGCGATTTCATCATCTTCGACATCTCCGACTTCATGCCCGCCATGCCGGGTTTCTTCTGTCCGCTTTGTGTGTGCTTATGTTGCGCCCATGCTGCGGACGGAATTGCCAGGACAAGCATGATGGTTGTGGCTGACAGCAATGCGCGTGCATTCACTCTCATATGGTTATCTTCTCCTTCGGATTGGTTGACTGGAATTCGGGCAGTCAAGGCTGCCCAGTATTTGCAATACCCTCGATTCTCTCCCGCTTCGGTTTTGGTGTCTGCACTCTAAAGCACAGAGCAAGCTTCGTGCCCTCAACATATTTGCATTGTCCTTGGTGAATCGAGGACAGACATCGCTGGTTGCGTGCGCCCGCGAAAATATCCACAGCCCGCAGCGGCAGAATCCCCAAAAACATGAGGACGAATCGGGGAGTAACCACAGCTTTGCCTTGGAGGAGAATTGAACTTATTTCACGTTGACGACCCTCAGAGTTATCCCTAGCGGCTTACAACAGGTCATTGACAACGAGAGGTATCTGCGTATTCTATATATCTGTAGAGTACCTGAGTTTTAGATTACGGGAGGTGGGTGATGCCTTCTCACAGGCCAGCGACCGGCGGCGACTTGTCCAGAGCGCTTTACGAGCGCCACGCCGAGATGTGCAAAGTGTTCTCAAATCCGACGCGGCTGATGATACTGAACGTTCTGCGCGATGCGGAGATGACCGTGGCTGCCGTAGCCGAGAAACTAGGCATCACGATGGGTACCGTCTCGCCCCACCTGCTGATGATGAAGCGGCAGCATGTGCTTGCATCCCGCAAGCAGGGCAACCAAGTCTTTTACCGCCTCGCCAACGCAAGGATGCTCAAAGCGTTCGATCTCATCAGGGAAGTGCTCTACGAACAAATGCGCCAGGAGGGGAATCTCACCAGACACCTGGGACGAGAACGGGCGAGAAACCAGAAGCGACTCCAAAAGCGGCCGGCGGCCTACCGCTAGACGCTATGAATAACAATCCTGCACATAAGAAGATCGTAATCGTTGGAGGCTCCTTCGGCGGGATCAACGCCGCTTACGCGCTCCGGCGGCGGCTTGGGAATCGGGCGGAGATCACTTTGATCTCTAGGGACGCAGAGTTCACCTTCTTACCTTCGCTGCCGTGGGTGATTCTAGGATGGCGCGACCCCGCACGGCTTCAGGTGCCGCTTGCTAATACGCTCACCCGCCGCGGCGTGCGCTTCGTTAACGGCGAGGTCCGCGAGCTGTACCCGGATAAGGGTGAAGTCCGTACCGAATCCGAAACGTTTCCCTACGACATCTTGCTGATCGCTTCGGGCGCGGAGCTGGACTGGGCAGCGGTGCCAGGCCTGGGTCCCGCCGCAGGACACACTCAATCAACCTTCACCGTCGAAGAGGCGGTCCGCGCCCGAGAGGCGCTGGCGCGTGTCATTGCCGGCGACTCAGGACGCATTGTCATCGGCGCGACGGCCGGAGCAAGTTGCATCGGTCCTGCCTACGAGATCGCCATGATGATCGACACCGTGCTCAAGAAGGCTAAGAAGCGTCATCGATTCACGCTGAGCTTCATCACTCCCGAACCATTCCTGGGCCATTTCGGAGTAGGTGGAATCGGAATGTCGCCGCGTATGATCCAGGATGAATTTGCAGACCGCGATATCGAGCCGATCATCGACGCGAAGATTGTCGAGACGCGCTCAGACCGATTGGTACTCGATGACGGGTGCGAACACGGCTTCGACTTTTCGCTGGTGATCCCCGCCTTTCTTGGCGCCGGGTTCGTCCGTGGGGTCGAGGGGCTGGCCAACCCGAGAGGATTTGTGCCAGTCACGCCACAACTGACGAGCCCAAAGTTCGAAAACATCTACGCGGTTGGTGTAGCAGTCGCAATTCCTCCTCCGGGTCAGACTCCAGTCCCTGTGGCAGTCCCCAAGACCGGTCACATGACCGAATTGATGGCTCAGGCGGCGGCGCACAACATCGTGGCTGAGCTACGTGGTGGTGCCAAGATTAATGGATTGTCGCTTCCCGTGACTTGTATCGCCGATGCGGGCGACACTGCGTTCTATCTGTACGCGGAACCATTCCTGCCCCCTCGTAACAAGGTGATTCACAAGAAAGGAAAGTGGGCACGGTACCTGAAACTTGTTTTTGAGAAGTACTACCTTGCCCGGATTCGACACGATTTGCCTCCGTTGCATTTCGGATGGTAACGGATAAAAACGCGCGGAAAGGAAGTAGCAGTATGAAGTACCTGGTCATTCTTAACGATCCGCCCTACGGGACGGAACGCAGTTATAACGGCTTGCGGCTGGCGAGTTCTTTGGCAAAGGCCGAAGCAACTTACGTCTCTGTTTTTCTGATCGGTGACGGTGTGGGTTGTGCTCTCTCAGGTCAAACGACCCCCAACGGCTACTACAACATAGGGCGGATGTTGAAGACTCTAGTGATCAAGGGTGCGAAGATCGGCGTCTGCGGGTCCTGTATTGAGGCCCGGGGAATCAAAGCCGAGTCCCTGCTTGAAGGCACTCACCGAAGCTCAATGGAAGAACTCGCCGCATGGACTCAGGAAGCAGATAAGGTACTTGTTTTCTAGCCCGTCGAATTGGCGAAACCTGGGAAGGACTTTGAGCTCTACAGTGAAAGTCATTGGCGACGAAAAAAATGACTCGGACGCAGAGCCGAGCAAGAGTCAGACAGACGAGGTCTTGCGCGAGTGGCGCGAGTCGGCCTTCTACTGGCAAAAACACGCCGGTACCATCCGGATAATGTTCGGTCCCGTCACGCAGGCCCTCATCGAGGACGCGGGCCTCATTGAAGGGGATGCGGTGCTTGATGTGGCGTGTGGTGCGGGCGAACCTTCGCTAACCATTGCGGAAGCAGTGGGACCAACCGGCTCCGTCATGTGTACCGACATCGTCGCGGAAATGGTCGCCGCAGCTCAAAGCGAAGCGCAGCGACGTAGACTGACAAACGTTGCGTTTAGGCAATGCTCGGCTGCCGCGCTGCCATTTGAGAGCAATTCGTTTGACGCCGTAGTCAGTAGACTGGGAGCAATGTTCTTCCCCAATCCTCTCGCCGCTCTGCGCGAGATGTTGCGGGTAACGAAGCACGAGGGCATGATATCCCTTGCCGTCTGGGGCAAAAGCGAACTCAATCCGTTTTCCTATCTGATTAACAACGCAGTTGCGCGCTACCTTGACGTCGCACCCGCTGACCCGAATGAGCCGGGTGCTTTTCGCTTTGCCGAGCCCGGCAGCCTGGCTCGGATTCTTGGGGATGCAGGAGGCGTTGACGTCAAAGAGCGCGTGCTTAAGTTTAATATTGCTGCGCCAATCTCGCCGAAGCAGTTTTGGGAGGTGCGTTCCGAGACTTCCGGGACGCTCCGAAAGAAATTAGCCACGCTTTCTCCACTCCAAGCGAAGCTCCTGGCACAAGAGGCTCAGGAAGCAGTCCGAGAGTTCTTTTCGAACAACCAGATGAGTATTCCAGGGCAAATGATTATTGTGACGGGGCGGAAACGCTGATGGCCCTAACAGGAATCGAGAACGGCGAATCGAGAACTACGACCGCTCAATTGATTGAAGCGTTGAGGGAGACTCATGCGCGCACGCTGGAACTCATCGACGACCTCAACGAAGCGCAATTGATTGGTCCTCGTTTGCAGATCGTGAATCCACTCCGCTGGGAGATTGGGCACGTAGCATGGTTTCAGGAGTTCTGGCTCTTACGGCACCTCGGTGGTCAGCAGCCGATTCTCAAACACGGCGACGAGCTTTACGATTCAGCGCGCGTGGCCCACGACACGCGTTGGGATTTGCCATTACTTGAGAGCGCCAAAACCCTCGCCTACATGGAACGAGTTCTTGAGCAGGTGACGGAGCAAGCCAGTTCCGAGAGCCGCAGTCTAACGGATGCTGAAGGCTACGATGAAGCGTATTTTCTGAACCTGGCGCTGCTACACGAGCAGATGCACGACGAAGCGATCACTTACACACGTCAGACTCTGAGCTATCCGCGACCCGCGATCGGCATCAGTATTAAGCGAGGTGAAGATGTCGCTGTGGCCGACAGCCTGCGGTTAGCAATTCAAGCCGACAGTTACCTGACAGGCGACGCAGAAATACCCGGCGGCACATTCACTTTCGGGAGATCTCCCGAACAAGGCTTCGTCTTCGATAACGAACAGCTAGCACACGAGGTTGAGATTGCCCCTTTTGCGATCTCTAAGACGGCAGTCACCAACGGTGAATTCAAACATTTCGTGGAAGACGGCGGCTATAGCAGAAGCGAACTCTGGACCGCAGAAGGTTGGCAATGGCGGGCAGCTTCGAGTGCACAACATCCTGTCTACTGGCGTCGGGACGGAAACGGCCGCTGGTTGCGGCGCAACTTCGGTGAATGGTTCGCCCTGGAGGATCGCCTACCCGTCATCCATGTCAACTGGCACGAGGCTGATGCTTACTGCCGCTGGGCAAGTCGGCGTCTGCCAACGGAAGCGGAATGGGAGATGGCGGCGAGTGCAGAGCCAACGGCGAATGGTCAAGGTCTTACAGAGCACAAACGCCGATATCCCTGGGGCGACGGCTCTTCTACTTTAGAACGAGCAAATCTTGATTGGAGCGCGCTGGGATGCATCCCGGTCGACGCGCTGCCGGAGGGTGACAGCGCGTTCGGTTGCCGGCAGATGATTGGCAACGTATGGGAATGGACGGCGAGCGCCTTCCAACCCTATCCCGGCTTCGTTGCGGGTCCATACAAGGAATATTCCGAGCCCTGGTTTGGGAACCACAGAGTCCTGCGCGGCGGCTGTTGGGCTACTCGCTCACACCTCATTCGCAACACGTATCGGAATTTCTACACACCTGATCGGCGTGACGTGTGGGCCGGGTTCCGCACTTGCGCGTTGTAGTCTAAAGAAGAATGAGGATTGGAATAGTTACGCCGGCTCCTCCGGACTCACGCTACGGCAACCGCATTACTGCGGTTCGTTGGGCGAAGATTCTCAAAGGACTTGGCAACCGCGTGTCGGTTTTACAGAGGTACGACGGTAAGCCCTACGATGTGATAGTCGCTTTGCACGCCCGGCGAAGTCATTCATCGATCGTCAACTTTCGTCGCCACCACCCTGAAGCCCCAGTCATCGTCGCCCTTACCGGAACAGATCTCTATCGCGATATTCGGACCAATCATCTGGCGCAGAAATCCCTTGAGATCGCTACCAGTATTGTCGTGCTCCAACCGAAAGCTATCGATGAATTGCGGCCCGGCCTACAAGACAAAACCCGCGTAATTTATCAGTCAGTTGACGGCACTCCAGAGCCGGATGGCGACAGAGCCGCGAAGACAACGAAATGCAAGCCAGAGCGTAGCGAACGATTCAGCGGGAACTTCGACGTTTGTGTAATCGGTCACCTGCGTCCTGTCAAGGATCCATTTCGCACAGCGATGGCGGCGCGAATGCTTGGCGAGTCTTCGCGAATTCGCGTCTTGCAAGTCGGGAAGGCAATGACTGACGCATTGGCCGCTAGAGCGCGCAAGGAGATGCTCGTTAACCACCGTTATGAGTGGCTTGGAGAGCGGTCACGATCGCAAGTTCGACGCATCCTGGTGAAGAGTCGACTTTGTGTGCTGTCATCCAGTATGGAGGGAGGAGCCAACGTGTTGTCAGAGGCGATAGTGGCTTCCGTTCCCATTCTGGCCTCGCGTATCGATGGCAATGTTGGCATTCTGGGTGAAGAGTACCCGGGCTATTTTGATGTAGGCGACACGAAAGAGCTTGTACTATTAATGACACGCGCCGAGACTTGTCCTGAGTATCTCGCCGATTTGAGTGCGCGGATTACTAACTTGTCTCCGCTTTTTAGTGTGGCACGCGAGAAACAAGCTTGGGCAGACTTGTTCGCCGAATTGCAATTGCCGAGTTGAGTTATGCGAGCACTGACACTCGCCTGGGGGCGCACATGAACGAGAGTGAGAAAGTTTTGTCGGAGCAACATGTAAGTCCTGATCTTGCCGAAGTGTCGCGCAAGACCGGCCTTGTTGTCAGATCACTTGATTCGGCAGCAGTGAGCAGGCTTTTCAGCGAACTCGAACGATACGACGCACAAGAACGAGCGGAAACCTTCTCTTACCTGAAACGCGCTTTGAACGAAACTCGATCTTCTCTCGGTGCTGAACCTATCTACCGTGAAGACTAGTACTAGCGAAACGACAAGAATGAGAATTCGATTTGCCACGATTGCCGTTGTGGGCCGAAGTACTAATGTGGGCCGAAGTACTAATTCGGCACCAAAGAAAAATGATCAAACAAATTTTTGGTGTCTGTTTGGTGTCTATTATTGGAGAGCACCAGTGAGACTATAGAGAATTAGGGGTACTAAAGAGAAACTTCATAAGCCGAGCCCAGTTAACCAGTTGCGGGCAACTCGTTCGCGCAGAATAAGTTAGACGAAGCAGGGGAGTCGATTCCCCCCTTCGGCAAATCAACTCCTAAGTCCAATAAAGACAATATGCGGCCATAAGTGATGTTTGGTGTTTACTGATCGGCTGAAACAGACACCAAGCGTTTCACTGCCATTTGCCGGTCATCTGGAGGAGTCGAGTTCTGGGTTCGACACCCCTGCTCTAACATCTTTAGTTCCAACCACTTAAATTTCTTGGTGTCTATTGACGCTTCCAAAATATGGTCTGGCGACTAAGCTTTCGCTTGTTTTTCGATCTCCTAGTCTCGCGGACGAGACGGGGCAAATCTTGCGTGGCAGCCCGTCGAGGTCATTCTTCAGTTTTACGTCAAAACCTACCAAGTTAACTGCGACTTAGCTACAATCGCGGCTTCATCTGAGTGGACCCTCGAAACGGGTTCCTTTCCAAGCTCGTATCGCGTTCTTTCCCTGTCGCGTGGAAGCTCTACTCGCGACGGAGTGCTTATCAAGAATTTCAGATGATTGACGCAGGCACGCACCTCGGCCGGTACGAAATCCGCTCGAAGATTGGCGAAGGCGGGATGGGCGAGGTGTATCGCGCGCGCGATGAGAAACTGAATCGCGACGTGGCAATCAAAGTCTTGCCGACGTCGTTATCCCAGGATCAAGATCGACTGCGCCGATTTGAGCAGGAGGCGCAGGCCGCAGGCGCGTTGACTCATCCGAACATCCTGGCGGTTTACGACGTAGGCACGCATGACGGCGCACCGTACATCGTCTCAGAACTGCTCGAAGGTGAAGAGCTGCGAGAGCAACTCCATGATGCCTCGCTTCCTCAGCGCAAGGCGCTCGACTATGCCCAGCAGATTGCTCAAGGTCTCGCCGCGGCGCATGAACGAGGGATCACTCATCGCGATCTGAAGCCTGAAAATCTCTTCGTCACCACTGATGGTCGCGTGAAGATTCTCGACTTTGGTCTGGCGAAGCTGCGGCCACTGCGCAACGAGAGCATCAGTTCTGAGATCGACACCCGGAAACAGATTACCGATCCCGGAACGGTGATGGGTACGGTGGGCTATATGTCTCCCGAGCAAGTGCGCGGACAGGAGGCCGATCATCGTTCAGACATTTTCTCGTTCGGCTCAATCCTCTATGAGATGCTCGCCGGTCAACGCGCATTTCGCCGCGACACGATGGCCGAGACGATGACCGCGATATTAAAGGATGAGCCGCCGGATCTGAGTAATACGAATACGAGGATCAATCCGCAGCTCGAAAAGATTGTGCAGCGCTGTTTGGAGAAGAAGCCGGAACGCAGGTTTCAATCGGCGAGCGATCTGGCCTTCGCGCTCGAAGCGTTATCGACACCTTCAGGTTCACAAAGTATTGCCCCAGCCATGCCTCCGGCGACAACAAATCGTGCCGGTTTGGTTAGGTTTCGCTTGTTGGCGAACGCACGCGTAGCTTGGACTGCTGCGACCATCCTTTTACTAATCTTACTCGCGTCGTTGCCCTTCACGCTTAACTATTTCCGCCGACCCACAGTCGAAGTCCGGTCAGTCGGTCGCTACGATATTCCGCCTGCAAGTAAGACCGCATTGAGCCTTTCGCGATGGCCCGTCGTGGCGCTCTCGCCTGACGGATCCACCCTAGCTTTCATAGCATTCTCCGCCGACGGCATCAACCGCCTTTACGTGCGGCGGCGCGACGACCCAGAACTGAAACCTCTCGCGGGAACTGAGGGCGCGATGGATCCAGCTTTTTCGCCTGACGGCAAGTCTCTGGCGTTCGTCGCCGACTTCGTTCTGAAGAAGTTTTCGTTCGATGGATCGGTGTTATCGCTTACTAAGGTCGCCGACACCCGTGGCGTGACGTGGCTCGGCGACGACAGTTTGGTCTACACGCCTGACCCAACCGGGGGCCTCTTTCAAATCTCGTCGAACGGTGGAGCGCCGCGGGCGCTCACTGCCGTAGACGAGAAGAAAAATGAACGAACGCACCGATGGCCGCAGGTGCTGCCCGGCGGTAAAGCTGTGCTCTTTACCGTTGGCACGATTAACAGTCCCGACAACTACGACGGTTCAAACATCGAGGCAGTCACGCTGGCGACCGGCGAGCGCCGCGTCGTTCTTCAGTCGGCGAGCATGGCGCGCTACGTTCCGACAGGACACTTGATCTTCGCGCGGGGAGGAATCCTTTACGCCATGCCTTTCGATGCCGGCAGCCTGACAACCAAAGGGAAGCCTGTGCCCGTTGTACAGGGCGTGGCGGGAGACAAGACGACGGGAGCGGTGCATTTCGCGATTGCGAACGATGGCACGCTGGCCTACGTACCGGGCAGCGCCACATCGAGTCTGCGACGCCCGGTCTGGGTGGATCAAAGCGGCAATGTGCAGGCGGTCAATATACCTGGAGGCCAATATAACGATCCACGTTTCTCTCCCGATGGCTCGCGCGTCGCTTTGCTTCAAGGATCGAGCGGGAACGGTGATGTGTGGGTCTATGAGTTTGCGCGGGCTACCTTCACGCGACTGACTTTTACAGCGACGAATGCGACGCCAATCTGGTCGGCCAACGGCAAGAACATCTATTACGTCTCAATCGATCAAGCCGGGAAAAAGACCACGATATTTCGGAAGCCCGCGGACGGGAGCCGCGAGGCTGAGGCCGTTACCTCCGTCAACTCGGACGCTTACCTGAAGGCGATTGAACGAGATGGCGATGCAGCGCTGTGCGATGTTGGAACGTTTATGAATCGCGGCGACATCATCCGAGTTTCTCTGAAACAGAATGGTCAAACCACTCCAATCATATTTACTCAGTTTAACGAGTACGCCGCAGCGCTGTCTGCCGACGGCCGTTGGCTCGCTTATCAATCGAATGAGAGCGGGGGACCAGAGGTCTATGTGCATGACATGGCCGGTGCGGGAGGTCGCTGGCCGATCTCGACTGGCGGAGGTGAAGAACCACACTGGTCTCCTGACGGTCGCGTTTTGTACTACCGAAACAACAATCTCTTCATGAGCGTTGCGGTCGACACGCGCTCGACTTTTCAGACCGGCACGCCGAAGACTCTTTTCAATGGAATCTTCGATCTGCGCTCCAACTCCGGCGTCAGTTACGACGTAGATCCAAAAGGCAATCGCTTCTTTATGATTCGCCTGGCAGAAGATGTCAATTCCACGGCGCAGGTCAGAATTGCAGTCAACTGGTTTGATGAACTGCGCCGTCTTGTTCCAGCAAATTGAGATCGGCAAGTGATCGGACAAACGATTTCACACTATCAACTCACCGCCAAGATCGGCGAAGGCGGGATGGGCGAAGTCTATCGCGCACGGGATACGAAACTCGGCCGCGATGTCGCCATCAAGGTTTTGCCAGCGGCGTTCTCGGCGGATACGGAACGTCTGCGACGTTTCGAGCAGGAAGCACAGGCCGCCGGCGCGCTCAATCATCCGAACATACTGGTCATCTTTCACATCGGTACGCATGAAGGCGCGCCTTACATTGTCTCGGAACTTTTGGAAGGCGAGACGCTTCGCGAGCGCATGGCGGGTAGCGCGCTGCCGCAACGCAAGGCGATTGACCATGCGTTACAGATCGCCCGCGGTCTCGCCGCCGCTCACGCGAAAGGAATTGTCCATCGCGACCTGAAGCCGGAAAACCTTTTCGTGACTAACGACGGGCGCGTCAAGATTCTCGATTTCGGTTTGGCAAAGCTGACTGGTACGAGTGATGGAACTCAATCACAAACGGAAATACCTACGCGGAAGGTGAACACCGACCCCGGCATGGTGATGGGCACGATGGGTTACATGTCGCCCGAGCAGTTGAAAGGACAGAGAGCCGATCATCGCTCCGACATCTTTTCGTTCGGCGCAATTCTGTACGAGATGCTCTCGGGCAAGCGCGCGTTTCGCGGCGAGTCGATGGCTGAGACAATGAGCGCGATCCTGCGTGAAGATCCACCCGATCTTTCCGAGACGAACAAAACAATCTCGCCCGCGCTCGAAAGAGTCGTTCGTCACTGCCTCGAAAAGAATCCGGATGAGCGATTTCACTCGGCCCGCGATCTGGCCTTCGCGATCGAGAGTCTTTCAGGAGCGGCAACCAGTTCTGGCCAGACGATGACGGACGCAACCGCGACGGAGAGCCACGAGATAGCAGGGATGTCGCGTTTGCTCGGCAATGCGCGGCTGGCTTGGATTGTCGCTGGTGTCTTCCTCGTTGCGCTGGTTACGGCGCTGGCGTTGGCGCTGTACTCTCGCCGGCCGTCGCCGGATGCGCAGGTCACGCGCCTTTCGATCAACTTTCCCAAAGGGACAAACGGAGCTCCCTTAGATGGCCGAAACTTAAATATTCCTTTGCTCGCTTTGTCACCCGACGGCCGCCGCGTCGTCTTCACCGCGGTGGATACAACGGGCAAGCGGCAGCTTTGGCTGCGCCCGCTCGATTCATTTTCCAGTCAGCCGCTCGCCGGTACAGATGGCGCTTATTGGCCGTTCTGGTCGCCGGATGGCCGTTACATCGCGTTTTTTGCGGATAACAAGCTGAAAAAATTGGATGCCGGAACAGGTGTGGTCGAATCCATCTGCCAGGCACCAGGGGGACTCGGCGGAGACTGGAATCCGAACGGCATTATTCTCTTTAGTAATGAGACGCACTACTTAAACGGGACGGTTCTTTCGCGGGTCAATGCTGCGGGAGGAAATCCGGAAGCCGTCACGGAATTGGATTCGGCACACGGAGAAGAGTCTCACATCTTTCCCTCTTTCTTACCTGATGGCAAGCATTACCTGTTTCGGGTTTCCGGGAAAGAGAGCAACGGCATCTACGTTGGCTCTCTGGATTCCAAAGAGCGCAAGCTGCTGATCCCGCTGAGTCGGGACAGTGCGAATTCCACGCGGGAAGTCTATTCGCCACCTGGTTACATTCTGTATGCGATCAATCGCACTACGCTGCTGGGGCAAGCGTTTGATCCGGTCCGCCTGGAGGTGCAAGGCGAGCCGTTCCGCATCGCGGAAAATATAATTGTCACCGGAAGTGGTAGTGCGAGGTTTACAGTCTCGGCAAATGGCGTCCTCGCCTTCATTCAGGGAGGAGAAGGAGACACGGTCCAGCTGACCTGGCGTGACCGTGCCGGAAAGCGGCTTGACGTGGCTGGCCCGGCGGCGCCCTGGCTATCGCTCAGCCTATCGCCGGATGAACATTTCGCGGCGGTCATTCGATACGAGCCGAGCAACTACAACTCGCTCTGGTTAGTGGATCTGATGCAGGGCGCAACCAGTCGCTTCGTTACCGAGGGAGATAACTTTGATCCTGTCTGGTCGCCGGATGGCAAACAGCTCGTTTTTTCCTCGGTCCGCAACGCACTGCCGAACCTCTACGTGAAACCGCTAACCGGGAATGTGCCCGAGGAGAGATTGCTGGAATCTCCTTCCATGTGCTTTCCGACATCGTGGTCGCCGGACGGGAGGTTTTTGATCTATAGGACGGGGATCCACAGAGAGGGAGGGACTTATGGTTATTACCCCTCACTGGCGACCGCAAGCCGCAGCCTCTGCTTCAGACGAAAGCCACTGAGCAGGCTGGTCGAATCTCGCCGGACGGGCACTGGCTTGCTTATGAGTCCGATGAATCGGGTAGCACTGAAGTCTACGTGACTCAGTTCCCGCAACCCGCGCGCTCGTGGCGGATTTCGACAAGCGGCGGCAGACAACCCCGCTGGCGCGGCGATGGCAAGGAGTTGTTCTTCGTCTCAGGCAATAAGCTGATGGCGACGAGCGTGGGTAGTGGCGCTGAATTCCAGGCCGGCACGCCACAACCGCTCTTTGAGATCGAAGGCACCAACTACGCCCCAGGCAAAGATGGGCAGCGCTTCCTCGTCAGCGTGGTGACAGAGAAAGCACCCCAGCCGCCGATCAACGTGGTGCTGAACTGGACCGCGGGATTGAAAAAATGACGCTCGTCAACCAAACCATCTCGCATTACAAAATCGTCTCGCAACTCGGCGCAGGTGGAATGGGTGAAGTGTATCTGGCACAGGACACCAAACTCGATCGCAAAGTTGCGCTGAAAATTCTTCCTGCTGAACTTGCGGCGAATCGCGATCGCATGGAGCGGTTCGTGCGCGAGGCGAAGTCTGCCGCGGCGCTCAACCATCCGAACATCGCCACAATCCATGAAATCGGCGAGCACGATGGAACGCACTTCATCGCCATGGAGTTCATCGATGGGCTCAGGTTGACTGAGAAGATTCATCGCGACAAAGCTCCGTTGCCCAAACTGCTGAAATACCTCACGCAAGTCGCCGAGGGTTTGTCCAAAGCTCACTCGGCCGGCATCGTCCATCGCGATCTCAAGCCAGACAACATCATGATCACTCGCGACGACTATGCAAAGATTCTTGATTTTGGGTTGGCGAAACTCGTCGAACCGCAAAGGCCGTTCGATTCCAGCAACACGGGGTCGAGTGAAATCGCCACTGCCGTCATGCAGCAACATTCGATCCCCGGCATGGTGATGGGCACCGTCGGTTACATGTCTCCGGAACAAGTGCAAGGCAAGACCAAGGAGATCGATCATCGCTCGGACATCTTCTCGTTCGGCTGCATTCTATTTGAAGCGGCTACCGGAAAGAGGGCCTTCGAGGGTAAAGATGTGCTGGATTCGCTGCACAAGATCGTCCACGCGCCGACGCCGCAGATTAAAGAGATCAACCCGGTGGCGCCCGACGAGTTGCAGCGCATCGTGCGGCGGTGCCTGGCGAAGGAGCCGGACAAACGCTATCAGTCGATCAAGGAGGTGGCGATAGAGCTGGAAGAACTTCAGGAAGAGTTGAAGAGCGCTTCTGAACTGGATCACTCCGCTCAACCCACATCAATTGGTACAGCAGCGTCAATCGATAGCGCCCAGACGGCAAGCGCTCATTCGTCTGCTGGGGGCACGCTGTCCATTGGAACATCGCGTTCGACATCCAGCGCCGAGTATCTCGTCAGTGAAATCAAACGCCACAAGGGTAGCGTGTTTCTCGTGCTGGCAGGAATTGGCGTATTGATCACGGGCGTGGCCTTCGGACTCTACAAGTGGATCGGTCAGCGTCAGCGAACCGCACCTACCCAGGCATTAAGGATCACGCGGCTGACGAGCACGGGCAAAGCCACGACCGCCGCTATCTCGCCGGATGGCAAATACGTGGTCTATGCGCTGGATGACGCCGGTCAACAAAGCCTGTGGATGGCTCAGGTGGCAGTCTCAAGCAACGTGCAGATTGTGCCGCCCGCTGAAGCAAACTATTGGGGCATAACTTTCTCGCGCGATGGTGACTTCATTTACTACGTCAGAGTTGACAAAGAGAATCCCCACGGTGCGCTCTATCAAGCGCCCACCCTGGGAGGTAATGCGCGCAAGCTGGTCGTCTGGATAACCAGTCCCGTCACGTTCTCACCCGATGGCAAACAATTAGCCTTTACACGCGGCCAAAGTTTGATGATTGCCAATGCCGAAGGGACCGACGAGAAGGCACTCGTGACGCTCAAGTCTCCCAATGGCTTTTCTGGTACCAGGCCAGCCTGGTCGCCTGATGGCAAGTTCATCGGCTTTGGCCAGGAGGATGTCATCGGCGGCAATTACCGGAGTGTAGTGGCAGTACGAGTTGCAGACGGGACGGAGCGGCCAATCACGACAAAGCGGTGGGAAGGTAATTATCAACCACGCATAGTCTGGCTTTCAGATAATAGCGGTGTCCTGGTGACGGCATCAGAACGAGCAGGAAGCGGAGCCCAAATTTGGTTCCTCGCCTGGCCGGGAGACGAGGTGCGCCAAGTGACCAGTGATCTCAATGGTTACTTGGACCTCAGCCTGACGGCAGACTCCGGCACGCTCGCCGCGGTCCGATCCGAACGCGTGGTCAATCTCTGGGTTTCACAAACCGCGGATGTCAGCCGCGCCAGACAAATAACGTCTGGAGTTGAAAGGCAGGATGGCACGCGTGGCATCGCCTGGACGCCGGACGGCAAAATCGTCTATGCCTCAGATGCAGGTGGTCGGCAAAACATCTGGATCATGGAAGCTGATGGCAGGGGGAACAAACAACTCTCAGCGGAGGCGCGCCGCAACCGCGACCCCGCCGTCTCACCCGATGGCCGTTCCGTCGTCTGGCAATCGAATCGGACCGGCAATAGTAATATCTGGCTAATGGACATGGATGGAGGCGCGCTCAAGCAATTGACCCGCGGCATCGCCGACAGTTCCCCGCAAGTCTCACCCGATGGGAAATGGGTGGCTTACGTGACTAGTTCCAACCGAGGAAACACTAGTACGCTGTGGAAAGTGACGATTGATGGCGGTACTCCGACGCAACTGACCGACACAAATACAGATGGGCAAGCTATCTCCCCGGACGGAAAGTTGATCGCCTACACTTATCGCGATGAAGTTACTGGGCAGAATAGGATAGCGCTCATTTCTTTTGCAGGTGGGCCACCTACCAGAGTTTTTGATCTTCCACCGGATAGTCGTCTTGCTAGAAGTATCTCACCGATCCAATGGACTCCCGATGGTCACGCGTTAGCGTTCATTCGTACCAGCGGCGGCGTCTCGAATATCTGGACACAGCCGCTCGATGGCGGTGCGCAGAAACAACTGACCGATTTCAAAGACCAGCGCATTTTCAATTTCGCGTGGTCACGCGATGGGAAACAACTCGCTATGTCACGGGGCGTGAGCAACACCGACGTGGTACTGATCACCAATTTCAAATGATTGACGCAGGCACCCGCCTCGGTCGTTACGAAATCCGCTCAAAGCTCGGCGCGGGCGGAATGGGTGAGGTTTATCGCGCGCACGACGAGAGGTTGAATCGCGACGTGGCCATCAAAGTATTGCCTGCGGCGCTCTCTCAAGACACAGACCGATTGCGGCGATTCGAACAGGAAGCGCAAGCTGCCGGCGCCCTGAACCATCCAAACATTCTGGCGGTTTATGATGTAGGCATGCATGACGGTTCGCCTTACATCGTCTCAGAACTGCTCGAAGGTGAAGAGCTACGTGAGCAACTCAACGACGGCCCGCTTCCACAGCGCAAGGCGCTCGACTATGCCCAACAGATTGCTCAGGGTCTGGCAGCGGCGCATGAGCGAGGGATTACTCATCGCGATCTCAAGCCCGAAAATCTCTTTATCACTACTGACGGCCGCGTGAAGATTCTCGATTTTGGTCTGGCAAAGCTGAGGCCACCGCGCAACGAGAGTACCAGTTCTGAAATCGATACCAGGAAACAGATTACCGATCCGGGCACCGTGATGGGTACGGTCGGCTATATGTCGCCGGAGCAAGTGCGCGGGCACGAAGCCGATCATCGTTTAGACATTTTCTCGTTCGGCTCAATCCTGTACGAGATGCTCGCCGGTCAACGCGCATTTCGTCGCGACACGATGGCTGAGACGATGACGGCGATCCTGAAGGAAGAGCCGCCGGAACTGAGCGAGACGAACGCGAAGATCAGTTTGCCGCTGGAAAAGATCGTGCGGAGATGTCTGGAGAAGAAACCGGAGCGGCGCTTCCATTCAACACACGATCTGGCGTTCGCGATCGAAAGTCTTTCCGGAACGGCAACCAGCTCGGGCCAGACGCTGACGGCGCTGACTGCACTCTCGACGCGATCGCGAATAACCAGGCATCTGCCCTGGATCGTCGCCGGCGTTCTGTTCATCGCGCTTCTTGGAGCGCTGCCGTTCGTCATCTCGTCTCTCCGACGCGCGCCGGTTGAGACGCCGCTCACGCGCGTTTCTGTTCTCCCGCCTGAAAAGTCAACACTGGGCACTGTCACCGTCTCGCCCGATGGCCGACGCCTCGCCTTTATCGCCACGGACGCCACGCGCAAGAGGCTGCTCTGGGTGCGCCCGCTCGATTCGCTCGCTGCCCAGCCGCTCGCCGGCACCGACGATGCCATCTACCCTTTCTGGTCACCCGACAGTCGTTTCATCGGATTTTTCGCAGGCGGGAAACTGAAGAAGATCGAGGTCACGGGTGGATCGCCGAGCACGCTGTGCAACGCACCGAACGGTCGAGGCGGTGCCTGGAATCGTGACGATATCATTATCTTTGCGCCTGACAATAGAGGTGGATTGTCTCGAGTCTCGGCGGCAGGCGGTGAGCCATCACCGGCGACGACGCTCGACTCTTCACGCCAGGAAAATACTCATCGCTTTCCGCAATTCTTGCCGGACGGCCGTCACTTCCTCTATTTCGCTCGCAGCGTACAGCCTGAGAACAGCGCGATCTACGTCAGCTCACTCGATCAGCCAAAAGCCAAGCGCATCATCAGCACTGATGCGAACGTTGCGTATGCGCCGCCAGGATACTTGCTCTTCGCGCGAGAGGGAACGCTGATGGCCCAGGTGTTCGATGCGGCCTCGCTCGCCCTGACCGGCGTGCCCTTTGGTGTCGCCGAACAGGTGGGACACTTCAGGTCGAATAACGAAGCCTACTTCTCGGTCTCAGAGACTGGGATCCTGGTCTATCAAAGTGGTGATGCGGGGAAGACACAACTCGTCTGGTTTGATCGCAGTGGCAAACAGCTTGGCGCTCTCGGCCCGCCAGGCGACTACCAAATGCCCCGACGAAGAGCGAGTCGCGATAGGCCGCAATGATGCGCAGACTGGGACTTACGACATTTGGCTGCTTGACCTGGCGCGCGGCATTCCTTCGCGCTTCACGTTTGACCCGGCGAGCGGCGTTTATCCAGTCTGGTCGCCCGACGGCGGCCGCATCGCCTTCGGATCAAGCCGAGAAGGAGCTTGGAGTCTCTATCAGAAATCATCGAGCGGCGCCGGGAGCGAAGAAGCGATCCTTAAATCAAGCGAGCGGAAATGGCCCAGCGACTGGTCATTGGACGGGCGCTTCATCCTCTATACGCAAACTAGTCCCGACACCCTGGGGGATTTGTGGGTAATCCCCTTATTCGGAGACCGCCAGCCGATCCCATTCTTACAGACGAAGTTCAATGAGAGGAATAGTGACTTTTCTCCCGACGGCAAATGGATCGCCTACCAATCGGATGACTCGGGCAGCTATCAAGTGTGGGTCCAGAGCTTTCCTGCTGGTAGCAAGTGGCAGGTTTCCAGCGATGGCGGAAGTTGGCCACGCTTCAGGCGCGACGGAAAAGAACTGTTCTATCTGGCGGCGAACGGAAAGCTCATGGCCGTGGAGGTGAAGGCCAATACTTCCGGCTTGGAGTTCAGCGCGCCCAAGCCGCTGTTCGAGACGCATACGACTGATCGCTACGCCGTGACGGCCGACGGGCAGCGGTTTCTGATCAACACGGCGGTCGAAGAATCCGCCTCCGCACCGATCACGGTGATACTGAACTGGACCGCGGAGGCGAAGCGATGACTCGTTTTATGGTTCAGAGTTCAACCTTTAGGTTACGTTTTCGTTATCCACAATCCAAAGATTGAACTCAAGACTTTCATTGTGATGACTCTTGCCCCTGGCACAAAACTCGGTCGTTACGAAATCCGCTCAAAGTTAGGCGAGGGTGGAATGGGAGAGGTCTATCGCGCGCGCGATGAGAAGTTGAATCGCGATGTGGCAATCAAAGTTCTGCCTGCGACTCTCTCTCAAGACGCAGATCGGTTGCGGAGATTTGAACAAGAGGCTCAGGCTGCCGGCGCGTTGAATCATCCGAACATTCTGGCGGTTCATGATGTGGGGATGCATGACGGTGCGCCCTACATCGTCTCAGAACTGCTGGAAGGTGAAGAGCTACGTGAGCAACTCAACGACGGTTCACTTCCCCAACGCAAGGCGCTCGACTACGCGCAACAGATTGCTCAGGGTCTGGCTGCAGCGCATGAGAGAGGGATCACCCATCGCGATCTCAAGCCGGAAAATCTCTTCATCACCACTGATGGCCGCGTAAAGATTCTCGATTTTGGTTTGGCGAAGTTGAGACCGCAGCGAAGCGAAACGGTCAGTTCTGAAATCGATACGCGGAAACAGATTACCGATCCAGGCACGGTGATGGGCACGGTCGGTTACATGTCGCCGGAACAGGTGCGCGGGCACGAAGCCGATCATCGTTCAGACATTTTCTCGTTCGGCTCAATCCTGTACGAGATGCTCAGTGGCCAGCGTGCCTTTCGGCGCGACACGATGGCTGAAACGATGACCGCGATCCTGAAGGAAGAGCCGCCGGAGCTAAGCGAGACGAACGCGAAGATCGGTCTGTCGCTCGAAAAGATCGTGCGGCGATGTTTGGAGAAGAAGCCGGAGCGAAGATTTCATTCCGCCCACGATCTGGCTTTCGCGATCGAGAGTCTTTCAGGAACGGCAACCAGCTCCGGCCGGACGGTCACAGCAGCCACATTCCCCGTGTTGCGGCCACGCACACGCGAGCGCATCGGATGGATCGCGCTCACGGCGATGCTGCTTATCGCCACGGTTGCAGTAACGATTTTCTACTTCCGACGCTCGCCGATCGAAAGCCCAACCGCTGCTTTGCGCTTTGCCGTTGCCGCTCCGGAAAACGTGACCATGCTGCTGGCGCCAATTATTTCTCCGGATGGCCGCAATTTGATCTTTGCTGCTCAAGCTGAAGGCAAGACCAGTTTCTGGCTGCGCACGTTGGGTTCCTTGACGGCGCATCCGCTGACAGGCACGGAGGACAGTTCAGGAACTCTTTTCTGGTCGCCGGACAGCCGCTCAATTTGCTTCCCCGCCGAAGGCAAGCTCAAGAAAATTGATCTCTCGGGCGGGCCGCCCCAAACAGTCTGTAATGTGTCGGGACGTGCCAGCGGCCCTAGGGGAGGCGGTGGCACCTGGAGCCGGGACGGCATCATTCTCTTTACCAGAGATGGAATGATTTATCGCGTCTCGGCAGCGGGTGGTGAGCCGGCGCTCGTGTTGGGAACAGACCAGTCGAATCCAGAGGTCACTTATCGCTGGCCTTCATTCTTGCCCGACGGACGCCACTTCCTTTATCTGAGGACTGCCTCACAGCAAGCAACTACCGAAATCTATCTCGCCTCGCTGGACAATAAAGATACAACGCGCCTGCTGGCGGCTGACTCGCAAGCGATCTATGCGGGCTCTGCCACAGGGAGCGGCCATTTGCTGTTTGCGCGCGCGGGGGCGCTGCTGGCCCAGCCGTTTGATGCGGGCAATCTGAAAATCACTGGCGAGCCGTTTGTGGTCGCGGACCAGGTATCGGTCAGTCCGAATGGCACCGGATATTTTTCCGCCTCAGACAACGGCATCCTGGTTTACGATCCGTCCAGCACCAGCGGTAATCAACAACTCATCCTGGTTGATCGTGCGGGCAAACTGATCGGACCGCTCGGCGCGCCGGGATTTCTGGCCTGGCCTGCACTCTCACCAGACGGGAAGCGGGTGGCGGTAGAGCGTCAGGATCCGCAAGCCAGAACTTCCGACATCTATGCGATAGACATCGAGCGCGGGGTCAGCTCGCGGATAACTTACGGCCCTGTCACTAATAGCTGGCCCACCTGGTCGCCTGATGGGACTCGGATCGCCTGGTCGTCAAATCGAGATGGTGCCTTTCAAATCTATCAAAAGCTGGCGAGCGGCGTGGGCAACGAAGAGTTGTTAGTCAAGTCGGATGTCCACGTGTTTCCGCACAGCTGGTCTGTGGATGGGCGCTTCATCCTCTACACGCGGCATGATCCGAAAACAAATAATGATGTGTGGGTCTTGCCGTTGGAGGGAGACCGCCAGCCATACCCATTTGTGCAAACTCCGTTCTACGAGGCAGCGGCGTGTTTTTCCCCCGACGGGCACTGGATCGCTTACCAGTCAAACGATCAGGGACCCATTAATGTTTTCGTCCAGACCTTTCCCGCCTCCAGTGACAAGTGGCAGATCTCCACCAACGGCGGCACCATTCCACACTGGCGCGCCGATGGCAAAGAGTTGTTCTACCTTTCCGATGGGAAGCTGATGGCAGTGGAGGTGAATCCAGGCCGCAGCTTCGAGGCGGGCGTGCCGAAAGCGCTGTTCGATCTCGCGCCGTTGCGGGCGCGGTCGGACCTCGATGGCGGCGGCTTTGCCGTTACAGCGGACGGCCAGCGCTTCATTTTCGTCGGCCGGGGACAAGGAACCTCTAATTCGCAGTACACCGTCATCGTCAACTGGACGTCAGAGTTGAAGAAATGACTATCCCCACCGGCACGAAACTCGGCCGTTACGAAATCGGCACGAAGCTTGGCGAGGGCGGAATGGGTGAGGTTTATCGCGCGCGCGACGAGAAGTTGAATCGTGATGTCGCGATCAAAATATTGCCCGAAGCGTTTGCGCAGGATTCCGATCGCCTGGCGCGATTCAAACGCGAAGCCCAGGTGCTGGCGTCCCTGAATCATCCAAACATTGCTTCCATATACGGACTCGAAGAGTCAAACGGCTGCATGGCATTGGCGATGGAACTCATCGAAGGTCCCACCCTCGCCGATCGTGTTGCTGCCGGCCCAATTCCTCTCGAAGAAACTTTGATCATCGCCCGGCAGATCGCCGCGGCTGTGGAAGCGGCGCATGAACGCGGCATCATTCATCGCGATATCAAACCAGCGAACGTAAAAGTTACTGAAGAGACGACAGTCAAAGTTCTCGACTTCGGGCTCGCCAAAGTTTTTGTTGATGAAACACCCGAGTCTGATCTTTCTCACTCACCCACTCTCGTCAAAGGGACACAGGCCGGAATGATTCTGGGCACCGCCGCCTACATGAGTCCCGAGCAGGCCAAAGGGAAAGTCGTGGACAAGCGTTCGGACGTCTGGGCGTTCGGCTGCGTGCTGTTTGAAATGCTGACCGGCAAACAAAGTTTCAGTGGCGAAACACTAACCGACATTTTGGCGTCGGTGGTTCGCGCTGAACCTGATTGGAATGTTCTACCAGCCTCAACGCCGGAAGCGATACGACGGTTGCTGCGTCGCTGTCTTACCAAAGACCAGAAGCAAAGACTGCGCGACATTGGTGAGGCCCGAATCACGATTGAGAATTTTCAATCAGGCAGGCCCGAAGAAATCACAACAATACTTAACAAGCCACCGCCGCTTAAGAAAACTCTGCTTAGGGCTGGCGCGATTGCGCTGGCATTCATTCTCGGCGGCTTTGGCATGTGGTTGCTTCGCCCAGTCAAATCCGAACTCCCGCTCCGCAAACTGGAACTTCAAATTCCCGCGTTGGATCGCAGCCTCTATTACGAGTACAGCATTTCGCCTAATGCAAAGAGCATCGCTTATGTGAGTAACCACCGGCTGTGGATCCGCGATTTGGATCGCCTGGAACCGCGCGAAGTTCCAAACACTGGGGACGCCTCACACCCTTTCTGGTCCCCCGATAGCGCCTACCTCGGATATGTGATCGGAAAAAAGATGTGGAAGGTGTCCAGCGCCGGCGCGGGAACCACTGCGATAACCGATCTGCCCGACCTGTTCAGCGGAGCCGGAGCCGCAAGCTGGCGAGCTGACGGGGTCATTATCTTCACGACGGGAGACAGCGGCTTGATGCAGGTGGCGGCCCAAGGCGGAGACGCAACACCGCTGCTCAATGTGGGAGCTGACGAAGAGGACTTTCACGATGCCTCGCTGCTGCCCGACGGTCGCGGCGTACTCTTCTCGGTTCATCGCTCGGTCGAGGGCGTTGACACAATTGCTCTATTCGATGGTAAGTCTCGCAAGAATCTCATTCAGCTCGATGGTCAACGGATTGGTCACCCGGTGTATTCGCGCACCGGGCACATTCTATTCGAGCGCCGCCTGACAAATGCAGGAATCTGGGCGCTCCCGTTTTCGCTTAATCGGCTGGAAGCAACCGGAGAACCATTCCTGGTAGTTCCAGGCGCCGGCGCGCCCAGAGTCGCTGATGATGGAACGCTGGTCTTCGCCTTTGACGAAGTCGGTGCGCCCACCAGATTGGTGTGGATGGATCGCGCCGGGAAGATTGTGAACAACATTCAACCCGATTCCTTACCATTTCAATTGCCTTCGTTCCGGCTGTCGCCGGATGAAAAGCAGTTGGTCCAGGCAACCCGTGAATCAGGCAAGACCGATTATTGGATTGTGAATCTGGCGCGCGGTACCCGCACTCGATTAACTTTCGACAATTCCGCGCGCGGATGGTTCTGCGGATGGACTCCGGATGGGCAGAGAGTTATGTACGCGTCGGGTAACACTCCGGCCGTCTACAAAATAAGTTTGAAGGCAGCCGATGGCAGCGGCGAAGCAAGGGAATTTCTTAACGGGCTGGATGCATCGTTTTCACCTGACGGGAAGTTCGTCGTTTATAGCGCGCCGGAGCGGCAGCAATCACAACAGGGCTGGGATCTGTGGTACATCGGAACAGAACCAGGAGCGAAACCTTCGCCGTTCCTGGTTACGCCTAAGGACCAAAGGTATGCCGACTTTTCGCCCGACGGAAATTATGTGGCTTACGCCTCAAACGAATCAGGACGTTACGAGGTTTATGTGAAGCCGTTTCCCAGCGGCGAAGGCAAATCGCGAGTCTCAATCGATGGAGGATTTGTGCCACGCTGGAGCCGCCGAGGTGACGAGCTGTTCTTTGCTTCCGGCAACGACATTATGGCCGTGCACGTGCAAACCAAGCCGACGCTGGTCCTGGGTCAGCCACAGAAACTGTTCACGCGACGTCCAGTAGCCGCGGATCGCGCTGAAGGCCTTTACGATTCCTATGATGTTTCGGCTGACGGCCAGCGCTTCGTAATGCTCCAGAGTGACGAACAACAGACCACGAGTCAAAAACTGACAATCATTCAGAACTGGTTTGCAGAGTTTGAGGAGAGGCAGAAATAGAGGTCATCACGAAATTTCGCCTCTCGAATTTTCTGCGCATTGAGAACATAGGATGAAACGCTGTCCCGCATGTAAACGAGTTGAGCCTGACGACGCGCTCACCTTCTGTCGCGCGGACGGCACGCCGCTGGTCAGCGATTCCTCATCGCTCGTCAGTGAGACAGGGACGGCACAGCTCGGCTCAGCCCCAGCGGCGACCGAAATCGAGACCAGCATTCTTCCGCACACGACCGACTCAGCTATGAAGCGCGCGACTGCGCCGACGACTGCGCTGCCCGCGCAGCAATCGCCGAGCGCGACGCGCGAGCTGATTCAACCAAAGCGGCGCAAGGCTATCATCGTGCTTACCTTATTATTCGGGGTAGTGGCCGCCGCTGTGATTGTCATCGGCGGATATCTCTACTACTCGCGGAAAAGCAGCACGGTTATTGAGTCGATTGCCGTTCTGCCATTCGAAAACCGGAGCGGAAATCCGGACACGGACTATCTTTCTGACGGCTTGGCTGATTCGTTGATCTACCGGCTCTCGCAACTGCCAAATCTGAAAGTCAGCCCGACGAGTTCGGTCATGAGATACAAGGGCAAGGAAACCGATGTCGCCCAGATCGCAAAGGAACTTGAGGTCGATGCGGTTATGTCGGGCCGGCTGGTCCAGCGCGGCGACGACCTGTCAATCAGTGTGCAATTGATCGACGCTCGCACCAAGAAACTCATCTGGGCCGAACAGTACGATCGAAAAATGGCTGATCTGTTGGCCACGCAGCGCGAGATCGCAACAACCATTACGCAAAAACTGCAATTGAATCTGGCTGGCGCGGAAACCAAAGGCATCACGAAGAAATACACAAACAGCAACGAAGCGTATCAATTGTACTTGAAAGGTCGTTACTACTTTGCCAAGCGAACCAAGGACGGCATTGAGCGAAGCATCGAGTCCTACCAACAGGCAATAGCACTCGATCCAAATTTTGCCTTGGCTTATGCAAGGATCGCCGAGGCTTATAACCAGGTGCCATCTTATCCTTACGGCTCGCCAAAGGAGGCGATTCCAAAAGCAAAAGCCGCAGCTCAGCAAGCGCTACAAATCGATCCGACGTTGGCGGAAGCTCACACGGCGCTGGCGAATTCACTAGTCGTTTACGATTGGAACCTGGCCGAAGCTGAGCGCGAGTTCAAGCGCGCGATCGAACTAGACCCTGACAGTTCTGCCGCTCACTTTCGCTACGGACAGCTCTATCTTGCTCCGCGAGGTCAGTTCGATGAGGCCATCGCCGAAATCAAACGTGGGTTGGACGGAGAGCCACTTGATATCAATATGGGAACAACGCTTTCGTGGGCGTATATGGTGGCGGGACAGAATGACAGGGCTCTGGAGCAAGCAAAGAAAGTTTACGACCTCGAGCCGAGTCACCCACTGGTCCGCTGGAACCTGGGCAACGTCTACATTTCCAAAGGAATGTACGCTGAAGCGATCGAACTCTCCGAGAAGAATCTTCAAGACGAGCCTACCAACCAAAGAGTGCTTTGGAATCTTGGATTCGCTTATGCAAAGGCGGGACGGCGAGACAAAGCGGAAGGAGCCATAAACAGGTTCAGGGAGCTTGCTAAAACTCAATACATCCCGCATAGCCGCCTCGGGACTATCTACGGGGCACTCGGTGACAAAGACAAAGCCTTTGTTGAGTTTGAAAAGGCTTTTGAAGATCGGGATTGGGATCTTTTTCGCTTGAAAGTCGATCCGTTATTCGCGCCCTTGCGTGACGACCCGCGATTCAAAGAAATGCTTAGACGCCTGAATCTGCCGCAGTAAGGCGAACGTTAGTTTGAATAGGGTGCAGACAATCGCAAGCCTGCCCTACAACCATGAAACGATGCCCTGCATGTAAAAGAGTTGAGAACGAAGATACGCTGGTCTTCTGTCGCACCGACGGGACACCTCTCGTCAGCGACTCCGAATCTGTCGGTGCTGATGTAGGTACGATGAAGTTGGGCGCTGCGACAAAGGCGAGTGAAATCGACACGAGCATTCTTCCGCACACAACTGATGCTGCGATTAGCCGCGGCGCCGCCCCGACGACCATGCTGGCCGCGCCGCCAATCGTTACGACTGGTGCGCTAGCTAAACCGAAGCGACGAAGAACCGCGATCGCGATTGCCGTAATCGTTACAGCCGTCGTTGCGGCGACAAGCGCGATTGTTGTTGATTCTTATCTTTCAAAGAAAACCCCCGCTTCGATTCAGTCAGTGGCAGTTCTTCCCTTCGCGAACCAGAGCGGCAACAGCGATGTCGAATACTTATCAGACGGCATCACCGAATCGCTTATCAACAGCTTGTCGCAGCTTCCGAATCTCTCAGTCAAAGCCCGTAGCACAGTGTTCCATTACAAAGGCAAAGACGTGACGCCGCAACAGGTCGGATCGGAATTGTCTGTGCAAGGAGTATTGAATGGACGCTTCATTCAGCGCGGCGATCAGTTGATGCTGAGCCTGGAGTTGGTCGACGCGCGAACCGGTAATCAGATTTGGGGCGAGCAGTACAATCGCACGATGGCAGACCTGGTCTCGTTGCAGGGCGAAATTGCCCGCGACGTATCCAACAAACTGCGGGTGAAATTGTCGGGCGCAGACGAACAGAAGTTGACGAAGCACTACACCGCGAGCCCGGAAGCCTATCAGCTCTACTTGAAGGGACGCTTCTACTGGAACAAGCGCGCGGGCGAGGCGCTCAAAAAATCAATCGACTATTTCAATCAGGCGATTGAGAAAGATCCGAACTACGCCCAGGCGTACACAGGACTGGCAGACGCTTATGCTTTGATGCCCGTCTATTCTGCGGGTTCCCCACAGGAATTCTTGCCGAAAGCAAAGGCGGCAGCCATGAAGGCGCTGGAGATCGATGACACTCTCGCGGAAGCGCACGCCTCACTGAGTCTTACGCGGTGGAGCTATGATCGGAACTTCGCAGAATCCTGTAAAGAATTGCAGCGCGCCATTGAGTTGAGTCCGAATTATGCGACGGCCCACCATTGGTACGGCGAGAATTTGGGAGACCTCGGGCGATTTGATGAAGGCATCGCTGAATTAAAGCGGGCGCTGGACCTGGATCCGCTTTCGTTGATAATCAACGCTGACTTAGGAGAGGTTTACACTTTCGCGCGCCAGTACGACAAAGCCATCGAGCAATTGCGCAAGACCATCGACATGGATCAAAGCTTTTACTATGCGCACTGGCGTTTAGGCGTAGCTTATGAATTGAAAGGCTCTCATCAGGAAGCTATCGCCGAATATCAGAAGGCACGCGCTTTGGATAGTGACCCCTGGGTGCTGGCGCTCATCGGGCACGCCTACGCCGCTTCGGGAAAGAGGGATGAGGCCTTGAAGATAGTGGATCAACTAAGAGAGATCTCAAAGCAGCGCTACGTACCGGCATACGGCTTTGCCATTATCTACGCGCAGCTTGGCGAGAAGGATGAAGCGTTTCGATGGCTCGAAAAGAGTAACCAGGACCGTGGTAATGATTTGGGAAGAATTAAAGTTGACCCACTGGTTGACAGTCTCCGTTCGGACCCGCGGTTCACTGATCTTATGCGTCGCGTCGGACTGCCGCAGTAGCGCAAACTGTTAGTTTGCGTGTCGACTACGAAGTCGCAAGCTGACAGCTTGCGTTACACGATGAAACGATGCCCCGCATGTAAAAGAATTGAGCCGGACGACGAGCTTAAGTTCTGTCGTGCGGACGGGATGGCTCTGGTTAGTGAATCGGGCCCTGTCAACGCTGATGCTGGCACAGTCAGGTTCGGCTCGTCATCAGGCGCGAGTGAAATAGAAACGAGTGTCCTGCCTCATCCCACCACGAATGCCGACATAAGCCGCGCCACTGGCTCGACTACCGTACTGGATCGTCAGCAGACGATTAGCAGGACCCGCGAACCAGGCAAGCCGAGGCGAGACAGAGCTATCGTGTTTGTGGGCGCAACAGCACTAATCCTCGCGATGGCTGCTTCTGCCTATTTCTACCTATCACGAAAAGACAACGCCGCCATTCAATCAATTGCCGTGCTGCCGTTTGTCAACGAAAGCGGGAATGCAGACGTTGAATATCTCTCGGACGGAATGACCGAATCGCTGATCAGCAGTTTGTCGCAGATTCCGAAATTAAATGTCAAAGCGCGGTCAAGCGTGTTTCGCTACAAAGGCAAAGACACAAACGCCCAAACCATCGGCAAAGAGTTAAACGTGCAGGCGATTTTGAATGGCCGCGTCGTCCAGCGCGGGCAGGATTTGGTTTTGTACGTCGAGTTGGTTGACGCAGCGACCGAGAATGTCTTGTGGAAGCAAACCTACAACAAAACGATGACGAACCTCGTGGCGCTGCAAAACGACATCGCGCGCGACGTTGCCGACAAACTCAAAGTAAAACTGTCAGGCGCGGATGAGCAGAAGTTGACGAAGCGCTACACGGACAATCCCGAAGCATATCAACTGTATCTGAAAGGCCGTTTCTACTGGAACCAACGCACGGGCGAAGCGCTGAAGAAATCAATCGAGTATTTCAATCAGGCGATTGGGAAAGACCCGAGCTACGCGCTGGCTTACGCCGGACTGGGTGATGCCTACAGCTTGCTCCCAGGTTATGGTGGTGCTTCACCGCGTGAGTCATTCCCAAGAGCGGAAGTAGCGGCGAGACGCGCGGTTGAGTTGGATGACACACTGGCGGAAGCGCACACCTCGTTAGCTCAAGTTCTTATCGAAGAGTGGAACTTGCCGGACTCCGACCGGGAAATCCAACGAGCCATTGTCTTGAACCCGAATTACCCGACGGCCCACCACTGGTATGGCTGCAACAACTTAGTCACCGGGCGATTTGATGAGGCCATCGCCGAGGGAAAGCGAGCACAGGAGTTGGATCCGCTCTCGCTGATTATCAATGCCGACTTAGGATATGACTACATCTATGCGCGCCGATACGACCAAGCCATCGAACAGTTGCGCAAGACGATCGAGATGGATCAGAGCTTCTATTACGCTCACCGGCTGCTGGGTCAGGCTTACGACCTGAAAGGTTCTTTCCCGGAAGCTCTCGCCGAATATCAAAAGGCAGGGCAATTGAGTGATGATCCGCTCGTCCTCGCAATGCTCGGCCACGCCTATGCTGCGTCAGGGCGGCGAGATGAGGCGTTAAAAACGCTCAGTCAACTGGCTGAGATTGCCGGGCACCGTTACGTTTCCGCATACAGCGTGGCGATGGTTTATGCGGGACTCGGTGAGAAGGATCAAGCGTTGAACTGGCTCGAAAAAGGCTATCAAGAGCGGGCTACAAAAATGGCCTTTCTTAAAATTGACCCCTTTTTCGACAACCTTCGATCTGACCCGCGCTTTATCGCTCTGGTGCGGCGCGTCGGAGTGTCGCAGTGACTACGTTGAACCTTTAGCATGAAACGCTGCCCTGCATGTAAAAGAGTCGAGAACGACGACATGCTCACCTTCTGTCGCGCCGATGGCACGGCTTTGGTCAGTGAATCAGATTCCGCCAGCGCTGACACTGGTACTGTCAGATTCAGTTCTACGCCGGTAGCGAGTGAAGTAGAAACGAGCGTCTTGCCTCAGCACGCCACGGATGCAGGTGTGAGTCGGCCAACCAGTCCGACTACTGTGCTTGATGGTCAACAGACGACTGGCGCAACGCACGAACTTCGCAAACCCAAAATGCGCAGAATTTGGGTGTTCTCGGTTGGCGCAATTATCCTCATCGCTGTTGCACTTTCTGCCTACTTCTACCTCTCGCGCGGCAAGAACACCTCAAGCAAAAATTCGATCGCCGTGTTACCGTTAGTCAATGCGAGTAATGATCCGAACACTGAATATCTTTCGGACGGAATTTCTGAGGCGCTGATCAATAGTCTGACCGAGTTGCAGGAATTGCGAGTCATCGCCCGCAGCACTGCCTTTCGTTACAAAGGTAAAGATGTTGATCCGCAACAAGTCGGGCGTGAGCTAAATGTGCAGACCGTGTTGATGGGCCGCGTGCGACAGTTAGGTGACACGCTCAACATTCAAGTGGATTTAGTTGATGCCACCACGGGCGCGCAGCTTTGGGGCACAGAATACGAGCGCAAACTTTCGGACGTGCTTTCGGTCAAGCAGACAATTGCGCGCGAAGTAACCGACAAGCTACGGCTGAAATTGTCCGGCGCAGAGCAGCAGCGGCTAACGAAGCGCGACACAACGAACGCGGAGGCCTACCAGTTCTACTTGCGAGGGCGATTTTACTGGAACAAGCGAACTGCCGAGGGGATGAAGAAAGCGATAGAGGAGTTCCAGCAGGCGATAGAGAAAGATCCTTCCTATGCGCTCGCTTATGCTGGCTTGGCTGATGCCTATACAACGTCACCTGGTTATAGCGCGACGCCGGTCAGCGAGGCGGCGCCGAAAGCGAGGGCGGCGGCCGCCCGCGCAATCGAGCTCGATCCCAACCTGGCCGAAGCTCACGCGTCGTTCGCTAATATCTGCATGAGCTTCAATTCGGACTCTGCCGGAGCAGAGAAAGAGTTCCTGCGTGCAATCGAATTAAATCCGAACTATCCGTCAGCACACCATTGGTATGCACTTCTTCTGGGTAATCTGGGAAGATTCGATGAAGCCAAAAGGGAGATCCTTCGGGCGCAGCAACTCGATCCGCTCTCACTGATCATCAACAGGACAGTTGGAGACGTCTTCTTATGGGCGCGCGAGTATGACCAGGCGTTAGAGCAATTCAAAAAGACTCTTGAGATTGACCCAAACTTTCCTCCGGTGCACGAAGACCTCGCGGTGGTTTACTCAATGAAGGGGAGGTACGAGGAAGCCCTCCAGGAGATGAATAAGGCCATCGCCCTTAACGGACGCTTGCCACATTACGTAGCGGCTATCGCTTGCATCCATGCGAAATCGGGCCATAAGCTCGAAGCACAAAAGATGCTTAATGAGTTACTCGCGCGCGAGAAGACAGACTATGTCTCGTCTTCCGATATTGCGCTTGTCTACATCGCGCTGGGAGATAAGGAGAAGGCGTTCGAACGGCTGGAAGAGGCTGTTATCCATGGACAGAACACTTACATGAATCTCAAAGTCGGTCCAGCATGGGATAGCCTTCGCGGTGACCCGCGCTTCGCTGAACTGTTGCGCCGCGCCGGACTGCCGCAGTGATATCAATGACTCCCGACAAACAAAACCATATCTAACGATGTGACCTCGAAGCTCGCGAAGGCGGGATGGGCGAAGTCTATCGCGCGCGATACGAAACTAGAATCACCATCTCTTAACAACTAAATGACGGTGTCAGTTATCTAATATGTCAATCAAAAGCTAGCGGCTCTGGACAAACTAACAGATAGTCGAGTGTCCGAAAGAAACGATGATTCCTAAACTTGCCGAACTGTCGGGGAAGACCGGCTTGAAAGTCAGGCCGCTTGAATCGGCGGCAGTGGAGAAGCTTTTCGATGAACTCGAAGGCTATGACCCTAACGAGTGCGCCGAGACCTTCAATTGCTTGAAGCGCGCTTTGAATGAAACCCGTGCTTCGTTGGGTGCTGAAGCAGCCTACAAGGAAGAATAGTTACGTTCTTACCGAAAAACTCGAGCGACCAATCGAAAGAGAAAACGAAATCAAGAGTCTCAGCCTCGTTGTTCTCTTGAGGTTACGTGCGCGTGGCCGTATATCGACACGCGGGGAGGCGTTCGAACATCTGGAGCCGGCCGGCTGATGGTGGTGCGTCGAAACAGTTGACTAATTCCACCACTGGCGGATCTACTGGTTCGACCTCTCGCGCGAGGGAACCGGCAAGGAATTAGTGGCTCGCGCGCTACATCGACAAAGCGCCCGCGCCGGCATGCCATTCATTTCCGTTAACTGCGGCGCCATTACCGAAACTTTGATGGAGGCCGAACTCTTTGGGTATGAACGCGGAGCCTTCACCGGCGCACACCAAAGACGCAAGGGACTATTTGCGGCCGCGCACAACGGCACCATTTTTCTCGACGAGATCGCCGAGATGTCCACCGCTTCGCAAGTAAAACTACTACGTGTCTTGCAGGAGGGTGCGGTGCGGCCAGTGGGTGCCCATTCAGAGATTCAAATTGACGTACGCGTGATTGCGGCCACTAATCGTAACCTCGCAAGGGAAGTTTCCGCCGGTCGATTCCGGGAGGATCTCTTTTATCGAATTGCGGTGCTGGCCATAAACACACCGCCTCTGCGCGATCGTAAATCCGACATTCCATTGCTCATGCAATATTTCCAACAGCAGGCTGAACAAAAGATCAAATCGCCGATGCCGCGGAAAGTTGAAGATGACGCCGTTGATGCCCTCGTTGACTACTCCTGGCCCGGCAATGTTCGTCAACTCCGCCATGTGGTAGAGAAACTGGTGGTCGGCACATTGGGAGACTCACTCATTAATCAAGACCCGAAAACGGCTTGGGCGCCCGAGGCGGACGCGTATAATCAGCGGTACCGCAGAGCAACGCGATCGTTCGCTGGGTGTCAAGTTCTCGAATTTCCTTCCGCCGGATACGCTCCAGCTCCGGGCCGGCAAGCTTCCAGGTTTCCACCCAACGCTGGGTGATAGCAACCTGCTCCGGTGTCCAATTGGCAATGAGAGAAGCGTCGTCGTTCATGGTCTGGATCTTTAGTAAGATTTAGCGGGATGAACTATTTGCGTTGCGCAAAATAGGGTAACACACTCCGGGTACACTTTGACCGTAACGGATCTTGATCAATGAGCAACCGAAGCATGGTCGAGCAGTCTACCCTATTGGCGGTGCATCGCCGTTCTCTTGAGCCGCAGTCCACCGGCCCAACATACGAGCGCGTAGTTCGGCGATCTCGGCTTGGTAGTCAGGATTAGACTCCAGTTGCTCTTGAAGAGCATCGGCTGCTGTTTCCTGCTGCTGCAGATACTCTTCAATTTCTTGGCGATGTGTGAGGTAGTAAGCAATACTTGAGTAAACGTCGCCGAGACTGAGAGAAGGAAAGCTCTGGACAATTTGCTCGGCTGTCGCTCCCAGTTTGAAATGATGAACAATGGAGTCCAGACTAACTCGCGAGCCCTTGATGCGAATAGTCCCATGCTCGGTGATAACAAGCGGCATGCTGATGGTTTCTTCCAAGGTCACCATAATGGTTTGATTGTACCTAACGGACGCGTCTGATCCGAACATAAACGTAGCGACAATAATGTAGAGAGCCGACAACCGTTTTTTTGCGGTCTCTTTTTTCGGGGTTGATTAATGGGCAACGATGAGATTCTGAAGGTTGAGCTCGAAAAGGCGGTAGCGGAATGCGAGCGTTTGCGCGAAGAAAACGCCCGGCTCAAGCGTCGTGATGGTCAAGCACCAGTTACCCGGACTTCACGCGCTGAGCAGGCTTCGGCACACAACACCAATGTAAGAACGTCGGCAACCGTAACGGCTGACTCTCCGCCTGAACTAAAAGTCTCCCTGTTCAGGAGTTTGTTTCGTGGAAGAGACGATGTGTATGCGCTCAGGTGGGAGGGAAGAGGCGGTCGAACTGGTTATTCGCCGGCGGGTATTCGCGAATGGGACCAAGCACCCTCCGCTGGTCGCGGCCAGAAGAAATCATTTCGCCACAGCAAACTCTTTCCTCTGAGCGAGGAAGCTATCAGGGATCATCTGCTCGGAAAGCAAACCATCGGAGTCTATCCTCTACTACAAAATGATACCTGTTGGTTCGTAGCAGTAGACTTCGACAAGAAAAGCTGGGAAACAGATGCTTGCGCCTTCCTGAAGATGTGTCAGGAGACTGGTGTGCCTGCGTCGCTTGAGCGTTCAAGATCGGGTAATGGCGGACATGTTTGGATGTTCTTCGCAAGTCCGGTACAGGCGGCACTGGCCCGAAAGCTCGCGAGCGCCGTCCTGACGCGAACGATGGAGCGGCGTTACGCGATGGGCCTCGATTCCTATGACCGCTTGTTTCCAAGTCAGGACACAATGCCCAAGGGCGGATTTGGAAATCTCATAGCCTTGCCCTTACAGCACGGCCCTCGCGAAAAAGGCAACAGCGTCTTTGTGGACGATCAACTCAGGCCGTACAACGACCAGTGGGCATTCCTTTCCTCGATTAAACGATTGACTCCGGACGAAGCTCAAGCACTTCTTGGCAAGGTGTATCCAGCCGGCGACGTCATTAACATTAAACACAGCGCATCCGATTACGATGAAGCGAGTGATCCGTGGATCCTTCCACCTTCTGGACGGCTTGCTATGGAGGTCATAACGGAACCGCTGCCTCGAAGGGTATCAATCAATCTTGGAAACCTGATTTACATCGAAAAGAAAGACTTACCTGATGCGTTTCTGGATCGCTTGATTCGCCTGGCCGCGTTTCAGAATCCGGAGTTTTACAGGGCGCAAGCGATGAGGCTTTCGACTTTTGGCAAACCCCGCGTCATAGCCTGCGCAGATGATCTGCCTCTTTACATCGCTCTACCTCGCGGCTTACTGCAAGAGCTGCTCGATCTGTTCCAAAGCCATCGCATCGCAGTCTACGTTACCGACCACCGCTTCGGCGGAGTTCCCATCGAGGTCGATTTCCACGGCGATCGTCGTGCGCGTCAGACAGAGGCGGCAAAGGCTCTAGCTGCTTACGATGACGGAATCCTCTGCGCTCCGACTGCATTTGGCAAGACCGCCGTTGCTGCGCAACTGATTGCGATGCGCAAGGTGAACACGCTGGTGTTGGTTCATCGGCGTCACTTAATGGATCAATGGCGGGAGCGATTGGCATCGTTCCTCGGGCTCAGCACCAAGGAAATCGGCCAGATTGGAGGCGGAAAGACCACAAAAACTGGGCGCCTCGATGTAGCAGTCATACAGAGCCTGATTCGCAAGGGCCAGGTGAAGGACATCGTTGCCGAATACGGTCAGGTAATCGTGGATGAATGCCACCACGTTTCCGCCTTTTCGTTCGAGCGAGTGCTGAAGAAGGTCAAGGCGAAGTACGTCGTCGGACTGACGGCGACGCCAGTTCGTAAAGACGGCCACCATCCAATCATCCTTATGCAATGCGGTCCTATTCGCTTTAATGTAAGCAGCAAAAAACAGGCCGCAGCTTCAGCTTTTCAATACGAGGTCATCCCCAAGATAACCGAGTTCACAGTACCTCCTGAATGGAATGGCATCGGCATACAAGACATTTTCACCGCTCTCGTTAACGACGAACGGCGGACGGACCTTGTCGTCGCCGATGTTGTGGGCGCAATCGAGGACGGGCGGTTTCCGCTCCTGCTCACTGAGCGTACAGACCACTTGCGGCTCTTGCTTGAGAAACTCGTGCGGCGGGTGCCGAACGTTTTTGTGATGAAGGGCGGAATGGGCAAGAAACAACGTGACGCGCTTGCTTCGGAGATTAGTTCAGTTCCGGAAGGCCAGCCACGAGTCATCATCGCGACCGGACGTTACATTGGAGAAGGCTTCGACGATGCCCGGCTGGACACGCTTTTCCTAGCCATGCCCATTTCCTGGCGTGGAACTCTGCAGCAGTACGTGGGGCGGCTCCATCGACTGCATGAGAAGAAACACGTAGTTCGAGTGTACGACTACGTCGATGCTTTGGTACCAGTGTTGAATCGTATGTACGAAAAGCGCTTGAAGGCGTACAAGGCCGTCGGCTACACCGTGGCTCGGCCCTCTGGCGAGCAAGAAGCTCAGGCTGATCTGAGATTTGCCGCTATCGAACGAATCGCGGTTCATGCGGCTATTGCTTTTGAAGAAGCGCGAGGCCGCAAGGTCGAGAGTGTCGAAAGCGACACTCGTGGGTTTGATCTGATCTCGCGCCGGCCGCTCTCCGACATTTCGCGAGGGTCAATTGAGACTCGGTTCATCGAGGTAAAGGGGCGGGCTGTGGTTGGTGAGATCGCGCTTACGGCCAACGAATACAAGACGGCCCAACGCCTGGGCGAAGACTACTGGCTGTACGTCGTGTTCAACTGCGCGTCCCAGCCTCGGGTAACTGTCATTCAGAATCCTGCTCGCTTCGATTGGGAGCCGTTGTCAAAGATTGATTGCTACCGGATAGCCGCCGAGACCATTTTGAAGGATCCGAACTCATGAGTTGATTTCGGCAGGGACTGTAGTTGCATCACAGCGGAGCAACACGCTGAGCTTACTTCGCTAAGCAGCGCAGTCGGCAAGATGCTCGGCAGCATGATCAATAACCCCCGCGGCTTTCTGATTGGCTGACCTATCTCTGACCTCTGATTTCTTGTTCCTGATCTCTGCGGGTTGTGATATTTTCATAGACATGAGTACTCTAGCCGAAATTAAGGCTGCGGCAGATTCCTTGCCATCCGAGCAGAAAGAAGAGTTACTTCGGTTTCTCGCTGAGCGCCTCCGAG
>JBGQGG010000037.1:0-44898 GCA_041497335.1 Pyrinomonadaceae bacterium | reverse complement strand
GAGGTAATGATGCATTTCGTAAAGGACGTGAAGTATTTGTCTGAATACAAGCTACTGCTGACTTTTGAGGACGACAGCTTACGACAGGTTGATTTAGCGCCGCACCTCGACGGAGAAGTGTTCGAGCCGCTGAAGGACCGGAAGCAACTTCAAAAGCGTTCATCTCAACTCTGATTTGGATACGATTGTCTGGAAGAATGGCGCCGACATGTCCCCGGATTTTCTTTATGAAATCGGCGTTCCCGTAGCCGAGTCAGTGCCGGCGGCATAGCACCTGTAATCAAGCCACTTGTAATCAACGCCTCAAACTTTCGAGCCAACTACAAGCTGCGCGTCACGCTGTGACGAGAGAACGTTCCTGGATGGTCTGACGAGCTTGCGAATCGCGTCGCGGACAAAGCCTACAGCCTCACTGACTGCCAGAGCGTGAATGTCATGAGGAAGCGCGGCATCACCGATGTGCTTACGCTAACTCGTCCGCTACCGCAGGATTAGATGCTCGCCTGAGAGGAAATTGCATATGACAACAGTTCGTGAGGACGAAGTAGAGAAGAGGCTGAGATGGATGACCGAGAACCTCAATGGCGCGTACATGGCTGTGCACGTTTGACCCGGTCGCTACCACCACCCCAAGCGGGCTGCCCGCGCGGGGACCCCGGACCGCACCCGGTTCTGTATCGTTGCTAATCACCGCGCCGGGTCAACTGACGTTAGGCCGCTCGCGAGGCGTGGGGTAGACTCGCACGGCACCGACAACCAATGAAGGAGGAGAAGAGTGATGGCTAAGATGGAATGCAAGACCTTCGACACCCCCGAGGAAACGCGGACGGTCAACAAAGGCAAGATCGACGTCGTCAAGCTCGGCGACGTGACGGCGATGCGCGTGCGCTTCGAACCGGGCTGGCGGTGGTCCGAATGTGTCAAGCCAGTTGTGAAAACCGACAGCTGCGAGGTCGCCCACCTGATGCACGTGGTCTCAGGGCGAATGGGTGTCCGAATGGGTGACGGCACCGAAGTCGAGTTCGGACCTGGAGACGTTGGGACAATCCCTCCTGGACATGATGCCTGGATCATCGGGCAAGAGCCTTTCGTGGGGATTGATTTCCAGGGTGGGGCAGTCTACGCCAAGCCCTGAAGTGAGCAGGAGGCGAGTCTGCGGGCAAAGGCCTGAATCGGAAGCTCAGGGCAACGGTCGCGCGGTTGGCTTCGGCAAGAAGGCAGCCTGACAACGGGATGCACCGGTTCGCCTACCCGATGGTGCGAGAGCAGTGGTTTGCCTTTCACGAGAAATCGTTGGTGCAATTGACCCAACAGTGGCTCGATGATGAAGAGATTGAAGCCGATTTGAAGTTCAGCGCCAGAGGCGAACCATAACGGGCCGAATCCTCACGCACACTGAAAGCCACCCCTGCCATTATCCACACAGTTGTTACTGCAACATTGGGCGTTGTTGATGCAAGGGGCGCCATTGGCTCCGCAAGTAGCGGCCTGGGCTGCGGTCGGTGCTGTTATCGATCTGATGAAAGGCACCGTCACCGCCGCCGCAACCCCCAGGCGCATTACGAGGGCGCGCCGCGACAGGTGCTCGATCTGGGGCGGCCTTGCGTACGACTTTTCCAAAAGATTTGATTTTCTTAGCTGCTCCAGAGCAAACCAAACGACTTCGTCGGCACACGGAGTTCTCATCTCATCTTCCAGCAGTTGAGTCATCTTCGTTACCGAAGTTCGACCATCGCAATGGGTCCATATGAATGCGGCTGTCGGATTCAGACAGTGAGCTTCGTCGCTGTCCCGGTCATAGACAAGCATCTCGCCTGCCACTTCCTTCATGATAAGTTGGCTTTTGCGGGCCCTCGGTAGTGGTTGATTAGTTTCGTTCATCTCGAGCTCCTCCTTCTTAACGGACGACGTATTTCACCTACGGCCGGCCAAAATTCCGCTCGAGTTTGTGGGAACCTGGAGACAAATGAGCGAGGCCAGAAACTTCGGGAGGGCGTGCACGGAGTTTTTATTGGCTCAGTCGACGTGCGTCAGCTTATAATGCCGGCATTAACTACGTCAATTAGAAGCGACGAAAGTAGTGTCCGATTTCACTGGGTTGAGAGTACCAACTTTAGTTGGGTTCTTTCTCTGTCAACAAAAGCGCGACTGAAATCGGTTCTCTGAACGCTAGTGGTTCAAACTAGGGAGCCTTCATCTATGTCTGATACTCGACCAACAGATTTGCGTGTGTGGGCAGCAACCGCCATCGTGCTCGCCGGCACGCTGCTAATGCTCGCGCCGGCAGCGCAAGTGGCAAATGCCCAGCAGTACGACTCCGCACTTTACTCCGGCTTGCGCTGGAGAATGATCGGCCCGTTCCGCGGTGGGCGTGTTAACGCCGTCAGCGGGGTCGTCGGACAACCTGACACTTTCTATTTTGGGTCAGTGGGCGGCGGCCTGTGGAAGTCTTTGAACTCGGGGCGGACGTGGACTCCCGTGTTCGATTCAAACAACGTTGCCTCAATTGGAGCGATTGGTGTTGCGCCATCCAGCCCGAACGTCGTCTATGTCGGCACGGGTGAGCCGGACATGCGCGATTCAATTGCCTTCGGCAACGGCATGTACAAATCCGCGGACGCCGGTAAAACCTGGAAGCACACGGGGCTGGAGAACACGAGACAGATTGGCCGCATCATTATCGACCCGAAGAATCCGAATGTTGTCTTTGTGGCCGCGATGGGGCATGCCTACGGGCCAAATCCGGATCGCGGCGTCTATCGCTCGCGCGATGGCGGAGCGACCTGGCAGAAAGTCCTGTTCAAGAATGATGACGTAGGCGCGATCGATCTCGCCTTCGACCCCACCAACTCACAAACCGTTTACGCGACTTTGTGGAATGTGCGCCGGCCACCGTGGTTTATCTACGCGCCGGCGAATGGGCCGGGCGCCGGAATTTTCAAATCGACTGATGGCGGCACAACGTGGAAAGAAATTTCCGAAGGAATTCCCGCTGAGGGTCGCGGCCACATCGGGATCGCCGTCGCGCCCACGAATCGCAATCGCATCTATGCAGCGGTCGATGCGAAAGAAGGCGGCGCGTTTCGATCGGATGATGCGGGGACTACATGGGCCAGAATCTCCGCCGACAAACGGCTGTGGGACCGTGGCTGGTATTTCGAAAAAGTTACCGTCGATCCGAAAAACGCGGACATCGTTTACGTCATGAACACGTCGGTCTATCGATCGACGGACGCCGCCAAGACCTGGACGGCGATCAAAGGCGCGCCCGGCGGCGACGATTATCATCAGCTTTGGATTAACCCTGACGACCCGAAACGAATGATCGTCGGCAGCGATCAGGGCGGGATCGTCACCGTCGATGGCGCCGCGACCTGGAGTTCCTGGTACAACCAACCAACGGCGCAGATCTATCACGTTGCTCCGGACTATCGCTTCCCTTACTGGGTCACCGGCGCGCAACAAGATAGTGGCGCCGTCGGCTCGCCTTCGCGCAGCCGGCATTCAGAAATTTCCAATCGCGATTGGGAGGGATTGTGCTCCGGCGGTGAAGCGGGTTACACGGCGCCCGATCCTCTGCATCCGGAAATTCTCTTCGGCGGCACGGTTTCCCGTTGCAACGTGCTGACGGGCGAAACCAGGAACGTTTCGCCTGAGCGCGGCGGGACACCCGGCCAATTCCGTCATGCCTGGACCCAGCCGCTCGTGTTCTCAACAGCCGATCCGCACGCGCTCTACTTCGCGAACCAGTTTCTGTACAAGACGACAAACGGCGGCGAGAGTTGGACACAGATCAGTCAGGACTTGACCCGCGAAGATCCTGGCGCGCCGCCAAACCTGAACGAGGCAGCCATCGCCGACGCGCCAACCGGGAAACGGCGCGGCGTCATTTACACGATTGCGCCTTCGCCTTTGCGCGCGGCGCTAATCTGGGTTGGCACCGACGATGGTTTGATCCAGCTGACGAATGACGACGGCAGGACCTGGCAGAACGTCACGCCACAGGCTGTGACTTCGTGGAGCAAGGTCGTGATGATCTACGCCTCGCATTTTGACGCTAAGGAAGCCTACGCGGCGGTCGAGCGGCATCAACTGGAAGATTACGAGCCGCACATCTATCGCACTCGCGACGCCGGAAAAACCTGGACCGAGATAACGAACGGATTACCGGCCGGAATTTACGTACAGACAGTGAAAGAAGATCCGGAGCGCCGGGGATTGCTCTATGTGGGTACGGAGCGGGCCGTATTTGTTTCCTTCGACGACGGCGATCATTGGCAGTCGCTGCAACTGAACCTGCCGGCCGCATCGATGCGCGATCTCGCTGTTCACGGCGAAGACTTAATCGTGGCTACTCATGGACGCGGCTTCTGGGTCCTGGACGATATCACCGCCCTCCGTCAGATCAATCCTGAGGTCGCAAACTCGGCGGCATTTCTGTTTCGCCCGGCTGATGCTATCAACCTGACTCCGGGCAGCGACAACGGCACGCCCATGCCGCGGGATGAACCGCTCGCCGAGAATCCTCCTTTCGGCGCCATGATTGATTACTATTTGAAAGCGAATGTCTCGGGACCGGTCACGCTCGAGATTCTCGATCCGGCAGGCGAGATGATTCGCCGCTATGCCAATGATGACAAATACCCGGTCACGAATCCTGACACACTCAGCATCCCTGCATTTTGGGTGCGTACGCTGGAACCGCTCTCAGCCGCGGCCGGAATGCATCGATGGATTTGGGATTTGCGACCCACGCCACCCGCGCGACCAGCGGGTGCAGGAGGAGGCGGAGGCGGAGGAGGCGGTTTTGGCGGCCGTGGTGTTGCTACCGCGTTGCCGGGAACCTACACGGTGAAGTTAACCGTGGATGGGAAAAGCTACACCCAGCCATTGACTGTGAAGATGGATCCAAGGGCGAAATAGACGTAGAGTCTTCCCCAACCAGAGTGGACAGGGATAGGGTCGCCCTCAAGTTGTTCGCTACAAGAAAAGGAGAGAGCAAATATGCTAATCACGAAGAGCGTTTCGGCCGCAATCTTTTCTTTCGCGCTACTGTTTCAAGGCGCAACTGGCTATAAGGTCGTAGATCGCTACCCGATTGGCGGCGTTGGTGGTTTTGATTACATAACGATCGACAGCTCAGCCCGCCGCCTCTACGTTTCGCACGCGACCCAGGTTGAGGTGCTGGACGCAGACAGCGGAAAGGTCGTGGGTACAATCCCGGACACGCCGGGTGTCCATGGGGCTGCGATCGCCTCGGCTTTCAAGCATGGCTTCACCAGCAATGGCCGCGAGAACAAGGTTTCGATGTTTGACTCGACAACGCTGGCCTTCATCAAGAAGATCGACGTCGGCAAAGGGCCAGACGGCATTTACTACGATCCAAAGACCAAGCGCGTGTTCACCAACAATCATGGCTCGCATGACATCACGGCGATCGATGCCGCAACCGGCGTCGTCGTCGGCACAGTGCCGGCCAAAGGCGACGGCGAATCGGCGATAATCGGCTCCGATGGCCTTATTTATGTCAACATTGAGGACACCGCCGAGGTGGTCGCTTTCGATCCAAAGTCGCTGGAAGTAAAGAAGCGCTTTCCCATTGGCGTGGCGAAAGTCCCAACCGGTCTTGCCTATGACGCCAAGACGAACCGCTTGTTTATCGGTTGTCGCAACGAGCCGAAGATGGTGGTAATGGATGCTGCAACGGGAAAAGTCGTGAACAGTTATCCAATTGGCGTGGGGGTTGACTATGCGGGCTTTGACCCGGGCGCGCATCTGATCTTCTTTTCGTGCAGCGATGGAACTTTGAGCATCTATCGCGAGAAGTCGGCGGATGTCTACGAGGACGCAGGGGCGGTCAAGACTCAGCCAAGTGCGAGGACAATGGCTTTCGACACCAAGACAAAGAAAATCTTTCTGCCTGCGGCCGAATACACGGAGACACCGCCGGCTCAGCCGGGCGGACGCCCCGGGCGAACCATGAAGCCGGGATCATTTGTGGTGCTGGTGGTCGGCAAATAATAGCCGAGTATTCATAGACGGCCAACTCGTTCAGACCTACGAGGGGCAATGACTCTCGCGCTCGCGGTCTGCAAGGCGCGAACTATTCCGTCGGCAGACTCTTCGCAAGGATCTTTATTTGTTTGCGGACGGCATCGTCCAGACTGCTCATTTTCTCCGGGCTGGCTCCGGAGTTGCGGTACCGCACGATGCCTTCGTGGTCAATAACGATGTAGGTCGGGAATACGTGTACTTCGAACTTGCCCTGGACCTTCCGGTCGCGGTCCAGATACTGTGGCCAGACCATCTGGTTCTTAACGATGAAGTCGCGCCACTTTTCCTCGACACCGTCGGAGCTGATACTGATCATCACGAAGGACGACTCTTTCGCATACCTCTTGCGCAGGTCGCGCAACTCGGGCACCGACGCCACACAAGGCGGACACCACGTGCCCCAGAAATCCAGGAGCACCACTTTGCCGTGCAGATCATCCAGCGAGATGTACTCGCTTTCTGAGGTGGTGAACGAGAAGTCGGGCGCGTAGGCCTCTCTGGCACGCCGCGGGTTCTGAATCAGCTTCAGCGCTAGTTCAGACTTGACCCCATCGGGAATTAGCTCCACATATTTCTTAAGTTCGACAATGCCCTCCGCGTCGCGGTTCTGCTGCATCAGGGTGAAGCCGAGATTGTAATGAAGAATCGGAAGGTCAGTACCCAGAGCCAGTCCCTGTCGGAAATTCGTCTCAGATTCCTGTAGCTTCTTCTGGTCCTTGGTAGCCGCCTGCGTCTGGAGTGCGATCCCTTTCAGGTTATAAGACTCCGCCTGTAGCCGGGTTTCGCTCCCTGAGAATTCGATCACCTTGTCGCAGCTTTCCAACACATTCTTATATGCTTCCAATCCCATAAATGCCCGCGCCATTCCGAAGAAGCATTCGGCGGACTGCTTGTTGCGCATTTCGTTCGCGCGCTTGAAGCTCTTTAGGGCGTCTTCGTATCGCCGCTGCCGGAGGAGATCAATCCCCTTTCGGTATTCGCTGTCGTACGATGCTTCGTTCCCCTGTGCTCCCTGTGTCCCCTGTGATCGCACCACCGGGAAACCTGCCCACGAGATCCCGGCGAGTGCCAGCGTCAACAGCAACCCCAACAGTAAGCCCAACGGTAACCCATTGCTCAGCCTGATCAAGGCCGACCGCTGATGCCGGGCCTGTCGCTTCTCAGAACCAAATCCATCCATCGCACCGAATCCTCCGTCGGTGGCGCATCATATCACCAGAGTCAATCCGTAAAGCAAGCTATTTGCCGGCGGGCAGTGGGCCTTTGGAAAGGTGGCACGGGCGTCCCGCCCGTGAATCACGTGCAGGATTCACGTGCCACAACTTCGCTGACCCGCTACCTGCTGGCGACGCGGGCCCACCGCCAGAACGCAAGCTAACAGTTTGCGTTACGTGCGCAAGTTCCCTCAGCGGCGGCGTTCATCCACTGGTTGTTCGACTAACGCAAACCGAAGGAGACGTCGTTACCCATGAGAGATTTTGCCCGACCCGCGAGAACTTTCGCCATTTCCGCAACCAGCTTCGTTCTTTCCGCCCTGGCCACGTTGTTCGTGATTTCAGCACTCGCGGCCTGCCTCGGCAGACCGGTCAGCAGCGCGCCCGGCACCGGGGCGTCTCCCTTCAAAGGGACCGCAAGGAAGACCATGCGCGCGTTCGGCTCGGAAGAAGAACTGAAGAACTACTTTCGTCAGTTAGCCGAAGAGCGAAAGCGCCTATTAGCGAGGGCGCGAGCCGAGACATTAAACGCGGAACCGGCTGCGCCGGCAGCGAGTCAAGCCGCGAGCGCGGACGCCAAGGCCAGCAGCGGTCTCGCAAAAGGCGCGGAAGAATCGATCACCAATACCCAGCACGCCGGCGTCGACGAAGGCGGCATCGTCAAGCTTCATGGCGATCACTTGGTTGTCTTACGTCGCGGGCGCTTGTTCACGGTCGCGGTTGGCAACGGCGCCTTGAAACCGATCTCGGCAGTTGACGCGTTCGGCCCGGACATCGATCCGCGTTCCACCTGGTACGACGAAATGCTCGTCTCTGACGACACCGTGGCGGTGATCGGCTACAGCTACGAACGCGGCGGAACGGAAGTGGGCCTCTTCAATATCGATCGCGCTGGCAATCTTAGCTATCGATCGACTTATCATCTGCGCTCGAACGATTACTATTCATCACGCAACTACGCGAGCCGCCTGATTGGCAGCAAACTTATCTTTTACACGCCGCTCTATCTGTGGCCGGAGAGCAACGATCCCTTCGCGCAATTCCCTGCCGTGCGCAAGTGGCACAAGGGCGCAACGGCCGCCGAATTTCAACGGATCGTTTCGGCCACCCGCGTGTACCGGCCTGAGCGTCAACTGAATGCGACTTACGGCTTGGCGCTGCACACAGTGACGGTGTGCGACCTGGCGCAGAACGATTTTAAATGTGAAGCCACTGCGGTGCTGGGACCTGCGGGTCGAGTGTTCTATGTCTCGCCGGAATCGGTTTACGTCTGGACGACTGATTGGTCGCGGTCCGGTCAGCGGATGAGCGAGAGTTCGACGCTCTATCGCATGCCGCTCGACGGATCGAGCCCGAGCGCCATTGGTGTCTCGGGAAGTCCGGTAGATCAGTTCTCGTTTTTGGAAAGCGAAGACAAACATCTCAACGTGCTGGTGCGATCTGGTTCAGCAGGTGACGGGATGTGGGGCGCGGAAGTCGCCGCCGGTGACGTAGCAATGCTGCGTATGCCACTTTCGAGTTTCAACGACGGCAGCCAAAGCGCATCTTCGTGGAGCTATCACCCGCTGCCGAAACCGGCCGGCTACACATTTCAGAATCGATTCGTCGGCAATTATCTGCTTTACGGAACCGGCAATGGCTGGGGAGCGCCGCGGCAGAACAAGGCGAATTTGTATGCGGTGCGTTGGACGGATGGCGAAACCAGCGAACTTTCGCTCACGCATGGCGTGGATCGGATCGAGGCCCTGGGTTCGGACGCAATCGTGGTCGGCACCGACGGAAAAGACCTGCACTTCACCGCGGTGCGGCTGGGTGACTCACCCGAAGTAGCGGACGAATACATTCGCAAAGACGCCTCGCAGGGCGAACTACGCAGCCAGGGCTTTTTCTACAAAGCGGACGGCCCGAACTCCGGCGTTCTTGGTTTGCCGATTAGCGTCCCCGGTCGCTCAGGTTATCGTCATCTGTTCGAAGGTTCGGCGGCGATTCTCTTTCTGCGAAACGAGTCACGGCACTTTGAGGAACTCGGAGAGCTGGGCGCCGAATCGGACAAAGCCGTCGATGATGGATGCCGCGCCTCGTGCGTTGACTGGTACGGCAACTCTCGTCCGCTGTTCTTCCACGGTCGGGTGCTGGCGCTGCTCGGTTATGAGATCGTTGAAGGAAGCCTGAAAGATGGCCGCATGCGAGAGATGCGCCGGGTTAATTACGCGCCGCAGAGGGCAGTCGTTACGCGCGGCGAGTAAGCAGTGAGCAGAACGCGTGGGAAGCCAACGGCGTTCCACTTTAAAGCCCAGGGTCGCGCGCGCAACGCGTCACCCTGGGGTTCGCGCGTTTCCGATCAAGTGTGCTTCCCCCTCCCCATTGAGGGATTGCGGCGTGCCCGACGTTGCTCACAAAGTTCTCTCCGGACATTTTCCATTCATCATTTCATATTTGTCTGATCCGCGCTTATCCGCGTTAATCTGTGGCCAATCTCCTTGACGGCTCAGCGCAGAAGTGTTGGTGAACTCGCGAGTTCGAAGTATCGTACGCAGTAAGAGGTAAATAGACATGTACTGTCCGTCCTGCGGTTCAGAGTTGACCTCAGAGCTGAGTTACTGCAACCGTTGCGGGTCTAATTTGAAGCCGCTATCAAATCAATCTGGTGGGTCGCCTGCCAAATTGGTTGGGGCGACCTGGGCCATCTCAATGGCTGTCGTGATGGTGACGCTGGGCGGCTTCGGCATGATGTTTGGGTTGGTGATGGCGCTCATCAGTAGCGGTGTTAACCTATCAGATCGGTGCGCCTCGTGAGCCTGTTTCAAGTGTAACCGAACATACAACTCAGATGTTCGAGCCTATCCACAAAGACCGAGACACCCAGCGATAAAGGATAGAGGAGCAATCGCATGACGGCCGCTGAGGCATTAGCGTTTGTCGAAGAACACGGCGTGGTCCTGGTATCAGCCAAAGGCCCGGCGCCGCGACTGACGGAGGTAATTGCCGGCGGACCCATCAAAGGGAGTTGGTGGGGTCATCCAAAGAGTCACCAGATCTTCGCGATACTTGGGGTCGTAACTGAGTCTGAAGATGTTCTTGTTTGTCGTCTGGTCAAAGGAAAGATCACTCTGGTGCATCGAAGGCTGTGGCCCGCGTTAGTTCGAGTTGCCGCGCGTTTTCCGCCTAACCGAATCTCAAAGGTAAGGCAGGAACACACGGCTAGTGGTCGCCATGTGAACCAGGAAGTCCCCTTCCCGCGCTGGGTCCCGGCCAAGGTGATGAAACAAGCGAGATCGATCAGTGAAGCGGCAGCGATCGCCGCGCTCGGTGAGTGGGCTTTGGCGCCTTCGTCACCTGGGAAGACGGTACAGAACCCCGATGCATCGAGGTAGCGACCGGATCGTGGACTCAACTATCGATTATTGATCTTGTCGTTTTGCGCATCTGCCCGGGTTGAGCTTAGCATCCGGTCGCTGCACTCAGGGTTCTGTACCCTTTTCTGATCCGCGGTATCCACGCCAATCCGCGTTAATCTGCGGCTCGTCCTTTTTCTTGACACGCTGACGCCATTCGCCATCTCCTGCTCGATGATGGTTGTGGACAGGAAACGTCGCGTTTAGTAGATGAGACCCTCCAGGAAGTGAATTGAGTGCCGAGTTTTGCGCTCCCAATGAGAAGTCAGGCGCCTCGGAGAGTCTTTCGAAAGCTACTTAGAAGGAGAACCTTATGCGCATCAACAGGAAGAGACTTACGATGAGTATTGCCCTGGTAGCATCGTTATTGCTCTCGTCGGTTACGTTGACCGCCCAGGTCGCAACGAGCGACTGGTCGCGAGTCACTGCCGTTGAATCTGGAAGCAAACTGGTCATAAAGCTAAAAACCGGAAAGTCCGTTGAGGGGAAGCTGAGCAGTGCGTCTGACACTGGGCTGTCGTTGTCCGTCAAAGACAAACCCGTGGACGTAAAGCGGGAGGAGGTGCTCAGCGTCTACCAAATCACGAAGAAGTCGGCGGCGAAGGCAACCTTGATTGGCCTGGGCGTGGGAGCAGGCGCCGGCGCCGGGATCGGTTTGGCGGGAAGTGCCGGCGACAATGGCTTTGACAAGCTCGACAAGGCGGTGACCGCAGGCCTGACGGTACTTGGCGCTGGAGCTGGAGCGCTGGCCGGGTTTCTCATCGGGAAAACTGGGCGCAAGCGAGTGCTCATCTATCAGGCCCATCCGTAGTTACCGAAACCGCGAGCGGCGAATTGTGCATTCGTCTCTTCCCACTGGGAGGGGATTGAGGGGAGGGCTTGAGAGAGAAAGACAAAGAACATTTTCCATTTCAGATTTTTCATCTGTCATTGCTCGGGCGGGGCACGAGGCAAATGAAGAAATGAAAAATGCCAAATGAGAGATGGAAAATGTTCCCCTCGACACGCTCACGCAAACCGTGATACAAGGCGCGCCTTAGGCGAAGACGCGCCTGGCAAGTTCAGAGACACTTTACTCAAGGAGCACAACATGTACCCACGTACAACACGGCGAGTTAAGCGAGGTCTGGCGATTTGTTTTTGTATGTTCGTTCTGGTGCTGGCGGGAGGCTCTCTACATCAAGCAGGGGCCGGCGCTGGTCATTCGACACCTGCAATGAGCGCGGGTCAATGGAGCAACACGATCGCACTGACTACTTTCGGTGGCCGTCTCTACACCATTGAGAAAAGCGGCGCCCTGTACCGTACCGATCTGACTAGCGGTCGATGGGTACAATTGGGTAAGGCAGAATTTGCCAACACCGCATTCTTGTTTGCCGACAGCCAGAGTCTCTACACGATTGAGACTGACGGCACGCTTTATCGCGTCAATCCAGCGAACGGCGGCTGGAGTCGCTTTGGCCAGGGCGGCGATTGGAAGGATACGGTTGCTCTGGTTACCCTGAACAATAATCTTTACAGCATTGAAAGAAACGGTGCTCTGTACCGGACCGATCTGACCAGCGGGCGCTGGGTCCAGTTGGGACAGGCGGAATTTGCCAATAGCGTGTTCTTGTTTTCCGACAACCGGAATCTTTACACGATTGAGACTGATGGCACTCTCTATCGCGTCAGTCCGGCGAATGGATCATGGAATCGCATGGGCCAGGCCGGCGACTGGAAAAACACGATTGCCGGCGCCACCTTGAACGGACTTATCTACACAGTGGAACAGAGTGGCGCTTTGTACGAGACAAATCCGGCAACCGGCGCCTGGAAACAAGTCGGCAGGCCGGAATTTGGCAAGACACAATTCCTGTTTGGCGCAGAAGGCTGGCTCTACTCGATTGAAGACGGCGACCTTTACCGCATCAACCCGAGCAACGGCAGTTGGGGAGCGGTCGGCAAGTGAAACCTCCAAATTCCGGAAATCATCGTCGGCAGTAGCCCGACCGTCAGGGAGGGCTCCGGTACAGAACCGAGAGCGGTAGCGACCGGATCATGGCATTCAACTCACGAGTGATTGTCATTTCAGTTCTGCATGGCTTTTGCAGGTTGAGCTTAGCATCCCCTCGCTACCGCTCGGGGTTCTGTAACTTGTCTGATTCGCGTCCCGTCCGCATTAATCCGCGGCTAATTCCCTTCCTGGACTGAAACTCTAACCGTTTTCACGTAGCTCTTTCCTCGACATTCTTCTCGCTTGGGATAACATTGAGCGCAAATTGGGCGTCTTCATAAGGGGTGAAGTGAAATGAAATCTGCCAAACTGTTCTTTGCCACAATAGCTTTGATAGTCGTGCTCTATACCGGCGTCGCGCACGCCCAGGTGACAGCGATTAGAGCCGGTAAGCTGGTCGACCCGGATTCGGGCGCTACCACAGCAAATCAAATCATTATTGTTGAGGGTGGCAAGATCAAGTCTGTGGGCGCAGGCTTGCCAATTCCGGCAGGTGCTAGGGTAATTGACTTGTCACAATCCACCGTCCTGCCCGGACTCTTTGACGCTCACACGCACATGTGTCAGACGACTTCGCCCGACAACCGCGATTTGTTCACCACCGACATTCAACAGCCCGGCACCTACCGGGTGATTTTAGGAGTAGTCAACGCGCGGGCGATGCTTGAATCCGGCTTTACCACTATCCGTGATGTCGGCAATAACGGAAATTACGCCGACACATCTCTCCGCAAAGCAATTGAGGAAGGGCTAATACCGGGGCCGACGATCATTAACGCAGGTCGCATTATCGCGCCCTTCGGCGGTCAATATCACCTGCAACCCGAAAGACGGGAACTGGGCCAGCCAGAATATCTGTTTGCCGACACCAGAGATGAAATGAAGAAAGCGATTCGTGAGAACATTCATTTCGGCGCGAAGGTGATCAAGATCGTGGTGGACGATCAGCAGTACATCTATTCAGTTGATGACATCAAGTACATCGTCGCCGAAGCCGCCGCCGCCGGTCTCAAGGTTGCGGCGCATTGTCTGACAGAGCAGGGTGCGCGCAATGCCGCCGAAGGCGGCGTCGCCTCAATCGAACACGGTTTTCGTATGTCAGACGAAGCACTGCAGATTGCCAAGCGAAACAACGTCGTGCTCGTAGGTACAGAGTTCACCGAACCAGCCGCCGAGTATCTGGGGCTACCGCCGCCGATCGCCAAGAGGTTTCATGAAATCTTTATCGATCGTCTAAAACGCGCGTACAAGATCGGCGTCACGATGGCTTACGGCACGGATACATTCTTTGCGGCCGAAGGCCAGACCCGGGGCACGCTCGCAATTTCCTACATCGACAGCTTTATCGAAGCGGGTGTGCCGGCAAGAGATACGCTGCGAATCATGACCACGAACGCCGCGCGCTTGCTGGGCGTAGATAAGCAACGCGGTGCGATTAAGGTTGGGCAGGCCGCTGACATCATTGCGACTCCCGAGAACCCACTCGATAACATTCTCACACTCAAACAGGTCTCTTTCGTAATGAAGGACGGCAAGGTGTTCAAACAGACCCCGGTACAGAACCGGTAACGGGCAGCGACCGGGTTGTAGCGCAAATTGATGACTTGCGTCGCCTGGGCGAACGGGGCAGTAGCCCGACCGTGAGGGAGGGCTCCGGTACAGAACCGAGAGCGATAGCGACCGGATGCGAGCACTCAAGTTGCCGGTGATCGTTTTGAAGTTCCGACGTTCTTCGCAAGTTGAGCTAAGCATCCGGTCGCTACCCCGACGCGTCGGGGTTCTGTACCTTTGTCTTATCCGCGCTGATCCGCGTTAATCTGTGGCCAATTCTTTGTCTCGAAGAGCCTGCGAAGCAGGCGCGAGCGTAAAGCCTGGGGCGTGAGCCCCAGGATCGATGATCCAATTCCCGCAACCAAGCCCGCGAAGCGAGAAAGGTGCAGAACCGGGAGCGATAGCGACCGGATGCCAAGCTCAACATGAGTGGTCGCATCCCCTCGCTACCGCTCGGGGTTCTGTACCGGAACGCTGTCGCCCGTTCCACGGGCTACGGATATTATTCGTAGACTCGATCCCTGGGGCTTACGCCCCAGGCTTTATGCTGTCATCCGCTTCGCGGACTTCGGTCGCAAAATTCATTGCAAGCCTTACGCAAACCGTGATACAAGGCGCTCATCAGTCGACGATTTCCCGAGCGAGTCGTGAGACTCATTGACCCGGACTCCCGACTCCATACTTAGACTCCAGGCTGTTTCTAACGCACGAGCGCGACGGCGGGGTCGTGGCTGCAATGGAGGATAAAATCATGTCACTTGCCAGTGAAGCTTTGAGTGGTGTTGGTCTGACGCATGACTGTTTTCGAGAGGGATGCGAAACTCTTGATCTCGCACCGTCCTCCAGCGCACCATGACTCGCAGACCGATAGATCAGCACGCAGTACGTATCCCGCAGCAGTCCGGTTTACTGCCGTGCTTGTACATACCAATCGCCGCACGAGACACAAATGCTATTGAGAAATACGTCGGCAGAATTCTCGCGCCCCTCGCACCGGGTTCGTCCAGTAAAGCACTACTCGTTGAGGCGCACGAACCAGATAAACCCGACGAGCGCCTGGCAATCTGGGGACTGCCTGAAGCGGCAGTCCTCCACTACCCGAGACAGGTGTGGGTTCATGTCGACTACACCGCTTACCGGCGCGCGTACATCCGCGCATTTCCGGATGTCGACTTAACTGATTTCGTTATTGACCACATCATGAATCGGCGAGTCGCGCGTCTTAAGGGCTTCACGTATCAAATTATTGAGTACAAGAGATCGTTTCACTTGCTTGACGGCGATCTTGATCGGCTGACTGACGAGGTGTTCGAAGAGCTTGCTGCGATTGGCCCCAAAGTAAAACTGGCACTGATAAATCAGCCCCTACCCGTTGAGCACTGTCCGAGCTGCCGAACAGCCTTTAGTCGCACATTGAAACCACCGGTCGTTTCACGTCTAACGGACCCCGCATGGGCAACGGAATCCGCCTGCGGTATTTACATCAACCCAGATCGGCCTTCGCTTTCCATCGTTCTTTCGTTTAGAGAGCAACAAATTCTAAGTGGCAGCCTCCACCTTTGCCAGTGTAAGTTTCTGGACTATTCGAGTGAAGGTATTGATGAACGTGTCCCCGTAAAGGCCAGACCAAGTATTCGAGCTCAGGCCACTCGCATCGTTAACCAGGTTCTACGTGAATGGACTCCGAGTAAAGTGTTTATCGGCACTGGCGACCCGGATGCGCCGGACATAATCAGTACCCTAACACTTCCGAAATGTTGGGAGGTGAGACGATCCAACCAAGCAGAGCAAAAGTCAGTGAGCAAAGCGCAGCGGGATTCAATCCCAAGGCAAAGTACTTAATGAAACGAATACTTCTAACCTGCGTCTTACTTCTAGTCTATCTCGCCTCCGCTTGCTCATTTGGTACGAACGGTTGGAAGGACAATCCAACAACCACGCCCACGCCGTCTCAGACCGCAAATAAAGACTACGCAGAAAACCCGGAGTTACAAACCCAACTCGACCAGATCGCTTCCGCTGCCAACGGCCGCGTGGGGGTTGCAGCGGCGGTGCTGGAAACCGGAGAGACGGTCTCGCTTAATCCTCACGATCACTTTCCGATGCAGAGCGTTTACAAACTTCCGATCGGCATGGCGGTAATGAAGCAGGTTGATGACGGGAAGATCAAGCTCGAACAGAAAGTGCGGGTGACGAAAGAAGATTTCATTGGCCGCGCGGCGCACAGTCCGATTCGGGACAAGTATCCGAACGGAACTGAGTTGACCGTCAATGAATTAATTGCATGGATGCTTCTGGAAAGCGACGGCACGGCCAGCGATGTGCTGATGAAACTCGCCGGTGGACCGGAAGCGGTCCAGGCATTCCTCACCGAACTCAAAATCACTGACATGATCGTCCTCGATACAGAAAAGGCTTTTGCGCAGGACCATTCACTGCAATATCGCAACTGGGCTTCGCCGGAAGCGGCGGTCGCTTTGCTTCGCGCACTGCATGAGCGGCGCGGGCTTTCCGAAACCAGTCAGGCGCTACTGCTAAAACTCATGACCGAATCGACACCGGGTGCGAAGCGTCTGAAAGGACTCTTGCCCGCGGGCACGATCGTCGCGCATAAGACCGGAACATCAGGGACTGAGAACGGTGTCACCGCGGCGACCAACGACATTGGGATCATTACGCTGCTGAATGGAAAGCATTTAGCCATTGCGGTTTTTGTGGCGGATTCTCCGGCGGACGAAGCTACGCGCGAGGGAGTGATTGCGGAAATCGCCAAGGCCGTATGGGACAAGTGGAGCAAGTAAGCTATCCACAGATTACGCAGATTACACGAAGAGAGTGCGGACACGTCAGCGTGCTCTACGACCCACCCGCTCACGCGGGTGGTACTGACTTCATTCTCCGGCGGATGAAGCGACGCGCGAGGGGGTGATTGCCAAGATTGCCAAGGCCGTGTGGGACAGGAACAGTGGGCAGTGGGCGGTGAGCAGTGGGCTGTGGGCAGTTCACCCCGTGAGATAACGACTTAACCATCTCACGGGGTAAAGCCAAACGTTACAGAATGGCAAGAGCATGAAAGAAAAGCGGAAGTTCCCGAAAGAGATTGTGGCCGCTATTCGCGAGGGAAAGATTCTTGGCATTCGCGCCGGCACAAAGCCGCATCGCATCATCGGCATCTGGGCCGTCGTAGTTGAAGGTCGCGTGTTCGTGCGTTCGTGGAGCCTCAAGCCGCGAAGCTGGCACCGCACGTTTCTTGAAGAGCCGCGCGGCGTGATCGAAGTGAATGGCCGCTTAATTCCCGTTCGTGCTGTTTTCACTCGCAGCGAACGTTTGAAGACAGCCGTTAACCGCGCGTATGCCGAGAAATTCCCGACGCCAGGTTCGAGGCTTTTCGTGGAAGGCTTCAAGGAAAAGAAACGCCGCGATACGACGACTGAGCTGCTTCCGCTTTAGTTTGTCCGGCGGTGAGCGGTGGGCGGTGTGCAGTGGGCAGATCGGCTCTTTTCCATGCGCTCCAGGAAGGAAGACTATGGCAATAAAGTTCAGTCGCTGGCTTGCCATCGTGGGTGGCATCCTGGTCCCGCTGGCCGAAACAATCCGTCGCTGGAGCACCTGGCAGCAGTCTCCGGCTAATCTCTTTGACGACTACATCCTCGGAGCCTTCCTGCTCTACGGAGCCTGGCGCACGGGCCAAGACCTTCGCAGTGGTCAGCGGTATCTGGCAGCAGCCTGGGCTTTTGCCTGCGGCCTGGGGTATCTCAGTTTCTTCGGGCAGTTGAAGAACTTACGCTTGCACGAGGCCGACCCTGCTCCTATCTCTTCAGAGTGGGTGGCGATAATCAAAGGAGTTGCGTTGGCCCTGGCAATCGTGGCGTTGGCGATCAGTTTGAGGCGCCTGCCGGAGGAGTCGGTGAGCAGTGGGCAGTGAGTGAGCAGTGAGGCCCGCCAGCGGCTGGGCCGCCCGATGTGCCGCAAGGCCCGTGGCCTTCCGACCAGCGAAAGCTTCCTTTGGGCTACGCCCCTGAAGAGTGGGCGGAGCCCACATTCAAATCAAACCACAATCCGGAAGCTCAGAGACCTTCCGCACATCCGTAGCCATTGAGAATTGCCCTTCTTGCACAATCCAATCTGGCAGACTCTAATCAGTGCGCAGTAAGTCTAGGAACTCGCGCGGTGGCTGCAGCGTGAATAGGAAGGCGCCAAGCTCACGAAAATTCTTCTCAACGTTTTTCCACCGCCGGGAGTATATGTAAGTGCGAAGTAGAGAATTTGCACAGATGCCGAGTGGGGCTCACGACATGGCTCTGGCCATAGAAATACTGTTGCCGGTAAACGCCCTGACTCAAACTCAGACATCACTTACTCGTCTCATTGAACGCGCCGCCTCTGGCGATACCGCGGCTTTCGAGCAACTCATGATTCATTCTCAGCAGAGAGTTATGGCGATGACCTGGCGGATGTTGAGCAACGAGGCCGACGCCCGCGATGCTTCGCAGGAAGTATTTCTGAGAGTCTACAAGTACCTGGGACGTTTCAAGCAGGATCAGGACTTCTTCGCGTGGCTGTACACGATCACGGTTAACGTATGCCGCGACATCGCGAAGAAGCGTCAACACCACAGCGACCGGTTCATGTCGTTGGCGGCGGGTGCAGACGAAGGGGCTCTCGCCGTGCCCGCCGAGCAGGAGGGCGCCGAAGAGGCCCTCCTGCACACACAACAGCGTGAGCTGATCGCCAGAGCATTGACCACGCTGCCGGACAGAGAGCGCGCGTCCATAGTGCTTCGCGACGTGGAAGGACTCTCGACGGATGAAGTGGCGCGGATTATGAAGTCCAGTTCGACCACGGTGCGTTCACAAATTAGCTCTGCGCGTAAGAAGATCAAGATTTATTGCGAGCAGTATCTCAGCAGAAAGGAGCGGTTTCAATGAATTGTAAGCAGGTCCAGGAATTGCTGCCGCTCTACGTTGGCCGCGACCTGGAAGAAAAACGCGCGCAGATGGTCACGGCGCATCTGCAATCCTGTGCAGAGTGTGCTGCGTCGGCAGACGAGTACCGCGGGACCCGGCAGTTGCTGCAACAGTTTGCGCCGCCGCCATTCAGCGATGCGGTCTACGCTGGAATCCGCCAGCGTGTGTTGCGCGATATTGAACGAGAGGCCACGGCGCCGGGTTTGTCCCGACTATTAGAGAGCCTGTTCCGACCGCGTCTCCGCTGGGCCGTCGCGACTGCGCTGCTGCTCGCCGTCTCAGTGTCTGCCTTTTTCTTTATTGCCAACAGGAAGAATGACCAGCAGCAGCTTGCCGGCAGCGGTGGCAAAGTAGCTGGGCCGGCTTCAACTTCGATTAAAGAGAGCGCGGGGATCCCACCTGCGAGCACTGTTAAGAATAGGGGCTCGGCACAGGGATCAACTGGCGGTACTCATCAACCTCAGCGACGAAGGAGCCCCGGGGTGGCTGCCGATCGCACCCGGTTGGCAACAATCAAGGGCGCTGACAAACGATCCCTGAGCGTACAGACCTCGTCGAACGGTCGGTCTGAACCGGATGCCTTCCCTTCCCGCGATTCAGCCACTTCAGAGAAAACTCTGCGGGTGGAAATGCAGACAGAGGACCCGAACATACGCATCATCTGGTTCTCTCCTCAACCCACTAGAAAAGATTCTCCAGGTAAATTTTCCAAAGGTACCTAACAAAGGTACCTGGGAGGTAACAGTCTCATGCTTAAGCTTATGAAATTCGCGCCGGCAGCACTCGTTCTGCTTTTAGTCTCTATCCCGGCATTCGCACAGCAGCCGACCCCCAGCCCGGCGCCAAAATCCGAGCCCGATTACGTCACCGAAAAGAGTTTCAAAGGTAAGATCTTCGAGGTTAAGTACCGCGATGCTGGCAGCCTCGCAACGGTGCTGCGGCAACTCGGCAGCGGCTTCAAGGGTGCGTCGATTTCGGCCAACTCGGAGTTCAAGACCCTTACGGTGCGCGACTTTCCCGAGAATCTCGCGACCATCGAAGAGGCCCTCAAGCGGCTCGATATACCAGCCGCGCCGCGCCCGAACATAGAGCTGCACATATACGTCCTGGTAGCCTCCAGCTCGAGCGCTTACGTGAGCGGCCCGACGGCGCCGGTCCCTGCTGAATTGAAAGACGTGGTCACACAATTGCGCGGAACTCTCAACTACCAGAATTATGAGCTGGCCGCTACCGTGATCCAGCGTCTTACGGAGACGCAGAACATGTTGCAGGGTACCGGCACGGGCGAAATTTCGGGTGCGAATCCTGCGGCACCCAGCACGCCCATGCCGTACACATACGGCATCAAGTCCGTCTCGCTGGTGCAGAATCCGACGGGCGCTCCGACCATTCAGATTTACGATTTCTCCTTTACGGCGTCGACTGAGGTCCCGAGCGTCGAACGGAACCCCGCTCGGGTGCAGACGGCCCTCAACCTGCGCGACGGCGAAAAGGTCGTGGTGGGCACCGCGACCATCAGGAACCGTGCGTTAATCGTCGTTCTCACAGCGAAACTGGTCAACTAAAGCAGTGGGCGGTTCGCGCATCAAGCCGCTCGCGGTTCTGTACCCTCTGTCACGAGTGACGACTCTGGGAGTCTCGCTTCAGATCATTTTCCATTTATCATTTCATATTTGCCATTTCGTCATTAAGGACGGGTGTTGAGAGTACCAACTTTAGTTGGGTCTTTTTGATCAAAACACCCGACTGAAGTCGGTACTCCGCAACGCCGCTAGCTTAAATGGAAAATGATTCGGCCCTCACGGTTCTGTATCCTCTGTCTGAATCCGCGTCCATCCGCGTTAATCTGCGGCTAATTCTTTCCCTCGACACGCTCACGCAAACCGTGATACAAGGCGCGGACTCAGGCCACGTTTCCAATCATCCGAGAAAGCAAGCGTGAATAAGGAGATCCATATGCGAAGACTCTCGCAAGTTGCCGTGGTGATGTTGTGCCTTTCGGTTATCTCATCCGCACAACCGCAATCCGCGCCTGCACCGTCGGCCCCGGCCCAGGAGTACAGATCGCAGGTCGTGAAAGATGTCGAGGCCATGGCCAAAGACACCCAGGTCATGATTGATATGGTCTTCAGTTTTGGCGAGCTTGGGTTTCAGGAGTTTGAGACGTCGAAATATTTGACCGGCATTCTGGAAAAGGAAGGCTTCAAGGTCGAACGCGGCATCTCCGGAATCCCGACAGCCTGGATGGCAACCTGGGGATCCGGAAAACCGGTCATCGCGCTGGGCTCGGACATTGACTGCATTCCGCAGGCTTCGCAGAAACCGGGAGTCGCGTACCACGATCCGATGATCGAAGGAGCGCCCGGTCACGGCGAAGGTCACAACTCAGGCGTGCCTCTCAACATCACCGCCGCGATTGCCGTCAAGCGGCAAATGCAACGCGCCAGGCTTCCAGGGACGATCAAAGTTTGGCCGGGGGTGGCCGAAGAGTTGCTCGGCGGCAAGGCTTATTTCGTCCGCGATGGTTACTTCAAAGACGTGGATGTGGTGCTGTTCACTCACGTCGGCAACAACCTCGGTGTCTCCTGGGGTCCGGCCGCCTCGACCGGCCTGGTATCAGTCGAGTACTCCTTCAAAGGCGAGAGCGCTCACGCTGCCGCTGCTCCCTGGCGCGGGCGCAGCGCACTGGATGCGGTGGAATTGATGGACATCGGGTGGAACTTTCGACGCGAACATCTGCGCACTCAGCAACGCTCTCATTATGTAATCACCAACGGCGGCGACCAGCCGAACGTCGTACCGCCGACGGCGAGTGTGTGGTACTACTTTCGCGAACTCGATTATGAACACATCAAAGAGATGCGGGAGATTGGCGACTCGATCGCGCAAGGCGCCGCGATGATGACGAATACGTCCGTCACTTCGCGGATTTTGGGCGCGGCCTGGCCGCAACATTTCAACAAGCCGGTAGCCGAAGCAATGTACGAAAACATCAAGCAGGTGGGCCTGCCGAAATGGAGCGACGCCGATCAGACCCTGGCGAAAGCTGTGCAGAAAGAGTTGAAAGTGCCTGACCGCGGTCTGGCTATGGAGATTGAACCCCTCGGCGCGCCGGTGCGGGACGAGGCGAGAACATCCGGCGGGTCCGATGACATTGGTGATGTTACCTGGAATGTTCCGACGGTAACGCTGCGTTATCCGTCAAACATTCCCAATCTGCCGGGCCATAATTGGTCAAACGCGATCGCGATGGCCACGCCCCTCGCACATAAAGGAGCCACGGCGGGCGCGAAAGTAATAGCGCTAACAATGATTGACCTGTTGACAAAACCCGAGTTGGTCGCGCAAGCGTGGACTTACTTTCGCGAAGTGCAGACCAAAGACACAAAATATCAGCCGTTTATTTCGGCGCAGGACAAACCGGCAATCTGGTTGAATAAGAAGAGGATGGATGACTATCGCGACCAGATGCGTAAGTTCTATTACGATCCTTCAAAGTACAAGACGTATCTGGAGCAATTGGGGATTAGTTATCCTACAGTTCGGTGAGCGAACAGCACCGGTTCGAGTGGCAGAAGCGACCCGATCATTTTCCATTTGTCATTCGCCATCTTATGGATCGTCGATAGAGGAAGCGAAAACCCGCGGCTGGTGACGGCCTATCCGCGTGAGGAGATCTGACAATGATTAAGGAACATGAAAGAGTCGTATTGAAATCGCCTGTCCCGGATAAAGGTCTTGAAGCGGGGGACGTGGGCAACGTTGTCCATGTGTATCGAGACGGCGAGGCTTACGAAGTAGAGTTCGTTGCCTTGGACGGACACACGGCAGCAGTCGTAACCGTCGAAGCATCGCAGGTTCGGCCTGTGGCTCCCGGCGAGATTCCTCACGCACGCGGATTGGTCGCTGCTTAACTTTCTTATCGACGAAGGTTCTGGACCGCACCTATTGCACACAAGGCCAGCTGCTGTGTTGCCTACTCTACACGCGCCACCATCGCCGCAAACCGATCCATCGAAATATTCCCGCCCGTCAGGATGCCTACGACCTTCTGGCCCCGCAATTGGTCACGCAGCTTGATCGCGGCGGCCAGTGACGCAGCGCCGGCGCCTTCCGCAACTTGCTTCCCATGCTGCGCCAGCAGACGGATCGCGTCGTTGATCTCTTCGTCCGTGACCAGGACGAAATCATCCAGCAACTCCCACAAGATCCTGTTCGTCATTTCAAAAGGCACGCGCGTGGCCAGGCCTTCGTGCTCAGTTTCCATTGTTGGATAGGGATCCAATGTGCGGTTCCGCCACGCGTGCCACAGGGCCGGCGCTTGTTCAGACTGCACAGCGATTACCCGAACTCGCGGGTTGAGGTGCTTAGCGACAATGCAGTTGCCTGAGGCGCAACTCCCGCCGCCTGCGGGAGCGATGATCACATCGACATCCGCGAGGTCGTCAAAGATCTCGAGACCGATCGTGCCAACGCCCGCAATCAACTTCGGTTCATTCGCCGAGTGAACATAGCGATAGCCTTCCTGCCGTGCAATGCGTTCGGCCTCTATCCGCGCTTCATCGAAATCACGACCATGCAAGCGGACTTCGGCGCCCAGGTCACGCATTGCCTGCATCTTTGTCTGATTCACATTCTCAGCGGGCGCATAAATGATCACTCGTGCGCCGAAAAGCCGGCCCGCGTAAGCGATCGACTGGCCATGATTGCCGGTGGAAGCCGAGATCAAACCCGCTTCCCTTTCTTCCGCGGACGCGGTACCGACGAGATTTACTCCGCCGCGCACCTTGAAAGCGCCGACTGGTTGCAGGTTCTCGCACTTGGCGTAGTAATCACAGCCCAGGATTTCGGAAAGTTTTTCGACGCGCATCAGCGGCGTCCTGGGCAGGTACTGACCGACAAACTCGCGGGCGGCTAAGATGTCATCAAAGGTTGGGGGAATCATTGACGGAGTGTAACGCAAGCTGTTGGCTTGCGCACAAGCTAACAGTTTGCGTTACATCAAAATAAGACACTACGCTCTAATCATGTCGCGCTTTCCAGTATTGCTCTTGCACCCACTTGGCCCAGGTCCAGAAGCGGTTCCGGCTTACGTTCCCCGGATCGTCAGTCCACAGATCCTTGTGCACGAAGATCGAATCACGCTCTCCGTCCAGCACCAACATCATCTCGTGATCGTAAGCTGCTGAGGGCGCGCGACCCTCGATCTCTGCCGCCAGGTTTTCAGCTGCGACTTCGCCCTGCCGCACGGCCATGTGGCCCATCTTCGGTCCTTGAAAGTTCACACAATCACCAACGGCATACATCCGCTTCTGACCTCGCACCTTCATCGTCATCTCGACTTCAATGAAGCCCTCTGCGTCGGTGATCCCCGTGCCGATAACCGGGCCCGGGCCGGAAAACGGCGGAATCAACACTCGCAGATCGCAATCAATCACTCGGCCATCTTTCGCGACCACTGAAGTGGAAGTTACTCGGTTGATGGCAAAGCCGGACACGAACTCAATCCCGCGCGAACTGAGAGCCTGGCGCAAGGGATCTGATACCCGGACTTGGCCAAACATTTCATCCAGGCTTTCATCGCTGACGATCGTGATGGTGCAGTGATCGCGTTCCTCGCGCTGTTCGAGAAAGTGTGAGAGCGCGAACGCCGTCTCGAACGCGGGCACTGGCAATCGTGCGTCAGGGCAATGACCGATCACAACATGGCCGCGGTGAAAGCCCTTAATCGCCTCACCGAACCTGAACGCCCCATCGAGATCCAGAAGATGATGCGCATGCTCGAAGAAGCCCGTGACTCGCTCTGTCGCCAGCCGTCGACCCAACGCCAGAACCAGAAAGTCGTAAGGCATGTCCCCAATGAGATCGCCGCGCGCAAAGGTGACGTCAAGCTCGTAGGGATTGACGCGCGCGACCTCGCCTTCAACAAACTGAATCCGACGATCGAGCATCGCCTCGCGCAGATCGAAAGTGGCATCGTCCGGCTCGCATCGCCCGAACGCAAGCCGGACCAGGTCTGGATAGTAAAGGAACTGCCGGCTGCGCGACACCAACGTGATCTGGTGATCGCTTCCGAGCCTTTTCGCCAGCGACTCGGCGGCGACCACGCCGCCAAAGCCGCCCCCCAGGACTAAAACCTTTGCCATTCAGGCTGCCTTTGCTTTCTTCTCCGGTTCGCGACTGCGAACAACCACTACTGAACAATTCGCATGCGAAACGACTGCTTGCGAAACCGAGCCCAACAGAAACCGCTGCCAGGGACCGTAGCCATGAGACCCGATGACGATCAGATCAGCGCTCCAGCGATCAGCTTCTTCAAGAATAACCGATCGCGGTGAGCCCGGCAGAATGTTGCCCGCAATCTTAATGGATGGGTTGAGGGAGCCGGCCAATTTGATCACCGCCTCATCCTTAATCGCCTCTGCCCGCTCACGCGCGGCACGATCCAACCGCTCGAAATAATCCGCCGGAATGGCCCAGGCTTCCGGCGCCGGGGCCAGCGGCAATTCGAACGCAGTTATCACTCTTATCTCACTGTGGGCCGGCCAGCCGCGTGATGCTACTTCGTTTATTGCCGCTTCGCTGAACTGCGATCCATCGACCGCAACAAGAACCCGCATTGTCTTACCTCCTTATCGCATATCCAACGGATCGCATGTGATGTGCCAAACGTTGCGAGCGAATTAACCGTGGTTTCTGCGGTTAGCGGAGCGCGCCGTTGCGCTCTTTTACCCCGCGGCAAGCAGAGTTTTGCGCAGCATCGAGAGACATCTTGCCTGAAAAACCCACTCCCGCTTGCGGCATGTTTGTTGCTCTCCTGGAAATGCAACCGACTAGTTATCGCTGATCCGACTGGTTTAGCTGATCTGTCCGGGCCCATTAAGCCTGGACGATTACCTGGGAATTAAACGGAGGCATTATGGAAAGGAAAACTGACAGCGAAATCAAACAACAGGTGCAGCGAGAGTTGTTATGGGACTCGCGACTGTCGTCGGCGGACATCAGCGTCGCGGTGAATGATGGTGTCGTAGCACTCACCGGCACAGTTGCAAATTATGCCAGGAAGCTCGCGGCGCAAGAGGCCGCACATCGCATCTATGGCGTGCTCGACGTGGCTAATGACATTGAAGTCAGGGCCAATGGCCGTGCCCGAACAGACACCGCGATTGCAAAAGCCGTGCGACACGCGCTTGAGTGGGACACCCTGGTTCCTGAAGACCGTATTCAGTCTACCGTGTCCGAAGGCTGGGTCATGCTCGAAGGCGATGTCAATGTATGGCGCGAACGCGAAGATGCCGAGAACGCCGTGCTCAATCTGTCCGGCGTGATTGGCGTAATCAATAAGATCCAGGTGAAACCGCCAAAGGTTAAGCCAGAGGAGCTGCGCGCTCAGATTGAAGACGCCCTGGAGCGACGAGCGGATCGGGAAGCCGAAAGGCTTCGAGTGGAAGTCAAAGATGGCTTGGTTGACCTTTGGGGCCGGGTTCATTCATGGCAGGAAAAGCGCGCCGTGATTGGATCAATTAGCCACGCGCCGGGCGTGCGTCAGGTCCAGGATCACTTGCGCATCGATCCCTATTTCTAACGACGGGATCTTCTTAATGTTGAAACGGTTGCCTGACCATGCTTTGCTCGCTGCCATCTCGCAGGAAGCGAGGTGCTAATGAGATTAGTTCGAGGTTGAAACCGAAACCTCTCCCCTCTCACTAAGCCATGGCATCGACCATCTCCGGCAACATCACGGCGCGAAATCGAAGCAGGGTTGTCGTTCCGTCCGGCGATTTGATCGCCAGCGCCGCATCAGCGCCTTCGTCTGTTTTCTCGACGCTGACCTGTGATGGCGCAGTGATCGTATGCGTGATGTGATCGTCTGGATCAACGCCCAACATAATCGCGATCCTGTCCGGCTTGCCATTTCCCAACTCAGCAGTAATACCTTCGAGCGGCAGCTCATGCTCCTCAATCTGGCTGCCTATCTCTGATCCAAAGACTTCGACGTCCGCCAGCCAGCCTTCGTAACGACGAGTAAAGCTATCGAGGAATGCCGGCCATTCGTTTCTTGGAATCTCTTGCGTTTTCATAATCGTGATCCTCCTTAAACTCCGGTGGGGAAGGTCTCGGGCACTCGCCTAACCTCTCTTTCAGGTTATCAGCAAACGCAATGCCCGTGCCTCCACGTCTGGCCTGACTACGTAAACTTTATGAGATTTTGGAGGCTTGCGTTGCGTAAAGGTTCGCGGTGGCTGGGCAAAAATCCCGTACTCGACCGAATCAAACGAGAGGCTTGCGTGCTGACCGTTATCCCAAAAGTCTGCGCATCAGCCTTCGCTTCACCAGTTCTACCAGCAGCAGGTAAGTACCTGTCGCTCCCGCAAGGAACAGAAAGAAAGCCAGCGGCAAAGGCATGAACCCCAAGACTTTTCCCAATGAAGTAAACGGGATCAGAATGCCTGTCATGACGACTGAAATCGTGGTAGCCGTTAGAGCCAAACTGGGACGGCTGCGAAAAGGGCTGCCGGCTGTGCGGATGATGAAGATGACGAGCGTCTGGGTCGCGAGCGACTCCACAAACCATCCTGTATGGAAGAGTTGTTCAGAGGCATTGAAAACCTTGAGCAAGGCAAAGAATGTCAGGAAGTCGTAGATGGAACTGATTGGGCCAATGTAGATCATGAAATCGCGAATCATAGAGACGTTCCAGCGCTGCGGTTTGTGAATGAATGTCCGGTCAACGTGATCTGTGGGGATCGTCACCTGCGCCAAATCGTAGAGGAAGTTATTCAGCAGAATCTGCGTCGGCAGCATCGGCAAAAACGGCAGGAACAGCGACGCGACGGCCATGCTGAACATGTTGCCGAAGTTGGAACTTGTCCCCATCAGCAGATACTTCATCACATTGCCGAAGGCTTTGCGTCCTTCGATGATGCCCTCGTGCAGTACGTTCAGGCTTCGCTCAAGCAAAATAAAATCGGCGGCATCCTTGGCGACATCGACAGCGGTTGACACGGATATGCCTACATCCGCTGCATGAAGAGAAGGAGCGTCGTTGATGCCGTCTCCCAAATAGCCCACGACGTGACTGCGATGCTTGAGCGCCAGAATGATCCTGTTTTTTTGCGCCGGCGAGACTCGCGCAAACACTGAAGTTTGCTCGACGACGTGTGCCAGGGCGGTGTCAGTCATTCGCTCAAGTTCGTTGCCGAGGATGATGCGTCCGCCGTTAAGCCCAACCTGCGAGCAGATGTGCTGAGTCACCAGCTCGTTGTCGCCCGTCAAAATCTTGACTTGGACACCGTCGCGTTTGAGATTGCGTAAGGCGAGCTTCGCGCTCTCCAGGGGTGGATCGGAGAAAGTCAAGAATCCGGCCAGCACCAGGTCCTTTTCGTCGTCGGCCCGGTAAGCGTCTTGCTGTGGCACGGCGGAGTAAGCGACCGCCAGCATGCGAAACCCACGGGCACAGAGTTCTCGATAAGTCGCTTCTGAACGCGCTCGTGAATCGGCATCGAGTGGATGCTCCTGACCGTTCAATTCGAATCGGGAACAAACCGGCATCGTACTTTCAGGAGCGCCCTTGGTGATCAGCAATCTCTCTTTCTCATGTTCCACCACAATCGAGACGCGACGCCTTTCGAAGTCAAAGGGAATCTCGTCAATCTTCCGATAGGCATGAATGTCAGGATGATCGTGTTGCAGGACGGCTTCGTCGAGAGGATTACCGCTCCCGACCCGCTTGATTGCCCGGCTCTTAATTGCCTGATCGAGGGGATTGCTCACTCCGGTTTCGTGCAGGCTGTTCAGGTATGCGAGTAGAAAGACCCGTTCCGATGGAGTGCCAAACGGATCAACGTGCTGGTCCAGGGCCATCTCGCCGCTGGTAAGCGTGCCCGTCTTATCGCTACAGAGAACATCAATGCTGCCGAAGTTCTGCATCGCCTCGAGGTGCTTGACGATCACTTTCTTTCGCGCCATATGCACGGCGCCCTGTCCCAGGGTGACCGTCGTGATCATGGGCAGGAACTCGGGCGTCAACCCGACCGCAAGGGCGACGGCGAAGAGTACGGACTCGAGGAAATTGTGATGAAGGACGACGCTTACCAGCAGCACAAAGAGCACTAGCAAGATGGTCGTCTTCATGATCAAGAGACCAAACTGGCGTGTACCTCTTTCAAACTCGGTTTCCGGCGGTTTGGTTGCAAGGCGAGTGGCAATATCGCCGAAGGCGGTGCTCTTACCCGTAGCCATGACCAGGGCTGTTCCCGTGCCGCTAACCACGGAGGTGCCAAGAAACACTTTGTGATCATCGCTCGTGTCTTGAGAGATTGTGAGGAGGTCGAGGGCCTCCTTCTCGACAGGGAGTGACTCTCCCGTGAGCGCGGCCTGCTGCACATGCAGATCGCGGACCTTGAACAGCCAGCCATCCGCCGGCACAAGATCACCCGCGGTGAGCCTGATGACATCGCCCGGCACCAGTTCGCGTCGGGCAATCTCCGTCCAATTTCCGTCTCGAAGAACAGTAGCTGTCGGAGCAACTTCTTTGCGAATGCGCTCGACGGCACGCTGCGAACGATAGGTCTGGATGAAGTTGAGGGCGGCGCTCAACAACACCATCAGCGCGATGATGGAGGCATTGATGACCTCGCCGACAGCCGCGGAGATAGCGCTGGCCACCAGCAGAATGATGGCCAGCGGATTAACGAACAGGAGCAGGATCTGAACAAGGCCCGACGTGCGGCGCGACGAGACGGGTTCGTTCGGGCCGATCTTGCTGAGCCGCAGGCGCGCGTCTGCAGAGCTAAGACCGGCCCCGGCGTCTACCTGAATATCAGTTGGCCGAGTCATCTATAGTTGGTAGCATCTTCCTGAGTGACGGCCTCTCGGCTTTGGTTATCTCGCCTTCCTCTCATTGATTCGGTCTAATCCTTGAATCCTCCTATCGCTCTAAGGCAAGAGACATGCCCCACAATCAGCAGAGGCCAAGAGTGCCGGCCCATGTAGCCGAGACCGTGTCGCGCCAGAACTCGGGAGATGTGACGTGAACGGTCAGGTCCGTTCCCAGGTTCAACACGTTCGAGTGTTTGGCTTCCGGAGCGACGCTTCGAAAACACGGGCCCGCTCGGGTAGGGCTTGATTGCTCTCTTCGATCTCAATTTGTGGCATCGCCCAAAAGTTCAATCTATCTGGGGAAATTCTGCTATCGGGATGCGTACATTTTCGCAGGCATGTACGGTCACCTCCAAAACGGTAACGGCTAAATAATGTGTGCCGAGGGCACGAAATTTGCCGAGCAAGATGAGCGCAAGTCGAAAGAATTGGACTTGGAAGCATTCGTTCCTCGCAGGTTTTACCAGAGCGGGTGATTCTAGGAGGCGATGCTGGAGTTGGCCAAACAAGAACGATACCTGTTAAGTCGTATTCATCACCTTTCTGAATTCATGGCGATCTTCGCCCTCACCTGGTTTGGAGCGGTCACGTCACTGGGCCAGACCTCAGTCGAGTTCCGAAACGTCTTACGCGACAAGGCGGCCTTTACGGCAGATGACTTCTCGGCCATTGAACGAGGGGAAATAGTCGTCAAGGTGTTGCCGGTGAAGGATAGGCGGGAAGTGGCTGTCTGTGGCCTGGTGCGCACGCAAGCTCCGCCCGAGGCAAGTCTGAGAGCGTTTCGTACGAGTATGACTCAGCAGCACCAGAACTCGATTCTGGAAAGCGGCAGATTCAGTAGTCCCCCAGCCCTTGAAGACCTGCAAGCACTCACTCTGCAGGACCGCGACGTTAGGGATCTCAAACGATGCGTAGTCGGCGACTGCAAATTGAAAATGTCTGCCGCCATGATTGAGCGCTTTCGAAAGGAAGTGGATTGGGCCGCACCGGACTACCGGCTTCAAGCGGCCCGTTTGTTCCGACAAATGCTCCTGGATTATGTGCGGGATTATCTTGTGCGCGGAGACTCAGCACTCATCGAATACCATGATCAACCTCGCGAGGTTCGCCTGGACGAAGAACAGCGTTCGCTGCTTGATGCCTCGCTTTATATCAACGACTTCGCTGCGGAGTTTACGCAATACCTGAAGGGGTTTCCCAACGTCGGACTAATAGATGTGGAAAACTCCATCAATTGGACGAAAATCAAGTTTGGCCTCAAGCCGGTTACTATTCTCACCCACGTCGCTACCTACACGCGCCGGTCGGGCGGGGCCCCGCAAGTTGTAGTTGTGTCAAAGCAGATTTATGCAAATCACTACTTTGATTCTTCCCTGGCGTTGACATCAGTCATAGACATTCCGACAACCGGCGCGGCTTCTGATTCCTATCTGCTTTACACGAATCGCTCACGCGCTGATGCCCTGGCCGGATCGTTTAGTAAGCTAAAGCGTAACCTTGTTGAGGGTGAAGCGGTAGCCAGCCTCAACGCCCTTCTGCTCCAGACCAGACTGAACCTGGAAAGCAGTTCGATCAATCAGGCTGGCTCACCTCCACGGTCGGGCAAACAGAAGATCCTGGACTGGCTTTTTGGCGGAACGCGCCTGTTTTGGTGGTTAATGACGATCATTGTGCTCCTTGCCTTGCTTGGGCTCCGCCAACGCAATTCAAAGCGCAGCGCGGCCAGTTCCATTAGACAGAGATAGTCTATCGCAAGAGAATTACGAGGCTGGGGAAATGTCCTCAAACTCTGGGAAAAAGCGCACAGACTGAGCCCGCACGCATTGCGATTTGAACGAAATCGGGCTGGAGAGCTTAACACCTGTAACGCGCCTTGCGGGTATGTGTCTTGCGTTCTCAGCGGGCGAAGAGATCGAATCAGAGGACTCAAAGATGAAGGCCATACGGGCTACCGAAAAAGGGATCGCGAGCGAGGTTAGTATCCCGGTAGGGGCCGTGACCTTAACCGGAGATCTGATTGTTCCCGCAGATGCCTGCGGCATAGTTTTGTTTGCTCACGGCAGCGGCAGCAGCCGCCACAGTCCTCGCAATCAGTTTGTCGCTCGGGTCATCCGTAATGCCGGCGTCGGCACTCTCCTCTTTGACTTGCTTACGCCCAGAGAGGAAGAGGAGGAAAGGTGGACACGGCATCTTCGATTCAACATTGAGTTACTGGCCGACCGACTGGTGTGCGCCAGCGCGTGGATCAAATCGAATAAAACAACGAGAGACTTGCGCATCGGTTATTTTGGTTCAAGCACCGGCGCTGCCGCAGCCCTCATTGCTGCAGCCGAAGCAGGTGACCAGGTTGGCGCAGTCGTCTCCCGCGGTGGGCGTCCCGACCTTGCCGGCGCATTTTTGTCACAAGTGCGGTGTCCGACCTTACTGATCATCGGCGGACTCGATTACCAGGTGATCGGTTTGCACCAGGAACCGTTTGACAGGCTTCAGTGTGAGAAGCAAATGGTCATCGTGCCGGGCGCTACACATCTCTTCGAAGAACCGGGAACACTTGAAAGAGTCGCCTCTTTGGCGGCCGACTGGTTTCAGAAGCATCTGGTCCAAGCGCTAAACGCTCACGCGTTTTCGGAGGTGAGGATATGATTTTTGAAGATCGTGCGGAAGCTGGCTACGTACTTGCTACGAAATTACGGAAGTATGCAAATCGCAGTGACGTTGTAATTCTGGCGCTGCCGCGCGGCGGTGTGCCTGTGGGATACGCGGTGGCGCAGGAGTTGAACGCGCCGCTCGACATCTTCGCGGTGCGCAAGCTGGGCGTACCCGGGTATGAAGAATTGGCGATGGGGGCGATTGCTTCCGGGGGTGTGCGCGTGCTCAACGAAGTTGCTTTGGAGCAAATCGACGTTTCCGCGGATGCGATTGATCGTGTAGCCAGGCGCGAACAGGCCGAACTCGAGCGACGCGAGCATCTCTATCGCGGCGATCGGCCGCCGATGAATCTACGGGACCAGATAGTGATCCTGATAGATGATGGTTTGGCGACCGGCTCAACGATGCGCGCTGCAGTCAGAGCGCTGCGGGCCCTCCAACCCGCGCGGATTGTCGTCGCGGTTCCGGTTGGCCCGCGCTCTTCCTGCGCTGAGTTAATGGAGGAGGCCGACGAAGTCGTCTGCGCGGCAATGCCGGAACCTTTTCACGGAGTCGGCCTCTGGTACCGAAACTTCCAGCAAACGACCGATGACGAAGTTCGCGGACTCCTCGACCGGGCGAGCAAGTTTGTTCATCGCCACGCAGCCTGATCGATGCAAGGATGTACTCGGACAAGAGGCATGAAATGTTTTGCTTCAGGTTAGTTAGTTTCATTGCAGGAGTTCTGGTTGTGCTTGTCATGCCTGCTGTGCTGGCGCAGGCCGCCGGGCAAAAGAAGCAAAAAGAACCGACGAAGGAAGAGAGACTTGAAGCGGAGCAGCGTTTGTCAGACCTGGGGTATTGGACCGGGCCCCTTGATGGCGTAATGGATCCAGCTTCGCGCCAGGCGCTGATCGCCTTTCAAAAAGTTGACGGACGCAAGCGCGCCGGCCGCCTTACCAACGACGAGCTCTTAGCGCTCAGAGCGGCCCAGCGGCCCACGCCGCGCGAGGCTGGGTCTGCCCATGTCGAGATCGATATCGATCGTCAGGTGCTGTTTTATATAGATGAGACGGGGCAGATTGCAAAGATTCTGCCGGTTTCGACCGGACATGGCAGACCGTACAACGAGAACGGGCAGAAGGGCGTGGCGCACACGCCATCAGGCACCTTCCGCGTCTACAAGAAAATCAACGGCTGGAGAAGGAGCGCCCTTGGCTTGCTCTATTATCCGAGCTATATAGTTGGAGGCTATGCAATTCACGGCAGCTCTTCCGTGCCGGCTTTCCCAGCCAGTCATGGCTGCATACGGATTCCGATGTTTGCGGCCGCGGAATTTAGTAAACTAGCCCCGACGGGAATGGTCGTGATCGTTTACGATAAAACTCAAGTCAGCCTGAACAAGGAATAAGCATGGACAACGAACAACTGCGAACGCAACTGGAACACTTACACGCCGAACTTCAACAGGCTGATGCTCTCGACCCACAACAGCGCGAACTTCTACAGACCCTGGCCAATGATATTCATCAGTTGCTCAACAGGAACGAGAACCAGCCGCATCATTACCGCGGTTTGGGCGCGCGACTCGGCGAGGATGTGGCCCAGCTTGAAGCTTCTCACCCGCAAATCACTCTGCTGATGCGCCGGGCGATCGATTCGCTGGCGTACCTGGGAATCTGAAGCTCTTGCGAACCGAAAGTCTTCATCGTAAGTTGGCATTGCTCTTGAAGAAACACAGAAGGTGAGAAGACAATGAGAATCATATTGGCTACAGACGGATCGGAGTACAGCGAAGCCGCTGTGGACAAGATCGCACAACAGCCCTTTCCGAAAGGAAGCGAAGTCCGAGTACTGGCGGTATTCGAACTACCAACTTTTCCCATTGCCGTGCCGTGGGCAGGTGTGGATTTCGACGACGCAGTTCAAAAGCAGGCGCAGACCCAGGCGCGCAAAGCCGTGAAAACTGCGGAGCGGAAAGTTCGCGCAGGAAAAGAAGGCCGCAAACTGAAGCTCTCGACTAAGGTCGTGGCAGGATCGCCAAAGCAAGCGATTCTTGACGAAGCCGAAGCGTTCAGGGCAGACCTGATCGTCCTTGGCTCTCATGAATGAAGTGAAGTCGAAAAATCCAGTCGGTAACCGCCTGCGCCACTCCGAAAACGACCAGCATCGACCACGCAAGGTGGCAAAGGCCGATAAACAAACCTACAACTATTCCCGCTTTGTTCTTATTGATGCGTCGAGTCATTTGAGTTGATTCGCCAGTCATCACGGTGTCTCCTTTCCAAGAACCCAGTTCGTTTCGGTGAAGCGATGGCTGCCGCTGGCAACGCCAAGGCCCCTTTTTCCCGACGCAGCAACCAGGAACGCTTCATCGCTACTCTACGACGGTGCAAGCCGAACGGCTTTCCCAATTTGGAGATCCGCTTAGCTGAATTCCGCGGTGTATTGCAAATGCAAAGTCTATGCCCGCCAGCGTGGGCTTGAAAGCCCACAATTCGGCAGATCGACGCGCAATTCTGTGTAAAGTTCCTCATGGATTTGCGCGAAATTCCCAGCCTTACCTGGTCGACGTACACACTCCCTTGAAAATCTTTTGTATTCAACGCGGCACAAACCTTGCGACTAATTCGAGAAGAGGAAGAATTGGAAATGCTCAGAATCGACCGAATTCTTTGTCCCACGGATCTCTCAACGGAATCAGATGAAGCGCTGCGCTATGCGGTAGCGTTAACGCGGGCTTATGAAGCAAACCTCCTGCTCCTGCATTGCACGGAGATCAAATCTCAGAATAGCCAAAGTGAGAGCCGGCACTTGAGTGTGGATATCGCCCGAGCGTTTGAACAGGCTTTGATTAACTATCTCGGGTTGGTGGAGCTTTGCAATCTCAAGTGGGAAGCGCTGGCAATTGACAACGTGCAGGATATCGGCCAGGCAATTGCACATCAGGCAGCGAAGCACAACGCCGATTTGATTGTGATGCGATCCCGGCGAAGACCTCACGCCGCCGTGTTGCTTGGTTCGACCGCAGAGACCGTGTCTCGCATGGCTCCCTGTCCGGTACTTGTCACACATCCGGGTGAGCGTGAGTGGGTCGGCCTCTCAACGGGCGAGATTGATCTACATCGCGTGCTCGTGGCGCACGACTTCTCGCCTGACTCAGAACGCGCGTTGAACTATGGCATTTCGCTGGCACAGGAATACCAGGCTGAAATGCATTTGCTTCACGTTATCAGTAACGAGGAACAGGAGGAGCCGGAAGTTGCCTGGTCGCATGTAGGAGTCCAAAGCCTCTATACGAGCGCAGCGCGCCAGCTCCAGCAAGCCGTCCCAAAAGAAGCACTCCTGTGGTGCAGCCTTGTTACGGTTGTGCGCTGCGGCGGAGCTTACGAGGAGGTGCTCGCTTACGCGAAGGAGCATGAGATCGATCTCATCTGCATGGGCGCGAGCGGGACCAACTTTAGCCTGGGCAAGCTGCTTGGTTCAACTGTCGATCGTGTTCTCCGACAAGCGCCCTGCCCTGTTTTCGTAGCACGGCCCGTGAAGTCGGCTGCCGTCTGCGCAGGTGCTGCGAACGCATAGTGGACCAGCTGCGATTCTGGTCGGATGTGCCGCTTAAACCATTTATCATCGTGAACTCAAATCTAATCGAATGACATCACTCGCCGCGCATTTCATCAAGCATCCGTTGAATTCTCTCTTTCAGTTGCGCGGTCACTCTTTCGTAAGTGCTCTCCTCGTCTGTTTCGTCCGGCGCGGTCGTTCTCGCCTCTATCGGTTCACCGAAACTCACCCTGACCTTTGCCAGGCGAAAGCGCCACGACTTGCGCGGCCAGATGCGATACGCCCCATCCAGGGCCACCGGCACAATCGGCACGTTCAATTCGGTCGCCAGTATCGCGGCTCCCTTCTTAAACTCCTGAAGTTGATCGTCGAAGGAGCGTTGACCTTCAGGATAGATATTGAGAATCTTGCCGGCACGAAGTCCGGCGGCGCCGGCGCGCATCGCGCGCAGCAATTGCACGTCCGGGTCGATCGGCACAACGTTAATCAATCGTGCCAGTTGGGCCATGGCGACGTTCCGAAAGTACATCGCAGCTCCAACATGAAACCCGTTTTGGAGCACGCTGAGCGGATAATTTGAGCAGACCAGAAACGGATCGATGTAACTCTGATGGTTAGGGCAGATTAGATATGGCGGTTTGAGCCGCGTAAGGACTTCGCTACCCTTCACCTCCATCCGAAACAAAAGGCGCGCACCGATGTAAACAAGTCGCAAAACCAGGTAAGCAAACAGAGCTATGGCCGGCTTAGGCTTCAAAACCGGCTGCACTTCAGCCAGGTCGAAAGAAGCAGTGCTGAGAGTGTCGTGCCAGGAGAATTCACGAGCCGCCAGAGCGTCACCGACCTTTTCCGTGCCAACTGTCGGCGGCGATGGCTTGCGGCTGATGGCATTCGCCAACTCAATCAGTTCACCGACATTGTGGAGACGTGTCACCTCTTCCGGCTTGAACTCGACGCCCAGGGTTTGTTCCGTGCTGGCGATGCATTCGGCGCGTGCGAGTGAATCCAGTCCCAGATCAATCTCGAGATTCATTCCTGGATGAATAACTTCGATCTCCGGCACGTGCTGTCGTATGGCTGTCGCAATCGCCCGTCCCGGCGGAGACTTCATCAGCGCATGATCGCTCGCCGTGAAAACAACTTCTTTGGTTTCGTGGGTTTCCCGCGAAAGCGTTTCAAGTTGGTCTTGCAATTCGAACCGGCGCACTTTGCGCGTTGCCGTCCGCGGCAACGGCTCGGCGCGAAGCACAAAATCGTGCACGCGTTGGTACTCCGGCAGTTCACGTCCAAGATTTTCCAACTCCCAGACAACCCATTCCCGCGCATTGGCTTTGTGCTGGGCTTTTAGATACTCAAAATTGGGAACGACGACTGCGCAGAGCTTCTCACCTCCTTTGAACTGACTGGTTTCGTCTTCTACGCCCAGCACACAAACTTCACTGACGAACGGAGATTGCTCGTAATGTGCTTCAACATCTTCCGGGAAAACATTCTTGCCGGACGGTAATTTGATCACGTCCTTCTTGCGGCCAACTATGTAAAGGTGGCCCTGGCTGTCAAATCGTCCCAGATCGCCCGATCGAAACCATCGATCCGGGGTGAAGGCTTCGCGATTGGCGTCGGGGTTGCGATAGTAACCCGACATCACAACCGGCCCGCGAATCAGCACTTCGCCGATGCCTTGTTCATTGGGCCCGTCAATCTTCACTTCCACGCCATTCAGCGGAGTACCAACAGAGCCGATCTTGTTGTCTTCGAAACGCGTTACCGTAGCCGCTCCGCTGGTCTCAGTCAGACCATATCCCTGCAAGATAGTGAAACCAAGGCGATGAAAATCTCGCGCGACATCGGCGTCGAAACTGGCGCCGCCTGAGACGGCCAGGCGCAGCTTCCCGCCGAAAGACTGATGGACGCGTCCAAAGAAAAGCCGCCCCGCATTGAACCCGGCCAGGTCGCGCAGCCATCCATTGATTACCAGCATGATCCTGAACCAGGCCCTGACGGGCGCCGGTTTACTGCGAACTGCGTCGAAGATTTTTTTGTGAAAGAGATACCACAAGCGCGGCACGCCCACGAGCGCGGTTGCGCCACCCTCTTTTAATCCGCGTTCAATCTCAGCGCTGCTTAATTCAGTAAGGTAAACGACCCGAGCGCCTATGATCGCGGCCATCCAGAGGTTCACAATCTGTGTATAGTTATGGAAGAGCGGCAGGAGACCGAGGATGACCTCTTGATCGCTGATGTGCATAACCTCCTGGATCTTGTCGCTTTCGGCGTAGATATTTCCGTGCGTGAGCGGCACTGCCTTCGGCACGCCGGTCGTCCCCGAGGTGTACATCAGTAGCGCCAGATCGTCCGCTTTTGCCGGAGGAGGAGCCGCGAGGAATTCGAGCGGCACCGGCGTGTGGGCCCAATCCTCGAAATCAGCCAGACCGTCCGGCTGCTGCAGCGGTCGTAAGGCCACTGCCGGAATTCGCCGGCCCAGGCGCTCGCAAGCGGCGCGGAACTTCTCCAGGGATGATGGCGAGACAAAAGCGAGCTTGGCCTCCGAATCCTTTAAGAAGGCGGCCAGCGCTACTGTTGTCGCCGACGGATCGAGGGGCGTCACTACTGCTCCGCGATAGATGATTCCGAGATAAGCAATGGCCCAATGCGGATGGTTTTCGCCGATGATCGCCACGCGATCACCAAAGGCGATCTGCTCCTGACTGAGGCGATAAGCAACGCTGCGAATTTGCGAGAGCATCGAGCCGAAGGTGATTGTCTCGATGCCCTTCGACTCGATCAGCATCATCGCCACCTTGTCGGGACGAGCGCTGGCCGCTTCGGCGACCCGCTGACAGAAGGTTTGTGTCTCTATAGCCGTATTCACGGTGTCATTAACCACCATTCGCGGAATGAGCTTACGCCCGGATTCTTTGGCCTGACTGTTCAGCCGCGTCTCAGCCGACGACCCACTGCTCGTTCGATCGGGGCAATGTTCTTGGCTGGTTTGTCGGCGGCGCCCACTTCGTATTCAATTCAAATAACATGATTGTCCCTCCGCCCATTTATTACAAGTAATCCTTCAAGGCAATGAGCACGCCCCCTCACGTGGCTCGCTCTAGTCTAATCTACAGCGCACAACATCGGGGAGGCTGCGCAAAGTTGCCCACAAGTTTGGGTGAAAACCCAGTATTCGTCGCCGGCGTTAATTGCTTGCCTGGCCAACTTCAAGCATTTCGTCGAGTCCTGGTTCGCGCGCTTTCCGGCATGCACATTGCCAACGTGCACTTCTGGTCTTTGGCCTTTTGGAATAATAGAAATGTCAGGTACTGATGTCAGCAGTTCATGTAAGAGAAGAGGAGCCTTCGTTATGACGAGACGTGGATCTACTACTGCCATTCTCACGGCGCTGACGCTGTTTGTTCTCGGAATGCCCGCAGCCGCAGCACAGCACACTTACCGCACCTATCACAATGCGAGATTCGACTTTTCGATTTCCTATCCGGCAGATGTTCTAATTCCGCAGGGTGAATCGGAAAACCACGACGGCCAGAAGTTCAGGTCGCGAGACGGCCGCGTGGAGATGCTTGTGTATGGCTCGCATAACGCATTGAATCAGACGCTGAGGCAACTTTACTCTGAAGAGGCGGGCCCATCAGCAGATCACCCTCACCGGATTGTCTCTTACAAAGCGTCGAAGGGGAATTGGTTTGTGGTTTCAGGAATCGAAGAGGGCAGAGTCTTTTACCAAAAAACGATGCTGACCAAAGGTATCTTCAAGACATTCCGCATTGAATATGACGAGAGCCAGAAAGACCGGTTTGATTCGCTGACGGCGCAGATGGTCCGCTCATTCCGGGGCTAGATTCGCATTGGCAATCTCGATTGAGATCGAGCAATCGCCAGGTATCATTCTTCGAACTTAACCACGGCCACCGAGCAAGGAGCCTCTGACGCGACCTTGGCCGACACGCTGCCAAGCATCTGATTCTTAAGGTCCGAACTGCCGGCAGCGCCGAGTACGATGAGGTCATAGTCTCCAGCTTCTGCTTCGCCCAGAATCTCAGTACCAGGGTTTCCTTCCCGGATGATCGACTTCAGGCCAAGAGCATAGCCATCGAGTTGTTCTTCCGCGGCCTCAACGATCCTTCCGGCTTCGCGCTCCATCTCGAGTTCAAGCTGAACCGCCGGATCAAGTCGGTCGAAGGCGTCGCCCGGATAATCAAACACCTTTCGATCGAGACCAAAATGGACCCAGGGAGTCTCGACCACATGCATGACGGTCACCTCCAGCGAACCTATATTGAAGTATGTGGTCAACGCTTTCAGTGCTTGCCTGGATGAACCCGAGCCATCCACGGCGAGTAGCACCCGCCAGTTGCTCTCACTGGTCAGCTCGCGCGCAACCAGACTCGTTCCCGTTCCATGCTCCACAACACGGCTCGCCACCGGTCCAATCCCCAACTTTGATCTATCAAGCTTACCGGTCGCACCCACGACTGTGACGTCGCATTCCGCACTGAGCCGCAGAATCGTCTTCGCAGGCGAACCAAATTCTGTGATGGTGCTCGCCTCGATTCCTTCCGCAACGAGAATTTGACGCGCGCTATCCAGTATGGATTCTGTTTGTTTGACGATTCGTCGCTGGTAAGCCAGGCGGACTCGCTCGCGCTTGGCGCCCGATCCGTCGCCCAACGTTGGGCCAGAGAATTCTGGCGCGACGCAGAGCACAAAGACCTCGTTGCTCTTCTTACGCAAGAGACGACTGGCGGTGCGTAACGCCGTCGTCGCCTCCTGGGAGCCATCAGTTGCGATCAGTGTCTTCATCGATCTTCTACTTGAGCGGGGCGGACAAACTAGCGCCAATTAACCTCCTTTACTGACGTTCGACGGCAATTGAAGGGCCAAACCTCGCCCGCCGCGGACCTGCGATAAAGTGTGGATTTCCGCGCGCTGCTCAATCAACGGCCGCAACCGTGCTGGCCTGTGGACCCTTCTCACCCATCTCTTCGCTAAATCTCACCACTGATCCAACCTTCAGACGGCCAAAGCCTTTGTTGAGAACACTATTCCTGTGAAAGTAAATCTCGCGCGAATCAGAAGTCTCGAGAAATCCATAGCCTTGATTCGGAAAAAGTTTCGTGACGTGCGCGGGCGGCGCCGACGCATGCAGTTTCGTTTGGCGGCGCTCGCGCTGCGCATAGTCCTGCAGTCGCCTGCGTGCTTCCTTGAAGGCGTCTCTAATCACAACGTAGATATCCTTGTGCGCGGCATGCGCTTCGGATCGCTTCCGTGTCCTTTCCGACTCGACCTGCTGCAGAGAAGCATGCAAGCTCGGCTCATGTTTGACGACAAGTTCACCGCCCGGCACGGTCAGATCGATGAGCACGTGATAGAGGCCTCCTTTCGTTTGGCGTTTATGCGGAAGCTCAACTACGACGCGGCAACGTATTATCCCTTCGTAAAAGGTCTCGAGCTTTGTCACCTCTTCGCGGACGCGGGCCTCCACAGCTTCAGAAGGCTCAATATTGCGAAACGAAATTCGTAAGGGAACTATCATCGTATTCACTCAGACTTGCTCATAATGTCTTCCTTTCTTTTGTTGCGGTCGAACCGCACGTGGGGAAATGAATTGTCGTTCAGAGTTCAGTTCAAGCCGCGACACGGTGTGTCTGCTGCGTCAGGATCGCCTTGTAGGTCCTCACGGCATCACCATAGGAGAGTTCGGTAGCTGTCCTGCCGGTCACCTCCTCTGCGTTGAGCAAGACATCGTCCATCGAGAGTATTCCATTAAGCATTCCTTCCGCGTCGATCACGGGAAGGCGCCGGACTTTCTTTTCACGCATCGTCCGGAGCGCTGCTTGAACATCATCTTCGGGGCGACAGGCGTGAACTTCGCCGCTTATTACTTCGTTGACGTGAATGCTTGCGAGGCTCTTGTCGACCTTTGCGGCGGCGACGCAAATATCGCGATCGGTAATCAAGCCAACAACTTTTCCGCCGCCGGTGACTACAGGGAGTATCCCGCAGTTGTTGTGCGACATCAGTTCCGCGGCCCTCGCCAGATTGGCGGTCTCGGCGCAAGCCTTGGCGTCTGGGGTCATTATCTCTTTCACTTTCATGGCGTTTTCTCCTTCAACTTGCCAATAAAACAACTGGAACGTCTGTCAGTTCTTCCTCGGAACTGACTGGTTACATGAATCAGCCAGTTCAAGTTCCCTTCACCCCTCATTCCAGTCCAATGCTTACTTATTGAGCGACGCAACGGATATGCCGAGATGAGCGCCTATCAAACGTCCACAAACCTATCGCTGAGCTTTTAGTCGTGTGGAAAGTTTCCCAAGGTTCTGCGCGAAAAATCGCTAGAGGAAGACTTAGCTTCAACGTTTATTACTGCGTTTTGTGAAGTCTCGCAACGGTCTGGCAAAATCCCGGGGCAGCGAATCGATCACCTTCCCGGTTCTCCGGTCAATCAAAACCAGCGCCGATCTTTCCGCCGGGACAGTCAAAGAGATTTGCGTGATCGTCTCCAGGTGCAGCAACTGCAGTTGTGCTTCGCGCTCTCCCTCCGAAACGAAAGTATAAAGCGCGGCCTTCTCGTAGAGTGCCGGTAAGATCAGGATTGAAGGTGCCGGCGGTGAAACTCTGAATACCCGGGGAATGCCCGCCAGGGTGAGCGCGAAGCGATAGAAGGCCACCAGTGGCTCAAGCGACTCGCCCATTTCGAGTGGCAACGGGCTCCAGATGAAACGCCCAGCGCCATATGGCTTAACCAGTGGCCGGGCTGTGCCGGGCCCCTTTATCACTGCTTTTTCAATCCGCTGGATTTTCTCTCCTGCGTAACGGACGTGATACTGACTACCACTGATCACCATGAACTCCGAGGCTCGCAGTATCTTCGGAAATGCGCCGGCGGCCGCGGTGGCACTAATACTTCCCAGAAATTTTCTTCTCGAATGGCGTCGTCTCACGTGGTTGATATTCGCACTACTCAATGATGATCTCATCGATAAAGATCCACGCGTCGCCGCCGCGGCCTGGATGCCAGTCGGGCAGCTTTCCGTAATTGTAAGCTCTGATTCTGATGTACCGGCACTTGCGCGGCGGGATCGTTCCCACGAAATCTTTGATGACAGTGTCGCTCGTGTCGTCAGCTACGTCGGTGGAAATTGATAAAGCGTTAACGAAATTTCGTTCATCTTCTGAGATTTCAAAATCGATCCGCCTGGGCATCAAGATCCACGAACGAACGTCTTGCAGGAAACCGGCGCCGAGCCTTGACACGTCCTGCGTTTCTCCCAGGTCTACAATCGCTTCAAAATCCGTTCCGTCATAACCCTGCCAGGCGCCGCCGCTGAAGTTTGTCGTACCTCTTATGCCATCGATCAAAGCCAGATCTCCTCCTCCCGTGTACTGCGAGCTGTACTTCGCGTTCAGCTGAATACGCCAGTTGTGAGGTAACTTGTGATAAGAAGCCGCGGCGATAAGACTGCTGTTGCCTCGGCTGTCGAAACTGCGGGCTCTGATGGTCGTGGTGCGGTCGATGAAGAACGGCCTGGTAAAAACCTGGGCGCCGCGGTCCGGTTCGCGGCGGTCGGTCGTGTAATAAACCTTGAGATTATCGGCAAGCGTTTCGAAACTGATTTCCTGGCGATCCTTGAAAGTCTTGCCGGTCGCCTTGATCACCGGCGTCGGCACCGTCCTGGAATCCGTGATTTGCGAAACAGGAGCATCGTTCGCACCACTGCCCCATTTTTGATTTGGCCTGGGACCCATTTCGAAGACTACTTCACCCCCGGCCATCAGGGTGCTGTGCGTGATGAACGATTTACGATAGGGCCTGCCGTTTAGCGTTGCCGATTGAATGTAGATGTTTCGCGAGGAACCGCCGTGGGCTTTGATGATAAAGGACCTTCCGTTTTCAAGACTGAAGCGCACTTCAGGAAAGAGTGGACTGCCAATCGCATAAACAGGCGAGCCCGGTGTCACCGGATAAAAGCCGGCCGCGCTCAAAACGTACCACGCGGACATCTGCCCGCAGTCCTCATTCCCGATCAGGCCATCAGGTTCCGGCTGGTAAAACTGATCCATGATTTGACGCGCGCGATACTGTGTCTTCCACGGTTGATTAACGTAATCGTATAGATAAGCCATGTGATGGCTGGGCTCATTTCCATGGGCATATTGGCCCATCAGGCCGGTTATGTCCGCCTGTTCCCGCCCCGTAGTCTTGCTTTCAGAAGAAAACAGATCGTCCAGCTTGTGCGCGAACCTCGCTTTGCCGCCCATCAGTTCGATCAAACCGCTGATGTCCTGGGGCACGAAGAACGTATACTGCCATGAGTTGGCTTCAGTGAAACTAAAACTGACCTCGCGCGGATCGAAAGGGACCAACCAACCGGCATTACTCCGAGGACGCATAAACCCGGTCTCGGGATCGAAGACGTTCTTGTAAGACTGTGCCCGACGAAGGTAGCGCTGATAATCGTCCGAGCGGCCAAGCAACTGGGCCCGTGCCCGCCGGTGCCTATGAAGGGATCGACATAGCGGGTCAGATCCCGCTGAGCCAGAATCTTCACCGGCAGGACCAGTAGCAGACAGCATAGACCGAGGACTTTCACCGTGGTGACCGATTAGAAACCAAACTTGGGGTGGCTGTCGAG
>JBGQGG010000036.1:0-44940 GCA_041497335.1 Pyrinomonadaceae bacterium | reverse complement strand
GGCGCCTTGTCGATCTGATCAAAGGCCACAAACTGCACTTTCGGATTCGTCTTCGCCAGAATCTTCGTTATCGCCGCCGTCAACGTCGTCTTCCCGTGATCCACGTGCCCAATTGTCCCGATGTTCACGTGCGGCTTACTGCGATCAAATTTCTCTTTGCTCATCTTCTTTTATCTGCCTCGCATTTGCCGGCCGGCTTGCGCCAGCCTCTTAACGAACGTTCTGATGGAGCCCGCGATGAGATTTGAACTCATGACCTCCTCCTTACCAAGGAGGCGCTCTACCCCTGAGCTACGCGGGCGAGTGTCAACAATCAATCGCGAGTCGAATGGAGCGGGCGACGAGACTCGAACTCGCGACCCTCAGCTTGGAAGGCTGATGCTCTACCAACTGAGCTACACCCGCTCACTTCCCTGAAATTTCAAATCTCAATTTTTGAAATCTCACTTGGTGCAGGGGGTAGGATTCGAACCTACGTAGGGCAGTGAAGCCCGCCGGGTTTACAGCCCGGTGCCATTAACCACTCGACCACCCCTGCCCGTTGCCGCCAGTTGAGCATGCGAATAGAAACGGTGAGAAATAAGAAAACTGACGCTCCCTAAGCGCGCACTCCGACCCTGGCCGCAAACTCGTCACTTTAACTGAGGTTAGTGCGCTTTTGCAAGTTCGCGAGCCCAAAAGAGGGCTGCGCTCCTTCATGTCGCGCTATTCCGGACGTCAGTGTTATCGGAATTTGGTTTTGGAGCCGGCGAAGGGACTTGAACCCCCGACCTACTGATTACAAATCAGTTGCTCTACCAACTGAGCTACGCCGGCTGACCCGCGGCTGGCCAATACTAGCAGCAAGGAAATTCAAAGTGAAGTATGCAATCTCTCTCAGGGGCGAATCGAAGTGAGCACCCAGCTTTCCAGAACATGAAACTGTATTCCACAGATTCCGAAGAATCCTGAGGGACGCACACCGGAACGAACCGGCACGTAAACTTGACAACGCTTTGCCCGTTTCCTATTCTAACCGTTCGCGTTTTAGGCGCTTAAGATAGAAGGACTTATCTATGTCAACTTACTTTCCCAGCGGCGAAGGTCTCGCCCAGGGGCGGAAGTGGTACGTCGTCGACGCTGCGGGCAAAACCGTCGGGCATCTGGCGTCGGAAGTGGCCGCCGTTCTAACAGGCAAGCGGAATCCTAAATGGACGCCGTTTCTCGACATGGGCGACCATGTGATCGTCGTCAACGCTCGCAAGGCCATGTTCACAGGTTCAAAAGCTACGGCCAAGCTTTACCGGCGACATACGCTTTATCCTGGGGGCTTGCGAACGACGACTGTGACGGAAATGTTTGCGAAGCACCCCGAGCGAGTGATTGAGTTCGCCGTGAAAGGAATGCTACCCAAGACGAAACTTGGGAAGGCCATGGCCAAGAAGTTAAAAGTCTATGCTGACGCCGAGCATCCCCACGCGGCGCAGCTACCACAACCCCTCGAATTCCCTTCACGCAAGAATCAAAAGTAGAAATCAGAAAACAAAAGGATTATAAGACGTGGCAGAAATTCAATACTACGGTACCGGGCGGCGAAAGACTTCGACTGCTCGCGTCTATTTGCGACCGGGCGGCGGCAGCTTTCTCGTCAATCGGAAAGCTTTTGAGGCGTACTTTCCAAACGAAACGCACCGCATGATTATTCGCCAGCCGCTTAATCTAACTGAGACGGGTAACAAATTTGATGTGCTGGTCAACGTAGCCGGCGGCGGCCCGTCCGGCCAGGCCGGCGCGATTCGCCACGGCATCACCCGCGCCTTGATGGAATACAACGCTGACCTGCGGCCGGCTTTGAAGCAGGCAGGATTGATTACTCGCGATCCGCGCATCAAGGAACGCAAGAAATACGGACAGAAGGGCGCGCGCAAGCGCTTCCAGTTCTCAAAGAGATAGCTTTGAAATTTCAAATTTGAGATCTCAGATCTCAGAAGTCCATTGTCGCGATTTTTGATTGGTTGTCCCGAGCGCGGGACTGGGGTCGCGGCGAGTACACAAACCAATTGACGTAAAGGAGAAAGCTTTTTGGTTACGGTTACGATGAAAGAATTGCTGGAGGCCGGGGTTCACTTTGGCCACCAGGTGCGCCGCTGGAACCCGAAAATGAAAGAATACATTTTCGGCGAGCGCAACGGCATCTACATCATTGATCTGCAAAAGACCCAGAAGATGTTTCGCGAGGCCCTTCAGTATGTGACCAGCATGGTCGCTGAAGATCGCGGCAAGACTGTGCTTTTTGTAGGTACGAAACGTCAGGCACAGGATGCGGTACGCGAGGAAGCTGAACGCTCGGGACAGTATTACGTGAACCAGCGCTGGCTGGGTGGTCTGTTAACGAATTTTCAGACGGTGCAAAAGTCGATCAAGCGCCTCAAGGATCTGGATGTGATGCAGACTGATGGCCGCTATGAAAAGCTCACCAAGAAAGAGCGAATCAAACTTGATCGCGAACGGCAGGGCCTGGAAAAGGTGCTCTCAGGCATCAAGGGAATGAATCGTCTTCCTGACTTGGTCTTTGTAATCGACGTCCGCAAGGAAGAGATCGCCGTCGCCGAAGCGAATAAACTCGGCATCCCGGTCATTGCCGTCGTCGACACGAATTGTTCGCCCGAAGGGATAGACTATGTGATTCCCGGCAACGATGACGCGCTGCGCGCAGTCCGGCTGTTCGCAGCGCGGATCGCCGATGCCGTGCTCGAAGGCCAGCAGATGTTGACTGAGGGTGGGGCTTCGGCGGAAGAGGCTGCTACTGAAGAGAAACCTGTAGCTGCAACCAGGGAGACCGAAAACGCCGAAGAGGAACCGCTCGCGGCTGTCGGCGAGCCGGAGGCATTGATGGAATCTGCGCCTTCAGCAGTTACCAGTAATGAACCGGTCGAAACTGTTTTGGACGAACCCGAGCCCGAAAATGAGAGCGCGGAGGTCGTCGCCGCAAGTTAGAATTAAGGCAATATCAAATTCATCGGCGCAGCCTCATGAGCGGAACCTCCGCCGGGCTGCGCGTTTTAATGAAGTGGCACAGACTTCAGCCCTGTGACTTTCCAAATCAAGATCACCACAGACTAAAGTCTGGGTCACTACTTAGGGAGAAAGTAAGCAATCATGGCAGAGATAACCGCAGCCGCGATTAAGGCGCTGCGCGAAAAAACGGGCGCCGGAATGATGGAGTGCAAGAAAGCCCTCATCGAAGCCGGCGGCAGTGAAGAGCGGGCGATCGAAATACTACGCGAGCGCGGTTTGGCGTCAGCCAAGAAGAAAGAGGGCCGCGTGGCTGCTGAAGGTGTGGTGGGATCGTACATTCACATGGGCGGCAAGGTGGGCGTGCTGGTCGAAGTAAACTGTGAGACTGATTTCGCCGCCCGCAGCGCAGAGTTTCAGCAGTTGGTGAAGGACATCGCCATGCATATCGCCGCAGCCGAACCGCGTTGCGTCTCGCGCGAAGAGATTACCGCGGAAACGCTGGATAAAGAGCGCGAGATCGCGCGGGCCCAGGCGAAGAATGATCCCAAGAACGCGAACAAGCCAGACCAGGTCATCGACAAAATCGTCGAGGGCCGGCTGAACAAATTCTATGAAGAGTTTGTTTTGCTTGACCAGCCATTCATCAAAGATCCGGCCAAGACAGTCGGTGAGTTGGTCACCGACAAGATTGCTCAGACCGGGGAGACGATTACGATTAGGAGATTCGCTCGCTACAAGATGGGCGAAGGTCTGGCTAAGCGGGAAGACGACTTTGGCGACGAGGTCGCGAAACTCGCCGGTCAGTAAGTTCCGGGTTTCGAGTTCAGAGTTTCGAGTTTTTGGCTTCTTCGACAAGGGCGGAAGACTCCATGCGATGCTGAATGCAAGAACGCGAAACCCAAAACTCGTAACTCGAAACTGTTATTCATAGATGACCAATGACACCCAGAACTTGCCCGCTTACAGTCGCATACTCCTGAAGATCTCCGGAGAGGCCCTGATGGGCGAGCAGACCTTCGGCATCGATGTACACGTTGCCCGGGCAGTGGCCGAAGAAATCAAGCAGGTGCATGATCTGGGAATCCAGGTCGCCGTGGTTGTCGGCGGCGGTAACATATTTCGCGGACTCTCAAAAAGCGCCGGCGACATGGATCGCTCATCCGCCGACTACATCGGCATGCTGGCGACCGTGATGAACGCCGTTGTGCTCCAGGACGCTCTGGAAAGGACCGGCATTCAGACCCGCGTGCTATCGGCGATCGACATTCCTCAACTCGCTGAACCATTCATTCGCCGTCGCGCCATCCGTCACCTGGAAAGAGGGCGCATCGTGATCTTTGCAGCGGGCACCGGCAATCCTTTCTTCTCTACCGATTCAGCCGCGGCGTTGCGCGCGCTCGAAATTAAGGCCGAGGTCATTCTGAAGGCGACCAAGGTGGACGGCGTGTACTCAGCGGACCCCATGAAGGACACCGCGGCAACGCGGTTCGACTGCATTACATATCAGGAAGTACTAGAGAAGCAGTTGAAAGTGATGGATGCGTCGGCGATCTCTCTGTGCATGGATAATAATCTTCCGATCGTGGTCTTCAACATGCGCAACCCTGGAAATATCGCCCGCGTGGTTCGCAGCGATGCCGGAATCGGTACGCGCGTCTGCCTCGAAAAACCGTAAATGGGTGAACCGTAAACCGGAACCGTAAGTGCATTGTTCGGGCCCATGGTCTATTCAAGGCTTGACTAAATCCGCGGTTTTGTCTATTCACGGTTTACGGTTCACCATTTACGGAGTGTGTCATGACTGAAAAGGACGTCATCAAGGAAACCAAGCCGCGCATGGAAAGCGCGATCGACGATGTGCGCCGCAAGCTGGCAACCGTCCGCACAGGTCGTGCGGCGGTGAGCCTGCTCGACCCTGTTGTGGTTGACTACTATGGCACGCCGACGCCTCTAAACCAGATGGCCTCAGTGCATGCGCCCGAACCGCAGATGCTCACGGTGCAGCCATGGGACCCAACCCAGCTCGGCAACGTCGAGAAAGCGATCCGCGCCGCCGATCTCGGACTGAATCCATCGAACGACGGCAAGCTGGTGCGCATTCCCATTCCGCCGCTGACTGAAGAACGGCGCAAGCAACTCGCCAGGCAAGTCCACGAAATCGCTGAAGAGCATCGCACCGCCATTCGCAACATCCGGCGCGATGAGAATGACAAGTTGAAAAAAATGCTGAAGGACAAGACGATTTCGGAAGATGCCGAGCGCGACGGGCTGGATGAAGTTCAAAAACTGACCGACACCTACATCTCAAAGATTGACGAACTGTCAGAGTCCAAAGAACATGAAATTATGAGCGTCTAGGGAAATCCGATGAACTTCAGTTTGTCGACTTAGTGGCACAGACTTCAGTCTGTGATCTCAGCGCGCTAATCACAGACTGAAGTCTGTGCCACTATGATTATCTCTCTCGCTTTATCTTTTATTGCCGTCGCGAGCGGCGCGCTTCTCACGTACACCTGGGATGAGGACGCGCCGCTTGCTTCGCGTCTATGCACCGGAGCGTGTATTGGCTTTGCGCTGTTAGGACTGATCGGCTTCGTCCTCGCACTCATGATCGGGATGACAAGCGCGACCTTAGCGGTGACAGCGCTGCTCCTGGCTACGCCGGCGCTGCTACTAAAAGACTCAAAGCGTCGCGCTGAAATCAGAACCGATATCGATCGGGCAATCCGAGCGATTAGCCGCGCGACTACCCGGCCCGATCGCTGGGCGTTCATCTATTTTCTTTTCTACGCCGGCGTGGTCATCGTCATGTGGCTGGTCTTCTCGCGCGCAATTCTTGAAAAGCCGGATGGCATCTATACCGGAGTCCTGAACAACTACGGCGACCTGCCTTTTCACCTGAGTGTGATCACGCGCTTTGCTTTTGGCCAAAACTTTCCACCTGAAGATCCGACGTTTGCCGGCGCGCGATTCACCTATCCCTTCCTGACCGACTTTGTCTCGGCCATGTTCGTGCGCGCCGGCGCAAGTTTGCGCGATTCGATGTTCATCGAAAACTGGATTGTGGGCGTGGCGCTGGTCGGCGTCCTGCATCGCTTTGGCCAAAAACTCCTGCGCAATCGCACGGCCGCAATCCTGACTCCAGTGCTGGTGATTCTAAATGGCGGCCTGGGCTGGGCGATGTTGTGGAGCGATGTGAATAAGACCGATGGCGGAGTGTTCCAGGTCCTCAGGAATATTCCTCATTCGTACACGATTCTCCCCGAAGTTGCCCAGGGTTGGCGCTGGGGCAACGCGGTGACCAGTTTGCTCGTGCCGCAGCGTGGATTTCTGCTGGGTATTCCGCTGGCAGTGATTGTCTTTACACAGTGGTGGAGCGCGTCGCAAGGCGACGCGGAAGGAAAAAGGAAAAAGGAAAAAGGAAAAAAAGAGACCCGTCGGGACAAGAGCTTTGAACATGCCGCGAGCACAATTGGAAGAACCGGCTCAACGACAACGAATTCTTCCCTTCTTCCTTTTTCCTTTTTACTTTTACCTTCCGCGAAGCGGATGCTGGCCGCGGGCGTGGTCGCGGGTCTGCTGCCGTTGGTCCATGCGCATAGCTTTATTGTAGTCATGGGTGTTGGCGCTTGCCTGGCCCTGATCAACTGGCGCAGGTGGCGTGAGTGGCTGGCCTTCTTCATCGTGGCTTCGCTAATCGCCGGCCCGCAGTTGCTTTGGTCAACCCATGGCAGCGCCGTCAGCACGCGCGCCTTTATGGGCTGGGAGTTCGGCTGGGACAATAGAGACGAAAACTTTTTCTGGTTCTGGTTCAAGAACACCGGGCTTTTCATTCCGCTGTTAATCGCTGCGCTGTTGTGGAAGCGCGAAGAATATCTGATCTCGCGCAAGCTGCTCTTTTTCTTCCTGCCATTCACGCTTTGCTTTATTGTCCCGAATATGGTGAAGCTGGCGCCGTGGATCTGGGACAACGTGAAGGTGCTCTTCTACTGGTGGATTGCTTCGGCCCCCCTGGTCGCGCTGTTGCTGGCGCGTCTGTGGGAAGGAAACGTCTGGAATCGTTCGCTGGCAGCTGGCTTGTTGGTTGTATTAACTCTTGCCGGCGGTCTTGATGTTTTCGCTTTGGTAACGCGGCAGGGCGAGTATCAGGAGTTTGATCGCGAGGGCGTAACGTTTGCCGAGATCATCAAGCAGCAGACGCCGCCGCGCGCGATGATCCTGCACGCGCCGATTCACAACACGCCGGTCTTTTTAACGGGCCGGCGATCGCTGATGGGTTATCCCGGGCACATCTGGACGCACGGAATCGACTTTGGCCCGCGCGAAGCAGACATCAGGAAGATCTATTCCGGCTCGCCCGATGCCACGAACTTGCTGAGCAAATACGGAGTCGATTATGTTGTAATCGACCCACAGGAACATTCGGTCATGCCTGTGAACACCGCGTTCTTCAGCCGTTACCCGGAAGTTGTGAATATAGGTGAGTACCACCTCTACAAAATCGCGCCGTAAGAAGAAGTCTCGCGCAAAGGACCTGCGTGCGAAGCGGACGAGTGCCCCGAGCGCGCCCACCTACAATGCTGAGATTTCTGAGCGCGCCTGGCGATTGTCGTCTCTCGGGATTCTGATCGTTGGCGCATTTCTGCGACTGTACAATCTCTCGCTGGTTCCCTTGCACCACGACGAAGGCGTCAACGGAAACTTTCTGGTCACGCTGGTTCGCGAGGGCAAATACTTTTACAACCCTGAGAACTATCACGGCCCGACGCTTTACTACTTTTCGGCCATCATTCCGTGGCTCAGCCGGTTCTTTGGCGGAAAAGCCTTTGGCGCCGCATATGGTCTGACGACCTTCAATATTCGCCTGGTCACGTCCGCGTTCGGCATTGCGACAATCTGGCTGGCCCTCCTGCTCCGCAAACGAATCGGAAGCGTAGGCGTGCTGGCGGCAGCAGGGCTAATCGCAATCTCGCCCGGCGGCGTTTATCTTTCTCGCTATTTCATACACGAATCATTATTCGTTTTTTTCACGCTGGGCATTGTGGTCGCGTCTTTGAAGTACTACGACAGCGGGCGGGCGAGTTATCTAATTCTGGCCTCGATCTCGGCGGCATTGATGGTCGCGACCAAGGAAACCTGGGTCATGAATGGGCCGGTGCTCCTAATCGCGCTCATCACGACGAAGGTATACGTTCGGCTTCGCGATCGGATTAGCGGAAAGCACGACGAATCGTCTTTGGGTGAACGAGTCAAGCAAACGATCGATCGTCTTGGTGGGCCAATGCCCCTGGCTACCGTCGCGCTGGTAGCCTTCGCCGTATTCATCGTCGTTAACGTATTGTTCTATTCATCGTTCTTCACCAACTATCCAAAAGGTGTGCGCGACTCGCTGCAGGCCCTGGCCCTCTGGCGGCACCGCACGCACGAACACGCCCACCCGTTCCTGCAATACTTCGAATGGCTCAGACAAGTAGAATCGCCGCTTTTGTTGCTGGGAGCAGTGGGGGCAGCGATTGCCATCTGGCGCGGAGATAATCGCTTTGCTTTGTTCACAGCGCAATGGGCGTTCGGACTGCTGGTGGCTTATTCGCTGGTGGAATACAAAACGCCGTGGATAGCTTTGAACTTCATTGTTCCGCTGGCGATCATAGGTGGCTATGCACTCGAGCAGCTTTACCGGAGATTTGGAGAGCCGTGGGTTCCGCTGGCAATGATCGTGGGTGCGATGGTGCTCCTGATTTTTGGGCGGCTGGTGAAACTCAAGGACGGTGATGCCGGCGTGGTTTCGCGCTTAACGTGGGATTTCGATCCGGCGACACAATGGCCGATCATGATTGCCGTCCTCCTGCTGGCGGCATACGCGGGATATGTTCTCTATTCGAGAACGAAACGACAAAAACACCCGCTGAATCTCTATCTGGCCGCCGCGATTGTGGTGTGTGTGCTTGGCTATCAAATGTATCAGATCAACTTCGTTCACTACGACGACGATCAGTACCCGTACGTCTATGCGCACACAAAGCGCCCGATGCTCACGATGGTCGACCAAATCGATCGCATCTCAAAGCGAATTGGTACGGGCACTGATACAGGAATCGCGCTGGTCTCGCCAGACTACTGGCCCCTGCCCTGGTATCTGCGCGATTACAAGAAGGTCGGCTACTACCAGCAGATCGTGCCCACAAACGAGCCGCTGATCATCGGCTCGATGGCGCAGGAAGAACAACTCAAGACGACCTACGGCGACCGTTACGTGCTGGTCCCCTCGGCTTCTGATGAAGGCGCGTACCCGCTGCGTCCCGGAGTTGATCTGTTGCTGTATGTCAGGAAGGACGTGGCGAGATGATTTTGGAGTGCGCCGACTTGTCGGCGCTTTGGTTTGGAGTACCGCCTTTAGGCGGAACTTACTTCGTCATAAGGCCGCCTAAAGGCGGAACTCCGAACAATCTAAAGCGTGTTCCTCCGTTCAAGTGGCTCGCAATTGCTAAAGTGCGAGCATAGAATGACGAAAGGAATCTAATTTGAGGTTCGAGTGGGATGACCAGAAGGCTGTTGAGAATCTTGCGAAGCACGAAGAACAAGAAAGATGAAAAATCGCCTATGCCCAAAGAGGTCGAACTAGTAGTCACACAGGAAGACTATGAGGCAGGCTTAAAGCGCGGCTGGACAGACGATGACATGCTCAAGCCGGGCCGTTACAAGATGAAGCGCGGCGGCTTCCTCGCGCGGCATCCAGAGTTGAAGCTCAACTGTGCAAAAAGCGGGTTAGACGAGGCTTAATGGCCAACAGATGCGGCGTGGCTGTGCGTTCATTCGTATGCCTTCTCTCACAGGAGATACATGACCTTTGTTTGGGATGAAAAGAAGGCCGCCAGAAACCTCAAGAAGCATGAAGTTTCATTTGAGGAGGCGATCTCTGTTTTTGATGACCTCCTCTTCGTAATCGCGGCAGATGACGACCATTCAATAGAAGAGAAGCGGTTTATTATCCTGGGAGAATCAAACGCGGGAAGACTGCTCGTTGTTTCCTATGCGGAGCGAGGAAAGGATACGAGAATAATTAACGCCCGAGAGGCGACCCCGAGAGAGCGTGAGAACTATGAAGAAGAAATCTAGGAATGACCTGGACGACGACCTTCGTCCTGAATATGACTTCAGCAAGATGCGAATTGTGGCGCGCGGCCCAAAACGCAAAGTCCCGAAGCCAAAGATTATTCACCTGCAGCCGGATGTCGCAAGGACTTTTCCGGATGATGAGTCGGTTAATGAGGCGCTTCGATTATTGATCCGGCTTGCGAAAGATCAGACCCAGCAACGGCAGCCGAAGCGCCGGGCAGGCTAACGGTGTCGACTATGAAAGGTCAGACTCTACAACAATGGTAAAGATCAGGGCAGGCATCCACGTAGGATCCGCCCGAATTATCGGCGACGACATATTTGGGAATTATGGTTAACTACACAAAGCGCGTTGAAAGCACAGACAATCACGCCAGTATACAGATCAGTGACTTCGCCAAGACCCAAATCAAAGATGAAGGGGCTAAGCGTCACGCAACCCTGCGATTCCTGGAAAGAACACTCACATTCAAAGGTTTCCGGGAACCACAAACTATATGGAAGGTGTTCGATCAAAAGTGGGTTCATCCAGGGATGAGGGACAGCGTTCGCGCTTAGTAAGACGTGGAAGAAGTACCCAACTAAACTTGAAAACCTCATGATGCGCTTACCCAAATTCGACTACCGCGTGCCGCGCACGATCGCGGAGGCGGTGAAGATCATCGGCGACGTTGGGCCGGACGCGCAGTTTGTCGCCGGCGGGACCGATCTCTATCCGAACATGAAGCGGCGGCAACAGACGCCCGGCACAGTCATCTCCGTCATGCGGCTATCCGAACTGAATAAGATAACGGGTGATGGGTGTAAGGGGCTGGTAATTGGAGCGTCTGTCACGCTCACGGATATTTGCGAGCACGAGATCATCAAACGCGACTATCCAGTAATTGCCAGCGCGGCGCGAACGATCTCGACTCCTATCCTGCGCAACATGGGTACTATTGGGGGAAATCTTCTCCTCGACACACGTTGCAACTACTACGATCAGAACTATGAATGGCGTAAGGCAATCAATTTTTGTCTGAAGAAAGACGGCGATGTTTGTTGGGTAGCGCCGGGAAGCTCGAAGTGCTGGGCCGTGCAGTCGTCCGATCTGGTTCCGGTAATGGTGGCCATCGGCGCCAAGTTCCGTCTGGTGTCCACCCTGGGCGAACGGATGATTGACGCTTCCGGATTCTATAACGACGACGGTATTGATTATTTGCAGAAGCGGCCGGATGAACTGCTGGTGGATATTCATCTGCCGCCGACAAATGGCTGGCGCGCGTCGTATCAGAAACTTCGCCGCCGCGGCGCTTTTGATTTTCCCGTGCTCGGCGTGGCCGCATGGATTCATTACGGAACCGGGAGCGGTAGCGACCGGGTAAGTGACGCAAAGATCGTCCTCGGAGCGATCGCGCCGTCACCCATCGAGGTTAACGAAGCCGCACAGGTCTTAATCGGCCAGCCTTTTGACGAAGAACACATTCACGCCGCCGCCGAAGCCTGCTACATCAAAGCCCGCCCGTTGGACAACACCGACTTTGTCATGAACTGGCGCAAACAGATGGCGCGGCAATACACCTTGCGCGCTCTGGAAGAAATAGCAGCAACAAACGAGCAATGAAACGAGTTACAGGCATCGGTGGGATTTTTTTCAAGGCCAAAGATCCCGCACAACTCCGGCAATGGTATCGAGAGCATCTGGGTATCGAATCTGAGAGTTGGGGCGGCTTCTCTTTCTACTGGCGAGATGATCCACGAAGCAGCGACGGCCATACGGTGTGGTCAGTCTTCGCCCCCGACACGAAATACTTCGACCCCAGTAACGCGCCTTTCATGATCAACTTTCGAGTTGAGGACCTTGACTGGTTGCTGGCCCAACTCCGGTCGGAAGGCGTCGATGTGGATCCCCGGATCGAAGAATCCGAATTCGGCCGCTTTGGCTGGATAATGGATCCTGAAGGCAATCGCATCGAGTTGTGGGAACCGCCCGCGCCCGCAAAGTAATTCAGACCATCGCACACCAAGACTTTACCTTTGGTGATCGAACGGACTGTGTCCTTTCACTAAAGTTCCTAACCACACGTCTTCTCCTGGCCGCAGAGCGGCCAAATGTTTATAGATCATGTTGCCGGAGAAAGGTCTTAGCTCCGGAGGAGCGCAATGTGCCCCAATTGAACAGACATTTCGCTCCTCCGGAGCTTTCAAGTTCTGGGTGATCCCGGTTCTATAAGCATTTGGTCCCTCCGGGACCAAAAGACCAGGCCATCGAAATAGACAGTCTCTTTTGTTGCGAGAACTTTGGAGCCATGACACTAAGACACTTAAGTCACAAAGAAAACCTTTTTACCATTTCGGGTTTGAATTCTTTGTGTCTTCGTGTCTTTGTGGTTATCTTCTTTGCGTGAATGAGGTCGCCGCAATTCTGCTCGCCGCCGGCCGCTCGCGCCGCATGGGCGCCTTCAAGCCGTTGCTACCGTTCGGGGATCGGACTGTAGTCGAGTGCTGCATCAACAATCTGCGCGCGGCTGATATCAAAGACATCATCGTTGTCGCCGGTCATCGCGCTGACGATGTTCGAGAACAACTAAAGGATCTCGACGTCTGCATCGTCGTTAATCCTGAGCCGGACAGCGAAATGAGCGTTTCGATCGCCCGCGGGGTCGAACAACTCCCGGACAACGCCGAGGCGGCGATTGTCGCGCTCGTGGATCATCCGGCCGTCCCACCCGATATCATCAAAGTCCTCATCGATGAATGGAGACTGGGCGCCACGCTGGTCCAGCCTGAACACGACGGCCGGGGAGGTCATCCTGTTCTAATCGACCTCGGCTATAGGAATGAACTCTTGGCGCTCGACCCAGAGAGAGGCTTGCGCGCGCTCTTCGAAGCCCATCGCGACAAGGTGCGCCGGTTGCCCGTCGAGAGTCCCTACGTTGCGCGTGACATGGACACGTGGGAAGATTACCGGCGATTGCACGAAGATGTCTTCGGCGTCTTGCCGAGAACACTTTGACGCGATTTTGGGAGCGTTTTGCCGACATTAAGAAATAGTCCAACGAGACCCCCACCGGCATCATCTAAGCGCTTGTCTATTGGTCGTCCGTGCTTGAGTTCGGACTAAGGGCGACAAGGAAAAGAGGGTCACGATGTTTACCAGCATTCGCAGAGCCACCATCATTGCTTGTGTCTTCGCAATTGCGATGACTACTTCGATGCCGGGCTCGGCGCAGAATCCGGCGCCGGAGTTCTCTTTCCGCGCCATTGACGGCGAGACGGTTACGTCAGCCAGCTTGCGTGGTGAGGTTGTGGTGCTGGCGTTCGGGGCTTCATGGCTGCCGTTGACCAGAAACCAGATGGAGGCGGTTAAGAAACTTGCCGACCAGTATGCGGGTCGCGGGGTGGCGGTTTACTGGGTCAGCACGGAATCAGAATCTCCCAAGTCAAAGAACTACGCTTCGGACGAACAGCTTCGCGCGTTAGCTCAAAAGTACAAGGCCACGGTGCTGCGTGATCCGGACGGTGCAGTGTCAAAAAAGCTGGGCGTCGATCAACTGCCCTCGGTGGTGATCATCGACAAGCAGGGAAATGTTGCCGACACAATTGGCGGGATGGATCCGACTGCCGATCTGGCGAAGCAGTTGTCGGAACGGCTGAACAAGATCCTGTGAGCATTTCCGATTTCCAATTGCCGATTGCCGATTTCGTTTCTCCGCACTCGCGACCTCCTGATGACTCGGTTTCGTTCGGACGAGTTTCTTCAAACGGCAGTCGCCAGCTCATAAAGCAAACGCACCGGCAAACCCACCACATTGAAATAGTCGCCTCTGATTCCTTCGATGAAGCGTGACCCCAGGCCCTGAATCGCATAAGCGCCCGCCTTGTCCAGCGGCTCGCCGCTCGAAACGTACCAGTCAATTTCATCCTCGCTCATCGCCGCGAATTTCACTTCCGTCGTTTCATGCGCAACTCTAATTTCCGCGGGTGCGCCGTTTATTAGCGCGATCCCGGTCAACACCTGATGCCATTGTCCACTTAACTGTCGCAGCATTCGGCGAGCGTTATCTTCATCACGCGGCTTGCCTAAAATCTCTTCATCGATCACCACGATCGTATCGGCGCCAACGACCGATGCGCCCGGAAACCGCGTTGCGGCGGCCTGGGCTTTTTCTCCCGCGACTCGCTCGACGTAGATTGCGGCTTCCTCATCTCCGCGACGAGTCTCGTCGACGTCAACCGCCAGGATCTCAAACGGCCAACCTACGATGCGAAGGATCTCGGCCCGCCGCGGACTGGCGGAAGCCAGGATAAGTTTCGGCAGCTTGGTCATTAGCGAGCGATCTCCAGAACCGTTGTACCCTGCCCTCGCGCCGGTAGTGTCTTAATCTCACAGGTGTTTAGAGTACCAACTTTAGTTGGGCTCTTTCACGGTCATTAAAACCCGACTGAAGTCGGTACTCTAAACGCCTGTTTTCAAATTAAGCCACTACCCTCGCGCACACTCGTTTGGTTGTTTCGCTTATCTTCCATTAAACTTCACCATCAATTCCGCAACTGCGATCATTTTGAAAGGTTTCAATCGCAAGTTCAAATTAAGATAAGCGAGAAGCTCGAAATAGATGATGGACCTGGCCCGATTGCTGCCGAAACTTCTTAACGCCACCGGCGCGAATCCGGAGATGGCTGAAATCGCCGCGAAGCTTGCCTGGTCGCGGGCGGCAGGAGACGGGTTGCGCCGGCATGCTATTCCCTTCCGCCTTTATCGGACAACCCTGGTTGTTTCGGTTGCCGATGTCATCTGGCAAAGACAAATGAACTCGATGAGCGCGGAACTTATTTCCCGGATTAATAGATTACTCGGCCGAGAAGTGGTCGACACGATCGAGTTCCGCATCGATCCGGCCACGGTCGAGCAGGTACGCGCAAATGTGCAGCCACAGGAGAGCGCACGCAACAAAAAACCGCAACCAATTCCCGAGGAGTTGATTTCAGCGGCCAGCGAGATTGCTGATGAGGAATTAAGGGAACGATTTATTCGCGCCGCCGGGAATTGCATCGCGCGCCGCGAATCACGAATAGATAGATAGTCAAACGATAATTATGCCCATTACCGAAGCCGACATTGAAAAGATTGCGCAACTTGCGCATCTGGAAATCACCGACGATGAGCGCCGTCTTTTCGCACCCCAGATTTCCGAGATCGTCACCTACGTCGAGCAACTCAACGCGATCGACACGAGCGCGGTTGAGCCGGCTCTGGGCGGACTTACTCCAGAGGGCGAGCGGACGGTGTCCTGGCGCAACGACGAGGTCCAGCCATCATTGGGACAAGAGTTAGCGCTCGATCAGGCGCCGGATGCGGCGGCTGGTCATTTCCGCGTGCCAAAAGTTTTGGGTTAATCGCGGTTAGAGTTGAAAGCAACACGTTGGAACAACCGGCGCTCAAGTCATTGCACGCTGACAGTTCGCTGAACTCAGTGAAGCTCGAGCAGTTTCGCAGATTATCCAACGAACACTTCTATGACAAGTTATCAGATCGAAGGGCCGTGGCAGGGTGAGCTGGCTATCGTTCCTCGTCCGCGTGGCGGTGATTGGCTGGAAGATGAAATACAAGCCTTGAAAGATGGGCACTTCGATGTATTAGTAAAGGATAACTAACAGTTCGTATCAATCATGTCTGACAGCGTCACAACCCTCCGAGACAGTATCGCGCGCGGCGAGACCACTGCGCGCGCCGCTACTGAGTCTGCGCTCAACGCAGCCGAGAAGCTGAACGACTCGCTCAACGCATTCCTCGAAATCAATCGCGCCGACGCCTTGAAACGCGCTGATACGATCGATACGAAAATCAAATCTGAAACAGGGACTGCGGACGAGACGTCCGCGCTCCCAGCACTGCCGCTTGCCGGCGTTCCCGTTGCGATCAAAGACAACATCTGTGTCCGGGGGCTGCAAACCTCCTGCGGCTCGCGGATCCTGGAACCATACCATCCTCCGTATAACGCCACCGCGATCGATCGCTTAATTGCCGCGGGCTCGGTGATTATTGGCAAGACAAACTGCGACGAATTCGCCATGGGTTCTTCGAATGAGAACTCCGCGTTTGGGCCGGTGAAGAATCCCTGGGACACCTCTCGAGTGCCCGGCGGTTCATCCGGTGGCTCGGCTGCGGCGGTCGCCGCCGGGATTGTTCCGGTGGCTCTGGGCTCTGACACCGGCGGCTCGGTTCGCCAACCCGCGGCGCTGTGCGGCGTGATTGGATTGAAACCGACCTACGGTCGCGTTTCGCGGTATGGTTTGGTCGCCTTCGGCTCGTCACTCGATCAAATCGGAGTGTTAGCGCGCGAAGCGAGCGACGCAGCGGCCGTGCTGCAAGTCATCGCAGGTCGCGATCCGCACGATGCTACTACTGCTGACGTGCCGGTTCCCGACTACTCAGCGGCACTCAACGAAGAAGTAAAGGGTTTGAGAATCGGAGTTTCCCGGGCGCTGCTGGGCGAAGGTCTGAACGCGGAAGTGCGCGCGGCCATAGAGAAATCAATAGAAGTCTATCGCCATCTCGGTGCAGAGATTGTCGACGTCGATCTGCCCCACGCGAAATACGCAATCGCGGTTTACTACATCATCGCGACGGCTGAGGCTTCTTCGAACCTGGCGCGGTATGACGGCGTCCGCTACGGCTTTCGCGCCGAAGATGCGCCGGCGTTGCGCGACATGTATCGCCGGACGCGCGACGAAGGTTTTGGTCCGGAAGTGAAGCGGCGCATCATGCTCGGCACTTACGTGCTGTCGGCCGGTTACTACGACGCCTACTACTTAAAGGCGCAGAAGGTGCGCACCTTACTGCGACAAGATTTCGTCACGGCCTTTGAGAAGTGCGACGCCGTGCTGACACCGACTACGCCAACGCCGGCATTTCTTTTCGGTGAAAAGGTTGACGATCCGCTGGAGATGTACCTCAACGACGTTTACACGGTGACCGCAAATCTCGCGGGAGTGCCCGGCATTAGCGTTCCCTGCGGGCTGTCGTCAGACGGACTGCCCCTCGGCTTGCAACTACTCGGTCCCTATTGGAGCGAAGCGAGATTGCTCCGTCTTGCTCACGCATATCAGAAAGCGCAACCGCTCAACGCCCGACCAAAGGTTCACGCCTGAATTTGGAGTGTTTGGAGTTCCGCCTTCAGGCGGGTCTTATTTCCTCACAAGACCGCCTAAAGGCGGAACTCCGAACCAAACTTCTTGCGGAAATCCGGCGAGTGACGACGAAGCTCCAGCCAGTCTTCAAGTAAATTCGGTGTTTGAATCCACACTTTGAGCCATGCCGCGAGTTCAGTCTGCTCGGCGCGTTCAAGCAGTTCGAGCGTTCGATCTTTCGCGTGCGATTCCGCGGCCTGTCTCGCATTGACGACTATAGTTCGCACCTGCTTTAGCGCGATCTGATCGCCTGCACGCTCGCAACTTTTCCGTAGCTTCTCAAGTCTCTTGATCAGGGCTTCAGCTTTCTTAAGCCGCAGGGGTTTGCCTGACAGGAAGTCCTCGAGACCCTTGAACCTGGCGGCGTCATTTTCGATCTCCACCTCGCGCCAGCGGGCGTCGAACTCAATAACTTCAGGATGCCGCAACCCCGCGCCTTCGTCGGCCAGCACGCGAGCAATGGCCGCCGGGCTCTCGTTGCCTCCCTGGCCGAATTGACTGCGAATCGATTTTTGAATCTCGCGGAGTTCGGATTCGCCAATCGAGCTTCGTCCCAAACGATTCCACACTGCGACGATCAGCTCGCGCTTCGTACGCGGCTGCTGGCGGCGAGTTTTGGTGGGCCTCCCTTCCATGCTCAAACCATACGAGATAGAATCGAATCCTGCTGGGAAGATGCTTTAGGCGCAGCCCCGGAGTCAACCCGATGAGTATCAGCACAGACGGAACACGAAGTTACCGCAATTCGCTTCGTCGCTGTGGCAAAAGAGCTGGCCTGGCAACAACTTTCCTGACTCTGCTGTTGGTGACGGGCCCGCCCTGCCGGGCGCAGCAACAAGTGACCTTACGCGGGATCGAATTCGTCGGTCTCAAGCGACTGAACCGACAGCAGGTCATCGATGCCAGCGGCCTTAAGGTTGGCGATAAAGTGGATCGCGACGTATTTGACGCGGCGGCAGACAAACTTATGCAGTCCGGCCTGTTCAAAAGACTGGGATACAAAGTTCGCGTTGCCAATGACGAAGCCACCGTAACCTTCGAGGTTGAAGAAGCGAGCAGAAATCTCCCCGTGGTCTTTGAGAACTTTGTCTGGTTTAGCGATGCCGAGATCGCGCGCGCTATCCGTCAGGACGTGCCATTCTTCGATGGTACTTCGCCCGAAGCGGGCGTCACCGCCGACAAGATAGCGGCGGCTTTGCAGCGGCTGTTGACGCAGAAGAAGATCCCCGGTCGCGTCGAACATATGCCGTACGTCAACCAGGCTAAAGGCACTCTGGAACTTCTATTCACGGTCCAGGGTGTGAAGATCTCCGTATGCTCTTTGCACTTTCCCGGGGCGTCGGCAATCACTGAGGCTGATCTGATTAAAGCTGCGCAGGCTTTGCTCAAGACTGATTACTCGAGAAAAGACGCGGGCGGATTTGCTAACTACACCCTCTTTCCGCTCTACCGTCACATCGGACACCTGCGCGCGCAGTTTGGGCAACCGACTGCCAGTTTGGCGGATCAGCCGAGCCCGTGTGCCGGCGGCGTAGACGTGACCATTCCGGTTGACGAAGGCGTGGTCTATTCGTGGGCCGAGGCCGAATGGAATGGAAACCAGGCAGTGCTGTCCGAGGAATTGTCGGCAGCTCTGGGGATGAAAGCCGGGGAGGTTGCCGACGGCCTCAAGATCGACAAGGGCATGAAGGATGTGCGCAAGGCTTACGGCCGCAGAGGATATGTTACCGTCAACCTCAAGGAGTCTACAGAGTTCGACGATTCAACCCGGCGCGTAAGCTATCGAATCGGCGTTACTGAGGGGCCCAGGTATTTCATGGGCAAATTGATCATCAACGGCCTGTCTGCTGAGGACGCGGAGGAATTGAAGGCGAAGTGGACACTCGGTTCTAACGCCGTATTTGACGAGTCATATATTGATGACTTCAGGCAGGGTGCCCTGCGAGGATTCATGACTAAGTTGGGCCAACGCGGGACCCGGGTAAACGTTCAAGTGGAAACAAGACCCAGGGCCCAGACGCAGTCCGTCGATGTCTTTATTAGCTTCAAGTGATCGAGCCTGTCGATGTCGAATAACGAACCCTCAGTTTCGGCCCTTCTTGAGCAAATCGCCCGCGCCTTAGAATCCAGACCTTTCGTTCCTCATCGCATCCTCAAACAAGGCGACGCGCAAACCATCGGAGCGTATCTCTGGCCACGCCGCTTTCGCTTACGCGATCGCACCCAGGATGAAGAGCGGCTTTTCCAGGTCGAACCCGGAAGCCAGGTTCTGGCCCGCTGTCGCTGGCAGGCGAAGCCCAGGGAGCATCCGACCCTGGTCATGTGGCATGGCATGGAAGGCTCGACAGCATCTTCATACATGCTGACCACGGCCGACAAAGCATTTCGTTCGGGCTTTAATATCGTGCGTGTCAACTTTCGCAACTGCGGCGGGACTGAGCATCTCTCGCCAACGCTCTATCACGGAGGACTCAGCGGTGATCTGCGGGCGGTGGTGGCTGAATTGATCGACCGCGACCACTTGTCGCAGCTTTTCATCGCCGGCTTTTCCTTAGGCGGCAACATGGTTTTGAAGCTGGCAGGTGAGTATGGAAACAACCCACCGGTGGAATTGAGAGCCGTCTGCGCGGTTTCGCCTTCGGTGGATCTGCGCGCGAGCACGAACCTTATCGCCCGGCGGCGCAACTGGATTTACCAACAAGACTTTCTGCGGCGTTTGAAAAACCGCATCAAGGTGAAGGAAAAATTGTTTCCGGATCTTTACGATTCAAGCGGCCTGCGCGGCATTCGCAGTGTCGAGCAGTTCGACAACCATTATGTCGCGCCGCACTTCGGGTTTGCCGACGCGAATGATTACTACGCAAAGGCGAGTTCTCTGCCCTACATCAGCCGCATCCGCATTCCGACCCTGATCATCCACGCCGAAGACGATCCGTTCATTCCGTTCGCGCCGTTGCGTGACGCTTCGATTACTTCCAATCCTTATGTGCTGTTACTGGCCACGGAACGCGGCGGCCACGTCGCGTTTGTGTCCGTCCACGCGGGCGAAGATCGTTTCTGGGCGGAGAGTTGTCTGGTGGAGTTTTTTAAGTTAGCGGCGACTGACCCGATGACGACCCGCTTGTGAGGCGGGCGGAAGCGCGTTAGACTCCGACCATAATGAATGCGGACAAAGAAACGCTGATGCAGAACGTGAACGCGCTGACGGATGAGTACCGGACGCGTTGTTTGTGGTTTCTGCGCGAGGACTACTATCCGCAAACGCCCGCGGATGCTCTTCGGATTCTCGAATACATCGAGCGTCATGGCGATGTAAAAGCGTTTCGAAAGGCGGCCACCCTCCGACAATGGCTCTTACAGAATTTCAGCGCGCCATCTGCCGCTTAATTGCCCGCCAACGGTTGGAAAGCGGCGAGAGCTACGTGGCAGGCGCGGTGGCGCTAAATACTCTGACGGGCGCTACGCGCATCTCGCGTGACATCGATCTCTTTCACGACACCACTGAGGCGGTGGCTGCCAGTTGGAAAGCCGACCGCGAGCTATTGGAGTCTCACGGTTATCAAATTCACACGCAGAGGGAGCGCGATGCGTTTGTTGAGGCGGAAGTCAGCGGCGAAGGTCAGAGCATAGTCATGCAGTGGGCGGCGGACAGCGCATTCCGATTTTTTCCGCTGCTGCCACACGAGGCCTTCGGCCTAACCCTGCACCCGTTCGATCTCGCGACCAACAAAGTGCTGGCTTTGGTCGGCCGCCTGGAAGCGCGCGACTGGGTTGATGTGATCAATTGTCACGAGAAAATCCAGCGGCTTGGTTACCTCGCTTGGGCGGCCAGCGGCAAAGACCCCGGTTTCAGTCCGGCCGCGATTCTCGATCAAGCTGGGAGGTCGGCGCGTTATTCCGCACCGGAGATCGCCGCCCTTTCCTTCGCCGGCCCAGCGCCGGACGCGGCTGAGCTATCGCGAAGATGGCACGCAATGCTGAACGAAGCGCGCGCGCTGGTTATGGCTTTACCGCCGGCGGAAATCGGAAAATGCGTTCTGGACGAGGATGGCAACCTCTTCATTGGAGACCCTCAGCAATTGCAAGCGGCTTTGATTGAGCGCAAAGTGCGCTTCCATGAAGGCCGCATTCGCGGAGCATTGCCGCAACCGCGAGAACAATAGCGCACGCGCCATGGTTCAAAATCAGTTCCCGATCCTTTTCAAACGACGCGGGAGCCATGTTGCATTTGCTGCATCAAGACTGCGCCACGAAGATCGTTTCTGGGCTGAGAGTTGTTTGGTCGAGTTCTTTAAGTTGATGGCTGAAGCGCTACCCCTCTTCACGCTGAAAGCGTGAAATGCAATAGCCCAGGGTAAGCGCGAAGCGCGCCACCCTGGGTTCAGATAGGTTAATAGAATCCCGAAGCCCGCGAAGCGGACGACAGAAGACGCCGATTACACTAGTTTTCCTCACGATTCCGGCGACTCACTTCGCGACTGGGCGTGACTGGGACTCCAACCTCAACGGCTCCAATCCAGACTGAAATATTTGCTTGATTTCTTGCAAGAACGGCATATACTGCGCGCGTTAGCCTCGCAAGCTTCTGGTCCTTAGTTAACATCCCAACCCAGGAGGTGACAGGATGGCCCCGTAAACGGCGAACCTCAGCGGTTCTTGCAACAGCCGGCTCCGAACCACCAACGTCTTAACTGACCTCTGATCTCTGGTCTCTGACCTCTGTTTTCCGGTTCTCGATGCGCGATGAAGACCAGCGAGGGATATTCATCGCAGTCGAGATAACGAGGTCATTACCACCTGCGATAGCGGGTGGGGCTGTAGCCCGACCGTGAGGGAGGGCTCGGATTGATTTCCATGCGGAACGAGGTGCTCGGGCTGTAAGGAGTTGACGTCGCAACCTCAGTCACATCGGACTGCGGAGCAAAGAGGAGAATAAGAATGCTCGAAGAACCAATACCACTTCTCATTATTAAGGTCCTGATAGGGATAGGAGCAGTGTATGAATTAATCAAATTGATAAAGGACATCTGTAAGAGGGTAAAAACAGGGCCTGGTGATGTAAGAGCCCCACGCACTAAGAGCGACTATTTTCTTGGAGTAGTTTATTCCCTTCTCTGCGCCTTGCTCTGGAGCCTAAGCTATGTGTCACTGAGTTATGTCAGCTCCAAAACCGATCTCCTGAACATTAACATCGGGCTTCTGGGAAGCGGTTGCGCGTTTCTCACGCTGGGTTGGGCACTCGCTTGGTTGTTCGAATGGGGACGGGGAACTTCTCCGAAACTAAATGTGGATTGGAATACGGCTGCGCCTTGGGTTGTGGTAGCCACGAACTTGGCGAGCTTCTTGCTGTTCATTTATTCCCTGTACTTCATCTCGGCCTCACAAACGATCACGCTTCAGAAAATCAACCCTTTGTTCGTAGTATTCATTGTTTTTGTCTGGCTCAAGAGAAGACCATCCGGGTCCACCCTATCGGCAGTTCTGTTAGTGATTCTCGGAGCCATCCTAATCATGGTTAATGACCAATTCGCGTTTGCTGGTAGAAAGAACATTATCGGGTCTCTGCTCGCCATCCTGGCCGGTGCGTCGTTTGCACTGTTTAGCGTGGGCCTCGAAAAAGTTGAGCAGGACAAGAAGCCAACTCTGACACAACGAATCGGCTTCCTAGCCGTCGTGTTTTTTCTTTCTTATGCCGGCATTGTAACGGTGGGCTACGTTTACGGCAGTCGACCCGTCTTAAGTTTGGGCGTAAGCGGTATCTTGCTACTAAATGGCTTGCGGATAGCGTTCGTCTATGGTTTGTATCATGCCGCCGTTCGCCGCATTGGTGCATTGCTCACATCGGTCCTTGTGGCCCTCGAAGTACCCTTTACGATGTTGTGGGATTGGAGACTTCTTCACAACACCCCCGGAGCCAGAGTGGCGCTTGGCGCCATCGCCATTCTCTTCGGCGCGACAACCTTGGTATGGGACAAGATGAGTGGGAGAAACCTGACAATCGAGAACAAATAGGCGATGACAGATGCTCTGTATGCCTTGGAGGGCAAGCGAGTTGTGATTACCGGCGCGTCGTCGGGCCTCGGCGCGGAGTGTGCCATGTGCTTTGCAAGACTTGGAGCCACCGTCGTGATTGTAGCCCGCAGACAGAGCCGGCTGAAGCGTCTAGCCGAAAGGATAAGCATGAGTGGCGTAGATCCGGTTGCAATCACAGCCGACCTCAGAAAACCATTCGATATTAACCAACTTCGATTGATAGTGAACAAAAACCTTGGAGGCTGCGACATACTAATAAATAACGCAGGAGTGTACTTGGGAGACTGCCCAGTGTTTGAGACCAATCTCGAAGATTGGACTCACGTAATAGATACAAATCTACGTGCTCCGTATCTTCTTTGCCGATGCTTTGTCCAAGGGATGCTCAAACGGGGCCACGGCAGAATAATCAACATCATTTCCGGGACGAGAGATCTGGAAGGTGTCGGAGTTTTCCGCATATCAAAGATTGGTCTTGAAGTTCTGACTCTCGTTCTTGCAAAGGAACTCGAAGGTTGCGGTGTCGCGGTGACTGCGTTTAACCCTGGGTGGATGAAAACCGAAACCTCCAGCAGTGGTCGGAGTCCTAGAGGCGCCGCAAGAGCAATCACCGAATTGGTTCAGAGACAGGCTAAGGCACTGAATGGCAGACGAATAGACCTGAGGTGGATTGGACGCAGCTATCAACTCCGAACGCGCGCCAAGGAAAGGGGCCGGTTTGGTGTATAAGGCCCATCAGTGCAGGAGCCGATGGAAAGAGACTTCCAAAATGCTCCTGACACTAAATCGACAGCCACCGAGCCTCTCACAGTTTTTAGTCGAGACTAGCGTTTCTCATCGAGGAGCCGCTTCGCAATGAGCGATTGCACAAGCTTGACGGTTTCAATACTCACCGTAATCACTTGTCCGATCAAGCGGACGATATATTGCGGATCGTCGGCGCGGTTGGGGTCGTTGGTGATGCCGCTGCGTTTGTCGGTGCTGACTTGATACTGATCGATGATCCAGTCTAGCGCGGAGCGATTGCCCAGCCGATACTCAAACACTTCGGGCGGAATTCCACTCAGAGTTAGTTGCTTGTAGATGGGCGAGCGCTCTCAACTCTTGACCTGCGCGACGAGAATCCGGACGCCACCGCCATGCCACCCAACAGTTTATGACTGCGGCCTCGCGTCGGTTGACTCCAAGTGATCATGCAGGTTCTGCTGAAAAGTACGATATAGTGTTCGCCAGGTTGCTGACGCAACGTCGGGATGAAAGCCGTAATTGAAGGATGAACCGGACTGAATTTACGCCCACGTTGAGAACTGGCCGTGCGATGGAGCATATTAACTATGCGCTATAAAGACCGCACCATCCGTTCTGTAGCGCAAATGCTGTCAGCGCTCAAACAACAGGCGAAGCCGAAACAACACATCTGGTTTCGTGGGCAAGCTCGCAAGAGTTGGCCGCTTGTGCCCGGCTTGGCGCGCGTCCCAAAGAACCTCAAGGCAGAAAACGCTCTTATCAAACGCTTCATGCAGAACGCGATGCCCCTCATCGATAGACCCCCGATGGAAGAATGGGAGTGGATGTTCCTAATGCAACATCATCGTGCGCCTACGAGACTTCTAGACTGGAGCGAGAGTCCGCTTGCGGCACTATACTTTGCCGTCCAGGAAGACGAACACATGCGAGCAGTAGGTGCGGTATGGTGCCTTGACGCAGTGGCGCTGAACAGGGCAGCAAATCTCAAGTTTGATTTTGCGTCCGAAATCCCGGCTTTCGGGCCTGACAAAGTGCTCGAAAGTTACCTTCCCAGCCATGTCTCAGAAGGTTCGGCCGAGCCATCTCCGGTTGCCATCGTTGGGCCGCGGAACACGCCGCGCATGGCAGCTCAACTTGGAACCTTTACAATCAACCATCGTTTGCATACGCCAATCGAGGAGATTGGCAAAGGCGACCACGTTTGGCGGTGGAACATTCCAGCCAACGATGCAAAGAAGAGCATTTTGAGGGAGCTCGCCCATCTCGGGTATTCCGCCCTCACGCTGTTCCCCGAGTTGGACCGGGTGGCCGATCTTAGCAGGGAGCTTTTAGATGAAATTTGAGATCACAGACCTTCACAATAGCACGGTCTGGAGCCTCTACCGGATGCGGGAACGCATTCAGCTTGACCCGGACTATCAGCGAATGAGTGACATTTGGACTCTTGCTAAGCGTCAGGGTCTGATAGACACAATTATCAACGAATTCGATATTCCGAAGCTCTACTTGCACAAGTTCAGCAAGACAATAAAGAAGGGAACCAAGCTTTATGATTACGCGATTATCGACGGGAAGCAGAGGCTTGAGACCATGTGGGGCTTTATCAATGGCGCAACAGCTCTGAGACATGATTTCGAGTATTTCAAGGATTCCAGCATCGCAGCTGGCGATATGAAATACGCTGACTTGGGTAATGAATATCCGGATCTTAAAGCTCAGTTCGACGGTTTTCAGCTCTCGGTCATATGTATAGAAACCGACGATCTGGAATTGATCGAGGAAATGTTCCTCCGGCTGAATGAGTCCGCACCTCTTTCTGCTCCAGAGAAACGGATCGCCTACGGTGGACCTATGCCCCAGGCGATACGCAGGCTTGCAAAGAGACCCTTCTTCACTACCACGCTTCCGTTCCCAAACAAGCGCTACAGGCATTTTGATTTAGCGACTAAATTCTTGTTTGCGGAAAGCAAGGCGAAAGTCGTGGACACCAAGAAGGTCTACCTAGACGAGTTCGTCGAGGATCATTCCCACCAACCCAGGAACAAGATGCCTGCCTTTCTAAGAAAAGCCCAGGACAACGTCGGACGCATGGCGAAGGTTTTCACCCAAAAGGACCCGTTGCTACGGCAGGTGGGTATTGTGAATCTTTACTATCAACTATTTCGCCTTGCGCATATTGAGGGATGGGCGCAAGAGATTACTAGGAAGCGTTTGGCTGACTTCGACAATAAGCGGGAAGCCAACAGGAAAAAGGCTGAGGAAGACATAGCGAAAGCAAACTACGATCTCCTTGAATTCGATCGCTATGCACAATCGCCAAATGACGGTTACGCAATCAAATTCCGACTCAAAATCCTGTTTGAAGATGTATTCAAGAAAAGGATCTCTATAGACGATCTCTGATTTCGAGTGGCTGTCTTCGTCGAGGTAAAGACGTATCCGCATCAAGCAACCTGTTGCCGGTCAAGGAATTCTTTTTCAATCTTTTCGGCTTCGGCTTCATCCGAAGCGATCTCGGAATCAATCTGTTGCTTGTTGGCGAAATAATAGGCCAGGGCGGCGTGCACTCCAGCGGGCGTGAGATGCTCGTACTTGCGGACGATGTCTTCAGTGCTGTGGCCGAGATTATGCAGGACCGCTATTCGGTGAACGCTGATTCCGGTGCCGGAAATGCAGGGTTGGCCATGCCGAATGTTAGGCGCAGACGTCAGCAGGGAATCAATCTCAGTGCTCATGTTTCATCTCCTTACAGCAGAGCAAACGTTATCACATTTTCGTGAGTAGTCGATATCCGAACCCGAGTCTTCGTCTGCGCGGTTATGGCAAGTGGAATCGAACCGGTCACCCACCCGCTACCGCAGGTGGTACTGACAACCGAGCCCTCCCTCACGGTCGGGCTACTGCCCCGGTTCACTGGCGCTGTCCGCTACTGGTATGTCGTCGGCTTCGCCGACTCTTACTTCTCAATCTTCTTCAGAATCCTATCGGCATGATTCCGTGCGATCAGCGGGATGTGTTCGTCATTGCGCAGCTCTTTTAGCAGCGGCACCAGTTGGTAAGGATCGGAAAGGTCGCCGCGCAGCAAATACGCTTCCATCTGGTCCATAAGCTGTGGCGCGTTGAGCGGCTGCATCTCGCGCGCCAGCTTGATGTCAAAAACCAGGATCGCCTGATCAGAAACGCGCCGGTATTCATTCGCCAGCGCCCAGGCTTCCTTGTTGTGACTCCAGTTGAACTCGGCAGTCCGCTTGCGCTCGCCGTTGTTCATCATTAAGCGATAGGTTCCCAGGTGAGCAAAACTCTTGGCCGTTTGATAGTCCTCGGTCGAATCCAGAAAGCGCAATTCCGTCCATAGACCAAGAACACGACCCCGCGCGCTGATCGATAATTCGATCGGTTCGACGATCGGCGTTTCCTCGCTCCGACGCCAGAACGTAATCTTGCCGCGGCCGAGCGCATCGTGCTCGATCAAAATGTGGCTGATAAGAAACTCAGCCTTGGTGAATTCATACGAATAGCGAGTTGGATCGGGCGGCTTCTTATTATCTTCCCGGCGCTGCGGAGTTGCGCCCGGTTCTGGCGGGCGATCGTTGCGTTTTGTTTGGCCCTGCCCAAGCGCGAGAACTGCGGAGCTTAGGATGAACAGTGTGGAAAGCAGCAATTTGAAACGCAATTTTTGCATGAGATCGTGTAGCGGTATTTCTAGATGATGCGGGGAGAGAACGCAAGTTGGCAATTGAGAGATTCCCTCTCCCCCTGGGAGAGGGTTAGGGTGAGGGCATGCGCAGCGAGCAAAGTGCGACCCCTCTTCCATACCAACTCCGCCCCTCACCCCAGGGGAGAGGGAGGCTAGTCAAACCGGACGGAAACGAGTTTCGACACGCCTACTTCTTCCATCGTCACGCCATAGAGGGCACGCGCTGTTTCCATGGTGCGCTTGTTATGCGTGATCACGATGAACTGCGTGTCGGCCGCCATTGAAACTACCTTGTCGGTGAAGCGGCCAATGTTCGCTTCATCCAGCGGCGCGTCAACTTCGTCGAGCAGGCAGAACGGAGAGGGCCGATAGTGGAATATTCCCAGCACCATCGCGAGCGCGGCCATCGCTTTTTCGCCGCCGGAAAGCAGCAGGACGTTCTGCAAGCGCTTGCCGGGCGGCTGGGCCACGATGTCGATGCCTGACTCCAACTCGTCATCGGCATCGATCAAACTCATTTCCCCGCGACCACCGCCAAACAGCTCCTTGAAAAATTCACTGAAATTCTGATTAATTTTTTCAAAAGCATCGCGGAAGCGCTCCCTCGAGCGACGCTTGATTTCGCGCAGCGCCTCTTCCGTCGCGGCGATGCCCTGAGTGATGTCCTGACGCTGCGTCGTGAGGAAAGTCAGGCGCTCATCGGCTTCGGACAACTCCTCGAGGGCCATCATGTTTACGGCCCCAAAGTTCTCCAGGCGATCGCGCAACTCATCCACGTGCCTGCGCTCTGTCTCAAGATCAAACCCATCGTCCAGAGAAACCTCGCGGGCGAGATCTTCCAGACTCTGATTCAATTCGTTGGCGCACGATTCGCGCACAAAGTTGACTCGCGCCAGGGCTTCGGCGCGCTGCACCTCGACCGCCGCCCGGGCATCACGTGACGCCGCGGCGCTACGGTTCAGTTCCGCCAATTCATTGGAGAGCACATCAGCGCGATCCCGCGCTTCGTTCAACCGCGTCGTGGCGCCGGCAATCTGATCTTCCTCGCGAGTCTTTTCCTCGTCGACTGTAGCCGCCAGGCGATCAATCTCAGAGATCGAATTGTTCAGTTCTCCAAGTCGCGTCACAGCTTCGGTCAATTCCAGTTGGTGTCGCGCGATCCGGGACGTAACATCCTCGCGCTCGGTTTCCAGGCGACGCAGATCCGAAGTGGTTGAGCGCCGGCGTTCGGCCGCCGCGGCTGCTTCCGTGCGTTGCTGATTGAGGAGCTCGCTTTCCGACTCGGCGTCGCGGCGAATTCCAGCCAGAACGCTGGTAGTGAGCTCGATTCTTTCCTGCGTCGCGCGACGCATGCCTTCCGCCGCCTCGGCCTCGCGCGAAGTTTTCGCGCGGCTTTCCTCCAGTTCGCGACGCTCCTGTTCCAAACGCTCTGAGTCGTCGTCAACCACGCGCATGTGGCGCTCTGCCCGCTCGATGTCCTGCTGCAAAGTCCCGGCGTTGAGTTCGCGCGCCATTGCCTCGCGCTCTTCGCGAGCAATCGAAGCATTCAATAACACGACCGATTCTTCCAGACCGGTCAGACGAGAGCGAGCGTCTTTAACGGCCACCTCGGCGACGGCATGTTCGGCCGCTAAATCGCCGACGCGCGATTCCAACTCGCGCAATTCGCGCTTGAAGGTCAACAAGCCGGCGCCTTCTTCCAGCGCCCGGCCGTTACCCGCGTTGACAAACTGTCCGCCAGAGACCCAGTCTCCATCGGTCGTCACGAACATATCGCCGGTGGCCAGCGATAAGGCCGTGGCGTCATCGAGCGTATCCACGATGCGCGCGTTCATTCTTTCCGGCATCGTCCGCTCCAGCACCATCAGCAATTCGCGCGATGCCCGCAGTGTGTCGCCTATGCGCGGGCCATCAATCCCGACCGGAACGTACTGTTGCCGAACGGCGGTGCCGGTCATGAAGCCGGCGAAAGTCATTACATCCGACTCGTCGCTGCCACCGTGAAAGCCGGTGACCAGAAACGTAGCGCGTCCGGCCTGATTACTCTTCAACCACGCGGCCGCGCGTATTGCGTCGTCAGGCGTGGGCACCAAAATCGATTGTAACGATGACCCAAAGGTGCCTTCGACCGCGCGCTCCCACCTCGCATCAACCTGGATGCTATCGGCCAGGGTCCCGATCAGATGAAAGTCCTCGCTCTCGTTCGCCGAAAAAGCTTCCTGCACCGCCAGTGAATAGTGTGTGCGCTGCTGGTCAAGTTCTTTGAAACTTTCCAGGCGGTGCAGCGCGCGAGAATAGACGTCGCGCACGCGCGTTTGTTCGGCATCATTGTCGGAAACGCGCTCGTGTCCTTCGACCACGGCCCTGATGGCGGCTTCACGCTCGGTAGTCAGCCGGCCGAGCTTCTCGCGAGTCGTTGAGATTTGCAGGTTGAGCTTCTCGGCCTCTGCTCTTCGCTCCGCATGAGCGGCAGCGGCGCGTTGGCCTTCGCGCGCCAGGCCCTCGGCCTGTTGAGTCAGCTTCTCAAGCGCATTCTCGAGTTGCCGGGCCAGCTCGTTCAGCCTTTCGACGGCCGCTGTGTGCGTGAGCAACTCAACCCGCGCAGTTTCGATCTGGTTCTCTGCCTGGGCAACTTCATTGAGTTTCCGGGCGTAGAGATCTTCAGCCGAACGTAATGAGATGATCGCCTGCTCGTTGTCAGCGCTGAGTTTAGCTTCGGCCTGACGCAGACGCTCCAATTCAGCCTCGACGGTTACCAGCCGGGCGCTAAGCGCTTCAACTTCCTTTTCAATCTCTGCCTGACGCTTCGTGAGCGTCTCGATCTGCTCTTCCTGATAGACGCGCTCACGGATGCGCCGGTCGCGTTGCAACGCGGCTTCGGCTATGGTCGCGCGCACCTGCGCCAACTCGTCCTCCAGAGCCCGAGCGGTTTGGGTGGCCGCGCGGCTGGTTTCCTCGCGCTCCGCTAACTCGGCAGCCAGACGTCGATCTTCTTCGGTAGCGCTCTCCAAATGCGCCTGCGTTTGGTCGAGCAAGACGGTGAGGCTGCGCTCTTCAGCGACGTACACGTGTCGCAAAAGCTCTCGCAGTTCTTCTCTTTGAATGCGATAGCGGCGTGCCTTGGCAGCCTGCCGTCGCAGACTATTCACTTGCCGCTCGATCTCAGAGATGATGTCCGATACGCGGCCGAGATTTGCGCGCGCGGATTCCAGACGCGCTTCGGCGGCGCGTTGCCGCACCCGAAACTTTGTGATCCCGGCGGCCTCTTCAATGATCGTGCGCCGATCCATCGGCTTAGCCGATAAAATTTGACCAATGCGACCCTGCTCGATGATCGCGTAATGTCCGCCCGACAGTCCCGTCCCTGAGAATAGATCCTGAATGTCGCGCAGACGACAGGGCCGATCGTTGAGCAGATATTCGCTTTCGCCGGAGCGATAGAGACGGCGAGTAACAGAAACGGCTTCGCCCGGAGCAAACTCGAGCGCCAGATTGCGGCGGCGCCAGTGGCGATGGGGTGAACGTGATTTCGCCTGTGCCGGTAAGTCGCTAGGCGCGTCGCCGGCAAACGCGACGGCCGCAGGCTGATCGGCTTCGACCACGATTGCTTCTATCAGGCCTTCAGAAATGATGGAGGGTTCGACCGGATCGGGAGTGGCAGTAGCGACTTCAACTTCTTCAAAAACTGTGCTGTGCTCGTCGATTTGCTCGAGCGTCGAATCGATATCTTCGATGTCCGGCTCATGTTCGACGAACTCGTCTCGCACCAGGTGCAAGACCACCTCGGCCATGCCACTGGGCTTGCGGTTGCGTGATCCCTGAAAGATCACGTCTTGCATTTCCGCGCCGCGCAGGTGCTTGACCCTCTGTTCTCCCAGGACCCAGGCAATGGCGTCGGCAACATTGCTCTTGCCGCAGCCATTTGGGCCCACAACGCCGGTTATGCCATCACCGGTGAAGATGAGGTCGGTATGATCCGCGAAGGACTTAAAGCCCGTGATTTCGAGGCGTCTTAGCTTGAACATCGGCATCCGTCGATTTGATGCGGGGGGTGGACGGCCGAAGCTGGCATCAAAGGCGACCTACGGGTATTGCACTATAAAGGGAGGTGAGCGACATGTCAACAAGAACTTGAGCTTAAGAAGTTTAAGTCGACGGAAGCCAACAGGTTAATAGCCGGCCTGGGCGGCGGCGGGCCCCTCGATCCTCCGGCTGCCGACAACGGCGCTAGGGAGCCGTCTTTCTCAACAGCATCGCGTTGATACCCTTCCGGAAACCGTCGAGGTTTGTAGCTTCGTACTTCAACATCTGGCTGTCGATAAAAACCGTCGGCGTACCGGTCACACCGGCAACAGTGCCGCGCTGAACGTCCGCGCTAATCCTCTGATCGACCAGATTGCTGTCCATGTCGCTGGTAAATTCCTCGACCTTGAGGTTGAGCTGCCGGGCATAAGAAATGAAGGTCGGGCGCGGATCTTCCTGGTCAGCCCACTCTTTCTGGTTGCGATACAACCGGTCATGCATCTCCCAAAACCTGTTTTGATTGCGCGCAGCCTCGGCCGCGTGGGCAGCGGCCAGGGCATTCTTGTGCATTCTCGTCAGGGGAAAATGATGAAAAACGATCTGCACCTGCGCGCCGTATTCGTGTTCGATTTGCTTGAGTTCAGGATAAAGCAGGCCGCACGGCGGACATTGATAGTCGCCGTACTCTTCGAGGATGACCGGCGAACTGACTTTGACGTTTGGTTTCGTTATTGTGGCTGAGCCAGACGTCGATTGATTAGGAGTCGCCTGAGCCGGAGCAGCACCCTTGTCGACGAGCTGAGCGGACTGATTTGAGTTGTTGAGGCCGAGGCTTGAATCCCCGTCTCCGGTTCCTCCGCGAAACATTACCGCAAAGATCCCAATAGCAGCGACCAGGGCCAGAACAATTATTATGAAAGGCAGGTAACGTTTCATAGGATCAAGAATGCACTGCCACGCGCGGCATCTCGCGACCGTCGCCGCCCTCGGCCGGCGTCAACACGCGCAAAGGCTCGGGCCATTCAACCGAAGGAATTGACTCAGGTCCATAACGGCCGTCGCCACCCTTCGATTTTTCGCGCAGCGCTTTCAGGACTTTCTCCGGTGTGATCGGCACTTCGTCAATGCGCACGCCCACGGCATTGTAAACGGCATTGGCGACCGCGGGTGGGACCGGAAGTAATGGGCCCTGTCCAACTTCTTTGGCGCCGAACGGCCCGTTGGGATCGGGATCTTCGATCAGATAAGTTTTGACGTCGCACATCTCCATCGTCGTCGGACTTTTGTATTCGAGCATCGACGGGATTTTATGCACTACGTTACGGTTGGCGCGAAAGGCCATTTCCTCCATCAGGATTTCGCCCAAGCCCATATAGACGCTGCCTTCGACCTGGCCCATCACCAGCACGGGATTGATCGACTTGCCGATGTCGTGAGCAATCCAGATGCGCTCTACGGTTACGATTCCGGTTGCGGCATCGACATCGACTTCGGCCACAGCCGCCGAATAACTGTACGCCGGCGACGGACCAACTCCCGCCCCTTTGTACTTGCCCGGCGAGCGCGGGGGCGAATACGAACCGACGGTGCCAATCGTGCCGAACTTTGATTCAGCCAGCACCACCGCCTCGGCAAACGAAACCGAAACCTCGGGATTCTCAACATCGAATACCCGACGTTCGCCGAACGAAATGTTCTCGATCGGGACGCCGAGTTTTTCGGCCACCGCGATCGTCAGGAGTTCGCGAGCTCGCTCCGCCGCCTGAATCGCGGCGTTGCCGGTCATCAAAGTAACGCGGCTGGAATAGCTGCCCAGATCAACCGGAGTCAGATCGGTGTCGGCCGTGACCACGCGAATGTCGAAAGGATCTATTCCCAGAACTTCAGCGACGATGTAAGCCAGTACCGAATCCGATCCCTGACCGATGTCGATCGAGCCGCACATGACGCAAACGCCGCCCTGTCGATCAAGCCGCAGCTGCACGCCTGACTGCGGCATATTGTTCCAGTAGATCGGCAATCCAGCGCCGCAAATATATGAACTGCAGGCGAAACCGATTCCCTTCCCAAAGGGAAGCTTTCGATTTTCGTTTCGGCCCCCGAGCTTGTCTTTCCAGTTTAACCCGGTCGCATCCACCACCCCAGGCGGGCTGCCCGCCTGGGGACCCCGGGCCGCTCCCGGTTCTGACACATTCCATGCAAACCGGTTCTTCCAGTCAGAACCCTCAACTACCTTGTCGATACATGCGCCCAGGCCCATGCTGCCAATGCGCAGATAATTCGCCGTGAGCGTGTTCGGTTTGACAAGGTGCTCCCGGCGCATCTGTGCCGGATCCAGTCGTAACTGTTCCGCGATTTTGTCCAGATGGACCTCGAGCGCGTATCGCGGCTGCGGCGTGCCATGTCCCCGCTTAGGTCCGCACGGTGGCTTGTTGGTGAAAGCACGCAAGCCCTGAAATTTGTAGCGTGGAACTTCGTACGTCACAGTTTGCAAGGCACCCGTGTAGAACGTGCTGGCCACGCCATAGCTCCCATAGGCGCCGCCATCCAGAAACGATTTGAAATGCATCGCTGTGATCGCGCCGTCCTTCTTCACCCCGGTCTTGACGTGCATCAACACGGGATGCCGGCCACGGTGACAGTAGAAAACCTCTTCGCGCGTCAGCGTGCATTTCACTGGCCGGCCGGTCAGCATTGAGAGTTTGCAGACAATAACTTCGTGATTGAAAGGATCGCTCTTGCCGCCAAAGCCTCCGCCATTCGGCGTGGCAATGACCCGTATGTGACTCGCCGGAATTTCGAGCACTTTGGTCAGGGCGCGATGGACGTAATGCGGCGTTTGGGTTGAACTCCAGAGGGTCAGTTTCTCGTCGGTGTCCAGATAAGCAACCGCCGCATGTTGCTCCATTGGCAGATGAGTGTTGCCTTCGTAAAAGAAGGCGTCTTCGCGAATCAGATCGGCTTCCGCGAAGCCTTCATCAACCTCCCCGAATTCCAGCGAGACTTTCTTGTGGACGTTACCGCCGTCGCCATACTCATGAATGCGCGGCTCATCAATCATGATCGCTTCTTCAATTGATGAGATGGTGTTCAAGGGTTCGTATTCGACCTCGATCAAATTCATCGCGTCAAAGGCCACGTCTTCATCAATCGCCGCCACGGCCGCCACCGGATCGCCGACAAAACGAACCTTGTCGATGCAGAGCGCGTGCTCGTCCTGACTAACGGGCAGGATGCCGTAAGGAATCGGCAGGTCACGGCCGGTGATGATTGCCATCACGCCCGGTAGCGCCAGGGCCTTCGACAGGTCGATGTTCTTAATGAGCGCGTGCGGATGATGGCTCCGCAGGATCTTGCAATAGAGCATCCGTGGCAAGAAGATGTCGTCGGCAAACTTCGTCTGGCCCGTGCACTTGGCGCGGGCGTCGACCTTGCGGAAAGGTTTGCCGACTACCTTGAGTGGCTTTCCGTTGTCGCCGTTCTTCGTCATGATTCAAGAATTAGCCACAGATGGACACGGATAGACACCGATTCAGAAAGCAAAGCGTCTAACAGGTGGATCGATCTTGTAGTCATCTGTGAAATCCGTGTTTATCTGTGGCTGGTTCTATTCGCAGCCATAAATGCTCTCGCGAGGTAGCTCCATTTCCTCGCCCCGCGCACGCGCTGCGGCCAACTCGACCGCCTCGTAGATCTTTATGTAGCCGGTGCAGCGACACAGATTTCCTGACAGCGCCTCTTTGATTTCGTCACGCGTCGGGTTTGGCGACTTTTCAATCAGTTCCTTCGCCGCCAGCAGAAAGCCCGGCGAACAGTAACCACACTGCGCTGCGCCGGTATCGGCAAACGTAACCTGCAAAGGATGAAGCTGGGCGCCTTCAGCCATGCCTTCGATCGTTTCCACTTCACGACCCTCGGCGTCGAGACCAAGCATCAGGCAGGAAAGGATCGCGCGCCCATCGACGAGAATTGTGCACGTTCCGCACTCACCCAGCTCACAGCCATGCTTCGTGCCAGTCAAGCCGAGGTCTTCGCGCAGGACTTCAAGCAGCGTCTTGTGCGGCGCAAACGCCACTTCCGCTGATTCGCCGTTAAGCGTGAATGAGATGTGGGCCTTTTGTTTTGCTGTTCCAGTCATTGCTTTCGCGCGAAGAGTTTCTTCACTTCATCGTGACGAACGACGCGACCCTCTTTCGCAGCCTTGACGCCTTGTTCGATCTTTTGCCTAACGTACAAACAATACATGATGTCTTGCCAGGTCGCCTCGGCGGGCAAACGAGAAATTGAATCTATTGCTTGCTCTTTGGCCGTCTTCATCGTAGCACCGTTATTCGCGAGACTAGGCTTCCGCAGCGGCGTGCTTCTTCGCCCTACCCAGCACCACGTTATCGATCAGCCGCGCTTCGCCGATAAAGACCGCCAGCGAAACCAGCGCCGGCCGGTCTTCGATCTTTTCCAACTTCTCAAGCGTCTCAGCGTCGTTCACGCTAACGTAATCGATCCGGGCCAGCGGTTCCACCTCAATGGTCGCGCGCACGACCTCAATCAAACGTGTGGCGCTGTGCTCGCCTTCCTCGTAAGCTTCGCGGGCCTTCGACAGGGCCCGGTTCAGGACGTCTGCGGCCCGGCGCTGGTCATCGTCGAGATAGTTGTTACGCGAAGACATCGCCAGCCCTGACTGCTCGCGCACGATTGGCAACACAACAATCTCAGCACTAAAAGCGAGGTCACGAACGATGCGCTTAACCAGGATTGCCTGCTGCGCGTCCTTCTGGCCAAAAAAAGCAAAGTCGGGCTTTACGACGTTTAGCAATATCGCCACTACTGTCGTGACGCCGCGAAAATGCTCCGGCCGCGACGCGCCTTCAAGCTGGTCAGACAGGCCTTCGACCGTGACGTAAGTAGAAAAGCCCGGCGGATAAATCTCTTCGACGGTCGGCGCAAAAACGTAATCCACGTTGTATTCAGCCAGCAACGCCGAATCGCGCGTCAGATCGCGCGGGTAAGAATCGAAGTCTTCCGCGGGACCGAACTGGGCCGGGTTAACAAAGACTGAGACCACGACGACGTCGCACATTGCGCGGGCTTCATGAATAAGGCTCAAATGCCCTTCATGCAGCGCGCCCATGGTCGGGACAAATCCGATGGTCCGGTTTTCCTCGCGGCGTAGTTTGCGCGCCACGGAGATCATGCGCTTGCGACGGTTGATGATTTCCATAAAAAGAAGTCAGTAGTCAGTTGTTAGCAGTCAGTAGCTCGGGATTCCAGAGGACCACTGACAACTAACCACTGACAACTGACCATCACGGGCTTTCGGACTACGTGAGCTTTCCTTCCTTCTTGATTTTGATCTTCAGTTCCTCAGCGGCTTCGGCGGGCAAGCCATAGGATTCCTGTTCAGACGGATAGTTACCACTGCGGACATCTTCCGCCCAGCGAGTGACGGCATCGGTGATCGTCTCGCGCAGATTAGCGTACTCGCGCACGAAGCGAGGCAACTTGCCAAATGCCAGACCCAGCAGATCGTGAAACACCAGGACCTGGATGTCACAATGCACGCCGGCGCCGATGCCGATCGTGGGGATGCTGATGCTCTGGGTAATCAACTCTGCGATTTCGCGCGGCACCAACTCAAGCACGATCGAGAAAGCTCCCGCCTCTTCCAATGCGTACGCATCGTCAAGCAGACGGCGCGCAGCATCAGCCGTCTTACCCTGGACCCGATAGGCCCCGAGTTGATTGATCGACTGTGGCGTCAAACCGATGTGGCCCATGACCGAGATTTCTTCGTTGACCAAACGCTCTACCAGCTTCACCCGCTTCTGTCCGCCCTCGAGCTTCACTGCTTCCGCGCCTGACTCTTTAACCAGGCGCAACGCCGCACGCACCGTATCGTCCGCGCCGGTGTGAAACGATCCGTAAGGCATGTCCGCCACCAGCAGCGCCCGTTGCACGCCACGTCGCACTGCCTTTACATGAATCAGGATGTCCTCGAGCGTGACGGGCACCGTGTTGCCATAGCCGAGAACGACGTTGCCCAGGCTGTCGCCAACCAGGATGATATCGATCCCGGCTTCATCGACGATGCGCGCGGTTGGATAGTCGTAAGCGGTCAGGCACACCAGGCGCTCGCCGCGCTCTTTGCTGGCCTTCAAAGATGGCGCCGTGACTTTCTCAGGACGCTCAGGTTTTAGGTATGGCATGGGTGTGTTCTCAGTGTTGGACGGACCCGCGTCAAATTACGCGTCAAATTATAGGTGAGGCGAATGAGGGCCGCAACCTGCATCTCTTGGGAGCTTAGAGTACCATCTTTAGTTGGGCCTTTTGTGGCTCGGGAACCACCCGACTTAAGTCGGTACTCCAAACCATGATTGCTTGCCGCATAATCCGCTCGTTATAATCCCAGCTCGGGACAGGCGCGTCGGTTTTACTACTATGCCAATAAACCTAAGCGGAATTCTTCTGCCGGTTACGACGCCGTTTCTGGCGACTGAAGACTTGGACATTGAAGGTCTCACTTCGAACCTGGGTAAATGGAATGACACGGGCGTAGTGGGATACGTAGTCCTGGGATCAACCGGTGAGCGCGTCAACCTCGATGAGAGTGAATATCTTCGGGTGATTGAGACCGCGCGCCGGGCCGTGCCGGAACAACTCACCTTCATCGCCGGCGCCGGCCAACAAAGTACCCGGGGCACCATCAAAGAAATCGAACGCGCCGCGCACGCCGGCGCTGAAGCCGTACTCGTCATCACCCCGGGTTTCTATAAGTCGGCGATTACCCAGGACGCACTGGTAAGGCACTACCTCGCGGTCGCTGATGCTTCACCAGTTCCGGTTATTCTTTACAGCATGCCGGATCTGACCGGGATTCAGATCGAGCCTGAGACAGCCGCCTATTTAAGTAAGCACGAAAACATACTTGGCATGAAGGACAGTTCGGCGGACATCGCGAAGTTCGCGGAAACCGTTCGCCTGGTGCCCGAGGATTTCGCCGTCCTGATCGGAAATGGCACGGTGTTTTGCGAAGCTCTGCAAGCGGAAGCTCGCGGTGGAATCCTGGCAGTTGGTTGTGTCGTACCGAGGCTGTGCCTTGAGATTTATGACGCAGTGAAAGCCGGCGATATCAATCGCGCAAGACTTCTGCAAGAGACTCTAACTCCTCTGGCGCGGGCGGTGACCAGGACCTACGGCATCGGCGGTCTGAAGAGTGCTATGGAGATGGCCGGTTTCGTTGGCGGTTCAGTGCGCACTCCATTGCAGCGGCCGAACGAACCTGCCGTCGCGGAGATCGCGCAACTGCTCAAACAGGCGAATGACACTCTGAATACGCTTCCTCAGTCTGCGTCGGCTTAGTCCACGCTCCTCACTGGCACATAGAGGGCGCGGCGCGTAGAATTATCCGCCAGGAGCGACCCCAAATTTGAGCATCGCCGAAACTGCCTGTCAAAGTACCCCGGAACAAGCCGGATTGCGCGTCGAGACGATTCCATTCGATCAGATTCCGCAGCAGACCCGTCTCTTTCTCGACTACTTGAGCGATCCGATTGCCCTGCGACGCTTCTATCCGGAAGCAGTGCGGGATCACTATGAAGTTTCCGAACGGCGTGACCGCGTGCTCGCCAATCACCAGACTGATCGCGCGCCGGTCTGCGATGCGCTTGAGCGCATGAATCGCAGTTGGGGGGCGAGCGAGAAGACCCTCGCCAACATTCGCCTGTTGCGCGAAGCTGATTGCATCGCCGTCGTTTCCGGCCAGCAGGCGGGCCTTTTCACCGGTCCGCTCTATACGATTTATAAGGCCCTCTCGGCGGTAAAACTTGCCGAATGCATGACTCAGCGAGGCATCAAATCTGTCCCCGTCTTTTGGATGGCGACTGAGGATCACGACTTTCCTGAGGTCGCCAAAGCCGAAATCATCAATCGCGATTGCGCTCTTGGTAGCGTCAGCGTTCCGGCCGAAGTTCACCGCGATGGGTTGCCGGTGGGTCGAGTGGTGCTCGACGAGTCCATCAGGACTACGCTGCAGAGTCTGCTGGAAGCGCTGCCAAAGAATGAGTTCAGCGATGATCTCGAAAAGCTTTTGCGCGACGCTTATCAGCCGGGACGAAAGTTCAGCGATGCGTTTGCTCAGGTGATGACCACGCTGGTCGGGCAGCGGGGCTTGATACTTCTCGATCCACTTGATTCCCAACTGAAGCAGGCGGCCGCGCCTTTATACGCCGAAGCGGCCCGGCGCGCGCACGAGATTGCGATCGCCATCGTCAATCGCAGCCGCGAACTGGAAAAAGCCGGCTATCATGCTCAGGTCGCACCGTCTGAAAACTCCTTCCCCATGTTTTGGCACGACGATAATGGCGCGCGCCACGCGCTAACGCGAACGGACAACGGCAAGTATCAGACAAAGGACGGGGTTGAAGAGCACTCAGCCGAAGAACTCGCTGTATGGGCACTGCGTGAACCGGATCGCTTCAGTCCCAACGTAACTCTGCGCGCGGTAGTGCAGGATTTTCTGTTGCCGACCGTCGCGTACTATGGCGGCGCCGCAGAGATTGCCTACTTCGCGCAAACGGCAGCGGTCTATCGCATCCTTGATCGTCCGGTCACGCCGATTCTTCCACGCGCCGGCATGACGTTGGTTGAAAGGCACACCTGGCGCGCGCTGGAACGCTATGGCATTCGCCTGGTCGATTTCTTTGCCGGCCTGGACCACGTCCTGGGTCGCGTCGTTAAGGAATATCTGGGGAGAGAAACCGCGGCTGCTTTTGAGCATACGACCCGGACTTTCAACAACGAACTTGATGACTTACAGGAGCAACTTCGGCGCGTCGATCCCACGCTGGCCGAAGCTTTGGAAAAAGGCCGGCGCAAGATCAACTATCAGATCGACGGCCTGCGCACGCGTTTTAATCGCGCCCAGGTGGGCCGTGATGAAGCGGTGCACCGCCAGATAGAGCGCGCCTTCGATCTGCTTTATCCGGGAAAAACTTTGCAGGAGCGGCGCATCAACATCACCTCGCTGCTGGCCCGGCATGGTAGCTATGCTGTCGATTGGGTTTACGACGCGATCAATCTGGGGTCGAATGATCATCAAATCGTTTATCTTTGAAGCCTGTTATTCTTATGTCCAAAATCCGCGTTCTCCCAGATCACATCTCCAACTTGATTGCTGCCGGCGAAGTCGTCGAACGTCCGGCTTCGGTAGCCAAAGAACTGCTCGAAAACGCTATCGACGCCGGCGCGACCCGCATCACAATCGACGTCGAGTCCGGCGGCCGGCGGCTGCTGAAAATTACCGACGACGGCGAAGGGATGACGCGCGACGATGCGGTGCTGGCCTTTGAAAGACACGCGACTTCGAAAATCAGTAAGGCGGAAGACTTGAATGCCATCAGCACGCTTGGCTTTCGCGGTGAAGCGCTGGCTTCAATAGCCTCTGTCGCACGCGTCGAGTTGGTTTCCAGCACTGAGGATGCGGCCGCCGGCACGCGCGTGGTTATCGAAGCGGGCCGCATGCGCGATGTGAAAGACGCGGCGCATCCACGCGGGACGACCATCAGCGTGCGCGATCTGTTTTTCAATACGCCGGCCCGGCGAAAGTTTCTGCGTTCGGAAGCCACCGAAAGTTATCATCTTACTAATCTCGCCACGCACTATGCGCTGGCGCATCCCGAGATCGCTTTCACTTTGACTAACAACGGCCGGGAAACTCTGCGCGTGGCGCCGGCGCAGGACCTGCGCGAGCGCGCCTATCAGGTCTTTGGCGCACAGTTTCTGGACGGACTGCTCGCCGTAAACAACGAACCCGACGCAACTGTTCAGTTTTCACAGATTGCTCGGATCCGGGGCTTTGTCTCGGCGCCACGCGAGCGGCGCACCTCTCGCGACTCGCAATTTCTTTTCGTCAACGGCCGGTTTGTGCGCGATCGTCTGATTGGTCGAGCGCTCTCGGAAGGATATCGTTCCATTCTGCCGCATGGCGTCTATCCGGCCGCGCTCTTGTTCATCGAGGTACCGCTCGAAGAAGTTGACGTGAACGTGCATCCGGCCAAGACGGAAGTTCGCTTTCGCCGCGCGGCGGCCGTCGCCGACGCGGTGCGCGAAGCAGTGCGCGCCGGATTGGCCAGCGCCGGCTATGCGCCCACGACCGAGGTTCGTGATTCGGCCTCCCTCGCGAGCGACTATGATGCGAACGCCGACATTAGCGAAACTACAGATGCCGGCGTGGTTACCGATGAACCGCGGAGTGGACCGCCGACACGGGAGACCTTCGTCTTAAGACCGGAGCCGCAACAGGAGCGGATCGGTTTTGGATTGGCGACTGCGCCGCAGCGCGAGTCATCTCCTGAACCACAAACCGGCGTGATCTCATCACCCTTAACCGCGGCAGATCAAGCGGCGCGGCCCGCTACCGCCCAATTCAATGCCGAGCCCGCTACCGATACGGGCCCGCACACGGATCATGTGGATGTTAAGGCGTTGCCGGGACTGCCACCGCTTGATTCCGCGCTCAAGTTCGTGCGCGAGGTTGCGGTTGAATCGCTAAGCTCAAACATCCGGCCGTTGGGCCAGCTCGATGAAAGCTTCATCATCGCTACCGATAACGAGGGTTTGCTACTTATTGATCAGCATGTCGCGCATGAACGCGTGCTGTTTGATAAGTACCGCGCTTTGGAGGCTTCGCGCCAGGCCGAGTCGCAACAGATGCTGATCCCAGAGACCTTCGATCTAACGCCCGCGCAAGCCGCGGCTTTCGATGCGGTCGCTGCCGAGCTCGAGACCTACGGGTTTGAGTTGATGAGGCTTTCAGGCCGCACCGTCGCGATAAAGGCCACCCCCGCGGATTTGCCGGCCAGCGAAGCGCGCAATGTGCTCGCTGAAGTCCTGGATACGGTCGATGCAGAAAAGCGCGGCGCGGCGCGCGCGACTTTGCGCGATGAGATCGCAGCTTCCCTTGCCTGTCATGCGGCCATCAAGGTGAACATGCCGCTGGCGCCAGAGAAGATGCGCTGGTTAATCGATCGTCTGTTACTTACTTCCTCGCCCACAACCTGTCCGCATGGAAGGCCCGTAATCTTGAGGTTGGCAACACAGGATATTTTGAAGGGCTTTCATCGGATTTGAAGTGACGGTGGTAGCCACTTTCGGTTGTCTTAGACTATTCTCCGTTAGATTCCCGTCCAGAGTGAGGACTTGGTAATGACAAATCGGGAGATCATTAAAGGGTTGGAGCAATTGAGCAATGCCGAACGGTTGTCGGTCATTGAAGCGGCCAGGCGCATGATTCAAGAGGATATTCGCCACGACCCATCGCACCGGGATGTCAGGGAGCAGGTTCTGGCTGCTGCTGCTGAAGAGCTTGCTTCGGATTACTCATCCGATGTAGAACTCACATCTTTTACGGCGCTTGACAGCGAGGATTTCCAGCATGCGTAGGGGTGAGGTTTGGCTCATTAAAAACGAACTACTCTTTGTCTGTCGCCAGGTCTTCACTAAATCGAATCCGATTCCCGAACGGATCTATGGTTTCCATGGTCTTCAATCCGATATCCTCGTCGCGCTCGATCCCCGGGTTCAGATAAGTGTTACAAACTAGCCAGAGTCTCCATCACCAACTCCGCATCCAGCAGATCCGGAAGCAACGCATCGGGTTTATGGACCAGCAATTCTTCCGCAGAATGCACGCGTCCCGAAGCCACGGCTAACACGCGCGCGCCGAAATGCCGGGCACAGGCGATGTCGTTCGGCGTGTCGCCGATCACGATGAATTGTTCCGGAGAAAAATTGGCGCCGAGATGTTCATTAATTCTTTGCGCCGCAATCGCCGGCAGGTCGCGACGATCGAACGACTCGTCGCCAAAAGCACCAGGGAGCTTAAAGAATTCCGACAAGCCGGATAACTCCAACTTCAAGTAAGCGGCCGCTTCGATGTTGCCGGTGAGCAGGGCCGAAACGTAGCGGGGATGTTCCGAAACTCTTTGCAAGACTTCGCGCCCGCCCGGCATGGCCTCAACCATGTGCGCGCCATTGCCCATCGCGCGTTTCATCTCCTCAATATAGCAACCCAGCAGTTCATCCTTACGCGCGATGATCTGCTCGCGCGTGATGCCTTCGCCGCGCAGGGCCTCTTCGACAATCTGTAGGTCCGTCATGCCGGAAACCATCATGCCGCCCAAACTGCCCGCCGTGCCAAAGACGCGGGTGAGCATCGGCACGGTATAGTCCTTGAAGACCCCATAGCGCTGGCCGCGCACGAGCGTCCCGTCTAGATCCCAGAGCAGAATACGCAAGGACGAAGGATGAAGGCGGAAGGATAGATTCATTTTCCATTTCTCATTTCATATTTTTCATTTTGTCATTTTTTCCTTAAGTGCCCGCGCTGCTGTTCTCGTCGATTCTGCTCACCAATGATCAATGAAAACCGTCAAATGAGAAATGGAAAATGAAGCTATCCTTCCTTCATCCTCATTCTATGATCGCGAGCACATCACCGCCGTTGACCGTGGCGCCGGTTTGAATATTCAAAGCTGCGACAGTGCCGTCTTTTGGTGATTTCATCTCGTTCTGCATCTTCATCGCTTCGACCACGATGATACCATCGCCGGCTTTGACCTGGGCGCCGACCTCTACGAGGACGCGCACGACTTTGCCGGGCATGGATGCGATGATCCGGGCAGCAGTATTATCGCGAGGACTCGCCGGTGTCGCACTGCGAAGCCGTTTGGGATCCGTGATTGTGACCGCGTAGCCGGTCGTTCCGACGATCACATCTATCTTCTTTCCGGATTCCGGCCACCCCTCGACACGGCAGTCAAAGACGCGGCCCCGAGAAAGAAACAGGTAACCGTCAGGGCCGCATTCGTGGACCTCCAGCTCATAACGGCGGCCGTCGATTTCCGCGAAGACGCGCTCGCCAACTTGAACATTGACAGCGTAGTTGTGACCAGCAATTTCGGCGTTGAGTTTCATCTATGTTTGGTTTACGTCGATTGGCCGTCTCCGATTCAAAGCTCCCTAGCCCGGATTATTCATGAAGCAATCTGGGACGATCCTTAAAGTGCGCGGTTGGCGATCGCCGAGCCCGTGAAACCACGACTGTTGTTACGGAACCGCGAGCGGTAGCGACCGGATGCCACGCTCAACTGGGTCAGGTC
>JBGQGG010000035.1:0-47551 GCA_041497335.1 Pyrinomonadaceae bacterium | reverse complement strand
TTGATATGCGAGAGCGGCGTCGAAGGCCTGGCGGTGATGATTCCGGCCACCGGTGGAAGCTGGACCGGAACCTCATCGAGGACAAGTATCTCGTTAGCGCCAATCTCGACATGCTCATCCAATTTCGCAATAACGTGAATCCGCCCGAGTGTCTTCGCTACGTTCAGTGCCTGATAATCCTGCTCTTTCGAGATGTCGGTCTGCAGCACACGCTGAAGGCCGGCGATGCTCGTCGAGGCCCGGTCCTGACGTGAAGAGTTGGGCTTGAAGGCGACCGGTGTGAAAAATGATTTATTGATGAGATCCGATGCCAATTTGATCTGATCGTCAGGAATCAAATCGCCTTCCCAAAACTCAAACGTCCAGCGTCGCACCGGCGTCTGGTAAGCGATTGTGCCCAGAATGAAACGCCGGTTTGGCTTGAGGTAGTTGTTCTCAAAGAAGACCTGGCCACGCTCCAGCGAAAGATAAGTGCCGTTAACAAAATCCTTGTGGAACTTATAACGCTTGCTGTTGATGTAATAGACCCGATTCTTGTCCTGCCGGTCGATAGCAAACAGAACATGTGGCAGGGCGTAAGGTGTGTTTGCATCGTAAACGACAGCCAGCGAGTCAAACTCAGCGCGTGAATGAACTGCGGGCAGTGAACGCGGCGCGGTGGGCTGGGCGAGCAGGAGTGACGATAAACAAACCACCACTACCCATACACAAATTAACGCAGTCGCTACGTGAGAAAGCCTCTTCATCAGAAAACTCTTCAACTTAATGCTGAGCCTGGCAGAGCTTGATTGCGTGCACCAAAGCTGCGATCGACATCTGCGTCGCCGTCAGAGCGAAGACCGTGGTTCCGATCTTCATTATCACCTGGCGCGCATTAGCAAGTTCCGTGAGTTCATCGGGCCGTATTTCGTTCAGGGTCATCAACTCCAGCCTTAGGGGCTTGCCCTTGTTCGCGTTCCTGATCAGGGCGTCCGGCGGCATCGACGAGTTCATCCCCTCAGTAGACTTTTGATCGATGCTATGGCTGCCCTTCACGCTTTCCTGCAACCCCGCGTAGATCATCGGTCCGAAATCGAGAATCTTATCGTCCGCCTTTACAGCCAGCCGCTGAGCCTCCGGATTCTGGTACAGCCCCTCCGCGGTGTATGAATAAAACTGGAGCGAGATGTTGGGCATTTGGGCTGGCGGCCCTTGATTCGGATAACGACCTTTCAACTGCAATAGCATGAACTGCGTCGGCATGTTGATGACATAAAGGCTGTCCGCCTCAACCACGGTTACGTTGATGTCCTTCACGTAACGTCGCTTGATATGGGAACTCTGCGCGTAAACGGACAGAGTGCTGAGCAAAGTAAGCAAGAGGATCGAAAGCCTTAGCGCGAATCTCATCTTCTTTTCCGGGACTCTATAAGCTTCAAAGGTGTTCATCCGGCAATGCAAGCCGGTGCTTCCCGTTGTAATAATTCTAACAGATCATCGACATGCCGGCGCTCAGTCAAGTAGCTGTTGATGTTCACCCGCAAGGCACGGCGGCCATGCAGGATTGTCGATGGAAAGAAAGCCTTGCCGCTCTTCTCTATGCGTTGTTGCAGCGCCTGCTGAACGCGATCCTGATCTTCCAGAGCCAGGGCGCGCACGCGCTCAGGCAGGTAACGGAAGCAGCAAACGGCGGTTTCAATCTCGCCGGTGCGTTCGAAATCGTGCAACTCATCGAGGCGATCAGCAAAGTAACGCGTCAATTCGATGTGCCGCTCAACCGTCTCGGCGTAGCCGCGCTTGCCCATGAACTTGAAAGCCATCCAAAGCTTCAGTGCGTTGAAGCGTCGCGTGCCCATCTGACCGTAACGGAAGAAATCGTACTGGACGTCGATGCCACCGCGATCCTCACTGAGATACTCCGGAGAAATATCAAACGAGTCGCGCAGCACGTTGCCGCCATCACGCACCAGCGTGGTACCGCAGGCGAACGGAACAAACATCCATTTGTGGGGATCAAAAGTAATCGAGTTCGCCCGTTCAATCCCTTTCAGCTTGTCTTTGTGATTGTCCGAAAAAGCCAGTCCACCGCCGTATGCGGCGTCGACATGAAACCAACAATTATTTTCGCGGGCAATCGCCGCGAGTTCCGGCAGCGGATCGATGACCCCCGTTGAAGTAGCGCCGGCAATGCCCACTATACAAAATGGAATCCGGCCCTCGCTTCGATCCTTTCCGATCGCTTCGCGAAGGAGATCGACCCGGATGTGAAATCGCTCATCGGTATCTATTTTGCGCAAGCTCCCCCGGCCCAGCCCCAGAATGTCTACACTCTTGTCCACTGAGAAATGACATTGTTCCGAGGCGTAAACCCTCAAGTCGCCGTTGGCCGCGCGCACGCCACGCTCGCAAATGTCATGTGACGCTTTGTCGCGCGCACACTTGAGCGCGATCAGGTTCGCCTCTGAGCCGCCGCTCGCCAAGACGCCGAAAGCGTTCGACCCGTAACCTACCAGGCCGCAAAGCCAACCGATGACCTGTGCCTCGATGAGCGCCGAAGTAGGACCGTTGCGCCAGGCGCCGGCGTTCTGATTCAGCGCTGAGCAAAGCGCATCCGCCCATACTCCGATTGCCAATGGCGTCGGGTTGAACTGCCCGAAGTAACGCGGGCTGGGAATCTGCATAGCGTGCGGCGCTACGTCGCGAGCAAACTGCTCGAGAATCTCTTCGGCCGGCATTCCCGTCAAAGGTAATGGCTCATCGAACAAGCGCTTCAGATCCGCAGGCGTGGCCGCCGAGGTAACCGGCGCGTTCTCCAGAGCTGCGGCATGCTCGCTGATCAGGGCCGTTACGGCGCGCCCTAACTTCTCATGCTGCTCTCTCAATGATTCGCTGGTCATGTTATCTTCGCAAAGTCAGAATCCCCGCCGAGGCAGCCCCGGTGGGGAGCCAATGAACCGCAGTGCTCGATCTAAACAGAAGAAGCGGCCAAATGCCAATGGAGATCGACAGGTTTAGCCAGGCGCTAAGAGATCACGCAGGCGAATTTGCGCTTCGATTTCGGGATGAGAACATTCTAAGGCTAAGCACTTACTACGCGCTCTTGCTAAAGTGGAACTCCAGACTTCATTTGGTCGCGCCGTGCTCACCGGAACAGTTCGCAACGCGTCACATTCTTGAGTCTCTGTTGCTGCTCAGATATCTTCCACGCGGCGCACGGGTAGTCGACGTCGGCTCGGGCGCGGGATTGCCGATCATTCCCTGCTTAATCCTGCGCCCTGACCTTCGCGCTACATTGATCGAGTCATCGCAAAGGAAGGCCGCCTTTCTCAGCGAGGCCCTCAGAGGAATAAGCAAGTCAGAATCGGCGCTCGTGATAGTCGGACGATTTGAGGAGACACCCCTTCTCCAGGCTGACTTCATAACCTGCCGGGCGTTAGACCGTTTCCAACAAGTCCTTCCGAAGCTGATCGATTGGGCGCCACCCTCCAGCACCCTCCTCCTATTCGCAGGCAGGTCCCTGGTAAAGCAGATCGAAGACCTGCTTCCGTCGGCCCAGGTTGAACGAATGCCAGGCTCTGAACAGCGCTTTCTGGTTATCGCCAGAAGGGCGCGGCGCCTCTGCTAAACCAATAGCACGGGTGAGCACCGACTGGTTCTTGCACAACCCTAATCGCGCCCATGCGGAAAAAATATCCCGGAACCTGGCGATTTTATGGAAGCCCAATCCCATTATTGGTTTCCTCTCTTTACAGTTTTCTTCTCAAACGTCCGGCGTAGCAACCACAGGGCTGTTGCTCACCGACGAACAACCTTTAGCGTCGAAGGAAGGTAGGATTCAGATGCGATTGCTCACAAAGGCCGGCTTGGGCCTGGCTATTCTACTCGTCGCGATTGCGGTGGCCCCGGTAGCCAAGGCCGACCCCATCGTAGTGAGTACTGGAGGGTTCTCGCTGACTAATTTGGGGAACAACGGCGGTGGCGTTAGCGGCAAGGATTCACTGACCGGAGCAGCCGCATCGAGTACTCACAATTTTTCTGCCCCTGGCAGTTTCGTCGCCCTGCTGAATCCCTTGACCTTCACCACCGGCTTCACGGGCCCGGGCTCTTCGGGCACCTATAGTTTCAATTTCTCACAGCCGTTGACCATTAATGGCGTAACTCAAACACTCAATCTGGTCGGTAGTATTACGATTAGCCCAACAGTCGACACGGTGCGAATCCTCTCTTCGGCTCCGCTGACCTTCAACTTCAATACCTTTTCAGTTGATGTGAAGGTCTTGCCTGCGACCATTGGCGAATGGGGCGAGGGCGTTTTCTGCGATGTCTTGAAAGCCAAATTCACTGTCACGACGGATTGCAACCCGGTGCCGGAACCGACGACACTCAGTCTTCTGGGACTTGGTCTTGCAGGCGTGGCAGCGAAGCTTCGGCGTCGGCGGAGGTCGTCAAAAGTCTAAGGACCGTTCGACCGGACTGGGAAATCTACTTAACAGTTACAGTGATTCCCTGCTGACCCGAGATCACAAATTTGGCCGGGGACAATTCTCGTTCGTAAACCTGGGCCAGCATGGTCGGCGTGTAGCCGCCTGAGGTGCGATCGTTGTTCAGCGTGGCCACGACTGAGGGCGGCAGATTCGGCAGCTCGCTCGCTCCGATTACAACTCCGGGCGCCGGGCGAAGGAGGCGCAGGTACAGCCTGTCGTTTTTCTTTGTCTTATTAATTGCGACTACCAGTTGACCAAGGTCCTTAGGCACAAAACTTTTCGCCGTCGATGATTCCTGCAACGTTGCACCGTCTCCGACCATGATCATCAGTTGTCCTGAGGGCGCGTCAGCCGGAATCTGGACGGGAATCCGTTCCACAAATTGCTTACCTGAGTCAGTTCGCACGTAGGCCTGGATTTCGACGTTCTCGCCGCGCCCAACCTCGGTCCGGTCGAGAGAGATTCGTTCCAGCGTGGCTGAGCGCTTTTCTTCACTGGAATCAATATCCATCACGATGCTCTTGATGTTAACTTCATCAAATCCGCTGCCGAGAAGGGCCGACACCGGGGTGGCAATCGATCCTGCCGCCAGGACCGCGGCATTCCCCGATGAAAACCGGCGCTGCACGGCGATCGGGGCCTGGCCATCGACCACGATCGAGCCGTCGACCGTGATGGTTGACTCGCCAATCGAGCGCTCGCGCGTCGCGATGGTGTTGAAGACGGTGATGTTCACGAGCAGAGGCGTAAGAAATTCATCGCTTACGACTTCATAAGAAAACTGTTCGACACGATCTCGGCTGGTGTGAAGATTGATCTTTACCGGAATCATTCTGGGGGCGTGGCCCAACTGGCCGAATACTCCGGTGGCCCGATCCTGCGAGATTGAACCGACCATTCGCCCCGGGACCGCGAGCTTGAATGAATTGTACGAATTTGCGATTACCGTTACCACGGAACTTTCGGTCATCGGCATGTCAGCGCCGCCGAGGCCCAGGAAAGGATGCCCAAAGGCGTAGATTTGTTCTCCGTCGCGAAACGTTACTGTACCCGACGCGGCTATCGAATAATCGCCGCGCACGAGCTGTACGCTAACCGACGTGCCGGGTGTCAGCGTCTTTTCGTCAAACGGCTCCATCGGAGTAATTGCGGCTGAGCCGCCCACGCCCGAGACCGGCAATAGTCCGCTCTTGGTCAATTCGGCAGCGAACAGTGAAAGGCTTTCCTGGCTGATGCCGCCAAAGACGACCGGCGTAGCGATCGGCTGAATCTGTTGGCCCATGAGCGGGACCAGTGGAGACCCGGCCGTAACCGGGGCGATGAGTGAAGCGGACGTAAACGCCGGCTTTGGCAGTCTCGGCTTCCATTCGGCACTCGCAAGTTCAGTGAAAGACACCGCGCGCGCCTCAGTTCGTCTCAGTTTATCATTGCCCTGCTCGAAGATTTCGATCATCTGCCTAATCGGCGTGATGCCACAGATTGGCTCTTTCGAAAATGGAAAACTGTACGCAATGGCTCCCACCAGGCGGTCATCGATGAACACCGGAGAACCCGACATCCCGGCAAACACTCCGGTCTTCTCGACGTTTGGCCCGCTCAGTCTGGCGATGATTGTCGATTGCCGCGGTCCGGTGAAGCCTGGCAGGACGCCCAAAATCTCCAAACTGAATTCCTGCGGCTCGCTTCCTGAGAAGACGCTGCGCGCTATACCCTTCATACCGGGGCGCAAGTCCTCGAGCGGGTACAGCGCCGCCGTCGACTCATTAGTCTTCGCCGCAGTGTTTGATACCCGCCCCTGGCCGACTACGCTAATTGATCCAGCCAACAAAACGAGGGTGCTAAGGAAGGTTCCTGTACTCTTCTTAAATAACTTCATAATATGTCGTTCCGCAATCCGATGGCCTTAATCAACCAGCGATTCCTGAGTCACTATAGCCCAAGTTCGACGAAAGTAATAGTATGTTGTTGCGCATGTTTGATGTTGAGGGTTTTATTCTGGTTGGCGGACGATCAAGCCGCATGGGCTCTGATAAGTCGCGACTCGTGTTCGGCGAGCAGACCGCCGTCGAGCGCATTGCCGCCGCCCTACGGCCGCTGACTGCCAGAGTCAGGCTGGTTGGCTCGCGCTTCCAGGCTGAAGCCAATGGCCTTGAGAATGTCCCGGACACCCACGAATGCTGGGGCGCGTTGGGTGGAATCCATGCAGCTCTGGACGCTTGTCAGTCCGAATGGGCCGCAATCGCCGCCTGCGATCTTCCCTTCGTCTCCAGTGGACTCTTTCACCGACTGTGGCAGTTGACGCCGCAAAGCGATCCACAAACTTTCGACGCAATTGTGCCAATTCAGCCTGACGGGCGGCCTCAGCCGCTCTGCGCAATTTATCGTAGCGAACCCTGTTCAGAGTCAGCCAAACAACTGATTGCCAAAGGCGAGCATAAGCCGCGCGCGTTGCTGGCGGAAGTACGAACACTACGGGTCGAATTCGGCGAACTTACGGATCTGGCCGGCTCAGAGCATTTCTTTCTCAACGTCAACACTCCTGATGACTATGAGCAGGCGAAGCAAGCTCTGGCCCAGTTACAGAAACGGCAGTAACGCCCGGCAAAAAATGTCCGACAACTTTTCTCTTTTGTAATTCCCCGCTCTTGATTCATAATCCGCATTGATATGTCTTCCCGGCGCAGACTCGCAAAGCGAATCATCAGGGCTTTTCTACCAATCATCCTCGTTGTCCTGGTGGCATTCGTGGCAGTAACCGTGTGGATTGTTCACGGTATTACCCGACCGCCGCGGGCCCCCTATCTGGTCACACCTCAGACGTTCTCGCGGGTCACCGGCCCGGTGATCAAAGCAACGGACGTGACCTGGCCAAATCACGACGGGACCCAGGCGCGCGGATGGCTAGTTCGCGGAACCGAAGGCTCACCGGCGGTGATCCTATTGCATGGTTATGGCGCGGACCGATCGTGGCTGCTGAATCTTGCAGTGAAGCTGAACGAGACGACCAACTTTACAGTGCTGTGGCCGGATCTGCGCGGCCATGGTGAGAACCCGCCCGTGAACAGGACCCTGTTCGGGGCGGTCGAAGGCGACGACGTCACCGCGGCGATAGACTATCTTCATACGCTGAAAACAACTGCTGGAAAACCCCAGGTAGCCGCTCTGCTGGGCGTCTACGGAACCGAATTGGGTGCGTATGCGGCGCTGGAAGCTGCGCAGCGTTACCCGGAAGTACGCGCTCTGGCGCTTGATTCAGCGCCGGCATCGCCTGACGACCTGGTTCGCGCAGCGATCAAAGAAAATACCGGCATGAACAATGCGCTCCTGCACCGGCTGGCTAGTTGGGGAATCAAGGCATACTCGCTCGGAAAGTATCAAAGCACGCCTTCATGCGAGATGGCCCGTTCTCTCCGCGAGATGCGCGTGTTGCTGCTGACCGGCGGCGAGGGAGATCCCTGGCGGAACTCAACGCTGGAGCTGGGCAAGTGTTTCAAAGGCAGCGTCGAGGTGAAAAAAGATCTCCCGCTAACAGGCATCTCTCTGCCGTCGTCCACCGGCGAACAGGAAGAGGCCTACGACCGCCCGGTGATTGAGTTTTTTGACAAAGCGCTGCGGTAGTCATCCTCACCGGGTCATCGTCACCGCACGCCCACAGCCACCAGCGACACGCGGCCGTTATTGGCAATCACTTCGGTTTGAATGTTCGGATAAGACGTTAGTTGCGTTTCGTATTCTCTGGGGACAAAACACAAAATCAGGCCGCCGCTGTGCCGTGCGGCATCGGCGACCTGCACGACACCTTCCAACTTAACAGGCTCACCATCAGGCCGGTAGGTCATCCGATCGGCAGCGTAGAACTCAGCCGTCCGTTCGACAGTGTGCAGTTGCACGACGGGCACTGCGCCATAACCCCGCGCAGAGGCCGCGGCCAACAAGTCACGCACGGACTCCGGGCGGGCGATGACGGGCGCCGCGCAACTGAGAGCAATGACAGACGCGGCGAACATAGCCGCCGGAATCAGGACGAAGAGGGCCTTGCGCAATCGCGGATGTACCAGAGCTACTGCGCCAACAGCGACAAGCGGCGACGCTGTAATCACAATGAAGGAAGCGTTAAGAGTAAAATGACGAACCAGGTACCAGCCTCCGCCGGCACCCAATCCAATCAACAACGCTCCGGTAAGTCGAAGGACGAGATCACCGCGACGTCTCAGCAGAAGGCATGTGACTCGCTCGCCGACGAGCAACGCCACCGCCGGCAACACCGGCAGAATGTAGGCACTTAACTTGGATTCCGAAAAAGAAAAGAAAACCACGGGGACAAGAATCCAGCAAAAGGCAAACACGCGGAAGCGATCAAGGGGCAAGCCTCGTCGCCAACTCCATCGGCGCGAGTCCAGAAATGCCGCGGCCAGGAATATCGTCCACGGCAGAGAGAGTGCCACGATCACCTGAAAGTAAAAATAGATTGGCGCCGGGTGGTGGTATTTGTTCGTGACAAATCGCGCGAAGTGATGCTGAACAATGAACTGATCGATGAACTTCCAACCATGGCGCAAAATCATCGGTGCGAACCACACGGCTGCGATAGCGAGGGCCAGCGGGACTCCCCAGAACAGACTCTTCACCAAACTCTTCATCGGCCACTCGCGCCTAATCAGTAAGTAGATCGCGATGACGCCAAAAGGGATGACGATGCCAACTAGTCCTTTCGCCAGTAGCGAGAGGCCGATGAAGAAATAGAAGCCTATGAGGAGCACAGGCATCCTTGCCTGCGGTTCGCCGGCATCATTGCCCGCGCCGGGGACGCTACGAACATGCCACACAAAGAAACATGCGAGCGCTCCGGTAACAGTCATCGTCACGACAATGTCAAAGCTCGCGCCCCGAGAGAACACGATCGCGCCCAGACTTGATAACCAAACCAGGGCGCTAAAGCGACCGAGACCATCACGCCTCTGCTCCGAGTATTCAGCGGTCGCAAGCCCCGACCCTTCGCTCATCTCTTCAATGGCCTTGCCGGTCCAGTAGATAAAAACTGCGGTGAGAAGACCGCAGACTGCGGGGCCCAGGCGCGCCGCGTATTCCGTCACTCCGAGCACGCGATAACCGGCGATCATGAACCAGTAGAGCAGGGGCGGCTTCTCAAACCACGGCATACCGCCGAGTGTGGGTGTGATCAGATCGTGGCGGGCAAGCATTTCGCGTGCGACTTCCGCGTAGCGTGGCTCGTCCGGGCCTACCAAAGGGAGTAAACCTAAACCCCAAAGATAGAAGGCCACGATGCCGAGAAAGAGAAGAAGCCAACCGCGCTTGGCAAGCATTGAAGGTTGCAAGTATAGTCCCCGAAGAGTGGTCAGTTGTCAGTGGTCAGTGGTCAGTTGCAGTTCTAACCAGCGCATGTGCTTTCAAATCATCGTAACTGGAACCACAGAATTCCGAAAGTATGGTCGAAACACAGCTTTGATTCAAACACTGAACAACTGACCACTGGCCACTGACAACTGACTATGCAACGCTCCGCAGTAATCGGCGTCGGACATCTGGGGAAGCAACACGCGCGCATTCATGCAGCGCTCGCGGCTGAAGGTGCGTCGCAATTCACTCACGTCTGTGACATTGATGCGGAGCGGGTAAAGAGCGTCGCCAACGAGTGGCAAACGAATTCAACTACCGACTGGCGCGCGCTACTCGGCGAGGTTGACTCGGTAAGCCTGGCGGTGCCGACGGAGTCGCACTGTGAGATTGCGTGTGGCTTGCTCGCGCACGGAATTCACGTGCTGGTCGAGAAACCGATCTCTTGCACTCTCGAAGAGGCAGACCGCATGATCGCTGCCGCTAAACAAGGCGGCGCTATCTTGCAAGTGGGCCATGCGGAGCGTTTCAATCCGGCGCTGGTTGCCCTCCGGCCGCACGTGCGCAATCCCGTCTATTTCGAGATTCATCGCGTGGGTCAGTTTACGGCGCGCTCGCTGGACATCGATGTCGTGCTGGACCTGATGATTCACGATCTGGACATAGTGCAGTGGCTGGTCGGCGAAGACGTGGAAGTTACCAGCCTGCATGCCGTAGGGATTCCCATCCTTACCAATCGAGTAGACGCCGCGAATGCGCGTTTGGAATTTGCGACGGGCGCGGTGGCCAACATTACCGCGTCGCGCGTCGGCACTGAAAAGATTCGCAAGATGCGGTTTTTTCAGCCCCGCGATTACATCGCTGTCGATTACACAACTAATCACGTCTCGATCAGCAACCTTGCACCGTCTACGGTGAGTCCCTGGCCCGGGGTACGTACAAATATTCTGGAAGTAGAAAACGTCGAGCCCTTGCGCGCTGAGATCGAATCATTTTTGCAGGCAACGACAACCGGTTCACGACCTGTAGTTTCAGGCGAAGACGGTCGCCGCGCACTGGCGCTGGCGCTCCGAACGCTGGAACAGATTCATGCGCATACCGTAAGCTCTGGTGTAAGCGCTTTGCTTCAAAATGCTTGAGCGGATTTGCAAATGTTTTGCTTGATGAGAGGCTTCCAACTCTTTTCAATCACTGCTATCATCGGACGTGCCTTAACAGGATGGGGCGTTATCAGCGGGAAAGCCGGGACCTACTTGATGACTGACGAAGAGAGACAACGCGCGATGGATTTCATCGTGGCCCAGCAGGCGAAGAACTCTGTTGATATTGAAAAGCTCAACGAATCTCATCGCAAAGCTGAGGGCCGGTTGGATCGCGTGGAGCGAATCCTCAAACTAGTGATAGGAGCGGGGAGTCGCGCTCGCCGGGACTTCAACCAACGTTTTACCAGGGTTACCGAAGCACTAACGACTTTGGCAGAGGCTCAAACCCGTACCGAAGCCTCGATCGCTCATACTGATAAGCGCCTTGATGCCTTGATCGATATCTTCCGCGTCAATAACAACGGACGATCATCGTAGTCCACGCTTTCAAGTTCCAGTTCGTCCATAGAGCCAATCGTGCCGGACGTTCTTACCACAAACCCAGCGCCTGACATTTCGACTATGCTTCGCGGCCGGATCGATTCCGGCGACTTCCCTTCCGCAGTTTACGTCGTGGCTGAACATGGGCGACAAGTCTTCGCCGATGCCCTTGGTCAAGCCGTGCGTGAACCTGAGTCACACGCCGCGTCTCTTGAGACTATTTACGATCTGGCATCACTTACGAAGCCACTCGTAACAGGATTGCTTTGCGCCCGGCTGGCCCAGGCAGGCGAATTGACGTTGGATAGCTCCATCTCGAATTACCTGCTCGAATTCGATCGTCCAGATAAGAACCGCATTACGGTTCGCGAACTTCTGACCCACACCTCGGGCCTGCCGGCCTGGCGGCCACTCTACATCATTGCGAATGGCAAGAGAGACGGCGCGATCGCGGCGATCGCCAACCAGCCCCTTGAAGACGAGCCTGGTGAGCGAGTTGTTTACAGCGACCTCGGCTTCATTGTGCTCGGAACTCTCTTGCAACGCCTGACCGGAAAGCAACTAGCGCAGCTTGCGCAGGATGAAATTTTCGGACCGCTAAAGTTAAGGGCCACGTTCTTCAATCCAAAACAGGCAGTGCGAACTGGAATTGCTGCTTGCGAAGCTGGGAACGCTTACGAACGTGAAATGTGTGAACGCGATCACGCAATACAGACCTATGCCGATTGGCGCACCGGAGTAATCTGGGGTGAAGTGCACGACGGCAACGCACACTTTTTAGGAGGCGCGGCGGGCCATGCCGGTCTGTTTTCGACGGCGGGCGAGACTTTGCACCTGGCAAACCAATTCATCGGTGGCCTCTCAAACCTCCTTTCAAGAGATACGTGCGAACTCTTTCGCCGGAATATGACTGACGGATTGAACGAGAGCCGCTCGCTTGCCTGGCAACTGGCAGCGACCAGGGAATCAACTGCCGGTCCCAGTTTGCCGCCAGACGCTTTCGGTCATACCGGATTCACCGGCACCAGTTGCTGGGTAGAAGCTGCCGGCGAACAAGTGTACATCCTGCTTACCAATCGCACACATGCCCACGCGCTCCCATTTGCAAACATCAACCAGGTACGCCGCGACTTTCACACTTTGGCCGCAGCAGCCCTCACAGTTGCGTAACGGGAATATCTTGAATCAACCAGACAATGCGCCGAAGCCGGTGAGACGAGCCGCGTGGCTGCGAGACTTTCTCAGCCTCGAACGGAATGTTACTGTCGCGTCCGGCGCCGTGTTTCTGCTCGGCTTCGGCGAGGAACTTTGGAAAAAGTTTCTGCCGAAGTACCTCGAGGCGCTCGGCGCGAGCACACCCGTGATTGGGCTGTTCGGTACGGCAGAGGATTTTTTCGATGCCGTATATCAATACCCCGGCGGCTGGATTGCCGATCGCTTCGGTCGACGACGCGCGCTTCTCTTTTTTCTGGCCCTCGCCTGCGCCGGTTATGTCGTTTACCTGGTCGGCCCATCGTGGCCGTTTGCTTTTCTGGGTCTGGCCCTGGTAATGGGATGGCAGAGCATGGCTTCACCGGCGATCTTCGCCGTCATTGGCGACGCTCTGCCAAAGGAAAAGCGAGCGATGGGCTTTACCATCCAGTCGATTCTGAAGCGCGTGCCGATCGTAATCGCGCCCGTAATCGGCGGAGTAATCATAGCCTCGCGAGGGATCGTCTCGGGCGTTCACATCGGGTTGCTGGTCACGCTCGCTCTGGCCGCGCTTACAGCTCTACTGATCCGCTTCATCAATATTGCGCGGGTTCTCCATCATCCGACGAACATTCTGGGCGTTTGGAAGTCCTTTCAGCACGGACTGAAGCGTTTGCTCATCTCAGACATTTTCATTCGCACCTGCGAGGGCATGGCGGATGTTTTGATCATTCTCTATGTCACCAATGTCCTGCACATCAGCGTCGCGCGCTTTGGCGCCCTGATCGCAATTCACACTATCACGACGCTGCTGATTTACGTGCCGGCCGCCAAGGCGGCTGACCGTGTCGGACGGCGGCCCTTCATCATCGCAACTTTCTGCGCTTTCGCGCTCTATCCACTGGCCATCATCTCTGCGCGCGACTTCACTGGACTGGTCATTGCCTTCATCATTGGTGGCTTGCGGGAAATCGGCGAGCCGGCTCGTAAGGCGATGATCCTGGACTTTGCCGAGCCGCAACTGCGCGCCCGCAGCGTAGGTCTTTATTACCTGCTGCGCAGTCTGGCCATAACGCCGGCGGCTGCAATCGGCGGGCTGCTTTGGAAATTGACGCCCCAAATACCATTCGTTCTCGCGGGCGCCTTCGGCGTTGCGGGAACATTCATTTTCATCGCCACGGTGCGCGAGCACTTGGCTAAATAACAATTGAATCGAGGGATGGTTATGAAGTGGATCGCTCGGCAAAACATTCGCGTCAATCGGACCGCAACGTGCTGGCTCATCCGAAGATTCCTTTTTGTATGATGCTCTTTACGGCAGCTTGAAGAAAGCTCAGAAAAAGGAATTCTGTGAACTTTGGAAACTATATCCAGACGAAAAGCAATAACGGGAGGCGCCTTCCATGGCTAGCATCAGCCGCAGCCATAAGTCGGCGATCCCAAGTCTCTGTCAGCCCTACTGAGCCAGCTAGAACGCAAATCTCATTTGCAGTTCCAGCCGCCGGTTATTCGCCGCTTCTGAAAAACCTAAGCCGCCCCCTCCGCCAAAGCCACCGCCACCACCCGACGGCTGGTTGGCCTGGCCGAAGAGCAGCGAAGTTATGTTGCCGATGATTGGGCCAGGGTTGGTATGATTCAACAGGTTGTTAACCGACATCGCGATGCTGAGGTTGTAACGGTGACTTACTCGTGAGGCAGAAGGAGTTGGTGATGCTCCCGGATTGAAAACGCCGGGAGTGCCGCGACGGTCCGGTCCCCCGCCTCCCGGACCGCTTGGCGGTGGTCCGGCAGATCCAGATCCTTCGCGTCCGAATTCGATGGTCTTTGTCACGCGCAAATTAACCGTGACCGTCCCTGGCCCGCGCCCGAAGTTTCGTGACAGAGTGCTCTCATTCGGCGTCGGATTAGGATCGAGCAACCCATACCTCGTTTGAATCAGGCCGGGCTTCGCGGGGTCGGTTGGAATGCCGGGTCGGCCATTGAACAACGTCGTGCCATAAAGATCGCGACCGACAGTGATATCGAACGGCGGACCAGACTGAACAACTACAAACGGATTGAGACGCATGTTCCACTTTGTGTTGATTGAGCCGGTCAAGGTAAAGCGATGTCGAACATCAATCGCGGCCGGCCCGTACTCGCCCGTGAAGTCGTACGGCTTCGCCGGGAGGGTGCCGAGTCCATCCGTGTTGCTCATCGCGTGATTGAGCACGTACGACCCGGATAGCGAAACGTCCTTGTTGATCCTGGAATTGACGTAAGTGATCAACTGGTTCTGATTGAACAGGCCTGAAGACTGCATCTCGAAAACAGGGCCCGGCCCGCCAAGCGGAAACACACCACTGTTTGGCACGAGCGAGCTATAGGTGCCCGGCAACGGCGCGTTGATGTCCTCGGATCGCAGCATGTGCAGCCCGTGCGTGTTCGCGTACGTGATCGCAATCGTAGTATTGAACGGTAACTGGTGTTCGAGACTGACAGCAGACTGAATGACATACGGCGCGCGCAGCGTGGGACTAATCTGCTGGATGGTTTGCGTCGTTTGAGAGGCAGCCAGAGAAGGAATGGAGGGAATCGCCGGGAAAAAGTCGGGATTGGTGATCACATATTGCCGCTGAACAATGCCGTTGTAGCGCAGCGCAGTAAGAGTGTTTGGGAGACTGAACCGATCGTAGAAGACGCCGAAGCCTGCGCGAAGTACGGTCTTCGGACTCGAGTTCCGCTTTGACGGACCCGGCGCCCACGCCACCGTCAGGCGCGGCGAAAAATCGCGCCAGTCGTGAATGTTACGTTGAGTTTCGTAGCGAAGACCTAAACTCAACGTTAGGTTAGGCCGAACGCGCCAGTCGTCGCCCAGGAATAAACCGACATCGAACTGACTAGCTGAGATCTCCGGATTGCCGGCGTTGATGCCGAACTGTGTCGCTCCGCCTCCTAATGCGCGGATTTGTAAGGGCGAGTATCCGAGTTGCTGAAAGACCAATGTCCGGCGATACCGTTCGATCGAGGTGATGGGTGCAAGCACCGGGCCGGGTAAGGGCTGATTGTTGGCATCCAGCACGGGCGCGGTGCCGCCGCCGAAGCTAAACGTGGCACCGAAATTCTGCGGCGATATGTTGTCATCAGTTTCCCGGCGCAGCCGTACGCCAAACTTCCACGAATGCGTGCCACTGATTATCGACGTGTAGTTCTGCAGCTCGTAGCTAGTTCGCGCGTCGAACGAATGACCAACCTGCGCGCCGCCGCCATTGAAAGATCCGAGCACCAGGAGCGCCGGGCCTAAGTCGGCGGCGATGTTTGGTCCGTAAGTGCGGAAGAACTGGAAGCGCGTTTCATTAATCGTGCTCATTCCCAGCACCGCTGTCTCAGTGACTTGCAGCGTGTGGTTCTTGTTCTCGGGATGCGTTCCTCTTGAAACCAGATTAAATCCGCCGATGCCGGCGCCCTGAATATCAGCGGTAGTGAAGCCATAGCGAATCGTTAGCGTGTTCTTTGGGTTAATCTGGTAATCGACGCGCGGGTTGGTTCCGAAGCGACGCTGCCGCGTCCGAAATACTTCCGTGAACGGATCGATGATCACAAGTGTCTGCGGATCTAACGTTACCGCATTGATGACTGATCCGTTGTCGACTTCATCGCGCCGAACATCGAGAAAGAAAGACGCGCGTTTGTTGATAGCGCCGCTCATGCTGCCACCGTATTCCTTCAAGAGGAATGGCGCTTTCTGCTGCGCGTAAGGGTTGCGCGTGTTCCAGAATTGGTCGGCAAAGTTGAAATAGACTGAGCCCTTGAACTTATCCGTTCCTGGCTTGGTGAAGATCTCGATACGGCCAAAGCCGAGCCTATCGTACTCCGGCGCGAAGGGGTTCTGGTTGATGCGGATCTCACGAATGGATTCTTTCGATGGCAGCTGCCCACCGCTGAATCCATCGATGAAAATTTGTCCGCCACTCGGTCCTGCCGATGGACCAGCGAGAGCTTGCAGCGCCGCCTGGAGATCCTCGGGACTATCGGGCAGCGAATCGAGGTCGTTGCCGCGCAAGACCTGAGCGCTGGCGTTGCTGTTTGGGTCAGTGCTGACGCTGGGGGTGGCATTTTCTTCGACGGTTACTTTCTCCGGCGCCAGCATGACTTTCAATTGCAAGTCCAGCGTGTGAGTACCACCCTCAAAACTGATCTTCGCTGGCTCAGCAAGTTCGAGGTTCGGCGCGGATGCCCGCACTTCATAATCACCCGGCGGAATTCCCGTGATGGAATACGATCCAGTCTTGTCGCTGGTTGTTGTCCTCAACAGTCCGGATGGTCCGTTGACTGTGACTTTCGCACCGGCAACGACCGCACCGTTTTGATCAGTGACCAGTCCCCACAGTGAACCCGTCTGGGCCGACCCGGAAGATGACGCGAACAGAACAAGCAAGAGCCAGTAGATGGGCTTCATATCGAACGTCTCAAAATCACGGCGCAGACTCGGCGATATTGTAGGAAGTCTCGCAATTAGAGACGACTATCTACTTTTTTAGGTTACGAATACTCCCCTCAGTGCTTTGCCAAGTTAGTCTTATCGAGTGCGGCGCGAAGTCCTCGCGCGAGCTTCAATGCATCATCATTGGCCCAGAAGTGCATGTAGAAGAGGCGCGGCACGTCATTCAATGCATGACTATGAAGAGCTACTGCTTGAACGCCGTTGTCCCGCAGAACCTTCATAACGGGTCCAACCTCTTCCCCTGTCAACGCATAATCCCCAGCAATGGCGGCTTTCCCATTGCCGGTTGGCTGGAAGTTGATTGAGATGCCCATTCCCATCGATGGTGGCGTATCCATCCCCTCTTCCGTGAGCTTCTCTGCGCGCGCCACATTGACATGCAGCACTCCACCACTCACTTTGCCGGGCTGGCCAAGGATTTTCTCCACTGCGGCCACATCAAATCCGATATCTTCGCTCTCCTTCGCACCGCCGCCCTGAGGGATAGGCGACTTTGTGAGCGCAATCGCTTGCTTGATCGTCCGCGCCATCTTCATCGGATCGCCGTGTCCACCCATGTGGATGTAGAGGATTCTTGGTGACTCCCCGATCAGATGGTTGTGGAGAGCCGTGACCTCCACTCCTCCGTCCTCAAGGGTCTTCATCACCGGAGCGACCTCCTCTTCGGTAAGAACGAGATCGCCCATCACCATCGCGTCGTTCTGGCCGACGTAGCGGAATGCCGCCCAGGCGCCCAGGGCGAGAGCCGGCTTGATTTCAATAGTGCCGACAGTGACATGAAGGTCCTTGCGCGGCATATTGAATCGAATCACGCCTTCGGGCAAGACGTCTCCGGGAAATCCGAATACGTCCACGACTGGCTTCCAATCTGTTGCCGCAGTATTTTGCTGGTTGTTCGGTTGACTGGTCTCGTTCTGCGGCGCAGAGCAAGCCACCAATGCGAACAACGTCGCTACTGCAAGCGTGACGACGCTTAGCAGAACTATTCTCGTCTTACGCGCAACCAATGAATGGACTAATGTTGTGCGCGTCCTATTTCTATCTGTCTTCATTTGTGACTCCTTCTTTTCTGTTCGGATGTTTCTTCCGTCGTTGTTACCTGGGGGTGTCTTCCTTAACACTCGCGTAGAGCGCGTCATAAACGAATGCGGCGCGCTCTGCGGTCTCATGATCGTCATTCGTCACGAGCGGGAATCCGCGACTGATCAACTGTAAGCCGAGAGCTGCCGGATGCTCATCCAATTGACCTTTGATATCCGCCGCCTGCACGATGCGAGCCATCTCCAGCAATACCGGATCGTGAGCCAACCGCTCACGCACCAACGCGGCAAACGAGCAAAAGCCCTGTGCATCTTTGTGAGGGTAAGTTGCGCCGTCAGCATCGAAGCCAGTTGCGCCGGTTTCAGTCTGCATGGATGCGACCTGGTCTGCTGACACAAAAATGAACTCGGCTTTGGCATCGAGAAAGCGCTGGATGAGCCAGCACGTTGCCGTGCGGTTGACTCGAATTTGCTCGCGTGTGATCCACTTCATTTCACGCCTCCGTTCCTCGGTTCGCGTATTGTGTTCAGTCTCGAATCTCTTTGAACATTGCTTTTCTCGTGCAATGAACTGCCTTTGGTCTCGCGTCTGGATAGATAATAACTAGAAGCCAAAGCGAAGCTGCGATTATACTGGCTGGCCGATGAATTGAGGAGGTTGGTTGTCCATGCGTTTCACAATTACGCTGATCATCTCGATTTTCGATGAGCGTGGCCGCACCTTGGAGAAAGTTAGCGCAGGCTTGTTCGCTGCAAACGCCCACACTGTTGCCGTCGACCAGCGCACCCATCGCGTCTATTTCCCTTTACAGAACGTCGGCGGAAAGCCCGTTCTCAGAATCGCTCTGCCTTCTGATAAGCAGCTATGACAAGAGCATTGAAGCGTTTCGATAATAGACTGAAACGCTTCCGGGCGCTGGTGGTTGCGCTCAACGTAATCCTGTTCGCCATCGTCGCTCAGGCACAGCAGCCCTCAACAAAAGAGAATACGCCGCAGGCTATCGGAGCGACGCCTGCTCAGTTGCCACAGCAGAACGCCGGTCAACGACGAATTCAGGCCGTGCGTGTCACTGATGCAATCAAGATTGACGGTCTTCTCGATGAACCCGTCTGGTCAACGGCCGAGGCGGCAACCGATTTCCGTCAAGAAACTCCAACCGAAGGCGCACCGGCCTCTGAGAAAACAGAAGTGCGCGTGCTTTATGACGACAAGAACCTCTACCTGGGCGTCCGCGCCTTTGATGCCGACCCTGCCAAAATCAACGCCCGCGACCTGGTTCGCGATTCACTTTTCGCCACCGACGACCGGATCGAGATTATCCTGGATACCTATCACGACCGGCGCAATGCGTTTCGCTTTTCGGTCAACCCGCTGGGCACTCAACAGGACGCGCTGATTACCGACGAAGGCCGCGACATCAATCTCTCATGGGATGGGTCGTGGATATCTGCTGGGCGGATCGATGCGAAAGGGTACATTGTTGAGATCGCCATACCGTTGACCACGCTTCGCTTCACTGAAGGGATCGATGCCTGGGGATTAAACGTTTCGCGGGTAATCCGCCGCAAGAACGAAGAGAACCTCTGGACTAGTTGGCAGCGGTCGTTCGGACTTGAGCGTGTGTCGCAGGCTGGGGAGCTTAGCGGAGTGGAAGAGATTCGCCGGCGTCGGCTGCGCGAGATCAAGCCGTACGCATCTGGTGAGTGGCGCGAGGGGGTGCCGCTAATCGGAAGGAACGGATTAGATGCTGGCGTCCGTGCCAATGTGGGAATAGAAGTCGCAAAAATCGGCATCACACCATCGCTGACCGCCGAGTTCACAGTCAATCCCGACTTTGGCCAGGCCGAAGTAGACAATCAAATCGTCAACCTCAGTCGCTTCTCGGTGTTCTTTCCCGAGAAACGAGATTTCTTTCTTGAGAATTCGGGCATTTTTCTCTTTGGCCGAGAGGGAGAGAATCAGGCTTTCTTCACCAGGAGAATCGGTCTGACTGATGATGGTGCGCCGGTGCCGATCGACTACGGCGCGAAGGTCACCGGCAAGATCGGCCCGTACAACATTGGATTCCTTCAGGTGCAGACGCGCAAGCTGGGCGAGGCAACGACCGGTCTGGGCATTCCGCGCCAACGTTTCACTGTCTTACGCGTCAAGCGTGACATTCTTAAGCGCTCCTATGTCGGCGCGATCCTCGTCAACCGACAAGGAGCTACCACCGTCGGCGGCGGTAGCTACAATCGCGTCGGGGGTGCTGATGCGGAGTTCAATCTCACCGACCATTACAAGGTGAAGGCCTTCTGGATGGGCTCGGCAACGCCGGGCGTTCATTCAGGCGCAGGATCTTCGCGTCTTGAATCGATCTTTGAGAACGATCTTTACCGCTTCATCACTGTTTATGAAGACGTCGGGGCGAATTTCAATCCTGAAGTCGGATTCATCGAACGCAACGCTATTCATCAATACTTTGGTCAGGTAGCTTACAAACCGCGGCCAAAGTTTATTCCGCACGTGCAGCAAATGGAGTTTGAGACCCAGATTGAATACTACACTGACAGAAGGGGCAAACTATCAACAAAGCAAATAGAGCTTTCCTGGGACACTCAATTCAAGAACTCGGCTGACTTTTTCTTTCGTCCTATCGAAGACGTAACGGACGTGCTAACCGAACCGTTTCAGATACGTCCGGGGATCGTCATTCCAACGGGCACTTATCATTTCAACCGCCCGCAGGTATCATTCACGAGTGACCAAAGCAAGCGCATCATTCTCACCGCACGGGAGAAGTGGGGAGATTTCTACTCGGGCAAGAGATACGAGACTTCGGGAGGAATAACCTGGAGGCCAAACCCACACGTGCTCGTCAACCTAGCGGAGAGCTACAACAAAGTGAGTTTGCGCGAAGGCAACTTTACCACCAGTCTATTCTCAGGAAGATTGGACTATAACTTCTCGCGCAAGCTGCTCACGTCCGCGCTGGTGCAATTGAACTCGGCCGCTCGCCTGTCAGTCATCAACGTGCGACTACGCTACATCTATCGGCCAAATAGCGATTTCTTCATCATCTATAATCAGAGCACAGGAGCAGGCCTTGAACGGCCTTCATATAGTCTTCAGATCAAACTGACTCACGATTTCACTTTCTAGACGAAAAGATCATATCGTCTTGCGGCGGTAATCGTAGCGTTAACCGAGGGCGCAAATATCGTTTGTGATCGTCGCGAAACGTCGTAACCGGTAAGGAGCACAAGAAATGACCAATTCCTCTACAAAGCGATTGACCGCCCTCATTCTTTGGGCGATCGCATGGGCAGTCGCGATGATCGCTTCGGCGATCCTGCTCAAAGGTAATCCGATCAAGGACTGGATCCAGGCGGCTCTGTTCATTGGGGCCATGACCTTTTGGGTATGGCAATCCCAACGCGGCTCTGGCAAATGACGGTGGCCCGAAGGATATCTCGCTGGTGACGAGAGGCTCCTTTCAGGTAAGGCTCTGAGGTCAGTGAAGAGTTATGAAAGGTCCAGCAAGCAAAGAAAACCCGGAAGACGCAAGTCTGGCAGCTGAAACGTATCGACGGAATTGCGCCGCGAGCGACGAATTGTGTCTACAGATAAGAACAAGGACAGTCCTGATCTAAATCCGAGGGCAGCCGACCCGCACGCGACCAGTCCGCTTGGGCGAAATCGCGACTTTCGCTTGCTGTTTGGAGCACAGATCATATCCTTGCTCGGTAGCGGCGTAACGACGGTCGGGCTGGCTTTGTTCGCTTATCAACTCACCGGAGGTGTGTCAGCGACGGCGGTCATCGGCAATGCGCTTACTCTTCGCATTTTGGCTTTTCTTTTGTTCTCTCAGCCTGCGGGAGTTATTGCAGATCGCGTCAGCCGGAAGAAGATACTCATTGCAGCAGATGTAGTGCGCTTTGCTCTGCTCGCCCTCTTTCCCTTCATCACTGCCGTCTGGCAGATCTATGCATTGATCTTCGCCATCAACGCGGTGACCGCGTTTTTCACGCCGACTTTCGAATCGAGTATCCCGGAAGTCGTCGGTGGAGAACAATACGTAAGAGCTATCTCGCTTTCGAGGGTCGCTACTGACGTTGAAGCCGTGGCCGCTCCGGCGCTAGCCGGTTTGCTGGTCGCGCTTTTTGGCCTGCGATGGGTCTTCTGGTTTGACGCCTTCACTTATTTGGTATCAGCTTCGCTCGTCGCTTTCGCAGCGATACCGCAGGTCAGAAGGTCCCTGCCGAATATCTCTTTCCGCAGCTTCTTAACAGAACTTACGACTGGCACACGCATCCTTCTTCGCGAGCCCTCGCTTCGACAAGCATTGACTCTGAGTATCGCGGAAGCGACAGCCGGCGCAGCGGCCATCGTAGCAACCGTCTCCTACGTGCGTGACGTTTTGGACCGGGGACAGACTACCTTTGCTTTCGTCATGGCAGCTGTTGGTTTTGGCTCGACGCTTACCGCAATTCTCCTGGGGAGCGCTACGGGACGTTATGAGGAAGGCGCACGCGACCGATCGATTCTTCATGGTCGCCGTCATAAGTGGGCTTCGCGTGCGCTGCTCGCCGGCGGCCTTCTGCTCGGTCTGCTGCTCTTGCCGGACATTCTCAAACCACCGCTTATTGTCTTCAGTCTGCTTTGGATGCTCAACGGTGCAGGGCAAGCTCTAATCGCTATTCCGTCCTCTACGCTGCTGGCCGAACATACGACCGAAGGAGAGCGTGGGCGTGCGTATGCCGCGCATTTCGCGTTAACTCATCTCTGCTGGCTTGCCAGTTACCCGGCGATCGGCCACTCCGCCGCAAAGTGGGGCGCTCCTTTGACCTTCACGGGAGCGGGCGTGGTTTGCTTAGTCGTGACTGTTATGGCGATGCTTCTTGGGTACGGGAAACGTGAAGCACATAGTCATCAACATTTCTCTGCAACAACGTAACACGCGCACAAGTTCCGGAGTACGATCATGGCCGCGAGTCTCAAAGAAGAAGAAAACTTTGCACGGCGGAATAGTTCTAGTAACATAGGGTCGGCCCGCCCGGCTTACTCTCCTATGTTGCGGAGAGATCCAAGTCTAATGCAGTTATCCATCCGAATAACGGCGGTTGCGTTGCTCATTGCGAGCGTGCTGCTAGCGCCCTTATCGTTCGCGCCTTCGACCGCAGCGCAGGAGACGCGCGCGCGCCGCGTGTCCGGTGACGCCGGTGAAAAGAGCTCACGGACATGGCCGGCGAATCAGGACTCAGTCGTCAGGACGGCAAGCGAGTCGAAGGAACCAGGTCCACTCTCAAATGAACCGGTGATGCGCATTGCTTTATCGACCGGCGTGCGGGCAGCGACCATCTCAACCACCGCCAGCCTGCTCAACGCTTCAGAACTCAATTCATCGGCCCAGCCGCTTGAAACTGCGCGGGTGCGAATTGAATCGCGAATGCTGACTCCTTCAAGACAAGCAAACGATCAGGCTTTTGACATCGAAATTGCGCGGTCGCTGTCGCGGGAGGACGCGGGGCGAATGGTGGATTCGGTTCGCCAGCTAACGGGTGTAAGCGCTCACGCAGTCGCAGATTCAACGGAAAAGTGGAAGGTTGTAGTCTCAAGCGAGTCGCTCGAGGATGCCGATGCGTTGACGGCCAAACTGGAGGACGCGGGGTTCGAAACATCGCTATCGTCCGCCGGGTCCGGGCCAACGGCACCGACAATTGCTAACCGGGATTCGTCTTTAGCATCGAAGGCGCCGGGAGCGACCAGCACTAACAAGCTCAAACTGACTGCGCGGCCCACCGCGCCTACCCGCGAACTAGTTGCTTTCGCGCGGGGCGCGGCCCCGCTGTTCCATTCGAGCGCACCTCTGACCTTTGCCTCCAGCGACGAAGCCGGCGCCCCGGTGCGCTTCAACGACAAACCCTTTCGCGGAAAGATCGAAGTGTTTGCGAACCAGCATGGAGCGTTGACGGTCGTAAATGTTATCGGCCTCGAAGACTATGTGCGCGGTGTCGTTCCCAACGAACTGTCACCCGGCGGTTATCCGGCGATCGAAGCGTTGAAAGCACAGGCAATCGCCGCCCGCACATACGCCCTGAAGAATCGGGGCCAATTTGCTTCCGAAGGGTACGACTTATTGCCCACCACACGGTCGCAGGTTTATCGCGGTCTCTCCAGCGAAAACGCGTTGTCATCGCGCGCGGTCGACGAGACACGCGGGATGATCGCGACCTACAACGGCGAACCTATTAACGCCCTTTATACTTCGACCTGTGGCGGTCGCACCGAAGACTCGGAAAACATTTTCAATACCGCCCTGCCGTACTTGCGCGGGCGTGAATGTGCTGCCGAGATTAAGGCGCCGTTTGCGCCATTCACTATTAAGAGTTCGCGCGAGCTTTTCGAAATCAAGGATGAAAAGGACCTGCCAGTAGCGCGCGACGTGGCGCTTTTGGCGGTTAACGGTTTCTCTCTACCTTTTGATCGCGTCTCAAGTTCCTGGCTCTCCGCGCATGTGTCTGAATCAGAAGTGCGCGATTGGTTGACGGCGGCGGGCCGGCTGGCTCGCAGGGCGCAGCTGACGAATGTCGAAGACGTAACGAAACCGCCGGCATTCAGCACCGTGCTGATCGCGTCGGTTTTTGGTGACAAGCGGGCGGATACCCTGTTGAACGACGCGGATGTTGAGTATCTACTCGGGTTCCGCGATGCCGAACAAATCCCGTCGGCGAACCGCGCGGATGTGGCCATGTTGCTTCGTGACGGAGCGCTATCGCTCTTCGCCGATGCAACACTGCGGCCCAAAGAGACCTTGTCGCGAGCCCGGGCGTTACATGCGATTGCCCGTCTGCTTGAAGCTCGCGGATTGCTCGCCCTGCAGAAAGGAACCACGCGGCCTGCTGCTTCCGGCGTCTTGATATTGCGCTCAAACAAAGGGAAGGACCTGCCTATGGTCGTCAGCCGCGAAGCTTTTCTGTTTCGGGAGTTTGGCGAGAATCTCTATCAGATGAAATCGCTCGCGTTGGTCGGTGGCGAGCCGTTGACCTTTCATGTCAATGCCAAAGGCGAAGCTGATTATCTGGAAGTTCGGCCTGCGCCTAGCGGGGCGGCCGCTGAGCGCTTTTCACCGTTCTCACACTGGACTGCGGAAATGTCCATAGGCGCGGTCCAGTCACGCCTGGGACGATCAGTTCGCGGGGTCGGCGCTATCACTGATCTGCGCATCGCCGCGCGTGGGTCGTCGCGGCGGGTAATCGATCTAGAAGTGGTCGGCACGCAGGGCACGGGGCACGTTCGCGGCGGGCGCATTCGTTCAGCGCTGGGATTGCGGGAACAACTCTTTGTTATCGATCGCGTCTACTCCGAAAATGATCGCGTCACCGGATTCATCTTCACTGGGAGAGGCTGGGGCCACGGCCTCGGCATGTGCCAGGTGGGCGCTTACGGTTTGGCCCGGCAAGGGTTCACCGTCGAACAGATTCTGAAGGCTTACTACACGGGAATCGAAGTGACCAAGATGTATTAAGGCTGACACCTCACGCGTTGCAATTTCTGTTACATATGCAGTTGTCTCGACCTATGATAGATTTGCGGCATTGATTCATAGCGCTCCAACAGAGGTATTGAAATGGCAGCCAGAATCGAACCTTTACTCACCGTCGCTGACCTCGATGCCTGTCCCGATGACAGCAATCGCTATGAACTTATCGAAGGGGAACTCTTCGTGTCTCGCGCACCTGGACTTCCACACCAGCTTATTCTTCAGAATCTCCAAATTGCCTTTGCCGATTACCTTCGCCGAAACCCTGTTGGAAAGGTTGTTCCCGGAGCCGGAGATGTTTTCAGCGACTATGACGCCGTCATCCCGGATCTCGTCTTCGTGAGTAACGAGCGTTGGTCCGAAATGGTCACAAATGAGAGATTCAGCGCGGCGCCCGATCTCGTAATCGAGATAATGTCCCCGGGCAAAGAAAATCGGGATCGCGATCTGCTCGTCAAGCGGCAGCTTTACGCAAAATACGGTGTCGCTGAGTACTGGATTGTTGATGCTGAGAATCGCTTGGTGCAAGTTTACCGATTGCAGAAACAACAGCTGGAGAATGTGGCAACAGGGCGGAACGGCGAAGAGATTACGACGCCGCTTCTACCCGGTTTTCAATTAAGCGTCAGCACCGTTTTCAATCTCTAAGAACTCGTCTCCTCCGGTCACGTCGTTTCCGTCCAAACGCGCGCCAAGCCGGAAATAGTTCATGCGTTTCTCTCGCAATCAAATCATCGGCGCCCTCATACTGCTCGTGCTCATCTGGCTCGTGATCGTGATTCGGCTTATCATCTCTCGCGGGTGAGCGAATCCAAACGACCAATCATCGCCATAGTTGGCCCTACCGCTTCCGGCAAAAGCGGACTTGGGATTGAGCTGGCCTTGCGCCTTGACGGCGAAATCATCAACTGCGACTCAGTCCAGGTCTACCAGGGCATTCAGATCGCGACAGCCAAAGTTCCGTTGGAAGAGCGGCGCGGTGTCCCGCATCACCTGAGCGACTTTGTTTCACCGGCCGTGAATTTCACTGCTGCTGACTGGGCGCGAGTTTCGATTGAAACGATCGCAGAGATCGAGGCGCGAGATCACTCCGCTCTTCTGGTCGGAGGTACCGGGTTCTATCTCAGAGCCCTGCGCCGCCCCTTCTTTGCCAGCCCACCCACAGATGAGAACCTCCGTGCGCGTCTGACAGCTATTCGTCAGCGCCGCGGCCCCGAACATCTTCATCGAATCCTGCAAAGACTCGACGCGGCTGAGGCCGCGCAACTAAACGCGCGCGATTGGCCTCGAGTGCAGCGGGCGATCGAAGTTTGTCTGCAAACCGGCGAACCAATCTCGCGGCAAAGACCCCTGCGGGCAGAGCCACCTTCCCTGGCCTCGCGAATTCAGATCATTGCCTTGAATCCGCCGCGCAAAGAGCTCTATGCGCGAATCAATGAGCGCGCGGAAAAGCACTTCGCGAATGGGCTGGTCGAAGAAGTGCGCCGGCTGCTCGACGAAGGAGTGCCGGCAAACTCAAACGCGCTCGGCGCGCACGGTTACCGGCGCGTGGTTGAGTTTCTGTATAGGCAGCGCGATCTTGAAAGCGCTGTCGAACAAACAAAACTCGACGTGCGTCATTATGCCAAGCGCCAGTTGAGCTGGTTCCGTCATGAGCCTGACGTGCAATGGCTCGACGGGTTCGGTGACGATCCCCAGGTAGTGGAGCAGGCTTTCGCGCTCATCCGACGCCCGGGCCGGTAACAGAAAAACCTTGTCAGCTTTGAGCGGCTGTTATACTCTGAGGCACCGTTAGTAAGCTTCATCTTGAGGACGATCGTTTGGTGGACTCAAAGCCGGCGCTGCAAAACATCCAGGACGGTTTCCTTAATCTCGCGCGGCGGGAAAAGACGACGGTCACGATTTATCTTGTGAATGGCGCCAAACTATTAGGTCGCATCAAAAGCTTCGATAAGTTTTCGTTGATTATGGAGACGGGTGCAAACGAGCAATTGATTTTTAAGCATGCTATCTCGACGATCTCTCATGCCCGCCGCACGACTGGCGAACTGCGGCAGTCATCGGTGGCAACCGATAGTGCGCCTGAACAAACCGTTGAGGCCTCCACTACCTGAAGGCATTCCAAAGTACAACCCAGCAAGACATGGCCGGCGCTTTCATCACCTTTGAAGGGATTGACGGTTGCGGGAAATCAACGCAACTGCGACTGTTGGCGAGCGAACTGCGCGTCCGCGGTCTCGAGATAGTGACCACCCGGGAACCTGGTGGTACCAGGCTGGGACAGAAGCTGCGCGCGGCTTTGTTGGATGTGGAAGAGCAGGTCGACCCTTTGGCCGAACTACTGGTCTTCGCCGCCGACCGGGCGCATCATGTGCGCACACTCTTGTTGCCGGCACTCAAAGCTGACCGGGTAGTACTATCGGATCGCTATGCGGATGCGACCGTCGCATACCAGGGCGCGGGCCGCGGCTTTAAACCAGAGTTGATTCGGGAGATTGTCCAACTGGCGACGGGCGGATTGACGCCCGCGCTGACTTTGTTGTTTGACTTGTCCGTGGCTGAGTCGGTGGTGCGGACACGACGTCGTGTGGCCAGCAAGAACAGCGACCGCCTGGACAGCGAGGACGCTGAGTTTCACACTCGCGTCCGCAATGCCTATCTCGAAATGGCAAAGGCCGAGCCGAATCGCTTCCGTATCATTGACGCGCGAGGCTCGGTCCAGGAGACACACGAAACCGTTATGAACATCGTAATGCCCTTTTTGGAAGATCGCGGACTGCTGAGCCCGGAATCGGCAAAAGCTATCAAGGAGATTCTACCGGATCGTTGAGCCCCGAACCGAGTCGAACAACTTCTGCTTACTGCCGACTGCTTTCTGCTTACTGACCTATGTTCTCCACTCTCATTGGCAATGACGAAGTAAAGGAATCCCTGCGGCGCTTGCTTGCGGGCGGCCGGGTTCCGGGCTCGTTGCTTTTCACAGGTGAGCAAGGGATCGGCAAGAAACTGTTCGCGCTCGAATTGGCTAAAGCCATGAACTGCCGCCACCGCAAAGGAGTCGAGGCTTGCAACGAGTGCTCGTCATGCAAACGGATCTCGCGCTCGACTTTTCCGCCTTTTAGCAGCGACGATGACAATAGAGAAAGGCTCATCTGGAGCGAGCACACCGACCTTGCAATGGTGCGTCCGTTCAAGCAGATTATTCGGGTCAAACCGATGCGCGAGTTGGAACGCGAAGCCAACTTTCGGCCGTTTGAAGGCGCCGCGCGGGTCTTTGTCGTCGAGGATGCCGACACCATGAACGATCAGGCCGCCAACGCGTTGCTGAAGACCCTGGAAGAACCACCGCCGACGTCGCATCTCATCCTGACCACGGCAAATCCAACTGCGCTATTGGCAACCATTCGTTCGCGCTGCCAGATAATTCGATTTGCGCCGATTGCCGCCGAGGAGGTGGAGACATTTCTGACCGTGCAAAAGAATGTGCCCGCCGCGGACGCGCGGTTGCTGGCCCGTACGGCACAGGGCAGCATCGGGCGAGCGCTCGCCGGTGATGTCGAGACCTACCGCGAACGGCGCGACATGATGTTGGGTGTTCTCAGGGCGTTGACGGTGGCGTTCGATCGCGCGCAATTGCTGCGCTCAGCGGAAGAACTGGCCGCGGCGAAGGACCGTGCCGAGTACGAGCAGAGGCTTGACGCACTTGAGACATTGATTCGGGATGCCTGGGCGTTGGCGCTGGGGCGGCCGAGTGGAACAATAGTGAATGGCGATCTGTTGACGGCGCTTCAACAAATTGCCGCCGAGATAAGCAGTGCGCAGGCTGCTGCCTGGCTCAGTCAGATCGAAGACCTGCGTGGCACACTCGAAGTCAACCTTAACCGGCGGGTCGCCAGTGATGCGCTGCTGCTCTCCATGTCTGCCGGATAACGGCTTCCTTCTCAACCAACCCTACAATCCTGCGAGCTTACTGGGGCCGCGGTTCGAACACATTCTCGCGTACAATCCATCCCTGAAACTCAGTTAAGCGTTACTACTTCTTTCTCGGCAAAGGAATCAGCATAGACACTTGTCGCTGATAATTCTTATAAGCATCCCCGTGCATGTTCATCAGATCACGCTCTTCGATCTGAAGCGCGATGAGAATGTAAACAGTCGTAGCAATCGCGAAGACCAGGTGACCGGCAGTCATCTTCGGCGTTGCCCAGAAGGCGATAATGAAACCCAGCATGATCGGGTGACGAACAACTTTGTATAAGCCCGGCGTCTTGAAGCCCGATGTAGTATAGGCCTTTCCGACCTGGTACAAATACACTTGCCGGAGACCAAACAGATCGAAGTGACCGATCAGAAACGTGCTCACGAGCACGAGCGCCCATCCCGCGAAGAAGATCACTCGGAGAACCATACTGGCCGCGGAATTCTCGACGCTCCAAACAACTCCCAGGATTGGTCGCCATTGCCAAAACAACAGGGCCAGTAACGAGCTGGCGAGCAAAACATAGGTGCTGCGTTCGATTACTTGCGGGACGACCTTTGTCCACGCTTTCTTGAACCCGGGCCGCGCCATAACGCTGTGCTGAATGGCAAAAAGACCGAGCAGCACGGCATCAACGACCAGGGATGGAGTGAAAGAGCCAGGCACGCCCGAGTCGATCGACTTCGGCACGAACACGTTTCCGACAAAGCCTATCGCGTACAGGAAAGTGACGAAAAAGATCAGGTAACTCACCAAACCATAAAGAAAAGCAAGTATGCGACCCATAGCGCGTTGGTCTCCTTTCATGCGTAGCCGTTACCCCACTCAGACCCTATTGCGACTGACAGGTATTATCGGCGATGTTACGGTCAGTGATCGTAAACTTCACCTTGGTTTTAGGATCCTCGATCGTAGAGCTCCCAGAGGTCGTGCAGGAATCAAGCCTCAAAAATACTCTGCGGTCAGGTGCGTTGTGCTCTAAAGTGATAATGCAACCTTTCATGATCATCTTGCCTTGACCTATAAGGCCGCCCGGCGGGTTGTTGGGATCGGCGGGTGGCGTCGTGCCGCCAGTCTCGGTCGTCCCGCCCGTCTTCGTGCCGCCGGTCTTCGTACCGCCACTTTCTCCGGTAGTCCCAAAAACGCCACCCTGTTGGACTTTCGGAGGCCAACAAGTGGGGCAGATGAAGATGTAGTCGCCGTTGAAAGTGTTCCAGAGAATTCGTCTGGCCGGAGCGGTGTCGTCCTGCAAACAGATGTCGAACTTGTGTGTCACGACCGTTGCCGTTGCCGTCCAGCCGCCGGTTTGGATGCCCGTAATCCCGCGCGTAGTCGTAAAGCGTCCGTCCGGCCCCACCTGCGAGGGTTGAATCACCAGCGGCTGATAGTTGCCGCCAACCATTGTGATCACCCCATGCGACTCAAGTGTCAGCGGCACTGGCTGTTTGATTCCTTGCAGGCCATTCACTTCAACGCGCAACTCGGTGCTCTCGCCCTTGAGCAGGCTCGTCTTTGGCGCGGTTAGATTCACGCCGACGTTGCGATACGTTCCTTTGGTTTCGACGTTTCCTTCCTTGAGATTCAGTTCAATCGGGCCCGTGACGTTTGTCGGAGCCTGGAAGACGGCTTTACGTGGCGACTCTGCAATCAGACCGAACCCACCGGAAACGTTCTCAGTGTTCTTCTCAAAGTCTTGTACCGTTGTTCGAAGTGAAGTGTTTGAGCTGTGGCCGTCGAAAGGGCCGGTGATCACTATCGGTCTTCCCTGTTGCCCAATTGTAGGAAGTTGGAAAACCGTCAAAGGCTGGACGCTCTGTAAGCTCAGCGAGACCATTTCGATGGGTACGGTGGTTGTTCCACCGGTGGAGAATGATCCGCTGGTGTTCGTCAACGTAATTCCCAAGCCTCCGGAACTACCACTGCTGACATTCGTAAGGGGCGGCGTTGATGTGCTGATTGGGGGCAGCGTGAACGTAAACGGGCTCAGGGTTGCGGTGACCGGTACTTCGACGTTGACATCCGATGTTCCGTCCGGCTTTTTCGCGGTAGCGATCTTTATTTTCTGATCGCCCATAGCCGACATGTTCCTGGCTCGCTCCTCAGGAGTCTGGCCTTTGGGTTCGGCTAAGACCGTGCCTGAAATCGTATCGCCCGCCCTCATGTCATCAGGCAGATTCACGACGGCCCGACCTTGCATAGTGTCGAAGGTAACCCTGTGAAGGCCCTGAGCGGTTTTGACTTCACCCCCGCCCGGCTGGGGCGCGAGCGCGAGCTGATCTACGGACGAATCAAGGCCCTCAATCGTTTCTATTGTTTCCTTTTTCTTTTTCTGGTTCTGCTCGCTGGATTCGTCCATCAGTTGCGCGCATTGCAACGCGAAACAAATGGCCGCCCTCGCCGCTCTGATCGCGGCGCGTAATGCTCGTCCGGCATCGCGTTTTTTCTTCTGCAACTGCTTTCCGAACGAGTCGGCTTTTAGATCTGCTTTGTCAGCCGCGGCGTCGGCCGCGTCGGCTTTCGCTTCTGCGTCCTTAGCCACCTGTTCCGCGGCATCAGCCGCCTTGGCATCATCGGTGTTTCCGGATCGGCATGCCTTCTCACGCGCGGCCGCTGCTGCCTTCTCGGCATCTTCGGCGGCCGCGTCCGCGGCGTCGGCGTTCTTGTCTGCTTCGGCCGCCGCTCTGCCATCGTCGGTTTCGGGATAGCTCGTGCCGAAAGTGGCAGTCCCGGCAAGTATTGCTGCGTCGGCCGCATCTTTTGCCTTTTTCGCGGCTGCCTCGGCCGCCTGGACCGCCTTTTTCGTTTTACCTGCCGAAGGGGTTTCGGCTGAAACTGTGAAAGCTAAATAACAAGCCGCCAGGAAACCGGCACCGACGATAAGAGAGAAGCAAGTGCAACTGTGTCGGGTAGACAACTTGTGATCCTCCGAATTTGACGACAGATTCACTGCGCGCTACCGATCGATAAATCGATTGCGCAACTCAGCCCGTGTTCGAATGAGTCACTGGATTAGTGCAGAAAACAAAAGGTGTTATGAATTGGCGATAATACCTACCACCATAGACGCTGCGAGTCAATTGTTTTTGGGATGGGCAGGCTTGTCTGCAGAGGAAAGTACTTAGGGGAGAGCTATTTGATCGAAACCAGCTCAGGCACGAAACGCGTGAGTCCCGCTTCCGGTTGGGCTGCTCTACCTTCGGCCAGCAGCTTTTCGGTTTCTTTCACAAACGCCTCGACAATATCTTCACCGGCGACTTTGCGCATCGGCACGCCGTCTTTGAAGATCATGCCGACTCCGCGCCCGAAAGTAATGCCCAGTTGAGAATCGTGCGCTTCACCCGGACCGTTGACCGCACAACCCATAATCGAAAGATGCAGCGGTTCCTGAATGTGAGCGAGCCGACGTTCGATTTCGGTAACGATCTCGACAAAGTTATCGACGTCCAAACGTCCGCAGGTTGGGCAAGCGACAACTGTTACGCCGCGCGTGCGCAGTCCGAGCGACTTAACGATTTCCCACGCCACGCGCACTTCTTCCTGTGGCTCGGCCGCTAGTGAAACTCGAATCGTGTCGCCGATGCCTTCGTGCAGGAGGATGCCGAGACCGATGGACGATTTGACTGTTCCCGTGAACGCCGTGCCGGCTTCCGTCACGCCAAGATGAAACGGATAGTCAACCTTCTCAGCCAGCAAACGATAGGCAGCAACGGTGCGCTCCACGTCTGAAGCTTTTAAAGAAATAATGATGTCGGTGAAATCGAGGTCTTCGAGGATCTTTATGTGACGCAGGGCGGATTCAACCATCGCCTCGGGCGTCGCCGTGCCGTACTTCTTAAGCAAATCTTTTTCCAGGGAGCCCCCGTTAACGCCGATCCGGATCGGGACCTTCTTAGCTTGCGTCGCGCGCACGACTTCGACGATGCGTTCGTGTTTGCCGATATTTCCCGGATTCAGACGCAGCTTGTCGATACCCGCATCGAGCGCCATCAAAGCCAGTTTGTAATGAAAGTGGATGTCCGCGACGATCGGTACTTCGGGAACGCGCTTGCGAATCTCTTTGAGCGCGATAGCCGCATCGTCGTCAGGAACAGCGAGGCGGACAATCTCGCAGCCGGCGCTAACCATCTCTTCAATTTGCGCCACGGTCGCGCCGACGTCCGAAGTGTCGGTCTTGGTCATCGACTGGATCACGACCGGCGCACCGCCACCGATTTGAACGTTCTTAACTTGTACGGCTCGAGACTTTCGCATATTACCTAAGGTCCAACGTCCCAGGTCCAAAGTCTGTCCCGACGACGTTGGACTTTGGACATGCGACTCATTTCGTTGTCGCCGGCGCTGGCGACGCTGCCGCCGGCGGACTGCTATTACCGCCACGCCAGATCGAAGCCTGCTTCAACACATCGTTCGTGATTACGAAAACCATTAATAGGATAACAACGACGAAACCTACTTGCTGAATCCTGTCACGCACGACTGCGGATATTTTCATTCCCACCGTGGCCAGCAGCCCCTCGATCAATAACAAGAAGATAGCGCCGCCGTCCAGTACCGGAATCGGCAAGAGATTAAATATGCCCAGGTTGAGGCTCAGAAAGCCGAGCGTGGCAAAGACACCGGCCCATCCAAGACGAATCGCAGAGGTAGAGGCCACGCGATAGATCCCGATCGGACCTGAAATCGTATTGCGCACCGATCGCTTACCGGTAAACAACTGGCCCATGGCTTTCCCGGTAACGCGGACGTATTCCACGTTCGTGTCGACGGCTTCTGACAGCGCTCTACCGACACCAACTCTTTGATACGGAATCTCTTCATCGGGCGTGAATCCGAGTCGTTCTCTTGTCTCTTGAGGATTCAGCAGCCTAGGTGTGGCGGTGACATCCAGAGTACTTCCGCCACGCTCGACACGTAGTGTGATAGGTTGGGCCTTGTGGGCGCGTATGAACTGCGTTACTTGTTCCGCGCTCTTCACCGGCTCAGCGTTAACCGCAACGATCCGATCCCCGACGCGCAATCCCGCTTCGGCAGCCGGAGAGTTCGGCACCACTTCTCGTACGACGATTGGGACCTCGCCATAATCAGGAAGAAAATCCAGGAAGCCAACCGTCTCGCCTTCTTCGGTGTGCGGCGTCGGCTTGATAGTCAGCTTAATTCGCTGCCCGTTCCGCTCAACCTCGACTGGCATTGGCTGACCCGGCGAGAGCAAAGCATCATCGGCGACGGTTCTCCACTTGGGGTTTTCGTTGCCGTCAAAGGCGACGATCCGATCACCCGGCTGCAAACCTGCGGCTTCCGCTGCTCCACCCGGCAGCATCTGCCTGACAACCGGCGGGGGCGTGGCCTGCACGCCGTAGATCAACGCCCCGGCGAGCGGAATGGACAACGCCGTCAGAATATTCATCACCGGCCCGGCCAGGGCAACCAGTATTCGTTGGTAACGCGGCCGTAGATCAAATCTTTCGTTCGCGGGGATGTCTGACGCGCCCTCGCCTTCGATTGGCGCGTTTGATTCATCGCCGCCCAGTTTGACGTAACCACCCAGCGGGATCGCCGAGATTCGATAATCGGTGGTCCCCATTTTTCGGCCAAACAATCGCGGACCAAAGCCAAACGAAAAGGTCTCAACCCGGATTTTCAGGAGTTTGGCGACCAGGAAGTGGCCAAACTCGTGCAGCGTAACCGCCGCGCCGAGAATGAATATGAAGGCTAAAACGCCGATGATTCCACTCTGAAGTAAGCTCATTTACCGATCCTGACTAAGCACAATACCGCGCTATCTGAGTTTCGAACTGGTTAGTAGACCACCATATCACCAAAGCGAGTTTACGTGGGGCATGTGGGGTGGGTCAAACAGCGAGTTAACGCCTGTCGTTTGGCTGAGGCTTGAACTGACGGCACCTCATGCAACGCCAGTGACTCGAACCTCTCGTGATAGTTGCGTGATTGCCGCCTGAGCGGCCGCACGGGCTGACCGATCTGCATCAATAACGTCGTCCAGCTTAACGACGTCGCCGGTACGATGCCTGTCCATTACGGTTTCAATAACCTGCGGAATACCGGAAAACGAAATCTGCTCGTCGATGAACGCCTGCACCGCCTCTTCGTTGGCGGCATTCATCGCCGCCGGTAACGTTCCGCCGGTTCGCAGGGCGCGATAAGCAAGTGAGATACACGGGAACCGTTCCAGATCGGGTTCTTCAAAGTGCAATGAAGAAAGCTGAGCAAGGTCGAGGGGCGGCAACTCTGAAGGGTGGCGCTCCGGATACGTAAGCGCGTACTGAATCGCGTGGCGCATATCCGTCACACCCATCTGTGCGATCACGGAGCCGTCGATCAATTCGATCATTGAATGGACGATGGATTCGGGATGGACGACGATGCTGATTTCATCCGCGCCGAAGCCGAACAGCCAGTGCGCTTCTATGACTTCGAGCCCTTTGTTCATCAGGGTGGCGGAATCAATCGTGATCTTCGCGCCCATGTTCCAGGTCGGGTGTTTCATCGCCTCAGCCACGGTCGCCGACGACATCGCAGCTTTGTCCCGCGTGCGAAAGGGACCGCCTGACGCCGTCAAAATTATCCGCCTCACTTCGGATCGCTTCTCGCCGCGCAGACATTGATGCAGAGCGTTGTGTTCGGAATCAACCGGCAGCAGCTCCGCGCCTGACTTCTCAGCCGCGCGCGTCATTAACTCCCCGGCCATCACCAGTGTTTCCTTATTAGCCAACGCGACGCGCTTACCTGCCTCAAGCGCCCGCAGGGTCGGCACGAACCCGACCGCGCCCACGGTCGCCGAAACAACACAGTCGGCCCAGGGATGCGTGGCGATTTCAACCAGACCGTTTTCACCCGTGACGATTCGTGGGATAGGAGCGTCGCGCTTTCGCAATTCGGCCTTCAGTTGTTCGGTGAACTCTTCGTTTTCGACCGAGACCAGGTCGGGTTGATGGCGTGCTATCTGGTCGGCGAGCTTCGCTAGATTGCGTCCGGCGCCAAGCGCTACGACGCGAAACCTCTCGGATCCGAGCGATTCCAGGACCCGGAACGTGTTACAGCCAATCGAGCCGGTTGAACCTAAGATGGCGACGCCGCGTAGTGGCATGGGATTGAAATCAATTAGAAGGTGGCGTGGGCGACGATGGGGGGCCGTAGCCCTGCATCAAGTCGATGGTTTGCTCGTCGCGCTCGTAAGACGCACCCGTGACTCGCCAGGATCGATTGTTGCGGTACGACAGGTCAACTCGCGCGTTGACGTTTCGCTTTTCACCAATCACCTTTAGATAAAGAGTTGCTACGCCATCACCGTTCTGAGCGTTGATGTTGCCCGTCACGATCGAGCCGAAGTCCTTTACCTCACCAATGTCCTGCTTCAAAACTTCGTTATTACGAAGATAGGCGCGGGCGGTCTCAGCGGCTTCGCTGCTTCCAATGGCATGGAGGGCAAACCACGCAATGCCGCCAACGAATAGCGCTACTATCAGGCCCAGTACGACGATAACACCGCCGATGATTAGCAGGATCTTTTTTGTGCTCATTTAACGGATAAAGTATGCGTAAGCAAAATAGTAGATGACCGGCGCGTTGAACAGCAAGCTATCGATACGATCCAGTACCCCACCATGACCGGGAAGGATACTCGCGGTATCTTTCACACCGGCGCTGCGCTTGAGCGCGCTCTCAGTCAAGTCACCGATTACACTGACGACGTTCATTACCGCGGCCAGGGCCAATGCAAATTTCGTCGGAAGTTCGGGAAAGAACCAGTAATGCGCGCCGGCCGCGAGTAACAAACTTGACAGCATTCCCGCGATCGCACCTTCCGACGTCTTACCCGGACTGATGCTGGGCGCCAATTTGTGCTTGCCAAAAGCCCGTCCACCGTAATAGGCGGCGGCGTCCGCACCCATGATCACGAGAAAGAAAAACGAGAGCAGATGTTTTGCAAGTTGAGGCGCAAAGCCAACCTGCAAGGCGACCAGATGCCCCCCCAACAACACAATGTACATTACGCCGAGTACCGTCACTCCAACGGAAGTGATCATCTTGTCGAACGGCGCGCCGCGCAACATGGCCGCTGTCAGCGAACCGATGGTCAGCAGGATCAAGACGAGTTGAATCATCAAGAGGTCCGGCAACATACGGGGCTGCGTGAAATAAAAGATGGTAAAGAGGGCGGCCGCGCTCAGCAACCCAGCGGCCGCATCCGCGCGAACCTGTTGCTTTCGCGCTAACAGCCAGAATTCGAACAGCGCGGCAATCATTGCCGCGGCGGCCAGCACAACAAACAAGAGCGCCAGCTTGGGAAAGACGATCGAAACGACGAGGATTGGCAGCAGAACCCCGGCGGTAACAAGTCGTGCCACCGAAGGCGGAAGTTTCGCAAATATCGATTTCGATTTAGGTTGCTTTGGTTGGGCTTTCAAGATTTGGGCTCGTCACGAATCTTATTAGTTACCGATGTTATTGATCCCTACTATTACTTGGCGTTCACGACCAGCTTCAATCCCCCGAAGCGCCGACTGCGCTGTTGATACTCGACAACGGCTTCGAGCAGATGGACCCGACGAAAGTCAGGCCAGAGCGTCTCTGTCACGTAGATCTCTGCGTAAGCACTCTGCCAGAGGAGAAAGTTCGAAATTCGCATTTCACCACTCGTGCGCACCAGGAGATCCAACTCCGGCAAACTATGCGTGTACAACTCTCGCTCAAGGTGCTCTTCGCTCAGCTCATCCGGCGATCTTCCTGCTGCTTGAAGCTTCCGCATCGCCGCGCGACACGCATCTACGATTTCCGCCCGCCCTCCATAGTTCAACGCCACGCTCAACACCATGCCCGTGTTCGAGGCCGTGCGCTCCGAAGCCCGCGCGATCTCTTCTCTAACCGTCGGCGCCAGCGCTTCAATGCGACCGATCGTCTGAAAGCGAATGTTCTGGCGATTAATCTCATCCAGCTCCAGGCGCAGATATTTCCTGAGCATGCGCATCAGCGCATCGACTTCATAACGAGGACGCTTCCAGTTCTCAGTCGAGAAAGCGTAAAGCGTCAGGGCTCCGAGTCCCAGCCTGGCCCCGGTATCAACCGCGGCGCGCACTGCTTCGACGCCGGCCCGATGCCCGGCGATACGGGGCTGGCCGCGTTGCGCCGCCCAGCGCCCGTTTCCGTCCATGATAATTGCGACGTGATGCGGGAGGCGCTCCCAGTCCACCAGCGCCAGCAAACGCTCATCCGGGCTGCCTTTGGAAACGACCTGTGCGAAATCAGCGAGCATTGTTCCAGTTAACAAAACGATTGGACTTCCGCGAAGTGCCGCTTCATTCTTACTGCAACGGCAAGTAGTGTCAATCGCAGGTAATGGGTCAGTTTGTTTGTGGCACGCGCATCTTGCGCGTCATTCAGGGCGGGACGCTCGTGTCACTCGTTCAAACTGATCCACAACTCAATCGTACTGCACGCTCTTCAGCGTCAGGCCACAAGCCGGCGCCGTGGGACCAACCAGATTCCGATCTCCTTGCCGGATCGCTTGCGTAACCGTCTCCTCATCAATCTCGCCACGGCCCACGGCCAGCAACGTTCCCACGATTGAACGCACCATGTAACGCAGGAAACCGTTTGCCGTAACGGTGAATCTGATCAGATGACATCGGCCGCGGCCATCCCAGCCGCCCGCGATGCGCATGTGTGTAATGTTACGAACACGGGATCCAGCATCGGTCTGCATCGCCGAAAAAGCCGTCCAGTCGTGCTCGCCCATGAACCTTTCAGCGCACCTGCGCATTTGATCAAGATCGAGCGACCGCGCCTCCTGATGCGCATAGCGTGTCCAAAACGGCGACATTACCGGGCCATGGACGAGGCGATACTGGTAAGTCTTACTCACCGCTGAATAACGCGCGTGAAAATCCTCCGGCGCAATCTCAACGAACAATACGCGCACATCGCGCGCCAGATTTCCATTTATTGCATTGCGCAGTTTTTGAGGGCTTATCTCGCGGTGGAGGTGAACGCTGGCGACTTGCCCTTCGGCGTGCACGCCGGCGTCGGTCCGGCCGGATCCCTGAACGATGACTTCGCGATCGTCAAGCAACGAAAGCACGCGACTCAATTCGCCCTGGACAGTGCGCAGCTCATCCTGTATCTGCCAGCCGTGAAAATCGGTGCCGTCGTATTGGAGAAGAAGGCGATAGTTCATAAGCAAGTGTGCAGTTGGCTGTGGGCAGTGGGCAGTTGCCCCCGGCTTTGTGTTTGTGAGCGATTACGGCAATGACTGCCCACCGCTCACTGCCCACTGTTCGCTCTCTTTCTGCTTCCCGGTTTGATCGCGGGCTGTCCCTGCCTGCACAATTCGCAATCTAAAGCCTCGACAGCCGGAACGTCGAGCGTGGCCAGTGATACCCGAGTGATACCCACGTCAGCCTTGCCACCGGAACGATCAATGACCGAAGCCGCGGCGACGACTTCTGCCCCGGCGCCTGCCAGTGCGGCAATCGTTTCGCGCGTCGAACCGCCCGTAGTAATTACATCTTCGACCACCAGCACGCGCTCGCCTTCATGTACCTGGAAACCGCGCCGCAGAATCATCCGGCCCTCTGCACGCTCCGTCCAGATGAACCGGACTCCCAGTTGTCGCGCGACTTCGTACCCGATCACGATGCCCCCGATTGCCGGCGAGGCTACAGTTTCAATTTGCCGGCCACGGAAACGTTCGGCAATAGACGCGCCGAGGTCCGCGGCAACCGCCGTTGCTTCCAGCGCGATAGCGCATTGCAGATAGACCGGGCTGTGAAGACCGCTCGACAAAATGAAGTGGCCTTCCAGCAGCGCGCCGGAACTCTTAAACTTCTCGATTACTTCTTCTGCTCGCATAGTTTCGTAGTCGATGAATAGCTTCAGAGTTCCCTCTCCCTCTGGGAGAGGGCTAGGGAGAGGGCCTGCGAGTGAACAAAAAGAATTTGACCATATGTATTGGTGGGTCGCGCTTTCACACTCACGCCCTCACCCCGACCCTCTCCCAAAGGGAGAGGGGGCGCAGAAAAAATATCACAGCTCTGGGCAATGCGATCATTTCAAAAAGCCCCGTCAGCGATTACAATGCAGTTCCGATGGAAGCTCATCGTAATTTGATATCCGATTCGGCGCTGGTTCAGGAAACGTTCGACCTGTTGCGCAAGAACGGCGGCCGCTCTGCCTTCACAGAAATCGTCGATGTCGTCTTTCGTCTTTCTCACGCGGGCGAAGAATTGGCCGCTTCGCTGGTCGGCGACCTGGTTCGGGACGATCCCCGCTTTAGCATCGAAGCCGACCACCTGGCAATCATTGACGATACGTTCGAATCCCGCCCGCTGAATGAACTCGATTTTGTCGTGCTCGACATCGAGGCGATCGGCGCCCGGGCCGTGCCTGCGAGAATCATCGAGCTTGGCGCGTATCGTCTTCGCGCGAGAAAGATCATCGACGAGTTTCAGACGCTGATCAATCCCGAAGTTCCGCTCCCCCGCTTTATCTCTGCGCTAACAGGGATCACCGATGAAATGCTCGCGGGGGCTCCGCGGTTCGCGGACATCGTCGGCGCCTGGCTCGATTTTTCCGGCGATGCAGTGCTGGTGGCGCACAACTCAACGTTCGATCTGCCGCTGCTAAACCAGGAAATCGCGCGCATATTTCCCGGCTGTCGCATGCGCAATGCGGAACTCTGTACGGTGAAACTTGCGCGGCGAATCATGCGCAACCTGGACAGTCATAACCTGGACGCTTTGGCTGAACACTTTGGCTTTGAGATTCCTGAACGCCACCGCGCGGCCGGTGACGCTCGAGCAACAGCACAGATACTGCTGCGGTTACTGGATCAACTCGAAGCACACGGTGTGCGTACGCTCATGGAAGCTCGAACCTTTCGCACCGACCCTGAAGCGCTCTACAGTAAATTGGATCTTCAACTAGCTCTCGATATCTGATAACGGCTCCGGCGCCCCACCGCGTTTCATCAGGTTCTTTCCCACGAACAAAATGATAATCAACAGCGCAAGCCCGATGCCTATAGCTGGATAGTATCTGGACAACATTTCCTTCGCGTGTTCGCCGTAGCGCGCGGCCAGATAGCCCTCCAGCAGATACCGAAACGTACGACCGACGGCGACCGCGACCGTAAATCGCAGCAGATTCAGGCGGAAGACCCCGGCCGAAACCACGAACAGCTTGAACGGAAAAGGCGGTGGCAGAATGGACGCGACCAGCACGGAAAGGACGTCGTACCGGTCGATCATATCCTTAACACGCTTTTGCTTGGATTCTGAGAACCGGGCCAGGGCGCGACGTCCTGCCTTCCGCGAAATGTGATAGAGCGCTACGCAGCCGACGGTCGAACCAATCGTGGCCGAAGCAACGTAAATCAACATCCAGGACGGCCTCGAAGCCGCCAGTACCAGCAACACCGCGTCGACTCCGCCCGGCATCGGCACCAATACTGAATCGAGAAAAGCGATCGCCAGCAGACCGAAAGGCCCGAGAGAAATCAGGTAATGAGAAAGCTTCGTCAGCCCTCCGGTAATCTTGTGAATAAGTATTTTCAATAAATTAACCGAGTCCTTTCAAAAGCGGGTTCGCTACTTATTTTCGTCTGCCGACTTTAATGCTGCCCTTCCCTTGCCTGATAAAAGATAGATTGCCAAAGCGACCAGCAAAAGCCCCGCAACGATGCTAATGATTATCAAACCATTGTCCTGCGAAAACCGCAGCACCCGTTCACCATAGAAAACTGCCAGCGTGCCTTCAGCATAATAACGGAGCGAACGGGCTAACAGTATCGTTAACAGAAAACGGCGGCGCGGAAACTGCAAAGCGCCGGCCGTCGCTACAAAGATCTTGAAGGGCAGCGGCGGCGGGAGCAAAGCCGGAACGGCCAGCGCCAGAATACCAAACCGGGCATAGGCCCGCTCGACCCGCTCAATATGCTCAGCGCGAAACTTGCGATGCAGGACCGCGCGTCCTCCCCGACTAAGGATCGTATAAAGCAAGAGGCAGCCAAGCACCGATCCTGTGGCTGCAAACATCGGGAAAAACAAGACGGCCCGTGGATGCGTGTAGCAGCGCGCCACCACCAGATAGTCGTTCACCTCGGGCAACGACAACAGCGACGAGTCGAGCGCGCCGATCAGGATCATCGCCGGGCCGGCCACGTAAATCGGAACGTGTACGATGAAATGGCCCAGCTGTCTGGCGAGGACATGCAACCAATCAAACATAGAAAGACTGACAAGCGACCAATGACAGTTGACAACAAACTGCGCGAAAGGACTCTAACTTGTCACTAAGTCACCAGTCACGAAGTTCATTTGGCTGGCGTAAAGATTGAGGGAGTATCGTACGTGACGCCTACGGTGACTCCTGACCGAGGGCTGAGCCTGGTTAGCCCTTTGATGCCGGCGAAGTCGAAGCGGAGTCCGGAAGCGCGAATCTGCATACCCAGGCGTGCCTCGCCCTGCGACTCAGTTCCCAGTGGCCCACTGCCGGGCCGCGTGTTAGCGCGGCCATTGACTTCCCCGGCGAGAAAGAACTGCTTGTTGAGCCGCACAATGCCGGCCAAGCCATAGGTCACAACATCGTTCTGCGAAAACAAACCTGTCGGGGCCGTCAGAATTCCAATTCCCAGGTTGCCGAAGGTATTCACGCGCCCGTTGTGGCCAAACTTCTTGCCGATCAGGATCTGCCCGTAAGCATTAGTTTGATTCAACCCAATTCCCCGATCCTGGTTCGAGTTCGGTAGTTGCACCCCGAAGCGAAAACCGAAAGACGGCAAATGGACCGTCTCGTTTCGCAGCTTAATCTTTGTCCAAAGAGTAAAGTCGCCAACATCGTTGGTTGAGTTGGCCCCGGTCGCGACGTTGAGAGGAATTGCGCTCGGCCCGCGTGAATTGATGCTTAGGAGGTTCTGCGCCACGCCTTCGACTTGCACTTCCACGTTTGGCGCCAGACCTATGGTAATGCCGATCACGCCGGCGCGCGTCAGATCGCCCGTCAAACCAGAGACGGGAAACTTGGACTTCTGGACAAAATCAATCCCCGCTTCGATGCGCATCGAACCGGGTGGAATGATGTCGATGTCTTCGGTAATCAGCGGGCGTTGCTGGCCGTAGGCTGTAAGAACAACAGTCAGCCCAAACACCAGCGAAGCGGCGCCGCCAACAACTGATTTGATTCTGTTCCTCACGTTGATTTGATCTTCACAATCGACTTTGACTTCAGGCGGATTGTAATGCGCCGGAGACTGGAACGTCAACGCCAATCAGATCTTCTCATCAAGGCGTCCTCACCACTTGAAAGGAATCGAAATACCGGGCGGCCTTTTCATCAACTCCTGGCTCGGCCGATTTGAGGCTGATGAACTGGATTACATAGACTCGCCGGTCGATGTCATAGAATCGCGCGAGCATCAGGTACTCGGCTCCGGTCGAATCTTTCGCGTACAGTCCACGTATAGAGCCGCCCGCGACAGCAAGCGGGTAAGGCTCTTTGCTCACAAACGAAGACGCTGCTCGGTTGTGTTAACATGCTGGCCTTTGCAACCGGGCATTAGTACAGGACCGCTCACGGTTGTGCACAGGTTCCTTTAAAAAGAAGGCGAAACGATGAATAAGAACCTTAAGAAATCACTAGTGCTGACTTTGGCCGTGCTCGTGTGCACGGCCGTAAGCAACTTTCAGTTTCCCGGCGCAATCGCACAGAAAGCAGATAATCGTATCGCCCTGCCAGGCCTGCGCGACCGCGTAACGGTGCGCCGCGATGAACGCGGCATTCCCTACATCGAAGCAACGAACGACGCTGATCTCTATTTCGCACAGGGCTACGTCACCGCGAGCGATCGGCTCTGGCAGATGGATCTTATGCGACGCACGGCGCGCGGCCAGTTGGCGGAGATCCTGGGAGCTGGAGCGCTCGATCAAGACAAGCAACATCGCATGCTCGGCTTCGCCCAGGAAGTAGACGCCGAACTCGCGCAAGCCTCTTCACAGTCGCGTACCGTGCTCGATGCTTATGCGCGGGGAGTCAACGCTTATCTCAACTCCCTTGACGCCAAATCCCTTCCGCCGGAGTGTCAGATTCTGCAATACAAGCCGAGTCCCTGGACACCCGCGGATTCTTTGCTGCCCATTAAGTTGTTCTCTGAAACGCTCTCTTCAACGTGGCGACTGGACGTGATGCGCGCAGCGCTCGCCGGCGTTCCCGCGGAAAAACGCGCCGCCCTGATGCCAGAGGTTTCTCCGCTCGACGTTCTCGTTGTCGGCAAAGACACAAAGAAAAAGGCAAACGCATCGGTTAACAAACCAACTGACACGCGTGGTACGTCTGTAGAATTGATCTCCGCGGTTGCGAAAGATGAAGAAGTAGCATCTCGGGCCCTGGCAAGAGTTGGTCTCTACGCAGAAGGTCTTGCTGCCAGCAACAATTGGGTCGTCAGCGGCAAACGCACCGCATCCGGCAAGCCTTTGCTGGCCAACGATCCACATCTTGGCGCTTCGGCACCGTCAATTTGGTATCTCGTGCATCTCAGCGCCCCTGGTGTGCGCGTGGCCGGCGTGACCGCGCCCGGCCTTCCCGGAGTGACCATTGGCCACAACGACCGGATCGCCTGGGGCTTTACCAACGTCGGCCCGGACGTTCAGGATCTTTACATCGAAAAGTTCGACCCGGCCAATCCGCGGCGCTATCAGACGCCGCAAGGCTGGCGTGACGCGGAAGCGCGTCGGGAAGAAATCAAAGTCCGAAAAGGATTCAACAGTTCCGAGACCGACACGGTACCTCTCGATGTAACTGTGACGCGGCACGGACCGATCGTTCTGGAGAGAGATTCGAAGCGCTATGCTTTGCGTTGGACCGCGCTCGACCCGAAAGCAAACAACTCCGACAGCACTTATCTGGTCGCGCGCGCGCGAAATTGGAAAGAGTTTACCGCGGCGTTGCGTTCGTTTACTGCGCCGACGCAGAACATTGTGTACGCTGACGCAGACGGTCACATCGGTTACTACGCCGCCGGCGTGATTCCGGTTAGAAAATCGGGCGATGGCAGCGTGCCTTATGACGGCTCAACCGACGAGGGCGAATGGACGAGCTACATTCCGACGGATAAGCTCCCTCACCTCTTCGATCCCCCGGCGGGGATTATCGTTACCGCAAACCAGCGTATCGTCGGCACTGATTATCCATACTTTCTAACGCACTCCTGGGCACAACCGTATCGCGCGCGGCGCATTTTTGACCTGTTAAGCCAGAAACAGAAGCTGACGATGGACGACTTTCGCAAAGTTCAGGGCGACATCTATTCCATGGGCCTGACTTCCTTCGCGCGAGAAAGCGCGAGGATACTCAAGCCCCAGCTCACCGACAACGATCAGAAGCTACGCGACTCCGTCGATGCACTCGAGAAGTGGAATGGTGAGGTCAACGCCGAGTCTTCCGTGGCGCCGCTGGTGTTTCAGATGCGCGCTGCTCTTCGTTCGCGGATAGCAACTGCAGCGCTCGGCCCCGATCTGGTAAAGATTTTCGGTTGGGCCAACTTCGAAACCACTCTGGATCGCCTCATGAGTGAACAACCAAAGGAGTGGTTGCCTAAAGAGTTCAGCAGCTACGCTGAGCTTTTGCGTGCTTGTTATGGTGATGCTCGTCAAGCTCTGACGAGGAATCCAGGCGCCGACGAGTCAAAATGGAAGTGGGGCGAGATGACCAGGGTTCGTTTCCCGCATCCGCTCGCTGCCGCTCCTTTGATCGGTTTGCAATTCACGATTCCGCCCTTCCCGCAAAATGGAGTGGGGAGTCTCGGTCCTACAGTAAACGTCGGCAGCAGTGTCTCGATGCGGTTCATTGCCGACCCCGGTGATTGGGACAGAACCCAACACGGGATCACGCTCGGGGAATCTGGAGTTCCATCCAGCCCGCATTGGAAGGATCAGCTTGAAGACTGGCGCAACGTTACGCCGCGCGCATTTCCTTTCAGTAAGGCCGCGGTCGAAGGCGCCTCGATCGAAACGCTCATTCTCGAGCCGGCAAAGTAGTTCAGCGGCTTCGCCGCCCCGCAGTGCGGTAAGGCTCTGCCTTTCCGGTCAATCGCTTTCTTGGATTGGTGAGCAATCGACGAATGGACACAGAGACTCCGGGTGAATGGCGAATCTTTATCGCCATCGAACTTCCTTCAATCGTCCGCCAAAAGCTCAAGGCCCACATCGACGGTTTGCGCAGTGCCCTTCCCGACGTTCGCGCAAGCTGGAGCCACGAAAATAATCTTCACCTCACCCTGAAATTTCTTGGAGACATTCCGGTAGCAAAAGTTGAAGCCCTTGCACAGGCGGCTCAACGCGCCGCGAGCAGAGTCTCCCCCTTTGAAATAATCGTCGGGGGCTGTGGCGCTTTTCCGCCGCGCGGTCAGCCACGTGTTCTCTGGGTTGGAATCGAAGATCCATCCGGCCGGTTAGCCCTGCTTCATCGGGCGCTGGACGATGAATGCGCTAAGGTAGGTTTTCCGCGCGAACAGCGCCCTTTTCATCCCCACTTGACGATTGCCCGCATACGAATGCCGCATGACTCTCGCCACCTGGCGGCAGTTCACAAAGAGATGGGATTCGAGCCGGAGGCCGTTTTTGCTTCTGAGTTAGCTGTGATTAGAAGTGAGTTGCGTAGCGAAGGTTCGAGGCACACCATGATTTCGCGGCACAGTTTGCTCTCTGCTTTGAAAGAACCTGGTTGATCTATCTCCTCCCCGGTCACAAGTCCGCCGCGGTCAGCAGATCGATTCCGGAAGTTCCGAACCGCCGGGCCGCGCCGGTGGCTCGAACGTCGCCTTCGTTTTCCTGTGACCATTGAGCGTGCCTGCACAACAGCGCCAGTTCCGTTGCTCGACCCAGCGTGAGCACGAAGCGGCGCGCGCCGGCTTCCAACACCGGCGTT
>JBGQGG010000034.1:0-53279 GCA_041497335.1 Pyrinomonadaceae bacterium | reverse complement strand
GGCGCCTCTAACAAGAATCACCCGGTGAACTTCGAGGGCTCAATCGAGCCACAGTACCCACAGTCGGAACCTGAGCAAGAGCCGCAGGAAGAAGTTACGGTTATTATAGTTGACACTCTTGAAGAGGTCATCGAGCCGCAGTACTCCGCAGCCTACGAACCGTTTGTGGTGAGCAATCCTGATAAGTTGGAAAAGGACATACAGGCCGGCAAAGTACAATACCTGAATGAAGAGGGCGTTGCCATGTGCGCCAGGCTTCCGATGATGTGGTCAAACGACCAGGAGCATTAGAGATCGCAATGTTTATCGGTCTCGAAAACCACGAATACGGTCAAGAGCTCAAGCGCCAACAGATTTTCGAAATCAGAAGAACTTATTTTTCGGTTGAGACGGTTAAGTGAATGCCCGGCAGGCTGAGACTTTAAACTGAAGGCCAATAAACTTCCGCAGAACTCCGGACAGACTCAGAACTCAGGTACCATTACCGGCACGGTCACGAACCAAGTCAATAATCAAACTGGGAGAATAAACACTCGGTCACGAACCAAGTCAATAATCAAACTGGGAGAATAAACACTCGGTCAAGAGGCTAAAAACTGGGGTCAGGCCTCCGATCTTGCGATTTTCGCACAACCCTCCGTGAGGATAGTTGCGATGCAAATATGATTACATGTCTTCTGAAGCCTTTCTAGTAAATACGTTAGTCTATATGCTGCAACATTCTTGCCGCGACGTTGGTTGACGAAGATTTGGGACCGGACTAACATCCGCGGCCCATTGCCCGCAAAACGCGAGCTGAAGTCGAGGGTGGCTTGTACCACGTAATCACCCGAGGCAATAACCGGCGACAAATATTCCACTCGCCGGATGACTACGAGAAGTTCCTTTCACTAGTTGCAGTCCAGAAAGTTCGACTGCCCTTCTTTCTCTACGCCTACTGCCTTCACTAGGCGAAGAGTTCAGCGAGAAGAGCGTACCGGCAGTTTGTGGCCGCCGGAATGAGAATGGGGCATCGGGAGGAATTCTATCTGGCGGAGGAAGGACAGATTCTGGGCACCGAAGAGTTTGTCGACGCGACCATCCATCGCATCGGCAAGACCGGGCGAATAGGTCGCCGCGGGGCGCGAATGAATTCGCCGGGGGAATTCAAAGCCGAGGTTTTGCTTGCGACCGTGGAAAAGATATCTGGAATACGGAGGGAAGAGTTTTGCGGACCTGGGAAGCATGCTTCCACGTCAATTGCGAAAGAACTGTATGTGTTAGCTGGATGTCAGATGGGAGCGACTCTGAAGATACTCTCAGAAATTAGCGGTATGAGTAGTGCGGCGATGAGTCGGCGAAAGGACGCCGGGAGAATGAGGATGCGCCAGAACGAAGAAATAGCTAAACTCGTGATCCGGATCGTTGAGGAGTGTCGGCAGCCCTGATTGAAGAATCGCAAGATCGGAGGCCTGACCCCAATTCGGATCATCATTGTGACTGCTGTTATGGCCGGGTGACCACTTCTTTAAGAAGCGTTTCATCAGGGTCGATCTGAATAGAAGTTGGATTGGCACTCAACCGGATTGAAACGCTGGTTAACTTGCCCTTTGGATAGATTGTTCGCTGTTGCCTCTGTCCGTTAACGATGAGTTCGATCGGCACCGGATCGAGAAAAGCGTCACCGTCCTGGATCTGTTTGAGAGTCACGATGAGGGATGCGGCAGCATGTCTCTCCATCGGACCCCAGTCCAGTTGATATCGCGGATGACCGGCGCCGTAGACCCAACGCGCGAAAAAGTCTCTCAGATTCCTGCCGGAAGACTTTTCTAAAGCCTGGCGCAAGTCTTCGGTTGTAGCGTTGGCCTCGCGGTGGTCGTTGTAGTAGTTGCGCAGGCCTTTGAAGAACGCTTCATCGCCGACACGTTTCCGCAGCATGTGCAGCACCCACGCCCCCTTTTCATAGTTGTTTTCATTGAGGAGCTTCATCAAGTCCTGCGTTTCCGTATCATGAATCGGAGCGTTGCGCCGCTTTTCATAATTGAAGTACCGAGCTGCAGCATCCCGCATGTAATCACGGAATACTTCTTCGTTTTCATGCTTTTCGATGAAGAGGCCGGCGAAATAAGTCGCAAAGCCTTCGCTTAGCCAGAGGTCGGCCCAGGTTGATTCGGTTACGGAGTCGCCGAACCATTGATGAGCAATTTCGTGCGCGACTACGTTTTCAATGCGGGTAGGTATGCCAAAGCGCGCGCTCATTTTCTCGTTGTTGCGAAGATCGAACAGATTGTTCGTGAATACGATCGCGCTGGAGTTTTCCATTCCGCCAAAGCGGGTAGCACCGACGATCAAGGCGAGCTTTTCGTACGGATATGGCGCGACTGTCTGACTGAAAAACGAGAGCGACGGCGCGGCCGCCGAAAAGCCTTTCGGCGCATACGCGGCATCTTTCTCCGGAACATAGTAGGAAAGCGGCGTCACCGAGGGCTCATTCGCATCGATCTTCGCGCCTTCGTTAACGGCGATTACCATGCAGTAGGCCGGAATCGGTTTCGTCTCATCGAATTTCCAAAGCGAGGGCGCCGCGCCATTCCTCGTCAGGGTGACGAACTTGCCGTTCGCGACGACGACTTCGCGCGGGGGCGCGGCCACGGTGAACGAAACTGTAGCCTTCGCCGATGGATGGTCGAGGCAGGGAATCCATTGATGGACCCGGTTCGGCCAATTGTCCCCAGTGGCTGACGGTTTGCCATCGCGATCGTTCGCGAAAATCAAACCGTCCTTCGGCCGCCCGTGATAGTTGACGGTGATGTTAACTTTGTCTCCTTGTTTCGGGGCGCGCTCCAGCAAGACGCTCAGTAGGTCTGGCTTTCGCTCAAAACGGCCCGGGGCGCCTGAAACTGAAACTGAGTCAACCGGCATATCGCCAAAGTCCAGATCGATCCTGGTCAATTCAGGCTTTATGACTTGCAGGGTAATCTCGGTGCGGGCAGTAGTGAACTCGGTGAGTTGGTCGTTGAAAGCAACGGCTACGTCGTAGTGCAGAGGCCTCCATGTGTCGACGATGCGCTCGCGACGCTGGGCAGGCACATTGAAGGGGAGAACTATCAGCAGCAGGAGAATGGCGAGCAGCGGCAAAACCGCCTTCCTGACCTGCGAACTCTTCAGAGCGATCCCGTTCCACATATCCTGAAGCCTTTCAATCCAGCGGAAGTCGGTTGAACAAGCTCGCAGTTGGAGCGGCTCGCTCGCGCTAAACTTTTTGCTTTAGCGAAGTCCCAGCATTAACAGAGCCGAGCGATCGGCGACTTCACCGCCGCCGTCGATCCAGTGCCGGTAAGCGGAGAGCTCGGCATCGGTAACGGCCCGGTTTCCCAAACGCGCCGCAGGCGTGCGCTCGAACGCTCTGTCGGTCAATGCCATGTGCGCCTTTCGAATGTGAAGCGAGCCAGCCGCAGCCAACGACAGCTCAGCGGACTCAACATCTGGAAACAATTCTTCATAGGCCATCAAATGCCAGACTGTTCCAGCGTCACGCTCTTCAATCGCGATAACTCGCAGCAATCCAAAGCCGCTTTCAAGCTGAAAGATAAGATCATCACCGGGTGCGAACGTCTGGGCCATAGCTTGCGTCATTGTAGCGCAAGCGGTCAGCTCGCGCGCAAACTCGGGGTTCCCGCCGAGGCAGCGCGGGATCCCCGGCCGAGCATCTCGACTGGGGTGCCAATCCCGGTGAGGTGGCCTTACAGATAGCGTTACATCATCGCGACAAGCAATTGAAAATCCTCAATCGCGACTCTACAATGCGGTACCACTTTGTATCGATTCAACACGAGTAGAGACTACTATGCGGTGCTTGGCGTGAGCGAAGATGCTTCGCCGCGCGAGATCGAGCGCCTTTATAAGCGGCTGGCCCATCAGCGTCACCCGGACCGTGGCGGCACGGAAGAAGAAATGAAAGCCCTGAACGAAGCGTACCAGGTGCTTCATGATGAAACGACGCGCGGCGAATACGATTCGCAGCGCCGTCGTCCGGTCGCTCCTCGCGCCGCCGCTCATGTCACGCCCGCGGCCCGCGAAGTCGGAATGTACGGCCAGTTACTGAGCGCGCTGCTTTGCCTGCTTCTGGGTTTGATACTGCTTTTTACCGTGCACTTCAATGGCCTGTGGTTTCTTTGGCCGTTGTCAATTCTGGCGTGGGGAGTGGTTTTTCTTGGTGTGATCATGGCGCATTCCGCCATGACTAACGCCCGCAGATCATTTGCACATCAGCATTCAGCCCGGCGCTTTCGCGCCGTCCAGGAGATCGCCTTCTGGTCGCTCATTTGCGCCGGCGGCTATGGCATTTATTTGATTCTGACTACGCTCTAACATTGACGGAAGCGAATGCTCTGATGGTTACAGGTCTTGATCTTCTTTTCCTCGAAGTGAACAACCTTGAAGAGTCGCTGTTGTTCTATCATGACCAGCTCGGTTTCGAAATCGAATCGCACAATATTGAAGCTGAACCGCCAATCGCTTCCGTGCGCGTCGGTTCGTTACGCATTACGCTGGTGCAGCAACTCGAAACCATGCTTAAGCGGGGTCGCGGGGTCCATTTCGTGCTCGGGGTTAGTGACGTGGATCAGTTCTATAGGCGATTGAGAACTAGCGGCGTCCAGGTCAGCGAGCCAGGAGATGAAGGTTGGGGAGGTCGATTTGTTAGCTTGCAAGACCCAGACGGTTATCGGCTGTTTTTTGTGACCTGGAAAGAATGAGATCCTCTATCCAGCAGATTGGATCCGGCGGTCAGCGTACACGCAGAATACTAAACTAAAGACGGGAGACAAATACCACATGGCCTATCAGCACATCGAAAATCTTCTAATTCGTTTTCGCGGTCAGGTTGTAGACATCAAGACAGTTTCCGGCAGCTCTTACGAGGGATCGATCAGCGATGTGACTAACGATTACGTAGCTTTGAAAGTAAAAAGCGCGAGTGGCGAGGACGACCTGGTCATCGTATTACTCCACAACATTGAGTCCGTTCGACCGCAGACAAAGTAATAGGATCCATCAAGAAAAGTGATTCAATCTGATCCTAAAAAACCGGCCCAGCGAACACCAAAAAAACATGTAGTTTGGGTTGCATCTTGTAGGCGACTTGTGCATAATCATGCCGCGCCCGCCTCCCCGGTGGGCGAAGTGGTCGCGTGGGGTGAGGACACGTGGCCTTAGGGTGGGGCTTGTGGGAGGGCCCCGCCCGCTTTTCTTTTTAGCCCTAACTTTTTTCACGAGTCGAATCCTTTTCTCTTGGCTGGACGACAACACGCGGTCGTTGGACTTTCAAAGGAAGTGGCTTAATATACGGCACGGACCACGAGCATCTTGATCGTCTAGCATAGAGAAACAGCAGGCCACGCCGCAGGTGAGCGCTGGGCCACAGTCGCCGCTTTACCGAGCCGCACAACTGTGGCATTTTTCGCGCCGCCATCAACGAGGGAGTTTGCTGCTGCGATAAAAAATGGCCTCATTAAAGCGTCTTCTGGTTGGTAGTCCAATCAGAACAGCACGCTTAGCACACGAGCGACTTACGAAGAAGACTGCCCTGGCAATCTTCGCTTCGGACGCACTGTCTTCAACTGCATACGCAACTGAACAAATTCTGCTCGTTCTTGCCGCGGCATATATTGCCGGGCAGACAAACGCGTTCAGTCGAGTTGTTCCCATCTCGATCGCGATCAGTGTCCTACTTGTAATCGTTACGATTAGTTACCGACAGACTATCCACGCATATCCGTCCGGCGGCGGTGCGTTCATTGTGGCAAAGGACAACCTGGGGACTCTCCCCGGACTGGTAGCGGGCGCTTCGCTACTCGTCGATTATGTTCTGACCGTATCGGTTTCCACGGCAGCCGGAGTCGAAGCCATTACCTCAGCGATGGTGGGAACACGTTTCGCTGGTTTGCACGAACATCGAGTGCTGCTGTGTCTTTTCTTTATTACTTTCATCATGATCGCGAACTTGCGTGGCGTTCGAGAGGCCGGTTCATTGTTCGCCGCGCCCAGCTATGCGTTCATCTTCAGTTTTCTGTGCCTGATTGTGTACGGCCTTGTCCGCTACTATATGAATCCGGGCATCGCTCCCGTGCCTAATGATGCCGATCTAAAGATCGCGGAAGGTTATCACTCCCAGTCTTTGAATTTGTTGCTTCTGCTCGGGGCATTCGCTAATGGCTGTGCAGCGCTGACCGGAATCGAAGCGATATCAAATGGTGTACAAGCATTCAAGCAGCCGGAGTCCAAGAATGCTGCCGCGACCCTGTCATGGATGGCTTTCCTTTTGATTGTGATGTTTTTCGGCGCTAGCCTGCTGGCCCGCCTCTTCAGTATCCATCCGATGGAACATGAGACGGTCATTTCGCAGATAGCCCGCATTGTTTTCACGGGACACTTTGGTTGGTTCTATTACGTGCTGCAGGCGACCACCGCGGCGATTCTGATCCTGGCGGCTAATACTTCGTTCGCGGGCTTCCCGCGTCTCGCATCATTGCTCGCCAGAGATCGCTTTCTCCCGCGACAACTCGCGAACCTCGGAGATCGGCTCGTCTTTTCCAACGGCATTGTCCTGCTAGCGCTCTTTTCCGGCTTGCTGGTTTGGGCTTTTCGCGGAGACACCAGCCGGCTGATTCCTTTGTACGCAGTAGGCGTCTTCCTTTCGTTTACCTTGTCACAGGCGGGAATGGTTGTTCACTGGTGGCGCGAAGGAAAGGCGCTGCAGTCAATGCGGGTAGCCGTTCAAGCTTCAGGATCGGCGGAGGATACCCGAGCTCGGAGCGAAAGCGGTCTGACGGGAAAACTCCAGGCCATGAGTGTGAGAGGTGAAGAGTTAAAGTCAGTGGCGGAAGTTGCAGTACTCGAGAAGAAATCGCACTGGCGAAAATCTCTCGTAATAAACGGCATCGGCGCCATTGCCACTTTCGTCGTGTCGATGGTGTTCATTGTTACCAAGTTTATCCACGGGGCCTGGATCGTCGTAGTCTTAATTCCTTTAATAGTCTTCCTGTTCCTAAGAATTCATCGACACTACTTTGAAGTCGCCAAACAGCTTTCTACTGAGGGCCTGGGAGGGCTACGGCCGATTCACCACGAAGTGATCGTGCCGATCTCGGGGATACATCGCGGAGTTATTGCCGCACTCGAATACGCGAAGTCAATTGCCCCGCGTCACGTTACGGCCGTCTATGTAAACCTTGATGATGAAGCTACGCAGAAGCTCCGCGAGAAATGGCAGCAGTGGGGTTCGGGAGTCAATCTGGTCGTGGTGGCGTCGCCGTATCGCTCTTTGATCCGTCCGTTCCTCAATTACGTTGACCGCGTGAAGCGCAGTTCACACGGCGAGGTGGTTACCATTGTGCTACCTGAGTTTGTCCCGGCAAAGTGGTGGCAAAACCTGCTGCACAATCAGAATACGCTGTTTCTGAAGGGCGCACTGCTGTTCAAAAAAGGCGTCGTGGTGACGAACGTGCCGTATCACCTTGAGCACTAATAAGAGGATAGAGTCCGAGGCGTGGAGGTAAGTCTTCAGGGCATTGTTCAGGCCGTCGCGCTCATTGCTCGCGAGGCGAGGAAACAAGAGCGGCAATAGACCGGCCGTCCTTGCGAAGGATAAAAAGGGACGGTGGTTTGCTCGCCGCATTGAGCGCAGTTCACAGTCACTTCAATCCGTTGCTTGATTCCGGAAACCTGGGCCGCGGATATTGCTGCCAGCCGATCGTTCTTAGCTTGTTTGCAGGGCTTACAACGTTTTGGTTCGTTCTTCAGACCCTTGTCGTGAAAGAACACCTGCTCGCCAGCAGTCCAAACGAATGGCTCACCGCAATCGACGCACGTGATCGATCGATCCTGAAAGTCAGACGACTGCTCAGTATCGATCTCTTGCATCCTGCTGTCTGGCATTTGCTTTCCCTCCCCGTGTTCAGTGACGCCCAGGGTAGGCGCGTAAGTCACGTAGGCTGTACGAGGAGGCCGCGAAAAACTAAACTGGCGCTGGTTCGCTGGTGCAGTTGAAGGCGAGCACGGAAGCGACGGCCACAGCGGATGCACTTATATGACTATGACTTACCTCTGTCAAGCGTTTTCCGGAAAAGTTGATGAGGTTTTTAGTGACGACTGTCCCACGGATGATTCGTTATCGTAGGGATCGGTAAACGGACATCCGGCGTGAGTACGACAGCTTGAAAGCATGAGAATCCTGATTATCGGAGGAGGTGGACGAGAGCACGCGCTGATTTGGGCGCTGCGCAAAACCACCACCCGTCCATTGGAAGTCTTTTGCGCGCCTGGCAATGCGGGCATCGCGCAGATAGCGGAATGTGTACCCATCGGCGTTGACGATCTGGCCGCTCTGGCAGCTTACTCCAGGAATTCAGGTATTGATCTAAGCGTCGTTGGCCCAGAGGCGCCCCTGGCCGCCGGTATCGTCGATGAGTTCGAAAAGCGCGGCCTGCGAATTGTCGGACCGGGAAGGAAAGCAGCCCGACTGGAATCCAGCAAGGCATTCGCGAAGGATTTCATGCGCCGTCACGGTATTCCTACTGCGTCGTACCGGATAGCGTCGTCTGCGGATGAAGCGCTCAACATCCTGGGAAGTGGCGAATTCGGCGGCGAAGAAACACCGGTGGTCATCAAGGCCGACGGTCTGGCGGCGGGAAAGGGCGTCATTGTGGCCTCCTCGCGGACCGAAGCCATCAAAGCGATTGAGGACCTGGTAGGCGGGGCAGTCAGCGCTGAGGCAACGCGTCGAATCATTGTCGAAGAAGCGCTGACCGGACGCGAGTTGTCTCTGCTGCTGTTCTCAGATGGAAGAGACTTTAGCTTGATGCCGGCATCGCAAGATCACAAACGCGTCGGCGAGAATGACACCGGCCCGAACACCGGCGGGATGGGCTCGATTACGGATGCAGGTATTCTGGATGACGCCACTCGCGAACAGATAATTCATGCGGTTGTTGAGCCGACTTTGCGGGGCGCTCGCGACGAAGACTTTCCATTTCGTGGTGTGCTATTCATTGGCCTCATGCTAACCACGGACGGCCCGCGCGTGCTTGAGTACAACGTGCGTTTTGGCGATCCCGAAACCCAGGCAATTCTGATGCGCCTGAAGAGCGACCTGGCTGAGATCTTTCAGGCGATTAGCGAAACGCGGTTAGGAGGGCTTGAGATCAACTGGTCTAACGATTCTTCGGCTTGCGTCATACTCGCCGCCCGGGGTTACCCGGCAAAGCCGGAGATCGGCGCCGTGATTGAAGGCCTCGCTCTGGCTAAGCAAGGTGAGAACGTCGCGGTGTTTCATGCCGCGACTGCCCGAGGTCCGAACGGCGAATGGCTCACGGCCGGAGGCCGAGTGCTTGGCGTGACGGCCACCGGCCAGACCCTCGAGGTCGCTCTGTCACGATGTTATGAGGCCGTCGGCGACATCCAATGGCAGGGCATGCATTATCGGCGGGACATCGGTCGATCGGCAACACCCGGCTCGTAAGCAGCCGTCCAGGCTTATTTTCCCTGCCCTACTGCCCACCGCTCACTGCCCACCGCCCACTGTTCTCTGCTATACTCACGTCCAAAATCGGTTGAAAATGCAACCATGCGCGTTGGTGTTTCGTACTATTCGACGGCGTGCCAGCGTTTTCGACGACCGCTTTGAAATCTGACCTGATCTTCGAATCTGAATTAGCCGGAGGACGAAATGGGACTGTGGACAAGGGTAAAGCGTTCGATGCGCGCGCTGTTTGGCGGGATTGTCGAAAGGACTGAGGATCCGGAACTCATTCTTCAACAGACAATTCGCGACATGCGCGATCGCATACCTGACCTCAATAACTCGGTCGCGCAGGTGATGGCTACTGAAAAGCTGCTGGCTAAGAACAAGGAGCGGCTCGAAACGCAGGTCGTTGATTTGGACTCGAAAATCAAGGCCTCGGTCAAGATGGGACGTGACGATATAGCCACGGCCTACATCGGGCAGCTTTCGCAGGCGCAGATGGATCTTCAGAAGACCGGCCACCAATGCGAGCATGCGCAGTTGGCATCAAAACAGGCGCTGAAGGCCCGGGACAATTATGTGATCCAAATGCAGAAGCGCAGCGCGGAAGCGATGCAGCTCATCAATCAGTCGAAGCAGGCGAAACTGCAGGAGCAGTTAGCCCAGACAATGGAGTCGTTCCAGATCGGCGACGACGCTTCGACTTTCAACGAGATGCGCGACAAGATCGATCGCCGCGCCGCCGCCGCCGAAGCCAAGATGCAGCTTGGCTCCGCTTCGGTCGACAACCAGATGCAGGATATCGAGCGCGAGGCAATGGACATGCAGTTGCAGGACAAACTGCTCGAATACAAACGCGAAATGGGTTTGTTGCCTGCCGGGAGTTCCGAAGCGTCACCCCAGGCATTGCCGGCACAGGGTGAGACTTCATCGCAGTAGCAGCTTTTTTGACCCAATCAAGACGAACGAACAAAGAGCAGACAGGTTTCGTAGGATACATGGAACTGCCCAAGATCGATTTTCGGTATCTGAAAGAGGCATTCAAAGAGCCGATTAACTTTTGGGGCATGGCCGGTTTTGCCATCGCCGCTGCCTATGTCCAGGACGTGACGCCGCTGGTGGCTGCCCTGGCAACTGAGGCCCTTTATCTTGCTGTTGTGCCTGCCACTCCTTTCTATCGTCGTTTGGTTGCGCGCCGCGAGAAAGAGCGCGCCCGGAAACTCCGTGACGCGCAGCGCGAGGCCGTAATCAAGGCCTTCGATCCGCGCGAGCGTGAAGCCGTTGAATACCTGCGCTGGATGAAGAATCAGATCTATTCAAACTACAAGAAGTTCACCACCAGTAAACAGGTTCCCCCAAATCTTCAAACCCTCGATCAACGCTGGGAAGACTTTGTCGATCTGCTGGACGTCTACCGTCGTCGCAAACATCACCTGCGATCCATTAATCGGCAGGCGGTACAGAACCAACTGAAGCAGGCTGAGCATACAATCCAGAACTCCACCGACGATCGCGCCAGGCGTGTGCAGCAGGCGAATGCCGAAATCCTCAAACGCCGAGTAGCCGCCTTCAACGATCTCGAACGATCTGTGCGCCTGGTCGAAGGACAGTTGCAGTCCATTGAGAACTTCTTCGGACTGGTCAACGATCAGGTTGTTACCTTGCCCACCCCTGAACGCGTTTCTGCTTTGCACTTCGAAGAACTGAGCGATTCAATCGCCATGACTCGGCAAATGCTGGAAGAAACGGCGGACACTTTTGGCATGCTCGACAATCAAAGTCGCGAGTTGGATTTGCTTCTTTCCAGCGGCCCGTCCGGCAAGTAAACCTCAGTCACATCTTAGGCCGAAAAAAATGGCGGTAGAGGACTGATATCGGGCGGCCCACGCTCATGCAACCACTTACACTAACGTCCAGAAACCTTCTGTTGGGCCATCCTAACGGGCTGATTCGCAGTCACTTAGGCTTAAAGTAGCGCCTCAGGAAACACACCCTATCGCGTTGAAAAAAAAGATGACCACAAGATATTGACATCGGCTATTGGCGGGTGTATAGTGCGTCCTGCTTGGGATGGGGCGGCTGGCGGCGGCGGGCAGAAGGGTATCAAACCCGACTCCGCAAGGTTTACTGTGACTTCGAAAAACCGACCGTAGTATCTGCGACACAACTTTATTTTTGAAACGGCGATCATGAATCGTCGCGGTATTTTATTCCCCAAAATCGACTCGCGTACCCGCGCGGGAAAGGCAAACTGATGAACACGGCGAGTGGTGCGAAGATGACCAAGGTATCGCAAAACGAAATCTCCGAACCGATTGTTTCCTTCAAGCGCCAGATTACCCCGCTCGGTTTGAATGCCAGGCGCGTTATCTCGAAGCGCTATTCGCTGAAAGATGCGCGCGGCGCCTCGCTGGAAGAATGGTCGGACATAGTCGCCCGCGTGGTTGCCCATGTCTCAGTCGCCGAAACCGATCCGGCGAAGCGCGACGAGTTCTTCAACGCCATGTCAGAGATCATGCTGGCGCGCGAGTTCGTTCCCAACACGCCGTGTCTGGTCAACGCCGGAAAGCCGAACGGTCAACTGGCGGCCTGCTTTGTGCTCGACGTGCCTGACTCAATTGCCGGCATTATGAAGACAGCAACTGACGCCGCAATCATTCATCAGACCGGTGGAGGCACGGGCTTCACGTTTGAAAAGCTTCGCCCCAGCGGCGCCATGGTGAGCACCACCCACGGCGTAGCCAGCGGCCCGGTGTCGTTCATGAACATTTTTAATACGACGACCGACACGGTGAAACAGGGCGGCGTGCGCCGCGGCGCCAACATGGGCATGATGCGGGTCACGCATCCCGACATCCTGCGCTTCATTCACGCCAAGAATGATCAGCACTCGCTGACCAACTTCAATATCTCGGTCAATGTTACTGACAGGTTTCTCGAGGCGGTCGAACATAACGAATGGTATCAGCTCGACTTTGACGGGAAGCCCTGGACCGATCCGATTTTCGATCCAGTCACCGGCCGCGATTACGTCGTCTATCGGCGTCCCGATGGTTCGACCGTAACTTTCCGCGACAAGGAAGCTTTCGAAATTGCCGATCTTTCCGATGCCTTGATCGAAGAGCCGCCTATCCCGGGCATGGTTTACGCGCCGGACATCTGGAACCGCATTGTGGCCAGCGCGCACCGCTATGCCGAGCCGGGCATCGCCTTTATCGACGAAGTCAATCGTCACAACCACATGATCGAATCAATGGGGCCGATCATGTCTTGTAATCCCTGCGGCGAGCAGTTCCTGCACTTCTCGAATTCGTGCAACCTCGGCTCGATCGACGTGGCCAAGTTCTACAACCGCGAGCAGCGTCTGGATTGGGACCGGCTGGCCGAGGTTACTCATCAGTGCACCCGTTTTCTCGACAACGTTATCGACACGTGCGCCTGGCCGCTGCCGGAAATCAACGACGTGGTAAAACGCACGCGGCCGGTCGGCCTGGGCATCATGGGCTTTGCCGACCTGTGCTTGAATCTGAAGATCACTTACGGCTCACCTGCTTCAATCGACTTAATGGATGAGGTAATGGGTTTCATTCGCCGCGAAGCCTGGAACGAGAGTCTGCGTCTCGGCGCAGAGCGCGGTGTGTTTCCTGAACTCGAACCGAACCGCGAAGCCTACGCCAGGTTTATCTATGACGAGATCGGTATCTCACGTGAAGTTTTGCTCACCCCGCGTAACTATGAAGTAACGACGATCGCTCCTACGGGCACGATTTCCCTGGTGGCTGAGACGTCGTCGGGAGTTGAACCCAACTTCTCATGGGCGTACGTGCGCAAGGACACTCTCGGCACCCGCACGTACGTTCACAGCCTGGCTGCAGAGGCTTTGGGACTGGATGTCGATCAAACCGATCCGGATTCGATTGACGCGGCCGCGGCCTACGTGGTCGAGCATGAGCACGACTTGCCTTCCTATTTTATTTCGGCGATGTCCATCAGCGCAGAGCAGCACATGCACGTGCTCGCATCGGCGCAGCGCAACGTCGACAACAGCGTTTCGAAGACCTGCAACGGCGCAGTCAACGACACGGTCGAGTCAGTCGATCATCTCTATCGCTTAGCAAGACAGCTTGGCTGCAAAGCCGTGAGTTACTACCGCGACGGCTCGCGCGAAAACCAGGTGCTCACTTCGATGAAGCCGGAGGCAAAGCCGGAAACGCCGACGGTGGTTACTACAACTACTGTCGTGGAAGCTCTGGACGAACCGCCTGCGAGTCATTCTGAATCAGAAAACGAAGCATCGGCGCGGCGCTTGGCGGAAGCTGAAGCAGCGGCGAGGAAGCAGGGCGCGATTCGTCTCGAACGTCCGCGTGAACTCAGTGGCGCGACGTGGCGAATTCCATTCGATGGACAGAACCTCTACGTCACGGTCAATCACGACAACCAGATGATTCAGGAAGTCTTTGCCACCGGCCCCATCAGTGGCGGCGTCGGCATGCTGGCTTCAAAGATGCTGCGCGGTGGATTCGACGCGTCGGAAGTTTCCTACAGCCTGAACAAAGTGACGGGCACGCACGCCGTCTGGTTCAACGAGCGCCTGTTGACTTCGCCCGAACAAGCCGTGGCCGAATGCATCATGATCACCAACCGGCGTTTGAAAGGTCACCCCGATTCGGCGAGGGCCCTCGGCAAACAACAGGGCACAAATACTACTCAAGTCACCGGCGCGATCATGTCCACGATGATTGGCAAATGCCCCGAATGCTCCGGCCAACTGGAACACGCGAGTGGCTGTGATTTTTGTCGGGATTGTGGGTTTAGCAAGTGTAAGTAGGAACGCGGACATCCTTGCCCGCATTGATCGTGTCAGAAGCCCGCGCGTCAGCAAGGGCTCCGCGCGCGATGAGGTCAGTACCGGGAGCGGTAGCGATCGGGTTGATCGAGAGCGGGGCAGTAGCCCGACCGTTAGGGAGGGCTTGGTATTGTCAGTACCACCTGCGTAAGCGGGTGGGTCATAGAAGCTAGTTTGATATTAGGAGAGGAACCTTAGATTTAGTTTTCGATTATTAGCGAGCAAGGGTAGTCTAGTTTCGTTCGGAGTTTTGAACAGGCGAGAACTCACCTCGCGATTCAATTGACCCAGTTTCAGTTTTCAGACTTCTAGCTAACGGTAGCCCTAAGCCTTCAAAACCAACTCGGCCGTCGCGAGGAATCGCGGCGGTTTTTTGATTGGGTAATGATTCCGAAGCCGATGTCAACTATGAAGAGATGGGTGCTCACATTTGTGGCCATCGGAGGTTTCGTCCTCTTAGTCGTCTCGATGAGGTGGTGGTGGAAGCCTTTACTCAGCTTCGTTCATATAAACTCAAGTGTCATTCAGGGATTTGCGGCTCTACTCGCAATCGTCGTGGCCTTATTTGGCGCGTTGCGTTTACTAATGCGACTGTGGAGACCTAACAAGTCTCCCGTAGAACAGGCATTCGAATACAGGACCAAGCAAGCAATTGCTCAAGCGCAGCTGAAAATCACAGGACTTAGCCGCAGCTTCGAAAGAAGCGAGGTTGGCTACATTGAAGATCAATTGAAGTTGGGGAAGCCGGTTGTTCTAACTGGAGATGCCGGCAGCGGAAAAACCGGAATCGCAGCACTAACCGCGAAGAAGGCTCGACGCCGGAAGAAAAGGATTCTTGTCCTCGACGCACTCCGAGTTCAGCACGTTGCGGATGAAGCGGGACTCCGGACATTCTTCAGCGCTACGGAACCTCTTGTGACCATAATTATGGGCCTCGCTAAACCTCGCGGATTTCGGCTTGTGATTGACCAACTCGATAACACCATAGGCCTGCCTGTTTCACGCATCCTAATCGAGTTAGCATGTGATTGTAGTGGCTTAAGAGATGTGGAAGTAGTAGTAATCTCGAGAAAGAAAGAGAGTCATGAATCCAGGCTCTTGCAGAAACTCATTTCAACCGGCTTCGTAGAGCTAGAGAGTCGGGAACTAAGAGAGACAGAAGCCGAAGAGGCCCTCAAATTACTGGGAATTAATGATCCATCTGCTGACCTCATATCCCTATGTCGAAATCTACTGAACTTAGAAATAGTGGCCACGATTAAGAAGCAAAAGCCCACTTTCGATTTTAGAAACGTTATGGATGAAGTCGCCGTATGGGGGGCGTATTTGGAGGTTCTACATCGGCGCGAGGAGGATAGTACCGGGGTCGAAGAAGCCGATCGTACGATGAGTGAAGCTATTCGCCTTGCGCGTTACGTTCTAAGTACCGATGACCAGGTTTTCATGCTTGATCACCCGTCCGCTTCTCACCGGAGACTTATTAGCTGGGGCATGATTCTAAATGACGACGGCTATATGTGCCGCTTCAAGCACGAAAAACTGCAAGACTTTCTATATTCGAGAGATGCGGTTGACCGAGGACTGATGCCGGATGACGTAATGAATGAGATCCACCTAGTTCGAAGTAGGAACGTTATGCTTTGGATGGACAGGATTTACGCGAGTCGAAATTCACCGCGTAGGGCGCAATTCGTTAGGGAGATGTTCAATGCCCAATAAAGAGATTCCTTTTCTGACACAAGCCGCAGTTCTCGAACAGTACGCTAAGTCTGATCCGTCGAGCGCGCCGGAACTACTCGATCTCATAGCTGATGCCTTAACTACAAACTCTGAATTACGAATCCACTTTTTCCGAGTCGGGCCCGATCCCCGGTGGATGCCTGTTTTGTGGGAGCGTGGCTTTCTTGCCAAGCCCCCGGAGCCAATTAAGACAGAACGAGGCTATGTTCTAAGTAGATGGGAGGCCCAAGAGTTCTTAATCGCCGTCGCCAAAGACGTACCAGAAATAGTCGTTGAGCACATTAGGTCTATCAAAGGAGAGAGTGTTTATCTTGAAAGAGCGCTTGTCGCCCTCAGAAATATTCCATCCCAAGCAATAGAGAAGGCATTACCAACGGTGATCGACTGGTTAAAAGATCCGGTAGTCGGCTATGCAATCGCAATGGAGTCCTTGGAGTTGATGAAGAAGTTAGCCTCGGATGGTAATAAAGCGGCCGCTTTGCAATTACTTCGGAGCATAACCAAACCGCTACCCGCGACCGATCGAAAACCCGACGAACTGCTAAGGCGGGCCGAGGCTAATACAATTCTGCCAGTTGATGAATTTTACAGTAAGTTCTTTTGGAAAGCCTTGGTACCCCTGAGAGAACTGGATCCAAGGAATACCGCATTACTTCTCGCCGAACAGCTTCGCGAGGCATTACGAATCGAAGCCGAAGCTTTAAACGACACCAATTATGAGAAACGCTCGTTTTGGAGAAACACTGTTGAGGAATCAGACCAAGATGCTTTCCTTCAATACAAAGATGTCCTGCTCGTTGGCTTGAGGGACACGCTGGAAGCATGGATCGACGCTGACGCGGACGAAGCTCACGTGAAGGTAGCAGAGTATCTTCAGGACCGATTCGAGATATTTCGTCGCTTGGGACTTCATTTGCTACAGCGCTTTCCAGGCCGGTTCAGACAGCTGGTTTCGGCTGAGTTATTGAAGCCTGAAAACATCGATGATGTTGGCGTACATCACGAATATTTCATGCTCCTCCAAGAGGGCTATGCGCACTTAGATGGAGGTAACCAGCATAAACTATTGCAACGAATCCTCAGTGGACCTACCGAAGACAAAAGAGCGGAAATAGCGGAATGGGCCAATAAGAATAATGCTGATCGCGGCGAGTACATCGAAAATTACTCCAAGAGATGGACCCGTGACAGGCTTTGGATGATCAGAGACCATTTGTCGGCGGAGACAAAAGAAGAGTTGCAAAGACTCCTATCAGAAATCGGCGAGGTGGATCATCCAGAATATACACATTGGATAAGCGGCGCCTTCTGGGTGTCGAACGTAAGCCCCGTTACTGAAGGGGAGCTTGAAGAGAAGGGCCCGGAACAACTCGTCGAATACTTGAAAGAGTGGAGGCCGAGCCCCCAAACAAGATTTGGGCCAGAGCAAGAATCGTACGGTGCATTAGGCCAACAGGTTGGTGAGGTCATCCTCTCTAGCCTAGAAACTTACCAAGATCATCTTCTTGCGATCGCCTCAATCCGACCCGAATACGCAGTGGGCCTTCTCAAGCATCCATCGAAGAACCAAATCGACGCCACCGCTCTGTGGAACCTGCGGCTTAACGTCTGTGAGCGCTTGCTTCAAGACGAGCATATTCGGACCGATATGGATTGGTCCCTGGAGGAAGGTGGTTGGATCTCCTTCCGTAGGGCGGCAATTGACACGTTAGAGAAGGCGGTGACTGAAGGCGAAAAGGGCTTTCCAGACGAGTTTCTGCCGCGACTAAGGGACTTGCTGATTATCCTCGTTGACGATCCTGATCCTTCCCTTGAGAGCGACCGTCCGAAAGACGGCTGGCTGGGACACGGTGATCCCCTTACGGTCGCAATAAACCATAACCGATCGGAGGCACTATATTCTCTGATTCGATATTCGTTAAAGATAGCTAGGAAAGATCCTGGCCAGAAGGGATTTGGGCCTCAGCGATTTGAACGATCGGTAAAGGAAGTCATGACACATAAGGTCAACAAAAATACTGAGCCCAGCTTCGCTGTACACTCTGTATTTGGTCGCGAGTTCAACGGGCTCTTTTGGTTGGATCAAGCTTGGGTTGTATCAAACATTGATAATATCTTTCCACCAGGCGACGACGACGAATCCATTGCTTTCTATATAGCGGCTTGGGATTCGTTTATCGTTTCAGACGCAAGAATATTCGCTGAGGTCTTTCAGTATCTGCGACCTAAGTATGAGCGTGCGATCGATAACGTTAGCAAAGGCTACGTGACTAAGAGCCACCTTCGGCCTGTTGAGCATCTTGCGAACCACCTTGTGGCAGAGTACTTTGAGCGTGATTACGATATTCGTTCAATTGAAGGACAACAGAGTCTAATTGCAAAGTTCTTCAATGTAGTAGGGCCGGAGGCGCGTGCAGAGGCAGCTTGGGCGCTCGGGCGGAAGTGTAATCAAGATCGCGACAAGATTGATAAGTTTTGGCCGCGAGCGAAATCCTTGTGGCATTGGCGCGCCGATGTTGCGTCGAGCGCAGGGCACTCCACAGACTTTGATCGGGAGATGACTGGTTTTGCGTCTCTACTACATGCTGCACCACAGGTCGAAAGCATTGTTTCACTATGGCCGCTGCTTGAGGGCCTTTTGCCTTACATTGGTCGTTCGAAAACCTTCGATCGTATTTGGCACATATTGCAGGAGTACCTCGCCAAAGAAGTCTCGCGTGATCCATTGAGGACCATCCGGTATTATCGTTTGATGCATGATCAATTGAAGGCTCCTGTTTTCTATTATGCCGATGAAGCCAAGGTGATTCTCGAAGCGGGAGCTGCGAACAAGGAGGCGCGTGAAGACACTTGGAAGCTAATCGACAAAATTGCGCGCTCGGGTCTTACTCAGTTCAACCACATTTTTGAGACGTATGCGGGCTAGCTCAGTATTGTCGATCGTCCGCTGACGCGGACGGCGCCCTCCCTAACGGTCGGGCTACTGCACCGTTTGCCAACTTGAATTAATCTAACGTGACGCGAGTGTTTGCGGCTCTGCCGCCTGATGTGCGGAAAGGCTATGCCTTTCCGAGAGGCTCACTAATTTTCTCGGGGCTATGCCCACCCACCCGCTACCGCAGGTGGTACTGACTTCATCCTAATCTGGGGCGTAGCCCCAAAATGAATCAAACAGTCTCGCCGGAAGGCCGGAGGCCTTCCGCACATCAAGCGGCAAAGCCGCCGGCGCAGAAGTCTTTATGAATCCGAGCGTGTTCTGCTATTCTGCCATCAATATGAGCAGCAATTTAGATCAACTCACGGCTGATGCGATGAAACTCCCGCTGAGAGATCGCGTTCAGCTTGCCCAACGTTTGGTTTCAACTATTGACGATGAGGTTGAGACCGATACCGAGGCGTTGTGGTTTGCAGAAGCTGAGCGACGACTTGAAGAACTTCGCAGCGGGAAGGTTCAAGGCATCCCGGCAGAGGAAGTTTTCCGTAACGCTCGCGAAGCTCTCAAGCGATGAAGGCTATCTTCCATCCGGAAGCTTCCGAAGAGACAGTCGAATCGGCGCGTTTTTATGAGGCAAGATCTGAAGGTCTCGGCTCGGATTTCTTAGTAGCGGTCGACGCCACAACTCGCCGCATCGAGCAATTCCCCGAAGCAGGCCCAATCGACAGAGCAAACATCCGGAGACGACTCATATCCGGTTTTCCTTTCACGATTCTTTACGAGATACAGCTTGATCGGATCTTCGCGGCGGTAATGCATCAACATCGCCGACCGGGTTATTGGAGAAAGCGATTGAGTTCATGACCCACCCGCTAACGCGGGTGGTACTGACCTCACTGCGGATGTTGCTCACTGAGCTTGAGCCGGCCCGTAGTGCTAAACGAATCACACGGCGTTACAATCTATAAAACTAAATCAAGGGAGAACACGTATGGCGAAACGCACAGCGAGCGCGGTTTGGGAAGGTACGCTCAGAGAAGGCAAAGGCCGAGTCAAATTGGGAAGCGGGGCTTTTGAAGGGCAGTATTCTTTCGCGTCGCGGTTTGAAGAAGGCACGGGAACCAATCCGGAAGAGTTGATTGGCGCGGCGCATGCCGGATGCTTTTCGATGGCCCTGGCCGCCGGTTTGACGAAGGGTGGTTTCAATCCGACGCGAATCAGCACGAAGGCGAGTGTCAGTCTCGAAAAGGTCGGTGAGGGCTTCAAGATCACGACGATTGAACTCAACACTGAAGGTGAAGTGCCGGGCATCGACGAGCGGACTTTTCTCGAAAACGCCGAGACAGCCAAGAAGAATTGCCCGGTGTCGCAGGCCCTGGCGGGTACTGAGATCAAGTTGAATGCGAAGCTGGTTAAGGCGGCGGGAGCCTGAGTCCGCAGCCGCGATCATCAATCAGGCATATAGACCTCAAGTTGAGTTTAAGATCCAGTCGCTACTTACTCGCGGTTCTGTATTGACGGCTTGATTAGTCAGGAGTAAGCTGCCCGCCAACATTTACGGTTGATGACCCGGATAGACAGTGTTGACCCGGAAGGCAAAGGCTGTCCTGAATGTTCGGCGCTGTCTGGTCGGAGTCACCAACCTATCCATTTCACCTCAGGAGGTTACACTGTGAAACGAACCGTTCTAGTTACTTTGCTGCTTGCCGGTCTCGCCTTGGGTGTCGTGCTAATTGGCGCGCCGCCTGGACGAGCTGGTGACAAAGACGACAAAGACAATGATGAGAGCAAAATCAAGCGGGGCTTCGAGATCGCTCCCGTTCATCTAAATCTGCGAGGCAAGAATCGTGAGTTGGTCGGCCTGGGCAGCTACATTGTCAACGCTGTTGCGGACTGCAATGGCTGCCATGCCCGCCCTCTCAACGAATTCTCCCCCTATACGGCCGGGCACAATCCCTATTTTGGAGAGCCGAAACAGATCGATCCAGCCGGATACCTGGCCGGCGGCAACACAGAGTTGTTTGGTCCGTTCATCCCCCGCAACTTAACTCCCGATAAGACGGGCCGACCGGAAGGTGGTGCAACGTATAAAGAATTCCACGACATCATGCGGACTGGTATCGATCTCGATCAGGCGCATCCCCAGTTTGGGCCGTTTCTTCAGGTAATGCCCTGGCCGGCCTTTCAAGACATGACCGAGAATGACCTTCGCGCGATCTACGAGTATCTGAGCGCCATTCCCTGCATTGAAGGTGACCCGGGCCTGCCGCCGCGTGTTGGTACCCGCTGTCATTAGGACCATTGGGGGCGAAACCCGGGACAGCTTGCTCTCGGTTCTGTACCTGTAGTCAGCTAAAGCGGGCTTTGCAAATTTTTGTTTACTTGTTCCTGGGGTGGCGCGTTGCGCGCTTACCCCAGGCTGTTTTGTTTCATGCTTTCAGCGCGATGAAGCCATCCAATCTACTAATGTCCAACGTAATTTGGTTGACGAAACGGTCCTCGATATCATAGGGATCACTTATGAACAGACGTTACTTTCTTTCATCTTCAATGGCGCTGGGGGCATTTGCGGCCTTCTCAAGGCTACCTGTCGATGCGGGGTCTATTTTGCAGGAACGCAATAGCTCGAAATCCAAAGGAATCAAACAAGTGATAAAGACAGATGCGGAGTGGAAGAGCCAGTTGACGCCTGAGCAGTACAACGTAATGCGGCGGAAGGGAACTGAGGCTCCCTACTCGAGCCCACTGAATGACATTCATGAGTCAGGCACTTTTGAATGTGCCGGTTGTGAGCTGCCGCTCTTTAGTTCCGCCACAAAGTTTGATTCCGGCACCGGCTGGCCGAGTTTTTGGGCGCCCATCAAAAAGGAAAATGTGCGGGAAGAAGTTGATAACAGTCTGGGAATGACCCGCACGGAAGTCCTGTGCGCGCGGTGCGATGCTCACGCAGGACACGTGTTCGATGATGGGCCGAAACCGACTGGGCTGCGTTACTGCATGAACGGCGTGGCTCTGAAGTTCGTGAAGAAGGCGTGAGCCGGGACGACCGGATGAAGTTGAGTCCGCGCAGCGGACGATTGGTAAAAGCCCAGCAGTTCACTGCTGGGATCAGAAGACGTTAATGAAGAATCAGTCCGTGCCAACGGACGGCTGAAGTCTTAGAGAGCGGCGACAAGTCACGCACTCCAAATCCATCGCCCTTTCAGGGCTCACAAATTCTTTTGGAATGCGATCCCAGGGTGGCGCGCCGAAGCGCGCTTACCCTGGGCTATTGTATTTCACGCTTTCAGCGTGAAGAATGCGGACGGGACGTCCGCGCTCCCAGCATCTTCAGCCATTGCGCCTGATCGTAAGAAATATCGAGGTGAGAACGATTGCAGTACCTGCGCCGATGGAAATCAAAACAATGTTCGCTATCGAATGTCCCTGGTTTCGCTCGACCTTCGCTACGTCGGCATAGCGGATGGTGGTGGGTGCGCTTGTCTTGCGATCGCGCATCACGAAATCGTCATCCCCGGCCTGGGAGACATAGCCCTTTATTTTCGCGCCGTCCTTGGTTGTGATGGTTGCCTTGGCTTTCTCTCCCACACCGACCTTGGCAACCTGGATTTTGACCTTTTCTATTGGGGTTTGTTTGTCCGGTTTTTGACCGGCGCCGAGTGTTTGAGTGGCAGGCGCGAGCAAAAGCAGCGCGGACAATAACCATGATACGGTTCTCATAAATTTTTCCTCAATTCGCGACGCAACGTCGAACTCAAGCCAAATCCGAATCAAGCCGCCGCCGTCGCACCATCAGTTTCATAAATCAGTGAATAGCTTTGCAACGATGATGCCAATGCGCTCTTTGGCGAATTCTGCTGACAAAAGACCGTTATCAATTGCCGATTACGATTCGCGCGCGTGTTTAGGTGCAGTAAGCCTCTGACACATGGAGGAGAAATGATCAATTAGGGACTCAGAGGGTACGTCGGATGTCTATCGATTCTAAAGAATGAGCTGGCGGTCAAAGAGAGTTTGCCGCGATGAGAGACGCGGCTCTTTGTTCTGCTACGCGGGAGCTTTCTGTCGCATTGGCCATCAGCCCGATCTTTTTCAGCTCCGCTTTCTTGAAACCGAAGAATGTGGCCATCTGGATGATCTGGGCTGGACTTACGAAATCATTTGGGTTGGAACAGAATTGTTCGATGACGGGCGCAAACTCGCGGCAACTCATTCCTTTCGGAATTTTCAGGCCGAGCATGCATTCGCCGTCTTGCCTGTACTGTAAACAGAATTCACAAACTATCATTTAGATTTACGGTTCCAGCGGCCTCCCCGGCTCGCCACGCACGAGCCCCGCAAGCTCAGAGTGTTGCAAAGCAACGCCGCGCTTCATGTTTGTACACGAGTCATTTACCAGCCAAAAATGCGCGGGTCGTTGACCCGCGATCGGCGCGAGATCGATAAGCGCGCGCTCATCGACCAGAACCGGTTGAAAAACCAGCATTTCTATATTGTAGGCCCGCGTATGCATGGCTTCGCTATTGCTCGAAAAAACCGGCACGCGAAAACCTTCGCGAAACCCAAGCGCGAACCAATCGCCGTTGGCACGTTGCATGGCATAGATAGCGCTCATTACATTTTTTCCTCTGGTTGTCTTCTTATCTCAGGACGGCGCGGCTCAGGCCAGACGAGCAAAGATTGATGACAAAGACAGCTATCGCTCCCGCAAGAAACAGGTTAACCAGGCTGCCCGCGTAGCCACTGAGAGAACCAATCGCCCACAACAGCAACATTAACAACAGAATTGTCCACAAAATCTTCTCGTCTCCTTGCCAGTTTATTCATCGCCGCTTGCCGAAAACATCATCGCCCATGCGTTGGGCGGTTCAAGTTTCCGTGCGCAGGCCTGGCACATCAAGCTCCGGCCCGGATGCGGAGGCATGGAGCAGAAAGCTTTCGACTGCCTGCGATTCATTTTCGTATACGTCGAAGATGGTCAGGAGCCTGGTGGTCATCATCAGTTCGCGAACCAATGGCTTTAGATTCAAAAGCTTGAACTGTCCGCCGTCCTTATTCACCGCCACGTAAGTTGAGACAATCTCACCGAGTCCTCCGGCATTGACTGAGGAGGCCCCCTCGAGATTCAAGAGAATCTGGTTCGCACCCTTTTCCAGCAGAGAATCGACGGCCTTCGATAACGGGACGCTGCTGCCACCGAATCTGAGGCCGATTCTTACCTGGCCGTCCGTATCCAAAATGGTGACGTTCCCGACGTGCCGCTCCCTGATGCCAATGTCACTCACCGCGCTCCTTAATCTTTGTCAGACCAAGGATAAAAATCACAAGGTCAGTCTGGTGCTGCTTCCGAAAAACACTGCCGCCCTCACGACGACAAACTCGCCGTCAGAGCCCCCAGAGTTCATGGATTATTTGAGCTGTTGACTTCAGGTAGTCTGGATGATTCCAGAGGATCTGAGAAGAGAGTTAGCTGGACTCTATCTGTGAGCAAGGCTATAGTAGGGCAGCATATATGTCAAGAATGCTATATATGCTATAGACAAATATTCAACAGATATGATAAATAGCACGTATGCTACAGGAGGCCGAGCACTGCAATGATCAGAATCCGAATCGACGAACTGCTGAAAGAGAATGAGCGGACCTTCTATTGGTTGGCCAAAGAAACCGGCGTTAGTCATACGACGCTCTGGCGCTTGAAGAAGGACAAAGCCCGGGGAATCACTTTCAATACTTTGGAAAGAGTTTGTAAGGCACTGAGCTGTCAACCGGGCGACGTGCTGACGGTCGGCCGCGCAAAGACAAATAAAAAGAGATAGGCATTTTTTTGCGCCTAAAGTTGGATAGAAATTGTTCCCCCTTGTAAGTAAGGCAAAATAGGAAAATAAGTAGAGTCATCCGGACTTGTCGGGTTTTCCTGGCTCCTTGGGCGTTAGGCAGTGACACAGTCACTGAAAGGAGAAGTATGAAAGTCTTATTGATCAACCCAGAATTTCCTGACACATATTGGAGTTTTCGTCATGCACTTCCCTTCGAGGGCAAGCGCTGCGCATTTCCGCCGCTCGGGCTGATGACTGTCTCGGCGCTGTTGCCGGCGTCCTGGGAAAGGCGCATGGTCGATCTGAATGTGCGCCGGCTGCGATCGTCCGACATCGAGTGGGCTGACATGGTGATGGCCACGGCGATGTTGGTCCAGAAGGATTCGTTGAAGCAGGTCGTGCAGCGATGCAAGGCGAGAGGAAAACGCGTGGTACTTGGTGGCCCTTACGTCACAACCACGATCGAAGAGTTGCCGGACGTTGATCATATCTTCCTCGGCGAGGCTGAAACCACCATCCCACAGTTTATCGAGGACCTTGCCCGGGGCGAGGCCAAGCCGTCGTATAAGGCTGCCGAACGACCGCAGCTTTCGACTACGCCTCTGGCCCACTTTCACCTGGCGGATCTCAAACGCTACAGCGCTATGTCGGTCCAGTACTCGCGTGGTTGTCCTTTTAGCTGCGAGTTCTGCGACATCATTGAAATCTACGGCCGCGTGCCACGAACCAAGAGCAATCAGCAGATGCTCGCCGAGTTGGATGCCTTGTACGAGTTGGGCTGGCGGGGCACCGTGTTCATCGTTGACGACAACTTCATCGGCAATAAGAAGAATGTGCGGCTGCTCCTTCCTGAATTGGCTGACTGGCAAAAGCAACACAGCTATCCGTTTACGCTACTCACCGAAGCCAGCGTAAATCTCGCCGACGACGGCCAACTCCTCGATGGCATGCGAGATGCAGGCTTCGGGCGGGTGTTTCTCGGTATTGAGACTCCGGTCGAAGAGAGTCTCAAGGAGGCGCAGAAGTCACAGAACCGCGGCAACCTGCTCGACTCAGTCAGAAAGATACAGAGTTACGGGATGGAAGTGATGGCCGGCTTTATCGTCGGCTTTGACAATGATCCCGAAGATATTTTTGAGCGCCAAATCGACTTCATTCGTAAGAGTGCGATACCACTGGCGATGGTTGGATTGCTCAACGCGCTCCCCGATACACAGCTTTGGAAGCGGCTCGAGCGCGAAGGAAGATTATTGGGAGAAGCTTCGGGAAACAATACCCACTGCTCACTGAACTTTGTCACCAAGATGGACCCCTCCCGGCTAATTGAGGGCTACCAATCCATCATGCGCACGATATACAGCCCGAGTGAGTACTATCAGCGCGTACGCGATTCTTTGAAGCGAACACCTCAGGCTGCAAACGAGATAAAGAGCTATAGCCTCATCAGCGGCGCCGCGGCCTTCGCTCGTATCGCGGTCAAGCTTGGCGTGCTGGATGGTGAGCGCAAAGAATTCTGGCGCTTTTTCTGCCACGCCCTGGCAAAACATCGCGACAGGTTTGCCGAGTCGCTTCGTTTGGCTGCAATGGGTTATCACTTTCGCAAACTGAACGAGGCATACGCCCAAAGCTGATCCCTGGGCGGGCGGTGACGTGTCATAAGCAATCTGCGCCGGGCGTCACTCGTCAGCGATCAAGTCTGATCAATCGGTGCGGGGTGGTCTACGGACCCACAATCGCCCGAAATTTTCTCTGAACAACTGCTTGCAGCTTCTCGTAGTCGGTTTAGCTTTGCTTACGGCGAAGATCCCCGGATAATGCTCCTGGCAAAGGTGAACGAGCATGTTTTGTCCCCAATGCGGCACTGAATCTGCTGCCGAACTTCATTATTGCCGATCGTGCGGCGCCAACCTCAAAGTGATTGGCAAAGCCGTCTCGCTCAGCGAGGCGATTGCTCGCAGCGATAGTGTCCCTTCAAAACTCAAAGAGATGGTGAAGAACTTCAAGGTGGAAAAGGTCACCGACGAAGTGTCGCGCGCCATGGAAAGAATGAACAAGGAGATCGTGCGCAGCGCCAACGATCCCAGACCGCGGAAACCCTGGTGGCTGGAGGCGAAGAAGAAGACCGCGGATGAGCGTCGCGAACGCCATTTGACCAAAGGAACGATCAAGCTGTTTTGGGGAGGCGGGCTGACGATCTTTCTTTACTTTCTGGCAAACGCGTTGGTCCTTAAGTTACCGCCCGATGTCGTCGCCAGCATTCCTTTTGAGATCGGTCCGGTCGTCCATGTGCTCTGGGTGCTGGGCTTGATTCCCATGCTTTCGGGAGTGGGTCACATTATCGCGGGACTCTCAATCCGGCGCGAGCCAGCCGAACAAATCGAGGCTGCCGGGTCGACACCGCTGAGAATTGATCCGGCGGTAGATGATTCCTCGTTCGCTGCGGAAGTAACTGTCGCAACGCCACGAGAGGCCCCGGCGAGTGTCACCGAGCGCACGACCAACATCCTCGATCGGGAGCCTGCGCGGCAGACCTCTGAAAGAATCTAAACCGAAACGTTCACAGGCTGGGTAAATCCTCCTGAGCACGACCAAAATCGCTTCGCCCGCCGAACGGTTAGCGCTATAATCCGGCCAGTCAATCACCCTTACTCTTCCCAAGGGGGGCGCACGAAGTTATCCATCTGAACGGCGCACAAAGGAGGCGGCAGTATGAAATCCAGCTTCACAAATATTAGCCTTGGTGTTTTGACATTGGCATTGGCGCTCCTGGTCGGTGCCTCGGCAGCAACAGTCTCAAACGCGCAGGAGCAGGAAAGGCCGGTTGAGCCCCCAAGAGAGAGCCCAAGAACCGAGAGTCCAAGTCCCCCAAGTCCGCCCGCTCCGAGTACCCCAAGTCAACCCGCTCCCAGTAGCGAGCCGAGTCGAAGCAACGACAGCGGCAACAGTAGCCGGAGCAATGACAGCGGCAATAGTAGTCGAAGCAACGACAGCGGCAATCGAAGGGACAGCAGTAGCGATAATTCGAGCCGAAACAGACGCGATGATGCCGGCGGACGGAGTGGCAGTGAAAACCGACGATCCGGCGGCGACAGCACTTCCGGACAAAGCCGCCGTAGCGCGGATGGTGATGGCAGCGGAAACCGCCGGGATCGCGCCCCGGCCGATAATTCCTCCGGTGGCGGAATTCGAAACGGCGAGCGCGATTTTGACAAAAACAAGGATGGTCGAGACCGCGACCGCGATATCGATCGAAATAAGGGCCGGGATAAGGATAAGGACAGGGATAAGGATAGGGATCGCGACCGCGACCGGAACAAGGACAAGGATCGGGACCGGGACCGCGACAAGGATAAGGATAAGGACAAGGATCGTGATCGGGACAGGGATCGCGACCGAGATAAGGATAAAGACAAGGACAAAGACCGGGACCACGATAGATACGCAAACCGTCATCGCTACCACGATCGCTATCGTATCTACGACACTACGATCGTTTACGAGTCCGAAAACTATGGGAACTATGCCTACGGCCTGAGCGCCTACGATCAGGGCTATGAAGACGGCTTGTACACCGGCGCCAATGATGCCCGTCGCGGACAGAGCTACTTCCCGGAGCGATCGCATTTCTACATTAGTGGAACCAATGGATACAGTTCGGTATTTGGCAGTCGGGCCATCTATCAACAGGCCTACCGTGACGGTTTCCTGCGGGGCTACCAGGAGGGCTATCAGAACTGGCAGAGATACTTCACCGGCGGAAGGTTTCACCGTTAGCCGGCTTCCAGAATCAGCTCGCTTTCAGCAATGCCGCGGCCGCCTTAGTCTAAAGGGCCGCGGCATTTGTTGTCTCTGGGCCCGAGGGCAATGGTCAAAGGGTTTCTTGCTCCGTCAAAGCCGATTTTGCCGACGCATATCCGACTTGGTGCACACGAAATCGTGCTGTACTGAAAGGAATGAAATGCGATCGACCCACAAGTTTCGATGACCCGGCATTCGGCATCCAATCGGCACAATAATTGCCAAACGGGTGGTGGAGGTTGATCATGAAATCAGACTATCTCAGCAACAGAATCGGGAGAATCCTGCTGGCATTGTCCTTCCTTGCAGGCATCGGGCTGGCGTCGAGCACGGCGGCGCAGGCGCAGCGGCCCTGGGAGCGGAATCAGAACCGCCAGGAACGCAACCGGGATTACCGGCGCGATCGGGACCGGCAAGTCCGGCGTGAAGGCGACAACGATCGAAATCGCGATTATCGTCGTGATGACCGCTACGGCCAGAACGGCGGTTATGGTGGTTATGGGGGCTATGGCGGCTATGGTGGTTACGGTGGTTACGGCAACATCAATCAGATTGCCATAAATCAAGGCTACCAGGACGGCCTGTACACTGGCTCGAGAGATGCACAACGAGGACAGAACTACAATCCGCAGAGATCTCACTTTTACCAGAACGGTCACGGCGATTCGGGCGGAAATTACCGTAACGGATACGGGTACGAGCAGGCGTACCGTAACGGGTTTCTGCGTGGGTATGACGAAGGTTTCCAGCGCAACGGTGGGTACAACCGCGGCAACGGCAACTACGGTCGCCGATTTCCTTGGTAATTGACCAGAAGTGATTTCGAGCGCCAGCGACGGCGCTTGAAGGACCAAACAGAGGCGGTGTTGCTGATTGCGGTCAGCGGCATCGCCTTTTGCTTTGGTGCGCCAGCGACTCGCTTATCGGCCTCGGCCTGTGGTATTTAGTGTATCCCTAAAACCAGAGTACGAGCAGACTGGAAATTTCCTTTTTGACGGAGGCACGGATGATAGAAGCGGGAAGCAGTAAGCGAGAAGCAACCGGAAAATCCCTGGCCATGATTGTTCTATCGATTGTTGCGATGCTCATCTGCATGTGCGGCGTCGCGGCGCAGGACATGAGCGCGCACCATCACACTGGCGCAGCCGTGATGGGTAGTGAGCCGGAATCTGAGTTCGTTCAGGATTGGGCGAAACAGCAACTGGCAAAATCACCGCGGCATCGCGAGTGGGTGAAGGTCAAGAACGGCAACCGCGAAGTGAACAGCTTTGTTGTCTATCCTGAAGTTAGCAAGAAGGCAACCGCCGTTGTCGTGATCCATGAAATCTTCGGGATGAGTGATTGGGTACAGCAGTTGACGGACGAACTCGCGGAAGCGGGCTACATCGCCATCGCCCCCGATCTCCTCTCTGGTAAAGGGCCTAATGGTGGTGGCACCAGCGATGTCGCTACGTTGGGTAGTACGGCAATTGGCGCGGCCATTCGAGACCTGCCTCCCAATCAGATCGCTTCAGACCTGAACGCAGTCGCGGATTACGTTTCAAAACTGCCGGCAGCTAACGGCAAGGTTGCGGTCGCTGGTTATTGCTGGGGTGGATCGCAGACGTTTGCCTTCGCGACCAACCGGCCCGGCCTCAAAGCCGCGTTTGTCTTTTATGGCAGTGCGCCGGCCAACAATCCACAGGGCCAGCCGTACGCAATTGACAAGACAGCCCTCGGGCGCATTGGCGCACCGGTGTACGGCTTTTACGCCGAAAACGACATGCGCATCGATGCGACCATCCCTCCAACCACCGACGCCATGAAAGAGCTGAACAAGAAATACGATCCGGTCATCTATGCGGGCGCGGGTCACGGCTTCATGCGTGCCGGCGAGGCTAACGCGCCTGAGCCCACGGCGCCGGTTGCCAAGGGCGATGAAGCAGCAGACAAGAAGGCCGCTGACGATTATCAGAAAGCTGTCGCGATGTACAAAGCAAACCGTAAGGCGCGCGACGATGCCTGGGTCAGATGGAAGGCCATACTCGCTAAGCTCTAGTCCGACTTTAGTTTGATAGAGACATCAATGAGAAGCAGATTGATCCCGACGTTGATTGCGATCATCGTGGTGGTCGCGATCGGATTAGCCGGGTCGTATCCTGGCAAGACCGCCGCGGCGCCGAAAGCCGAAGATGATTTTCAACTAATCAAAGTCGCCGACGGCGTCTACGCCGCGATCGCCAAGCCGGGAGGTTTGGCTTCAGGCAATGCCGGCTTTGTCATCGGTGATGAAGGCGTGCTGATCTTTGACACCTTCTTCACGCCCGCAGGGTTGGAAGAACTCATTGGTGAAATCCAGGCCCTCACCAAACTGCCGATCAAGTTCGCCGTCAATAGTCACTACCACCTGGATCACACCGGCGGCAATCAAGTCCTGGTCGCCCGCGGTGTGCCCATCATCGCTCACGACAACGTACTGAAGTGGCAGACGACAAAGAACAAACGCTTTCTGCCGGCCGCCGAAGACTTGCAAAAGCGACGCGCGGACGCGGCGAAGAAACTGAGCGAGACTCCCGAGGACAAGAGAGACGACCGCACTCGGATCGAGGGACAGATTCGCCGTCTCGACGCGATGATGACGATCAAACTCACGAATCCCAACGTGACGTTCGGTGCGGGCATTGTGCGTTTGTATCTGGGCAAGCGGGAAGTAGTGTTGTCGACTTTGCCCGGCCACACTGGGGGCGATGTTTTCGCTTATGTGCCCGACGCTAATGTCGTATTCACCGGCGATCTTGGCTGGTCAAAAACGCTGCCTAATTTGGTAGACGCGACGGTGAATGATTGGATTCCAACCCTCGATAAGATCCTGAGTCAATATCCAACCGCAAAGTTTGTTCCCGGTCACGGCAACGTGGCAGAGGCGACAGAGATCAAGGACTTCCGGGAATATCTCGATGATCTGCGAACGCGAGTGAAGCAGGGAATTGCCGATGGCCTGAGCGTTGATCAGGCCAAGCAACAGCTAAAACTCCCCGAGAAGTATCAGACCTTCTCTTTCCAAAACTTCGCAACGCCGAATGTCGAGGATATGTATAAAGAGTTGAAGGGCACAAAAGGAAACTAGAGTCACTGCTGGATGGCGGCTCGGTAGATTTTTCTGAGTCCGTGAAACGGACGGCTGAAGTAACGCAAACGGTCTTGCTCAGATTCAGCCGTCCGCTTCGCGGACTTATTGTTTGCCATGAGGACTCGATCTCAGAGATGAAATCGCTGGCCTACTTTCAAGAGTCCGCGTTTGCGGACTAATGATCGAGCAATAGATTCGGTTTACTCAGGGTCGTAGCTAAAACATCAATAATGCCCGCGACCGATCCTTCAAATCCCTCAGCGATAACTGGCGCAAACCAGCGCCAGACGGCTTTCTCATCACTTCGTCATCGCGATTTTCGGCTGCTCTGGATGGGCCAGATTGTTTCGGTTACCGGATCCCAGATGCAGTTGGTCGCGATCAACTGGCACATCTATCTGCTCACGCATTCGGCGCTGGCACTGGGATTGGTGGGTGCCTGCCGCGCCGTGCCAATCATCTTGTGTTCGCTGATGGGTGGAGTCGTTGCTGACGTTATCGATAGGCGCCGTCTGATGATGGTGACGCAGACGGTGATGCTGATATGCAGTGCTAGTCTGGCGTTGGTGACGTTTTCAGGACTGGAGCACGTGTGGCCGATTTTTCTTTTGACCGCGATTGCTTCGGCGGCATGGGCGTTTGATACGCCGGCGCGACAGGCATTAGTGCCCGCCCTGGTTCCCGCAAAAGATTTTCCGAACGCAGTCAGCTTGAGCATGCTGATGTTCCAAATCGGAATGATCTGTGGTCCGGCGTTGGCTGGATTCGTTTTGGCCGGCCGGGGACCGGGATTGGTCTATGCTATCAACGCAGCTTCCTTTGTAGCCGTGATCTTGGGTCTGGCACTAATGCGCACGAGAGGAAAGCCGACGGCAGAGGAAAGCGAAGGTACGCGGATTAGTCTCGAAGCGCTGGTCGAAGGGTTGCGTTTTGTGTGGCGCACTCCGATCATCGTGCAAACGATGACGCTGGATTTTGTCGCCACGTTCTTCGCCTCCGCGAACCAATTGCTGCCGATTTTTGCGACGGATATTTTGAGAGTCGGCGCGCAAGGCCTCGGTTTTCTGGCGGCGGCCCCAGCGGGAGGGGCAGTGATCACGGGCCTGGTGATGGCGCGATTGGGAACTTTGAAAAGGCAGGGCCTGGTGGTGATTCTGTCAGTCTCTGTCTTTGGCGCGGCGACGATTGCGTTCGGTCTCTCGCGAGTATTCTGGTTCTCGCTGTTAATGTTGGCGATAACCGGGGCGGCGGACACGGTGAGCACGATCCTGCGTCATACTATTCGCCAGCTCGCCACCCCGAACAACCTGCGCGGCCGCATGACTTCCGTCAACATGATCTTTTTCATGGGTGGCCCGCAGTTGGGCGAAGTCGAAGCCGGCACGCTGGCCGCGTTGATCGGCGCGCCGTTGTCCGTTGTCATCGGCGGCGCTGGATGCCTGGTTGCGGCTGCGATCACGTTTGTGGGCAAGAAAAGCCTGCGAAGATATGAAGTGAAATAAGGCAGCTGGCAGGAGGCAGAAAAGACTCTTCGCCCGAGCAGCGCACAAGGCACAAAGGAAGCACATGGATCATATTTCTTCAGACTGGATCGAATGCGAAACTACGAAGCATCAGGACCACGTCATCGCCCACGTGATCGGGGCCACGGTGCTGGGCTGGTTCATCGCCGGCGAGGCGGCGCACCTGTTGCTGGACATCGGATTCCTCTGGACGATTTATCTGGACGGAGAGATGAACTTGTTACCTCAAGGCGTGGCAATTCCAGAATTGGATGCAGACGAACTAACCAGCGCCGACAAAACAGAACTTGCTTTCGACGCTCAGCTACTTCTCAACGAAGGCCGGGATGCCGAGGGTTTGAAAAGATTCAGGGCCGCGCCGGTTGAATGCCTGATCACGACGGTTGAGGTATTTGCCCAGGACAGTAAGAAAATATTGGTGGTCCGCGGTGAGGCGGCCAGCATCAATATCGAAACATCGGTCGAAGACGGTGAGGTTGGAATTTCAACTTCGTGATGCCCTTACTTCTCATTTAGGAATATTCCCCTCGATATCCGGATAGACTGAAGAATGCTGCATTCCCGCATGACGCTTACCATAGCGCTCCGGCACATCCTGGGTCCAATCGCTCGGCAGAACTAGGGCGAAGAGAATTAGGAGCGCGAAAGCGATTCTCTTTGCCCAAAGACTACCCTGATGTGTCGATTCAGAAACAGGAGTGACATCGGAAGCCGAATCGTTCCTCTGATTCCGTTTTTTTCGCGAGAACCAAAAGAACAAAAACCCTCCCAACGCCGCCATGAATATGTTCAGGGCTTGACCAGTCGCCAGGCCCAAAAGCGTGGTGGGGTACTCGCGAAAAACATCCACGAAGATTCGCAGGAACCCGTACCAGAAAATGAAGTGTGCTCCCAGTATGCCTGGCGGCGGATTCGTTCTTCCAATGATTAATAAGAGTCCCAGGACGAAAAAATTCTTCGCGCCATCATACAAGACAACGGGATGCCGAAAGCCAGGCGCATCCGGAAACTGAACAGCCCACCAAACATCCGTGACTCGACCAACAATCTGTCCGTCGATGAAGTTTCCGATCCGTCCCATAGCCATAAGATAAATGCCGGGGAGGGCCAACTCCTCAGCGATGGTCAGAAATCTTTTTCCGCTGGACCAACAAAACACCCAGATGCCAGCCACAGCGCCAAGCAAGACGCCATGGGTGCTCATGCCTCCGAGCCAAAAGGAAGTAATTTGAGACGGATGATTTCGATAGTAAGGCCATTCGTAAAAGATAACCTCAATCAATCGCCCGCCAATTAACAGACCGGCGGCGAAACAAATCGACAAACTGTAAACGTCACTAAGTGAAAGACCGAGACGCCGGCGCCTCCGCTTGAACCAGAAGTAAACGGACAGAAATCCAAGCGAGTAGCTCAGGCCATAGAACCAGAGATAAAAGCCCGCGACCCGACAAATGATGGGGTCGATCCGGTGGATGAAGTGTCCGTGCATGCCCGCAACAACACGTTCAGAATTTGAGCGAGTTTTACTCCGACCCGCTGTTCGTGTCAATTGAGACAACAGCCATTGAGACAACAGCCGGTAGCGCGACCATGAACTTGGTCAGTAACACCTGCGGTACGGGTGCGTCATCAGTCGAATTCAGTTGGCGTATCGAGCATGCCGTGATAAATAACCACCCAGCTGTTCCGAAGATCGAGTTATTTCGCACATGACCTGGTCACAAATCTACGATCCGTTGGGCAACGTGGTGCTCTCGACCGCACTAGCGGCCCTGCCGATCCTGGTTCTGCTCGGAAGTCTCGGCGTATTCCGGATCAAAGCACACTACGCGGCCGTGCTCGGGCTGGCCACTTCTTTGTTGGTCGCGGTCACGGTGTTCCGCATGCCCAGCGCAATGATCCTGGGCAGCGCCGCCTACGGCGCGGCGTATGGGCTCTTTCCCATCGGCTGGATCGTCCTCAACGTGATCTTTCTTTACCAATTGACGAACGAGTGCGGACTCTTCGAACGCTTGCGCCACAGCATTACGGGACTTACTCAGGATCGCCGGTTGCAATTGCTGTTGGTCGCGTTTAGCTTTGGGGCCTTTATTGAGGGTGCGTGTGGATTTGGTACTCCGGTGGCCGTAACCGGAGCGATTTTGATCGGCCTCGGATTTACGCCATTGTCGGCATCGGGTTTGTCCCTGATTGCCAACACAGCGCCGGTCGCTTTTGGAGCTTTGGGCGCGCCGATGATCGGGCTTCAGGGTGTGACCGGACTTGACCTGAAACAATTGAGCGCTATGGTTGGGCGCCAGCTTCCGTTCTTTTCACTGATCGTTCCGTTCTGGTTGATTTGGGCGTTTGCAGGTTTCCGGGGCATGCTGGAAATTTGGCCTGCTATTCTGGTCGCCGGCGTGTGCTTCGCAATTCCGCAGTTCCTCGTGTCCAACTTCCATGGCCCATGGTTGGTCGACGTCGTCGCCGCGATCGTTTCCATCGCGTCGCTGGCGCTGTTCTTGAGGTTCTGGCAACCGAAACGCATCTGGCGATTTCCCGGTGAAACTGATCCAGACACTGAGGCTCAGACAGACCTGAATGACGAGGAGGGCCTGACGGATGAAACGAATCCTGTGTCTTCCAGCAAATCCGCAATCCGAAATTCGAAATCCGAAATGTTCCAAGCCTGGCTGCCCTGGATAATTCTCAGCGTCGTTGTCTTCGTCTGGGGGTTGCCGCAAACGAAATCATTCCTCGATGGAATTTCCGCTCCCAAGATTCCCATTCACGGCCTTGACAAGCTCGTCCTGCGCGTGCCGCCGGTAGTTGCAAAACCAGCGGCAGAGAATGCAGTCTTCAATTTCAACTTCCTGTCGGCCTCAGGCAGCGGGATCCTGCTGGCTTCGATCATCGCAGGCCTTGCCATGGGTTATTCGATCCGCGGACTGCTGCGCGTCTATTGGAAGACGTTGAAGTTGGTGCGCTATTCGCTCATGACTATCGCCGCGATGATGGCGATCGGGTTTACCACCCGGTACTCAGGCATGGACGCGACTCTCGGTCTGGCGTTCGCAAAAACCGGTTGGTTCTATCCGTTCTTCGGCACGATGCTGGGTTGGCTGGGCGTAGCGTTGACCGGCTCTGACACTTCTTCAAACGTTCTTTTCGGCAGTCTGCAAAAGATAACCGCCACGCAACTGGGGCTCAGTCCGATCTTGATGGGCGCGGCCAATAGCTCCGGAGGCGTAATGGGAAAGATGATCGACGCGCAATCGATCGTCGTGGCCAGCACCGCGACGCGCTGGTATGGGCACGAAGGCGACATCCTGCGCTACGTTTTCTTTCATAGCCTGGCATTGGCGACGCTGGTAGGCATTCTGGTTTTACTACAGGCTTATGTGTTTACGTGGATGATTGTGAGATAGACCGATCGCGGGTGGCGTCTGAAATGAAGATTTATTTTGCGGGTGCGATTCGTGGCGGGCGGGAAGATGTTGCGCTTTATCTCGAACTGGTCGAAATGCTGAAAGCATATGGCACGGTTCTCACTGAGCATGTCGCCGACGAGCAATTAACTTCGTTCGGCGAATCGACCGACGATCGCGCAATTCATGATCGGGATCTGGCGTGGCTGAAAGAGGCAGACTGTCTGGTCGCTGAAGTGACGACGCCGAGCCTGGGCGTCGGTTTTGAAATTGGCAAGGCGACCGAATGGGGCATACGGGTCCTGTGTCTCTTTCGACCGGACGCCGGCCGGACTCTCTCCGCATTAGTTGCCGGCAGCGATCGAGCGACTGTTCGGGAATATCAATCTCTGACCGATATCGAAAAAATACTCGAGCAGTTCTTTGCGGCGTAAGATAGTAACTATCGTATTAAGAAAAGCGATCTCATTAGCACTTGGCTTTAGGAGTTTGGCGGAAGAAGTAATTTCTCTGTGCAAACTCTGTGTGATCTCTGTGTCTCTGTGGTGAAAATTACTATGAAAAACATTCACCACAGAGGCACGGAGGTTACACAGAGAACCACAGAGACTGGTTTTTCCGATAGACTAATAAAGCCAGGTGCTAATGACATCCAACGCCTGGTTTTTCTTGCTCCAACTCCTCGCCGGTGCTGATTTCGGCTACAATCTCATTCATGATCAAGAACATCCTTTCGGCTTTAGCACTTCTCTTGCTGTCAGTCGCAACGCAAGCTGCACCAGCCACTATGCGGCTCGACTACTACCATACCGGCGACGCGAAGCAGGAGCTGTTCAGCGTTGATCGAGTCGTGATTGAACCGTTGCCCTGGCCAGGTGACCTGAACAAGAACATCGATGAAACGAATCTCGGCAAGTACTTTTTCGAAGTTCGTGACCAGAAGACGAAAGGTGTGCTTTATTCGCGCGGGTTCGCGTCTGTCTATGGCGAGTGGGAAACGACGGACGAAGCGAAATCAATCATGCGCACGTTCAGCGAATCGCTGCGCTTTCCAGCGCCTGATGCTGCCGTAGACATCGTCTTGAAAAAGCGCGACGCCCAGAACAACTGGCGCGACCTGTGGACGACCGCAATTGATCCAAAAGATATGTTCATCGATCGTTCCAAAGGCGCTGCGCCCGCGCGTTTGATCCCGATTCAAAGGATGGGTGACCCGGCGACAAAGGTCGATCTGCTCTTGCTCGGTGACGGCTACACCAGGGCTGAGACGAAGAAGTTCGAAGCAGACGGCCACCGTCTGGTGGCGATACTGTTTGCGACTTCGCCCTTCAAAGAGCACGCCTCGGACTTTAACGTGTGGGGTCTTTGTCCGCCGGCTGCCCAGTCGGGAATCTCGAGGCCATCGACCGGCGTCTATCGCGACTCGCTCGCGACTTACGATGCGTTCGGTTCTGAGAGATATGTACTCTCATTCGACAACCACGCGCTGCGCAAGGTCGCGCAGTTCGCCCCCTACGAATTCATCGAGATTCTCGCCAATAATCGCACCTATGGCGGCGGCGGAATTTTCAATCTTTACAGCACGGTGGCGGTGGATAACGCGTTTGCGAATTATGTTTTCGTGCACGAGTTCGGTCATCACTTCGCCGGACTCGCGGATGAATACTACACGTCTTCAGTTGCGTACGCGCCCGCGACCGAACGCGTCGAACCGTGGGAGCCAAACGCGACAGCCTTGCTCGGTGGCACGGGCGTCCCGCCCGTGGATCCCAAACACGCGCAGGATGCGCGTGCCACGCTTAAATGGAAGGATCTCGTCACTTCTGAAACGCCCACACCAACGCCCTGGAACAAAGAAGAGTTTGAAAACTACTCGCGCGAGATTCAAAAGCGGCGCGCTGAGATTCGTAAACAGAAGCTGCCGGAAAGCGTGATGGAGGCACTCTTCCGCGAAGAGTTACAGCACGAACAGGCGGTGTTCCGGAAAGAAAAATACTACGGCCGCGTCGGCGCTTTCGAAGGCTCGATCTACGAAGCGAAGGGTTATTACCGGCCCGAAGTCGACTGCATCATGTTCACCCGCTCGGACCATTTTTGCGCGGTGTGTCGACGGGCGATCGAGAGGATTGTGAGTTTGTATTCACGTTAGGGCTTGAACTCCCTCCGTGATCGCGATTTTGATGTGGTTCGTTGGACTGCAAAGATTGCCGGGAAGTAAGCAGACGGAGCGACTCAGGTAGAACATTCATGGCAACGATCGCTGTTGGAGACATACACGGAAACGTACGCGCTCTCGACAGTCTACTCGCCCATCTGATTTCCGAACTAAACGTCGGAGATACTTTGGTTTTTCTTGGCGACTATATCGATCGCGGACCGGATAGCCGGATCTAAAGATTCTTCAGAGTAACCGCTTCGAGGTTTCAAAAATGCAGCGTTAGCCCGATTAATGAGATGAAAAGAATAAACTCAATCATCTACGGTTTGTTTGGAGCAGGTGCAGTCCTGTATGGAGCGGCGGCCGTGCTGTTTCCGGCAGTGCTGGAGTCTGGTGCGACGCAGTCGTTCCGCTTCGCGCACATCCTGAGAGAGCAGGGGGCCGCGGCGATTTTCATCGGACTGATGGCCTTCTGGTGCATCTTTAACTATGAACGCAGAAGAGCCGTGCATTACTTCCTGATGGTGCTAACTTTTCTGCTCGCGGCGATTCACTGGTGTGATTATTTCGCGGGACACTTGCCCTGGATAAGTCCGCTCTACAACAGCGTTCCGTTCATCGTTGCTTCGCTAATGGCCGTGCTTAGCAGATCGCGTGAAAGGACCTGACCAACTCTGCGAGAGAAACCGGTCGACAGTGTTCGCGCGAACGTCAAAGCCTTCGTCGACAAATTCTGTCGGTGGGTAAGGGCACAGCCGAACATTGAGGCTGCCGCGCTGGTCGGCTCGCACGCTCGTGATGCCGCCAACGAAGACTCGGACGTTGACTTGATTGTTCTCACCAGCAAGCCAACACCATACCTCGATGACCCGTCATGGGCGTCAACGTTTGGCTCAGTGACTGAGTGCAAGGTCGAAGACTGGGGCAGGGCAAAGTCCCTTCGCGTCTTCTATCGTGACAATCTGGAAGTTGAATACAGTTTCGCGCTTCCTGACTGGGCCGACATCCCTGTTGATTCCGGAACACACGGGGTTGTTGGCAACGGAATGAAGATTCTCTTCGATCCGCACGGCATTCTCTTGACATTGCAACAACAGGTCTTTGCGACTTTGCGTCCCGGCGAGAGATAGCTTCACGCCAAGGCGCCAAGACGCTAAGACAAGCGCAGCACTGTCTTCGCATTCAATGCCCTATTTTTTTTGGAGTCAAGGTTGGGAGAGAAATTCGCGGATCAGGCGTTGTTCTTCTTTGTCTTTGATCCGGGTAAACAGTTTCTCGCCGAGCCTGGTGATTGTCTCTGGCCGGTCAAACGGGAGGTGATCGTAGACTTTGCCTCCCGGAAAATGGCAGGGCTGACATCGAGCCTGAAAGATGGGCTTGATCTGCGTATCGAAGTCGGGTTTGGTCTTCGCGATCGAAGAAGCTGAGGTCGTTTGGCTCAGTGAGCTGCCGCTGAGGGCGTTGACTTGTGCGCGTCCACACATCTTGAGGCCGAGAGTAAAAGTCAGCACCATTATCAGAAGGACTGTCCGCACGAGCCGATGTTACACGCCTGAGCGCCTCGGAACAACTTTTTTGGCGCTCGTCGGATCCAGAGGTACCCGAAAGGTTACAGGGAAAAACTACAGGGAAAAACTATTGACTTTCGCTATACAGCTGAAGTATCGTGCGCCCGTTTTCCGCTAGTCCGCTAATGAAGACTAGCTACTCCCGAGCCTCTACGGTCGCCAGTTAGTCAGTTGTTTCAATCAAAGAACACGAGGGCCTAATACATCTATGCGTGGGCCAAGGCGCAGTTCTCTGAGGGAAACCTTGCACAGGCGATCACTGGATTCAGCAAAGCAATCACTCTGGATCCGAGCGACATTAACCTCAGAGTAGACTACACCGTTGCGCTGCTTCGAGCGGGGAGTCCGATTGAAGTTGTCAAAGAGCAACTCCTGGATGCCTACAAACGGCAGACTCCGCAAACGGACAAGGCGACCAAAGCGCTTCTGTACAGGGTGCTCACCTATACTTGCACACACATGGACCCGCCGGAGGGTTTCACGAATGCCATCAAGTACGGCAAAGAGTATACGGCCGACCAGTCCAATCCTGATGAGGGCTTTGTATGGGTGTCGCTGGCTGCGGCTTATGGCCAGCAGTACAAGTGGTTAAGAGATCATGACGACCATTCTATAGATTCTGCGACTATCCGCCAGAACGCCCTTGACGCGGCCAGAACTGCGATTAATATCAACTCTTATACGAAAGAGAGCTTGAGGATGCTGCTGGATCCAAACGATCCGCATAGGCAACCAAACGAGGACTATCTCGAGGTCTTCTATGACGATAACGAATTTCGCGAACTGGTTGGCTTGCCACCAAAGTAAACTCCAGCCCGACCCCAGGACTAATTCGCGGATGTCAACCCTCGGTCCCAGCCTGCAGAGTCTTCCACTTTTCACGACCGCTGGATCATAAATCTGAGGAACAGCGTGCGGAAATAGAATCTCATACGGTTACGACCTCTGTCGATAGATTAGATCCCATAAGAGGGAGTCGTGTTGTCGATCTGCTTAGCGGCGAGCAACTCCCACGCATCTGCTGAGCGGTTCGCATCGCAAAATTCCGCGCTGAACTGCGTGAAATTGCGGACCTTCGCTGGGTCGATTTGCTTCACAACGGCGCCAGACTGGAAAATGCAAGGAGAAAGCGCTCCAAAAACACCAGAACAAAACGCCGCGACAGGCACAATTGTTGCTCCAGCAATTTGCGGAGTGATCCGAATCTGCGGCGGCTCACGCTAATACCAAGATAGACCGCAATCATCGCAAGGAGATCAAATGGGTTCGACAAGTCAAAGGACGAATATGCTGCCCGGGACCGTGCCGGTTCCCGGTGCAACGTGCGAGACGGAGGCGACCGGCAAAATCGAATCGACCCGGCAAACAATCATCGACGCGGAGCCCTGCTATTGCCCATATTGCCGCAGCCTCGTCCGCGCCGCTCGGAACACTAGCCCGCTGGCCGCAATTGATGTCTACAGTTTGCCGGATGAAACCGACGTACTGCACGCGCCGGACTATTCCCATTGAGCGCGAACGCGACGGCGGCAATTGAGGATCTGCACCTAATCATCTGCCTGGTATAGAGACAGATCGTGAGGCGATTGTTGGGTAGTGTCCTACTTTGATAAGCGGTGTTCAGAGTACCGACTTTAGTCGGGTTTTTGTTAAGCGAGAAAAGACCCAACTGAAGTTGGTACTCTAAACGCCGTCAAATCAGGACACCACTGATTGTTATTCCCCGGCGCAACTTCCGGCCAGTAACTCTCATAATGAACCGAGGTGAATCTTATCTAATCCTGGGCGGCGGCGGGATGATTGGCGCGCAGGTCGTGCACGCGATTGCCCGCAAGTTGCGCCCCCGCGCGGTGGTCATTTGCTCGCGCGAACTGTCCGAGGTTGAGGAGATCATCGAGCACTGCCGGACTGAGTTTCCCGGGGTTGCGTTCGTCGGTTTTGGCGGCGACGTGTTTGTCCGTGCTGAGTGGAACGTCGACGATGAGCATCGCCGGCTCACAAGATCACAGTTGATGGAGTCCGTCGAATCGCGCGCGGCGCTGTTTGACGATGTGTTCCATGACTTCGAAGCGGCTTACTCTCGCTCGCAACTCGCGCAACTCATTCTCGAACACAAACCAGACGTTGTTGTCGACAGCGTCAACACTGCGACGGCCATCAGTTATCAGGATGTCTACACGGCCTCTGAAATTGCCAAAGGCAGTTTCGACGCACTCAAAAACAAAATCGACGGGCGCGAGCCATTTGATCCGGCGGAGTCCGCGCACCTGAGCGCGCTGGCCGGCAGAGATTTGGAAGCGCTCTTAATCTCGCAATCCATTCCGCAGCTTATTCGCCACGTCCTCATTATGCAGCGCGCGATGACTGAAGCGGGAACTCGGCTCTATCTTAAGATCGGCACGACGGGCACGGGCGGCATGGGGCTTAACATTCCTTACACGCATTCTGAGGACAAGCCTTCAGCGCGACTGATGACGAAGACGGCCCTCGCTTTTGCGCACACCGGACTGATGTTCCTGATGGCCCGCACGCCCGAGGGGCCGATCGTCAAGGAATTAAAGCCGGCGGCGATGGTGGGATACAGCAACATCAGTCGCATGATCATCTGCGAGCGCGCCAAACAGGGCGGACCACTGCACCTGTTCGCCAGCCGCCGCGAGCCTTTGGGCGAGACGCTTGAGTTACGCGAGAGTGAGGATGCATACGAGCGCCTGGCGCCGATGCGCATGGTCGTGGTGGACACGGGCGAGAACGGACTTTTCACCAAGGGTGAGTTCGAAACCATTACCCACATGGGCCAAATGGAATTCATCACCCCCGAAGAGATTGCGCGTCAGGCGGTGCTCGAGATCAAAGGGAGCAACACCGGCTATGACGTCATCGCCGCCGTCGACAGCACCGTTATGAACCCGACATATCGGGCCGGCAACCTGAGACATCTGGCGCTGGAACGGGCCGACGATCTGGAACGCCAGTACGCGAGTGAGGGCGACTCGCCTTCAGTGGCGCTCGGTTGGCTGGGACCACCCGAGATCGGAAAACTTCTCTGGGAAGCTCATCTCTTGAAAACGCGCTTTGGCACTTTGAGCAACGTCCTGGCCCAGACGCCTCAGGCACTAGCGTCCGAAATCTTCTCGCTGCTGGAGCGCGATTCCAACCTCCGGCACACAATCAACTCGGTCGGCTTGCCCATCCTCACTCCCGATGGCGAAGGATTGATCCGCGGACCCTACATACGCATCCCCGAAATTCCCGGAGCGAACAGCGTCAAGCTCACCGCGGAGGGCGTGGACAAGTGGGCCACGAAAGGTTGGGTTGATCTGCGCCCGCAGAACTTCGAGCGCTGGCGCGAACGCTTCTCGATAATGTCACGCCGGCCCGAGCGCCTGGATGAGCAGGGTTCCGCTGCCGTCAAGCGTGAGGCCTACCCCTACCTTGATATACGCGTCGGCGCCGTGGTGGCCTGGATATTCAATAACGAGATTCTCGGTTACCGGATCAAGTGAGCGGAGACGATCAAAGAAACGAAGCGGATTACTTTTTTAAGTTTGTCGACCGCTTTTAGCTGCTCAACTTGAAACGACAAACTGAACAGTCTGTGGTGCGTCGAATCGAGTAATGAGGTCAGTACCACCTGCGTAAGCGGGTGGGCCCATAGGTCAATCGGCGGGTTCAGTCTATGATCCACCCGCTCACGCGGGTGGTACTGACTCCATTGCCCGTGACTTAAAGCATGGGGTGGAGCGCAGCGAAACCCCAGGGCAAGGATGCGCAAGGCACTGAGCCCACGAAGTGGGCGACAGCGAACTGGCTGACAGCCGTTGCTGTCAACAAGTTCGGGGTCAGGCCTGATGCGATTCTGCGATCTTGCTTGCCGCTAAGCGGCGATTGGGATTTCGTCGGCCAGCACTTGCATTCATCAACCGCAAGAGATCAATTACACGTCATGCCGAGCAGTTCGGAACACTGATTACTGAAAATCGCAGAGTCGCAGACCTGACCCCGGTTTCGGGTTTTCCAAATGCAAGCTTGGCGCTTTTCACAGTGTCACTCGACTAGACCAATAACCTGGACGTCGCTTTTGATGGGCCACGGCAACGATCACGATCTCGGCCTCGTCAGGGCGGTAGAATAGGTTGAAAGGAAATCGCCGAAGAACGAACTTGCGTGTGTCGTGGTCTGCCGACACAAAGCTGTTTGGAGATTCCCTAATTCTGGAGACGGCGTTGTCAATGGCATGCGCGAATGCTGTGGCACTCAATGGGCTGCGCTCGTAATACCACTTGCGCGCATCGCGAAGTTCGGCGCGAGCCTCAGGGTGAAGCCTAACTCTCATTCGGGCTGGCCGAACAATTCCGCTCGAACTTCTTCCCATGGGATCAATTCCACTGTGCCTGCGTCGATCTCGGCTAAGCGTCGCTTGATCTCTTCAGACCAGGCTGCTTCGACGTCCGGCTCGGAAACGGGGTCAAGCGTTTCGATCAGCAATCCCGCCAGCGTAGCTCGATCGCGTTCAGGCAATTGCGCTGCCTCTTGAAAGACTTCTTTGAGGTTTCTTTCCATGACTCAGAGTTTACTCCAGTCGTCGTTCATCAAGCTATAGCCAACCAACGTTTCGCCCGACTCACCATCCGCCCTCGTACGCGTCAACCTTTGGCAAGACCTGAAATTAGAAATCGGCGTCAGGCCTGATGCGATTCTGCGATCTTGCTTGACGCTAAACGGCGATAAGATTTCCTCGGCCAGCATTTGCATTCATCAACCGCAAAGATCAATTACACGTCATGCCGAGGAGTTCGGAACACCGGATTATTGAGAATCGCAGAATCAGGCCTGACCCCCTGGTTTTGGTGGTAATCACTCGCTAGCGCAGGTGGTACTGGCTTCATGATCGGTTGAATCCTGATCAGGGATTAGTAGCAAGAATCATTACTAGACTTTGCTGCTAGAATTCCTTCAGGCTCCCGATGAATCTACCAACCAGCGAAGATTTCGAGATCATTGGCACAATCGAACAGATCAAACCAATCGCCGTCGGCAGCCGGATACGCGAGATAGCCCGTTTGCGTAAGGTGTTTGGCGCCGGACGCTGGCGGAAGCTGCCACCCGACACGGGCGGTCCGCTCCTGTTCCGTCCCAACCCGATGAGATGTTGAGAGTGCCTCAAAGTGAGTTATAATCCGTGGTGCAGACGGGAGAGCTTATGGAAACTATTTATCAACTGAACGCCGACGATCTAAACGAAGATTTCCTGGAAGGACTGAAAGCATCTTTCAAGCACAAGGAAATTGAGATCGTTGTTTCTGAGCGTGACGAAACTGCTTACCTCCTACGCTCGCCCGCGAACCGCTCCCAATTGATCGAGGCAGTCGCTGATGTAGGGCAGAATCGCAATCTCGTCACTCCTGATCAGGAACAGTTTCAATGAGGTCGATTGCCTTCCACCAATCGGCATTTGATCAATCGGAACGAATGGGCACTGAGAGATAAGAAGACCTTTGAACGCCTAACGCGTCTCATTGCCGAGACGGCCAGGACTCCATTCGCCGGAATCGGCAAACCGGAGCCACTTAAGCGCGAACTCTCAGGGTATTGGTCACGCCGGATCACAAACGAGCACCGGCTGGTCTATAAGGTTACTGACGACCAACTCATCATTGCCTCGTGCAAGTATCATTACGAGTAGATTGGGAATTATTGTTCACGAACCCGACCTCTCGGTTCCCAAACCAACCGTGCTTTTTGAAGAATTCAGCACGTCGAGCTCCACTGGTATGAAGCAAATGGCATAGGCCGCAAGAAACTGAAGATTAAGGAGTATCTCGGCTAAGGGTTATGCAGGCACCAGATTCAGTCGATTCATATGTTTTCTGCGTTGACAACGGCGGCTATCCGGAGTCTCTCGAGGTGCGCAAGCTCTACGCTGTGCTGCCGGACGAGCCCGCTGCGGCTAATGATTACGTTCGCGTGATCGATGAAACAGGTGAAGATTATCTCTATCCTGCGAAGTATTTCGTTCCCATCCAACTGCCGCCCGAAGTCGCCAAAATTCTTCCTGTTGGAAGTGCCTTACGCAACGGCCGTCCAAGATAGAAGAGTGGCACGGAGCGCCTCGCCCGTGACTCACCCCGGAGGATGCGCGGGTCACGGAGACTGGGGTCAGGCTTGCGATTTGCGATTCTCTGTCACTCACCACTGTTGTATTGTTGAATGATCTCGGAGCCGCCGCTCTAGAATCGCAAAATCGCAAGCCTGACCCCGGTTGCGGGTTTTCCGAACGGCGGGAGTTAAGGTTCACCCTATAGCGTCTGGGGCAGACACTCAAGATGTCGCAGCCACAACGACTGAACCGGGTGAAGCTTCAACGACCTTGTTGGGCGGCGTCCGTGCGTTAACCTTGTTCCCCGTTGATAGTCTTTATGGATTTATTTGGCGCCTCATTCTACTTACCTTGGTTTTGACTATCTCCGATATTACTTACCTGGAATACACGGGAACGGATTTTAGTCTTGTAAAAATCGTGGAGCATATCCGCTAAGAATACTGAAGCGGCAAGAAGAACTATCCACGCGAGAATCTTCTTGATTCTTTTTAGAAAACTAGAGCGAAGCCAAACGGGTTTCTTTAACTCTGTAATCGCGTCTATCCATTCGCGTTCTTTGAGATGGTTTACTGAGTATGCAGTTCCTTCCGGGGTAACAACGGGAAACATTAACTTTGCCTCTTCAAGCCAAAGGAGAAGAGATAGGGCTGCGTAGTCGGATAGTGCTGGTTGAGGAAGAGATTCATCCTTATTCCATTCGGTAAGGACGGAAGGAAGAATCGCCTTGTTGTTTACTCGCTTGTCCCAAATCCATTGCGCAAAGCCAGCGAAGTGTTTATTTACAGGAGACATGATGTGAAGGCTCAAGATGCAACCTCAACAAAAGAGCATTCCCAGACATCCGGTCTAGTTACGGTCAAGGATGACGAGCCATCTGAAACATCCGAACAGGCAACATCTACGCCATCCTCAAGGGTAATGATGAGTGTTGCTGATTCGGACGTAACTGTGATTGATTTACCCCAACTAGAAACCGACACTAATCCCGTGCATGTAGCCAAGCCAGTCATTTCTGGAAGCAACGCAAGGGTTCCCTTTATTAGCGGTGCGTCTTTTTCCCATTTACGGACGAGATTTTTAGCAGGTGAGTCTGACATTATTAAGTTCTCCTCTCTAGCTGAAGCTCGTGGCTATGAAGTGGCTGAAGCGACGGCCAACGTATACCAAGTATCTATCAAAACTGCTCAATAATATCGCCAAACGCAGCATTATGCATCACGTGGCTCAAGAAGCATTTGACCAGCGGGATAAGCTGCGGTCTTCGCTTCGCAGAAGATATCAAAAAGACGCAGCGCTCGATCAGCTGTCCTGAAGGTTGGGATGCCCGCACCTTCGAGCCGGGCGGCGATGGGGTCGTAGAGGATACCTGCATCGACGACGGCTACCCAAGGTTTCGCGATTTCATCATTCAGACGCAACAGCCGCTGCACGACTGAGTCTTCGCGATCAATATCTTCATGGTGGCACTCGCCGCGCGAGAGTGTGTTCAAGGCGGGCGTCATCGGGACACAGCCCACAATTCCTACATCAACATTCTCGTCTGCCATGACTGCACGGACGGCCTGCTCGTATGCGGCGTCGTCCGCCATCGGTGTCAGGTCGAGTGGGTTATGAGCGTCAACGACCAGGTCAATGCGGCAGCGCTCGAAGACCGCTCGCAGACGGTGCGTGGTTCGTTCGCCGAATGTTGGTAGGGTGAAGTTGCGGAGGTTGTCGGCGAAGGCGACGCACTCGAAGCCGGCGTTGGAAATTGCGCCGAGGCGCCTGCCCGCAACCTTCTTGCCCAGCAAAAACGCGAAGAGCCGCGTCAGGTCTTCGAAGTCGGCGAGGCTTTCGGCTACCACCACGCCGGCGTGCCGGGCCAGAGCGCGCGTGACCGCGTAGTCGCCCGCGATAGAAGCAGTGTGGCTTGCAGATGCTTTTGCGCCCGCGGGCGTGCGGCCCGCGCGGTAGAGCACGACCGTCTTACCCCGAGCAGAGATCTCTTCGGCGGCCTTCAGGAACTTGACACCGTCAAGCGGCGCAAACCCTTCCACGTAAACGGCGAACACCTCGACCTCAACATCATCTTTCAGATAAGTCAGGTAATCGCCCACGGTCAGGTCCATCTGATTTCCCAGCGTGATGTTGTATTTCGGATTGATGCCCGCGAGTCTATCCGCTTTTGCGAGGCCAAAGGCCCCACTCTGCGAGATCAGCGCGACGGGCGAAGTGTGGCACGCGCATCCTGCGCGTTTTTCCACGGGCGGGACGCCCGTGCCATTCGAGGTAGACAGCTTATGTTGCGGGATGAACATCGTGTCACAGCGTCCCGGGCGCGAACGTATGCCGAGACAGTTGCCCCCATTGATAACCGGCCCACGCCAATCGGCCTCACGGGATGCGGCGAGCGCTGCATGCATTCGTGAAGCGAGCAATTCGCCGCCGCTTTTTTCCTCCAGCCCGCCGGGAATCACCACGATGCTCTCAGCCTTGCGCGTCTCGATGACCTGCGCGACGGTTTCCGGTACCTGGCCTGCCGCAACACTGACAACTAAGAGGTCAACTCGCTCGGGCAGCGATGCTATGTCCGAGTAACAACGGCAACCTTCCAGACTCTCCGTTCCGGGCTTTACGATGTAGAGCCGCGTGCGGTCGAACCCTTCGCGCAGAAGATTGTTGACAATCACATGGCCGGGATTGAGTTTTTCCGAAACGCCGATGACGGCGGCCGAACGCGGCTCAAGCAGGTGTTTGATCTTCTCAACGGGACGCATGGCGCCGGAGACTTCCGGAGCGTGACCAAGCTTTACAAGCACGTCAAGCGCGATCAATTCGCCATCGGCGATGACAAGCGGATTGATTTCAAATTCGCTGATTAGGTGTCCGAACTCGCGCCCGAGCCAAAGGAGTCGATTCGTCGCTGCGACGATCTGGTCCAGACGCAGACGTGGCTTCTGCCCTCTGGGCGGGTTGGTAATAAGCCGGGTGATTGCGACATCGCTTAAGGCAGAATGAACTCTGTCGTCGCCGTGAAGGCTCGTGTCAATTTTCTGTTGCGTGTTTGACCCGGTCGCTACCGCTCCCGGTACTGACTCGTTCGCTACCGCTCCCGGTACTGACTCGGTTAGTTCGCATGAGAGGATAGCCACGTCGCGACCCGGCTTGAAATTCTCCGCCAGGAACTCTGTATAGACGCCGCCTGCGCCTACGGTGACGACGGGACCAAAGTCGTCCGTGCGGCGCAGACCCAGCAGGAGTTCTCCTCCGAGCGCGGCGTCGTAAGTGACGAACTGGTTGACAGTGAAACCGGCCAGATTCTTTTCGCACAGGCTTTCGGCCATCGCTTCGATAGTCAAAGCAATCGCTTCGCGCTCATTCGCGACGATCGCGACCCCGCCGAAATCGCTTTTGTGCAGAATCTCCGGCGAGACGACCTTGACGACGACTTTGTCGCCGCTGAATGAGTTCCAATCGGCGCTACGGGCCTCCTGCGCATTGCGGACGAACCTGGCAGGGCACGTCTTGAAGCCCAGCGCCTTGAGGATTTCGAACCCATCAGTTTCGAGCAGGATGCAGTCGCGCCGCTCGTACGCCGCACTCAGGATTCGGGCAATCCTCTTTTCATCAAACAAGGTTGGCCGCCTCTCGTCCGGCGCGGAAGGCCTTGATGTTGGTTTCGACTACGCGCTCGCCTTTGCCGCCAAAACTTTTCTGAATGAAGTGTTCGATGTTCTCTGGTTTGATAGGCAGCAGTCGCGATGCCGCGCCGACCATGACCATGTTGGTCGCGCGAATCGAACCCGAGCGGCGCGCAATTTTTTCGCCGTCGACGAGGACGCTGTGCGGTAGTTCGCGAATTGTTTGCAGCAGTGCCTCAAGTTCGGGGTAGTCCGGGATGTTAACTACGGGGTTAGTCGAGCTGACCAATGTTCCGTCCGGCGAGAGGTAAGGCAAATATCGCAGTCCTTCGAGCGGCTCGATGCTCAGGATCATTGAAGCGGAGCCGCGCGCTATGAGATCGCTGGCGATGGGTTTGTCAGACAGTCTGAGGTTGGTGACTACTCCGCCACCGCGCTGGGACATGCCATGAACCTCGGACTGCTTGACCGAGAGTCCTTCGCTCATGGCCGCAGACGCGATGATACTTGAAACAGACAGCGTGCCCTGGCCTCCGACGCCGGCCACGATGATGTCGTATTTCATATTTGCACCTCGGCTGCTGTTGCCACCGACGCGGTTGCCGGCGTCTTTACCTTCCGCTTCTTCCGCGCCGTTTCAACGCACTCACGCACCATGACGATGACCGACAGTCCTTTGTGCTCAATCTCGGGGCGAATGATCTCCGCGTTTCTGCTTTCGTGTTTTGGATGGGCGTTGAGCACGTGAAAGTGTTCGGGCCGGACGCCGAGCGCGACAATCAATTTCTCGAGACGCGACGAAGGCAAAATGGTAGGCTGGCCACCCGTCATCGCGATGGTCTCGTTGTCGAGGATGATGAGGGTCATGTCGGTGTCGGCCGCGACCGCGTCCATCAAGGCCGTGACGCCCGAGTGCAGGAAGGTGCTGTCACCGATCACAGCCACCGCGGGCCGCAAGCCCGCTTCCGATGCGCCTTTCGCCATGCCGACGGAGGCGCCCATGCAGACGCAGGACTGGATTGCACCATAGGGCGCGAGTGCGCCGAGCGTATAACAGCCGATGTCGGCGGTTACCGCGGCGCCAGGGAATGGCTCGATTGCCGTCTTCAGCGCGCGATAGCTGTCGCCGTGCGGACACCCCGCACAGAGTTGCGGCGGTCGAGCAGGCAACGTGGTGGAAATCGCAATCCCTTTGCGGATCGGGAGACCGAGCGCAGCGCGCACAATGTCCGGTGTCAACTCACCGTCAGGCGGGATGTGACCCGACTGTCTGCCGCGAATCTCAGCAGGCGGGGAGACGATCCCGCGCAACAGTCTTTCGAGAAAGGGTTGGCCCTCTTCCAACACCAGCACTCGCTCGACATGTCCCGCGAGTTGCCTGATCTTTTCGACCGGCAGCGGATATGCGCCAACGTGCAGGTACGAGGGCGCAACACTAAGGTCGTCGACGTTCTCCAGAAAATAATTTCGCGCCAGGCCGGTCGTGATGACTCCGAGCGTGCGATCATTTTCATTGAGCGTGAGCGCATTGTGAGCACAGGTTTCGGAATAGGAGAGGAAATCAGCCTGCCGTTCAAGGAGCGAGCGCCAGCGGCGGCGCGCGTTCGCGGGGAGCAGCGTCCACCCTGTCGAGTCGGCGGGCTTGCTCATCGGATTTTCGGCACGCGCAGCGAGCAAATGAACCTCGCTGCGACTATGCGCGAGTCGCGTTACGAGCCGAATCATCACCGGAATGTGGAACTGCTCAGAAAGATCGAAGGCTTCGCGCGTCATTAGGTAAGCCTCCTGCTGGTTGGCAGGTTCGAGGCAGATGATGCGCGCGAAGTCGGCGTAGAAGCGACTGTCCTGCTCGTTCTGCGAGCTGTGCATGCCCGGATCGTCCGCGACGACCAGCACCAGCCCGCCACTGATCGCGACGAGCGCAGAATTGATGAATGGATCCGCAGCAACGTTCAGACCGACATGCTTCATTGCGGCCAGCGCGCGCCGCCCCGCGAAGGAAACGCCAAGCGCTTCTTCGTAGGCGGTCTTTTCATTGCTGCACCAGGCGGCATGTGGTCCACCGTGTTCGCGGGCGTAGACCAGCAGGTATTCAAGCAGCTCGGTCGAGGGAGTACCAGGGTAGGCGTAAGCTGCAGTGAGCCCAGCATGCACCGCCCCGAGCGCTATGGCCTCGTCACCGAGCAACACCTTGTTCGTCATTGGTCCTCTTGCACGACGCAGTTTTGCGTGGCCTTTAATGTAAAGAGCAATCACCGTTCCTATTGGGTTTTGTAGATTTGGGCCTGAATGTGTGGGGAGCGAGCTAGCCTGTTGCGGAAAAGCACCTACTCGTTAAGGACTATTCCGGAATGAGGCACTTTCTTCGAGGATAACAGGAGTACAGACTCCAAACTCTTCATTGGCGTACCGCAGGTCTTGCTCTATGATTGCCGCGATTCAGTCCCCTGAAGGGAGACCACAATGAACACAGCTTCTCCCGCGGACGGCTGCCTGACCAGTTGTGGCGAGGAAACTCACGGCCGCAGTGCGGTGGACGTGACTTAGCCAGGGGGAAGGCCCTGGCGGCGGAATTCGATAACAGAGCGTCCGCGGCGCAGCTTGACATCCTCGATGCCCATTCGTTGGACGACTTTTGCAGCCGATGTTCGATCGTCGTCAACTGCGCCGGGCCCGTCATGATGCTGCAGGATCGCGTCGCGCAAGCGGTCTTTCGCGGGCGGTGTCACTACATCGATGCAGCGGGCATGTCGTTGGTAAAGGAAAGCATGCTTCCTCCTTTGGGCTCGTGAGATCGCACTCACGCGCGCTCGTCCTGATTTCTTCACGATTTGCAGTGAGGTCCTGGGCCTAGACCTTGCGTCTGAGTCGAGACTTCAACATCGGTTGCGCGGGCCACAAGATATTGGATGATAGTTGTCGGTCAGTTTTCGAAAGTGGGATTCCGGCGTCCCAAAAGTGAAACGGGCCGCAGCTCGAGTCAAATATGGCGGGGAATCTTGGGCGTCCGTCGGTTGAATAATGAGCAGTCGCAAGTACGGCTTTGAGCTCGATTTGAGAGAAATCATGAGCCAACGTGGTTCCAGAGAGGTTTGGTGGCACAGGCTTTGAGGTCACAATCGGTGTAAGACTGCAGCGGCGACAAATTTAT